>NZ_JAEKFL010000001.1:2622500-3660000 GCF_016650625.1 Pseudomonas sp. TH49
AGCATGGGAGACACACGGCGGGTGCTAACGTCCGTCGTGAAAAGGGAAACAACCCAGACCGTCAGCTAAGGTCCCAAAGTTATGGTTAAGTGGGAAACGATGTGGGAAGGCTTAGACAGCTAGGAGGTTGGCTTAGAAGCAGCCACCCTTTAAAGAAAGCGTAATAGCTCACTAGTCGAGTCGGCCTGCGCGGAAGATGTAACGGGGCTCAAACCATACACCGAAGCTACGGGTATCACGTAAGTGATGCGGTAGAGGAGCGTTCTGTAAGCCTGTGAAGGTGAGTTGAGAAGCTTGCTGGAGGTATCAGAAGTGCGAATGCTGACATGAGTAACGACAATGGGTGTGAAAAACACCCACGCCGAAAGACCAAGGTTTCCTGCGCAACGTTAATCGACGCAGGGTTAGTCGGTCCCTAAGGCGAGGCTGAAAAGCGTAGTCGATGGAAAACAGGTTAATATTCCTGTACTTCTGGTTATTGCGATGGAGGGACGGAGAAGGCTAGGCCAGCTTGGCGTTGGTTGTCCAAGTTTAAGGTGGTAGGCTGAGATCTTAGGTAAATCCGGGATCTTAAGGCCGAGAGCTGATGACGAGTTACCCTTTGGGTGACGAAGTGGTTGATGCCATGCTTCCAAGAAAAGCTTCTAAGCTTCAGGTAACCAGGAACCGTACCCCAAACCGACACAGGTGGTTGGGTAGAGAATACCAAGGCGCTTGAGAGAACTCGGGTGAAGGAACTAGGCAAAATGGCACCGTAACTTCGGGAGAAGGTGCGCCGGTGAGGGTGAAGGACTTGCTCCGTAAGCTCATGCCGGTCGAAGATACCAGGCCGCTGCGACTGTTTATTAAAAACACAGCACTCTGCAAACACGAAAGTGGACGTATAGGGTGTGACGCCTGCCCGGTGCCGGAAGGTTAATTGATGGGGTTAGCTAACGCGAAGCTCTTGATCGAAGCCCCGGTAAACGGCGGCCGTAACTATAACGGTCCTAAGGTAGCGAAATTCCTTGTCGGGTAAGTTCCGACCTGCACGAATGGCGTAACGATGGCGGCGCTGTCTCCACCCGAGACTCAGTGAAATTGAAATCGCTGTGAAGATGCAGTGTATCCGCGGCTAGACGGAAAGACCCCGTGAACCTTTACTATAGCTTTGCACTGGACTTTGAATTTGCTTGTGTAGGATAGGTGGGAGGCTTTGAAGCGTGGACGCCAGTTCGCGTGGAGCCATCCTTGAAATACCACCCTGGCAACTTTGAGGTTCTAACTCAGGTCCGTTATCCGGATCGAGGACAGTGTATGGTGGGTAGTTTGACTGGGGCGGTCTCCTCCTAAAGAGTAACGGAGGAGTACGAAGGTGCGCTCAGACCGGTCGGAAATCGGTCGTAGAGTATAAAGGCAAAAGCGCGCTTGACTGCGAGACAGACACGTCGAGCAGGTACGAAAGTAGGTCTTAGTGATCCGGTGGTTCTGTATGGAAGGGCCATCGCTCAACGGATAAAAGGTACTCCGGGGATAACAGGCTGATACCGCCCAAGAGTTCATATCGACGGCGGTGTTTGGCACCTCGATGTCGGCTCATCACATCCTGGGGCTGAAGCCGGTCCCAAGGGTATGGCTGTTCGCCATTTAAAGTGGTACGCGAGCTGGGTTTAGAACGTCGTGAGACAGTTCGGTCCCTATCTGCCGTGGACGTTTGAGATTTGAGAGGGGCTGCTCCTAGTACGAGAGGACCGGAGTGGACGAACCTCTGGTGTTCCGGTTGTCACGCCAGTGGCATTGCCGGGTAGCTATGTTCGGGAAAGATAACCGCTGAAAGCATCTAAGCGGGAAACTTGCCTCAAGATGAGATCTCACTGGAACCTTGAGTTCCCTGAAGGGCCGTCGAAGACTACGACGTTGATAGGTTGGGTGTGTAAGCGCTGTGAGGCGTTGAGCTAACCAATACTAATTGCCCGTGAGGCTTGACCATATAACACCCAAGCAATTTGACTACTCGAGAGAGCATCAGATTGCGGTGTGTGAAGACGCAATGAACCGAAAGTTCGCGATGCTCACAAACACCTGTATCACATACCCGATTTGCTGAAGCGAGGCCAACAGGTCACGAGTCAGTACCCGAATTTCTTGACGACCATAGAGCGTTGGAACCACCTGATCCCATCCCGAACTCAGAAGTGAAACGATGCATCGCCGATGGTAGTGTGGGGTTTCCCCATGTGAGAGTAGGTCATCGTCAAGATTAAATTCCGAAACCCCAATTGCGAAAGCAGTTGGGGTTTTGTTTTGCCCGCAGGAAAGTATTTTTGCTTAGCCAGCGAACAATTTTGCACAGTTATTTTCGAATCAGAACACTAGAATAGCCCCCATCTTTTTCGGAGCCAGAGCCTTTATGTCAGATCCGGTTGACGCCCCAGGGCTGTCAGATTTACCGCTGGAAGACTTGGTGGCCTGTCATGAGTGCGACCTGCTGATGCGCAAGCCCAAGCTTGCCCATGGCGAGAAAGCGCTCTGCCCGCGCTGCGGTTACGAGTTGTATGCCCATCGTCACAATGTTGTGCAACGCAGCCTGGCCCTGGTCATCGCCGCACTGTTGCTCTACGTGCCGGCGAACTTTTTACCGATCATGAAGCTCAATGTACTCGGGCAGTCTTCGCAGGACACGGTCTGGACTGGTGTTGTCGGGTTGTTCAATACCGACATGCGCGGCGTTTCGGTGGTTGTGTTCCTCTGCAGCATGGCGATTCCACTGCTCAAGCTGTTGTGTCAGCTCATGGTATTGCTGTCGATCCGTTTTGATATCGGACGCAGTTACGGCTTGCTGCTCTACCGCATTTATCACCACCTCAAAGACTGGGGAATGCTCGAGGTTTACCTCATGGGCGTCCTCGTGGCGATCGTCAAACTGGCGGACATGGCGGCCATCACCGTCGGCCTCGGTCTGGCGTGTTTCATCGGTTTGTTGTTGGTCCAGGTCTGGCTGGAAGTGGTGATGTCACCGCACCAGATCTGGCAGGCGTTATCAGGAGAGGATGCCCATGCGGGCGATTGATGCGGGCATTCTGATCTGTACCGAATGCCATGAATTGAACAAACAGGATGCGGACACCGACGAGCAGACCTGCACCCGCTGCGGTGCGCTGGTTCACGCTCGTCGTCCGAACAGTCTGGCCCGCACCTGGGCCCTGCTGATCACGGCTGCGATTATCTACATCCCGGCCAATGTGTTGCCGATCATGACCGTCAGTTCGCTCGGGCAGGGCGATCCCAGCACCATCATGTCCGGCGTGATCCAGTTGGTGCAGCACGGCATGATCCCGATTGCCGCCGTGGTGTTCATCGCCAGTATTCTGGTGCCGACCTTCAAACTGGTAGGCATCGCGCTGCTGCTGTTTTCGGTGCAGCGACGTCAGCCGTTGTCCGCGCGGCAGCGGATCTGGATGTACCGCTTTATCGAGTTCATCGGTCGCTGGTCGATGCTCGATATCTTTGTGATCGCCATTCTGGTGGCGGTCGTCAATTTCGGCCGGCTTGCCAGTGTCGAAGCCAATCTTGGCGCCATCGCTTTCGCCAGTGTGGTGATTCTGACGATGCTTGCCGCAGTAACTTTCGATCCCCGACTGATTTGGGATAACACGGAGTCGGACGACGACCATGACTGATTTGCCTGTAGCGAAAACCCGACCGGCCTCCAACTGGTCTGCCATTTGGGTACTGCCTCTGATTGCCCTGATCATTGGCGGCTGGCTCGGCTGGCGTGCCTACAACGAAACCGGCATCGAGATTCAGGTGCGTTTCGAAAGCGGTGAAGGCATCCAGGCCAACAAGACCGAAGTGGTCTACAAGGGCATGCCGGTGGGTAAGGTGAAGACGCTCAAGCTTGATGACGAGGGCAACTCCAAAGGGGTGATTGCCACCGTCGAGATGAACAAGGACGTCGAGCAATACCTCAAGACCAGCACGCGCTTCTGGTTGGTGAAACCGAGCGTGACGTTGGCCGGTATCACCGGTCTGGAAACCCTGGTTTCGGGTAACTACGTGGCTATCAGCCCCGGCGAAGGCGAGCCCACCCGCAAGTTCAAGGCGCTGGCCGAAGAGCCACCGCTGTCGGACTCCAAGCCGGGTCTGCACCTGACCATCAAGGCCGATCGCCTCGGTTCGCTGAACCGTGGCAGCCCGGTGTTCTACAAGCAGATCAAAGTCGGCCAGATCAAAAGCTACGTGCTGTCTGAAGACCAGAGCACCGTTGAGCTCAAAGTGTTCATCGAGCCGACCTACGCCAAACTGGTGCGCAAACACACGCGTTTCTGGAATGCCAGCGGCATCAGCATCGACGCCAACCTGTCCGGGGTGAAAGTACGCAGCGAGTCTCTGGCGAGCATCGTCGCCGGTGGCATCGCCTTCGCCACACCAGAGAATCGCAAGGACAGTCCGCCCACCGATCCAAGCCTGCCGTTCCGTCTCTATGAAGACTTCGACGCCGCCGCTGCCGGCATTCGGGTCAAGGTCAAACTCAGTGACTTCGAAGGTCTGCAGGCCGGCCGTACGCCGGTGATGTACAAGGGCATTCAGGTCGGCAACATGAAAGCGTTGAAAATCGATCCGGATCTGAACAGCGCCACGGCCGAGCTGACGCTCGATCCTCTGGCGGAAGACTATCTGGTCGAGGGCACACAGTTCTGGGTGGTCAAACCGTCGATTTCCCTGGCCGGTATCACCGGGCTCGAAGCATTGGTCAAAGGTAACTACATCGCCGTGCGTCCGGGCGACAAAGGTGCCGCGCCGAAACGCGAATTCGAGGCGCGGCCAAAAGCGCCGCCGCTGGATCTGCGTTCACCTGGTCTGCACCTGGTGCTGTTCACCGATGTTCTGGGTTCGATCGAAGTCGGCAGTCCGATTCTGTACAAACAGGTCAAGGTCGGTTCGGTACAGAGCTATCAGTTCTCCAAGACCAAAAAACAAATCGTCATCGGCGTGCATATCGAGAAGGAATACGAAAACCTGGTCAACGCGTCGACACGCTTCTGGAATGTCAGCGGCATCACCCTCACCGGTGGCCTGACGGGCGGGATTCAAGTGAAGAGCGAGTCATTGCAGACGTTGATGGCCGGCGGCATTGCCTTTGAAACACCGCAAGCCAAGGCGCCGCTGCAAAAGCGTATTCCGCGCTTCCGTCTGTTCGCCAACCACGATGAGGCGAACCAGAAAGGCACTTTGGTGACGATCAAGGTTGATCGCGCCGATGGCCTGCGCAGCGGTACCCCGGTTCGATTCAAGGGGCTGGACGTCGGCAAGATCGAAAGTGTTGATCTGGCTGATGACTTGCAATCGGTGCTGCTCACTGCGCGCATCACCGAAGTGCCAGAGCGCATTGCGCGGGTCGGCAGTCAGTTCTGGGTGGTCAAGCCTGAGTTGGGTCTGATGAAGACTTCCAACCTGGAAACCCTGGTCACCGGGCAGTATGTGGAAGTGCAGCCGGCGGCGAAAAACCTTGGCCCACAGAAGAACTTCGTCGCACTGGCCAATCCGCCGGAAGTGAGTAAGCAAGAAGCCGGCTTGAGTCTGGTCTTGAGCGCCGCGCGCCGTGGCTCGCTGAAACCGGGTGTGCCCGTGACCTACCGCGAAATCACCGTGGGCAAGGTCACCGGTTATGAACTTGGGCAGACGGCTGACCGGGTGTTGGTGCACATTTTGATCGAACCGAAATACGCGCCGTTGGTGCGCAGCGGCAGCCGCTTCTGGAACACCAGCGGCGTCGGTTTCGACATCGGCTTGTTCAATGGCCTGACGGTGCGCACGGAGTCACTGGAGACGGCGATTCAGGGTGGCATCGCCTTCGCCACACCGGACGGTGAGCGCATGGGCAACCCGGCACGGCCTGAGCAGACGTTCCCGCTGTTCGACAAGTTCGAGGATGAGTGGCTGACCTGGGCGCCGAAGATTTCGCTCGGTAAGTAATTCTGTGGTGTCTGAAGTGGCGCCATCGCGAGCAGGCTCACTCCTACAGGGGAACGCGTTCCAAATGGTAGGAGTGAGCCTGCTCGCGATAGGGCACTAAAAGTCCGCACAAATCCAAAGCCATAAAAAAGGGCCGTGATCCCAACAGATCGCGGCCCTTTTTTTGCCTTCAGCTAACGTCGATCAAACCTCATCCAGCTCCGGCTCATCGGCTTGCACATTGACGGTGGCTTTCACCACGTCATGGCGGCGGATGTACTTCCAGTCCGCCTCGTCGATGTAGATCCCCGCCGGGCCGCTGCCGCCTTCCAGGTCGATGGCGACACTGGCGCAGACCTGCGGCTTCACACTCGCCAGAATCGGCACAAAGCCCAGTTGCAGGCTGGTTTCCAGCAGGGCTGCCTGGTTCTTCTCGTCGATGTCCGCCGCCTCATCGAGGTAGTACGGCAGGCGTACGCGGCCGGCCAGATCACGGTCCATCAGGTGCAGCAACAAGTACATGTTGGTCAGCGCCTTGATGGTCATGGTGGTGCCGTTGGACGCGGCGCCGTCGATGTCGGTGTGGATCACTGGCTGGCCGTTGACCTTGGTGATCTCGAACGCCAGTTCGAACAAGTCCTTGAGACCGAGCTGGTTGTGGTTCGCCGCCACCAGCCGCGCCAGGTACTCCTTGGCCTCTTCGTTCTTGTTGTCCTGTTCGGCGCTCTGGCTCAGGTCGAACACCGACAGGGTTTCGCCTTCTTCGTATTGACCGGCGCTGTGGATGATCTGGTCGATGTGCTTGAGCGCTTCCTTGTTTGGCGCCAGGACGATGCGGAAGCTCTGCAGGTTGGACACCTGACGCTTGTTGATCTCGCGGTTGAACAGCGCCAGTTGATGCTCAAGGCTGTCGTAGTCGCTGCGGATGTTGCGCAGGGTCCGGGCGATGTCGGTGACCGCCGCACGCCGCGCCTTGCCCAACGTCAGGGCTTCGTCGGTACGGTGCGCGTAAGCGTTGATCAGCAACGACAGACGGCGCTCCATGTCGTCTTCGCTGTCGAACTTGGCCACGCCTTTGAGGCGTACTTGCGCGTACAGCGCTTCGATCTGCCCGTCAGCGCGCAGCAAGCCTTGCCAGCTGTCCTGATAGTCGTTGAGCAGCGGCAGCAGGTTGTCCATCGAATCGTCGACCGGATCCATGAACGGCGTACCGAACGGCAGGTCCGCCGGCAGCAACTGACGACGGCGCAGGGCGTCATCGAGGGTGCGCTGCTTGGCTTCCATATCCGCGATCTGCCGACCGACCAGTTGCAACTTGGCCGACAGTTGCTGGACGCGCTCGGTGAACGCATCGCTGGAACGCTTGAGTTCGTCCTGCGCGGCTTCCATCTGCGCCAGTTGCTCAAGCTTGTCGCCTTCTTCGGCGCTCAAGGTCTGGGTGCGACGGAAATCTTCCAGGGCTTTCTGCGCATCCAGCACTTGCTGGTACAGCGCTTCGGTCTGGGTCTTGCTCGCGGCGCGGTCGGCGGCCACGGCTTGCTGAGTCTTGAGCTGCTTGAGCTCTTTTTCCAGACGCTCTTTCTGGTCACGCAGCGCGGCGCGGTCGGCCAGCGCTTGCAGCGCCGGCGGCTCGATGTGCGAGATGTCGATCGACAGGCCCGGTACTTCGAAGCGCTCGCCCTTGAAGCCATCGAGGATCAGCTCGACCGATTTGACCCACTCGCCGTCCTCGTCGAGGGTGATGCCGTGCTCGCCCAGCGGCAGGCTGAACAGCGCACTGTTGAACAGGCGCATCAGGCGCTCGACGTCCTGCTGCGAGAACTCCTCACGCAGGCGCGCATAGCTGTTGTTGTCGGCGTGATCGAGTTGCTGCTTCACCGACTTCAGGCGTTTTTCCAGATCGCGCAGACGCTCTTCCAGATCTTCGGCGCTGAACTGCCGGGACTGTGCCAGCGCACCGGCCAATTCGTCGTGGGCGTCCTTGGCCGCGAGCAGCTGTTGCTCCAGCACTTTGACGTCATCGACCAGCGCGAAGCGGTTCTTCAGTACCGACAACTCGCCAAGCCAGCGCTGAATCCCGGAGATCTCCCGCTCCAGACGCATCAGCTCCTGCGTGCCACCGCGCTGATCGTTTTGCAGATCATCCTGCTCGCGACGGTAGTGCTCGGCCTGAATGGTCAGCTCTTCCTTGCGTGCCGTGGCGTAATCCGACCAAGTGCCGAGCAACGAGTCGAGCAGCGGCGACAGGCGGTGCAGCTTGCCGCGCAGCACGTCGCGCTGTTTCACGCCGTTGGCCAAGGCTTCGACCAGCGGGCCGGCAGCGACCAGCGAGTTGTAGTCCTGCTCCATCCGGCGCACATCGCGGAAGGCTTCTTCGCACGCGGCGATGTAGTCGACGCTGCCGGAACGCAGGCTGTGCTCGAAGGCATCGAGGAATAGTTGCTTCAACTTGGCCGCAGTGATTTCGCGCATGTGCAGCAGGTTGATGAACAGTGCGCGGAAGGTTTTCAGGCTCTGCTCGCTGGTGGAGCGCAGCGGGATCAGGGTCAGGTTGAGCGGGATAGAGGTGTGCCCGCCAACCAGCAGACGACGCAGTTCGTCCGGCTTGAGTTCGTAGGCTTTCAGGCCTTCTTTCTCAAGGTTGCTGAACAGCTCTTTCTGCCGCAGGCAGGTGTCGTTCTTTTGGTAGTGCGCCAGGTCGAGCTTGCCGGCATAGGCGAAGAACTGGTGACCGAAACCACCACCCGGGCCGCGACCGACCACGCCGATCACGTGCGGACCGTGGGGCAGATTGACTTCGACGAGGATGTAGCTGGTGTCGGAGGCGAAGTAGAAGCGCCGCGATTGTTCCAGGCTGTATTTGCCGAAACTCATGTCCGACATGCGCGCCAGAATCGGAAACTGCAGGGCGTTGATCGACGCCGATTTACCGAGGTTGTTCGCGCCGTAGACCGACAACGGTTCTTCCAGCGGGAACAGGCCGAGGCTGTAACCGGCGGTGTTCAAAAGGGCAAAGCGGCGGATGCCGTAGCGTTCCTGGCTCATGCGTCGGACTCCTGTTCTTCGGCAATGGCCCGGGCCAGTGCGTCTTCTTCGCTCTCTTCCTCAAATTCGCTGAGATCAAGCGGATCGTCGGTTTCGAGGAATTTGGCTTCGGCGGCTTCGTCGATCAGTACCGGTGCCGGCAGCGGCAGCACGCTGTGTACGCTGGCCGCCAGATCGCGGTCCTGCTGCACCGACAGGCACACATCGAGGAAGCGGTGCATCGGCGGCAGGAAACGGTACACGCCGTTTTCTTCGCCGGCGAAACCGAGCTGGGTCATGCGACGCATGATTTTTTCTTCGAGTTCTTCAACGGTCTGCACTTCGGCCTGGATGAACAGGTCGCGGTATTTGTCCAGCAGCGACGGCAATTCTTCGCGGCCGAGGCTGCCGCCGTCGAGCACGGCGATCGGATCGCGGCCCTGATCGGCCAGATGCTCGACGAGAATGAAGGTGAACAGCGCCAGACGCTGAGCAGTCTTGTTCACCGCCGCAGCGGCCATGTCCGGCACGAAGTAATAGAACCCACGGGTGTCGCAGACCAGTTCGAACCCCAGCGCCTTGAACAGCGTGCGGTATTGATCCTGGAAGTTCGACAGTTGCGCGTACAGTTCCGGGTCGCGGCGGCTGACGTGATAGCCCTTGAACAGCTCGCGGAAGATCGGCGCCAGTTGGGACAGTTCGGATAGATCAAGATGCATTGGGGATGCTCGCAGAATCCTCGGCGGCGGAGTCGCGGGCCGAGAGCAGGGCGAAGGAGCGCAGGCTGACCTGGTGCTCGTGAGTGTGATATTCGCGGCGTTCCAGACGCTCGCGCTTGAAGCGTTTTTCCCGCGACAGGCGCGAGAACCAGTACAGCAATTCGTCGGTGGCGCCGTCCGGTTCCTGCTCCAGCAGCCAGGTCATCAGATCCGGCATTGGCAGGGACTCTTCGCAACGCTCGACCATCTCGCGCACGGTGCGCGGTGCGCGCGGGGCATCGCCGGATTTCTGGGTTTTGTGCGCCTTGGGGAAACGCGCCGGTTTCGGCTCGAAACGCGCCAGGGCGTAGACGTAAGCCTCGACCTGACTGGCGCTGCCGAGGAAGGTGCTTTGCGGCCGGGTGAACAGGGGCATCGCCGCTTGTGGCACGGCATCGATGCCTTTACGGCGAATCGCCGCCAGCGCCAGCGCGGCACCACGGGTCACGGCGTTGTGGCGGCGTGCTTCTTCACGCAGCGGCAGCAGCAGTTCGCGGGCGTGACGCAGGGTCAACTGGGCGCTGGTCTGCATTTCGAGGATGCGCGCGTGGGTGCGCAGCAGCATGTCGTCGTCGACCAGATGGCCGAGGCGCTGCTGTTCGCTGAGCATCTTCAACAGCACGGTTTCAACCTTGCGCACGCCTTGTTCGAAGGCGCCGTCGGCGTTCACCAGATCGATCATTGGCTCGACGTATTCGTCCCAGGTCGCCAGGACTTCGGCGTAACGCTGACGCAGCGGAATCTGCCGGTCGCTGGTCTTGGCCCGTTCGGCGACGGCCACCAGCGCCTGTTCGTCGTTGTCGAGTTTCTTCAGCACGTCGCGCACGCGCATGTCGAGCAAACGCAGCTGACGGGCGAGATCGTTGCCGTCGCGAACGTCGAACGCGTCCTGAATGTAGCCGGCCAGCCGTTCGAGGTGGCGCAGATAGGCTTCGATTTCCAGGCACAGGCCCAGCCGGTGCTCACGGCGCAGATAGGCGAGGAAGTCGTGGATCTGCGCGTTCAGCTCGAAACGGTTCGGGCTTTTCGCCACGGGCACCAGAATGTCGAGGCGAATCCACACGTCGAGCAGGCTGGTGATGTCCTGCGGCGTGCTGTCCAGTTGTTGGGCGGCCAGTTGCGTGCGCAGTTCGTTGAGGCTCAGGGTGCCTTGGTCGAAGTGCTCGCACAGTGGCTCCAGAAGTGCCCAGTGTTCAGCGAGGGCGCGCAAGACGCGCTTGGGTTCGATCATCGGAATGGCCGGCTGGTTGGCGATTAAAAGCCGCGATTGTACTGCATCAGGAGGGATGCGATTCACTCTCGGGACGGGCTGTCGCTTTTTCCCGGATTAAAGACGGGATCAAGACTATCGATCAACAACGGGCGATCTTGAGCGAAGGGCGGTAGAATCAGCACACTTTCAGTTATCCACAAGTGGCCGACCTTTGCTTATCGAGTCCCGCCGCCGCGCCTATTTGAACGCCATGCAGGTGGTCAACTGGCTGCCGCGCACCGAATTGCCTTTCGCCGCCCCGTCGCGGCCCGAACTGCTGGACATGCCCGAGCCTGAGCCAGAGGTGGCGGCGGTGCCGGTTGTTCAGGCCGAAGCCCCGGTGCAGAGTGCACCGCGCCCAGTCGAACGGCCGAAAATCGAGGTGCCGCGCCCGTCGCTCGCCAGTACCCGTACCGGTGCCAAACCGGTGGCAGAGGTCGAAGAGGCGCCAGTGGTGGTCAAACCCGCCCCCGTGCCGCCACCGCGGTTTGCCCTGCAACTGCTGCGCGCCGGGGCTTGCCTGCTGCTGGTCGAGTTACCCACAGGCGAAGCGTTCCAGAGCCGCGATCCGGCCTATCTGTTGCTCAAGGACATGTTGCGCGCCGCCGGTCTGCCGGATGCGCCGCAGATCGTCGGCGAGCCGGTGCGCTGGCCGTGGCTGAACCGCGGCACCCTGGATCAGGGCCCGGAAGCGGCACGCGACTTCGTTCAGGGTTTTCTTTCGGTACAAATGGAAGCGGCGCCTTGCGCCTGCCTGTGGCTGATCGGCCTGCCGGCGGTGCGTTTTGCCGGTGAAGCGGACGCCGAAGCGTTCAATAGTGAATTGCAGATCGAAGGCCTGGGCCTGGCCTGGGCCATCCCCGGTCTGGAATTGTTAATGGAAGAGCCACAGCGCAAAGCCGCTGTGTGGCAAGCCATGCGTCGGCTGATGGCGCGCTGGAAACCATCGAATGAGTGAAGCTGTATCGTTCCGCCCGATGACCGAGGCGGACCTGGACGCGGTATTGAAGATCGAATACGCGGCGTACAGCCATCCTTGGACCCGCGGGATTTTTCTCGACGGGCTGGGCAAATACCAGATCTGGCTGATGTTCGAAGGTCAGCAACAGGTCGGCCACGGAGTGGTGCAGATCATTCTCGACGAGGCGCACCTACTGAACATCACGGTCAAACCGGAGAATCAGGGGCGTGGGCTGGGGCTGGCGCTGCTTGAGCATCTGATGTCGCGGGCATACGCGGCTGAAGCGCGGGAGTGTTTCCTGGAAGTGCGGGATAGCAACACGGCGGCGTTCAAGCTGTATGAGCGCTATGGTTTCAACGAGATTGGCCGGCGGCGGGATTATTATCCGGCGGTGGGCGGGCGTGAAGATGCCGTAGTGATGGCCTGCACCCTGGTCGACTGAACTTATTTAAAAGCTTCGCGAGCAAGCCCGCTCCCACATTGGTTTTGAGTCGTGTCTCAATTCCCTGTGGGAGCGGGCTTGCTCGCGAAGGCGTCCTTACAGGCAATACAGATCAGCGATTGCCATCCAGCGGATCACGCCGCGCCAGCTCCGCCTCATCCAGGCCGTTACCCCCGCCAATGTCGTCCTCGTCGACAATGCTCAGATCCCAATCCGCCTGATTGCCTTCGCCAGCCTCCTCGGCATCGCGTGCACCGTCCTCATGAATCAGGGTTTCCGGGCTCAGGTCATCGTCGGTCGGTTCATGGTCAGCAGTTGATGCGCCGGTAAAACCCGCCTCGCGCACCCGTTCGTCGGGCATCAGTTGCTCGCGCTCGCGCTCGGGAATCTCGTCGCCGATTTTTGCGCTGGGTTCGTCTTCATCGAAATCCAGCTCATGCACCGAGCCCATGCGGTCTTCGTTATCATCGATGGGTTCCGGTTGCACCGCATCGAACGGACGTCGTGAATCAGTCATGGCAAATCCTCATACTGTGGGCCTTACTGAGGTGGACACACCGGGCACACGAGAATTCCAACGAAAACACTTGCGATCCTTGCGTGACCCCGACGGGCGGTCGTTTGTCATACCTGCGCATCTTTCTTGAGGCCTTAACCATGCACGACTTACAAGACCTGATTAATAACAACGAGCGCTGGGCTGACGCGATCACCAAGGAAGACCCGGATTTCTTCGCCAAGCTGGCGCGCCAGCAGACCCCGGAATATCTGTGGATCGGCTGCTCCGACGCACGGGTGCCGGCCAACGAGATCGTCGGCATGCTGCCGGGCGATCTGTTCGTACACCGCAACGTCGCCAACGTGGTGCTGCACACCGACCTCAATTGCCTGTCGGTGATTCAGTACGCGGTCGACGTGCTCAAGGTCAAACATATCCTCGTTACCGGCCACTATGGCTGCGGCGGTGTGCGCGCCTCGATGCAGGATCGCCAGTTCGGCCTGATCGATGGCTGGCTGCGCTCGATCCGTGACCTGTATTACGAAAAACGTGAAGAACTGGCCAAGCTGCCGACCGAGGAAGAGCAGGTCGACCGCCTCTGCGAGCTCAACGTCGTCCAGCAAGTGGCCAACGTCGCCCACACCAGCATCATCCAGAACGCCTGGCATCGCGGCCAGAGCCTGTCGATTCACGGCTGCATCTACGGCATCAAGGACGGTCGCTGGAAAAGCCTGAACACCACCATCAGTGGTTTCGAGCAACTGCCGCCGCAATATCGTCTGCGTCCGGTCGGCGCGTTGTAATCCCGATCAGTGCGCACCTCGCCAGCGCTGCAAAAAGTGCTGGCCCTCGATCGTGGGTGGTTCATCGTAACCGGTGATCCATCCACGACAGCGCGGTGAGCCGCAGTCGCAGGCAAACTGCTGCAGCAAGCGGTCTTCGGTGGAGGCGAAGTCGATGCTCAGGCGTTCACCCGGCTGAATGTCGCGCAGCGCCCACAGCCACAGCTCACTCATGTCGAGAAAAACATTCGGATCGCAGGCATGTTCGAGCAACCCGCAAAAGCGCGGGTCGTAGATATGGATGCCGCTCAGCAACTGACGGCTCTGGCGGCAGCGGTAGGGCAGCAGTTGTCCGGAAATGCGGCACATTCTGGTGATACGCAGGAACTCCCGACGCGCCACAACGGCAGCGCGGCCATGTTCGTCCTGCACGATTTCGAAATCGACAGTGGACGGAAAACCCAGACGCACAGGCAACCCGGCAAACGGGTAGATGCCTGGCGCGTCGCGTGGAACGTGGTGCTGATGTACCTGGTTGTTCATAACGATCCCTGTCAGCCAGATGCTGCGACTTCTCGGGTCTGACATCCTGTCAGCTCTGCAACATGTTTGGATCCAATCCTCCAGTGTTTGACACAAACCGTCTACTGTCAGATCTGACAGGCGTGATTAGCTGCTTCCCGCGTCAGCGATGGCTGACACGGGAAGTCTTTTCTGCAGATCAGAGGTGTGGCGCGGGAACAGCAGGGGCCGGCAATTCGCCCTGAAGCTGTTGCAACTGGGCCTTGATCGGCGTGGTCGAGCATTTGGCGGCAGCCTGAGCCGGGGTCAGGTTGCGGATCGAGGTGTAGAACAGCTCGCAGGTCTTGACCTTCTGCGTCACTTGCCAGGTCTGCGTACAGCTGTTGAGCAGGGCTTTCGCATCGGTGCCGGGTTTGCTGCCCATCCCGGCCTGCCAGCAGGCGGCGCTCAAGTCCTGACCCATGACCTTCAAGCCGGCGGCATCGGCTTTCGCTTCATCGCCGTCGTAGCTGGCCGGGTCGGCGGCGTACCAGATGTAGCTCGGGTGGTTCGAACCCAGCACCGGCACGTTCACCCCTGCGCTCGGGCTGATGGTCGCCAGACCCAATACGGCCACGGTCGGGCCGTATTGCTGCTTGATCCAGTTACGCACCGGGGCACCGAAGGCGACCATCGGCAGGGTGGTGCCGGCGGCGGTCTGGCTGAACTGCTTGACCAGCGTGGTCTGGTAGTCCTTGAAGTAGTCGTAGACGCCTTCCAGATCACTGCCGGCGTTGGATGGCGCGGCGATCGGCGCAATGTCGATGATGGTCTGATAGGCCGGCGTCTGGTCGGTCGGGATGCCGTTGACGGTCAGCAGGGTGGCCCAGCGATCGGTGGTGTTCGAGCGCAGATAATCCTGGGCCTGGGTCAGCGAATAATCTGGCGGGAAGTGCAGCAGTTCGACGCTCTTGCGGTTTTCCAGGGCCATGCCCAGCGGCAGGAACAGATACCAGCTGTACGCCCATTTGCCATCGGCATTGAGTTTGCTGGCGCCGGTATAGGCCAGGTCACCGGCATCCAGCAGCGCCGACAGCGGTTTGTCGTAGCCTTCGGGGACGCCGCTGATCTCGGCGTAAATCTGCCCGTTATCGTTCTTCACCAGGACTTTGGCGTTTGTGTAGCCATCGCGCTGCACGCTCTGGCTCAGGTAATGGGCGACGGTCTGCTCCAGCGACCAGTTGCGATAGCAGATCACACTGCAGTTGTTGGGGTAGGCGAAGAGGCGAGTGACGCGCTCGGTGCTGCCCAGCTTCAGGTCGATATCGGCGTGGGCAGCCGCGCTCAGGGTGAGCGCGGCGAGGGTAAGCACTGCGGGGGTAAATCCTGCGAGTTTGAACATGCTCAGATCCTTTTCAGCGTGGGTTCCCCGGAGTTTCGGGGCGCTTCATAGTGGATCAGCCGTGTTGCACAGAGAAGCCGTCATTCACGGATTTTTGCGTCAGCCCGCAGAACTCATTTTTCAGACCTGAAAATGCAGGGCGTTGGTCAGATCGCCCATGGGTTTCTGGCCGCGAGCGATCATCGCTTCATCGCGCTGCTTGAGGCCGTCGAGGGTTTCCAGTTGGAACACTCGGGTGATCAGGCGCAGGATCGACGCCGTGTCGTAGACCGTGTGATCCACCGTGCCTTTGCGGGCGAATGGCGACACCACCAGCGCCGGCACCCGTGACCCCGGGCCCCAGCGATCACCCTTGGGCGGTGCCACGTGGTCCCACCAGCCGCCGTTTTCATCGACGGTGACGATCACCACCATGTTTTTCCACTGCGGGCTTTCGCGCAGCACCTTCAGGGCGCGCACGATGTGCCGGTCACCGGAGGCGACGTCGGCATAACCGGCGTGCATGTTCAGGTTGCCCTGGGGCTTGTAGAACGTCACCGCCGGCAACTTGCCGGCCTCGGCATCGGCGAAGAACTTGTTGGTGCTTGATTCATCGCCCAGGCCGGCATCGCGCAGGCGTTTGTTGCGCTCTTGCGGGGTTTCCGGGCCTTGCTGCTTGAAGTAGTTGAACGGCTGGTGGTGATACTGGAAGTTGGGGATCTTCGGAATGCCGCCCGAATCCTTGTACTGCTCCAGCGTCGCCTGCCAGGCGCCAGCGTACCAGGCCCAGTCGACGTTCTTCTTCGACAGCTTGTCGCCAATGTGCTCGTGGGTCTGCGGCACCATTACGTTGGGCAGATCGGCCTTGGAATATTCCGGACGTTCCGGATCGCGAATCCACGTCGGCCAGTACGGCGGAGCGAGGGTGTTGACGCCGAAGCCGTCCGGGGTCAGCGCACTCGGGCCGAACTGCGGCGGGCCGGTCATGGCGCTGGCGGGTGACTGTTCCAGTGGCTTGAGGCGCGGGTCAGTCGGATCATCGCTTTGCAGGACGGCAATCTGTGACTTGGCCACCGAATTGGCTACGTCCGGATAGAACGGCGCGGTGGCGCTGATCAGGTACTGGTGGTTGAGGAACGAGCCGCCGAAGGCACCCTGGAAGAAGTTGTCGCACAGCACGAATTCCTGCGCCACATCCCACAGGCGCAGCGAGTAGCGGCTCTGGGCGTAGTGCCCCATGGTCAAACCACCGGAGTCGGCCCAGGCGACAAAACCATCGTTCTTGCCGCCATTGATCTGCATCTGGTTCTGATAGAACACGTGCCACAAATCGCGGGTCACCAGACCGAACGGCAAATCTTCGGCATTCGGGCCCTTGAGGGCGAACGGCGCGTTGGGCAGGTTTTCCTGAAACTGCGTGGCGCTGGGGTAGGTCACGCCATCAAGCGTTTGCGGGCCGATCTGCAGCACGCCACCCCAGACTGGCGGCAGCGTCTGCAGCAGGCTGCCGTCGCGGTCACGTTGCTGGTAATCGGCAGGCTTGAGCGCCGACAGCGGTTTCTCGACACCGGGGAAATCACCGAACAGGTTGTTGAAGCTGCGGTTCTCGGCGTAGATCACCACCACGGTTTTCACCTGATCGCGCAGGGCCTTGTCCAGCTCGGTCGGGGTCAGCGGGCGCTCCACCGGTTTACCCGGTTGATCGCTGGCGTTGCCGCAGCCGGCCAGGGTCGCGCCCACGCCGAGGACGGCGACACCGCCGAGAAAGCGGCGGCGACTGGTGTCGGTGGGGTTGTCGGATTCAGGTGCGTCAGTGCCGTCTGTCTCGTCTTTCATCTGTCAGCCCGTTCTGCTTAATTGTTTCAGTTTGTTTCGGGCGGACGCTAGCAAGGCAATGTGACAGTTGGGTGACACTTTCAGGTGCAGCAAAACAAATGTGGGAGCGACCAGGTCGGCTCCCACAACGATTCACTCGATTACAACCGGCGCAACGCAAGCTCGCTGCTGTTCTAGCCGGGCATCAGCGAGTGCAAGGAATAGCCGAGCCTGCTGGCCGCCGTTATCGCGGTCATCACCACCAGAAACAGCAGTTGCAGCGGACTGAAGTGCGCCCAGTGCAGCGCGGTCAGCCAAGGGTGGTTATTGCTCAGCTGCGGGTCGAGAGAGCCGATTCGTCGTTTGTGCACCAGTCCGATCAGGATCACGCCCACGTAAGTGAGCGCGCCCAGTGGCCCGAGCAGCAACGAAAACAGCAGCACCATGACCACCTGCGGTAGCCCGTGGCGTATTACCAGCCAGCGGGTGTCAGGGTTCCATCGGCGCGGAATCAGCCCTTCGGTGAGCCACAGATCCGCAACGATCACGTGAGACGTCAGCACCACCCACCAACTCAGCGCAAAACGAAAAAACCACACCGGCACACACGCAAACACCAGCGGAATGAAGACCAGGGTTGCCGCGTCTTTTTGATGCGAGGGCAGATAGAACAGGAACAGCGCCAAGACAATGGCCGTCCATACCCGCACCCAGGTTTCGTCGGCGATGGGCCGTGGCAAAAACCGCCGCCAGTAAAAAACGTCGGCGTAGGGCAATCGCGCGAGCAGCTCCGGGAAGCGCCATTTGAGCTTTTCCGACAGATCGTGGCAGGCCTGCCATTCATTCTGACCAAAGCCGTCGATGATCTTCTTCTGCTGCATCGGTTTGAGCGGGTTGATCAACAGATGCGCTGCCTGCACGTCGGCCGCCCACGTACGATCGCTTTCAGCCTTGGCCCGCAGGTTGTCGTAGAAACTTTCCTGATTGCAGCGTTCGATCAATTTTTCCCAAAGCCAGTCTGGTTGCGGGTGCAGACCTTTGGTGTGATCCCAGCCGAACAATTGGCCGATACGGTCGAACAGCGGCACGCTCCACTCATGGTCGTTGAGCAGATGCAGCAGATTTTGTTGCCATTGTTCGCGGCGATCGAATACCTGGAGCCACGGCTGGCCGCTGTAGTGTTTGAGCAAATTGAGGAATTCGCGCTCGCTCCGGCTTTCGAGCAGCGCCTGCAAGGCGTTTCGATAGTCGGACATCAGGCTCTCGGCGAGCATGTCGCGCTGGCGATCGTTCATCAGCACTTCTTGCCAGGGGCCCAACCATCCCAACTGCTCGACGGCCCAGTGCAGTACCGGGCCGCGCAGTTGTGGATGCTCAAAACATAATTGCAGCAACAGCCTTTCGAATGCCTTGGCGCAGCCTTGTTGTTGCGCCTGCTCCCAGCGCTCGCCGAGGTTGTCGGGCGACAGATCTTCAAGCAGTTGCCATGCGGCGTGCGCTTCAAGACTCTGCGCGTCGGCGCCCGCATTCGCCGCCAGCGGCTCGACACGCAGGGCGTCGTCCTTCGATGGCGGCACAAACGGCTCCGGGGCTGCCGGAATGACGGGCGAAACTCCCAGAGCGGCGAAATCCCACGTCTGGTTTTGCGCCTGGCTGGAGCTGTTGGCCAGGGCATTATCGAGCGCCAGCGCAGCAAAGGCGCTGGACGCCGTGGCGACAGCGACGTCGGCGTCCTGCTCGTCTTCCTGTTCGGCGTTTTCCAGGCGCCATTGGGCAATCGCCAGCGCGCGTTCGTAGGCTTCGCGCAAGCGCTGGAAGCCTTCGGGATCTTCATCGGGCCTGAAGGTTTTCAGCAGGCGTGCATAGCTGCGCTTGATATCGCGGACGTCAGCGTCATCGGGCAGGTGCAGGACGGACCAGCAATCCATGTCAACGCTCCCTTATTGCCACGGCGTGCGATCAAGTTCGCTCAGGTGCCTGCTCAGCTCGGTGCGCACTTCACGAATCTGGCGCTCGTCCTGCGAGTCGAGCGCGATCTGGAATTGCTTGGCCCAATGGCCAATCTGATCGCGCAGGTCGCCCAGGCTTTCCTGGTAGAGCCGTTCGAGACGGGCACTGAGCAGCGTGTTGACCTGTTGCTCGCGCGGGTGAATCTTGAGCTGAGCGAGGTTCTGCAAGCGTTGCTGAATCTCTTCGGGCGTGAGCACGCCGGGGTTGTTTTCGATGACCAGCGAATGTTGTTGCCCGGTCAGCGGAATATTCACCTGGGCCTCCAGCAGGCCGTTGTTGTCATAGGTGAAACGCACATCGAGGGACACTTCGCCGGCCTTGCGTTTCGGCACCTTGATCGCCAGTTCGCCAAGCGCGACGTTGTCTTTGACCAGACGGCTTTCGCCCTGGAAGATCCGCACGACCACCTGCTCCTGATTGTCCTGCAAGGTGTACACGGTCTTGACCCGGCTGACCGGGACGATGCTGTTGCGCTCGATGATGGGCAGGTAGTGACCGGCCTCATAATTGCGGCCAATCTGAGTCGAAGTTTCGATGCCCAGCGTGTAGGAGCAGACGTCGGTCAGCACCACTTCTTCAAGTGCGGCCGAGCGGGCCTTGAGTGCTGCCTGAATGGCTGCGCCTTGCGCCACCACCTGATCCGGATCGAGGGTGATCGACGGAAAACGGCCGAACAATCCGGCGGCAAGTTTGCGCACCAGCGGCATCCGGGTAGTACCGCCGACCAGCAGAATCTCATCGAGGTCGCTGACCCGGATGCGTGCGTCACGCAGAGCCCGTTCGATCGGCGCGCGCAGGCGCTCGAGCAGTGGCATGTAAAGCGTCGCCAATTCTTGCTGGGTGATGGTGTGGGTCCAGTGACGGTCACCCAGTTGCAGCCGGAACTCGGCGCTGCTGTCCTGACCCAGGGTCTTGCGCACACGCTCAGCCTCGCGGCGCAGGGGCTGGATGACGCTGTTGCGATCAGGAAAGTCGGCGACCGAGCGGTGCTGGTCGATAAAGTGTTCCAGCAGCACGCTGTCGAAGTCTTCACCACCGAGGAAGTTGTCGCCGGCGCTGGCGCGGACCTCCATCACCCCTTCGAACAACTCCAGAATCGACACGTCGAACGTGCCGCCCCCGAGGTCGAACACCAGGAACGAGGTTTCCTTGTCGCGTTGGTGCAGCCCATAAGCGAGGGCGGCGGCAGTCGGTTCGTTGATCAGCTTCTCGACTTTCAGCCCGGCCAGCTCGCCGGCGATCCGCGTGGCTTTGCGCTGGGCGTCGCTGAAGTAGGCCGGGACGCTGATCACCGCTTCAGTGACGGTTTCGCCATAAGCCCGTTCGACGTCTTCTTTCAGACTTTTCAGCACCAGCGCAGACAGCTCTTCCGGACGAAACGCCTTGTCAGCCAGATAGACTTCCGTGGCGCTACCCATGTGACGCTTGAACAGCGACGCCGTCAGGCGCGGATGGGTGTGCAGACGCTCGCGTGCAGCCTGGCCGACCAGAATCCGGCCCTGATCATCCAGCCCCACCACGCTCGGTGTCAGGAACTGACCGAGGGCATTGGGCACCAATTCGGAGGATTCGCCACGCCAGACGGCGACGAGGCTGTTGGTGGTTCCCAGGTCAATCCCTACGATCATTGCAACAACTCCCTTGGCGCTTGGCAAAAAAATGAAACATATTTTCGGCGCGCAAGGATATTACCGAGGCGGTAATGCGGTAAAGGACGATGATGGCGCTGAGCCATTATTTGCGACAGAAAGCCATGTCGGCCTCGACGCAGCGCTGTCAGGAAGGGAAAGGCGGGGCGTCGGCCGATTGACCGCGCCCCGCACTGACTCAAGGAATGACCGGCGGCGTATACGCCAATGTCGTTCCCAGCACCCACAGCAAGAACAGCACCAGCGGCGTGTGCACCAGCAATTGCACGAACGAGAAGCCGATCAGGTCGCGCGCCTTCAGGCCAAGCACGCCCAGCAGCGGCAACATGTAGAACGGGTTGATCAGGTTCGGCAGGGCTTCGGCGGCGTTGTAGATCTGTACTGCCCAGCCGAGGTGGTATTGCAGATCGTTGGCGACTTGCATCACGTACGGCGCTTCGATGATCCACTTGCCGCCGCCGGACGGGATGAAGAAGCCGAGAATCGCCGAGTACACGCCCATCAGCAACGCGTAGGTGTCGTGGGAGGCGATGCTGACGAAGAAGGTCGAGATGTGATGCGCCAGGGTCTGTGCGTCGGCACCTTTGACCGTGGTCAGCAGCGCGGCGATCGAGCCGTACAGCGGGAACTGGATCAGCACGCCAGTGGTGGTCGGCACCGCCCGGGCCACCGCATCGAGGAAGCTGCGTGGCCGCCAGTGCAGCAGGGCGCCGAGCATGATGAACAGGAAGTTATAGGTGTTGAGTCCGGAAATAGCGGTGATCGCCGGTTTGCTCGAGAACTCGTGGAACAGCCAGCCGGCGGCCAGCAGCACCAGCAAGATGATCAGCAGCGGACTGTGCTCCAGCCATTCGCCGGGCCGGGTGCGCGGTTGCAGCGGTGGCAGGTTGAACGCCGGGTCGATGCCACAATCCTTGGCATCGCGCGCAGAGTTCGGGCCGGGTGCGGTGGCGTAGGCGACGATGATCGAAATCACGATCAGCGCCAGCAGCATGGCGCCGGACTGCCAGAGGAAGATGGTTTGGGTGAACGGAATCACCCCGGTGATCGACAGGATCGCCGGCGGCAGGCTGGCCGGGTTGGCCTGCAACTGCGCCGCCGATGAGGACAGGCCCAGCGCCCAGACCGCGCCGAGGCCCAGATACGCCGCCGCACCGGCCGCGCGGTAATCCATTTTCAGATCGGTGCGGCGGGCGAGGGCGCGCACCAGCAAACCGCCGAACACCAGCGACAGGCCCCAGTTCAACAGCGAGGCGACCATCGAGATCAGCGCGACCCAGGCCACGGCAGAGCGGCCGTTTTTCGGGATGCGCGCCAGTTTGTCGATCAGCTTGACCGCCGGCGGCGAACTGGCGACGACGTAGCCGCCAATCACCACGAAGGCCATTTGCATGGTGAACGGGATCAGGCTCCAGAACCCGTCGCCAAAGGCCATCGCGGCATCGGTGGGTTTGGCGCCCATGGCCAAAGTGGCCAGCGCGACAATGATCACCGCCAGTGCGGCGAACACCCAGGAGTCGGGGAACCAGCGTTCGGCAAAGCTTGAACAGCGCAAGGCAAAGCGCGCGGAGCGGCTATCTTCGATATCAACGGCCACAGGGAGTACCTCGGATTTTTATGGTTATTTTCAGGTCTGCAGCACGCTGAGTGCTTTGGGTGGGAGCGGGCTTGCTCGCGAATGCGGTGTGTCAGTCGACGCTGATTTGGCTGACACACCGCATTCGCGAGCAAGCCCGCTCCCACAGGTTTTCACTGGACTGTGGCTGCAGACAAGCCTCAACAGTAAATCAACCGCCGCCATTTTGTGAGCAGGTTTTGCCCATCCGGGACTATGGTCTAACGGGTTGTCCCCAGGCGGATTTGCGTAGACCATGGGCGCCTTGGTTTTTTGCCTGCCAGAGTTCTTTGCCATGACTGCCCAATCCACAGCGCGACCGGCGCCGTTCAGCCGTTCCGACTACAAGACCCTCGGCCTTGCGGCCCTCGGCGGGGCGCTGGAGATCTACGATTTCATCATTTTCGTGTTCTTCGCCCTGACCCTCAGCCAATTGTTCTTCCCGCCGGAAATGCCCGAGTGGCTGCGTCTGCTGCAAAGCTTCGGGATCTTCGTCACCGGTTATCTGGCGCGGCCGCTGGGCGGGATCCTGATGGCGCATTTCGCCGACAAACTCGGGCGCAAGAAAGTCTTCAGCCTGAGCATCCTGATGATGGCGCTGCCGTGCCTGCTGATCGGGATCATGCCGACGTATGCCCAGATCGGTTATTTCGCACCGCTGCTGTTGCTGGCGCTACGCATTCTCCAAGGCGCGGCGGTCGGCGGGGAAGTGCCGAGCGCCTGGGTGTTCGTCGCCGAACATGCGCCAACCGGCCATCGCGGTTACGCGCTGGGCTTTTTGCAGGCCGGGCTGACCTTCGGCTACTTGATTGGCGCGTTGACCGCGACCTTCCTTGCACAGGCGTTCACCCCGGCAGAAATCCTCGATTACGCCTGGCGTTATCCGTTCCTGCTCGGTGGGGTGTTCGGCGTGATCGGCGTCTACCTGCGGCGCTGGTTGAGCGAAACCCCGGTGTTCATGGCCATGGAAGCCCAGCGCGAGGCGCGGGTCGAACTGCCGCTGCGCACCGTGCTGCGCGAGCATCGGCTGGCGATGTTGCCGGCCATGTTGCTGACTTGCGTACTGACTTCGGCGGTGGTGGTGTTCGTGGTGATCACCCCGACCATGATGCAGAAAACCTTCGGCATGACCGCCAGCCACACTTTTGCCCTCAGTGCGTTGGGCATCGTCTTCCTCAATATTGGCTGCGTGATTGCCGGGTTGCTGGTCGATCGCCTCGGCGCCTGGCGCACGGTCATGCTCTATAGCCTGCTGCTGCCCTTGGGCATCGGCGTGCTTTACAGCTGCTTGATCACGGGGGGCGACTGGGTGGGGCTGGCGTACGCCATCGCCGGTCTGGGTTGCGGTGTGGTCGGCGCGGTGCCGTCGGTGATGGTCGGGCTGTTCCCAGCGCGTATCCGGGTATCCGGCATTTCCTTCACCTACAACATTGCCTACGCCGCGTGGGCGAGTATCACACCGCTGTTGCTGATCGGTCTGATGCCTTGGAGCCCATGGATCTGCGTGATGTTCTGTGCGGTGATGGGTGCGGTCGGCATCGGCAGCGCGGCGTACTTCGGCTCGCGCATGAGTGGTGTCGGGCGCCAATCCGTGGCGCCCTGTTCCTGACCGCTGTCAGGTCAACCAGTGCCACCACAGCAACGTCCCGACCAGTCCCACCACCGAAACAATGGTTTGCAGGATCGACCAGACCCAGATCGTCTGTTTGAGCTGCAAGCCAAAGTACTCGCGAACCATCCAGAAACCGGCATCGTTCACATGGCAGAAGAACACTGAGCCGGCACCAATCGCCAGCGCCACCAACGAACTTTGCGTCGCGGCGAGCCCTGCCATCATCGGCGCCAGAATCCCCGCTGTCGTGGTGGTGGCGACCGTCGCCGATCCGGTGGCTTGACGCAACGCCACGGCAATCAGCCAGGCCAGCAGCAGATACGGCATATGCGCACCTTCGGCGACTTTGCTGATGGTCTGGCTGACGCCGGCATCCAGCAAGGTCTGCTTCAGGCCGCCACCGGCACCGATGGTCAGCAACAGCACGGCAATCGGCGCCAGGCTTCTGCGCAGGGTGCCGCCCACTTGATCGCGCGGCATGCCGTTGGCCCAGCCGAGGCAGATCACCGCTGCCATCACCGCAATGCCCAGCGCCACCAAAGGCTCGCCGAGGAACTTCAGGGTCAGGGCGACGCTGCTTTCCGGGCTCATCGCGACTTTCGCCAGGGTGCTGCCAAGCATTAGCAGCACCGGCAACAGAATGATCAGCAGCGACATGCCGAAACTCGGCTGGCGCGGCGCTTTCGGTGGGGCGCTGAACAGGGCGCCGAGCTCTGCCGGTTCATCGACGTGCATGCGTTTCGACAGCCAGTTGCCGTACAGCGGCCCCGCCAGAATCACCGCCGGAATCGCGATGCTGAAGCCCAGCAACATGGTCAGCCCGAGGTCGGCATGCAACGCGCTGACCGCGATCAGCGGCCCGGGGTGCGGCGGCATCAGGGCGTGCAGGGTGGTCATCCCGGCCAGTGCCGGAATCGCGATTTTCAACAGTGGCTGACCCGAACGACGGGCCATGACAAAGATGATCGGTACCATCATCACCAGGCCCACTTCGAAGAACAGCGGCAGGCCGATCACCATCGCCACCAGCGCCATGACCCACGGCAGGGACTTGCCTTTACCCAGGCCGAGCAAGGTTGAAGCGATGCGGTCGGCCGCGCCGGACTCGGCCATCAGTGCGCCGAGCATCGAGCCCAGGGCAATGATGATCCCCGCTTCTCCGAGGATCGCCCCGGCGCCTTTGCTGAACGCCTTGGCCACGTCTTCCGGCGGCAAGCCGGCGCCGACACCGGCAATAAAGGTGCCGATCAGGATCGAGAGAAAGGGCGGAAGTTTGGTGGCGCTGATCAACACGATAATTGTGGCAATCGCCAACAGGCAGCAGAGAATCAGACGGGTATCGTGAACCATCCAGGCAGCGGTCGATAAATCCAAAACGGGACTCCTTATCGGGCAGTTACCTGCAACATGTTGTTGCAATTTGCCCTGAGAATACCTGAAGTGGCCGGTCCAGAGCGGTGGCTTTTGTAACGGCTCAGTGAGGGCGATGAATAGGAGCAAAAGCCCGACGGGATTATTTTTGACTGACCGGTCTCAATCGCTCTTCAGAAAACTTTTCCAAGGCCGATGGTTAGGCTGCATCCCGCTTTCTACCCTGCCTATCGGTACTTTCCCATGTTCAACAAACGCCTCAAGCAAGAGCTGGCCACTCTTCGTGAAGAACTCTCCAGCCTGCTGCAGGTGAAGGAAAGCCTGGAAAGCGAGATGCTGGTGCTGACCCTGGAGGCCGATGGGCGGATCCAGTCGGTCAACCAGAACTTCCTGACCGAGATGCTCTACAAGAGCCAGGACCTGGTGGGGCGCGCCATTGAAGACATCGTTCCGGCGCATGTGAAGTCCGACGAATTCCATCATCGCTTCAAGGCCGCACTGACGCGGGGCGAGCATTTCGCCGGGGCCGTGCGTCTGTTGCGTGGTAATGGTGAAGAGGCGTGGCTGCGCTCCATCGTGCAACCGGTGCGTTCCTCGGACGGGCGGATCAAGCATTTCTCGATCTTTTCCAGTGACCTGACCCGCACCATTGAAGCTTCGCGCGAGCACGAAAACCTGATCGGTGCGCTGGTGCGTTCGACGGCGGTGATCGAGTTCGACCTCAATGGCAACGTGTTGAATGCCAACGAGCGCTTTCTGCATGGCATGGGTTACAGCCTGGCGCAGATCAAAGGCAAACATCACCGGATGTTCTGCACACCCGAGGAGTACAACAGCGCCGAGTACCAGAATTTCTGGCGTCGCCTGAACAACGGTGAGTTTGTCGCCGAGCGCTTCAAGCGGGTCGACAGCCATGGTCGTACGGTGTGGCTGGAGGCGTCCTACAACCCGGTGGTCGATGCCAACAATAAACTGTACAAAGTGGTGAAATTCGCCACGGTGATCACCGATCAGGTCAACCGCGAACAAGCGGTTGCCGACGCGGCGAGCATTGCCTACAGCACTTCGCAGCAAACCGACAACACCGCGCAACGTGGCACCACGGTGGTCACCGAGGCGGTGAATGTGATGCGCGATCTGTCGCGCCACATGCAGGCGGCCGGTGAGGGCATCGAGGCGCTGAACGAGCAGTCGCAGGTAATCGGCACCATCGTCAAAACCATCAGCGGCATTGCCGAGCAAACCAACCTGCTGGCGCTCAACGCCGCCATTGAGGCGGCTCGCGCTGGTGAACAGGGGCGAGGTTTTGCGGTGGTGGCCGACGAAGTGCGGCAACTGGCCTCGCGCACCAGTCAGGCGACCGAAGAGATCGTCACCGTGGTGCGGCAGAACCAGGAGATGGCGCGCAATGCTGTGGCGCTGATGACCGATGGCAAGCTTCAGGCCGAACAGGGCCTGGCACTGGCGGCGGAAGCGGGCACGGTGATTGTCGAGATTCAGGACGGCGCGCAGAAAGTGGTGGATGCGGTCGGCCAGTTTGCCAATCAACTGTCTAACTAACCTCCATTGATCCCATGTGGGAGCGAGCTTGCTCGCGAATGCGGTGTGTCATTCAACATTGATGTAACTGACCTATCGCCTTCGCGAGCAAGCTCGCTCCCACAGGTTTTTCATCCGCCTTCTTTCTGTGGTCTGGCGCTACAATCTGTTCCTTTTCCCCGGAGCAGATCCCCATGAGTGCTTCCCACCGCCGCCCGGTGCCCTTGAACAAAGCCTATCGTCTGCTCAATCACGGGCCGACCGTGCTGGTCAGCGCTGCCCATGACGGCCAGCGCAACATCATGGCCGCCGCTTGGGCGATGCCGCTGGATTTCGAACCGCCGAAAGTCGCCGTCGTCCTCGACAAGTCCACCTGGACGCGCCAGTTGCTCGAAGCGTCCGGCACGTTTGTGCTCAACGTGCCGTGCGTCAATCAGGCAGACATCGTGCAAACCGTCGGCAATACCTCGGGGCTGGAGATCCAGCAGAATCAGGGGCAGGACAAGTTTCAGGCTTACGGCCTGCAAACCTTCGCCGGTGAAACCGTCGAGGTGCCTCTGCTTGAAGGCTGCGTGGCCTGGCTCGAATGCCGCTTGCTGCCCGAACCGCGCAACCACGAGCAGTACGACCTGTTCCTCGCCGAAGTCATCGCCGCCCAGGCCGATGAGCGGGTGTTCAGCGACGGCCGCTGGCATTTCGACGGGCATGATGGCTTGCGCACGCTGCACCACGTGGCCGGCGGGCATTTCCTGACGATTGGCGATGCGGTGGACGGTAAAACCCTGGCGCTGTGACCTGCATCTGATGGAAAACGCGCGCCGGATGTAGCAAGGTGTGGGGCATTGTCGAACCAATCAGGCGCTCGCCCCATGGACCTTTCGCTTTATCTCGCCCCGTTGCTGTCGCTGGCGTTGTTGTGGACGGTCGCGGTGGTCACCCCCGGCCCGAACTTCTTCAACATCGCCCAACTGGCGGTCAGCCGTTCCCGACGCCATGGCGTGGTCGCGGCGCTGGGCGTCGCCACCGGCACCGTGTTGTGGGGCCTGGCCGGCGGTTTGGGGATTCAGACCTTGTTCAGCGCGGCGCCAACCCTGTACCTGAGCTTCAAGATCGCCGGTGGCTGCTACCTGATCTACCTCGGCCTCAAGCAGTTCAAACGCAAAGCGCCGATTGCCGCCGGTACGCTGGATGAGTCGCAACAGACCCTGCTGGGTGCCTACGGGCGGGGCTTTCTGGGCAACATGACCAACCCCAAGTCGGCACTGTTCGTCGCCACCATCTTCGCCACCGCAATGCCGGCCCACGTCCCGCCGCTACTGCTGACACTGGCCGTGCTGACCATGGCCACGCTGTCGTTCAGTTGGTATTGCAGCGTCGCGCTGTTCTTCGCCAGCCGCCGGATCGCGAGTGTTTACGAGCGTTCACGGCAATGGCTGGATCGCTTGGCCGGTGGTTGTTATCTGCTGTTTGGGACGCATCTGGTGGCTAATCGCTGAGCCGTAGTTCTTGGATGGGACAACTGTTTGGCCTCGTAAGCTTCGATAAGGCTGATCATGCTGTCAAAGTGATCACCTTCAGGAGTGCCCGGCACTGGCTCGTTGTCGAAAAGTGCAGACACGTCTTTGAGCGCCGCACGATAGTCTTCTTCGTTATGAATTGGGGCGTGCGCTCATGGATTACTTCACTTCAAAGGGGGGGGCTGCCTCTAGGGCAATAAGGCACGCCAGGTCTATTCTGGACAACGCCAGGAATTAAGAATCCGATGCCTGCCCGGCATCGGATTTTTTATGCATTGCGATAACTACGCGACCGGCTGAACGTTATCCAGCGCCTGATTCACCGCCAGCTCACTGAGCATGACGATTTGCGCAATACCCAGCGCGGTCTTGCGGTGCGAGGTGTCCAGTACGGCGGCGAAGTTGTTTAGCATCTCGGTGACCGAGCCTAGTGTTTCACTGGCATTGGCCAATAGGGATTCGGTGTCATACACCGGGTTGGCAAGGTACATCGGTTCGTAACTGCGCGTGGACGCCATGATGTGGGCGGCCGGTTTGAGGTAATGATCAAGAGCGCGGTCGGCAGCTTCGTGGAGCTTTTTGCTGTCGATGGAGGCGTAAGGAGAGGTTGGGTCGATATCTGTTTCGGGGGGATTGGGTGTTGGCTTTTTCATGGTGTTCTCCGATCAGGATTGGAGCTGACCCATTCGGTTTCCGAACGAAAGGGTGGCAGCTGTACGCAGGTTGGAAACCCGGGGAACGGAGAACCCGGTTGACCCGAAGGTCTCCCGCGCACAGCCGCCATAACGGAGTGCACACATTGAAGTGCGCAAGGATACGTTATGAAAGGAGCTTGTGCGCTCGGTTCTACTCGGGGTTTCCAATCCCGGCCGCTGAATTGGCAGCGACGTTCACAGGCTAGAGAGCTGACGTCCGACGGACAACCTGAAAACCTTGTGGGACGGTTCTGCGTTTGCTTGGCCGCTATTAAACATCCCGATTTGAAATACGCAGTGTGTTGCGTAAAAGGCCTGCCTTGCGGCAGGCCTTTTCTTCAACCCTTGTCGCCTCAATCCCCCAACGCTTCCCCTTCACGCCGCGGATCCGCGCCACCCTCCAAAGACGCTTTACCCTGCGCATCCTTGACCCTAACGATCGCCTGGGTGCCGCTGGTCATGTCGATTTCATTCACAACATGTCCTTTGTCCTTCAACGCCTGAATCAACGCCGGGCTGAACTGGCCTTGTTCCAGTTCGGTCGGGCCGTTGCGGCTGCCGAAGTTGGGCAGGCTGATGGCGCTTTGCGGGTCGAGGTTCCAGTCGAGCAGGCCGACGGTGGTCTTGGCCACGTATTCGATGATCTGCGAACCGCCCGGCGAGCCGACGCTGGCGAGGAATTCGCCGCTGTTGCGGTCGAAGATCAGCGTCGGCGCCATCGAGGAGCGAGGGCGTTTGCCGGGTTCGACGCGGTTGGCGACTTTCTGCCCGTGCTCTTCGGGGATGAACGAGAAGTCGGTCATCTGGTTGTTCAGCAAAAAGCCCTGCACCATCAGGTGCGAGCCGAACGCCGCTTCGATGGTGGTGGTCATCGACACCGCACCGCCCAAGTCATCCACGGCGACGACTTGCGAGGTGGAAATGCGCAGCGGCGAGCGATCCGGCGCGTAGGCCACTTGCACGCCCGGCGGGGTGCCCGGTTGGGCGCTGCCCATGCTGCGTTCGCCGATCAGGCTGGCGCGGCTGGCCAGATAACCCGGGTCGACCAGACCTTTGACCGGCACCGGAACGAAATCGGTGTCGGCGACGTATTGCGCACGGTCGGCGTAGGCCAGGCGTTCGGCTTCGGCGATCAGGTGCACCGCTTGGGGATCGGGTTCGATACCGGCCGGTTTGTTGGTTTTCACGGGTTTGAGCGGCGTCAGTGACAGGCGCGGGTCGCGGCTTTCCAGCGCCTGCAAGGTGCCGAGAATCTGCGCCACGGCGATCCCGCCCGATGACGGCGGCGGCATGCCGCAGACCTGCCAGCGCTTGTAGTCGGTGCACAGCGGTGCGCGTTCCTTGGCCTGATAGCGCTGAAGATCATTCAGCGACAGGCTGCCGGGATTGGCGTGGCCCTGCACCTTGGCGACGATCTCCTCGGCAATCGGGCCTTTGTACAGCGCGTCCGGGCCTTCGTTGGCGATGCGCTTGAGCACGGCGGCCAATGCCGGATTCTGCAGACGGGTGCCGATGGCTTTGACGCTGCCGTCGCGGTTGAGGAAGTAGGCGGCCATGTCCGGTGATTTACGGATCACCGGGTCGGATTCCAGCAGCGAATGCAGGCGCGGCGAAATCGCGAAACCCTGCTCGGCGAGTTTGATCGCCGGCTCGAACAGCGTGGCCCATGGCAGGCGACCGTGTTGCTTGTGTGCCATTTCCAGCGCACGCAGCACGCCCGGAGTACCCACCGACCGACCGCCGATCTGCGCCTGCGGGAATGGCATCGGTTTGCCGTCGGCCTGCAGGAACAGCTTCTCGGTGGCACCCGCCGGGGCGGTTTCGCGTCCGTCGTAGGTGCGCACCTGTTTGCCGTCCCACAACACGATCATCGCACCGCCACCGATCCCGGAGGATTGCGGTTCTACCAGAGTCAGCACCGCTTGCATGGCAATCGCCGCGTCGATGGCCGAACCACCCTTGCGCAGCATCTCGCGACCGGCCTCGGCGGCCAGCGGATTGGCGGCAGCGGCCATGTGTTGACTGGCGTGGCGAGTCTGCAGGTCGGTGCGGTAACCGGAAGCGGCTTCCGGCGCCAGCGGCAAGGTCGAGGAGGGCGGGGCGTTGCACGCGGTGAGGGTCAGGGCGCTGATGATCAGCGTCAGGGCAGGCAGGCGAAAGCGGCTCAGGGGCAGGGCTGGAAACACGTGGGGCTCTCCGTCCGTGGGATGAAAGGTCTGACGGACTTTATCGACCGGTCGGTCGCGACGCAAACCGGTGGGCATTTTTGTCTTTCTTTTCGGGGCGGATGTTCGCTAGGGTCAACCTCAATAGAACGACCGCAAATATCCCCCTGTAGGAGTGAGCCTGCTCGCGATAGCGTCATCACATTCAACATCAATGTTGACTGAGCCACCGCTATCGCGAGCAGGCTCACTCCTACACAGGTCAAGCCATAAAAATCACAAGAGGCCGATATGCACAGCGAGTTTCCAACCCAGTCCAGTTACCGTGATCAACGCGAACAGTTTTTGACCGCCGCCCAAGCTGCCGGAGCCACGCTCACCTCCTACGCCCATTCGCGTTGCGGACCGTTTGGCGAACCGCTGAGCACCGATGTCGCGGTGCTCGGAGACCCGCAAGCCAAACGCCGGCTGGTCGCACTCAGCGGCACCCATGGGGTCGAGGGCTATTACGGTTCGGAATGTCAGATCGACTGGCTGCAGGCTTTCGTTCCCGGCTCGCTGCCCAAGGATGTCGCAGTGGTGATGATCCACCTGATCAACCCATGGGGCACCGCGTGGCTGCGCCGGGTCAACGAAGACAACATCGACCTCAACCGCAATCACCTGGATTTCGTCGCCCCGTTGCCGGACAACCGCGCCTACGCCACGCTGCACGAGATTTACGCCTGCACCGATTTGCACGGCCCCGAGCGTCAGCGCGCCGACGCTTTGCTCGACGCACAGATTGCCGAACACGGCTGGCCGGCGGTGATGTCGATTGTCGAGGGCGGTCAGCACAGCCATCCCGATGGACTGTTCTATGGCGGCCGCGCGCCGAGCTGGTCGAATCGCACGCTGCACCAGATCATCGACGCGCATCTGGCGGATGCGGAAACCGTGATGTGTTTCGACCTGCACACCGGCGCCGGCGAGTACGGGCATCCGATGTTGCTGACCATCACCGAAGCGCCTTACCCGGCACTGACCCAGGCGCAAACGATCTACGGCCCGTGGCTGTACACCTTGCACACCGGCGCCGAAACGTTGAGCGAAACCGGTGTCGCAGCGACGGCTACCGGCTACACCTCACAGGCATTGCTCGATGCGTTGCCGGGCGTGCAGCTGATGCCGTTCGTGATCGAGTGCGGAACGTATCCGGGGCCGCAGGTGCATCGTTACTTGCGTGATGACCATTGGCTGCATCTGCATGGCGATCCGCTGGATGCGACGGGGCGGGCGATCAAGTTGAAACTGCTGGAGCAGTTCTATCCGGCTGATCCGGACTGGCGGGCGATGGTGGGGCTGCGGACTCGGCAGATCTGGGCGAGGGGGGTGATGGCCTTGTCGGCAGAGCAGCCTGAATAGGTCAGGTTTGGCATTGTGGTGAGGGGATTTATCCCCGATGGACTGCGCAGCAGTCCCATGCGTTTTTACTGGGGAAGAAGGGCGCTGCGCACCCTATCGGGGATAAATCCCCTCGCCACGGGTTTGGTGTTGTCTCGAGGGATAAAAAGCGCTTATTGCTTGAAGCCGGGTAGTCCATTAGCAGCACGCCATGCTGCAACTGTACGAGCTATGCCAGCGGACGACGTGTCAGCTCCGGGTTCTGGATAGTAAATAAGGTCCATCCCGCTTGGATGGCCAACAATCGAGTTGAAGTGCCGCACTAAAACGTCTGCACGCTCATCAGTGGGCGCCTTATCTTCTTTTCTAATCTCGTCCACAAACTCAACGAAGTCTTGTTCGGTGTAGTCCGAAAAGCTGCGTTTGATGAATGGATCACTCATGCTGTTCCCTATTCTTGGTGTGTTTCGACGTGATTTTTTGGCGTGTAGATCCGCAGATTATCTACGTTATAGACCTCGCCGCCTTCGGATATCAGTTCCACGTGGTGAATCTCGTGAGAGATCCTCTTGCCCGCCGCATCTATTAAGCGTGCTCGGGGTGCCTTCCCATTGCGCATACGTTCCAAGCTGTCCTCGCTGAACTGCCCCGCTACCACACCATCCCTCGAGACCGCGGTCCAGAAGGCTCGTCTGAATGAATCAAAAGTAGAGTATTCGCGTCCTCTCAGTGAATCGGCAATAGTGGTAGGGATGGGTGCACCAGATCCAGTCCGGGCATGTTCCAGCCAGATCCCGGATACGTCCTCACCACCCCCCGTCACCGTCCCCGGCGTCAGTCTGGCCGGCCTCGAAAACACCAGATACAGCGGCTTCAGCCCAGTGTCCGCCGGGAACACCAGAATACAATCCTCGGCGGTAATGTCCTCGCCGGGCAGGCCTTCTATCTGGCTGTCAGTGTTCTCAGGTATCGGGTGGACAAGGATCGTGTTCAGTTGCTCGCCATGCTCGGGATAAACCAGCGGTGGCATTGAACCGAGTGGCCCGCGTTGTGGCGTCCACAAAATCGTGATGCCGTTGAGCTTGGCCTCCATCGCCGTCTGGTCGCTGTTCCAATCGACGTTGACGGTGCGCACCGAGTCATCGCCCGAGGCGCCGGTGTGGATGCCGTAGACCTGCATGACCCCTTCGGCATCGCGTCGGAACTGGAAGCGCACGCGAGTGGTAGCGCGCGTCAGGCTGCGCAGCTGTTGGTCGGTGTACAGCGTGCCGTCACCCATTCGGGTCGGCAGCATTCCGAGGATGAACACGCTGGCCGGGCCGCCTGCGCCACGGATGGCCCAGTTGAGACGTTGTTGCAGAATTCCACCTCCGGCCATGCGACCCAATGCCAGGTCGGCGCCGAGTGCGGTCGCTACCGCGGTGCTGGCTGAGGGAAAGAGCATGGCCCCCGCGACCATGATCTTGCCGAAATTGGCGGCGGACTCGGGCTCCGTGCCGGCGTCCGTTCGACACCAGTTACCCGGTGTGCAGGACTTGGCGAACACCAGGTCTTCGCGGGGCCTGGGCGTTGGCCATTCATCCTTTTCGATGTATACCGGCTCCGGCGGGGGAGGCGGATTCCAAGCGGCCCATGAGCCGTTCCTTCCCGGACGTTTCCAAGGCCAATCTTCATCGAAGAGAGATTTGAATCGAGCCATGACAACTCCCTGTATGGCTTTGAATCGAGCCAGGGAAGCTTGTCGGTCAGTGGGGATTTCGGGCAAACCGATGGGGTGAGTTACAGGCGTATGGTTTTACGAAAAATCTCTTTCGTACACCGTTCGCACCTTTTTCCTGCAGGGCTTTCTCGGTTTGTTGACCTGCCATGAAGCATGGTCAAGGCCAATCAGGAGTTATGGGGGGAGTGGCGACTGGATCAGCCAACTTTGTTGAGAGGGGCTGCTTTGCAGCCATCGGGGAGAAATCCCCTCACCACAGAGGATGGTTTCTTCGAGGCATAAAAAAACGGCCTACCTTTCGGTAAGCCGTTTTTAGTACTTGGTGGCTACACAGGGACTTGAACCCCGGACCCCAGCATTATGAATGCTATGCTCTAACCAACTGAGCTATGTAGCCAAGTGGCGCGCATTATTCCCCTGAAATGGAAAAGCGTCAAGCGTAAATTTAAAAATTTTTTCTACGCTTTCAACCGTTTATCAAAATCACTGGCTCAGCAGCGGCGAAGGGCAGCGCTGGAACCAGCGGCTGACCTGTTCATACGCGTACGCCAATTGCAGGACAGCGAAGTCGGCCTGGTGCTTGCCGATGATTTGCAGGCCCATCGGTAAACCATTTGAATTGAATCCCGCCTGAACGTTGGCGACCGGGCAACCCGACAGCGTGCCGGGGATCACCACCTCCATCCAGCGATGATACGTGTCCATGCTCACGCCTTCGATAGCGGTCGGCCATGGCTGCGTCTTGTCGAACGGGAAGACCTGCGCGCTCGGCAACAGCAGGTAATCGTAGCGTTCGAACAACCGGGAAATCGCCCGATACCAATCGCTGCGCGCAACGGATGCGGCGAACACTTCGCCGGCCGAGAGCTTCAAGCCGTTTTCCACTTCCCAACAGGCTTCCGGTTTCAACTGCGCGCGTTTCTGCGGATCGGCGTAGGCCGCGCCCAACGACCCCGCGACCATCCAGTGCCGCAACGTGCGCCAACTACTCCACAGCCGCTCAGGCGCGAAATCAGGCTCCACCGACTCAACGTGGCAACCGATACTTTCAAAGTCGGCAAAGGTTTTCTCGCACAGCGACAGCACACCTCTCTCCATCGGCAGATAGCCATTGAAGTCCCCCAGCCACCCCAACCGAGTGCCTTTGAAGTCACGCTCCAGCGGCGCGGCAAATGCCTCCCCGGATTCGCTGATCGACAGCGGCGCCCGCGCATCGCCCCCGGCCTGCACCGACAGCAACAAGGCTGCATCCCTCACGCTGCGCGCCATCGGCCCTTCGTAACCGAGTTGATCGAAAAACAGATCAGCACTGTCATCAAACGGCACGCGGCCCTGAGAAGGTCTGAACCCGAAGATGTTGTTGAACGCCGCCGGGTTGCGCAGCGAACCCATCATGTCGCTGCCATCCGCCACCGGCACCAGGTGCATCGCCAGTGCGGCCGCCGCGCCACCGCTGCTGCCGCCCGCGGTTTTGCTCGGGTCATAGGCGCAACCGGTGGCGCCGAACAGCGGGTTGTAGCTCTGCGAACCGAGGCCGAATTCCGGGGTGTTGGTCTTGCCGATGATGATCGCGCCGGCCGCTTTGATCCGCTCGACCATGATGCCGTCGCGCTCGGGGATAAAGTCCTTGAACAGCGGCGAACCCAGCGTGGTGCGGATGCCTTGGGTCAGCGACAGATCCTTGATCGCGTGGGGCAGGCCGTGCATCCAGCCACGGTTTTCACCGCGCGTCAGTTCAGCGTCGCGCGCATCGGCCTGAGCCAGCAGAACATCGGGCGGCTGCAGGCTGATCAGCGCGTTGACCTGCGGGTTGAAACGTTCGATATGGGCAAGATAAGTCTGCATCACTTCGCGGCAGGACACCTGACGCAGGCGGATGCGGTCGGCGAGGGCGTGGGCCTGCAGCAGGACCAGTTCGCTGATGTTATTGGAATTCATGACAACGGCGCCTTTCAGACGGCTGGAGAAACGCCCCGGCCTCATGCCGGGGCGGGCAGGAATCAACGCATCAGGTTGGTCCAGAGACGGTCGGCGAGGCGGATCGCGCCTTCACCGCAGGTCTTGCTGAACACCACGTTGGTACCCTCGGGAATGTGCAATTCCGGCGCATCCTTGAGCGCCGCATCGAGGAACGGTTCGACGCCTTTGATCGGGCTCTGGTGCTTGAGGAAGTTCTGCGTCATCGCCGAGTTCTCCGGCTGGCTGAGGAACGCGATGAACGCCTTGGCATTCGCCGGATTCTTGCTGCCGGTGGGGATGACCATGTTGTCGACCCAGGCCAGCACGCCTTCTTTCGGGTACAGGTATTTCAGGCTCGGTTTCATCTCGCGGGCGCGCATCGACGAGCCGCCCCAGAACATCGACATGTCGATTTCACCCGAGGCAAGGTTTTCGCGGATCGAACCGGCCTTGGAGCTGTAGGTCTTCACGAACGGCTTCTGCGCCTTGAGCAGCGTGAGGATCTGCTGCATCTGTTTCGGGTCTTCGCTGCACAGCGGAATGTTCAGGTACAGGCTGGCCATGTCGACCATGTCGCTGACCGAATCGAACATGTTGATCCGCCCCTGCAACTCGGCTGGCGGCTCGTACAAAACCTTGTAGCTGTCGGCCGGCCCTTGGTAGCGCGCACTGTCGAGGACCACGCTGGTGGTGCCCCAGATGAACGGCACCGAATACGCGCCTTCAGGGTCCCAGCTCGGTTTTTTCAGGTTATCCACAACGCTGGCGTAGTACGGTTCCTTAACCGGATCGAAACGCTCGAGCAGGTTTTCCTTGATCAGAATCGGGATGAACTGGTGCGACGGAATCGCCACGTCATAGCCAGCGCCGCCCTGTTTCAGCTTGGCCAGCAGGGTCTCGTTGGAGTCGTAGGAATCGACCGTGACTTCGATGCCCGTCTGCTTCTGGAACTTGGCGAGAATCTCCGGCGAGAAGTAGCCGCTCCAGCTCACCACGTTGAGTTTTTCCGCGGCCTGAACGCTGCCGGCCATGACCAGCGGCACAGTCAGGAACAACCCGGTGCCGACACTTTTCATCCACTTGCTCATGTTATTTCCCCACGGTTCGTAGAAGGTTCAGGCGGGCTTTTTGCCCAGCAGGTAAGAGAGGCTGACGAACAGCACCGAGACGCCGAGGATCAGGGTCGAGACGGCGTTGACGTCGGGTGTCACGCCCATGCGCAACAGACCGAAGATGAAGATCGGCAGGGTGGTGGTGCCGGCCTGGGAGACCATCATCGAGATCACGAAGTTATCCAGCGAGACGATGAAGGCCAGCATCAGCCCGGAGAAAATCCCCGGCATCAGCAGCGGCAAGGTCACTTTGCGGAAGGTGCGCCACGGGCCGGCGTAGAGGTCGGCGGAGGCTTGCTCCAGCGACAGGTCCATGTCGTTGAGGCGAGCGCGGATCGGCAGGTAGGCGAACGGAATGCAGAACACCGTATGGGCGATGATCAGGTTGCCGTAGCCCAGCGACAGGCCGATGGTGGAGAACAGCGCCAGCGTCGCCACACCGACGACGATTTCCGGCAGCACCAGCGGCAGCATGATTGCGCCCATCGACAGTTGCAGGCCCTTGAACCTGGCGCCGCGCGAAGTACCGAGGGCGGCGAGGGTGGCAATCGCGGTGGCGATCATGCTTGCGCAGACCGCGATCAACAGGCTGTTGCCGGCGGCCTGGCGCAGGGCCTGATTGGCGAACGCGGCGCGGTACCAGTCGAGGCTGAACCCGGTCCACACCGTCGCCGACTGGTTGGCGTTGAACGAGAACACCACCAGCACCACGATTGGCGCATACAGGTACAGATAGAACAGGAAACTGAAGCCGCCGAAGCCGGGGAAGTCCTGCACGCCCAGTCCTTTGCGTTTGAATAATCCGAGCATCACGCACCTCCCTTGGCGATGCGCTGGCGCTCGGCGCGCAGGGCATACACGGTCAGCACCAGCATCACGGCGGCCATCAGCACCAGCGACAGTGCGGCGCCGAACGGCCAGTTACGGGCATCGCTGAACTGCCGGAAAATCAGATTGCCGAGCATCATCCGCGTGCCGCCGCCGAGCAATTCCGGAGCGATCATTGCGCCCAGACAGGGCACGAAGGTGAGGATGGCGCCAGCGAGAATCCCCGGTTTGGCGATTGGCAACACCACTTTGCGCAAGGTGCGCACGCGTCCGGCATACAGATCCTGCGCCGCTTCGAGCAGGCGAATATCCATCTTTTCCAGCGTCGCGTAGATCGGCAACACCACGAACGGTGCGTAGGTGTAAACCAGCCCCAGCAGCACCGCGCCGTCGGTGTACAACAACTGCAACGGCTCATGGATGACTCCCATGCCCATCAAGCTGTTGTTGATCACTCCGGTGTTGCGCAGCAGCAGAATCCACGCGTAAGTGCGGATCAGCAGGTTGGCCCAGAACGGCACGGTGATCAGAAAGATCAGCAAGCCACGCCGGTGCGCCGGTTGCATCGCCAGCCACACCGCGACCGGGAAACCGATCAGCAGGGTGATGATCGTGGTCAGCCCGGCGATGCCGATCGAGCGCAGGGCAATGATCAGGTAGGAGTCGGCGAACGCGAGGCTGTCGTCCATCTGGCGTTCGAACAGCAACGAGGTGTAAGCATCGGTGCTGAAGACTTTATTGACCCCGCCGTAGGGGTTGGCTTCCATCAGCGAATAGCCGATGACGATCAGGATCGGCACCACCAGAAACAAGCCGATGGCGAACAGCGCCGGGCTCACTCCGAGGAAGCTCTGGAAAGCCTTGCGGCGTTCCAGTGTGTTGGCAATCGGTAAGGCGTGCATGGCAACTCCTCGGGCTCAATCGTGCAAAACGCTCGCGCTTCCCCGGTCGAACAACAGACCGGCCTGACTGCCGACGGCAAAGCGCAGGCTCTGGTCGACGCAGTTGGGCGTGCGCACGGTGAGGCGTGAACCGTCGCTGAGGCTGACCTGATATTGCAGATCGGTGCCGAGGTAGATCTGCGCTTCGATCCGGCACGGCAAGGCGTTTTCCATGTCGGCTGCGACCAGATGCAGGCGTTCCGGACGCACCGACAACGTCACGCTGGCGCCGACCGCCACATCGCTGCACGTTTGCGCCGGCAACGGATGCCCGGCCGGCCCGGCGAACCAGGCCATGCCGTCTTCGACTTGCGTGACCGTGCCTTCGATGAAATTGGTTTCGCCAATGAAGTCGGCGACGAAGCGATTGCGCGGGCGTTCGTAAATGTCTTGCGGGCGGCCGACCTGCTGCACTTCGCCTTCGGACAACACGGCGATGCGGTCGGACATGGTCAGCGCTTCTTCCTGGTCGTGGGTGACGAAGATGAAGGTGATGCCGGTCTTGGCCTGAATCGATTTCAGCTCTTCGCGCATGGCCTGGCGCAGCTTCAGATCGAGCGCTGACAGTGGCTCATCGAGCAGCAGCACTTTGGGGTGTGGCGCCAGTGCGCGGGCGAGGGCGACACGCTGTTGCTGACCGCCGGACAGCTGCGCCGGTTTGCGTTGGGCGAAGCGCTCCATCTGCACCAGCGCGAGCATCTCGCGCACGCGCTCGGCGATCTGCGTCTTGCTCAGGACTTTGCCCATCGGCTGCGATTCGAGGCCGAAGGCCAGGTTTTCGGCGATGGTCATGTGCGGGAACAGTGCGTAATGCTGGAACACCGTATTGACCGGGCGCTGGAACGGCGGGCGGTCGGCGATGTTTTCGCCGTACAGCAGGATCTCGCCTTCGGTGGGAAACTCGAAGCCGGCGATCATCCGCAGCAGGGTGGTTTTGCCGCAGCCGGAAGGGCCGAGCAGGGTGAAGAATTCGTTGTCGCGGATGTCCAGGTCGATGTTTTTCAACGCCACCGGACCGGTGTTCGGATCACCGTAAACCTTGCGCACCGAGCGGATCGACACCGCCAGCGTTTGCAGCGAATGCAGGGCATTCATGCGTTACCTCCGATTCCCCCATGCCTGCGATGGCGCTGTGAATCAGCGACGTCGTCGGGCCATGGATATTATTTTTCTGGGCAGGATCGAGATTGCGTTCGGGGTGAAACCAGCTGTTTTTTTGTTCTGCTGTGGCTCGATTATCAGCGAGGGCTTGCGCGGGGCGAAACTTCAATTTAAACATGGCAGGTGTTAGTTAATTTAACAGCCAAAGGTGCCAGGAATCATGCCCGACCACCGTTTGCCGCCGCTCAACGCGGTGCGTGCGTTTGATGCCGCCGCGCGCCTGGGCAGCTATGTCGAAGCCTCGAAGGCCCTGCATGTGACCCAGCCAGCGATTGGTCGGCACGTGAAGTTGCTGGAGGAGTGGCTGGGCATTCAGTTGTTCGAGCGCACTTCGCGCGGGGTCAACCTGACAGCGGCGGGGGAGAAGTACCACCGCAAGATCGCCGCCGCCCTGCAGTTGATCATCGAGGCCGGCAAGGAAGCGCAGCCCAAAGAGGCCGAGCGCTGGTTGCGGATCATGGTGGTGCCGGGGTTCGCCAAGCGTTGGCTGATGCCACGGATTGAAGCGATGCGTCATTTGCGTCCGGGTTTGAAGTTCGCCATCGAGCCGAACTCGACCTTCACCGAAGTCGATGGCAAAAGCGCCGATCTGGGCATCGTCTACGGGCTCGACGGGCAGTACGCCGACTCCCGTGAGGCGTTGATCTGCCCGCGCGTGTTTCCGATCTGCACCCCGCACTATCTCGCCAGCATCGGACCTGTGACCAGCCCGGCGGATCTGATCCGCCACGAGCTGATCCATGTCGATGACGGCGAATGGTGGAACCTGTGGTTCGCCGCGCACGACCTGGATATTCACCTCAATTCCGACATGCTCTACGTCAACAACGATCACGCGCTGTCGGTGGCCGAAAGCGGGCAGGGCATTGCCCTGGCCAACGAAGTGCTGGTTCGCGAGGAACTCAAATCCGGCAAACTGGTGCGCGCGGTGGACGCCCAGGTGAAGCTGGAAAGCTATCGGGTCCTCACGCCGTCCGCCGAACTGTCGGCGGATGCGGCGTGGTTTATTCAGTGGCTGAAGACCGAGCTGGAAGCGGACTTCCCCGAGGCGCGGATCAACTGAGGCGGAAGCGTGCGGTGTTGTCGCTCAGGGCCTTGCTGCCCTGGCTCAGGGTGTCCGCCGCCAGGTTCACTGCACGGGCGCCTTCCAGCAGACGCACCGCGGCTTGATCGACCTGCTGGATATTGCCGCTGACTTCATCGGCGGTGCTTGCCTGTTCTTCGACGGCGGTGGCGATCTGCGCCAGGGTGTCAGTGACGCTCTGCACCGCGCTGGCAATTTCGCCGAGACGTTCACCAAGACCGGTCACCGCTTCGGCATCCGATTGCGCCTGGCCGCATGCGGCTTCCATCAGACTCACCGCTTCGTTGACCGTGGCGCGCAGGCTGTCGACCGTGCCGGCAATCTGCGCGGTCGATGACTGGGTGCGCTGCGACAGGCTGCGCACTTCATCGGCGACCACGGCAAAGCCGCGTCCCTGTTCGCCGGCGCGTGCTGCCTCGATCGCAGCGTTGAGTGCCAGCAGGTTAGTCTGCTCGGCGACGCCACGAATGGTGTCGACCACCAGTTGAATCTGCTGACCTTGCTCGCTGACTCGACCGAGCGCCGCTGCGGTTTCGTTGAGGCGTTGGTTGAGTTGCTGAATGCTCGCCGTGGTGCGCTGACTGTCGCGGCTGCTGTCAGCGGCGATGCGCCGGGTGTGCTGGGCGCTGCCGGACGCCTGTTCGCAACTCTGCGCCACACCTTGCGAAGTGGCGGCGAGTTGCGTGGCAGCGGCGGCGATCTGGCTGATCTGCAACTGCTGCGCTTCGACTTCACTGAGCGCACCGCTGGAGTGATCGTTGAGGCTGCGCACCGCGTGGCTCAGTTGCGAGGTTTCGTGATCGACCCCGAGCATGCTGGCGCGCAGTTGCACCACGGCAACGTTGAGTGCGGTGCTGATCGCCGCCAGCTCATCGCGGCCCACCACCGGCACTTGCAGGCTCAGGTTGCCGTCACGCAGGGCCTCGGCCAGCAGGGTGATGCCGCTGGCGCTGCGGCGGATCGAAGCCTGCAGGCAGACGAACAGGTACAGCGCCGCCAGCAGCAGGCAACCGAAGATCGCCGCGACCACGATGAACTGGCGAATCGCCGAAGCGTGGTAGGCATCCAGACGCTGATCCAGCGACAGCAGCGATTGCTGGCGCAGCGACGCAAGATCGCCCAGCAATGCATCGAGGCTGCGTTCGAAGTCTTCCGGTTTGAGGGTAATGCTGCCGCCGAACACGCCCTCATCCAGCACTTTCAGCCCAGCGTCGAGACGCTTGAGACTGTCGTGGTACTGACCGGCCCAGGTTTGCAGATCGCTCGGCAGGCGCGCTTCGAGCAGGCCTGCCGTTTTGACAAGCTGCTCGCGGGCGTCGCCGATGCGGCCGCGCAGGTCGCGTAGCTGCAAGCGGCTTTGCAGGGTGAATTGTCCCGAGACCACCGAAGCCTGGCCGACCGCCGCCAGGCGACCCACGCGCTCGATCAGATCCGGTGCGTGCTGCGTGGAGATCTGCGTCAGCAGATAGGTTTCCAGCCATGGCGCCAGCGTCAGGCGGTTGTCCATGACAATCTGCTCGCGCAAGGCTTGCAGGGCGCTGAGGGCGTTGGTGAAACGCTCATAACCGTCCGGCCACCAACCGACGCTGCTCAGGCTTTTTGAGTCCAGACCACCGAGCGCGGTTTGCAGGGCTTGATAGCGAGCGAGGGTTTCGCCTTCGGCACCTTCATTTTTCAGGGCGTCGCCCAGATCCGTGGTGGCTTGCACAACGGCGGGCTGAACCTTGTCGAACGCAGCCATGGCGGCGAGGGTTGCCGGGGTTGGCTGGCGATTGGTTTCGGTGGCGCGCCAACGGGCGGCGCGGTCACGTTGGGCGGCGAGCAGGTTGTCCAGCGCATCGAGGCTGAGCAACTGGCGTACACCGGCGCGTTCGCCGGAAATCAGGTTGAGCTTGTCGCGATAGTCCTGGCCGATCATCAACAGACTGCCGGCCAACGGCAGAATAAACAGCAGAAACAACAGCTGGAATTTACGTGCGAATCCAAACCGCCCCAGCAATTTGATCCCCGGTGACAAGAAAGCCTGCATGCCTCATGACTCCTCTGGACACCACGCACCAATGGCGTGCATCGCGGTAGTGCGACCTCGATGTCGTGCCCTGCTAAAAGGCCTCGAAAGTTCACTCTCGCCCGCTCTGTAGGCCGGCTCTGTAGCGAAACTTCCCATTCTCGGCTGCCTTTGTAAGGCGGCCGCGTTCGAGGAGAGAAGCAAGGCAAGATTCAGACCATGGCGTTGGGCTATCACCTATCCCATGTAGGAGCTGCCGAAGGCTCGGGCCGCGATCGGACGATCTTTTGATCTCTGTTTTTAAGATCAAGATCAAAAGATCGCAGCCTTCGGCAGCTCCTACAGAGATTGGTCTGTTATTCGGTTGATTAGTTAGCTGGCTAAGGGGATGGCGCTGGCGCACCGAAAAATGGCACATTGGCGCACCTGCCTGCGTGCACCCATCTGCTGTACGGAAACTTTCATGGCTATCAGCAACGCTCAGACCGCCGCTGCCTCGGCGTCCGCTCCTCCCCAAAGCAGCCCGTTGGTGATGCGTATCATCGGCGCGGTGGCGCTGGCGCATTTGATCAACGACCTGATTCAGTCAGTGCTGCCGTCGATCTATCCGATGCTCAAGGCCAACTATGGTTTGAGCTTCACCCAAGTCGGTTTGATTACCCTGACCTTTCAACTGACAGCATCGTTGCTGCAGCCGTGGGTCGGTTATCACACTGACCGCCATCCGAAACCGTGGCTATTGCCGGCAGGTTCGGTTTGCACGCTGATCGGCATCGTGATGATGTCGATGGTCGGCAGTTTCCCGTTGATTCTGCTGGCGGCGGCGCTGATCGGTATCGGCTCCTCGACTTTCCACCCCGAGGCTTCGCGGATCGCGCGGTTGGCCTCGGGCGGGCGCTTCGGTCTGGCGCAGTCGACCTTCCAGGTCGGTGGTAACGCCGGTTCTGCGTTCGGCCCGTTGCTGGCAGCGGCGATCATCATTCCGTTCGGTCAGGGCAACGTGGCGTGGTTCGGTCTGTTCGCCGTGTTTGCGCTGTTCGTGCTGTACCGCATCAGCCGCTGGTACGCCCATCACCTCAACCTGTTCAAGCTCAAGGCCGGGCAGGCGGCGACTCACGGGTTGTCGAAGGGCAGGGTGACCAGTGCGCTGGTGGTGCTCGGCTTGCTGGTGTTCTCCAAGTATTTCTACATGGCCAGCCTCACCAGCTATTTCACCTTTTACCTGATCGAGAAGTTCGACCTGTCGGTGGCCAGTTCGCAGCTGCACCTGTTCCTGTTTCTCGGCGCGGTGGCGGCGGGGACGTTCTTTGGCGGGCCGATTGGCGACAAGATCGGGCGTAAGGCGGTGATCTGGTTTTCGATCCTCGGCGTGGCACCGTTCACCTTGCTGATGCCGCACGTCGATCTGTTCTGGACCACTGTCCTCAGCGTGGTGATCGGCTTCATTCTCGCTTCGGCGTTCTCGGCGATTGTGGTTTACGCGCAGGAACTGGTGCCGGGCAATGTCGGGATGATTGCCGGGGTGTTCTTCGGCTTGATGTTCGGGTTTGGCGGGATTGGCGCGGCGCTGCTTGGGCATCTGGCGGATGTACATGGCATCGAATACGTGTATTTCCTGTGCTCGTTTTTGCCGTTGTTTGGCGTGCTGGCGATTTTCTTGCCGCGCACCAAAAAAACCTGACCTACACAATTCCAACTGTGGGAGCGGGCTTGCTCGCGAATGCGGTGTATCAGTCGATATTAATGTGGCTGACACATCGCCTTCGCGAGCAAGCCCGCTCCCACAGGGTATTGCTGGTGTTGCATACAAATCTGTCAGGCACAAAAAAGCCGCGTATCAAACGCGGCTTTTTCTTGGGCGTGTTGCTTACACGTTGAAGCGGAAGTGCATTACGTCGCCGTCTTTGACGATGTAGTCCTTGCCTTCCAGGCGCCATTTACCGGCTTCCTTGGTACCGGCTTCGCCCTTGTACTGGATGAAGTCGTTGTAGGCGATCACTTCGGCGCGGATGAAGCCTTTTTCGAAGTCGGTGTGGATCACGCCAGCGGCTTGTGGTGCGGTGGCACCGACGCGGACGGTCCAGGCGCGGACTTCTTCAACACCAGCAGTGAAGTAGGTCTGCAGGTGCAGCATTTCGTAGCCGGCGCGGATCACGCGGTTCAGGCCAGGCTCTTCCAGGCCCAGGGCCTCGAGGAACATGTCTTTCTCTTCGCCGTCGTCGAGCTCGGCGATTTCCGCTTCGATCTTGTTGCACACCGGAACGACCATGGCGCCTTCTTCTTCGGCGATGGCCTTGACCACGTCCAGGTGCGGGTTGTTCTCGAAACCGTCTTCAGCGACGTTGGCGATGTACATGACCGGTTTGGTGGTCAGCAGGTGGAAGCCCTTGATCACGGCCTTTTCGTCAGCGCTCATGTTCTTCATCAGGCTGCGCGCAGGCTTGCCTTCGGTGAAGTGCGCGATCAGTTGCTCCAGCAGAGCCTTCTGAACCACGGCGTCCTTGTCACCACCCTTGGCGTTGCGCGCGACTTTCTGCAGTTGCTTCTCGCAGCTGTCGAGGTCGGCGAAGATCAGTTCCAGGTCGATGATCTCGATGTCGCGCTTCGGGTCGACGCTGTTGGAAACGTGGATCACGTTGTCGTCTTCGAAGCAGCGCACGACGTGAGCGATGGCGTCGGTTTCGCGAATGTTGGCCAGGAACTTGTTGCCCAGACCTTCACCTTTCGACGCGCCGGCCACCAGGCCTGCGATGTCGACGAATTCCATGGTGGTCGGCAGGATGCGCTTCGGATTGACGATGGCCGCCAGAGCCTCCAGACGTGGATCCGGCATCGGCACGATGCCGCTGTTCGGCTCGATGGTGCAGAAGGGGAAGTTCTCGGCCGCGATACCGGATTTGGTCAGGGCGTTGAACAGGGTGGACTTGCCGACGTTAGGCAGGCCGACGATGCCGCAATTGAATCCCATGGTGTTTCCCCTCGGATTAGAGTCAGGCCTTCTGGCTGTGCAGGTTTTTCATCGCGCGGTTCCATTCACCGGCGAGGATATCCGGCAGCACGCCGAGGGCAAAGTCGATGCTGGCATCGAGTTTTTCCTGTTCGGCGCGTGGCGCACGACCCAGGACGAAATTTGAAACCATACTGGCGACGCCCGGGTGGCCGATGCCAAGCCGCAGGCGGTAGAAAGTATTCTGATTGCCCAGTTGCGCGATGATGTCGCGCAACCCGTTGTGACCGCCATGGCCGCCGCCCTGCTTGAGCTTGGCGACGCCCGGAGGCAGGTCGAGTTCGTCGTGCGCCACCAGGATTTCTTCAGGCTTGATGCGGAAGAAACCGGCGAGTGCCGCCACGGCCTGGCCGCTGCGGTTCATGTAGGTGGTGGGAATCAGCAGACGAACATCCTGACCCTGATGCGAGTAGCGCCCGGTCAGGCCGAAATATTTGCGATCGGCCACAAGGTTCACACCTTGCGCGGCAGCGATGCGCTCAACAAAAAGGGCCCCTGCGTTATGCCGGGTCTGTTCGTATTCAGCGCCTGGATTTCCCAGGCCAACGATCAGTTTGATGGCAGTCACGATAGGGGCCCTTCCTTGGAGTGGTGGATAACATCGCCGCAAGCAGTGAAGGCGGCGAAAGTGGACGAAAATTGCTCATTTACCATGAATGTAAACTCCGCGTTCTCGCCCGCTTTCTCGCTACGTTCCAGTCCGCGATGTTTCACTCACTCCGACGAACAGAGTGAAATTACTCTGCTGCGCCTTCTTCGGTAGCTTCTGGAGCAACACGTGGAGCGTGGACGTTGGCTACTGCCTTGTCATCGCCGTGTGCCAGAGCAACGAACTCGACACCTTTAGGAGCTTTGAGGTCCGACAGGTGAACGATGGTGCCGATTTCAGCGTCAGCCAGGTCGACTTCGATGAACTCAGGCAGATCTTTTGGCAGGCAGGAAACTTCGATCTCGGCAACAACGTGCGAGATTTCGCCGCCTTTCTTCACTGGAGCAGCTTCGTTGATGAAGTGCACAGGAACGATAGCGGTCAGTTTCTGGCCAGCTACAACGCGTACGAAGTCAGCGTGCATCACGTGGCCTTTGGCCGGGTGACGTTGCAGAGCTTTGATCACGACGTTCTGCTTCTTGCCACCAACGTTCAGCTCGATGATGTGGCTGTAAGCCGCTTCGTTTTCGAGCAGTTTGGCAACTTCTTTGGCCAGCATGCTGATGGATTCAGGGGCTTTGTCGCCACCGTAAACTACAGCTGGAACCAGGCTTGCGAGACGACGCAGGCGGCGGCTCGCACCTTTCCCCAGGTCGGAACGCACTTCAGCATTCAGAGTAAAATCGTTCATTTTGTATCTCCAAAATAGCCATGACCGAGTGGCGTTTGCGACCAGCGCCGAACACGGTATGGGCAAAAAAGCCCCGCCCCGACAGGAATGCCGGGGCGGGGCGCTTTTCGTCAACGAGACATTTCGAGAAGGGCAGGGCCCTTAACGGAACATCGCGCTGATCGATTCTTCATTGCTGATGCGGCGAACCGCTTCGGCAACAACCGGTGCGATATCCAGTTGACGGATACGTGCACAGGCTTGTGCTGCAGCGGACAGCGGGATGGTGTTAGTCACCACCAGTTCGTCCAGCACGGAATTTTCGATATTCTCGATGGCCCGACCCGACAGCACAGGGTGTGTGCAGTAGGCAAAGACCTTGGCTGCGCCATGCTCTTTCAGGGCCTTGGCCGCGTGGCACAGAGTGCCGGCGGTATCGACCATGTCATCGACCAGAATGCAGGTACGCCCTTCGACATCACCGATGATATGCATCACTTCAGAGTGATTGGCTTTCTCACGGCGTTTGTCGATGATCCCGAGATCCACGCCCAGGGATTTGGCAACAGCCCGTGCACGCACGACGCCACCAATGTCCGGGGACACGATCATCAGGTTTTCGAAGCGCTGATCTTCAATGTCATCCACCAGAACCGGGGAGCCGTAGATGTTATCTACCGGAATATCGAAGAAACCCTGAATCTGGTCAGCATGCAGATCAACCGTGAGAACACGGTCGATGCCGACTACGGTAAGCATGTCAGCAACGACTTTCGCGCTGATAGCCACACGTGCGGAACGCGGACGGCGATCCTGACGGGCATAACCAAAATAAGGAATAACAGCAGTAATACGAGTAGCCGAGGAGCGGCGGAAGGCATCAGCCATCACTACCAGTTCCATCAGGTTATCGTTGGTCGGAGCGCAAGTCGGCTGAATAATGAAAACGTCTTTACCGCGAACGTTTTCATTGATCTCGGCAGTAATTTCGCCGTCGGAAAATTTGCCGACAGAGATGTCACCGAGAGGGATATGCAGCTGACGTACAACACGCCGAGCCAGATCGGGGTTAGCGTTCCCCGTAAAGACCATCATCTTGGACACGCGCAGTACCTAGAGGCTGAGGGTAACCTGGATGAGTATAGAAAATGGCAGGGGCGGCTGGATTCGAACCAACGCATGGCAGGATCAAAACCTGCTGCCTTACCGCTTGGCGACGCCCCTGTATCTGTTGCTTCAAGTGCCTGGCACTTGATTCCTTTTAGAGCAGACTTTGCAGCTTGCGATGCAACATCGAAACGTTGCTTCCTTTCGCTACAAACCCTGTAAGGGTCTCTGTCAGAAGGGCCGAGACTTTATCAGCTTCAGCTTTGCTTGGGAAGCCCCCAAACACACAACTTCCAGTTCCGGTGAGTTTTGCTTCGGTAAATTTACCTAACAAATCCAATGCGTTACGTACCTCTGGATAACGCCTTGCAACCACCGGCAAGCAGTCATTTCGACTGTTTCCCTCGGGAACGGGGCGCACTTTAATGGGCGGCGTGTTACGTGTCAACAAAGGATCGGAAAAAATTTCTGCCGTACTTACAGAGACTTGCGGCACGAGTACCAGATACCACGGTTCTTCGGGGTCGACCGGGGTCAGTTTCTCGCCCACGCCTTCGGCAAATGCTGCATGGCCACGGACGAAAACCGGCACGTCTGCACCGAGCGAAAGGCCCAGTGCCGCGAGGCGATCTTCATCCCAGCCCAGTTGCCACAAGTGATTGAGGCCGAGCAGGGTGGTCGCCGCGTTGGAGCTGCCGCCACCGATGCCGCCGCCCATGGGCAGCACCTTGTCGATCCAGATGTCGATGCCGAGTGTGCAGCCGGACTGTTGCTGAAGCATTTTTGCCGCGCGCACGATCAGATTGCTGTCGTGGGGCACGCCCGCGAATTCGGTGTGCAGTTGAATCACGCCGTCATCGCGTACGGCGAAGGTGATTTCGTCGCCGTAATCGACAAACTGAAACAGCGTCTGCAGTTCGTGGTAGCCGTCTGCACGGCGCCCGAGAATGTGCAGCATAAGGTTGAGCTTGGCCGGCGACGGCAGCGTCAGACGTGGAGCGGTCATGCTTTATTGCCCCAATTTACGCGGTTGCCAGGTCTTGATCACCAGCGTCACGTCCAGATCGGTGCCGTGCAGCTTGATCCGCTCGGGCAGCCAGTAACCGTTTTGTTCGGCATAGCTGAGGTATTCGACCTTCCAGCCGTCCTGTTCCAGGTTGGCCAGGCGACTGTCGTTATCGAGGGACACACGGCTTTTGCTGCTTGGCGCCGGCAGGCCACGAACCCACCAGGCCAGATTGGACACCGGCAGTTTCCAGCCGAGTTGTTCTTCAAGCAGCGCTTCCGGCGACTCGGAGTCATAGCGGCCCTGGTTGGCGACTTCCAGCGAGACCTTGCCCGGGCGCCCGGTCAGGCGCGCCGCGCCGCGACCCAGCGGGCCGGACAGGCGAATGTCGTAGTAGTCCTGGCGTTGCAGCCAGAACAGCGTGCCGCTACCGGAATCTTTCGGTGCGCGGATGCCGATCTTGCCGTCGATCTGCCAGCCGTCGAGGGCGGTCAGCTGTTGTTTGTTCGCGGCCCACTGAGCCGGACTGCCGTGACCCTCGACCGATTCGCGAGCGCCGAAGCCCGCGCAACCGGCGAGCAGGGCGATGAAGCTGAAAACAATAACGTGGCGCAAAAACATGAGTTAAAGAGTCTCGGATCCGGTCAGGCGCTTGATGGTGCTGCGCAGAATGGTGCTGTCGGGCTGATCTTTGAGGTACTTGCCCCAGATCTGCTTCGCCTCGCGCTGATTGCCCTTGACCCACAGGACTTCGCCCAGGTGCGCGGCGACTTCGTGGTCAGGGAAACGCTCGAGGGCCTGACGCAGATATTTCTCGGCGTCGTCCAGATTGCCCAGGCGGAAATTCACCCAGCCGAGGCTGTCGAGTACCGCCGGGTCTTCCGGATTGATCTGGTGCGCCTGTTCGATCAGCGCCTTGGCTTCAGCGTAACGGGTGGTGCGATCGGACAGGGTGTAGCCCAGCGCATTGAGCGCCATGGCGTTGTCCGGATCGCGCTTGATGATCAGGCGCAGGTCTTTTTCCATCTGCGCCAGGTCATTGCGTTTTTCCGCGAGCATGGCGCGGGTGTAGAGCAGATTCAGGTCGTCCGGGTATTGCAGCAAGGCTTGCTGCAAGACTTTCCAGGCCTTGTCGTCCTGTTTGTTGGCCGACAGGGTTTCGGATTCGATCAGATACAACTGGATCGCGTAATCCGGCTGGGCGTCACGCTCGGCGGCCAGCTTGCTCTGGGCTTCGGCGGTCTTGCCGTTGTTCATCAGGATATCGGCCTGACGCAGTTGCGCCGGCAGATAGTCGTTGCCCGGGCCGACCTGGGCGTACTCGATCAGCGCGCCCTGCGGATCGTTGCGCTCTTCAGCGATGCGACCGAGGTTCAGGTGCGCCGAATCGACGTGACTTTCGCGCGCGATCAGGTCTTCCAGATAACCCTTGGCCTCGTCCCAGGCCTTGGCTTCCAGGCAGACCAGCGCCAGCGAGTAACGCAGTTCGTCGTCTTCCGGGTATTGCTGAACGAGCGTGGAGAACTCGACCTTGGCGTCGTCCATCCGGTCCTGTTCAACCAATGTACGTGCGTAGGTCAGGCGCAGACGCTTGTCGTCCGGGTACTTCTTGATGCTTTTGCGCAGCAGCGGCAGTGCCTCGTCGCCACGATTCATGGTTTGCAGCAGGCGGGCGCGCAGCAGGATCGGGGCGATTTCGCCGTCTTCCGGCGGATGGTCTTCAAGCAGGCGCAGCGCCGCTTTATTGTCGCCGTCCTGCTGCAGCAGCAGGGCCTTGCCGAAAATCAGCTGATTGTTGTTCGGATGACGCTGCAGCAGGCGGTCGAAACTCTTCATCAGGCCGTTGCGGGTTTCCTGATCGGTATCGGCCGCGGACAGCGCGAGAAAGTCGAAATGGGTGTCGCCCTTGCCCTGCAGGACTTTTTCCATGTAGACCATGGAGTCGTCATAACGCCCGGCGCGGGCCAGTTGCACGGCGGCGGCGCGTTGCGCTTCCAGATCGTCCGGGGCGTTTCTCGCCCAGATCAGCGCGGTATCCAGCGCAGGCTGGTCGGCACCGAGGTATTCGGCGATGCGGAACGCGCGCTCGGAAACCCCCGGATCCTGGGTGTTGATGGCCTGGGTCACGTAGTTGTCCAGGGCAATGTCGAAACGATTGCGCTGGCCGGCGAGTTCGGCGGTCAACAGGCTGTATACGGTTTCCTCGCTGAACGAGCTGTAAACCTTGGGCTTTTCAGGCGTGGGCGTGGTGTCTTCGACCGGCGGGGTACCGTCCGGCGAAACGGGGGCCAAGGCCTGGCAGCCGCTGAGGAAGACAAAAGCTAGGAGCAACGCGGAAGATCTATTCATATAGGAAGAGGACGACTAACCTGCGGTCGGATCATCATGACACAAGCCTTCGGCCAAACATAACCGAGTCTCAGTTGTGAGCATTATAGGCACCAACCATTGGGACAATAGTCAGCGGTAGTTGTTCTGAATCTGACGAAGTAGGACAATTGCCGGCTTCACGTCACTATCAGCGACCTTGAATGGCCTTCCTCGCACTCGGTATTAACCACAAGACTGCTTCAGTAGACGTCCGCGAGCGCGTGGCCTTTACCCCTGAGCAACTGGTTGAGGCCTTGCAGCAGCTCTGCAGAATGACCGACAGCCGCGAAGCCGCGATCCTCTCCACCTGCAATCGCAGTGAGCTTTATATAGAACAGGATCAGGTTTCAGCTGATCTGGTCCTGCGCTGGCTGGCCGATTATCACCATTTAAGCCTCGATGAGCTGCGCGCGAGTGCTTATGTGCATGAAGATGATGCGGCAGTTCGTCACATGATGCGCGTCGCCTCCGGGCTCGACTCGCTGGTGCTGGGCGAACCGCAGATTCTCGGCCAGATGAAGTCGGCCTACGCCGTGGCTCGCGAGGCCGGGACCATCGGCCCGCTGCTGGGGCGGCTGTTTCAAGCGACGTTCAATGCCGCCAAGCAAGTGCGCACCGACACTGCCATCGGCGAGAACCCGGTGTCCGTGGCGTTTGCCGCCGTCAGCCTGGCCAAACAAATTTTCAGCGACCTGCAGCGCAGCCAGGCCCTGCTGATCGGCGCCGGCGAGACCATCACCCTGGTTGCCCGCCATCTGCATGAGTTGGGGGTCAAGCGCATCGTGGTCGCCAACCGCACGCTGGAGCGCGCCAGCCTGCTGGCCGAGCAGTTCGGCGCTCATGCGGTGCTGCTCTCGGACATTCCGGCGGAGCTGGTGCGCAGCGATATCGTGATCAGTTCGACCGCCAGCCAGTTGCCGATCCTCGGCAAGGGCGCGGTGGAAAGTGCGCTGAAGCAGCGCAAGCACAAGCCGATCTTCATGGTCGACATCGCCGTACCTCGGGACATCGAGCCGGAAGTCGGCGAACTCGACGACGTTTACCTGTATAGCGTCGACGATCTGCACGAAGTGGTCGCCGAGAACCTCAAGAGTCGTCAGGGCGCAGCCCAGGCCGCGGAAGAGATGGTCTCGGTCGGCGCCGACGATTTCATGGTGCGCCTGCGCGAGCTGGCCGCGGTCGATGTGCTCAAGGCCTATCGGCAACAGAGCGAGCGCCTGCGCGACGAGGAGCTGCAAAAAGCCCTGCGTCTGCTGGCCAACGGCGGCAACGCCGAAGATGTGCTCGGGCAACTGGCTCGCGGCCTGACCAATAAACTGCTGCATGCTCCAAGCGTGCAACTGAAAAAGCTTTCTGCCGAAGGCCGCCTCGATGCGCTGGCCATGGCCCAGGAACTCTTTGCCCTTGAGGGCTCACCGGATAGTTTTTCGGATAAAAAACCGCAATGAAAGCGTCACTGCTCAACAAGCTGGACATCCTCCAGGACCGATTCGAGGAACTGACTGCGCTGCTTGGCGACGCTGAAGTCATTTCCGATCAGGCCAGATTTCGCGCTTATTCCAAGGAATACGCCGAAGTCGAGCCGGTCGTCGCCGCTTATAAAAAGCTGCTCGGCGTACAAAATGATCTGGAGAGTGCCCAGGCACTGCTCAAGGACAACGACCCGGACATGCGTGAAATGGCCGTGGAAGAAGTCCGCGAAGCCAAAGAGCTGTTGATCACCCTGGAATCCGATCTGCAGCGCATGCTGCTGCCCAAGGACCCGAACGACGGTCGCAACGTGTTTCTCGAAATCCGCGCCGGCACCGGTGGCGACGAGGCGGCGATCTTCTCCGGCGACCTGTTCCGCATGTACTCGCGTTACGCCGAGCGACGTGGCTGGCGCGTGGAAATCCTCTCGGAAAACGAGGGTGAACACGGCGGCTATAAAGAAGTCATTGCCCGGGTCGAAGGCGACAATGTCTACGGCAAGCTGAAGTTCGAGTCTGGCGCGCACCGTGTGCAGCGCGTGCCGGCCACCGAATCCCAGGGCCGCATCCACACTTCGGCCTGTACCGTGGCGGTATTGCCGGAGCCGGACGAGCAGGAAGCGATCGAGATCAACCCGGCGGATCTGCGCGTCGACACCTACCGTTCCTCCGGGGCCGGTGGTCAGCACGTGAACAAGACCGACTCGGCGATCCGCATTACCCACTTGCCGACCGGCATCGTGGTCGAATGCCAGGAAGAACGTTCCCAGCACAAGAACCGTGCCCGGGCGATGGCCTGGTTGTCGGCCAAGCTCAACGACCAGCAGACTGCCGCAGCGGCCAACGCGATTGCCAGCGAACGTAAATTGCTCGTGGGTTCCGGCGACCGCTCCGAGCGCATTCGCACGTACAACTTTGCCCAGGGCCGGGTCACCGACCATCGCGTCAACCTGACCCTGTACTCCCTTGATGAAATCCTCGCCGGCGGCGTTGAAGCGGTGATCGAGCCTTTGCTGGCCGAATACCAGGCCGACCAACTTGCAGCGATAGGTGAATAAATGACCATCATTGCCAGTCTGTTGCGCGCCGCCGAATTGCCGGACTCGCCCACGGCGCGTCTGGATGCCGAACTGCTCCTGGCTGCGGCACTGGGCAAGCCGCGCAGTTTCCTGCACACCTGGCCCGAGCGCATCGTGCCCAGCGAAGCGGTGCTGATTTTTACCGAGTACCTGCAACGGCGTCGTGGCGGTGAGCCGGTGGCCTACATTCTTGGTCAGCAGGGGTTCTGGAAGCTCGATCTGGAAGTCGCTCCGCACACACTGATCCCGCGTCCGGATACCGAATTGCTGGTCGAGGCCGCGCTGGAACTGCTGGCGGCAACGCCGGCGAACGTTCTCGATCTGGGCACCGGCAGCGGCGCGATTGCCTTGGCCCTCGCCAGTGAGCGCCCGGCGTGGAAGGTCACGGCGGTGGATCGTGTACTGGAAGCCGTGGCCCTCGCCGAACGCAATCGCCACCGCTTGAACCTGAACAACGCCACGGTGCTGAGCAGCCACTGGTTCAGCGCCCTCGAAGGCCAGCGTTTCCATTTGATCATCAGCAACCCGCCTTACATCGCCGCCGCCGACCCGCATCTGGTCGATGGCGATGTGCGCTTCGAACCGGCCAGTGCGTTGGTGGCGGGTGTCGACGGGCTCGACGATCTGCGCCTGATTGTCGCCCGGGCCCCGGAGCATCTCGAAGCAGGCGGCTGGCTGATGCTCGAACACGGCTATGATCAAGCCGAAGCCGTGCGTGATCTGTTGCTGACCCGCGGTTTCGAAGAAGTTCACAGCCGCACCGATCTGGGCGGCCATCAACGGATCAGCCTGGGGCGCCTGCCGTGCTGAATGATCAGGAATTGCTGCGCTACAGCCGGCAGATTCTGCTGCAACACATCGATATCGATGGGCAACTGAAGCTTAAAGACAGTCGTGTACTGATCGTCGGCCTCGGCGGTCTCGGTGCGCCGGTCGCGCTGTACCTGGCGGCGGCCGGTGTCGGTGAGTTGCATCTGGCGGATTTCGACACGGTCGACCTGACCAACCTGCAACGCCAGATCATTCATGACACCGACAGCGTCGGCATGAGCAAGGTCGACTCGGCGCTCAAGCGCCTGAGCGCGATCAATCCGGAGATTCAACTGGTGGCCCATCGTCAGGCGCTGGATGAGGATTCCCTGGCCGCCGCCGTGGCCGCGGTGGATCTGGTGCTCGACTGTTCCGACAATTTCTCCACCCGCGAAGCGGTCAACGCCGCGTGCGTGGCGGCGCGCAAACCCTTGGTCAGTGGCGCGGCGATTCGTCTGGAAGGGCAGTTGTCGGTGTTCGACCCGCGCCGCCCGGAAAGTCCGTGCTACCACTGTCTCTACGGACACGGCAGCGAAGCCGAACTGACCTGCAGCGAGGCCGGTGTAGTCGGGCCGCTGGTGGGGCTGGTTGGCAGTCTGCAGGCGCTTGAAGCCTTGAAAGTGCTGGTCGGTTTTGGCGAACCACTGGTGGGGCGTTTGCTGTTGATCGATGCCCTGGGTTCGCGCTTCCGTGAACTGCGGGTCAAGCGCGATCCGGGGTGCAGCGTCTGTGGTTCGCAGCATGCGTGAGGCACCGATCGCGGTGTTCGATTCCGGTGTCGGCGGCTTGTCGGTACTGGCCGAGATCCAGCGCTTGCTGCCCCATGAATCACTGCTGTATTTCGCCGATTGCGGGCACATCCCCTACGGTGAGAAAACCCCGGAGTTCATCCGTCAGCGCTGCAATGTGATGGCCGGTTTTTTTCGCGAGCAGGGCGCCAAGGCCCTGGTGATCGCCTGCAACACGGCGACCGTGGCCGCTGTTGCCGATCTGCGCCGGGATTTCCCCCAGTGGCCGATTGTCGGCATGGAACCCGCGGTCAAACCTGCTGCCGCCGCCACCCGCAGCGGTGTGGTCGGCGTACTCGCCACCACCGGCACCTTGCAGAGTGCCAAGTTCGCCGCATTGCTCGATCGCTTTGCCACAGACGTTCGCGTCGTCACCCAGCCGTGTCCCGGTCTGGTGGAACTGATTGAAAGCGGTGATCTGCACAGCGCCGAGTTGCGCACGTTGCTGCAGCACTATGTCGATCCGCTGCTGGCCAACGGTTGCGACACGATCATTCTCGGCTGCACCCACTATCCGTTTCTCAAGCCGCTGCTCAAGTCGATGATCCCGGACCACATCAGTCTGATCGACACCGGTGCCGCCGTCGCCCGTCAATTGCAGCGACTGCTGGCCGAGCGTGAACTGCTCGCCGAAGGCCTGAACCAACCAGTCAGATTCTGGACCAGCGCCGATCCCGAGTCCTTTCGCAAAACCTTGCCCCTGCTGGGCCAAGTTGCCGGTGACGTTGAAAAATTCACCTTGTAAAAAAAGTGTGAAATATCTAAAAAGTCAGCTGAACTTCTGCTCAAGCGCCGATTTCTATACCGCTGGGTTTACTAGAAAACCAAAACGATCGTTCCGGAAAAGGAAGTTTTCAACGTGAAGCGACTATTCTGCTTGGCCGCGATTGCGGCTGCACTGATGGGGCAAAGTTTTACTGCACAAGCGGCAAACGTTGAGTTTGCAGTGGGGGCAACCAGCGATTCGACGATGACTTATCGCTTGGGCATGAATTTCGATTGGGACAAGAGCTGGCTGCAAAGCGACGTCGGTCGCCTGACCGGTTACTGGAGCGGCGCTTACACTTACTGGGAAGGTGACAAGACTTCCAGCAACAACAGCCTGTCGTTCTCGCCGGTATTTGTTTACGAGTTTGCCGGTCAGTCGGTCAAACCGTATGTCGAGGCCGGTATTGGTGTCGCGGCCTTTTCCAACACCAAATATGAAAGCAACAACATCGGTCAGTCCTTCCAGTTCGAAGACCGTATTGGTTTCGGCCTGCGTTTCAACGGCGGACATGAAGTGGGGATCCGTGCGACGCACTACTCCAACGCCGGTCTGAACAGCAACAACGACGGTGTAGAAAGTTACGCGCTGCATTACTCGATGCCGCTGTAACTGCAGCTTGCACAAATCTTTGTGGGAGCGGGCTTGCTCGCGAATGCGGTGTGTCAGTCGACAACACTATTGACTGACACACCGCATTCGCGAGCAAGCCCGCTCCCACATTGGTTTTGAGCTGCTGTTGAAATCAGCGGTAGGCAGTGGCAATGCCTTTGCGTTCTTCAATGCATTCCGGCGCGCCCATCTCGAACTCGCGACAGATCAGCGGACGTTTCTCGTAGATCGTGCACATCATGCTGTCGCGATCCAGCGCCGCGCACCAGCCGTCGTCCAGACGCAGCATCACCTCACCACCCCATTCATCGGTATCGATAAAGCGTTCGGGCACGCCAGTGTCGGTGATCAGCATCACTTCAAGCTGGCAACAGCACGCCGCACAGGTCGAACACGTGACCGCTGGCTCGGTGATTTGCTGGTGGGGAATGGTTTTCATGGCGCCAGTGTAAGCCAGTCGCCTGTGGCTGTGTGAAAGGCCTGACAGACGCTCAGTGGCTGAGCCGCCGTGCCATCGCGTGCAGCACCGGAAACAGTACCGCCCACAGCAGGCCGATGCCGATCAGGGTCGGAATTTCCCCGTAGGGAAATTGCACCCCGGCGAGGCGCCCGCCACCGTAATAGGAAACAGCGCCGCCGACCGCGCCCAGCGCGCTTGCCAGCCACCACGGACGAGCCGTCCATTGCAGACAGTGGCGCAACGTGGTGGCAAGCAGTGCCCAGAGCAGCATCAGCCAGAGCGGAATCAGCGGCGACGGATCCTGGAATTCGAACACGCCCGCCGCGCGCAACAGGCTGTCCACCGCTGTGCCGACAATTACCACGCAGAGAATCAAGCGACCCTCCGCCGGCCAACTGCTGATCCAGCCCAGATGAATCACCAGCACCGCCAGCGCCACCAGCAACCACAGACTGTTGCCGCCGATCACGCAGGCCAGCCAGCCGACCTGGAACAGCACGGCATTGATCAGCCGCTCAAGCATCGAAGCGCCCGAGCAACGGCGCTGGCATCGCGGCAGGTTTGGCCAGCAGCAATTGCGCGGTGCCGATGGTGCGCTCGAGGAACCCGCCTTCGCAGTAGCACAGGTAAAACTCCCACAGCCGCAGGAAGTAATCGTCGTAGCCCAACTCGCTCAACCGGCCATGGGCGCGGCGAAAGTTCTCGTGCCACAGGCGCAGGGTGCGGGCGTAGTGCAGGCCGAAGTCTTCCATGTGCAGCAGGTTCATGTCGGTCTCGCGGCTGACTACTTCGAGCATCTTCTGCACGCAGGGCAGGGCGCCGCCGGGGAAGATGTAGCGCTGGATGAAGTCGACGCCGCGCTTGGCCTGCTCGTAGCGCTGCTCGCGGATGGTGATTGCCTGCAACAGCATCAGGCCGTTGCTCTTGAGCAGGTGCGCGCACTGTTTGAAGTAGGTCGGCAGGAAGCGATGGCCGACTGCTTCGATCATCTCGATCGACACCAGTTTGTCGTATTCGCCGGTGAGGTCGCGGTAGTCCTTGAGCAGCAGCGTCACCCGATCCTGCAACCCCAGTGCTTCAATGCGCTTGGCGGTAAACGCGTACTGCTCTTTCGACAGCGTCGTGGTGGTGACGCGGCAGCCGTAGTGCTGCGCGGCGTAGAGCGCCATGCTGCCCCAGCCGGTGCCGATCTCCAGCAGATGATCCTCGGGTTTGAGCGCGAGCTTCTGGCAGATCCGTTCCAGTTTGTTCAACTGCGCCTGTTCCAGGCTGTCCTCGGGGCTGAGGAACTGCGCGGCCGAGTACATCATGGTTGGGTCGAGAAACTGTTCGAACAGATCGTTGCCGAGGTCATAGTGCGCCGCGATGTTTTTCTGCGAGCCCTTGCGCGTGTTGCGGTTGAGCCAGTGCAGGCCTTGCACCAGCGGCCGGCTGAGGCGGGCCAGACCGCGCTCCATGGCGTCGAGCACGTCGAGGTTGCTGACGAACACGCGCACGACCGCCGTCAGGTCCGGCGAGCTCCAGTAACCGTGGATAAACGCTTCGCCAGCGCCAATCGATCCGTTGCCGGCGACCATGCCCCACACCGCCGCGTCCTGGACATGGATTTCGCCGAGCAGGTGGCTGCCCGGCGTACCGAACATCAGGCGTTCGCCGTCCTCGACCACCAGCAATTGCCCGTGTTTGAGTTGACTCAGTTGCCGCAAAACGCCACGACGCAGCAGCGAACCGGTCAAACCATTGGTGCTGAAGCGACTGGCCGACAGGCTAGAGGATTTCATGGCGGTGCTCCTTGGGAGGCACAGTGGCGATTTGAAAGCTGCCGTCGGCAGCCTGATGAGCAAAAATCGGGGCACGCTTGAGCAACAGGCGCACGGCTTGCCAGTAAATCGCCAGACAGGTTTTCGCGGTCATCCACGGAAAACGTCGCAAGTAGCGGTGCAGGCTGTGGCGGTCGAGGGGTTCGCGCTGCAGATTGAGCGTGGCGTCGAACAGCTTGTGCTCACCCTGCCAGTCGGCCATGTGCACGCCGAGCTTTTGCGCCGCCGGGCTGAAGCTCATGCGGTACTCGAGATCGCGTGGCAAAAACGGCGAGACATGAAAGGCCTTGGCCACGGCAAAGTGCTGATGAAAGTCTTGCAGGTCGGTCGGTGTGCGGGCCGGCAGCACGTAGTGATAACGCTCGCGCCACGGCGTGTTGGTAACTTCGCAAAGAATCGCCGCCAGTTGCCCGTCGGCCTCGTGGCAATAAAAGAAACTCACCGGATTGAACGCCAGACCCCAACTGCGTGGTTGGGTCAGCAGACAGATCGATCCCTGCGGCTGGTGGCCGATGGCAGCACCGACTTGCTGGCGTACCGCATCGATCAGGCGCATTCCATTGCCGGTGAAGGTTTTCAGGTAGTCGGTTTCGCGAAACGAAAACGCTGCAAAGCGGCTGCGACTGGCAAACGGCGACAGACCGAGCACGGCGTCCTGTTCCGCGAGATCGAGGTACAGCAGACCGATCCGGTAACGGAATTCGTGGCGTCTGGGCGAAAAGCGCCGATGGCCGATCCAGCCGCTGTACAGGGCGCTGTTCATAAGCTTTCCCCGAAGGCGGCAGCCACGCGCATGGCGCTGACGACACCGTCCTCATGAAAGCCGTTGGCCCAGTAGGCGCCGCAGTAGTGGGTGTGCTGCTGACCGTCGAGTTCGGCCCAACGGTTCTGCGCCGCCACGGCCGCAAGGCTGAACTGCGGATGGGCGTAGGTGTATCGGGCAAGCACCTTGGACGGGCTGATGCCGGCGCTCTGATTGAGGCTGACGCAGAACGTGGTGTCGCTCTGAATGCCCTGCAGGATGTTCATGTCGTAGGTGACGGCCGCGTGCGTATGGCCGGCGCCGCTCAAGCGATAGTTCCAGCTGGCCCACGCCAGTTTGCGGGTCGGCAGCAGACGGGTATCGGTATGCAGCACCACTTCGTTATCGGCGTAGGGCAGGGCACCGAGGATCGACCGTTCCGCCTGGCTTGGCGTGGCGAGCAATTGCAGGGCCTGGTCGCTGTGGCAGGCGAGCACAACCTTGTCGAAACGCTCGATGCCGGCCGGGCTGTGGATAACCACGCCGTGTTCGTCGCGATCGATGCGCGTCACCGGGCAACTGAGGCGGATCTTGTCCTTGAACGCAGCGGTCAGCGGTGCGACATAGGCACTTGAACCGCCCTCGATCACCTGCCATTGCGGGCGATCACTGACTGACAGGAGTCCATGATTCTTGAAGAAGCGCACAAAGAATTGCAGCGGGAAATTGAGCATCTCGGCCATGGGCATCGACCAGATCGCCGAGCCCATCGGCACGATGTAATGCAGGATGAAACGCTCACCATAACCGCCGGCCTTGAGGTAATCGTCGAGCGTGGTGTCGGCGGCGATCCGCTGTTCGGCGAGGTCGCGCTGGGCTTCTTTGTTGAAGCGCAGGATATCGCGCAACATGCCCCAGAACCCCGGCGACAACAGGTTGCTGCGCTGGGCGAACAAACTGTTGAGGTTGTTGCCGTTGTATTCCAGGCCAGTCTCCGGATCGGTGACCGAGAAGCTCATTTCCGTCGGTTTGAACGACACGCCGAGCTGGCCGAGCAAACGGATGAAGTTCGGGTAGGTCCAGTCGTTGAACACGATGAAGCCGGTGTCCACGGCGTATTCGCGGCCTTCGACGGTCACCTCCACGGTGTGCGTGTGGCCGCCGACCCAGTCGCTGGCTTCGAACACCGTGACATCGTGTTGGCGATTGAGCAGATAGGCGCAGGTCAGGCCTGCGATTCCGCTGCCGATGATGGCGATTTTCACGAGGGTTCCTGCAGCGGTGGCGGTTTACGCACCATGCGTTTGCCGATCGCCAGTTGCACCCGCGACGGCAGTTTCGACAGCGGCCACAACGCCGCCATGAACAGCGCCGGGAAAGCGATCTCCAGTGGTCGATCCTTGAGTTTGGCGAAGATGTGCCGTGCGGCTTTATCCACAGGCCAGCTCAGTGGCATCGGGAAATCGTTTTTCGCCGTCAGTGGCGTATCGACGAACCCCGGGCTGATGATGGTGACCTCGATCCCTTCATCCGCCAGATCAATGCGCAGCGATTCGAACAGGTAACGCAGGCCTGCCTTGGAGGCACCGTAAGCTTCGGCCCGGGGCAGCGGCAGGTAGGTCACCGAGCTGGCCATGCCGATCAGATGCGGCGCGGTGCCCTTGCGCAGCAACGGCAGGGCGGCTTCGATGCAATAGCTGCTGGCCAGCAGATTGGTACGCACCACGTGCTCGATGATCGACGCGTCGAATTGCCGGGCGTCGACATATTCACAGGTCCCGGCATTGAGAATCACCGAATCCAGCGAGCCCCAGGTCTCGCTGATCTGCTGACCGATCTCACGCACGGTCTGACTATTGGTCAAGTCTCCGGGCACCACCAGTACTTGGCCGGGGTAGCGCTGGGACAAGACTTTCAAGGGCGCCACCTGACGCGAACTGACGGCCAGATGCGCGCCGCTTTTCAGAATCTCTTCGGCCAGCGCGGCGCCGATGCCACTGCTGGCTCCGGTCAGCCAATAACGCCGTGGAGGTGTACGACTCATCCCATTCTCCTTTTCAGCCAGGCGATCACCCGGCCCAATACGGGTAAATGTTCATACAGCATGGCCCCGGCATCGAAGTAATCCCGGTGGCGATAAACCTTGTCGCGCCAGAGCAGATGCGAACACCCGGCGACGCGAATCAAACGACCACCGGCCAGACGCGGGTGGCGGTAACTCATGACCCAGCGCAGGTAACCTTCACAGTCACCGATCTGGTCGAAGCCGTGGAAATCGAAACGCAGCTCGCTGACGTTGGCGTACAGCTCGCTGAAGTAATGACGCAGTTGCGCCAGCCCCTGCACTTCATGCAGCGGATCGGTGAAGTGAATGTCATCGCTGTACAGCTCGCCCAGACGCTGCAAGTTGTCTTTGTCCAGCTCGGCGAACTGACGGGCGAAGCGGCGCAGGAATTCACTCATGGACTTCTCCCGTGGACGAACGCGACGGCAGGCTCTTGAAGGCCGCCAGCGCCCGTTCGCGCGAAGCCCCGAGATTGACGATCGGCGACGGATAGTTGGCGACGCCGAACAGTCCACCGACACTGGCCGGGTTGTGTACTTCTTTCTTGTTCAGGCCGGCGAGTTCGGGCAACCAGTGCTTGATGAACAGGCCTTCGCTGTCGAATTTTTCCGACTGGCTGATCGGGTTGAAAATGCGGAAGTACGGCGCCGAATCGGTTCCGGTCGATGAGCTCCATTGCCAGCCACCGTTGTTCGCCGCCAGATCGCCGTCGATCAAGTGACGCATGAAAAAGCGCTCGCCCTCACGCCAGTCGATCAGCAGATTCTTGGTCAGGAACATCGCCACCACCATGCGCAGACGGTTATGCATCCAGCCGGTTTCCAGCAGTTGGCGCATGGCCGCATCGATGATCGGCAAACCGGTGCGTGCTTCTTGCCAGGCCGCCAGATCGCCCGGCGCATCACGCCAGGCCAGCGCTTCGGTTTCCGGGCGAAACGCGCGGTGGCGCGAAACCCGTGGGTAGCCGACCAGAATGTGTTTATAGAACTCGCGCCACAGCAGCTCGTTGATCCAGGTCACCGCGCCGACCTTGCCGCTGTCGAACTCGCCCTGATTGCTTTGCAGGGCTGCCTGCAGGCATTGGCGTGGCGAAATCACCCCGGCGGCGAGATACGGCGAAAGTTGGCTGGTACCGGGCTTGGCCGGAAAATCGCGCTCGCTCTGGTAGTAGTCGATCTGCGCGTCGGCGAAGGTATCGAGGCGGCGCCGGGCTTCCTGCTCGCCGGCCGGCCACAGCGCACGCAAGGACTCGCTCGGCGTTGCAAAACCGGCGACGGCTGCCGGTACCGGATCGCTGTCGATATTCAGCTTTGCCTGTTTGCCGGGCGTCTTCACCAGCGCCGGCATCGAGCGATGCAGGCGTTCGTAGCAGACCTTGCGGAACTGGCTGAACACCTGAAAGTAGGTGTCGGTTTTGGTCAGTACCGTGCCGGGCTTGAACAGCAGTTGGTCAAGGTAGCTGTGGAAAGCGATGCCTTTGGTCTTCAGGGCCACGGCCACGGCGGCGTCGCGCTGGCTTTCGTGGATGCCATATTCCTCGTTGACGTGCACGGCCTGGACATTCAATTGCACGCAAAGCTCAAGCAGCACCGCTGGGGCCTGATCCCAATGATCAGCGGTGCGCAGCAGCAACGGAATGTTCAGCTCGCCGAGGCGGCTGCTCAGCTCACGCAGGTTGCGCAGCCAGAAGTCGACCTTGCATGCGGCGTCGTCGTGTTCCAGCCACTGCTGCGGGCTCAACAGATACACGGCAACCGTCGGCCCGCGCGCTGCGGCGGCCGCGAGAGCGGTGTTGTCATGTTGGCGCAAGTCGCTGCGCAGCCAGATCATTTGCATAGCGGATTCCATTAAATCAGCCCACGCTGGACGAGTGCCTGATGCGCCGAGAGCGGATCTTCGGCCAGGATCAAATCAGCGGTTTCGCCAGTTCTTACGGACAACTCGGTCTGGTGGATGCATACCGTTGGTCCGACCAGCAATGTGGGGGCGCTGACGCCATTCAGCAGTTTTGGCAACTGCGCCAGGTTCATCGCCTTGCTGGAATACAGCAGCACGCCGCGGGCTTGCAGATGATCGACCGCCAGCGCCAGTTCTCCGGCCGATAGCGGCCAGTCGAACACTTGCACCGGGCAATCGGCGCTGCTGATCAGCCACGCGCAGAGCCACAGGTGCGGTTCCAGCGGCAGGTCCGAGTGATTGATCAACAGCAGCGGCGCGGTGTGTAACTGTCGATTGTTATGGTAGATGCGCGCGCCGAATTTGCTGCGTAACCAGGAATAAAAGAACACCCGCTCCATCTGCGCACCGAACTGGCCTTGCCAGCGCTGCTCGAGTTCGGTCAGCAGCGGCAGCAGCAACTGCTCACACAGAGTGCGCGGCGGATACAGGGCCATGGCCTGGTTGATGCTGTCGTCGAGGTTGCGCTCGTTGAGGTGGGTGACGGCGTCGAGCAATACGTTGCGCTGGCGCTGCCAGTCGTTTTCCACCGTTTCGGTAAAGGCTTGCGGGGTGTCGAGCAACGGCTTGACCTGACTGACCGCCACGCCCCGGTTGAGCCAGGTCAGGATGGTCAGAATTTGCTGCACATGTTCGCTGGAATACAGGCGATGGCCCTTGGGTGTGCGTTGCGGCACGATCAGCCCGTAACGGCGCTCCCAGGCGCGCAGGGTGATGGCGTTGACGCCGGTCTGCCGCGCCACTTCGCGGATCGGCAGCCAGCCCTCGTCGAGGGCTTTCTTGAAGTCTGCACCCAGGTCTTCCTGGGCGCTGGTGTCGAGTGTGTCGTTCATCAAATGGCGTTTCGCAGGCTGAGGTTTTCCGGATGCGGCTGCAGGTAAACCTGCTGCGCAATGTAGGGATCCGGGTGTAGGCGAAAGTGGTGCTTGAGCAAGGTCAACGGCACCACCAGCGGCACGATGCCGTGGCGGTACTGGCCGATCACATGCTGCATTTCCTGTTTGTCTTCAGGGCTGATCGCCTGTTTCAGGTAGCCGCTGATGTGCTGCAGGACATTGCTGTGGGTGCGGCGGGTGGCGCATTTCTTCAACGCGCTCATCAACTCGCTGAAGTAGTGCGGGCCAAGTTCGACTGGATTGGTCTTGCCCATGTTGCCCAGCAGTTTGCCCAGGGCTTTGTATTGCTCCGGGTTGTGCGCCATCAGCAGGTATTTGTAGCGGGAGTGGAATTCGGTCAGTGCGCGGCGGCTCAAGCCTTGTTCGAGCACCTGCTGCCAGGCGCTGTAGGCGAGCACGCGGGTGATGAAGTTTTCCCGCAGCACTGGATCGTTCAGGCGTCCGGCTTCTTCCACCGGCAGATCAGGGTGCTGCGCGCAGAATGCCTGGGCATAGATGCCACGGCCGCCGCCATTCACCGGGGCGCCGTTGGCGTGATAGACCTTGACCCGCTCCAGACCGCATGAAGGCGACTGCTGCATGAAGATGTAGCCGCAGATGTCATCGAGTTCACCGGCCATTTTCTGCCCGTAGGCGGCCAGCGGTTCAGTCACATTGATTTGCGGATTGACTGTGCCGACGGCTTCGGGAGCCTCCGGATCGCCGACCAGACGGATCGGTTCACGAGGGATGCCCAGGCCAATGGCAACTTCGGGGCACACCGGGACGAATTCGAAATGTTCAGCCAGGGTGCGGCTGCACAGCCGCGATTCTTTGTGCCCACCGTTGTAGCGCACTTCAGCGCCCATCAGGCAGGCGCTGATGGCGATTTTGGGCCGGGATGCAGAAAGGTCGGACATGCACACCTCGAATCTATTCCTGTACAGACAGTTAGTCCTGTACAACTTTTCCTCAGCATAGATTCATACGTGTACAAGTCAAATCATTTGTATAAGTTTTTCCAGGTTTACACGATCGACTGTGGGAGCGGGCTTGCTCGCGAAGGCGTCAGCTCAGCTGGATCAATGTGACTGACACAGCGCTTTCGCGAGCAAGCCCGCTCCCACAGGGAAATCATTTCCAGCCCAGTAACCAGTGATCGTTGTTCTTCAACGTCTGCCAATCGAGGCGTTCTGCGCGCTTGGTCAACACCGCCTGCAACTCAACCTCCAGCACCGTACCTTCCTCATCGCGGAACAGCTCGGTGACCAGAAAATGCTTTTCGCGGTTTTGCGGGTGGGCTGCTGTCCACTTCGACAGCAGCAGTTTTTGCGGATTGATACGGTTCACTGCAGGTTCTCGTGCAAGCGGCGCGCGGCTTCCTGACCACTGAGCCAGGCGCCTTCGACACGTCCGGACAGGCACCAGTCGCCGCAGGCGTACAGGCCGAGGTCGGCATCGGCCAGCGTGCCCCATTCGTGGCCGGTCGCAGGGCGAGCGTAGAGCCAGCGGTGGGCGAGGCTGAAGGTCGGAGCGGGCATTGCACTGTGCAGCAGTTCGGCGAAAGCGCCATGCAGTTGCTCAATGACCGCTTCCTTGGGCAGATCGATGTGTTGTCGGCTCCAGGCGCTGCTGGCGTGCAGTACCCAAGTGTCGCAAGTGGTGTCGCGCCCCGGTTTACTGCGGTTGCGCGCCAGCCAGTCGATGGGGCTGTCCTGCACGAAGCAACCTTCGATCGGCGTATCCAGTGGCGTATCGAAGGCGAGGGCGACGGCCCAGGTCGGGTCCATTTTCACCCCGGCGGCCGCACCGGCCAGTTTCGGCGCCGCGGCCAGCAATGCAGTGGCTTGCGGTGCCGGTGTGGCAATCACCACGTGGCTGAAGGGGCCATGGGTGAAGCCTTCCGCGTCCTGCAGGTGCCAGTGTTCTTCACCGCGAAAGACTTCGGTGATGCGGCAGGCGAAGTGGACTTCCAGACCGTCGAGCAAACCCCGGGTGATCGCGCTCATGCGTGGCGTGCCGACCCAGCGGGTCTGCTCGTCCGGCGACAGGTTCAGTTGCCCGCCCTGAAAGGTATAGAGCTGCGGCGTCCATTCGGCGACCCAGCCCAGGCTTTGCCAGCGTTGCACTTCGGTGACGAAACGCCGGTCGCGGGCGGTGAAGTATTGCGCGCCCATGTCCAGAGAACCGGCGTCGCTGCGTTTACTCGACATGCGCCCGCCACTGCCGCGGCTTTTGTCGAAGAGCTGGACGGTGTGTCCGGCGTCTGTCAGGGCCTGGGCGGCGGAGAGTCCGGCGATGCCGGTGCCGATGATTGCGATAGGTACAGTCATAGGGGCCTCGTTTTACCTTTCTGTACAGACTACGCCGTCAATGAAACCTGTACAATTTTGTTTTTTGGTATAACTTCTAGCGTTCTCGTTCTGACAGCTTGGCCTATGGTTAAACAATAGAGCCTGCCCGATAGAAAAGATCCCTGCTTATAAAAATAGACTAGTGATCCGGGTAAAACGCCACGCGAGGAAGATGTCATGCGCATATTGCTGACCGGCGGTACTGGTTTGATAGGCCGTCAGCTCTGCCGACACTGGTCGGGACAGGGCCATCAACTGACGGTGTGGAGTCGGCGTCCGGAAAAAGTCGCGAAAATCTGTGGCGCGCAGGTGCGCGCGATTGCGCGTCTCGAAGACTTCGGCGACGAGCCGCTGGACGCGGTGGTCAACCTGGCCGGTGCGCCGATTGCTGATCGGCCATGGACCCATCGGCGCAAGGCGTTGTTGTGGAGCAGCCGCATCACCCTCACCGAAACCCTGCTGGCCTGGCTGGAAACGCGTCAGCAGAAACCGGCGTTGTTGATCTCCGGCTCTGCTGTCGGCTGGTACGGCGACGGCGGTGAACGTGAGCTGACCGAAGATTCGCCGCCAGTGATCGACGACTTTGCCAGTCAGTTGTGCATTGCCTGGGAGGAAACCGCCCAGCGTGCCGAAGGTCAGGGCATCCGCGTGGTGCTGGTGCGTACCGGGTTGGTGCTGTCGGCCGAGGGCGGCTTTTTGTCGCGGCTGTTGCTGATGTTCAAACTCGGTCTGGGCGGGCCTTTGGGCAATGGCCGGCAGTGGATGCCGTGGATTCACATCGATGATCAAATCGCCCTGATTGATTTTCTTCTGCACCGCGATCAGGCGAGCGGTCCTTATAATGCCTGCGCGCCCAAACCGGTGCGCAATCGCGAGTTTGCCAAAACGCTGGGCAGCGTGCTGCACCGCCCGGCGTTCATGCCGATGCCGGCCCTGGCCTTGAAGGTCGGGCTTGGCGAAATGTCATCGCTGTTGCTGGGTGGCCAACGCGCCATGCCGGCACGCTTGCTGGAAGCGGGTTTCACTTTCCAGTTCACGGATTTGCGCGCGGCTCTGGATGATCTCTCCGGCCGCCTTTGAAATAGGACGATGCATGACCGATCACGCCTTGCTTCTGGTCAACCTGGGTTCCCCGGCCTCCACTTCGGTGGCCGATGTACGCCGCTACCTCAATCAATTTCTGATGGACCCGTATGTGATCGACCTGCCGTGGCCGGTGCGGCGGTTGTTGGTGTCGCTGATCCTGATCAAGCGCCCCGAGCAATCGGCCCATGCCTACGCTTCGATCTGGTGGGAGGAGGGCTCGCCGCTGGTGGTGCTCAGCCGTCGTCTGCAACAGCAGATGACCACACAGTGGAGCCACGGTCCGGTAGAGCTGGCCATGCGTTACGGCGAGCCGTCGATTGAAACCAGGTTGCTGCAGCTGGTCGCAGCAGGGCACAAGCGCATCACGCTGGCGCCGCTCTATCCACAGTTCGCCGACAGCACCACGACCACGGTGATCGAAGAAGCCAGGCGGGTGATTCGCGAGAAGAAACTCGACGTGCAGCTTTCAGTGCTGCAACCGTTTTACGACCAGCCGGAATACATCGACGCACTGGTCGCCAGCGCCACGCCGCATTTGCAGCAGGACTACGATCACTTGCTGCTGAGCTTCCATGGCTTGCCGGAACGGCACCTGACCAAGCTCGATCCGACCGGTAACCACTGCTTGAAAAACGCGGATTGCTGCCAGAATGCTTCGCCGGCCGTGCTTGCCACCTGTTACCGCGCCCAGTGCATGCGCACCGCCTCTGAATTCGCCAGGCGCGCGGGCATTGCCGATGGCAAATGGTCGGTGTCGTTTCAGTCGCGTCTGGGGCGGGCGAAGTGGATCGAACCCTACACCGAAGCGCGGCTGGATGAGCTGGCGAAAAGCGGCGTGAAAAAGATTCTGGTGATGTGCCCGGCATTTGTTGCCGACTGCATCGAGACGCTGGAAGAGATCGGTGATCGCGGCAAGGAACAGTTCCGCGAAGCGGGGGGCGAGGAGTTGGTGCTGGTGCCGTGCCTGAATGATGAGCCGCAATGGGCGAAGGCGTTGGCAACCCTGTGTGAACGAGCGCCGCTGGCGCTTTAAAGCCAAAAGCTTCGCGAGCAAGCCCGCTCCCACATTTGATCTACGGTGCGCTGAAGATCAAATGTGGGAGCGGGCTTGCTCGCGAAAGCTATCTGTCAGACAACAAGGATCTAGACCCTTAAATCAGCGGCTCATCCGCCTTCTTGTTCTTCCAGCCATCATTGCCCGGCAGGATCAGGTTCAGCGCAATCGCCACCACCGCGCACAGCGCGATGCCTTTGAGGCCGAAGTCATCCGGGCCAGTACCGGTGCCGACCAGCACACCGCCGATACCGAACACCAGGGTCACCGACACGATCACCAGATTACGCGCCTCGCCGAGGTCGATCTTGTGGCGGATCAGGGTGTTCATCCCCACCGCCGCGATCGAACCGAACAACAGGCACAGAATCCCGCCCATCACCGGCACCGGAATGCTTTGCAGCAGCGCGCCGAACTTGCCGATGAACGCCAGGGTGATGGCGAAGATCGCCGCCCAGGTCATGATTTTCGGGTTGTAGTTCTTGGTCAGCATTACCGCGCCGGTCACTTCGGCGTAGGTGGTGTTTGGCGGGCCGCCAAACAGGCCGGCCGCCGTGGTGGCGATGCCGTCACCCAGCAGGGTACGGTGCAGGCCGGGCTTCTTCAGATAGTCGCGACCGGTCACGCTACCCACGGCAATCACGCCGCCAATGTGCTCGATGGCCGGAGCCAGCGCCACCGGAACGATGAACAGGATCGCCTGCCAGTTGAACTCCGGCGCGGTGAAGTGCGGCAGCGCAAACCATGGCGCCGCCGCAATCTTCGCGGTATCGACCACGCCGAAATAGAACGACATGGCGAAACCCACCAGCACCCCGGAAATGATCGGCACCAGACGGAAGATGCCTTTACCGAACACCGCTACGATCAACGTGGTCAGCAGCGCCGGCATCGAGATCATCATCGCGGTCTGGTAGTGGATCAGCTCGGAACCGTCGCCCGCCTTGCCCATTGCCATGTTCGCGGCAATCGGCGCCATGGCCAGGCCGATGGAAATGATTACCGGACCAATCACCACCGGCGGCAGCAAGCGGTCGATGAAACCGGTGCCCTTGATCTTCACGGCGAGGCCGAGGAAGGTGTAGACGAAACCGGCTGCCATCACGCCGCCCATGGTCGCGGCGAGGCCGAACTGGCCCTTGGCGAGAATGATCGGGGTGATGAAGGCAAAGCTCGATGCAAGGAATACCGGCACCTGACGCCCGGTGACGATCTGGAACAGAATCGTCCCCAGACCTGCGGTGAACAGTGCCACGTTCGGGTCAAGGCCGGTGATCAGCGGCATCAGCACCAGGGCGCCGAACGCTACGAACAGCATCTGGGCGCCGGACAGCACCGTGCGCCAGAGCGGATCGTTGAACTCTTGCTGCATGCTCACGCGTCCTTCTGCTTGGTACCGAAGATCTTGTCACCGGCATCGCCAAGCCCTGGGATGATGTAACCGTGTTCGTTCAGACGCTCATCGATGGACGCGGTGTAGATGGTCACGTCCGGGTGAGCCTTTTCTACGGCAGCAATGCCTTCCGGCGCGGCTACCAGGACCATGGCGCGGATGTCCTTGCAACCGGCTTTCTTCAGCAGGTCGATGGTCGCGACCATGGAGCTGCCGGTGGCGAGCATCGGGTCGATGATCATCGCCAACCGTTCGTCGATTTCCGGAACCAGTTTTTCCAGATAAGTGTGCGCTTGCAGGGTTTCTTCGTTGCGGGCAACGCCCACAGCGGAAACCTTGGCACCCGGGATCAGGCTCAGCACGCCTTCGAGCATGCCGATGCCGGCGCGCAGGATCGGCACGACGGTGATTTTCTTGCCGGCGATTTTCTCCACCGACACAGTGCCGCACCAACCGGCGATATCGTAGGATTCGAGCGGCAAATCTTTTGTAGCTTCATAGGTCAACAGAGCGCCGACTTCCTGAGCAAGCTCACGGAAATTCTTGGTGCTGATATCGGCGCGGCGCATCAGGCCGAGTTTATGGCGGATCAGCGGATGGCGGATCTCGAGGATGGGCATGGAAAAACTCCGGCGGCGGGCAAAAAAACCGGCCTAGATTAATCTATCCGAGGGTGATGTCCTATAGGACATTGAGTACGTTAGTCCATTAAGGCTTGATTCGACCTCACGGGATGCGTACCTTTGCCCGCTTTTCCGAAAACATCCCCCTGGAGAGCGCCATGTCCGCTGATCTCGAGCATATCCGTCAAATCATGCGAGAGGCTGACTGCCTGTACACCGAATCTGAAGTCGAGGCCGCCATCGCCCGCGTCGGTGCACAAATCAACGAACAACTGGCCGATAGCAACCCGGTGGTGTTCTGCGTGATGAACGGCGGCCTGATCTTCTCCGGCAAACTGCTGACTCACCTGCAATTTCCGCTGGAAGCGTCCTACCTGCACGCGACCCGTTATCGCAACGAAACCAGCGGCGGCGACCTGTTCTGGAAAGCCAAGCCGGAAGTCTCGTTCATCGACCGCGACGTGCTGATCATCGACGACATCCTCGACGAAGGTCACACCCTGGGCGCGATCATCGACTTCTGCAAACACGCCGGCGCGCGCAAAGTGCACACCGCCGTGCTGATCGACAAGGATCACGACCGCAAGGCGCGCCCTGACCTGAAAGCGGATTTCGTCGGCCTGCCATGCGTTGACCGTTACATCTTCGGTTACGGCATGGACTACAAAGGCTACTGGCGCAACGCCAACGGGATCTTTGCCGTTAAAGGCATGTAAGGACCCTGCACTATCCCCTGTAGGAGTGAGCCTGCTCGCGATAGCGATCTGTCAGCAATGTTGATGTTGACTGATACGACGCTATCGCGAGCAGGCTCGCTCCCACAGTTGTTTTGTGTGTGCTGATCCATCCGCGTTCCCCATGCTAGAGTGCTCGGCCCCGCCCCCGGAGCCTGTCATGAGCCTTCTGTTCCGCAGCCTTGCCGCCCTGTTGATGACCCTCAGCCTGCCCCTGGCCGCCGCCCCGGCGCCGATGCACAGTCAATTTCTGCCACCAGACGACCTGACCCTGCGCGATGCCGAGCCCGAGCAGCAACAACTGCTGCAAGTCACCGATTATTCGGTGGTGGTCGGTGCGCAACGCCAGTCCAATCAGCAGCCAATCCCCGTCACGTCGCCGCTGATGATCCGTCTCAAGGGCAAGTCGTTGAACAAGGGCGCGACCATCACGCAAGTGCTGGTCAATTTCGATGGCGAAAGCAAGAGCCTGAAAAAACCGGTTTATGACGACAAGAGCAAGACCCTGACCCTGTATTACCCGCTGGCCCAGTACCGGGTAGTGATCGATCTGCTGCGCAACGACACCGTCTATGTGCAATTCCTCAGTTACGCCAACGGCCACATCTGGGCCGATCTGCACACCGGGGCCGTTCGTTCGCGTTGAGCCTTGTGGCGGGGCAGGGGTAAACTGCCCGCCCCGTGTAATGTCTGCGAGCTGGAGTCGGCAATGCGTAAAGATAAGAAACAGGTGATTGGTGACGAGATCGGCGATGAGCAGATCAAGCTGTTCCTCGATTTTGAACCGGTCGACGCCACTTCGCCGTCGCTGCACAAACTGGTCAAGGCCTATCGCGGCCTGCGCATCGACGATTTCGAACGCTTTCTGACCTTCTTCGTTGCCGCTGGCTACGACGTCGATGGCAAGGATGAGCACGGCAAGACCTTCGTTGAGCTGATCGCCGATCAGCGCAACGCCCCGGACTACATCGAACTGATCGAAAAAGCCCGCGCCTAACACCATCCCTGTGGCGAGGGAGCTTGCTCCCGCTGGGCTGCGCAGCGGCCCCAAGATCTTGTGAGCGCTGCGCACTCAAGCGGGAGCAAGCTCTCTCGCCACAGTGGTCGGTGGTTCAACTAAGTCCTGCCCATAAAAAAACGCCCCGCACTCACTGAGTACGGGGCGTTTTTATGCCGCAAGATCAAGCGAAGCTTGGGGTCTCGCTGCTTTCTTCAACCAGTTCCAAAGCGATGTTGTTCTGCGTGTTGATCTTGCGATACAGCGCAGCATCGGTTTCCAGAACCTTTTCGCGGGCCGGGAAGATCTCCGCCAGTTTGGCCGCCCACTCACCCTTGGCCTTGGCCGGGAAGCATTTCTCGATCAGCTCGAGCATGATCGAAACGGTCACCGAAGCCCCTGGCGAAGCGCCGAGCAGGGCGGCGAGGGAGCCGTCTTTCGCGGCGACCAGTTCGGTACCGAATTGCAGGATCCCGCCCTTTTTCGGGTCTTTCTTGATGATCTGTACCCGTTGGCCGGCCACTTCCAGGCGCCAGTCTTCGGCTTTCGCCTCCGGGTAGAAGCGGCGCAGGGAATCCAGGCGCTGCTCCATCGATTGCATCACTTCGCTGACCAGGTACTTGGTCAGGTCCATGTTGTTTTTCGCCACTGCCAGCATCGGCCCGATGTTGCTGGCGCGAACCGACAGCGGCAGGTCCATGAAGGAGCCGTGCTTGAGGAACTTGGTGGTGAAGCCGGCGTATGGCCCGAACAGCAGGGATTTCTTGCCGTCGACCACGCGGGTGTCCAGGTGCGGCACCGACATTGGTGGCGAACCGACCGCGGCCTGGCTGTAGACCTTGGCCTGGTGGTGCTTGACCACTTCCGGGTTATCGCAACGCAGCCACTGCCCGCTGATCGGGAAGCCGCCGAAGCCTTTGCTTTCTTCGATGCCCGAAGCCTGCAGCAGCGGCAGGGCCGCGCCACCGGCGCCGAGGAAGACGAATTTGGCGTCGACTTCACGGCTGCTGCCGCTGTTGACGTCCTTGATGCTGACGGTCCAGCCGGCGCCGTTGCGCTTGAGGCCGGTCACGCGCTTGCAGTATTTGACCTGGGTGTCCGGTGCGCTGGTCAGGTGCTTGAGCAACTGATTGGTCAGGGCGCCGAAGTTGACGTCGGTGCCATTCATCACGCGGGTGGCGGCCAGCACTTCATCCGGCGAGCGGCCCGGCATCATCAGCGGCATCCACTCGGCCATCTTGGCCTTGTCTTCGGTGTATTCCATGTCGGCGAAGGCGTGGTGCTTGTGCAGCACGTTGAAGCGTTCCTTGAGGAACGACACGCCTTTTTCACCCTGAACGAAGCTCAGGTGCGGCACCGGGCTGATGAAAGATTTGCACGAGCCGAAGGTGCCTTTCTTGGTCAGGTACGACCAGAACTGCTTGGACACTTCGAACTGGGTGTTGATGTGCACGGCTTTCTTGATGTCGACGCTGCCGTCGGCTGCCTGCGGCGTGTAGTTCAGCTCGCACAGGCCGGCGTGGCCGGTACCGGCGTTGTTCCACGGGTTGGAACTCTCCGCAGCACCGGAATCCATCAACTCGACGACTTCCAGCTTGATCGCCGGGTCGAGCTCTTTGAGCAGTACTGCCAGGGTGGCACTCATGATGCCGGCCCCAACCAGAACTACGTCGACTGCTTCGTTATGCGCCATTTAACGCGTCTCCAAAATCTGCAGCACCAAATTGTCGGCATGGCTGCCAGGGAGTGACGGGGCAGGTCAGTTGCGCCCCGGATACCCATGGTCAGGTTCGTCATGTCCGAATCTTCGCAATTTTTCGCAACTTCGACGGATGCATGCGGCCTGGCTTCAAGAGTTGCATGAACTCATTTCAGCACGCGGCTGGCAATTCGACTTATGGTCGAGACATCCGTTTTGTGCAACCAAATCCGTAGCGGACAGGCTTCAGGCTCCGATGTTCGAGGTATCCCCGGTCCTGTGTCGTTGGGCTGTTTCAGACGCTAATGGTGCATGTTCAGACGCAAAACTATTCATTTGCTCGCCACACTCTTGTGAAGTTGTGAAAACCCGTTTTTTTCACGCTCTTTTGAAGACGTGAACCTCAAAAAGGGCTGTCCAGGCCTGGCACCGTGCCCGCAAAGGCAAAACAACGCGGTGGCCGAGCGTATGACAGCTCTGCAGATTCGCGAAAAGCGGGGTTTTGCCGGAAGAACAGGCAAGCGCGCCAACTTCACTCGATCTGTTTGGGCGGCTCTCTGTGGGCGATTTTGATGGCTAATGCTGGGCATTGCCGGTGTTGCGGGGCCCGATCAGGAGACGTCCTTATAATCGGGGGGAGATTGTATCGAAGAAATGCGGGCAGTTGCTCGTGTTTAATGACTTTTATTAGGCATCCGGTCAGATGCTCAACATCGCTTGCACGCGTGCGCGGGGCTGCGACGCTATGACGCGGGCGCTGGCGGGCAGTGGCTGGTGCAACCAGTTGAGACGGATTTCTTCGATTTCCACCCAGCCATCACCCATCGGTTGCAGGCTGCACTGCTTGAATGCTTGGCAATGACCGTTGCGGTCGAGCAGGGCAAAGCTGCGGTGCAGCGGACGTGGAGCGAACAACGAGATCAGATAACGCATGGCCAGGTACCTTGTTGGAGGACTGGTTTGAAGCTTGCCAAGTGGCCGTGACGCCAAGGTGTATGGGCGGTGAATAATCTGTGACAGGAACCGCATTCCCATGGGCGGGTCAGACATTCGAGTATTCACTGTCGAGTGCTGGTTACCCGCAGTGGCCCACCGCTATACTGCCGGCCTGTTTGTGCCTGATTCTGGAGAAAAGAGCATGTTGCAACGCCTGTTGTTCGGTTTGATCACTGTGACCAGTTTGACCCTGGTTGGCTGCGCCCACAGCCCGCAACAACTGAGCCCGGAACCCAAGCTGACCACGCAGTTGGCCCCGGTCGGCCATGGCCAGCAAGTGGTGGTGCGCGTGGTTGACGGTCGTCCGTCGCCAACCCTCGGCACCCGTGGCGGCCTGTACCCGGAAACCAGCGCCATCACCGTGCAGCGTGAGCAGATCCTGCCGAAGCTGCAGGCGCAGGCTGAAGCCGCGGTGCGTCTGCTCGGCTTCACCCCGACCAGCAACGGGATGAACGCGCCGCAACTGACCGTGACCCTGACCGAGCTGAAGTACCAGTCGCCGAAAGAAGGCATGTACGTGACCGAAGCCACCATCGGCGCGACCTTCCGCTCCGATGTGCAGAGCGGCAACCGTCGCTACAGCGGCCGCTACGGTGCTTCGCTGGACCAGCGCTTCGGCATGGCGCCGAACCAGGAAACCAACACCAAGCTGGTCAGCGACGTGTTGAGCGATGCCTTGACCCGTCTGTTCAAGGACCCGACCGTAGGTCAGATCCTCGCCGAGTAAGCTGTTCGGCAGATGTGCAGAAGCCCGACGCCAGTGATGGCGCCGGGCTTTTTTGTGGCCACACAATTTATCTGAATACTCATACAACTGTGGGAGGGGGCTTGCTCCCGAAAGCGGTGGATCAGTCAACTCAGAAGTCGACTGACACTCAGTCTTCGGGAGCAAGCCCCCTCCCACAGGGACAGGCGTGTGTCAGGCAGCCTGGGAGTAGAAGTCGAGCACGCTCACGCCGGTCAGCAGATCAGTCTCCGGCAAGTCCGCGTGCTGATGCCCGCCGAGGGCGCAATACACCAGCCAGTGGCGATCCTGAACATTGAAGGCAAGACTGCCGACGAGGCTCTGTTGTTCGTCGGTCGGGGTGATGAGGTACAGGCGATCCTGGTTTTCGGCGTGAAGCATGTCGCGTTCCATGTGTGTTTCGAGGCGCGCATGGTGGCCGATGTAAATGACGATGCCGTGACACAGGGCAGCCATCGGTCGATTGTCAGATTATTTGTCGCAAAGGGTAGGGTAGTGGAGGCGTGTTTCGGTAGAATCCGCGCCGCGGTCGTCGATCTGGCGCCTGCCACACCGATTCAGTTCCGAGGTCTGTGATGTCGCTGCACTTGATGACGCTGTTTACCGCCCATCCCGCCAAATTGATCAACCTGCTGGCACTGGCACTGGCCTTTCCAGGCAGTTGGCTGCTGCACGCGACCCGCCGTCGTGAACAACGCGCTCTGGCCAGCATCGCCGCTCAACGCCAGGCTCAACCGAATGCCGAACCGATTCTGGATTGGGCAACGCTGCGCATGAACCGCTTTTTCTACCGCTTCGGTTTTGCCTGCCTCGGCCTGGCCCTGATCGTTTCCTGGATCAGTACCCGCTTCTGAAGCGAATGCAAAACCTTGTGGCGAGGGGATTTATCCCCGATGGCCTGCGCAGCAGACCCATGATTATTCAGGCAGAATCCTGGGGCCGCTTCGCGACCCATCGGGGATAAATCCCCTCACCACAGGGGCTCCGCTATGCGTGCTTACAACGGCAACCCAGCCTTCACCCGGTACTGATTACGCACCGGTGTCGCATATTGCAGCACCAGATACGGACGGTGCTCCTCGGGGCAGGCGTCCAGCCGGCGCTGCCATTCTTCCTGTGCCTTGGCCAGCTCATCGGCCGGGAACACCTCGGCGGCCTTCGGCACGTTCAGTTGCGGATCGGCATCGGCCCACATCGCATACGCCAGGTAATGCACCGGGAACAGGCGATAACCGCCGAGAATCTGCTTGTCCATCTCGACCGCCAATTGCTTGGTGTCTTCGAACAGCTCGGTGATCGGCGCGGCGAAGTTCACGTGCACCCGGCCCTTGTAGCCAGTGATGCCCTTGGCGATGCTCACGTCATCCTCGCCCGGTGCCTTGGTGTAGGTGCCGGTGGTGGCGCGGATGTACAACTCGCGGGCCTTGGCCTGATCGCACGGGTCGTATTCGTAGCTGATCGACACCGGTGTCAGGTTCAGCGACTGAATCACTTCGCCGAACGGCTCGTCCTTGCGGCTCATGTGGAACATCTTGAGGATCGCCGACTCGGTGCGGTCGTCACCATCCTTCGCCCGGCCCTCGGCCTGAGCGATCCAGATCGACGCACAATCGTTGCGGATCGAGTGGTTGATGTACGCCGACAGCAACTGATACGCCGCCATCTTCTCGCGACGCCCGGTGATCGAGCGGTGCACGATAAAGCTCTTGTTCAGGCGCATCAGGTCGCTGACAAAAGGCTTTTGCAGCAGGTTGTCGCCGATCGCGATGCGCGGGGTCGGCAGGCCGGCGTGGTACACGGCATAGTTGACGAAGGCCGGGTCCATCACGATGTCGCGGTGGTTGGCGATAAACAGGTAGGCGCTGCCGGACTTGAATTGCTCGACACCGGTGTAGGTCACGCCATCAGTGGCGCGCTCGATGGTGTGGTCGACGTAAAACTCGACTTTGTCCTGCAAAGTGGCCACGGAGGTCACGTCGGCAAACTCACGACGCAGCCGATGGGCTATAAGTGGTTTGAGCATCCAGCCGAAGGCACCGGCAAAACGCGGGAAGCGGAAGTGGGTGAGGATATCTAGAAACGCCTTGTCGCCGAGCAGTCTTGCCAGTACCGCAGGTACTTCGCTGTCGTCGTAAGGTCGGATGGCATCGAATTCGCCCATCATGCTCTCTTGTTGGAAACGGCTAGGGTAAGTAAAGGTTTTGATCGAAAACCAGCGGGGCACGGTCTGAAAAGGTAGCCAGACAAAAATAGCCCTGCAAATAGACCGGCGATTATACGCACAAGTCACCTGGGAGACCGCGATGCTGGAAAGCGCACTGTATGAATGTCCGTATTGTGGTGAAGAGGTCGAGACGACGGTGGACTTGTCCGGCGGCGATCAGACCTACATCGAGGACTGTCAGGTGTGTTGTCGACCGATCACGTTTGTCTTGCAGGTGCATGGCGAAGATTGGTTTCTGGAAGTTTTCAGAGAAGACGAGTGAGGGGGCGCCCATGCAGCGAATCTACGAGCCGGAAAACCTGATGGAAGGCGAGATGCTCAAGGGCATGCTTGCCAGTGAGGGCATCGAGGCGCACCTGGTGGGCCGGGATCTGCTGGGCGGCACCGGGGAATTGCCGATTTTCGGCCTGCTCGGCCTGTCGGTCGAAAACGACCAGGCCGAATACGCCCGCGAACTGATCACCGCGTACAATGCCGCGCTGCCGCTGCCCGGCGATGAACCGGAGAGCTTCCCCGGGACGCTGGTCTGTTAGGCTGACGTTCGTTTTATTTTTGAGTCGTGTTGCGCCATGTGTGGACGTTATGCCCTGTTTCGCTGGAACCGCGATTTCGCGGCCCTGCCCGGATTTCCCGCCGATCAGCAGGCGCAGTGGAACATTTCCCCCAATGATTCGGTGTTGATGCTGCGTGCCGAGGCTGACGGCCAACGCACGCTGGCCCGCGCCCGTTGGGGCCTGACGCCGCCGTGGCTGACCGATCTGTCGCGTACCCCGGCGCATGCCCGGGCCGAAACCGTCGCCGAGCAACCAATGTTCCGCGAGGCGCTGCGCCTGCGTCGTTGTCTGTTGCCGGCCAACGGTTTCTACGAATGGCGCGGCAATCTGCGCAAGCGCCCGTACTGGCTGACGCCGGGGGAGGGCTCGTCGCTGTTTTTCGCGGCGATCTGGGAGGCGTATCCGGTGCAGGAGCAGGTGTGGCTGAGCACCGCGGTCATCACTCAGCCGGCGGCCAGTCAGCGCCGACCTTTGATTCTCGATGAGGCGGGGCAGGCGGCATGGCTCGATCCTGCGACGCCGCTGCATGTGCTGCAGGGCCTGCTCGCCAGTGAGCCCGCAGCGTTGCGCGAGCGGGTGTTGGCGAATCTGATCAATGATCCGAAGCTCAATGGGCCGGAGTGCCTGACTCCGGGTTGAGTTGATGCTGTGCCGCCCTCTTCGCGAGCAAGCCCGCTCCCACAGGTTTTGTGAACGCCGCAAAATTACTGTGGGAGCGGGCTTGCTCGCGAAGGGGCCTTTGGATCAGACCTTGAACTGATTGATCAACCGCCGCTGCTGCTCCGCCAATTTAGTCAGGCCGGCACTCGCCGAACTCGACTCATCCGCGCCGCCCGCCACTTCATTCGCCACCTGACCGATATTGATCACGTTGCGATTGATGTCATCGGCCACCGCGCTCTGCTCTTCCGCCGCACTGGCAATCTGCGTATTCATGTCATTGATTACCGACACCGCCTGAGTAATCGTCTCCAGCGCCTCGGCCGCTTTCGCCGCGTGCTGCACGCTTTCGTCGGTGCGGTTCTGGCTGTCCTCCATGACCCGCACCACATCGCGGGTGCCCTGTTGCAGTTGCTGAATCATGGTCTGGATTTCTTCGGTGGCCTTCTGGGTCTTCTGCGCCAGATTGCGCACCTCGTCCGCGACCACGGCAAAGCCGCGACCCTGCTCGCCGGCCCGCGCCGCTTCGATCGCCGCGTTCAGCGCCAGCAGGTTGGTCTGCTCGGCGATCCCGCGAATCGCGGTGAGGATCGCGTTGATGTTCTCGCTGTCCTTGGCCAGCGTCTGCACCACGTCCACCGCTTTGCCGATTTCCAGCGCCAGCGCACCAATCGAGTTCGACGTATCACGGACGATCTGCATGCCCTGACCGGCGGCCTGATCCGCATGGCTCGCTGCCTGAGCCGCTTGGGTAGCGTTGCGCGCCACGTCCTGCGCAGTGGCGGTCATTTCCTGCACCGCGGTGGCGACCTGATCGATCTCGGCCATTTGTTTCTGAATGCCGATGTTGGTGCGGATCGCGATGTCGGCAGTGTGCTCGGAGGAATCGCTGACGCTCTGCACCGACGTCACCACCTGCGTGATCATCGCCTGCAACTTGGCGAGGAAGGTGTTGAAGCCCTTGGCAATCGAGCCCAGTTCATCACTGCGATCACTGCTCAAGCGACGAGTCAGATCGCCTTCACCTTTGGCAATGTCATCGAGCATGGCGACCATCTGCTTCAGTGGTCGGGCGATGCCGTGACCCACCAGCCAGATCACCAGCAGGCCGATGGCGGCAATGATCAGGCCGACCATGGCCATGCCAAAGGTGTCTGACTTGCGCTGTGCATCGAGATCGGCCTGGAGTTTTTGCAGATCCGCCATCACCGCGTTCAACGGCAGTTGCAGCATCAGTGTCCAGCGCGCGTCGGTCTGGCCGATGCCGAACGGCAGGTACAGTTCGATGCGGCCCTTGTCTTTGTTCACCGAGTAGGTGACTTCGCCGCGCTTGAGGTTGACCATGTTGGCGATCTGCTCGGCGTCGAGGATGTCGCTGACTTTCTCGCCGAATTTGCTCGGGTCCTTGGTGTAGGCGACGATCCGGCCGTTGCCGCCGATCAGGGCCATTTGCCCGGCGCCGCTGTACAGTTTCTGGTTGGCCCCGAGGAGCATTTCCTGGATGAAGTTCACCGACAGGTCGGCGCCGACAATGCCCTGGAACGCGCCGTTGAGCATGATCGGTTCAATAAAGGAGGCGAGCATCACGATCTTGTCGCCGACCTTGTACGGCGCCGGATCGATCACGCAGGATTTCTTGCTCTCTTTCGAGCACAGGTAGTACTCGCTGGCCCGTACGCCAGTGGACAGGACTTTCTGGTCGTCGACGTCCGCCAGTTTGTCCAGGCCCAGGGTGCCGTCGTCATTGCGGAACCACCAGGGCAGGAAGCGCCCGTTGGCCGCGTCGATACCGACCACGCGGGTGCCGACGTAGGCCGCGTCATTGTGGTCCAGTGCGTTTTTTTCCCAGCCGATGTAGGTGCCGAGAATCTTCGGATTCTGCTCGACGTTCTCCTTGATCAGGCTGATCAGTTGCTCGCGGCTGATGGTCAGTCGCGGCTGGCCGTCGGCGCCCGGCGTGCCGAGCAGCGCGTTGACCCGCACCAGTCCGCCGGCAATCAGCAGTGGCGCTTCGAGTTCGCGCTGGATCTGGCTGACCTGAGTCTGCGCCAGCGAGGTCAGGCGTTGTTCGATGACTTGTTCGAACTGCGCCTGGGTGCGCTGTTGCACCATGTCTTGCGTGCGGGCACCGGAAAACAGCGCGTACAGCACCAGCGCGGCGACCACACTGAGCACGATGGCGCCGGCCAGGGCGGCGACGGAAAACTGGATAGACTTGAACTTCATGGGAGCTCCGCACGCAAGAGGACGTCTGCGCTGTTGTATCGGCAGCAGGCATTGCGCCATGAGGGCGGTGCGAAGCAATGCGCGGCAGATGTCGCAAATGGATCAGTGTGCGGCGCAGCTGTGCAGGACTTGCGCAGGCGTGTGAATTTTTTCCTACAGGGGCAGCGGCCAATTTCTGAAAGTGCATGCAACGCGTCTGTTGTATCTGGCGTCGATACAATTGACCCCCTACGATACGCGGCATGTTTTCAGGGAGCTTTTGAATGAACAAGACATTGGTTGTAAGTGCACTGAGCGCAGCGCTGTTGCTGGCAGGTTGTCAGTCGGTCAACACCACCAGCGGCGGCGCGGTGGGCGTAGAGCGCACGCAGTACATGTCCAGCCTGCTGTCCTCGCAAGAGGTCGACCAGATGTATGCCCAGTCCTATCAGAAGACTGTTGGCGAAGCGTCGAGCAAAGGTGTTTTGGACAAGACCAGCCCTGAGGCCAAGCGGGTTCAGGCGATTGCCAACCGGCTGATTGCCCAGGCGCCGACCTTCCGCCCCGACGCCGCGCAATGGCAGTGGGAGGTCAACCTGATCAAGAGTGATGAGCTCAACGCCAACTGCGGCCCTGGCGGCAAGATCATTGTCTACACCGGGCTGATCGACAGCCTGAAGCTGACCGACGATGAAATCGCCGCAGTCATGGGCCATGAAATCGCCCACGCCCTGCGCGAGCACGGACGTGAAGCGATGTCCAAGGCCTACGCGATTCAGATGGCCAAGCAGGGTGCCGGTGCGTTGTTCGGTCTGGGTCAGGACAGCCTGGCGCTGGCCGACGCCGTGGCCAAATACGGCATGACCTTGCCCAACAGCCGCGGCAACGAAAACGAAGCCGACCTGATCGGTCTGGAGCTGGCCGCCCGCGCCGGCTACAACCCGAATGCGGCGATCACCTTGTGGAACAAGATGAGCAAGGCTTCGGAAGGCGCACCGCCGGAATTCATGAGCACCCACCCGGCCTCGTCCAGCCGGATCGCCTCGCTGCAGGCGGCGATTCCAAAAGTCATGCCGCTGTACGAAAAAGCGCCGAAGTCCTGATCAGCACCAAGGCAAGGCGAACTTGATTTTGTGGCGAGGGAGCTTGCTCCCGCTCGGCGGCGCAGCCGTCGCAAACCCTGCCAATGCGGTGTTCATGTTTGATCGCATTGGCAGTATCAGGGCTGCTTCGCAGCCCAGCGGGAGCAAGCTCCCTCGCCACAATGATGTGAAAGGCTCAGGGGTTAAATCCAGCCACTGCTCTGCATCGCCTTGTACACCGCAACGATCGCCAGAATGAAGAACGCCGAAGCGGCCAGGCGACGGATCAGGGTCAGCGGCAGTTTCTCCGCAGCAAAATTACCCGCCAATACCACCGGCACGTTGGCAATCAGCATGCCCGCCGTGGTGCCGATGATCACCAGCCACAGCTCCGGATATTGCGCCGCCAGCATCACGGTGGCGATCTGCGTCTTGTCACCGATTTCCGCAAGGAAGAACGCGATCAGCGTGGTCAGGAAGGGACCGAACTTGCGTGCGGTGCTGGCTTCATCGTCGTCCATCTTGTCCGGGACCAACGTCCACAGCGCAGTGGCGGTGAAGCTCGCGGCGAGAATCCAGTGTAGGACCGAGTCTGAGAAGAAGCTGCCGAACCAGGCGCCTACCGCACCGGCTGCTGCGTGGTTGGCCAGGGTCGCAGCGACAATACCGGCAATGATCGGCCAGGGTTTGCGAAAGCGAGCGGCGAGAATCAGCGCGAGCAGTTGCGTCTTGTCGCCGATTTCGGCCAAGGCAACGATTGCGGTGGGAACGAGTAACGAGTCCAGCATCAGGATTTTCCTAAGGGGCGGGTCGACACGGCTATGACACGTACAGCCTTCCCGCCCCGGGTAAGGTGTGCGTGTCATAGGTCTTGTCAAACCCTGCGATCCGTCTGGTGCGGACGCTTGGGTCGCATACGCCATGATCTGAGGATCAAGTATGTTGACGTATGCCGGACGAGCTTGGCGCTCGTGGGAGACTACTCCCCTAGGACGGAGCGGATTCTGCCTAGGCAGAATCCATTCGGCAAGTGCTAATTTTCAGCCGCGCTTGGCCCGGTAAATCCGGAAACCATTGCCTTCGGCCTTGATCGCACACACGCCCAGATGCTCTTCGATCAGTGGCTGATACTTCAGGAAGCTGTTCGCAACCAGGCGCAGTTCGCCACCGTTTTTCAGATGTTTGGCCGCTTTTCGCAGCAAGTTCTCGGTAGCGAAATAATCGGTGTGCACGCCGACATGGAACGGCGGATTGCTCAGAATCGCGTTCAAACCCATCGGTGCAGCGTCGATGCCGTCACCGGTCAGCACCTCGGCTTCCAGACCGTTGGCCGCCAATGTCAGGCGACTGCTGGCGGCGGCGAAGGCATCGACGTCGAGCAGGGTCACCTGATTGTGCGGGTAACGCCGTTTGACCGCCGCGCCCAACACCCCGGCGCCGCAACCGAAGTCCAGCAGGTGACCGCTCGGCAATTTGTCCAGATGCTCCAGCAGCAGGGCGCTGCCGCGGTCCAGTCGACCATGGCTGAACACGCCCGGCAGACTGATGACTTTCAACGGGCCTTCGGCCAGTGGCAGCTCATAAGTCTGCGCCAGGCTTTCCAGCGATTTGGCTTCGGGTGCATTGGCCACGGTGACTTGCCACAGTTGGCAGTGACGGGCGCTGTCGAGTTTGCGCGGCTTGCCGAACGGGTTGAGCTGCTTGGACGCACCCTCGATACCGCTGCGTTTTTCCCCGACCAGAAACACCTCGCGCCCGGGCAGACGTGCGGCCACGGCATTGAGGATGTAATCGGTCAGATCCTTGGACTTGGGCAGAAACACCACGGCGCTGTCGAATTCGCGCTCCGGCACATTCACACCGAAATGGCTGCGACCTTCGAAGCGCGCATCGAGTGCCGCTTGATCGCCGGCATGCCAGCACCAGCCGAACGCATTGGGTAGGCGTCCGAGCAAATCGTCGGCAGGCAAACCGGCCAGCAACAGCGAACCCTGGAATAATTCGGCCTGACGAAGCAGTACTTCACTGCGCGGATCCATAACTGCTCCTTGAAAAAAAGTGCCGCAGTTTATCAACTGACGACCCGCAGCGCTGTACCGCAGAAGAACGCCTGAGCGTTTTCGGTCAATTGGCCGACGATACGCTGCCGCGCTTCGCGACTGCCCCAGGCGTTGTGCGGGGTGACGATCAGCCGCGGAATATCGGCCGCAAGTAGCGGATTGCCGTTGACCGGCGGTTCGACACTCAACACATCGGTAGCCGCGCCGCCGAGGTGACCGTTGCGCAAGGCGTCCGCCAGGGCCTGTTCATCGATCAATCCGCCGCGCGCAGTGTTGACCACAAACGCGCCGGGTTTCATCGACGCCAGCTCGCGGGCGCCGATGAAGTGCCGGGTGTGTTCGTTGAGCGGGCAGTGCAGGGTCAGGGCGTCGATCTGCGGCAGCAGTTCGGCCAGTGGCAGACGATCCGGGCGCGCCGGCCGGCCCGGAATCTGTCCGAGCAATACACGCATGCCGAATGCTTCGGCCAGGCGCGCGACCGCACCGCCGAGTTCACCGTGACCGAGCAGACCGAGGGTTTTGCCTTGCAGTTCGACAATCGGGTAGTCGAGCAGGCAGAACTGTCTGGCCTGCTGCCAGCGACCCTCGCCGACGGCTTTCTGATAATCCGCCAGGCGGGTGGCGAGGTTGAGCAGCAACATGATCGTGTGCTGCGCCACCGACGGCGTGCCGTAACCCTGACAGTTGCACACGGTGATGCCATGGGCGCGGGCCGCGTCCAGATCGACGTTGTTGGTGCCGGTGGCGGTGATCAGGATCAGTTGCAGATCCGGGTTGGCGGCCATCGCGGCGGCGTCGATGCGGATCTTGTTGGTGATCGCCACGCTGGCACCGTGCAGGCGCTCGCTGACCTGTTCAGGCAAGGTCTGAGCGAACAGTTGCAGATCGCTGAAGCAGGCGCGCAGGGGGCTGAGGTCGAGATCGCCGAGATCCAGTGACGGGTGATCGAGGAATACTGCGCGGCGCGGGTTCGTCATCAACTGTACCTTTTGTGCTTGGAACGGAAGGCGTAATCTGCCGAGCCTACCAGATGAAACAATTGGTTACGCACAGCGCCCGCAATACCCTGTGGCGAGGGAGCTTGCTCCCGCTGGGCTGCGAAGCAGACCCAAACCCATTCACCGTACTGTGTCAGGCACACCGTTGTTTCAGGTTTTACGACTGCTGCGCAGCCGAGCGGGAGCAAGCTCCCTCGCCACAGGGTTTGAGCCAGTTGATGAATTGTTTTTACTCATTAAAGAGGAGCCCCCATGTACTGGACCGAGTTCTTGACCGTTGCACTGATCCACCTGTTGGCCGTGGCCAGCCCCGGCCCGGACTTTGCCGTGGTGGTGCGCGAGAGCGTGACCCATGGGCGTCGCGCCGGCACCTGGACCGCGCTGGGTGTGGGCACGGCGATTTTCCTGCACGTGGGCTATTCGCTGCTGGGCATCGGCCTGATCGTGTCGCAGTCGATCGTGCTGTTCAACGCCTTGAAATGGGCTGCAGCGGCGTACCTGCTGTACATCGGCTTCAAGGCTTTGCGCGCGCAGCCGGCGAAAACCGTCACCGATGACTTGCACAAGGAAGCCGGCGTGCGCACCGCTCGCGGCGCCTTCACTTCGGGCTTCGTCACCAATGGCCTGAACCCGAAAGCCACGCTGTTCTTCCTCTCCCTGTTCACCGTGGTGATCAACCCGCACACGCCGCTGGCGGTGCAGGCCGGTTACGGGGTTTATCTGGCGGTCGCGACGGCTGTCTGGTTTTGCCTGGTGGCGATGCTGTTCAGCCAGCAGCGCGTGCGCGCCGGTTTCGCCCGCATGGGCCACTGGTTCGACCGCACCATGGGCGCAGTGCTGATCGCGATCGGCGTGAAACTCGCCTTCACCGAGATGCATTGATCTCAGAACCGCGACTTAATCCTGTGGGAGCGAGCCTGCTCGCGAAGGCGTTGGGTCAGTCGACATTATTGGTGGCTGAAAGACCGCTTTCGCGAGCAAGCTCGCTCCCACAGGGTCTTACACAAGCTCGCTGAGTTTGCTCAGGGTGTTCAGGTACTGCCGGGGATTCTCCCCAAGCAAACGGCGAAACATCGCGCTGAACGCCCGCGCGCTGCCGTAGCCCAAGTCCCGTGCCACGCTTTGTACGCTGTCCCCGGCGAGCAGGCGCGGCAGGGCTTCCATCAGGCGCAGTTGCTGGCGCCAGGCGTTGAAACTCATCTTCAGTTGTCGCTGGAACAGCCGCGCCAGGGTGCGCGAGCTGGCGCCGACCTGCTGCGCCCAGTCTTCCAGGGTGTTGGGGTGATCGGGGGTGTGCAGCAAGGCCAGGCAGATGTTTTGCAGGCGCCGGTCAGTGGGCATCGGAATGTGCAGCGGCAGGTTTTCCAGGCCGGCCAGTTCTTCCAGCATCAACTGCTGGATCAATGGATTGTCCGCATGCGGCGGGCCCTGCACGGCGCGCAGGATCAACTCGCGCAACAGCGGCGTCACCGCCAGCACGCAGCACTGTCGCAGGCTGGCCGGTGACAGTTCGGGGGCGATGAACAGCGAGCGCATCTGCACATCGCCGGACATGAAAATCTCGTGTGCGACCTGCGGCGGAATCCACACCGCGCGGCTCGGCGGAATCACCCAGGCACCAAGATCGGTGACCACCCGCATGATCCCTCTGACGGCATACAGCAACTGCGCCTCGCGGTGCAGGTGCAGCGGCTGGTGGGCACCGTCCAGATAATCCCGGGGATAGGCACTCACCGGGCCGTGTTCGAAATGGCTGATCAACATGTCGGGTTTGATGACCTGAATGGCAGATATGCGCTTTTTCGCCAACTTAGCATAGGCCGCTCATAACAATCCGCCCACAACACACACAAGCGTGCTGCCATGAATCAATCCCGAAACGTCATACGCTACGTCAACGCTGCCCATGTGATCGATCACATGTTCATGCTGATTTTTCCCGCCGCCGTGCTCGGCATGACCCAGGCCTTCGACCTCGACTACGCCGCGCTGATCGGTCTGTCACTGGGTGGCTTCATTGCCTTCGGTGCCTGTTCGCTGCCGGCCGGCTGGCTGGGTGATCACTGGAGCCGGCGGCAGATGATGCTGGTGTTTTTCTTCGGCATCGGCGCCTCGGCGATCTTCACCGGGTTGAGCAGCAGCCCGACGATGCTGGTGATCGGGCTGACCCTGATCGGCATTTTCGCGGCGATCTACCACCCGGTGGGTACCGCGATGCTGGTGGCCTACGCGCAGAACCGTGGCCGGGAAATCGGCATCAACGGCATGTGGGGCAACCTCGGCGTGGCGTTTTCGGCGCTGATCACCGGGTTGCTGGTGGCGCAATTCGGCTGGCGCTCGGCCTTTGTGTTACCGGGCGTGGTGGCGATTGTGCTGGGTATCGGTTTTGCCCTGCAGGTGCGTGAAGAGCCGATCCCGCAGCGTCCGCACACCGTGCTGAAAGGCGCTGCCGGTCAGAAGATTTCGATGCTCATGGTGTTCGGTGTGCTGGCGCTGGCGACGGCCACCGGCGGTGTGGTGTTCAACGCCACCACCATGACCTATCCGAAGCTGTTTCAGGAGCGTTTGCATGACCTGTTCGCCTCGCCGCAAACCCTTGGCGTGGTGGTCAGCCTGGCGTATGCCTTCGGCGCGGTGGCGCAGTTGAGCATCGGGCAGGTGCTGCATCGGGTCAGTCTGAAATGGCCGTTTCTGGTGCTCACGCTGTTTCAGGCGCCGCTGTTATACGGCATGGCCCATGTCGATGGCTGGGCGGTGATCGTGCTTGGAGCGGCGTTCATGTTCGTGGTGTTCGGCCAGGTCACGGTGAACGACTCGATGGTCGCCAATTTCGTTGCACCGCAGTGGCAATCCCGGGTGTTCGCCCTGCGTTACTGCCTGTCGTTCGGCGCCAGTGCGACGGCGATTCCGCTGATTTCCTACGTCGAGCCGCGCCATGGTTTCGTCGGGCTTTACCTGATTCTGGCGGGTTTTGGCGCGTTGACCTTCCTCGCTGCCGTAGCTTTCCCACGCACACCTTCCGAAGCGGCTGTAGGACAAGCCGCCTGAGTGGGGCTGAATACCGGCAAATGCTGGCTCAAAGCTAGCATTTGTACGGCTGTGCAAATCATTCCTTCGGCTGATTTGACTGGGGTATAACGGCTCTAGAGTAACGCTCTCTACGTCAACACCGTGCAGCCAGAAAAGGGATTCATATGTTGCAGACTCGCGTCATTCCCCCGGCCGATGGGGCCTACCAGTATCCATTGCTGATCAAACGGCTGCTGATGTCCGGCGCCCGTTACGAGAAAACCCGCGAGATCATTTACCGAGACCAGTTGCGTTACAGCTATCCGACTCTGATCGAGCGGGTTGCGCGGCTAGCCAATGTGTTGACGGCGGCGGGGGTGAAGGCGGGTGACACCGTGGCGGTGATGGACTGGGACAGCCATCGCTACCTCGAGTGCATGTTTGCCATTCCAATGATCGGCGCGGTGATCCACACGATCAACGTGCGCCTGTCTCCGGAACAGATCCTCTACACCATGAACCACGCCGAGGATCGCTTCGTGCTGGTCAACAGCGAGTTCGTCGGGCTGTATCAGGCCATCGCGCCGCACCTGACCACGGTAAAGAAAACCCTGCTGCTCACCGATCTGCCGGAAAAGACCGCCGAGCTGCCGAATCTGGTCGGCGAGTACGAGCAACTGCTGGCCGCTGCGAGCCCGCATTACGACTTCCAGGACTTCGACGAGAACTCGGTCGCCACCACCTTCTACACCACTGGCACCACCGGTAACCCGAAAGGTGTGTACTTCACCCATCGGCAACTGGTGCTGCACACCATGGGCGTGTCGACGATCATGGGCGCAATCGACAGCGTGCGCCTGCTCGGCACCAACGATGTGTACATGCCGATCACTCCGATGTTCCATGTGCATGCCTGGGGCCTGCCGTACGTGGCGACCATGCTCGGGCTCAAACAGGTTTACCCGGGGCGTTACGATCCGGAGTTTCTCGTCGAGCTTTGGCGCAAGGAGAAGGTCACGTTCTCCCACTGCGTGCCGACCATCCTGCAAATGCTGCTCAACGCCAAAGGCGCGCAAGGCACGGATTTCGGTGGCTGGAAGATTGTCATCGGTGGCAGTGCGCTCAATCGCACGCTGTACGAGACCGCCAAGGCCCGAGGCATTCAGCTCACGGCGGCGTATGGCATGTCCGAGACCGGGCCATTGGTCTCGTGTGCGCATCTGAACGACGAACTCATGGCCGGCACCGAAGACGAGCGCACCACTTACCGGATCAAGGCCGGTGTGCCGGGGCCGCTGGTGGAAGCGGCGATTGTCGATGGTGACGGCAACTTCCTCCCCGCCGACGGCGAGACTCAGGGCGAACTGGTGCTGCGCGCGCCGTGGCTGACCGAAGGCTATTTCAACGAACCACAGAAGGGCGCCGAACTCTGGGCCGGTGGCTGGCTGCACACCGGGGATGTGGCAACGCTCGATAGCATGGGCGTGATCGACATCCGCGACCGGATCAAGGACGTGATCAAGACCGGCGGCGAGTGGATCTCTTCGCTGGACCTCGAAGACCTGATCAGCCGGCATGTGGCGGTGCGTGAAGTAGCCGTGGTGGGGATTGCCGATCCGCAGTGGGGCGAGCGGCCGTTTGCTTTGCTGGTGATCCGCGAAGGGCACGAGATCGGCGCGCGCGAACTCAAGGAACACCTCAAGCCATTCGTGGAGCTGGGGCACCTGAGCAAGTGGGCGATTCCGAGCCAGATCGCCCTTGTTACGGAAATTCCCAAGACCAGTGTCGGCAAACTCGACAAGAAGCGCATCCGCCTCGACATCACCGAATGGCAGGCCAACAACAGCACCTTCCTCTCGACGCTCTGAGCGTCTGCTGGCGCGCCGAAAACGGCGCGCCAGACCCACCAAGCAAGCGCTTGGCTTGTGAAATCGAAAAAATCAGCCATCCTTGCCGGGCCGACATCTGTCGGACTGGCGAAAGGACTGTTCCAGAGTGGCCGGCAGCTGCAAATCACACTTTAGAGGGATCAAGCAGTAGCACCTGCTGGCTATAGTCCGCTCAAGGATTTTTAAGAACGGGGCACACGCACAAACGGGGCGATGCAATTTTGGAGTGACGTCGGGTGGCTACTGGCTCCCGGTCTTCCAGGCGTTTTTAAAAGTACTCACTGCCATAACAATAATGCACATGGAGTAGCGTCGATGACATCAGTAAACCAGTTCTGGCGCCGGGCTAAACTGCCTCTGGCCGTCAGTCTTGCCTCTACGCTCGCCGGGCCCGCATTCGGCGTCAGTTTCAACGTCGGTGAAATCGAAGGCCAGTTCGATTCCTCGCTCTCCCTGGGCATGAGTGTTTCGACCCAGCAGCCGAACAAGGATCTTATTGGTGTCAACAACGGCGGCAAGGGCTTGTCCCAGACCTCCGACGACGGTCACTTGAACTTCAAGAGCGGGCAAGCCTTCTCGAAGATCTTCAAGGGTATCCATGATCTCGAATTGAAATACGGTGACACCGGCGTCTTCGTCCGGGGCAAATACTGGTACGACTTCGCGCTGCAGAATCAGGACCTGGAATACAAGGACGTCAGCAACCACAACCGCGACGTCGCAGCGCGTTCTTCCGGCGGGCAGATCCTCGACGCCTTCGTCTACCACAACTACTCGATTGCCGATGAGCCGGGTTCGGTGCGTCTGGGCAAGCAGGTGGTGAACTGGGGTGAAAGTACCTTCATCGGCGGCGGCATCAACTCGATCAACCCGATCGACGTGTCCGCGTTCCGCCGTCCGGGTGCCGAGATCAAGGAAGGTTTGATTCCGGTCAACATGTTCTACGTGTCGCAGAGTCTCACCGAGAACCTGTCGGCCGAAGGTTTCTACCAGATCGACTGGCAGAAGACCGTGACCGACAACTGCGGCACGTTCTTCTCGCAGCCGGACATCGTTACCACTGGTTGCGACGACAACCTGCGGGTGCTGAACAAGCGTTCGACCATTCCGGGTATTGCGCTCGGGCCATTGGCCGCTGCCAACGTGGACGTCAACGAAGAGGGCGTTCTGGTGCGTCGTTCGCCCAACCGCAATGCGCGTGACAGCGGGCAGTGGGGTGTGTCCGCCAAGTACATGTTCGACCCGCTGGCCACCGAGTTCGGCGCCTACTTCATGAACTACCACAGCCGTGCGCCGATCTTCAGCGCCACCGGTGCGCCACAGTCGATCTATAACGGCGTCAAGGCATTGCCAGGGCCGTTCCAGGCACTGGGTCCGCTGGTGGTGGCAGGCAATTCGGAATACTTCATCGAATACCCTGAAGACATCCGCCTCTACGGTCTGAGCTTCTCCACTACCCTGCCTACCGGCACGGCGTGGAGCGGCGAGGTCAGCTACCGGCCGAATGCGCCGGTGCAGTTGAACTCCACCGACATTCTGTTCGCCGGCGTACGTCCGCTGGGTGGCGCGTTGACCAATGCGTCGATCCTCAACGGCGTGCCGGGCCAGGATCTGCACGGTTACAACCGCAAGGAAATTACCCAACTGCAAACCACCCTGACGCACTTCTTCGATCAGGTGATGGGCGCCAACCGTCTGACCCTGGTGGGTGAAGTCGGCGTGACCCACGTCGGTGGTCTGGAAAGCAAATCCGAAGCCCGTTATGGCCGCGATCCGGTGTTCGGTCCGGGTGAACTGCCGTCGACCGGCGGCCTCAACACCTGCTCGCAAATCCTCAACACCTCGACCATCAATGGCGCGGGGGCCGGGGCTTCGAACAGCAACGTGGCCAGCAACTGCAACAACGACGGTTTCACCACAGCGACCTCGTGGGGCTATCGCGGTCGGGCAATCTGGGATTACAGCGACGTGTTCGCCGGCGTGAACCTCAAGCCGAACGTGGCCTGGTCCCATGACGTCAAAGGTTACTCGCCTGGCCCTGGCGGCAACTTCGAGGAAGGTCGCAAGGCCGTCAGCCTCGGGCTGGATGCCGAATATCAGAACACCTACACCGCGAGTCTGAACTACACCAACTTCTTTGGTGGTCGCTACAGCACGGTGGATGATCGCGACTTCGTTGCACTCAGCGTTGGCGTGAACTTCTAAGCACAGTTTTTTCAGGACGAACACACATATGAAAATAACAAAGAGTCTGTTCCACGCGGGTGTTCTGGGGCTTTCGCTGCTGGCGACCGGCGTCATGGCGGCAGTGCCTGCTGCCGAAGCCGACAAGCTCGGCAAAAGCCTGACACCCATGGGCGCCGAAATGGCCGGCAACGCCGACGGTTCGATCCCGGCCTGGAAACCGCTGCCGAAGAATGCCGGCACGGTCGACAGCAAGGGCTTCCTGTCAGACCCGTACGCCGGTGAAAAACCACTGTTTACCATCACCGCGCAGAACGTCGAGCAGTACAAGGCCAAGCTTGCTCCGGGCCAGTACGCGATGTTCAAACGTTACCCGGACACCTTCAAGATGCCGGTGTATCCGTCCCATCGCGGTTCGACCGTGCCGGATAGCGTATTCGCCGCGATCAAGAAGAACGCCACGACCACCAATCTGGTCGCCGGCGGCAACGGTCTGGAAAACTTCGACACCGCCGTGCCGTTCCCGATTCCTAAAAGCGGTCTGGAGGTGATCTGGAACCACATCACTCGCTATCGCGGTGGCAGCGTGACCCGTCTGGTGACCCAGGCAACTCCGCAAACCAACGGCTCGTTCAGCCTGGTGTACTTCCAGGACCAGTTCGTGTTCCGCGACAAGATGAAGGACTACGATCCGGCCAACCCTGGCAACATCCTGTTCTACTTCAAGCAGAAAGTGACCGCGCCGGCACGTCTGGCCGGTACCGTGCTGCTGGTGCATGAAACCCTCGATCAGGTGAAAGAACCGCGCAAGGCCTGGGTCTATGCCACTGGCCAGCGCCGTGTCCGTCAGGCGCCACAAGTGTCCTATGACGGCCCGGGTACTGCGGCGGACGGTCTGCGTACTTCCGACAACCTCGACATGTACAACGGTGCACCGGATCGCTACGACTGGGCGCTGGATGGCAAGAAAGAGATCTATATTGCCTCCAACAGCTACAAGATCGATTCGCCAAACCTGAAGTACACCGACATCATCAAGGCCGGTCACATCAACCAGGATCTGACCCGTTACGAGTTGCGTCGTGTCTGGCACGTGGTCGCCACCCTGAAACCGGGTCAGCGCCATATCTATGCCAAACGTGACTTCTACATCGACGAAGACACCTGGCAGGCTGCAGTCATCGACCACTACGACGGTCGCGGTCAGCTGTGGCGTGTGGCCGAGGCGCATGCCGAGGACTACTACGACAAGCAAGTGCCGTGGTACGCGCTGGAAGCCCTGTACGACCTGCAATCGGGCCGCTACCTGGCGCTGGGTATGAAGAACGAAGAGAAGCAGGCGTATGACTTCGGCTTCTCTGCCACCAAGAGCGAATTCCAGCCAGGCAACCTGGGCCAGGACGGTATCCGCTAAGCTTTGACCCGAGGCCGCATCCTCGAAAAAACGCCCCGACTGGTTCGGGGCGTTTTTTTGCCCGGCGTAATTGGCTGAACCTTTTTGTAGCCATTTGTAGCAGCAACCTTCATAACCGCTACGTTTAAGGCTAGGCTGCGGACATCTGCTACGCCGCCAACAGCCATTCAAACAAGAGCCGGCCATGACTGATCTGTCCCCGCTTCCGGGTCCTGCAAGCGTTGCCGTCGCGACACTGGACGGACGTTTTTTTCGTCCGCCACTGCCCGACGGCTATGTGTTGCGACCGCGTCTGTGTGAACGCCTGAGCGCCGGACTCGCGGGACGGCTGTTGCTGGTCTGCGCCCCCGCCGGCTTCGGCAAGAGCTCGCTGGCGGTGGAGTTCTGTCAGAGCCTGCCGGCGCACTGGCAAAGTCTGTGGCTGGGATTGAGCCCGCGGGATAACGATCCGGGGCGCTTTCTCGAGCGGTTGCTGGAAGGGCTGCAGGACTACTTTCCGGATCTGGGCAGTCGCGCGCTCGGCCTGTTGAAGATGCGTCAGCGCCATCAGCCGTTTGCCTTCGAAGAATGGCTCGACGGCTTGCTCGACGAGTTGGCGCTGCAACTGCAACCCACCGCGCCGTTGCTGCTGGTGCTCGATGATTACCATCTCGCCCAAGGCCCGGTGCTTGATCGCTGCCTGCAGTTCTTCCTCAATCATTTGCCCGATGGCTTGCTGGTCATGGTCACCAGTCGCCAGCGCCCTGACTGGCATCTGGCGCGCCTGCGCCTGTCGCGGCAACTGCTGGAACTGCATGAACAGGATCTGCGCCTGACCCATGACGAAGCCCTGACACTGCTTGATCGGCACAGCAGTTCATTGCGTGGCGAGGCGCTGGAAAATCTGATCCAGCGCAGCGAGGGTTGGGTGGCCGGGCTGCGTTTCTGGTTGCTGGCGGCATCCGAAGCCGGTAGCGAGGCCGCGTTGCCGCAAGCGCTGAACGGCGGGGAAGGGCTGATCCGCGACTACCTGCTGGAAGAAGTCATCGACTGCCTGCCCGCCGAAGTGCAGGCGTTTCTCTACGACACCGCCCCTCAAGAGCGCTTTTGCAGCGAGCTATGCGACGCGGTGCGCGAAGCCCACGACAGCGCCGAAATCCTGCGTTTTCTGCTGGCGCATCAGGTATTTCTGGTGCCGCTGGACGAACACGGTCACTGGTATCGCTATCACCATCTGTTCTCCGATCTGCTGCGCAGTCGGCCCATTGCTCGACCGTTGGTGCCCGCCGCGACGTTACACCTGCGCGCCTGTCGCTGGTTCAATGCGCAAGGCCTGCTCGACGAAGCGGTCGAACAGGCCTTGCGCGCCGGGCATCTGGATGTGGCGGCCAATCTGGTGCAGAACCTGTCCGAGGAACAACTGCTCGCCGAGCAGAACGTCGGCATGCTGCTGCGCTGGAAAATGGACTTGCCCGACAGCCTGCTGATCAGCACGCCACGCTTGATCGTGCTCTATAGCTGGGCGCTGGGGCTGGCCTGTCAGCTTGATGCCGCAGAAGAGCTGGCCAGTCATTTAAGTCGTTTCCTGCCTGCGCCTTCGGCCTCTGCGCAGAAGTCGATGCTCGCACAATGGCTGGCGCTCAGCGGCATCATCGCCCGCGGGCGAGGCCATCGCGAGCAGACCATCGAGTATTGCAGCGAAGCGCTGGAAAGCCTGCCGGCCAAGCGCTACGGGCAGCGCCTGATGTGCCTGTCGACCCTGTCCAACCTGGCGATTGCCGACGGTGACCTGTGGCGAGCACGGGGTCTGAACCGCGAGTCGCTTGAGCTAGCGCAGCGGGTCGGCAATCCGTTGTTCGAAGCCTTGGCGCATTACGACCGGGCGCGGGTCCTGCAATCGCGCGGGGAAATACTGCGCGCCCTGGATGAGGTGCATCAGGGCCTTGATCGTCTGCGCGGGCTGTCGGTGCAACGTCTGTACGCGGTGCGTGCGCGGCTGACGCTTTATGAAGGTTTTCTGCTGTCGATGCGCCTGCAACCGCAGCAGGCCCGGGCCCGATTGCTGAGCGGTCTGGCCGAAGCGCGGGCCTGCCGCGATATCAGCGTATTGATCGGCCACTGCGTGATCGCCCGTCTGGACGGCAGCGCCGGCGAGTTTGCCAAGGCCTTCGCCGAACTCGCCGAAGCCGAGCGCCTGATGCACATCTGGGACGTGCCGCCGATCTACTACCTGGCGATGATCACCCTGGTCAAATGCGAACTGTGGCTGGCGCAGGGGCGTACCGATCTGGCCGAAGCCTGGCTGGCACGTCTGGGGCAGACCTACACCGGCGAACGCGCAGCGGCGCCACCGGAGTTTCATCCACAGTTGCCGCTGCACGTCGAACTGCAGCAGGCGTTGCTTGATGTGATCAAGGGCCAGCCGATGCTCGCCGAAGGGCGACTGAACGTGCTGCTGGAAAACGGTCAGCAAACCGGACGCCAGTTGCTATGTGTCATGGCGCTGGCGCAGAAGGTCGCCTTGTTGCTGGGCACTGGCCGCGAACCGGAGGCGCGCAAGGCGTTGAGTCAGGCGCTGGAAGCAGCGGCTGGCGGCGTGATACAGCCGTTTGACGCGCTGATCAGAGAATGTCCGGACTGGTTACGCAGCCAATTGCACGCCTCACCGGCGTTGGCAGGACAGCAGTTACTGGCGCATTTTCCGCTGGTGGCTACTCGTCCGGTGGTTGAGTCCGCCGCTGCCGAACAACTCAGCAGCCGGGAGCTGGCGGTGCTGCGCTTGATTGCTCAAGGCTGTTCCAATCAGGAAATCAGCGAACAGCTGTTTATTTCGCTGCATACGGTGAAAACCCATGCGAGTCATATCAACAGCAAGCTGGGCGTTGAGCGGCGTACGCAGGCGGTGGCGCGGGCCAAGGCGCTGGGGTTAATGATCTAGTGCCGGTAAAATCTTCGGCATCAGCGGTTTCCACCGCCGTCGAATATTGAACAGGATTGCCTCATGACTGTTATAGCACCTGCGCTCATCCGCGAAACCTTTCCCGTCGGCCCGCTGCAGTGCAACTGCACGATCATCGGCGATCCACTCACTAAAAAAGCCATCGTCGTCGACCCGGGTGGCAATCCTGACCTGATCATGGCGCGCCTCGATGCGCATGGTCTGAAAGTGGTCAGCATCATCCACACCCACGCGCATCTCGATCATTTCCTCGCCTCCGGACAGATGAAGGAAAAGACTGGCGCGACCCTGCATCTGCACAAGGAAGACCAGTTCCTGTGGGACAACCTCGAGATGCAATGCCAGATGTTCGGCGTGCCGTACACCCCGGTGCCATCGCCGGATCGCTGGTTGAGCGACGATGAAGAACTGGCTTGCGGCTGCGGTGTGGCGCTGCATACGCCGGGACATACACCCGGTTCCATGAGCTTTTGGTTTTCCGAGGCTAAGCTGTTGATTGCCGGCGACACGTTGTTTCGTCGTGGCGTAGGACGCACGGATTTGTGGGGCGGCGATCAGGCGACCATCGTGCGATCAATCAAGCAGCGGCTGTACACGCTCGACGAAGACGCGACAGTGGTTGCCGGGCATGGCCCGGACACGCGTCTTGGGGATGAAATGCGGGAAAACCCGTTCGTGCGCGCCTAAACATTTTGTCACGAGTGTGCAGCGGAATTTTTGTGCATTGTCATGATCCAACGCCCGCACAGGTCTATTGCCTAGGGCCGCTGCCACACAGAATGCGAAACCAGGAGCTCTTCATGTTCACCACGCCTCGTTTGATTATTGTTGCTACCGCTGTGGCCATGTTGGCCGGCTGCGCCTCGCCCAACCCGTATGACAATCAGGGCCAGGCCGATGGTGGCGGTGTGAGCAAGACCGCCAAATACGGCGGCCTCGGCGCTTTGGCCGGTGCGTTGGCCGGTGCTGCCATCGACCACAACAACCGTGGCAAGGGCGCGTTGATCGGCGCGGCTGTCGTCGGTGCTTCGGCCGCCGGCTACGGCTATTACGCCGATCAGCAAGAGAAGAAATTGCGCGCCAGCATGGCCAACACCGGGGTTGAAGTGCAGCGTCAGGGCGATCAGATCAAGCTGATCATGCCGGGCAACATCACCTTCGCCACCGACTCGGCGAACATCGCCCCAAGCTTCTACCAGCCGCTGAACAACCTGGCGAACTCGCTGAAAGAGTTCAACCAGAACCAGATCGAAATCGTCGGCTACACCGACAGCACCGGCAGCCGCCAGCACAACATGGACCTGTCCCAGCGTCGTGCGCAGAGCGTGGCGACCTACCTGACCTCGCAAGGTGTCAGCGGTGCCAACCTGAGCGCCCGTGGTGCCGGCCCGGATAACCCGATTGCCAGCAACGGCGACGTCAATGGCCGTGCGCAGAACCGCCGCGTCGAGGTCAACCTGAAAGCGATTCCTGGTCAGCAGTATGGTGGTCAGCAGCAACCGCAGCCGGGCACAGTGCAGCAGTATCCGTAAGTGAGGCTTGAGTGAAGAAATGCCCGGTCCTTGTGATCGGGCATTTTTTTGGGTCGCCCGTGCTGGCCTTTTCGCGAGCAAGCCCGCTCCCACAGGGATGGGTGTTGTTCACAGAATTTGTGTTCAACACGTAACCCTGTGGGAGCGGGCTTGCTCGCGAAGGGGCCGGGCCAGTCACCATCAAATCATCAGATACAAAAAAGCCCCCGGACAACCGAATTGTCCGGGGGCTATTTGTTGGGCGCGAAACCCGATTATTTCTTCAAACCATAGTGCTCATCGAGCATGCCCGGCGAGTTAGGGGTTTTCGGCGCGTAGTCGCGTGGCGGCTCCTGATCGCGCGGCGGCGTCAGGCGTTCGCGCGGTGCCTGGGCGGCATCGGCGTGCAAAGCGGCGATCAGGCGTTGACGGGTCTGCTCGTCCAGGGCCAGGCGGTTGGCGCCCTCGGCGAGATGATCCTGCACTTCCTGATAGCTCTGGGTCAGCTTCTTGACCAGCGTCGCGGTGCTGTTGAAGTGGGTGACCACCTCGTTTTGATAGCTGTCGAAACGCTCCTGGATATCATCCAGTTGACGCTGCGTGCGGCTCGGCGCGGCATTCGGTGCGACGCGAGCGATCAGGAATCCAATGGCGACACCCACAACCAGGGCAAGAGTCGGTAACAACCAAACTAAGAGCGAGTGTTCCACGAGTCCTTCCTCTATAAACGGCTTTGCTTTACGTTAACGGCTCGAACCTGCGCTGTATACCGCGATTCACTCGCAATAGATTGGCACAGACAATTTGCTAGACGAGTCGACCCGATTCGAGGTCACGGAGTTCCTTCCTTGCTGATGCGTGAAACCCCTGTAGTGATTGATGGCCCAGTCGGCCAGATTGAAGCGCTGTACCTGGATAACGAGCAGCCAATCGGCATCGCGCTGATCTGCCATCCCAACCCGGTGCAGGGCGGCACCATGCTCAACAAGGTCGTCTCGACCCTGCAGCGCACCGCGCGCGATGCCGGTCTGATTACCTTGCGCTTCAACTATCGCGGCGTTGGCGCCAGCGAAGGTACGCACGACATGGGCAGCGGTGAAGTCGACGATGCTCAGGCCGCCGCCGCCTGGCTGCGGGAAAAACATCCGGATCTGCCGCTGACCCTGTTCGGTTTCTCCTTCGGCGGATTTGTTGCAGCAAGTCTCGGCGGTCGTCTCGAAACCCAAGGCGTGCAGCTCAAGCAGCTGTTCATGGTCGCGCCAGCGGTGATGCGTCTGGGCGATCAGGATCAACTGCCACAGCACGGCGAGCTGACCGTGATCCAGCCGGAAACCGACGAAGTGATCGACCCGCAACTGGTCTACGACTGGTCGGCAAAACTCCAGCGCCCCCATGAGCTGCTGAAAGTGGCAGAATGCGGACACTTTTTTCATGGCAAGCTGACCGATCTCAAGGATCTGATCCTGCCGCGTCTCTCGAATTGATTGCAGTCTGACAAGCGATTACCCATGACGAACCGAACCCGTATCCTCACCGGCATCACCACTACCGGCACGCCGCACCTGGGCAACTACGCCGGCGCCATTCGCCCGGCGATCCTCGCCAGCCGCGACAGCAATGCCGATTCGTTCTACTTCCTGGCCGACTACCACGCCCTGATCAAATGCGATGACCCGCTGCGCATCCAGCGCTCGCGTCTGGAAATCGCCGCGACGTGGCTGGCCGGTGGCCTCGATGTTGACCGTGTGACCTTCTATCGCCAGTCCGACATCCCGGAAATCCCTGAGCTGACCTGGCTGCTGACCTGCGTCGCGGCCAAGGGCCTGCTCAACCGTGCGCACGCCTACAAGGCCTCGGTGGACAAGAACGTCGAAACCGGTGAAGACCCGGATGCCGGGATCACCATGGGCCTCTACAGCTACCCGGTGTTGATGGCGGCGGACATCCTGATGTTCAACGCGCACAAGGTGCCGGTCGGTCGTGATCAGATTCAGCACGTGGAAATGGCCCGTGATATCGGTCAGCGCTTCAACCATCTGTTTGGCCAGGGCAAGGAGTTCTTCACCATGCCCGAAGCACTGATCGAGGAAAGCGTGGCAACCCTGCCAGGCCTCGATGGGCGCAAGATGTCGAAGAGCTACGACAACACCATCCCGCTGTTCTCCAGTGCCAAAGAGATGAAGGATGCGATCTCGCGGATCGTTACCGACTCCCGTGCACCGGGCGAGGCGAAAGATCCGGACAACTCGCACCTGTTCACTCTGTTCCAGGCCTTCGCAACACCTGCGCAGGCTGACGAGTTCCGCAGTGAACTGCTCGGTGGTCTGGGCTGGGGCGAGGCGAAAAACCGTCTGTTCCAGTTGCTGGATAACGAGCTGGGCGAGTCTCGCGAGCGTTACCACCAGTTGATCGAGCGCCCGGCGGATCTGGAAGACATCCTGCAACACGGCGCGAAAAAGGCCCGTGCGGTGGCGACGCCGTTCCTCAACGAGCTGCGTGAAGCGGTCGGTCTGCGTTCTTTCGTCAATCAGGTGCAAGTTGCTGCGACCACCAAGAAGAAGGCCGCGAAAGCCGCACGTTTCGTCAGCTTCCGTGAAGACGACGGCAGCTTCCGTTTCCGTCTGCTGGCGGCTGATGGCGAGCAACTGTTGCTGTCGCGCAACTTCGCCGACGGCAAAACCGCCGGCCAGGTGACCAAGCAACTGCAGGCCGGTCAGGCGTTGGACATTCGCAATCAAGACCTGAGCTTCAGCGTGTGGCTGGAAGGCGAGTGCGTTGGCGAAAGCCCGACGTTCGCTGATGTTGCTGCGCGGGACGCGGCCATCGAGGCTCTGCGCGTTGCGCTGACCCCGGTTCAGGACTAATCCGCGGCGCGGCCCGACCAAGGGCCGATTGCCATTCCCACGGGCCGTCGCTACAGTGACGGCCCGTTTTTGTTGCCTTGCTAACGGATTATGACGCCCCTAGAACGATACCAAGCTGATCTGAAACGCCCGGACTTCTTCCATGACGCCGCGCAGGAAACTGCTGTGCGTCATCTGCAGCGCCTGTACGACGATCTGATCGCGGCCGAGCAGAACAAGCCGGGTTTGCTGGGCAAGCTGTTTGGCAAAAAGGATCAGACGCCGGTCAAGGGTCTGTACTTCTGGGGCGGCGTGGGCCGCGGCAAGACTTACCTGGTCGACACCTTCTTTGAAGCGCTGCCGTTCAAGGAAAAGACCCGCACTCACTTCCACCGCTTCATGAAGCGTGTGCACGAAGAGATGAAAACCCTCGGCGGCGAGAAAAACCCGCTGACCATCATCGCCAAGCGCTTCGCCACCGAGTCGCGAGTGATCTGCTTCGATGAATTCTTCGTCTCCGACATCACCGATGCGATGATCCTCGGCACGCTGATGGAAGAGCTGTTCAAGAACGGCGTGACCCTGGTCGCGACCTCGAACATCGTTCCAGACGGTCTGTACAAGGACGGCCTGCAACGTGCGCGCTTCCTGCCGGCCATCGCGCTGATCAAGCAGAACACCGAAATCGTCAACGTCGACAGCGGCGTCGACTACCGTTTGCGCCACCTCGAACAAGCGGAGCTGTTCCACTATCCGCTGGACGAAGCCGCCCACGAAAGCCTGCGCAAGAGCTTCAAGGCCCTCACGCCGGAATGCACGGCGGCGGTGGAAAACGATGTGCTGATCATCGAGAACCGCGAAATCCGTGCCCTGCGCACTTGCGACGACGTGGCCTGGTTCGACTTCCGCGAACTGTGCGACGGCCCGCGCAGCCAGAACGATTACATCGAGCTGGGCAAGATCTTCCACGCCGTGCTGCTCAGCGGCGTCGAGCAGATGAGCGTCACCACCGACGACATCGCCCGTCGCTTTATCAACATGGTCGACGAGTTCTACGACCGTAACGTCAAGCTGATCATTTCTGCCGAAGTCGAGTTGAAAGACCTGTACACCGGCGGACGCCTGACGTTCGAGTTCCAGCGCACGCTCAGCCGTCTGCTGGAGATGCAATCGCACGAATTCCTGTCGCGGGCGCACAAGCCTTAAACAGCTTCGTCAAAGAAAAAGGGCCTGCAATTGCAGGCCCTTTTTTTATGCGACGCAGTACCCCTGTGGGAGCGGGCTTGCTCGCGAATGCGGTGTGTCAGCTAAATAGATGCCAACTGAAAGTACGCTTTCGCGAGCAAGCCCGCTCCCACAGTGGTTTTGTGCGTGGGCAGCGAGTTATGCAGCCTGCTGAAACTGCTGCCGATACTGGTTCGGCGACAGCTCCGTATGCTGGCGGAACAGCCGCGCAAAGAAGCTCGCATCGTCGTAGCCGACCTCATAACTGATGGTCTTGATGCTCTTGCGGCTGCCGGACAGCAAGCCCTTGGCGGTCTCGATGCGCAGGCGTTGCAGGTAGTGCAGCGGTTTGTCGCCGGTGGCGGTCTGGAAGCGGCGCATGAAGTTGCGGATGCTCATGCCGTGCTCGCGGGCCACGTCTTCGAAGCGGAACTTGTCGGCGAAATGCTCTTCGAGCCAGTGCTGGATCTGCAGGATGATCACGTCCTGGTGCAGCTTCTGGCCGCCGAAACCGATACGTCCCGGCGAGTAACTGCGCTGCACTTCATACAGAATGTCGCGGGCCACGGCTTGGGCGACGTTGGCGCCACAGAAGCGTTCGATCAGGTAAATATAGAGGTCGCAGGCCGAGGTGGTGCCGCCGGCGCAATACAGGTTGTCGGCGTCGGTCAGGTGCTTGTCCTGATTGAGATACACCTTGGGGAAGCGCTCGGCAAAGGCATTGAAGAAGCGCCAGTAAGTGGTCGCTTCCTTGCCATTGAGCAGACCGGCCTCGGCCAGCCAGAACACCCCGGTGGCTTCGCCGCACAATACGGCGCCGCGGGCGTGCTGCTCGCGCAGCCATGGCAGGATCTGCGGATAACGGCCGCAAAGCGTATCGAAATCGTCCCAGAACGCCGGGAGGATAATCACGTCGGCGTTTTCCAGGGCGCCGTCCACCGGCATCATCACGTCACTGAAACTGTTCACCGGTTTACCGTCGGGGCTGACCAGGCGGGTTTCGAACGCCGGAGTCAGGCCGTGGCCCAGTTGTTTGCCGTAACGCAGGCTGGCCAGATGGAAGAAATCCTTGGCCTGCATGAGGGTGGAGGCGAAAACCCGGTCGATTGCCAGGATGCTGACGCGCCGCAAGGGCGTGGAGACTTGCTTGGACATAATTCAACTTTTGTTTTGTTTTTATAAGGGAAAGTGGTCACCAGACGGCTGGATCGTCTTATTTTTTGTCGGATGTGTCCAGTGTCCTGTATCGGAGGTGAGGCTTAGTCTCTGAAGGTCATATCCCTCCAACAAGAATGAAAGGTGCCGCATGATCCCCAGAACCTTGTTCAGCTCCGAGCACGAATTGTTCCGCGACAGCGTACGAACCTTCCTCGAAAAAGAGGCCGTGCCGTTCCATGCGCAGTGGGAGAAACAAGGCCACATCGACCGCAAACTGTGGAACAAGGCAGGGGAGGCGGGGATGCTCTGCTCGCATCTGCCGGAGGAGTATGGCGGCCTGGGCGCGGACTTTCTGTACAGCGCGGTGGTGATCGAAGAGGTCGGTCGTCTCGGCCTGACCGGTATCGGTTTCTCGCTGCATTCGGACATCGTTGCGCCGTACATCCTGCATTACGGCAGTGAAGCGCTGAAGCACAAGTACCTGCCGAAACTGGTCTCGGGCGAGATGGTCAGCGCGATTGCGATGACCGAGCCGGGCGCCGGTTCCGACCTGCAAGGGGTCAAGACCACCGCAGTGCTGGATGGCGACGAGTATGTGATCAACGGTTCCAAGACCTTCATCACCAATGGCTTCCTCGCTGACCTGGTGATCGTGGTCGCCAAGACCGATCCAAAGGCCGGCGCCAAGGGCACCAGCCTGTTTGTCGTGGAAGCGAATACGCCGGGCTTCGAGAAGGGCAAACGCCTGGAGAAAGTCGGAATGAAGGCCCAGGACACGTCGGAATTGTTCTTCCAGGACGTGCGCGTACCGAAAGAAAACCTGCTGGGTCAGGCCGGGGCAGGGTTTGCCTACCTGATGCAGGAATTGCCGCAGGAACGTCTTACGGTGGCGATTGGTGGCCTGGCCTCAGCCGAAGCCGCGCTGAAATGGACGCTGGATTACACCCGTGATCGCAAGGCGTTCGGCAAGGCAATTGCCGACTTCCAGAACACCCGTTTCAAACTGGCGGAAATGGCCACGGAAATTCAGATCGGTCGAGTATTTGTCGACAAGTGCCTGGAATTGCATCTGCAGGGCAAGCTCGACGTGCCGACAGCAGCGATGGCCAAATACTGGGGCACCGACCTGCAATGCAAGGTGCTCGACGAGTGCGTGCAGTTGCATGGCGGCTACGGCTTCATGTGGGAATACCCGGTGGCACGGGCATGGGCGGATGCGCGCGTGCAGCGGATCTATGCCGGCACCAATGAAATCATGAAGGAGATCATTGCGCGATCGCTGTGAGTTTTGCAGTGAATTGACAGGCCCTTTCGCGAGCAAGCCCGCTCCCACAGGTACGGAGTGATCTTTGTGGGAGCGGGCTTGCTCGCGAAGCTTTTAGCGGTCGATCAAGGCGCCGGATTCGGATGAACCTTGTGAATCGCCTCAATCCCGGCCAGCACTTCATCGGAAAGTTTCAGATCAAAACTGGCAATGTTGCTGTCCAGTTGCTCCAGCGTGGTCGCACCAATGATGTTGCTGGTGACGAACGGTTGCTGGGTGACGAACGCCAGGGCCATTTGCGCCGGGTCCAGACCATGGTCCCGGGCCAGTGCCACGTAACGGCTGCAAGCAGCTTCCGACTGCGGGTTGAAGTAGCGGCTGAAGCGGCTGTAGAGGCTCAGGCGGCCTTTCGGCGGACGAGCGCCACCTTCGTACTTGCCGGACAGGAAGCCGAACGCCAGCGGCGAGTACGCGAGCAGGCCGCACTGTTCGCGAATGGCGATTTCCGCCAGGCCGATTTCGAAGCTGCGGTTGAGCAGGTTGTACGGGTTCTGGATCGACACCGCGCGCGGCCAGCCACGGGCTTCGGCCAGGGCGAGGAAACGCATGGTGCCCCACGGCGTCTCGTTGGAGAGGCCGATGTGACGGATCTTGCCGGCCTTCACTTGTTCGTCGAGGGCTTCGAGGGTGTCTTCGAGCGGCGTCAGGTTGGCTTCGATCTTGTGCTTGTAACCCAACTGGCCGAAGAAATTGGTGCTGCGCTCCGGCCAGTGCAGTTGGTAGAGGTCGATGTAATCGGTCTGCAGGCGCTCGAGGCTGGCATCCACTGCGGCAGTGATGTGCTGGCGATTGTGGCGCAGGTTCTTGTCGCGGATGTAGTCGATGGTGTTGCCAGGGCCGGCGATCTTGCTGGCGAGAATCCAGTCGGCGCGGTCGCCGCGACTTTTGAAGTAATTGCCGATGTAGCGTTCGGTGGTGGCGTAGGTGTCGGCTTTCGGCGGCACCGGGTACATCTCGGCGGTGTCGATGAAATTGATCCCGGCTTCCTTGGCCCGTTCGATCTGGGCGAAGGCTTCAGCTTCAGTGTTTTGCTCGCCCCAGGTCATGGTGCCGAGGCAGATTGCACTCACGTTCAGGTCGGTCCGGCCTAGCTGGCGATAGTCCATCGGGTGCTCCTTGGGCAAAACAATCATAAAAGCAGGTTGAAAAATTTTTCGCAATCTGCATAATTGCCGACCTCTTTCTGCAGTGGAAGTGATGCGCCGCCGCCGAAGAATCTTGCCGTTGAACGGACGCGCCGACCCGAGCCCCCGAAAGCGTCTGTATCCGGCTGCCTTTGACTTGTCAAAGTACGCACTATTCAGTAAGATCCGCCGTCTTATTTACAGGCGGCCCCTGAGGCTATAAAGAATGAAAACTTTTACTGCTAAACCGGAAACAGTAAAGCGCGACTGGTTTGTCGTCGACGCTGCTGGTCAGACCCTGGGTCGTCTGGCCACCGAAATCGCGAGCCGTCTGCGTGGCAAGCACAAGCCTGAATACACTCCTCACGTTGACACTGGCGACTACATCGTCGTAATCAACGCCGAGCAGATCCGTGTTACCGGCGCTAAAACCACTGACAAAATGTACTACTCCCACTCCGGTTTCCCGGGCGGCATCAAGTCGATCAACTTTGAAAAGCTGATCGCCAAAGCCCCTGAGCGCGTGATCGAGACCGCGGTTAAAGGCATGCTGCCTAAAAACCCACTGGGTCGCGACATGTACCGTAAGCTGAAAGTCTATGCGGGCGCTGCACACCCTCATACTGCTCAGCAGCCCCAAGAACTGAAGATTTAACGGAATAGTTCATTATGTCGGCGACTCAAAATTACGGCACTGGCCGTCGCAAGACCGCAACCGCACGCGTTTTCCTGCGTCCGGGTACTGGTAACATCTCCATCAACAACCGTTCGCTGGATAACTTCTTCGGCCGCGAAACTGCCCGCATGGTAGTTCGTCAGCCGCTGGAGCTGACCGAGACTGTCGAGAAATTCGACATCTACGTCACCGTGATCGGCGGTGGTGTAAGTGGTCAGGCTGGCGCAATCCGCCACGGCATCACTCGCGCTCTGATGGACTACGACGAAACCCTGCGTAGCGCTCTGCGCAAAGCTGGCTTCGTTACTCGCGACGCCCGTGAAGTTGAACGTAAGAAAGTTGGTCTGCGTAAAGCGCGTAAGCGTCCGCAGTACTCGAAGCGTTAATTCGTTTCCACGTTCAAAAAAGAACGCCCGATTCCTCACGGAATCGGGCGTTTTTTTATGCCTGCGATTTATTAAAGAATTGCGCTGTGACAACTTGCCACATTCGTAGACCCCCTATACTACAAGGCTTGAGGGTGGGAGCTCCGGGTAATTCCCTTGTCAGAATTGGGGCTTTTCATTACCATCTCGGCAAAATTTTTATAAGTAACATTGATTTATTTAGTAGATGCCTGATTTAACAGGCCACAAAAGCTGATGGGAGAGGACTGAATGAGCAATGACGGCGTGAATGCAGGCCGGCGTCGCTTCTTGGTAGCAGCCACATCCGTGGTGGGTGCTGCAGGAGCGGTGGGGGCTGCGGTCCCGTTCGTGGGGTCATGGTTTCCCAGTGCCAAGGCGAAAGCCGCCGGTGCACCGGTGAAAGTGAATGTCAGCAAGATTGAGCCAGGACAGCAGATGATTGCCGAGTGGCGCGGCCAGCCGGTGTTCATTGTCCGCCGTACTGCGGAAATCCTGGGGAATCTCAAGAAGATCGAGGGCCAGCTCTCCGATCCGACTTCCAAAAACTCCACGCAACCTACCTATGTCGACCCCGAAGTGCGTTCGATCAAGCCGGAAATTCTGCTGCTGATCGGTATCTGTACTCACCTGGGTTGCTCACCAACCTTCCGTCCCGAAGTGGCGCCTGCGGATCTGGGTAAAGACTGGGTCGGTGGCTATTTCTGCCCTTGCCACGGTTCCCACTACGATCTGGCTGGCCGCGTCTACAAGTCGCAACCTGCGCCTTTGAACCTGCCAGTTCCCCCGCATTCCTATGAGACCGATGACCTGATTGTCATTGGCGTCGATACGGAGAAAGCGTGATGAGCAAGTTCATGGATTGGGTTGATGCGCGCTTCCCCGCGACCAAAATGTGGGAAGACCATCTCAGCAAGTATTACGCGCCAAAAAACTTCAACTTCTTCTATTTCTTCGGCTCGCTGGCGCTGCTGGTGCTGGTCAACCAGATCGTCACCGGTGTCTGGCTGACGATGAGCTATACGCCGTCGGCAGAAGAGGCGTTCGCTTCCGTCGAATACATCATGCGCGACGTCGAGTACGGCTCGATCCTGCGCCTGCTGCACTCCACCGGCGCTTCGGCGTTTTTCATCGTGGTCTATCTGCACATGTTCCGTGGCCTGCTCTACGGTTCGTACCAGAAACCCCGTGAACTGGTGTGGGTGTTCGGCATGCTGATCTACCTGGCGCTGATGGCTGAAGCCTTCATGGGTTATCTGCTGCCGTGGGGCCAGATGTCCTACTGGGGTGCCCAGGTGATCATCTCGCTGTTCGGTGCGATTCCGGTCATCGGCAACGACCTGACCCAGTGGATTCGTGGTGACTACCTGATTTCCGGGATTACCCTGAACCGCTTCTTCGCCCTGCACGTCGTGGCCCTGCCGATCGTGATCCTCGGTCTGGTGGTGCTGCACATTCTGGCGCTGCACGAAGTTGGCTCGAACAACCCTGATGGCGTCGACATCAAGAAGCACAAAGACGAAAACGGCATCCCGCTGGACGGCATCGCCTTCCACCCTTACTACACCGTGAAAGACATCGTCGGCGTAGTGGTGTTCCTGTTCATCTTCTGCTTCATTGTGTTCTTCTTCCCGGAAATGGGCGGCTACTTCCTCGAAAAGCCAAACTTCGAGCAAGCCAACCCGTTCAAGACTCCAGAGCACATTGCACCGGTCTGGTACTTCACACCGTTCTACGCAATCTTGCGGGCAATCCCGGACAAGCTCATGGGCGTTATCGCCATGGGGGCGTCGATTGCCTTGCTGTTCGTGCTGCCGTGGCTTGATCGCAGTCCGGTGAAATCGATGCGCTACAAGGGCTGGATGAGCAAAGTCTGGCTGTTGGTGTTCTGCGTCGCGTTCGTGATCCTCGGCATTCTCGGTGTTCTGGCTCCGACGCCTGAGCGCACGCTGATCTCGCAGGTCTGCACCTTTCTGTACTTCGCTTACTTCATTCTGATGCCTTTCTACACCAGGCTCGAGAAGACCAAACCGGTTCCGGAAAGGGTGACTGGCTGATGAAAAAGTTATTTTTTGCTCTGATTTTTGCTGCTCTGCCTGTGCTGTCTTTTGCTGCCGAACATGGTCCGGAACTGGAAAAAGTCGACATCGACGTTTCCGACAAGGCTGCTCTGCAGGATGGTGCGCGTACCTTTGCCAACTACTGCATGGGCTGCCACAGTGCCAAGTTCCAGCGTTACGAGCGGGTTGCCGATGATCTTGGTATTCCCCACGAAATGATGCTCGAGAAGCTGGTGTTCACTGGCGCCAAGATCGGTGACCACATGAACATCGGCATGCAACCGGCTGACGCCAAGACCTGGTTCGGTGCAGCACCGCCGGACCTGACCCTGGTGGCGCGTGTGCGTGGCACCGACTGGCTCTACGGTTATCTGCGCTCGTTCTACGAAGATCCTGCGCGCCCATGGGGCGTGAACAACAAGGTCTTCCCGAACGTCGGCATGCCTAACGTGCTGGTCGGCCTGCAAGGTCGCCAGGTCGTGGGCTGCAAGCAAGTGCAGATCGTCGAGGATGGCAAGAAGCAATACGATCCGCTGACCGGTACGCCGTTGACGCATGAAGCGTGCGATCAGTTGACCATCGTGCCGAAAACCGGTGCTCTGAACGAAGAGCAGTTCGATGAGAAGGTCAAGAATCTGGTAACCTTCCTGGCTTACTCGGCTAACCCGGTTAAGCTGCAACATCAGCGCATCGGTACTTACGTCTTGCTGTACCTGGCGTTCTTCTTTGTGTTCGCCTATCTGCTCAAGCGTGAATACTGGAAAGACGTGCACTGATACGCTTCAAGCATTGCTGTTAATCGCGCGCGCCCAAGGGTGCCTCTGAAAACGCAACGCCTGGTTCGCCAGGCAGTGCGTGAGGCGCCCTCTGGGCGCGCGCGTTTTTCCGGTTCCGATAATTTCAACAAGCGAGGAGGATCGCCATGGGCGTGACCAATCGGTTGGCCTGTTACTCCGACCCCGCCGACCACTATTCCCACCGAGTGCGCATCGTGCTTGCAGAGAAGGGTGTCAGCGCCGAAATCATTTACGTGGAAGCTGGTCGCCAGCCGCCTAAACTGATTGAGGTGAACCCTTACGGCAGTCTCCCGACGCTGGTCGATCGCGACCTGGCGTTGTGGGAGTCGACCGTGGTGATGGAGTATCTGGATGAGCGTTACCCGCATCCGCCACTGATGCCGGTTTATCCGGTGGCGCGTGCCAACAGCCGTCTGCTGATTCACCGTATTCAGCGTGACTGGTGTGGTCTTGTGGATCTGATTCTTGATCCGAAAACCAAGGAGGCCGCGCGTGTCGTGGCGCGCAAGGAATTGCGTGAAAGCCTGACGGGCGTGTCGCCGCTGTTTGCCGACAAGCCGTTTTTCCTCAGTGAGGAACAAAGTCTGGTGGATTGCTGCCTATTGCCAATACTCTGGCGTTTGCCGATTCTGGGTATTGAACTGCCGCGGCCGGCCAAGCCGCTGCTTGATTATATGGAGCGCCAGTTTGCGCGTGAGGCTTTCCAGGCGAGTCTGTCTGGCGTCGAACGCGATATGCGCTAAGGCTTAAGGAGCCGCTATGAACTCCAGTCGACCTTATCTGGTCCGCGCGCTCTACGAGTGGATTGTGGATAACGATTGCACCCCGCACATGCTGGTCAATTCCGAATACCCGGCGGTGCAGGTGCCGCAGGGTTTTGCCAGTGACGGCCAGATCGTCCTGAACATTTCGCCCAGCGCCGTGCGTCATTTGCACATGGACAACGACGTGGTGACCTTCGAGGGTCGCTTCGGTGGCGTTCCGCACAGTCTGTATGTGCCGATCAGTGCGATTCTGGGTATCTATGCCCGGGAGAACGGGCAGGGCATGGTCTTCGATCTCGAGTCGCCGATGGATGACGAAGACGATATCGAACCCGATGACGACTTGCCGCCACCGGACAGCGAGCCGCCGCGCCCAAGCGGCCGGCCAAGCCTGAAAGTGGTGAAGTAATAAAAAAGGCGATCCGGATGGATCGCCTTTTTTATTACGTAGGAGCTGCCGAAGGCTGCGATCTTTTGATCTTGTTTTTGACGATCAAAAGATCGCAGCCTCGTTTCACTCGACAGCTCCTACAGAAGTGCACCTCAGTCGATGTATTCGAACAGCTTCACGATTTTCTGCACACCGGAAACGCTCTGCACCAGGTTGGTCGCCTGTTGCGCTTCCTGCTTGGTCAGCAGGCCCAGCAGATAGACGATGCCATTCTCGGTCACGACCTTGATGCGCGAGCCGGGAATGCTGGCATCGGTCAGCATCTGGGTCTTGATCTTGGTGGTCAGCCAGGCATCGTTCTGGCGGGCGAGGAAGCTCGACGGCGCAATCACTTGCAGCTCGTTGTGCACCGTCTTCACGCGCTGGACGTTGGCGGCGGCCTGTTCGGCCTTGGCCTTGAGGTCTTCGCGCGGCGTCTGGCCGGCGAGCAGCACCACGCCGTTGAAGCTGGTGACGACAATATGCGAGTCCTTGTCCAGGCCTGGGTCGGCCTTGGCCACGTTGACGCCGACTTTGGTTTCGATCAGCGAGTCATCGATCTTGCTGCCGATGGTGCGGGTACCGCGGTCATCATCAATTGGCGCTTCTCGACTGGCGCTCACCACCGAGGTGCAGCCGCTGATGGCCAGGCACAGGGTCACGGCCAGCAGGCCAAGGCGATTAGGGGTCATTCTTCACTCCCGAACAGTTGGCTGTCGATCAGATCGCAAAGGCAATGGATCGCCAGCAGGTGGACTTCCTGAATACGTGCAGTGACGTTGGCCGGTACGCGAATCTCGACGTCCTCGGGCAATAGCAATGACGCCATGCCGCCGCCATCGCGTCCGGTCAATGCTACGACAATCATTTCGCGATCATGTGCGGCCTGGATCGCCTGAATAATGTTCGCCGAGTTACCGCTGGTCGAAATCGCCAGCAGTACGTCGCCCGGTTGCCCGAGTGCGCGGATCTGCTTGGAGAACACTTCGTTGTAGCTGTAGTCGTTGGCAATCGAGGTGATCGTCGAACTGTCGGTGGTCAGGGCAATGGCCGGCAGGCTCGGGCGCTCGCGTTCGAAGCGGTTGAGCAGCTCCGAGGAGAAGTGCTGGGCGTCGCCGGCAGAGCCACCGTTGCCGCACGAAAGCATTTTGCCTTCGTTGAGCAGGGCGTTGACCATGATCTGGCTGGCTTGCTCGATGTGCGGTGCAAGTACGTCCATCGCCTGTTGCTTGGTGTCGATACTGGCCTGGAAAAGCTGGCGAATTCGGGATTGCATGTCCATCTGTGTGACCTTAAGTGGCGCGGCTGTTCGGCACGTGAATGTGCAGCCCGCAAAGCAAAGAGCAAAAATTGTCGGTGAAAGTGTCCGGGGTGGTGTGCAGAGAATCAACCATCGAACGCATTCTGCAACCAGTTCAATTGATCCGGGTGCCTGTCGATGGCCACCACGTCGAAGCGGCAAGGGGAATCGGCCCAGCGTGACTCGCGCTGAAGAAAATACTGTGCGGCGAAAATCAGTTTTTGCCGTTTGCGCTCATCGATGCTAGCGAGCGCGCCACCCCATTGAGTGTTTTTTCTGTAGCGGACTTCGACGAATACTACTGTATCGCCATCAAGCATGACCAGATCAAGCTCGCCCCGTTTGCATGACCAGTTCTGCGCCAGCAGGCGCAGACCGTGGTGTTGCAGATGCTCGAGCGCTTGGCGCTCGGCATCTTTACCGCTTTGCAGGTGCGAGCTGTCGGGCATCAGCGCGGGGTGTCCGGCAGGCGTTGAACCTGACCGTTGACGAACTGCGCCCATGGCAACTGCCGCACTACACGTTGGGTCTGGGTCATGCCCAGGCTGCCCGACTGACCTTCGATGCGGCTGTCCGGCAGCGCCTTCAACTGACCCAGGCGCGGTGCCAGACGGTAGGCATCGACGCCCATGGCGTACAGGCGGCCGAGGCTGCCGGCCGCTTGTGGCCATTGCGCGGTGACTTGCTGACGCAGCGGGTCGTTGGCTTCGAGCAGCCATGGGGTTTCGCAGAAGCGCACGCCGTTCATGTCGTTGTACTGGTTCACATCGCCGCTGGCGCTATAGACGTGGGAAGTCGCGTATACCGGAACGTCACCCGCGTACTGGAAATTCAGGGTCGGTTTGATCTGCTGCGCCTGTTGCGGGGTGGCGGCGAGGAAGATGAACTCGATGTCCTGACGACGCGAAGGCTGTGCGGCTACGTTGGTGCCGGCAGCATTCTGCAGGCTCTTGGCGCGGGCCTCACTTTGACGCAGCTGGAACATGTCGGCGATCTGCTGGGCCAGTTGCACTGGCTGATCGACACGCTCGGTGGCGACGATGCTGCCGCCGTTGGCTTGCCAGTCCTGGCTGAACGCACGCAGTACGCGGTCGCCCCATTCGCCTTTCGGCACCATGATTGCCGCACGGTGCAGGCCGTCGGCGCGGGCACGACGCGAAACTTCGCGGGCTTCGTCTTCAGCCGCCAGACCGAACTGGAACAGTTGCGCCGGACCTTGATCACCTTCGCTGTAGTTCAATGCGAGGGTGGTGATCGGCAGTTGCGGACGAGTGCTCAGTTGTTTGACCAGTGGTTTCTCCAGCGGACCGACCACCAGTTGCACGCCATCAGCCTGGGCCTTGCGGTAGAACTCATCCATCGAGGTCAGCTTGGAGCTGTCGTAGAACTCGATGGCGGGCGGCTTCTGGCCGGCCTGTTGCGCTTGATAGTGCGCCGCCATGAAGCCTTCACGCAGGGCCTTGCCGACCGAGGCCAGTGGGCCGTCTTGCGGCAGCAGCAGGGCGATTTTGCTCAGGGGCTGGCTGGCCAGCTCCTTGAGTTTGGTCAGGGGCAGCGGCAGGTTGATAGCAGCCGGGTGTTTCGGGTTTTGTGCGCGCCAGGTATCGATCGCGGCTTGCTGCTGCTCCAGGGTGCCGGCAGTTTTCACTGCCAGGGCCAGGCCCATCCAGCCACCGAGGTCGTCGGAGGTATTGGGTTGCAGTTGATCGGTTGGCAGCGAGGCGATCAGGGTCCAGATCGCTTCGTGGTTCTTGCTCGCGGCTTCGCCTTTGAGCATTGGCGCGATGAAGATGCGCTCGCGAGCGGCCGCCAGGGTCTGGCCATCGGCTTCCAGTGCGCGGGCATGCACGGTGCCGGTGCGCACTTGCTGATCTTCCGGCATTTCGCTCAGATGCTGCAGGCTCGGATGACTCAGGGCAGTCAGCGCGGCTTTCGGCTGATTGCGAGTCATCGCCAGTTCAGCGGACAGGGTGCTGGCGAAGATCTGCTGGCCTGGCTTGAGTTGCTCCATCGGCACTTGTTGCAGGATCTGCGCGGACTGGCCGGCATTACCCTGGCGATAAGCCAGGTCTGCCGCGCTCAAGCGCAACAGGGCGGCTTTTTCCGGTGTCTTGGCCTGGGTAGCCTGTTCGAGCAGTTGCTCGATGCTGGCATCCGGAGTCCGTGGAAGTTCGCCAAGGCTGGAGGAAGGGGAGCTGGCGCAGGCCGCCAGCAAGGCAGCGAGGCAGAGGGCAGTGAACAGCCGCAGGCAAGCGATCATGTAAGTGTTCCTGATACTCGATCAAATTAGCGTGGAATTGTACCCAAGCGCTGGCCGGGGCGCGATGTTACTGGTGTGAAACCGTCAATTTAGCTGGAGCAAATGTTGCTGTGCTGCACAAAGACGCGCAAAACCGGCTTCGGCCGGAACGCATCGCAAGCCTCGTGACGCGCTACAATGCCGGCTTTTACCGATCATGAGGTGTGCGCTTTGACTGCTCCAGGTCCTTTGAATTCCGCTGCTGGCTCGCTTTATGTGGTGGCGACGCCCATCGGCAACCTGGACGACATCAGCGCCCGGGCCCTGAAAATCCTCCGTGAAGTGGCGCTGATTGCCGCCGAGGATACGCGGCACTCGGCGCGGTTGATGCAGCACTTCGGCATTTCGACGCCGTTGGCCGCGTGCCACGAACACAACGAACGTGATGAAGGTAGCCGCTTTATTACCCGTTTGCTGGCGGGCGATAACGTCGCGCTGATTTCCGATGCCGGGACGCCGCTGATCTCCGATCCGGGTTATCACCTGGTGCGTCAGGCGCGGGCAGCGGGGATCAATGTGGTGCCGGTGCCGGGTGCGTGTGCATTGATTGCAGCACTGTCGGCGGCAGGTCTGCCCTCCGACCGATTCATTTTCGAAGGTTTCCTGCCAGCCAAGTCGGTGGGGCGTAAGGCGCGTCTGGAAGCGGTCAAGGAAGAGCCGCGCACGCTGATTTTCTACGAGGCCCCGCACCGTATTCTCGAATGCCTGCAGGACATGGAAGCCGTGTTCGGTCGCGAGCGTCAGGCATTGCTGGCCCGGGAAATCACCAAGACGTTCGAAACGCTTAAGGGGTTGCCGCTGGCTGAGCTGCGTGCGTTTGTCGAGTCCGACAGCAATCAGCAGCGGGGCGAGTGTGTGGTGCTGGTCGCAGGCTGGTCTGCACCGGAGTCCGAAGATGCCGTCAGCAGCGAAGCGATGCGCGTCCTCAATCTGCTGCTCGAAGAGATGCCGCTCAAGCGTGCCGCCGCCCTGGCCGCACAAATCACCGGTGAGCGCAAAAACGTGCTTTATCAGGTCGCACTGGATCAGCAGAAGGGCGAGTAAGCCGTCGCGCAGACAGGTTTCACGGCTATTAGCGCTTGTTCTTCGGGCGCTCTGCCGTTAACCTTCGCGGCGGAGAGTCGATCGGACAGTCGCTGCCCTCTATGAAAATTAGGGGGGGGAGGAAAGTCCGGGCTCCATAGGGCGAAGTGCCAGGTAATGCCTGGGAGGCGTGAGCCTACGGAAAGTGCCACAGAAAATAACCGCCTAAGCGCTTCGGCGCCGGTAAGGGTGAAAAGGTGCGGTAAGAGCGCACCGCACGTCTGGCAACAGTTCGTGGCTAGGTAAACCCCACTTGGAGCAAGACCAAATAGGGTCCCAAGGCGTGGCCCGCGCTGGGACCGGGTAGGTTGCTAAAGATGTCCAGTGATGGCCATCGTAGACGAATGACTGTTCAAGACAGAACCCGGCTTACAGATCGACTCTCCACCTTTTTCTTTCCCTGCTTGAATCAATGGCATCAGGGCTGGTTATTATCGGCAGGCCTGCGCTAAAGTCCGGCAGCGGCAAATGCAGTAATAGCCATTTCCCACCTTGCTTCAATCAACAGCAGAAGCGCTTTTGTAATACCGAAAAAATCTTACTCTTAACAAATTACTTTAACTTCCGAGCGCAGCTTTCAGTGCTGCATCAAGTTATTGGTCGAAAGTATCTGCCAAATTGTCGTTACCCCTCCTTTTAAGCTCCTAAATCTCCGTTCTGTAAGGGTTTTCCTTTAATCCGCGCCTTGACGGTGTGGTGGGCGCATTCCTATAGTGTGCGCAAGTGGCGGAAAGTGGCATGAAGTGGGTTTTTTGAGCTCAAAACGATAAAAATTGGAGAAACGCTGACGTGTTTCGCGGAGCTAACGCTATCAGTCTCGATGCAAAGGGCCGTCTCGCCATGCCGAGCCGGTACCGTGACGAGCTCGTTTCGCGTAGTTCCGGTCAATTGATCGTGACCATTGATGCCGTTGATCCGTGCCTGTGTGTCTACCCGCTCGACGAGTGGGAAATTATTGAAACCAAGTTGCGCGCACTCCCTTCGCTTCGCGAAGAGAACCGTCGCCTGCAGCGTTTATTGATTGGTAATGCCGTCGACCTCGAACTCGACGGCAGTGGTCGTTTTCTGGTTCCACCGCGTCTGCGCGAATACGCAAAGCTTGATAAGAAAGCGATGCTGGTGGGCCAACTGAACAAGTTCCAATTGTGGGACGAGGATGCATGGAACGCGGTGTCTGCCGCTGACCTTGCTGCTATTCAACAACCGGGCGCCATGCCTGACGAACTGCGTGATTTGATCCTGTGACTATTGATAGCGGCTTTAACCACATCACCGTACTGCTTGACGAAGCCGTCGAGGCTCTCGCCGTACGTCCTGATGGCTGCTATCTGGACGGTACGTTCGGTCGCGGCGGGCACAGTCGGCTGATCCTCAGCCAGCTTGGGACGGACGGTCGGCTCATCGGATTCGACAAGGATCCTCAAGCGATTGCCACCGGGCAAACGCTAGCGGCCGAAGACGGCCGCTTTGTCGTTGTGCAGCGCAGCTTTGCCGAGCTGGGTTCGGTGGTTGCCGAGCAAGGTCTGAGCGGCAAGGTCAGCGGTATCCTGCTCGATCTCGGCGTGTCTTCGCCGCAGCTGGATGACGCCGAACGCGGCTTCAGTTTCCTCAATGACGGCCCACTGGACATGCGCATGGACCCGTCCCGTGGCATCAGTGCCGCCGAGTTCGTCAACACCGCGCCGGTGGAAGAAATCGCCCGGGTGTTCAAGGAATACGGCGAAGAGCGTTTCTCCGGCCGCATGGCCCGTGCCGTGGCCGAGCGCCGCGACATCAAGCCGTTCGAGCGCACCGCTGATCTGGCCGAGGTCCTCAAAGTCGCCAACCCGGCGTGGGAGAAGGGCAAGAACCCGGCGACCCGTGCATTCCAGGGCCTGCGTATTCACGTCAACAACGAACTGGGCGATCTGGAGGCGGGCCTCGAAGCCGCGCTGGAGGCTCTGGAGGTCGGTGGCCGTCTGGTGGTCATCAGCTTCCACTCGCTGGAAGACCGCATCGTCAAACTGTTCATGCGCAAACTGGTGAAAGGCGAAGCCGACAACCTGCCGCGCAACCTGCCCGTGCGCCACGTCGCGTTCGAACCGAAAATCAAAATCCATGGCAAAGCGCAGACGGCCTCCGACGCCGAACTCAAAGCCAACCCACGTTCCCGTAGCGCTGTGATGCGTGTCGCGGAGAAGTTGCGGTGAGCAAGCTTTTCGCCAAGCCCCTGCCTGGCGGCAGCTTTATCATGTTGCTGCTGTTTATCGGCGTGCTCGTGTCGGCCATCGGCGTGTCTTACAGCGCGCACTGGAACCGCCAGTTGCTCAACACCCTTTACAACGAACTCAGCGTGCGCGACAAGGCGCAGGCCGAGTGGGGGCGCCTGATTCTCGAACAGAGCACCTGGACCGCGCACAGCCGCATCGAAGTGCTGGCCACCGAACAACTGAAAATGCACATCCCTGGCGCGGCTGACGTGAAGATGGTGGCGCCATGATGAAACTCGAAGGGGCACTCTTCCCGTGGCGCTTCCGTCTGGTCGTTGGTCTGCTCGGTGTCATGGTGGCCGCGATCTGCTGGCGCATCATCGACCTGCAAGTGATCGACCGAGACTTCCTCAAGGGGCAGGGCGACGCGCGCAGTGTTCGTCATATCCCGATTCCTGCACACCGTGGTCTGATTACTGACCGTAACGGCGAGCCCCTGGCCGTCAGTACGCCGGTGACCACGCTGTGGGCCAACGCCAAGGAAATGCAACTGGCCAAAGAAAAGTGGCCAGCACTCGCCGCTGCGCTGGGGCAGGATCCGAAAGCCTTGGCCGAGCGTCTTGAAGCCCAGGCCAACAAAGAATTCATTTATCTGGTGCGCGGGCTGACCCCCGAGCAGGGTCAGGCTGTGCTGGACCTGAAAGTGCCGGGCGTCTACGGCATCGAAGAGTTCCGCCGCTTCTATCCGGCCGGTGAAGTCACCGCACACATGGTCGGCTTTACCGACATTGACGATCACGGGCGCGAAGGCGTCGAGCTGGCCTACGACGAGTGGCTGGCCGGGGTGCCGGGCAAACGGCAGGTCATCAAGGATCGGCGTGGTCGGCTGATCAAGGATGTCCAGGTCACCAAGAACGCCAAGGCCGGCAAGCCCTTGGCGTTGTCGATTGACCTGCGTCTGCAATACCTGGCCAACCGCGAGCTGCGCAACGCGATCATCGAGAACGGCGCCAAGGCCGGCAGTCTGGTGATCATGGACGTGAAGACCGGCGAGATTCTCGCCATGGTCAACCAGCCGACCTACAACCCGAACAACCGTCGCAACCTGCAGCCGGCGATGATGCGTAACCGCGCGATGATCGACGTGTTCGAACCGGGTTCGACCATGAAAGCGATCTCGATGAGCGCGGCGATCGAATCCGGCCGCTGGAAACCGACCGACACCGTCGAGGTGTACCCGGGCTCGCTGCAGATCGGCAAGTACACCATCAAGGACGTTTCGAAGACCGAAGGTCCGGTACTCGACATGACCGGCATCCTGATCAATTCCAGTAACGTCGGCATGAGTAAGGTCGCGTTCGATATCGGCGGTGAGACCATTTACCGTCTCGCGCAGAAAGTCGGCCTTGGCCAGGATACCGGTCTCGGCTTCCCGGGCGAGCGCGTCGGCAACCTGCCGAACTATCGTGACTGGCGCAAGGCTGAAACCGCGACGCTGTCGTATGGCTACGGTATTTCCGTGACCGCGATCCAGCTGGTTCACGCGTTCTCGGCGCTGGCCAACAACGGTCGTCTCGCACCACTGACCCTGATCAAAACCGACAAGCCGCCGCAGACCACCCAGGTGCTGCCGGAAGCGGTCGCGAAAACCATGCAAGGCATGTTGCAGCAAGTGATCGAAGCACCGCGCGGCGTGTTCCGTGCGCAGGTGCCGGCGTATCACGTGGCCGGCAAATCGGGTACTGCGCGTAAGACTTCGGTGGGCACCAAGGGCTACGCCGAAAACTCCTACCGCTCGCTGTTCGCCGGTTTCGGGCCGATGAGCGATCCGCGCTACGCCATCGTGGTAGTGATCGATGAACCGTCCAAGGCCGGTTACTTCGGTGGTCTGGTTTCGGCGCCGGTGTTCAGCCGTGTGATGTCCGGCACTCTGCGTCTGATGAACGTGACCCCGGACAACCTGCCGACCACCCAACAGGCCAACGCTACGCCGGCCGTTCCGCTGAAAGCCAATGGAGGGCGCGGCTGATGTCTCTTAGTCTGAACAAGATATTCCCCCACGCCGGCCGCGATCTGCTGATCCGTGAATTGGCGCTGGACAGTCGCAACGTACGCGCCGGTGACCTGTTCCTTGCCGTCCCGGGCGGTAAGTTCGATGGCCGTGCGCACATCGCCGATGCCTTGCAGCGCGGCGCGGCGGCGGTTGCCTATGAAGTGGAAGGCGCCACCGTGCTGCCGATCACCGAAGTGCCGCTGATCCCGGTCAAAGGCCTGGCTTCGCAGCTGTCCGATATCGCCGGGCGCTTTTATGGTGAACCAAGCCATCACCTGAACCTGGTCGGGGTCACTGGCACCAACGGCAAAACCAGCGTGACCCAACTGGTTGCGCAGGCTCTGGATCTGCTCGGCCAGCACTGCGGCATCGTCGGTACGCTGGGTTCCGGCTTTTATGGCGCGCTGGAAAGCGGCCTGCACACCACGCCGAATCCGATTGCCGTGCAAGCGACCCTCGGCGACCTGAAAAAGGCCGGGGCCAAAGCCGTGGCCATGGAAGTCTCCTCACACGGTCTGGACCAGGGCCGCGTTACCGCATTGGCGTTCGACGTCGCGGTAATGACCAACTTGTCCCGCGATCACCTGGATTATCACGGCACCATGGAGGCGTACGCCGAGGCCAAGGCCAAGCTGTTCGCCTGGAATGACCTGAAGTGCCGCGTGGTCAACCTCGACGACGATTTCGGCCGGCAACTGGCCGCCGAAAAGCGCGATTCGCGCCTGATCACTTACAGCCTGCTCGACAACAGCGCCTACCTGTTCTGCCGTGAAGCGCAGTTCGATGACCACGGCGTGCGCGCCACGCTGGTCACGCCGCAGGGCGAGCATCACCTGCGCAGCACGCTGCTCGGTCGTTTCAACCTGAGCAACGTACTGGCGGCGGTCGGCGCCTTGCTCGGTCTGGATTACGCCCTCGACGAAATTCTCAAGGTGCTGCCGAAGCTCGAAGGCCCGGCCGGACGCATGCAGCGTCTGGGTGGCGGCACTCAGCCGCTGGTGGTGGTCGATTACGCCCACACCCCGGATGCGCTTGAAAAAGTTCTGACCGCGCTGCGTCCACACGTCAAAGGGCAGTTGCTATGCCTGTTCGGTTGCGGTGGTGATCGTGATCGTGGCAAGCGTCCGCTGATGGCTGAAGTGGTCGAACGTCTGGCCGACCGCGTGCTGGTCACCGATGACAACCCGCGCACGGAAGATCCGGCGCAGATTTTCGACGACATCCGTGCCGGCTTCACCGCTGTGGATAAAGTCACTTTTGTTGCCGGTCGTGGTCAGGCGATCGCCCAGCTGATCGCCGCTGCCTCGGCGGATGACGTGATCGTCCTGGCGGGCAAAGGCCATGAGGACTATCAGGAAATCAACGGCGAGCGTCACGCTTTCTCCGATCTGGTCGAAGCCGATCATGCCCTCACCGCATGGGAGGTGGCTCATGCTTAAGGCCCTGAAGTTGAGCGAACTGAGCAACGTGCTCGACGCACGTCTGATCAGCACCGACGCCAGTTTTGATGGCGTCAGCATCGATAGCCGGGCGATCACCGCTGGCCAACTGTTTATTGCCCTGACTGGCCCGCGCTTCGATGGTCACGACTATCTGAACGACGTCGCCGGCAAAGGCGCGGTCGCGGCGCTGGTCGAGCGTGAAGTGCCCGACAGCACCCTGCCGCAACTGCTGGTCAAGGACACCCGCCAGGCCCTCGGCCAGTTGGGGGCGTTGAACCGGGCCGCGTTCACCCAGCCAGTCGCGGCCATCACTGGCTCCAGCGGCAAGACCACGGTCAAGGAAATGCTCGCGAGCATCCTGCGTACTCGCGGTCCGGTGCTGGCGACCCGTGGCAATCTGAACAACGATCTCGGCGCACCGCTGACCCTGCTCGAACTGGCGCCGGAACACACCGCCGCCGTGATCGAACTGGGTGCTTCGCGTCTGGGCGAAATCGCCTACACCGTCGGGCTGACCAAGCCGCACGTGGCGATCCTCAACAATGCCGGTACCGCCCACGTTGGCGAGTTCGGCGGGCCGGAAAAAATCGTCGAAGCCAAAGGCGAGATCATCGACGGGCTGGCGGCGGATGGCATTGCCGTGCTCAACCTCGATGACAAGGCGTTCGGTATCTGGAAGCTCCGCGCTGGCGGACGAAAGGTGCTGACCTTCTCCCTGAACAATCCTCAGGCAGATTTCTACGCCAGCGACCTGAGCACCGATGCCCGGGGTTGCCCGGCCTTCAACCTGCATACACCTGAAGGTGTGGAGCACGTTCAACTGAACCTGCTCGGCACCCATAACGTCGCCAACGCCATGGCCGCCGCTGCTGCCGCGCACGCTCTGGGCGTGTCGCTGTTCGGCATCGCCACCGGGCTTGGCGCGGTACAACCGGTCAAGGGTCGCACCGTCGCGCAACTGGCGAAGAACGGCATGCGCGTGATCGATGACACTTACAACGCAAACCCCACCTCCATGTGCGCTGCCGTTGATATACTCGCCGGCTTTTCCGGCCGCACCGTCCTGGTGCTCGGAGATATCGGCGAGTTGGGCGATTGGGCGGAGCAGGGGCACCGCGACGTGGGCGAATATGCCCGGGGCAAGGTTTCCGCGCTTTACGCGGTCGGACCGAACATGGTCCACGCCGTGAACGCATTCGGCAAAGAGGCGCATCACTTCGGCACGCAAGCCGAACTGATCCAGGCCCTCGACGCCGAGCAGGACACAAACACCACCATTTTGATCAAGGGTTCGCGCAGTGCAGCGATGGAAAACATCGTTGCGGCTCTGTGCGGGTCCAGTCTGGAGAAACATTAATGCTGCTGCTGCTAGCGGAGTATCTGCAACAGTTCTACAAAGGCTTCGCGGTCTTCCAGTACCTGACCCTGCGCGGGATCCTCGGTGTGCTGACCGCGCTGGTTTTGTCGCTGTGCTATGGCCCGTGGATGATCCGCACCCTGCAGAACCGTCAGATCGGCCAGTCCGTGCGCAATGACGGCCCGCAATCGCACCTGTCCAAATCGGGTACGCCGACCATGGGCGGCGCACTGATTCTGTCCTCCATCGGTGTCAGCACCCTGCTGTGGGCTGACCTGAGCAACCGTTACGTGTGGGTCGTGCTGCTGGTGACCCTGCTGTTCGGCGCCATCGGCTGGGTCGACGATTACCGCAAAGTGATCGAGAAGAACTCCCGTGGCTTGCCAAGCCGCTGGAAGTATTTCTGGCAGTCGGTGTTCGGTCTGGGCGCGGCGATCTTCCTTTATATGACTGCTGCGACGCCGGTGGAAACCACGCTGATCCTGCCGATGCTCAAGGACTACAGCATTCCGCTGGGCGCCGGGTTCATCGTGCTGACCTACTTCGTGATCGTCGGTTCGAGCAACGCGGTCAACCTGACTGACGGCCTCGACGGTCTGGCGATCATGCCAACCGTTATGGTCGGCGGCGGTCTGGGGATCTTCTGCTACCTGTCGGGTAACGTGAAATTCGCCGAATACCTGCTGATCCCTTACGTGCCGGGCGCGGGCGAGCTGATCGTGTTCTGCGGCGCGCTGATCGGTGCCGGCCTCGGATTCCTCTGGTTCAACACCTACCCGGCGCAAGTGTTCATGGGCGACGTCGGTGCGCTGGCGCTCGGCGCGGCACTGGGCACCATCGCGGTCATCGTCCGTCAGGAAATCGTCCTGTTCATCATGGGCGGCGTGTTCGTAATGGAAACCCTGTCGGTGGTGATCCAGGTTGCTTCTTTCAAGATGACCGGTCGCCGAGTGTTCCGCATGGCACCGATTCATCACCACTTTGAACTCAAGGGCTGGCCCGAGCCACGCGTGATCGTCCGTTTCTGGATCATCACCGTGATTCTCGTGCTGATCGGCCTTGCCACCCTGAAGCTGAGGTAGAACGAGTGTCTCTGATCGCTTCTGACCACTTCCGCATCGTTGTCGGCCTCGGCAAGAGCGGCATGTCCCTGGTTCGCTTCCTGGCGAACCGGGGTGTGTCGTTTGCCGTCGCCGATACGCGGGACAATCCACCGGAACTGGCCACGCTCAAGCGTGACTATCCGCACGTGGAAGTGCGTTGTGGCGAGCTGGACGTCGAATTCCTGTGCCGTGCCGACGAGCTCTACGTGAGCCCCGGCCTGGCGCTGGCGACCCCGGCCCTGCAAGCCGCTGCTGCCCGCGGTGTGAAAATGGCCGGCGACATCGAGCTGTTCGCGCGTAACGCGCGGGCGCCGATCGTGGCCATCACCGGTTCCAACGCGAAAAGCACCGTCACCACCCTGGTCGGCGAGATGGCGGCTGCGGCCGGCAAACGCGTGGCGGTGGGCGGCAACCTCGGTACGCCAGCGCTGGAGTTGCTCAGCGACGACGTCGAGCTGTACGTGATGGAGCTGTCGAGCTTCCAACTGGAAACCACCGACCAGCTCAACGCTGAAGTAGCCACCGTGCTGAACATCAGCGAAGACCACATGGACCGCTACAGCGGCCTGCCGGCGTATCACCTGGCCAAGCACCGGATCTTCCGTGGCGCGAAGCAGTTTGTGGTCAACCGTCAGGACGCACTCAGCCGTCCGCTGATCGGCGAGGGCCAGCCATGCTGGACCTTCGGTCTGAACAAACCGGATTTCAAGGCTTTCGGTCTGCGCGAAGAAGTTGGCGAGAAATACCTGGCCTTCGAATTCCAGAACCTGATGCCGGTGCGCGAACTGAAAGTGCGCGGCGCGCATAACCAGGCCAACGCCCTCGCGGCGCTGGCGCTGGGGCATGCGGTCGGCCTGCCGTTCGACGCCATGCTCGATGCCCTGCGCAATTTCGCCGGTCTCGAACACCGCTGCCAGTGGGTGCGTGATCTCGACGGTGTGGGTTACTACAACGATTCCAAGGCGACCAACGTCGGCGCCGCACTGGCCGCCATCGAAGGCCTGGGCGCGGACATCGACGGCAAAGTCGTGCTGATCGCCGGTGGCGACGGCAAGGGTGCCGAGTTCAAGGATCTGCGCGATCCAGTGGCGGCCAACTGCCGCGCCGTGATCCTGATGGGCCGCGACTCCGACAAGATCGGCGCAGCCATCGGCGATGCGGTACCGCTGATTCGCGCCGGTTCGCTGGTTGAAGCCGTCGAGCAATGCCGCGCGGTCGCCCAGCCGGGTGACGTGGTGCTGCTGTCGCCAGCCTGCGCCAGTTTCGACATGTTCAAGAATTACGAAGACCGTGGTCACCAGTTCGTCCGCGCCGTGGAGGATCTGGCATGAGCCTGCGCAATATCATCAAGCCGTACCCGTCGCCGATCATCACCGGCCGTGGCATCGACCTCGACTTCCCGATGCTCGCCGGTTGCCTGGCGTTGCTGGGCCTTGGCCTGATCATGATCGCCTCGGCCTCCACCGAAGTGGCGGCGGCGCAGTCGGGCAGCGCGCTGTACTACATGATTCGCCACCTGATCTATGTGGCGCTGGGCCTGGGTGCCTGCATCATTACCATGATGATTCCGATCGCCACCTGGCAGCGCCTGGGCTGGATGATGCTGATCGGCGCCTTCGGTCTGCTGGTGATGGTGATCGTCCCCGGGATCGGCCGTGAAGTGAACGGGTCGATGCGCTGGATCGGTTTCAGCTTCTTCAACGTTCAGCCGTCCGAGATCGCCAAGGTGTTTGTGGTGATCTACCTCGCCGGTTATCTGGTACGTCGTCAGAAAGAAGTGCGCGAGAGCTGGATGGGCTTCTTCAAGCCGTTCATCGTGCTGCTGCCGATGGCGGGGCTGTTGCTGATGGAGCCGGACTTCGGCGCCACCGTGGTAATGATGGGCGCTGCGGCAGCGATGCTGTTCCTCGGCGGGGTCGGGCTGTTCCGCTTCTCGCTGATGGTGGTTCTCGCAGTCGGGGCCGTGGTCTTGCTGATTCAGATGCAGCCCTACCGGATGGCGCGTCTGACCAACTTCGCCGACCCGTGGGCCGACCAGTTCGGCGCCGGTTATCAGTTGTCGCAGGCGTTGATTGCCTTCGGTCGCGGTGAGTGGCTGGGCGTTGGCCTGGGCAACAGCGTGCAGAAACAGTTCTACCTGCCTGAAGCGCACACCGACTTCGTGTTCTCCGTACTGGCCGAAGAGCTGGGTGCGGTGGGTTCGCTGTGCACCGTGGCGCTGTTCGTGTTCGTGTGTATTCGCGGCATGTACATCGGTCTGTGGGCCGAAAAAGCCAAGCAGTTCTTCGCCGCTTATGTGGCCTACGGTCTGTCGTTCCTGTGGATCGGTCAGTTCCTGATCAACATCGGGGTGAACGTCGGTCTGCTGCCGACCAAGGGCCTGACCCTGCCGTTCCTCAGTTATGGCGGCAGTTCCCTGGTGATCTGCTGTGCCTGCCTCGGCTTGCTGCTGAGGATCGAGTGGGAGAGTCGGACCCACCTGGGCAGTGAAGAGATGGAGTTCCATGAGAGCGACTTCGCCGAGGAGCCGAACCATGGGCGCTAACGTATTGATCATGGCCGGCGGCACCGGCGGCCACGTGTTCCCGGCGCTGTCCTGTGCCCGTGAATTCCAGGCGCGCGGCTACACCGTGCACTGGCTCGGCACGCCCCGCGGAATCGAAAACGAACTGGTGCCGGCTGCAGGTCTTGAACTGCATCGCATCAACGCCACCGGATTGCGTGGCAAGGGCAAGCTGTCGCTGCTCAAGGCACCGTTCATGCTGCTCAAGTCGGTGTGGCAGGCGCGGGCAGTGATTCGCCAGCTGCGTCCAGTCTGCGTGGTCGGCTTCGGTGGTTATGTGACCGGCCCGGGCGGGATTGCCGCGAAACTGGCCGGTGTGCCGGTGATCGTTCACGAGCAGAACGCTGTGGCCGGCACCGCCAATCGGTTGCTGGTGCCGTTCGCCGCCCGGGTGTGTGAAGCGTTCCCCGACACCTTTACTCTGTCGGACACCCGCCGTACCACCGGAAACCCGGTGCGCAGCGAGCTGTTCCTCGAAACATCGCGACCGGCTCTGGCCGGGCGCAAAGCGCGTTTGCTGATCCTCGGCGGAAGCCTTGGCGCAGAACCGTTGAACAAGTTGCTGCCTGAAGCCCTGGCGCAAGTCCCTGCCGATTTGCGTCCGGAAGTGTTTCATCAGGCCGGCAAAAACCACGATGAAGTGACTGCAGAGCGCTACCGCGCCGCCGGCGTGGATGCGCAGGTGCAGCCCTTTATCAAAGACATGGCCCAGGCCTATGGCTGGGCTGACCTGGTGGTGTGCCGCGCTGGCGCGCTGACCATCAGTGAGCTGGCTGCCGTTGGTCTGCCCTCGATGCTGGTGCCTTTGCCCCACGCGATCGACGATCACCAGACCCGCAACGCCGATTATTTGGCCCGTGAAGGCGCAGCCTTCGTGATGCCGCAAAGAACGACTGGTGCCGCGGACCTTGCCGCGCGCCTGACAGAGGTCTTGATGCAACCGCAACGACTCGAAGAAATGGCCCAAGCGGCCCGCCGTCTGGCCAAACCCGATGCCACCCGTAGCGTGGTCGATACCTGCCTGGAGGTGGCCCATGGTTGAGAATCAGAAAGCCATGCCACAACCGGAAATGCGCCGCATCCGTCGCATCCACTTCGTCGGTATCGGCGGCGTGGGCATGTGCGGCATTGCCGAAGTGTTGTTGAACCTGGGCTATGAAGTGTCCGGTTCCGACCTGAAAGCTTCGCCAGTAACCGAGCGTCTGGAATCGTTCGGTGCGCACATCTATATCGGCCACCGTGCCGAGAACGCCGCTACCGCTGACGTGCTGGTGGTGTCGAGTGCTGTCAACACCTCCAACCCGGAAGTGGCGACCGCTCTTGAGCGCCGTATCCCAGTGGTGCCACGTGCCGAAATGCTCGCCGAGCTGATGCGCTATCGCCACGGCATCGCCGTCGCCGGTACCCACGGCAAGACCACCACCACCAGCCTGATCGCTTCGGTGTTCGCCGCCGGTGGCCTGGACCCGACTTTCGTTATCGGTGGCCGTCTGAATGCCGCGGGCACCAATGCCCAGCTCGGCACCAGCCGCTACCTGATCGCCGAAGCCGACGAAAGCGACGCGAGCTTCCTGCACCTGCAACCGCTGGTGGCCGTGGTCACCAACATCGACGCCGACCATATGGCGACCTACGACGGTGATTTCAACAAACTGAAGAAAACCTTCGTCGAGTTCCTGCACAACCTGCCGTTCTACGGTTTGGCGGTAATGTGCCTGGACGATCCGGTGGTGCGTGAAATCCTGCCGCTGGTCAAACGTCCGACCGTGACCTACGGCTTCAGCGAAGACGCCGACGTGCGCGCGATCAATGTGCGCCAGCAAGGCATGCAGACTTTCTTCACCGTGCTGCGCCCGGATCGCGAGCCGCTGGACGTGTCCGTGAACATGCCGGGCAACCACAACGTGCTCAACTCGTTGGCGACCATCTGCATCGCCAGCGACGAAGGCGTCAGCGACGAAGCCATCGTCCAGGGCCTGTCCGGTTTCCAGGGTGTCGGCCGACGCTTCCAGGTCTACGGCGAACTGCCGGTGGACGGCGGCAATGTGATGCTGGTCGACGACTACGGTCACCACCCGACCGAAGTCGCTGCGGTGATCAAAGCCGTGCGCGGTGGCTGGCCGGACCGCCGTCTGGTGATGGTCTACCAGCCGCATCGCTACAGCCGCACCCGTGACCTGTACGACGATTTCGTCAATGTACTGGCCGACGCCAACGTGCTGCTGCTGATGGAAGTCTATCCGGCCGGCGAAGAGCCGATTCCGGGCGCGGACAGCCGCAAACTGTGCAACAGCATCCGTCAGCGCGGTCAGCTCGACCCGATCTACATCGAACGCGGTGTCGACCTCGCGCCGCTGGTCAAGCCGCTGCTGCGTGCCGGCGACATTCTGCTGTGCCAGGGCGCCGGTGATATCGGCGGTCTCGCACCAAAACTGTTGAAAAGTGAGTTGTTCGCCGGCGCCGTGGCTGCGTCGGTCGAGGGGAAGTTGAAATGACTGCTGCCTACGCCAACCTGTTCTCCACCATCGCGCCGAAAGATTTCGGCCGTGTCGCCGTGCTGTTCGGTGGCATGAGTGCCGAGCGTGAGGTTTCGCTGAAATCCGGTAACGCCGTGCTCGACGCGCTGCAAAGCGCTGGCGTGGACGCGTTCGGGATCGACGTCGGCGAGGATTTTCTGCAGCGTCTGCTGAACGAAAAGATCGACCGCGCGTTCATCATCCTCCACGGTCGTGGCGGTGAAGACGGCTCGATGCAGGGCCTGCTCGAGTGTGCCGGCATTCCGTACACCGGCAGCGGCATCCTTGCCTCGGCACTGGCAATGGACAAGCTGCGCACCAAGCAGGTCTGGCACAGCCTCGGGATTCCGACGCCGCGTCACGCCGTGCTGTGCAGCGAAGCCGATTGTATTTCCGCGGCGACGGAACTGGGCTTCCCTTTGATCGTCAAACCGGCGCATGAAGGTTCAAGTATCGGGATGGCCAAAGTGAGTTCTGCGTCCGAGTTGATCGACGCATGGAAAGCGGCCAGTACCTACGATTCGCAAGTCTTGGTCGAGCAATGGATTCAAGGTCCGGAGTTCACCATCGCCACCCTGCGTGACCAGGTGTTGCCTCCTATCGCCCTGGGTACACCGCACACGTTCTACGACTACGACGCCAAATACATCGCCAACGATACCCAGTACCGCATTCCGTGCGGGCTGGATGCCACCAAGGAACAGGAACTCATGGATCTCACGGCCAAGGCCTGTGAGGCGCTGGGTATTGCCGGTTGGGCCAGGGCGGACGTGATGCAGGACGCCGACGGTCAGTTCTGGTTCCTGGAAGTGAACACCGCACCGGGCATGACCGATCACAGCCTGGTGCCGATGGCGGCCCGTGCTGCCGGTCTGGACTTCCAGCAACTGGTTCTGGCCATTCTGGCCGCCAGTGTTGAAGGCTCCGGTCATACAGAGGCGCGAGGTTAAGACCATGCAAGGCGCTCAGCTCAGACATCAGCCACCCGCACCCGGCCGCAAGCCGGTGCCGCGGGGTGCCAGCCGAATGGTGGCCAAAGAGCCGATGTCCGCGCGCCTGCCGAAAGCCAATTTCGGCTTTCTGAAAAGCCTGTTCTGGCCGGTACTGCTGGTGGTGCTCGGGTTCGGTACCTACGAAGGTGCGCAGCGCTTGCTGCCGTACGCCGACCGGCCGATCACCAAGATCGCCGTGCAGGGTGACCTGAGTTACATCAGCCAGCAGGCGGTGCAGCAGCGAATCGCCCCGTACGTGGCGTCGAGCTTTTTCACCATCGACTTGGCCGGGATGCGCACCGAGCTTGAACAGATGCCATGGATCGCCCACGCCGAAGTACGCCGGGTGTGGCCGGATCAAGTGGTGATCCGCCTTGAAGAGCAACTGCCGGTGGCCCGTTGGGGCGACGAGTCGCTGCTCAACAACCAGGGCCAGGCATTTACGCCAAAGGAACTGGCGAACTACGAACACCTGCCACAGCTGTTCGGTCCACAACGGGCCCAGCAGCAAGTGATGCAGCAGTATCAGGTGCTGAGCCAGATGCTCCGGCCGCTGGGCTTCTCGATCGCGCGCCTGGAATTGCGTGAACGTGGCAGCTGGTTCCTGACCACCGGTGCCGGCAGTTCCGGCCCCGGCATCGAGTTGCTGCTGGGACGCGGCAACCTGGTGGAAAAGATGCGCCGCTTCATTGCCATCTATGACAAGACGCTTAAAGACCAGATTACGAACATTGCGCGCATCGATCTGCGCTACGCCAACGGCCTCGCTGTTGGCTGGCGGGAACCTGCAGCGCCGACGACAGACAAACCCGCTGTCGCAAAGAATTAAGAAGAGGCAGGACCCATGGCAAACGTGCAAAGCGGCAAAATGATCGTCGGTCTGGATATCGGCACCTCCAAGGTGGTGGCGCTGGTAGGCGAGGTCGCGGACGACGGCACGCTGGAAATCGTCGGTATCGGTACTCACCCGTCCCGCGGCCTGAAGAAGGGCGTGGTGGTGAACATCGAGTCGACCGTGCAATCGATCCAGCGCGCGATCGAAGAGGCCCAACTGATGGCGGGCTGCCGCATTCACTCGGCGTTCGTCGGCGTGGCCGGCAATCACATCCGCAGCCTGAACTCCCACGGCATCGTGGCGATTCGTGACCGCGAAGTGAGCTCGGCTGACCTGGAGCGCGTACTCGATGCCGCCCAGGCCGTGGCGATCCCGGCTGACCAGCGCGTGCTGCACACCCTGCCGCAGGATTACGTGATCGATAACCAGGAAGGCGTCCGCGAGCCGCTGGGCATGTCCGGCGTCCGTCTGGAAGCCAAGGTTCACGTGGTCACCTGCGCCGTCAATGCTGCACAGAACATTGAAAAATGTGTGCGTCGCTGCGGTCTGGAAATCGACGACATCATTCTCGAGCAATTGGCCTCGGCCTACTCGGTGCTGACCGACGACGAAAAAGAGTTGGGTGTGTGCCTGGTCGACATCGGCGGCGGCACCACCGACATCGCGATCTTCACCGAAGGCGCGATCCGCCACACCGCGGTGATCCCGATTGCCGGTGATCAGGTGACCAACGACATCGCCATGGCGTTGCGCACCCCGACCCAGTACGCCGAAGAGATCAAGATTCGCTACGCCTGCGCCCTGGCCAAACTGGCCGGTGCCGGCGAAACCATCAAGGTGCCGAGCGTTGGCGACCGTCCACCGCGCGAACTGTCGCGTCAGGCCCTGGCCGAAGTGGTCGAGCCGCGTTACGACGAACTGTTCACCCTGATTCAGGCCGAGCTGCGTCGCAGCGGCTACGAAGACCTGATCCCGGCGGGCATCGTGCTGACCGGCGGTACTTCGAAGATGGAAGGCGCCACCGAGCTGGCCGAAGAAATCTTCCACATGCCGGTTCGTCTGGGCGTGCCGCACGGCGTGAAGGGCCTGGATGACGTGGTGCGCAACCCGATTTATTCCACTGGCGTTGGCTTGTTGATGTACGGCCTGCAGAAGCAGTCCGACGGGATCTCGTTCTCCGGCATCGGCAGCCGCGACAGCTACAGCAACGATGAGCCGCAGGCGCCGTTGCTGGACCGATTGAAGAAGTGGGTTCAAGGCAACTTCTAAAGCTTTACCGCAACACCGCAACAAAAATGCAGTAGGCGAAAAAACTAGAGAATGTAAGGAGAGGGAAAATGTTCGAACTCGTAGACAACATCCCCGCAAGCCCGGTAATCAAAGTTATCGGTGTCGGCGGTGGCGGCGGCAACGCTGTCAACCACATGGTCAAGAGCAACATCGAAGGCGTTGAATTCATCTGCGCCAACACCGATGCTCAAGCGCTGAAAAACATCGGCGCGCGTACCATCCTGCAACTGGGCACCGGTGTGACCAAAGGCCTGGGCGCCGGCGCCAACCCGGAAGTCGGCCGTCAGGCTGCGCTGGAAGATCGCGAGCGCATCGCTGAAGTGCTGGCCGGCACCAACATGGTGTTCATCACCACCGGCATGGGCGGTGGTACCGGTACCGGTGCTGCGCCGATCATCGCCGAAGTGGCCAAGGAAATGGGCATCCTGACCGTTGCGGTCGTGACCCGTCCGTTCCCGTTCGAAGGCCGCAAGCGTATGCAGATCGCCGACGAAGGCATCCGCATGCTCTCCGAAAGCGTCGACTCGTTGATCACCATCCCTAACGAGAAGCTGCTGACCATCCTCGGTAAAGACGCCAGCCTGCTGTCGGCTTTCGCCAAGGCTGACGACGTCCTGGCCGGTGCCGTTCGCGGTATCTCCGACATCATCAAGCGTCCGGGCATGATCAACGTCGACTTCGCCGACGTGCGTACCGTGATGAGCGAAATGGGCATGGCGATGATGGGCACTGGCTGCGCCAGCGGTCCGAACCGTGCACGTGAAGCGACCGAAGCGGCCATCCGCAACCCGCTGCTGGAAGACGTGAACCTGCAAGGTGCACGCGGCATTCTGGTGAACATCACCGCCGGTCCTGACCTGTCCCTGGGTGAGTACTCCGACGTGGGTAGCATCATCGAAGCCTTCGCTTCCGAGCACGCGATGGTCAAGGTCGGTACCGTTATCGATCCGGACATGCGCGACGAACTGCACGTCACCGTGGTTGCCACCGGTCTGGGCGCGAAAATCGAGAAGCCTGTGAAGGTCATCGACAACACCGTTCACACCTCCATGGCTTCCGCTCAGGTTCAACAACCGGCTCCTGCGCGTCAGGAAGCTCCGGCGGTGAACTACCGTGACCTGGACCGTCCGACCGTCATGCGCAACCAGGCTCAGGCCGGTGCTGCGACTGCCGCGAAGATGAACCCGCAGGACGATCTGGATTACCTGGACATCCCGGCATTCCTGCGTCGTCAGGCCGATTGATGGAATGTATCAGGGCTATGACGGTGATTGGTGTTCAGCAAAGGCTCGGTCTGCTATTATCGCCAGCCTTTGTTGATACCAGTTCGCAATTTGCGCTGAAGCGGCCCAAGCCATGATTAAACAACGCACACTGAAAAATATTATCCGTGCCACAGGTGTAGGCCTGCACTCCGGGGAGAAGGTCTACCTGACCCTCAAGCCTGCGCCTGTCGACACTGGCATTGTGTTTTGTCGCGCTGACCTCGACCCTGTGGTGCAGATTCCTGCCCGCGCGGAAAACGTTGGTGAAACCACTATGTCGACGACGCTGATCAACGGCGACGTCAAAGTGGACACGGTAGAGCACTTGCTCTCGGCCATGGCTGGCCTGGGCATCGATAACGCCTACGTCGAGCTCTCCGCGTCCGAAGTCCCGATCATGGATGGCAGCGCTGGACCGTTCGTATTCCTGATTCAATCGGCTGGCCTGGAAGAGCAGGACGCCGCCAAGAAATTCATCCGCATCCTGCGTGAAGTGACAGTGGAAGACGGCGACAAGCGCGCCACTTTCGTCCCTTTCGAAGGGTTCAAGGTGAGCTTCGAGATCGATTTCGATCACCCGGTTTTCCGGGACCGCACCCAAAGTGCAAGCGTGGATTTTTCCAGCACTTCGTTCGTAAAAGAAGTCAGCCGCGCCCGTACTTTCGGTTTCATGAGTGACATCGAGTACCTGCGCAAGCACAACCTCGCACTCGGCGGCAGCGTTGAAAACGCGATCGTGGTTGATTCCGATGGTGTACTGAACGAAGACGGCCTTCGCTACGAAGACGAATTCGTGAAGCACAAGATCCTCGATGCGATTGGCGACCTGTACCTGCTGGGTAACAGCCTGATTGGTGAGTTCAAAGGCTTCAAGTCCGGTCATGCACTGAACAACCAGCTGCTGCGCAAGTTGATTGAGCAGACAGATGCGTGGGAAGTCGTGACGTTCGAAGACGCCAGCACTGCACCGATCTCTTACATGCGCCCGGTTGCGGCGGTGTAAGTAAAAAACCTCTCTAGTTTTTTGAAGGCCATCTTCGGATGGCCTTTTTTTATGCCCTGAATTTGATGTTGTCTGTTCTGGCCTCTTCGCGAGCAAGCCCGCTCCCACATTTGGAATGCGTTCCCTTGTGGGAGCGGGCTTGCTCGCGAAGAGGCCAGTTCAATCGCCGCAAAAATCAGCCAGCCACCACCACCCGATTCCGCCCACCTTCCTTGGCCTGATACAACGCCTTGTCCGCCGCAAACAGCAGTTGCTCAAGCGACATCTCGACCGCAGTTGTCCAGGTGCTGATACCGATACTGACGGTCATCGCCACGTCTGCACCCTCGACCCTCGGCATCTGCTCGACCGCCTGGCGGATATGTTCGGCAATCTGTCGCGCGCCGCTGCTGTCGGTTTCAGCGAGGATCACCGAGAACTCTTCGCCGCCGTAACGGGCGACCAGATCCCCCGGTCGTCGCACGTTCGCCGTGATCACCTTGGCCAATTCACGCAGCGCCTGATCACCGGCCTGATGCCCATGGCGGTCGTTGAACGCCTTGAAGTGGTCGGCATCGATCATCATCACTGACAACGGCTTGCCCGAACGCTGGGCGCGGAACCATTCGTGGCGTAGCGCCTGATCGAGCATCCGCCGGTTGGCCACGCCGGTCAGCGCATCGGTGGCGGCCAGTTGCGCCAGTTCGCGTTCGGCGCGCTGGCGCAAGCGCAGCTCACGGGCCAGCAGCCAGGTCAACCACAGCAGCCCGACACACAGCACGCCGGTGGCACCACTGATCAACAGCGCCGTGCGGCGCCAGGTGCCGAACACTTCATCACTGGAGAGCGCAACCATCACCGTCAACGGCAGATTGCCGACCCGCGAATAGGTGTAGAGCCGTTGCTGATGGTCCATGCTCGAGGTGCTGGTGAAACTGCCGCTGCCATCCTTGTCGCTAAGAATCCTCACCACGTTGGGCCGGTTGCCAAAGCTCTTGCCGATGGAGTCGCTTTGCAGATACGGCTTCTGCGCCAGCAGGACGCCGTCGCTGTTGATGATGTTCAGCGTGCTGCCTTTGCCGATGTCGAGACTGTTGAACAACTGATCGAAGTAGTCGAGCTTCATCGACGCCACCGCAACGCCAGCGAACTCACCGGTGTCCGAGGAGATCCGCCGACTGAAGCTGATACGCCACTGGTTGGCTTCGTCGCAATCGCAACGGGTCTTGAACGGGCGGCTGATGAACATGCCCATGTCACGGTTGAAAGCATGGGCGAGGAAATAATCACGGTCGGCGAAGTTGCCCGGCTTGGGTTCGACCCGCGATGAGTCGGCGACCACATCGCCATGTTTGTCGAGCAGCAGGATGTCGCCTTTGAAGCGCGCGGTGGTCGAGCGGTCGAACAGCGCCAGATGGCGGATCTGCGGGGTGACGTCGCGCAAGTCATCGCGCTGGGCGGCGGCGATCAGGCCTTGCAGGGTCAGGTCATACAACTCGACCGTGCGCAGGACATCGGCGTCGATCAACTGGGCGATGGTGGTGGCGCTGCGGGTGGCCGACTCCTGAGCGTTGGCGTGCTCACGAATCAGCAGAAAAGTGACGATGCACAGAATCGCGATCACAGTCAGCGAACTGCCGCAGATCAGCAGCAATTCGGGGCGTCCGGTCTTGCCCGCCACAGGTGGGGTACGGCTCGCGATCATGATGGGGGCTGTCGGTTGAGAGGATCTTATTAGCGTAGTTGCATCAAGTCAGTGACGGTATTCCATTGTGGGAGCGGGCTTGCTCGCGAATGCGCCGTGTCATTCAACATTGTTGTCGACTGATGCAGCGCATTCGCGAGCAAGCCCGCTCCCACAGGGTATATCTCTCAATTCAAGACCGTGGCGCAGGGGTGATCTTAGAAGACGTTGATCGGGTAGTCGACAATCACACGGTATTCATCGGTGTCGGTATCGATCGCGCCGTAACCATTGCCGCCCCGGTTGGTCGCCCATTGCAGGCGTACCGCGAGATTTTTCGCCTGGCCGCTCTGCACCACGTATTTCAGATCGAGGTCGCGCTCCCAATGCTGGGCGTTGCGACCGTCGGCGCTGTACCACGAAGCATAGCCTTTGCTGTGCGGATCGACCTTGGTCAGGTCCACGGTGCCGCGCGAATAGGAGACCGCCGAAGTCAGACCCGGCATCCCCAGCCCGGCGAAGTCATAGGCGTACTTGAGCTTCCACGAGCGCTCGTTCGGGCCGTTGAAGTCCGAATATTGCTGCGAGTTGTCGAGGTAAACGCTGTCGCCCTGGCTGATGTAGTCGAACGGCGTGTTGCCGTTCACGCGCTGATATGCGGCAGTAACGCTGTGGCTGCCGATGCCGACGGTGAAATGCAGGCTGTAGGTGTTGTTGTCGATGTTGCCCAGCAGCGCGTTGCCGGTGTCCTGCGTGTGATAGAAGTGCAGGCCCGGGTTGAGGCTGACCAGATCGTTCAACTGCCAGGTGTAATCCAGGTCGTAGTAGTACTGGTTCCAGATGTCCTTCAACTCGGCAGCGTACAGATTGCTGGTCAAGCCTTCGACGCCGCTCCAGGACACGCCGGCCCAGTTCAGGTGCCGGCTTGCGTCACCTTCGGCGAGTTTGCCGTAGGAGGTACCGATGCGCTGGTGGCCACTCTGGTTGTACGGCTTGGTGAAACTGGCCTGGCCACCTTCAAACATCCAGCCGTCGAAACTGTGGTTGGTCAAGCTGACACCGCGGAAGGTCTGCGGCAGCATGCGCGACTCGCCGCCGGCAATCACCGGGTTGGTGAGGAACAGGTCGCCGGCCTTCAACTCGGTATCGAACGCACGCATTTTCAACGTGCCGCCCGCGGTCGAGAACGAGCCCGGCGCTTTGCCGTTGCCATCGCTGACCGGCAGGATGCTCGAGCCATCGGTACCGCCACCGCCGTCGAGCTTCAGCCCGAGCATGGCGTGGGCGTCGATGCCGAAGCCGACCGTGCCTTCGGTGTAACCCGACTGGAAGATCCCGAGAAAACCCTGGCCCCACTCGATGTTGTCGTCCGTCTGCTGCAGACGGTTGCGATTCATGTAGTAGTTGCGAGCGTTGAGGTTGAGGCTCGAGCCTTCGACGAAACCTTCCTTGGCGGCTTCGTCGGCATGGGCCGCGGGGGCAATCGTTGCGGCAATTGCAATGAACAGCGGGGTGACGCGGACTGGGTAACGCACTTGCGATGGAGCTCCTTGGGTCAACTGACACTTCAATGTTTTGAGGTGCGGGATGTTTCTTGTTTTTACAGACGAACCAAACGGCTTTCAGACCACAACGAAAAAAGGCCGCTGAAAGGCAGCGGCCTGGAAGGACGACGGTTGAACGGGAAGAGCCAAACAACCGCGTCGAGGGAAATTTTTCGCGGTGCGCGACTCAGCTGTCTTTCTCGGCTGCTTGAGCCTGGGAAGTGGCGGCCTGAGGGGCTTGCGAGGCGTCCTGCGACTTGACCATCACTTCTGCCTGAGACTGCTCGAAGGCGTGAGCGCGCGCGGCATTCTGTGCGATGAACGCTTGCGATTCTTCAGCCATCGCCATGGGCGACAGGATCAATGAGGACAAAACGAAAGCGCTGGCAATACCCATACTGTTGGACATCTGGAAAACCTTCTTGCTTGGCAAGTGCTGTTTGGTGCGGGCAAAGATAAGGTTGCCGGACGTTGGGAAACAGCCTGATTTTCATAAATGACTGTTGCAGTACAAGCAAAGATCAATCACGGGTGAACGCCATTCCTTGTGGCGAGGGAGCTTGCTCCCGCTGGGCTGCGAAGCGGCCCCAAACCCGTCAATCACATTCATTCAGACAAACTGAATGTGCAGGATTTACGACTGCTGCGCAGCCGAGCGGGAGCAAGCTCCCTCGCCACAGGGGTTTGCTTTTCAGTTAAACCGGGAGGTGGATGCCGAACGTATTCATCCCCCGATCACTGCGTACAAACACATCGCCACCGTGCATCAGCGCAATCGCCTTGACGATCGCCAGCCCCAGCCCATGGTTGTTGCCGCTGTTGCTGCGCGAGGCATCGACCCGATAGAAGCGCTCGAACAAGCGCGGCAAGTGCTCGCTGGCAATCGGCGATCCCGGATTGGCCACGCCGATGCTGACCTGATGTTCCTCGACTTCGATCCGCACCTCGATCACCTTGCCCGGTTCGGTGTGCTGCACCGCGTTGCTCAGCAGATTGATCAGCGCCCGACGCAGATGCGCGATCTCGATTCGCACCTGTGCGTCGCCACTCACATGCACCTGCACTTGCGCGTCTTCGAGGATAAAATCCAGGTAATCCAGCGTGGTTGCAACTTCATCCGCCAGCGAGGTCTCGGTCAGTTTGGTCGCCTTGCTGCCCTGGTCGGCGCTGGCAAGGAACAGCATGTCGTTGATGATCGAACGCAGGCGTTCCAGCTCTTCGAGGTTGGATTGCAGCACCTCGAAATAGTGTTCGGCGGAGCGTCCGCGCGTCAGCGCGACCTGGGTCTGACCGATCAGGTTGGTCAGCGGCGAACGCAGCTCATGCGCCACGTCGGCGTTGAACGATTCCAGCCGTGAGTACGCCTGTTCGACCCGTTCCAGCGTCGAGTTGAACGACTCGACAAACTGCGCAAGCTCCGGCGGCAGCGGCGACAGACGCAAGCGCCCCGAACGCAATGGCGGCGCCAGACGCTGCGCCTCGTAGGACAGTTTGATCAGCGGTTGCAGGCCAATCCGGGCCACCCAGTACCCGAGCGCCGAGGCCAGCGCCACGCCGATAATCGCCAGACCGATCAAGGCAATCAGCAACTGATGTTGCGTCTGGTGAAACGTATCGGTGTCGATGCCGATCATGAAGCGCAGCGGCGGGCGTTGGTCCTTGGCCGGAAACTGGCTGACCAGCACTTTCAGCGGATAGGGCTGGTCGGGCAATTGCAGGTCGCGCATGCCCAATGGGCCGTTGGCGAACTCGCGAATCTGCGGGGTCAGGTTGCCAAACTCATACTGCGGGTCACCGCTGCTGATCCAGAAACTGATGCGCTTGTCTTCCTCGCCCAGCAGCTTGAGTTTGTTGTTGATCTTCACCCAATGATCGGGCGTGCCGTAACGACCGACGGTGGATTCGAGCACGCTGTAACGCGCATCCAGCTCGGCTTCCGGCAGCAGGCCCAGGCCCTTGTCGACCTGCTGATACAGCGCGCCGCCGATCAACAGAAACACCAGTAGCGCCACCAGCGTAAACATCCCACTGAGGCGCAGGGCAATCGAGTTACTGGACACCACGGCTCTCCAGCACGTAACCCATGCCACGAATGGTGTGCAGCAGTTTCTCGTCGAACGGCCCGTCGAGCTTGGCCCGCAGACGCTTGATCGCGACTTCGACGACGTTCGCGTCGCTGTCGAAATTGATGTCCCAGACCATCTCGGCAATCGCGGTTTTCGAGAGGATTTCACCTTGTCGGCGCGCCAGAACGCTGAGCAGCGAGAACTCTTTCGCCGTCAGATCCAGTCGGGTGCCGGCGCGGGTGGCCTTGCGGCTGATCAGATCAATCCACAGGTCGGCGATGCTCACTTGCACCGGTTCATGGCCACCGCTGCGCCGGGTCAGCGCCTGCAAACGCGCTACCAGCTCCAGAAAGGAAAACGGCTTGCCGAGGTAATCGTCGGCGCCGTCACGCAGGCCCCTGATCCGGTCTTCGACGCGCTCGCGGGCGGTGAGCATGATCACCGGGGTCTGCTTGCGCGCACGTAAGGCGCGCAGCACGCCGAAGCCGTCCAGGCCCGGCAACATCACGTCGAGGACGATCACCGCGTAGTCGCTTTCCAGCGCCAGGTGCAGGCCCTCGACGCCGTCGCGGGCCAGATCCACGGTGTAACCCTGTTCCGTCAGACCGCGGTGCAGATAATCCGCGGTTTTTTCCTCGTCTTCGATAATCAGAACGCGCATGACCGCCTCAGTCTGTAGTCGCCAGTGCCGTCGTGGGCATTGGTTTGGGCCTGTGGAACAGCCGCTCAAGCCACAAGTATATGACCGGCGTGGTAAACAGCGTCAGCATCTGGCTGACCAGCAAGCCGCCCACCACCGCGATCCCCAGCGGCTGGCGCAGTTCGGCGCCGGTGCCGTAACCGAGCATCAGCGGCAGGGCGCCGAGCAGGGCGGCGAGGGTGGTCATGATGATCGGCCGGAACCGCGTCAGGCACGCTTCGAAAATCGCCTCCTGCGGCGCCAGTCCGCGATTGCGCTGGGCTTCCAGTGCGAAGTCGATCATCAGAATGCCGTTCTTTTTGACGATACCGATCAGCAGCACCAGCCCGATCAACGCCATGATCGAAAAGTCCTGACCGCAGATCCACAGCATGATCACTGCACCGAGCCCGGCCGCCGGCAGGGTCGAGATGATCGTCAGCGGATGCACGAAGCTCTCATAAAGCACGCCGAGAATGATGTACACCGCCACCAGCGCCGCAAGAATCAACCAAGGCTGACTGGCGAGCGAACTCTGGAATGCCTGCGCTGCGCCCTGGAAGTTGCCGCTGATTGCGGTCGGCATGCCGATTTCGGCCTTGGCCTGGTTGAGCAGGATCACCGCGTCGCCCAAGGCCACGCCGGGGGCCAGGTTGAACGACAGGTTGGCGGCGGGGAACATGCCGTCATGGGCAATCGACAGCGGGCCGATGGTCGGTGCGTCGAATTTCGCCAGCGCCGACAGCGGCACCATTTCCCCGCTCAACGGCGAGCGCAGGTAGAAATAGTTGAGGCTTTCGGCCTTGCCGCGCTGTTTGGTATCGAGCTCCAGAATCACGTTGTACTGGTTGACCTGGGTCTGGAATTCATTGATCTGGCGCTGGCCGAACGCGTCGTACAGCGCCTCGTCGACATCACTCGCGGTCAGGCCGAAACGCGCGGCGGCGCTGCGGTCGATGCTGATGTGGGTGATGCTGCCGCCCAGTTGCAGGTCATTGGAAATGTCGCGGAACGCCGGGATGCTGCGCAGCTTCTCGGTCAGGCGCTGGGTCCAGGTGGCCAGGGTCGCGCCGTCATTGCTCTTGAGCACGTACTGGTACTGGGCGCGGCTTGGGCCGGAGCTGAGGTTGATGTCCTGGCCGGCGCGCAGGTACAGGACGATGCCCGGGACTTTCATCAGTTTCGGACGGATACGGTCGATGAACTGGCTGGCCGAGACGTCGCGGTCGCCGCGTTTTTTCAGGGCGATCCAGAAGCGGCCGTTGGCGATGGTCTGGTTGCTGCCGGACACGCCCACCGAGTGGGAAAACGCTTCGACTGCCGGGTCGGCGGCGACGATTTCGGCCATCGCCAGGTGTTTTTTCACCATGTCGCCGTAGGAAATATCCGCAGCGGCTTCGGTGGTGCCGAGCACGAACCCGGTGTCCTGGATCGGGAAGAAGCCCTTGGGAATAAAGATGTAACCGGCAATTGCCAACCCGAGGGACAGGCAGAACACGCCAATCATCAGTTTCTGATGGGCGAGGGCGCGGCGCAGGCCTTTCTCGTACCACGCCAGCAGACGTTCACTGAAGCCCGGTTTGTCATGGGCGTGATGCACCGGTTTGCGCATGAACAGCGCGGCCAGGGTTGGCGCCAGCGTCAGCGATACCACCACCGAAATAAGGATGGTCGAAGTCGCGGTCAGGGCGAATTCCTTGAACAGCCGCCCGACCACGCCGCCCATGAACAGCAGCGGAATGAACGCCGCCACCAGCGAGAAGCTGATCGAGACCACGGTGAAGCCGATCTCGCCGGCGCCCTTGACCGCCGCCTCACGCATGCCGTCGCCGGCTTCCAGATGCCGGTGGATGTTCTCCACCACCACAATCGCATCGTCGACGACAAACCCCACGGCCACCACAATCGCCACCAGCGTCAGGTTGTTCAGGCTGAAACCGAGGATGTACATCAGGGCGAAACTGGCCACCAGTGACACGCCGAGCACTGCCGAGACAATCAGCGTCGCCGACAGTTGGCGCAGGAACAGCGCCATCACCGCCACCACCAGCAGAATGGCGATCAGCAGAGTAATTTCCACTTCATGCAGCGACGCGCGAATGGTCTGGGTGCGGTCGATCAGCACTTTGACCTGCACCGAGGCCGGCAGCATGGCTTCCAGGCCCGGCAGCGCCGCTTGAATACGGTCGACGGTTTCGACGATGTTCGCACCGGGCTGGCGCGAGATCACCAGGTTCACCCCGGGTTGATCACCGGCCCAGGCTTGCACGTAGGCATCTTCCGAACCGTTGACGACTTTGGCGACATCCCGCAGGTGAACCGGGGCGCCGTCCTTGTAGGAAACGATCAGCTGGCTGTAGTCCTCGGGATGGAACAACTGGTCGTTGGTCGACAGCGTGGAGATACTCGATTCGCCATACAACGCACCTTTGGCGAGGTTGAGGCTGGTCTGCTGGATCGCCAGACGAATGTCGGCCAGAGTCAGGCCGATGGCAGCCAGTTTGTCGGCCGAGGCTTGCACGCGGATCGCCGGACGTTGCTGACCGGTGATGTTGATCTGGCCTACACCGTCGATCTGACTGATCTGACGCGAGAGCAGGGTTTCCACCAGGTCGCTGAGTTCGGTGCCGGGCATTTGTGTGGAGCTGACACTGAGGATCAGCACCGGGCTGTCGGCCGGGTTGACCTTCTTCCAGGTCGGCAGCGTCGGCATGTCCTTGGGCAGTTTGCCGGCGGCGGTGTTGATCGCCGCTTGTACTTCTTGGGCGGCGGTGTCGATGCTTTTGTCGAGGGTGAATTGCAGGGTCAACAGGCTTGAGCCGAGCGCACTGCTGGAGGTCATCTGGGTCATGCCGGGGATGGCGCTGAATTGCACTTCAAGCGGCGTGGCCACGGAGGACGCCATGGTGTCGGGGCTGGCGCCGGGCAACTGCGCGGAAACCTGGATCGTCGGAAATTCCGCTTCCGGCAGTGGCGCAATCGGCAGGCGCGGGAAGGCAATCACCCCGAGCAGCACCAGAGCGAAGGTCAGCAGAATGGTCGCGACCGGGTGGTCGATACACCATGTGGAGACGCCTTTGTGCTCCTTCATGGCTTGGGCTCCGCTTCGACCACCTGCGGCGGCTCGGTCATCACCTGCACGGTCGAACCGGGCTTGAGCCGCGACTGGCCGTCACTGACTAATTGATCACCCGCCTTCACGCCTTTGATGATGTCCTGGCCGCTGCCCTGGTAAACCATCTGCACTTGTACGGCTTCGACCTTGTCGCCGTTCACGCGGTAAACGAAGTGTTGGTCGAGGCCGCGTTGTACGACGGTAGGCGGCACCACCAGCGCATTCTTATCCAGTGCCGTCTGAATTTTTACCGTCACCAGCAGGCCCGGCCAGAGCTTCTGGCTGGCGTTGTCGAATTCGGCCTTGGCGCGGATGGTGCCGGTGTTGGCGTTGATCTGGTTGTCGATCAGGGTCAGGTGACCTTCGCCGAGCAGGTTGCCGGTTTCGCCGTCAGTGTCGGCGCCGATGTAGGCCTTGACCTGCGCGTGCTGCGGGTCGTTGATCAGACCTTGCAGGGTCGGCAGCATCTGTTGCGGCAGCGAGAACTCGACGGCGATCGGGTCGATCTGGGTGACGGTGAACAGGCCCTGGGTGTCGGTCATGCGCAGGAAGTTGCCTTCATCGACTGTGCGAATACCGACGCGGCCGGTGACCGGGGAGCGGATCTGGGTGTAGGAAAGTTGTACCTGCGCGGCGTCAATCGAAGCCTGGTTGCCTTGGGCGGTGGCCTTCAACTGGTTGACCAGCGCCTGTTGCTGATCGTAGGTCTGCTTGGAGACGCCGTCGTCGACGCTGAGCAGTTTGTAGCGCTTGAGGTTGACCAGGGCGACTTCCAGTTGGGCCTGGCTTTCGCCCAGTTGTGCGCGGGCCTGATCAAGACTGGCGCGGATCGAGCGGTCGTCGATGGTGGCGAGCAGGTCGCCTGCTTTGACCAGTTGGCCTTCTTTGACGAGGATCTTTGTCAGAATGCCGTCGATCTGCGGGCGTACCACGACGCTGTGCAATGAGAGAACCGAACCGATGCCGCTGACGTAGCGGGGGACGTCCTTTTCGCTGACTGCCACGACCCGGACCGGGATGGCGGTGGGGGTGGCGAGTTTGGTCTGGGCCGGTTTGGTGGCGTACCACAGGCCCAGAGCGGCGACGATGATCAGCGGGGTGGCGAGCAGGGCGGTTCGTTTCTGGATTCGCATGCGATTGGGGCGCCAAGGGGTTGAGTTTGGGCAGGTTGGGTATTTATAAGCTTGTTTGGGGGTCAGGAGAGTGACGGCTAGCTGTCAGCGCTGTCAGTTTCGTTTGGCTTGGCGGCCTCTGGGCCGACCATGTTGTGGGTTGATGGGGGACATATCCGTTGCTGCGGTAACGGCTTCTTATGGTTCCGCTCTTACAGCGGCTCACTTTTCCAGACGCCGAAAAGTAAGCAAAAGGCTTGGCCCCAGCGTTCGGCCCTCGCTTAGGCTCGGGTTCCTTCGCTCCGGGATTGATCCGGGCGCAGCGCCTCCGGTTTGCTTCGCTGCACCTCCTCTCGCTGTGTTTGGCTGCGCCAAACGGTCGCTGCGCTCCCACCCCCGGATCAATCCCTCCACTCAGCCTGCCGACGGGGCCGGCACGGCAAGATCAAGAGCTTTCGGCGAGCTGACACTCGGCCATTTGAGTGGTGAAGAGCGTGCGTTCGGCTTTAGCGCTTTTGGGGAGCCAGCCTGCGAGCCGACCAATTTGCTGAATGCACTCAATCCAACTGTGGGAGCGGGCTTGCTCGCGAAGGCGGCCTGACAGCCGACCAATTTCCAGCTGAATGCACCCAATCCCATTGTGGGAGCCAGCCTGCTGGCGATGACGACAGTCCAGCCACCGCCATTCAAAACCGTGACCATCCCCCCAATTCCACCACCCAATATCTCTAAATCGGAACGTTTGTGCCTCGCAACATCTACGCTCCTAAAGATCCGCCCCCACCCGCGGATAAACGTTTTACAGCCCGGCCGTCAAATTAAGCGGGCCTCTTCGGGAGTGTCGTGCAATGAATCTGAAAACCGCTTTGGCGAGTGTGCTTGTTTTGCTTCCATTGGCAGTCTGTGCCGCGCCGCAATCGACTTCCGGCGAGATCCGTTTCACCGGACAGATTGTCGATTCCGGTTGTGCGGTGGAGCGTGCCGGGTCGTTGGGCTCCGATGTGTCCCGGCAGGTTGAAATCAAACCGGGTCTGCAGGTCGATGTGGACACCTATCGCAATGCTTGCAGCCATCAGTCGCTGCCGTTTTCCATGACCTATCAAGCGCTGAAGACGTCGAGCGATAAAGGCATTGTCACCATCACTTACCTGTAAACCGTTCGGCGAGCGGTGCAAATCTTCAGGTGCCGAGTCTGGGCGCGCAGGTATACTGCGCGCCTTCGCGGCTCACTGTTCGGGCCCGACTTTTTGCTTTGCGGAGCTTTTATGACTTCCCCGACCCAACCGCCGGTTGACGACGCTGTGAGCGATGTCCCGGCTGAACTGGCTGACGCCAGCGAGAGCAAACCCGAGATTCCGGCTTTCAAGTTCCCGTTCAAACCGGGTGAGTTGGCGGCGGCCAAGGGTTCGAATCAGCCGTGGTACAAGAACGGCGCCAAGAATGGCCACACCAAGACCCCAGGCATGGCGCCGCCGGGTACCCGTCGGTCGATGGGCAAGCGCTGAGTTTCATCCCGCCTTCAGCCATCGACTGCGATTTTCGGTCGCAGTGATGGCTAAGTGCTCAGATCCTGAGCCAGATCAATATTTGACCAATTGGTGCGCTTAGAGTCAGCAGCCCTGCCGACTCTTCCAATAAAACGAGCGCGCTATTGCATGAAGATCAATCTCCCGGTCACCGGCCGTAACGTCGATGTGGCGCACGATGCGAACATTCTTTCGACCACCGATCTGACCAGCGCGATCACCTACGCCAACGACGATTTCATCAGGATCAGCGGTTATAGCCGCGACGAATTGCTCGGCACGCCACACAACTTGTTGCGTCACCCGGACATGCCGGCGCAGGCGTTTGCGCATATGTGGCAGACGCTCAAGAGCGGGCGTTCGTGGATGGGGCTGGTGAAGAATCGTTGCAAGAATGGCGATCATTATTGGGTCAGCGCGTATGTCACGCCGGTTACGCAGAGCGGTGTGGCGGTGGAGTATCAGTCGGTGCGCACCCGGCCTGATGCGCGGCTCGTAGCTGCGGCGGAGCGAGCATATGCGCAGTTGCGCGACGAGCGTCCGGTGCTTCGGCTGCCGAGCCTGGGGCTGCGCGGCAGGATCACGGCGTTGGGCAGCACGTTGCTGGGTCTGGTGTTGGGGATCGAGGCCTGGTTGCGCCCGGAGTCGGCGTGGATTGATGGAGTGGCGTTTGTCGCCGGCAGCAGTCTTTGCGCGTTGGGCGTGCGCTGGATTTTGCGGCCGCTGGAACGCCTGACCGAGCGGGCGCGGCAGGTTGCGGACAATCCGTTGAGCCAGAGCATTTACACCGGGCGCCGCGATGAAATCGGCCAGATCGAGTTCGCCCTGCAGATGCTCGAAGCGCAGGTCGGCGCGGTGGTCGGGCGCATGGGGGATGCTTCGCAGCAGTTGGCCGGGCACGCGGCGCAACTGGTTGATCATCTGCAAAGCAGCCACAGCAGTTCGCTGGCCCAGCAGGCCGAAACCGATCAGGTGGCGGCAGCGATTCATCAGATGGCCGCGAGTGTCGCGCAGGTTGCCAGCCATGCGCAGCAGGCGTCGGTGGCGGCGGACATGGCCGGCACGGAAACGCGCGAGGGGCATTGGCTGGTGGGCGAGAGTCGCAGCGCGGTGTTGCGTCTGGCCGAGGAATTACGGCGGGCGACCGAGGTAATTCATCAGCTCGAAGGCCACAGCAGCGAGATTTCCGGGGTGCTGGAGGTGATCCGCAGTATCGCCGAGCAGACCAATCTGTTGGCGCTCAATGCGGCGATCGAAGCGGCGCGCGCTGGCGATGCCGGGCGTGGTTTTGCCGTGGTGGCGGATGAGGTGCGCGGACTGGCGCAACGCACGCAGCAATCGACCAACGAGATTCAGCGGATGATCAGCACCCTGCAAAACGGCGCGCGCGATGCGGTGCGGGTGATGCAACAGAGCAGCGAGCATGTGGATAACAGCGTCGAACAGGCACAGCGCGCGGCGTGGGCACTGGACGGGATCAGCGAGCGGGTCGAGCAGATCACCGAGATGAGCCTGCAGATTGCCGCGGCGGTGGAGCAGCAGAGTGCGGTGAGCGAGGACATTAATCGCAACATCGTCAGCATTCGCGCGGCGTCGGAATTGACGGTGGATGAGGGGCGGCAGAGTCAGCGCAATTCCGAGGATGTGGCGGGGTTGGCGGGGATTTGCGGTTGCTGGCGCGGGAGTTTTGGGGGCGGCGGCAGGTTCGAGATTGATGCAGCCTGTCCCGGCCCCTTCGGGAGCAAGCCCCCTCCCACAGGTGTATGGGGTGATCATTTATTCTGTGTACAACTCAGATTCCTGTGGGAGGGGGCTTGCTCCCGAAGGGGCCACTGCAGGCAGTACAAAATCCGGATCAAGCCGCCCGCAGCGAAATAAACGCATACGTCTGCGCCGGCTCAGTCACCACTTGCGCTCCGGTCGCCAACACTTGCCCGGCCACATCATCCCCGGACAAATGAAACAGCCATTCACTGGATGCTGTGTTCAGAGGCTGTGCAGAAACCTGATCGATCACGGCCGCAAATGCGCCCATCTCCGGCAAATATGCGGTAAACCCATCGCCCTTGAGCGCTGTGGTGCGAATGCCCAGTGCGGCGCAGATCGCATCCTTGATCCGGATGTCATCGCGGTCGGCCTGACGCGAACGCTGGATCAGCTCCAGCAGTTCCTGATCGACCAACTCCCCGCCGACAATCAGCAGCGGCCCCTGTTGCCATGACTCTGGCGGGCAATCCTTGGCGGCAGGGTTGAGTGCGATGTGCGGATTGATTTCTGCCGGATAAATCCTGCACACCAACGGCCGGCGTTCGTAAATCCGGCACAGGTTGTCTTCGTCAAGATTCCGGCAGCGACCGACGTTGTAGGCGGCGAAGGTGATTGCCACGTGGGCCTCGGTGGTACCGCTGCGCACTACCGCGGAACGCCGTTCGGCGTGTTCACGCTGCTGCGCCGGCAGGCCCAGGCCGTTGCCGAGAAAGGCCTCCACCAGCACGATCACCTGACCGCCATCCGCCGCCCACATGCGGGCTTCGGCGAGGGTCAGGGGCACATGGTGGTCGGTGCAGCATTTGCCGCAACCGACGCAGGAAAACGTCGTATTCATTGCACGATCAATCTTCAATCAGAGTGTGAAACGGCGACGTAAAGTCGCCAGGCTGAGGCTGATCGAAGCAAGTTGTGCGCCAGCCCTCAAGGCTTCGCGGTCGGACGGACCGAGTCCCACTCGGTGACGAAGGCGGTTTTCGACGTTTTGCTGTACAGGCACAGCTCGGTGCCTTGCTGGCCTTTCATGTGTTTTTGCGGGTATTGGCCTTGCAGCAGCACGGCGGTGTAGCCGACGCGGTCATCGAATTGCGCAGGGGTGCCGACCGGTTTGGCGTCTTTGAGGCCGCTGGCCTTGGTGCAACTGGCGAGTACGGTTTTGTCGTAGGCGGCCCAGGCGTCGGGACTGGAGGCGTGGGCCTGAGAGGCGAGGGCGGTGAGGCAGAGCAGGCTTAGGGTGAGGGCTTTCATGGTTGGGCATCCTTGGGTTTGGCCAAGGTTTGAGTATGCCTGGGGGTGAGAAGTTGCCTGGGCCGGCCTCTTCGCGAGCAAGCCCGCTCCCACAATTTGGAATACGTTCCCCCTGTGGGAGCGGGCTTGCTCGCGAAGACGGTCGATCAGTCCGGCACCAACTCCCGGCGAACCACATACATCCCGGCACTCTCATACAGACGCTGCGCCCGCAGGTTGTCTTCCAGCACCTTCAGATCAACAAATCCTTCGCGCCTTTGCTGAAACACCTTGAATGCATTCAGCAGCAATGCCCGACCCAAACCTCGGCCCTGAGCGCGTGGGTGCACCACCAGATTCTTGATGTACGAGCTGGTCCAGCACTGCGCCACGCCGATCACGCCTTCGGCGTCTTTGGCAATGAAACACAGCGCCGGGTCGTATTCGGGATCGCTCTCGAAGCGCAGCTGCCATTCCTCCAGTGCCGGCACCCGACCGCCGCCCTCACGGTAGCCGAGTTGCATCAGCTGATGCACCACCGCCGCCAGTTCCGGGCGATAAGTGCTCAGCTCAATGCCTTCCGGCCAGTGGATCGGCGGCACGTCTTGGCGAAGGTCGCGCCGCATCAAAAAGCAGTACGTCTGGCCCAAGGCTCAGTGACCGTTGGCGGCGACGTGTTTGGCCGCTTCGATCAGCCGCTGCGTCAGTTCCGGCGAGGAGAACTTGGTCAGCACCGCGTTGGCCCCGGCCAGACGCGCTTTCTCGCTGTTCATCGCGCTGTCGAGCGAGGTGTGCAGCAGCACGTAGAGGTGGGCGAAGTCCGGCGTCTCGCGCAGGGTGCGGGTGAAGGCGTAGCCGTCCATCTCGGACATTTCGATGTCGGAGACGATCAGGTTGATCTGTTGCGCGGTGCCTTGCAGATCCAGCAGGCAGTCGATGGCTTCCTTGGCACTGCGCGCGGTGTGACATTGCAGGCCGAGGTTGCGCAGGGTGTGCACCGATTGCTGCAACGCCACCTGGCTGTCGTCGACCACCAGAATCCGTGCGTTGCCCAGGACTTCGGCGTCTTCCATGCTCAGGTCGGTCGGGGCCATCTCGATCTGCGCCGGGGCGATGCTGTGGATGACTTTCTCGATGTCGAGCACTTGTACCAGTGTGCCGTCGACCGACGTCACGCCGGTGATATAGGCGCGCGAGCCGCCGGAGCCGAATGGCGGTGGCTTGATGTCGGTGGTCAGGCAATGGACGATTTTGCTCACCGCCTGAACGTGCAGGCCCTGCTTGGAGCGGCTGACGTCGGTGACGATCAGGCAGCCGCCGTTCGGGTCTTCCAGCGGTCGCTCGCCGATCGCGCGGCTGAGGTCGATCACCGACAGCGAAGCGCCACGCAGGGTGGCGATGCCTTTGACGTGCGGATGCGACTCCGGCATTTTGGTCAGCGGCGGGCAGGGGATGATTTCACTGACTTTCAGCAGGTTGATCGCCATCAGCTTGCCGCTGCGCAAGGTAAACAGCAGAAGCGAAAGTGAATCTGCGCGGGCTTTGTTGGAAGACATAAAAACCTTCTGTGGAAAAAGGTGATGGGCGAGGGTGCAAATCGCCAGAAACTATTGATGCCGGGTTATCGGCGTTAACGGGGTGGGCTTTAGGTCGGTTATCGGCTGGCGGCAGATCCAAAGCCCCTCACCCCAGCCCTCTCCCGAAGGGAGAGGGGGCCGAACGAGGTGTCTGGCGCTGTACATCGACCTGAATGACCGAGTCGATTATGGATTCAGTACAGATCTCTCACGTCGGCGGAATTCTTGAATATCCCCCAATCAGTCCCCTCTCCCTCCGGGAGAGGGCTAGGGTGAGGGTGTGCTTTTAGCTCTTCATCCCCAACCGCTTGGCCATCCGCCCAAGATTCGCCCGATCCAGGCCCAACTCCCGCGCCGCACTCGCCCAGTTGTCCTGATTGCGTTCCAGCGCCGCACTGATCAAGCGGCGCTGATACTCCTCAGTGGCGCTGCGCAAGTCGCCATTGATCAACGGTGCCACGGCTAAAATATTGGCAGTAGGCTCAGGCGAGTTATCCACAACCTCACGCGGCAGATCCAGATCCACCGCGCTCAAACTGAGAATCTTCGGCCTTACCTTGCAATTGCCCAGCGCTTTCAGTGCGCTGCGCCCGATCAAGTGTTCCAGCTCGCGCACGTTGCCCGGCCAAGTGTAGGCGAGCAACGCGTCCTGGGCGTCGCTGCTCAGGCGCAGGCTGTTGAGGCCCATGCGCGAGCGGTTCTGTTCCAGAAAGAAGCCGCTGAGCAGCAACACATCGCGGCCGCGATCGCGCAGCGCCGGGACCCGCAGCGGGTACACGCTCAGGCGGTGATAGAAGTCGGCGCGGTAGCGGCCGCTGCGCACTTCTTCAGCCAGATCGCGGTTTGTCGCGGCGATCAGGCGCACATCGACCTGATGTTCCTTGTCCGAGCCAAGCCGCTGCAACTGGCCGCTTTGCAGCACACGCAGCAATTTGGCCTGCACGGTCAGCGACAGTTCGCCGACTTCATCGAGAAACAGCGTGCCGCCATTGGCCAGTTCGAACTTGCCGCGGCGGTCGCTGGTAGCGCCGGTAAAGGCACCGCGCACATGGCCGAACAGTTCGCTCTCGACCAGGGTGTCGGGCAGGGCGGCGCAGTTGAGGCTGATGATCGGTTTGTCGGCGCGCGGGGAGGCGGCGTGGATCGCCTGCGCCACCAGTTCCTTGCCGACCCCGGTTTCGCCGGTGATCAGCACGGTCAGGTCGCTGCCGCCGACCAGATTGATCTCCTCCACCAGGCGTTTGTGCGCCTTGCTCTGGCCGATCATTTCGCGCGGCTGCTGGCCGCTGGCCTGGCGGTAGACCTCGGCGCGCTGGTGCTCGTCCTCGGCACGCAGCGCCAGGCGTTCGATACGTTCGGCGGCGTTGACCGTGGCCGAAGCGAGGCTGGCGAAGGCTTGCAAAGCGTCGAGTTCGATCGGCTCGAAACGCTCCGGGTCGAGCGCATCAAGGGTAATCAGGCCCCAGAGTTTTTCCTCGACGAACAGCGGGCAACCGAGACAGTCATGGACTTCGAGGTGATCGCCCAGACCATCGACCAGGCCATCGTAAGGATCGGGCAAGTCGCTGTCGGCGGCGAACCGGGTCGGCCCGGCACCGTCCAGCAGGATGGCAAAACGTGGGTGTTCGCTGACTTTGAAGCGTCGGCCGAGGGTGTCGGTGCTCAATCCATCCACCGCCAATGGCACCAGCCATTCGCCGTCGAGGCGCAGCAACGCGGCGGCGTCGCACGGCAGCAGGGCGCGCAGGGCTTCGAGCAGGCGTCGATAGCGCTCGCCTTCGGGCAGTTCGCGGGACAGGTCGGAGACCAGCGGCAGTAGAGCGGTGAGCAAGGATTTGGCGGTCATGGTCTTGTAGTCAAAGAGACTCTATGTAGTCGCTATGACTATAAGGCGCTTTGAGTCTAAATGACTACTTAAAAAATAAACCATTGATTTATAACGATAAATAATCTGGCACGAAAACTGATAAGCCTAAGGTAATTCTCAAAAAGCTCAGGAGTCGCTCTTATGCTTAGCGTCCAGGATCGTGCCATCGTCAAATCCACCGTGCCTCTGCTGGAAAGCGGCGGTGAAGCGCTGATCACCCACTTCTACCGCATGATGCTCGCCGAATACCCTGAGGTACGTCCACTGTTCAACCAGGCGCACCAGGCCAGTGGCGACCAGCCGCGTGCTCTGGCCAACGGCGTGTTGATGTATGCGCGGCACATCGATCAGCTCGACCAGTTGGGCGATCTCGTGGCGAAGATCATCAACAAGCACGTCGCCCTGCAAATCCTCCCGGAGCACTACCCGATTGTTGGCACCTGCCTGCTGCGCGCCATCTCCGAAGTGCTCGGCGACGAGATCGCCACGCCTGAGGTCATGAGCGCATGGGGCGCGGCGTACGGGCAACTGGCCGAGATTCTGATCGGCGCGGAGACGGCGATCTACGACCAGAAAGAACAAGCGGTCGGCGGCTGGCGCGGGGCGCGGGAGTTCATCGTGGTGGACAAGGTCGAGGAGAGCGCGGAGATCATCTCGTTCTACTTCGAACCGGCGGACAAAGGTCCGATCCTTGCTGCGCAGCCGGGCCAGTACATCGGCATGAAGTTGATCCTCGATGGCGAAGAGATTCGCCGCAACTACTCGCTGTCGGCGCTGGCGAACAAGGGCCAGTACCGCATCAGCGTGAAACGCGAGCCGGGTGGTCGTGCGTCCAACTACTTGCACGATCAACTGCACGTCGGCGCAAGCATTGCGCTGTTCCCGCCATCGGGCGAGTTCACCCTGACGGCCAGTGACAAGCCGTTGGTGCTGATCAGTGGCGGTGTCGGCATCACTCCGACTTTGGCGATGCTTGAAGCAGCGCTGCAAACCGAACGCCCGGTGCATTTTATCCACTGCGCGCGCAATGGCAGCGTGCATGCGTTCCGCGACTGGGTCGACGGTCTGGCGGCGCGTCATCCACAGCTCAAGCGCTTCTATTGCTACGCCGAAGATGACGGCGTAAGTCCGGCAGCGGACAAGCTCGGGATGCTGAGCGCCGAGCAGTTGGGTGAATGGTTGCCGCAGCAGCGCGATGTCGATGCTTACTTCCTTGGGCCGAAAGGCTTCATGGGGGCGATCAAACGGCATCTGAAAGCCTTGGGTGTACCGGAGCAGCAGAGCCGCTATGAGTTCTTCGGGCCGGCGGCGGCTCTGGAATGATCTGAAACGCGGTTGCCTTCATTCGCGAGCAGGCTCGCTCCCACGGGATTTGTGTTCGACGCAGATCCAATGTGGGAGCGAGCCTGCTCGCGAAGGCCGTTACGCGGTCTCTATTATCAAATTCTGTTTAAAGGTTAATCATTCCTTAACCGCCTTATCGTTTATTCCCCCGCTACTGCGCGGCGTAATGTCCCGCGTGTAGACTTGCGGGCAACCATCAGCCGTTCAACGGCTGAACCATGGATTTGAAAGGGAAACGCGATGAGCGAGGAAACGATTCGACTGGGACGTGAGCGGCGCTTTCTGGTGCTGTTGGGGGTCATCTGTCTGGCGCTGATCGGTGGCGCTCTTTATATGCAGATCGTGCTGGGCGAGGCGCCATGCCCGCTGTGCATCCTGCAGCGTTATGCCTTGCTGCTGATTGCGCTGTTCGCCTTTATCGGCGCGGCCATGCGCACCCGACGCAGCATCACGGTGTTCGAAGTGCTGGTGGTGATCTGCGCGATCGCCGGGGCCGGTGTCGCCGGGCATCATGTGTACACCCAGTTCTATCCGGCGGTGAGCTGCGGCATCGATGTATTGCAGCCGATTGTCGACGACCTGCCGTTGGCGAAGATCTTCCCCCTGGGCTTCCAGGTCGACGGTTTCTGTTCGACACCGTACCCGCCGATCCTCGGCCTGTCGCTGGCGCAATGGGCGCTGGTGGCGTTCGTGCTGGTGGTGATCCTGGTGCCGCTGCTGACCTCGCGCAACCGAAAAGCACTGCGCTGAGTCAACTCTTCGGCTGATTGGCCGATACAGAAAACGCCTCGATTTGCGGATCAGCCGATCGAGGCGTTTTGCATTTCAGAGTGTTTGTGAAATCACCGTGACGAACGGCAACAGAGAGTGCGGCAGGTGTGCGACATGTTGTCACACGCGCCATGTCGCAGGGTGTTTCGGCAACCCGGATTGGCGTAATGTTACAAAAAAGGATTGGTCTGTTTCAGCATTTTTCTGGTTTTGCACGGATGTGCCAGATCAGGCAGTTTTAACAAGCTCTGGCAGATGGCCAGAGGCCTTTGAATATCGGGCTTTGCGCCGATTCGCTGCCGGGAAAAAGCCTTCGGAGCTGTCTGAACTGAGGTGTATAGGCCTACATTTTTTGGTGTTTTTGTTGAGAATTGATTTCGATAACATGCGGAACTTTTGCAAAAACGGTGATGGATTGTTGCTCTGAGCGATAAAAATTATTTCGGGATAAGACATGGTGTATAGGGCGCTACCTATCTACAATCGCCCGCATTGAATTCCCGGCACTGCTCGGCCTTTATAAGGAACCGAGCAGGAAGTCGGGTGTCGAGCAGGCCGAAAGGCTTTTGAGACACCCAGGTGTCGGTGCCTTCCAACTTTCCGCACCAAATGGAATTGGTCTGTAACAAGGCCTTTGACCACGAATTCGAATAAGAACTGACCGCTGTCCCAAGGTTTTGTCGAGCGTCTGACGCGCGACGGGCGGCCCTTATTCAATCCAAAGAAAATGCCAACCCTTGGCAGGGTGAAGTGTTGGCGATCAAAACCCAACTGCATTGCGCAAGCTGCTTTAGAGGTCGTGAGATGAGTAAAAACAGGTACCCCAGATTACTAGGCCTAGTGCCGCTGCTCGGCACGTTGTTGCTGGGAGGCTGCAACATGACCCTGCTCAATCCAACGGGCCAGGTCGGCCTGGAACAGCGCAACCTGATCATCACCGCCACGCTGCTGATGCTGTTGGTCGTTGTGCCGGTTATCGTCATGACCTTCCTGTTTGCCTGGAAGTATCGCGCTTCCAACAAGGACGCCGTCTACACCCCGAAATGGTCGCACTCGACCAAAATCGAGGTGGCCGTCTGGACCATCCCGGTTCTGATCATCATCGCCCTGGGTTACATCACCTACATTTCGACCCACAAACTGGACCCGTACCGTCCGATTGAATCCGACGTCAAGCCGGTGACCATCGAAGTCGTTGCGCTGGACTGGAAGTGGCTGTTCATCTACCCGGAACAAGGCATTGCCACGGTCAACAAGATCGTGTTCCCGGCGCACACGCCAATCAACTTCAAGATCACCTCCGACGCCGTGATGAACTCGTTCTTCATCCCGGGCCTGGGCGGCCAGATCTACGCGATGGCGGGCATGCAGACCAAGCTGCACCTGATCGCTGACCGCAACGCTGAAATGGACGGTATCTCCGCCAACTACAGCGGTGCTGGTTTCACCGGTATGAAATTCAAAGCGATCGCAACTTCTCAGGAAGATTTCGACGCCTGGGTAAGTGAAGTCAAAAAGGCACCTAAACAGCTTGAACAAGCTGAATACGCAGCCCTTGCCAAGCCAAGCCAGAACAATCCAGTCGAGCTCTACTCCTCGGTCACGCCGAACCTGTTCCAGATCATCGTCGACAAGTACGAAGGCATGAAACCGGGCAAGCCGCTGAAGCACGAGAAGAAAGAGAAAGAAGTGGCGGCAACGGATATGGACTCGAATTCGCATTCAGCTGCCGGGGCAGAGGAGTAAACGATGTTTGGTAAATTAAGTTGGGAAGCGATCCCTTTCCACGAGCCGATCGTGATGGTCACCATCTCGATGATCGCGCTCGGTGGTCTGGCGTTGTTCGCTGCAATCACCTACTTCAAGAAGTGGACCTACTTGTGGACCGAGTGGCTGACGTCGGTCGACCACAAGAAAATCGGTGTGATGTACATCATCGTGGCCATGGTCATGCTGCTGCGTGGCTTTGCCGACGCCATCATGATGCGTACCCAGTTGGCCATGGCCACCGAGGGTTCGCCTGGCTACCTGCCACCTGAACACTATGACCAGATCTTCACCGCTCACGGTGTGATCATGATCATCTTCATGGCGATGCCATTCTTCACCGGCCTGATGAACCTTGCAGTGCCGCTGCAGATCGGTGCGCGTGACGTTGCCTTCCCGTTCCTGAACTCCCTGAGCTTCTGGCTGCTGGTGTCCGGCGTTGTGCTGATCAACCTGTCCCTGGGCGTCGGCGAATTCGCCAAGACCGGCTGGGTTGCCTATCCGCCTCTGTCGGGTCTGCAGTACAGCCCTGGCGTGGGTATGGACTACTACATCTGGGCGCTACAGCTATCCGGGTTAGGTACGACGCTGACGGGGGTCAACTTCCTCGCGACCGTGCTGAAAATGCGTACCCCTGGCATGAAACTGATGGACATGCCGATCTTCACCTGGACCTGCACCTGGGCTAACGTCCTGATCGTGGCTTCGTTCCCGATCCTGACCGCTACCCTGGCACTGCTGACCCTCGACCGTTACATGGATTTCCACATTTTCACCAATGAACTTGGTGGCAATCCAATGATGTACGTCAACTTGTTCTGGGCCTGGGGCCACCCTGAGGTTTACATTCTGATCCTGCCGGCATTCGGCATCTTCTCGGAAGTGATCTCGGCGTTCACCGGCAAGAAACTGTTCGGCCACCACTCGATGATCTACGCTTCGGGCGCGATCTCGGTACTGGGCTTCATGGTTTGGCTGCACCACTTCTTCACCATGGGTTCGGGTGCCAGCGTCAACGCCTTCTTCGGTCTGGCGACGATGCTGATTTCCATCCCGACGGGTGTGAAACTGTTCAACTGGCTGTTCACCATCTACCAGGGCCGTCTGCGCTTCACCAGCCAGGTGATGTGGACCCTGGGCTTCATGGTGACCTTCGCCATCGGCGGCATGACCGGCGTACTGCTGGCCATCCCGGGTGCTGACTTCGTTCTGCACAACAGCCTGTTCGTGATCGCCCACTTCCACAACGTGATCATCGGCGGCGCAGTCTTCGGCTACATCGCGGGTTTCGGCTTCTACTTCCCGAAAGCGTTCGGCTTCAAGCTGCACGAAGGCTGGGGTAAAGCAGCGTTCTGGTTCTGGATCTCGGGCTTCTTCGTCGCGTTCATGCCGCTCTATGCACTGGGCTTCATGGGCATGACCCGTCGTCTGAACGCCACCACCAACCCTGAGTGGGTACCGTACCTGTACGTTGCCATGTTCGGTGCGGTGATGATCGCTGTCGGTATCGCCTGCCAACTGATCCAGCTGTACGTCAGTGTGCGTGACCGCAACAAGCCAGAGAACATGTGCGAACACGGTGACCCGTGGAATGCCCACACTCTGGAATGGTCGACCTCGTCGCCACCTCCGTTCTACAACTTCGCTGTGCTGCCTAAGGCTGACTGCATCGACCCGTTCACCGAAGCCAAGGAAAACGGTACTGCGTACCAGGCTCCGGCCAAGTACGAACCGATCCACATGCCGAACAACACCGCCACTGGCGTGGTGATGGGCGCACTGCTGACCGTCTTCGGTTTCGCGATGATCTGGCACATCTGGTGGTTGGCGATCGCCAGCCTGGCCGGCACTGTCATCTACTTCGTGATCCACGCCGCACGTGACGACCAGGGCTACATGGTTCCGGTTGAAACGATCGAGCGCATCGAAGCCGAGCAGCACAAGCGTCTGGTCGCGGCAGGGAAAATCCCGGCCAATGCCACCCGTGTAACCTCGTTGGAACAGGCTTAAACCATGTCGAACTTAGTGACCAATGTTGGACACGCCCATGGTGACCATGGGCACGATGACCATCACCACGACTCGGGCGAGATGACCGTATACGGTTTCTGGCTCTACCTGATGACCGACTGCATTCTGTTTGCGTCGATCTTCGCGGTGTACGCAGTACTGGTAAACAACGTCGCCGGTGGCCCGTCGGGCCACGACATCTTCGAACTGCCATACGTGCTGGGCGAAACCGCTCTGCTGTTGTTCAGTTCGATCACCTACGGCTTCGCCATGCTGGCGTTGTACAAAGGTAAAAAGCAGCAGGTTCTGGGTTGGTTGTTCATGACCTTCCTGCTCGGCGCAGGCTTCATCGCCATGGAGATCAACGAGTTCCACCTGCTGATCTCCGAGGGCTTCGGTCCTAGCCGTTCGGGCTTCCTGTCGGCGTTCTTCACCCTGGTCGGTACCCACGGTCTGCACGTATCCGCGGGTCTGATCTGGATGGGCATCATGATGTACCAGGTCAACAAGCACGGCCTGACGGCGACCAACAAGACCCGTCTGAGCTGCCTGAGCCTGTTCTGGCACTTCCTGGACGTGGTGTGGATCTGCGTATTCACCGTTGTTTACCTGATGGGGACTCTGTAATGGCTAATGCACACTCCCATGACAGCCATGATGCTGGCCACGGCAGCGTAAAGTCGTACGCCATCGGCTTCATCCTGTCGGTGATCCTGACTGCCATCCCGTTCGGCCTGGTTATGTTCCCGACCTTGCCGAAGTCGACCACGCTGGCAATCGTTCTGCTGTTCGCGGTAATCCAGGTGATCGTTCACCTGTATTACTTCCTGCACCTGGACCGTTCGATTGCACAACGTAACAACGTGATCGCGTTTGTCTTTACGGCCATCGTGATCCTGCTGCTGGTTGGCCTGTCGCTGTGGATCATGTTCAGCATCCACACGTACATGATGGCGAAGTGAGGTAGACCCGATGTCGCTCAAGCACTTTATCCAAATCACCAAACCGGGGATCATTTTCGGTAACGTGCTTTCTGTGGCAGGCGGGTTCTTCCTGGCCTCGAAAGGGCATGTAGATCTGGCGGTGTTCCTGGCCGCCATGATCGGCACATCCCTGGTTGTGGCCTCCGGTTGCGTGTTCAACAACTGCATCGACCGCGACATCGACCTGAAGATGGAACGCACCAAGAACCGGGTGCTGGTGCAGGGCTTGATCTCCCTGAAACTGGCCCTGGTCTACGCGACCATCCTGGGTGTTCTCGGCGTTGCCTTGTTGTACAAGGTGGCCAACCCGTTGGCCGCCCTGTTCGCGGTAATCGGCTTCATCATCTACGTCGGCTTCTACAGCCTGTACCTCAAGCGCAAGTCGGTTCACGGCACGCTGGTGGGCAGTCTGTCGGGCGCCATGCCGCCGGTGATCGGTTACGTTGCCGTAACCAACAGCTTCGACATGGCCGCACTGACCCTGCTGGTGATGTTCAGCCTGTGGCAGATGCCGCATTCCTACGCCATCGCGATTTTCCGTTTCAACGACTACCTGGCCGCATCGATTCCGGTGCTGCCCGTCAAGCGCGGAATCGAAGTGGCCAAGAAGCACATCCTGCTCTACATCCTGGCGTTCCTCGTGGCGACCTTGATGCTGACTTTCAGCGGTTACGCCGGCATGAGCTACCTCGCCGTTGCCGCGGCCATGGGCATGTACTGGTTGTACATGGCCTGGACCGGCTACAAGGCGGTGGATGACACGGTCTGGGCACGCAAGCTGTTCGTGTTCTCGATCTTCACCATCACCGCCCTGAGCGTCATGATGTCCCTGGACTTCAAGGTGCCGGCCGAGCTGCTGCTGACGTACGCGCCGTAAGGCTGGATGGCTTCAAGAAAAACCCCGCACATCGAGAGATGTGCGGGGTTTTTTGTTGGGTAAATTATGCTGAATCGAGGTGACACCATCGCGAGCAGGCTCGCTCCCACAGGGGATTTGTGAACGACGCCAATCAAATGTGGGAGCGAGCCTGCTCGCGATGGCGTGCGCCGCCGATTTCGAAGGTTGCGCAGTACTGGCAAAACACCTAGATTTGGATCCAGTCTTCAGTGATAGCGCCATGCCACTCTCTCGGCGCTCAACTGTTCCACTCCGCGATTTTTCATGCATCGATCAAAAGGCTGGGCGAAATGACTGAGAGGATGACCTGCGACGAACGCTTCATTGCCCTGGCACACGAGCTGAATTACGACATCTACGGCGAGAACACCGCCGGCGGCAATTACGCGCCGCTGATCCGCCACCGCGATGAGTTGTACATCAGCGGCATGGTGCCGCGGGTCAATGGCAGGATTCTGTATCCTGGTCGCGTGGGGTTGGAGTTGACACTCAAGGACGCCCAGGCTGCCGCGAGCATCAGTGCCATGCGTTGCCTGGCGCTGATCGTCGATGCGGTCGGTTCGCTGGACAAGATCCGGGCGTTGTTGCGGGTCACGGTGTATGTGAAGTCGACCCCGGACTTCGTTGACCTGAGTGAGGTGGCCAACGGTGCATCGGACGTTTTCAGCCATGTGCTCGGTGATGCCGGGCGACATACGCGCACTACGGTCGGCGTGTATCAGTTGCCGAAGAACGCCGCGGTTGAAGTCGACATGATCGCAGCGGTGCAGCCGGAAGTCTGACCGCCGCGCCGCCCAACAAAAAGCCCCGCCTGAATTTCAGTGCGGGGCTTTTTTGTCGGCGACGGGTTTACTGCGCAGCGATGCTGTAGCCATCGAACGCGGTCTGCTGTTGCAGGGCGGTGATGATGTTCTTGCGGTTGATCGCGTGTTCGGTGCCGGCGTTGTCGACGAAGGTCTCGCCCTCCAACTCGGCCTCTTCGCCTTCACCGACGAAGGTGAAACCGAGGAACTCCAGCGCTTCACGGTCAACGTTCATACGCGAGCGCGGCGTGCGCAGCGGCAGGGTCACGCTGCTGCCGTCCTTGCTGATGGTGAAGATTTCGATTTCTTTCTTGGCGCGGGCGGCTTTGCTCTTGCCGCCGCTCGGGTTGCTGATCGCCTGATGGGTCTGGTTCAGCACTTTGAGCGCGAGGCCGTAGACGATTTCCTGGAATGCCGGATCGTCCTTGAAGCAGGACAGGATGCGGCCGATCGAGAACTTGCTGCTCAGGTCTTCGAGGGCGGCGATGTCGGCGGCCTCGGCGTCCTTGAGGCGCTTGAGTTCGCCCATCAGCTCGTAGGCCTTGTCGTCATCGAAGCTGTCGTGCGCCTGACGGATCGCGGCGCGCAGCTCGCGGATCTGGTCGCTTTCGCGGGTCGACTGGAAAGCATCCAGCACCATCTCGCTGATGATCTTGGCTTGTGGAAGGTGTTGTGAAAGATTGATGGAGTTTTCGTATTCCGCTTTTGACGATTCGGTGACTACGGATTCAGCGGTGTTGAAATCGGACATTGAAATTTCACTACTTTTTTAACTTGAGTTGAGACGAGAAAGCACGGGGTCTTTTTCAGGCCGGTTAATTTAGGGGAGCGGGGCGGCGTTGTCACGGAACAACAGTCCGGTGGTGCGGATTATTTGTCCGGCGTGTTCAGGTTCATCGAGCGCACCATCCACTGTTCAGCGGTTTGCTGATCGGTCGGCAGCGTGAAGCGGAAAGTTGCGCCCCGCCCGGCGACATCGACCAACTGAATGTCTCGCCCGTGCAGTTGCAGGATGCGGTGGACGATGCGCAGCCCCAGTCCTCCGTCGCGTCGCGCACCACCAATATTGAACGGACGCAGGAACAGACCTTCGCGCAACTCGGGTGCGATGCCGGGGCCGGTGTCGCTAACCGTGACTTCGACCAGTACGCCCTGGGGTTTCAGATCCAGCTCGATTTCGCCGCCCGGCGGTGTATGGCGCAAGGCGTTGTCCACCAGGTTGGTCAGCACCCGTTCGATCAAGCCAAGGTCGGCGCAGACCGTCGGCAGGTTTGGCCCGAAGCTGGCCTTGAGTTCGACGTGGCGGGCTTCGGCGGCCAGTTCGAATTTCTGGAAGATGTCCTGCAGCAGATCGATCAGGGAGAAGCGTTCCAGCACCGGTTGCACAAAGCCGTGTTCCAGACGCACCAGCTCCAGCAACGATTGCGCCAACCCGCCTACCTTGCGGCTTTGATCGAGAGCGATGCCCAGATAGCGGCGCCGCTCCTCGGCAGAGAGCGTGGCGTCCTTGAGTGACAGGGTTTCCAGATAGCCGTGCAGCGAGGCCAGTGGTGTGCGCAGGTCGTGGGAGATGTTCGCCACCAGTTCACGGCGTTCCTGATCCTGGCGGGTCAACGACCGCCACTGTTCCCCTAGGCGGTTTTGCATTTGCCGGAAGGCAGCGTCGAGCACAGCGATTTCATCCGGGTCAGCGGTTTTATCCACAGCGGCTAGCATGACGGGCGCAGATTGCGGTGTACCGTCGATGTCGAAGCGGCTGACAGTTTCAGTCAACCGGCGCAATGGCCGGGTAATCAGGTTGAATGCCGTGAGGCCGGCAATCAGGCACAACAGCGCCACCAGCCCGATTGATAGCAACGCGGTATTGAGCGCAGCACTGGTCGCGCCGCGTTCGGCGAAACGATCATGTTCTTCACTGAGCAACACCACGTACAGATAGCCCGCAGGCTTGCCATTGACCTTCAGTGGCGCGGCACTGAACACCTTGCGGCCGTCGACGCTGCGCGGGTCATCGCCGAGGATCGGCAGCGGTTGATCGTCGAGCAGGCGCTTGATCGGTACGAGGTCGACTTTTTCCCGTCGCATCCGACCCTCGGGTGCGGCATTGCCGACGATCCGACCCTCCGTGTCGAGCAGGTACACCTCGACACTCGGGTTGACCAGCATCAACTGGCTGAACAGTTCGCGCACGGCGCCGGGCATCAAGCCATTACTGTCCATCAGCACCGTGTCATGGGCGATGTGCTGCGCCAGATCCCGCGACAGGCCTTGCACCACTTCCAGCTCGTGCATCTTGCTGGAGCGCACCTGCAGCCATGCCGAGGTGCCGCAGCACACCAGCAGCAACACGGCGAATACGACGGACAGGCGCTGCGACAGGGTCAGTTTCATGGTTGTTCCGTGCCGAATTTATAGCCACGGCCCCACACGGTGAGGATGCGTGTCGGTTGCGCCGGATCGCTTTCGATTTTCGCCCGCAAGCGATTGATGTGCGTATTGACCGTGTGCTCGTAGCCTTCGTGGCTGTAACCCCATACCGCATTGAGCAGGTCCATGCGCGAGAACACCTTGCCCGGTTGTCGGGCGAAGAAATACAGCAAGTCGAACTCGCGCGGGGTGAGGTCCAGGCGCGTGCCATTGAGGGCGACATCGCGGGTGATCGGGTCGATGCTCAGACCATCGAGATTGAGGCTGCCGGCGTCCATTTTCAGGTTGCGCGCCATGGCGTCGACCCGGCGCAGCAAGGCTTTGACCCGGGCCACCAGTTCCAGCATTGAAAACGGTTTGGCGAGGTAGTCGTCGGCACCCAGTTCCAGACCGAGGATGCGGTGCAATTCGCTGGAGCGTGCGCTGGTGATGATGATCGGCGTATAGCGCGCCATCGCCCGGGCGCGGCGGCAGATTTCCAGGCCGTCGACCCCCGGCAACATCAGGTCGAGGATCAGCGCATCCCATTGCCCCTGTTGCAACAGGCGCACGCCTTCGTCGCCGTCGGCGCAGTGCAGGACGTCGTAATGTTCATCGCGCAAATGCAGGCAAATCAAATCGGCGATGTGTTGGTCATCCTCGACCACGAGGATGCGTCTGGTCGGTTCCATCAAGCTCAATCCTTCGGCGCAGTGAGCGCATTGTGCGGGTTTTCCTCGGGGCGAGTTATCACGAATTCGTTAACTTCCCGTGAGGATTTGGCGATCAACCCAAGCCTAGGCTGTGTTCCATGACAGGCACCTGGAATTTTTGGAGACGGCCATGTTTTCACGGCGACAGATTCTCGTAGCGAGCGGCGGGCTGGGGGTTGCAGCCCTGGTGGCGGGTGTATTGCCAAAATTTTCCTCGGGCAGCGCACTGATCGAGCAAGCCCATGCCGATGAGGTTTTCGAGGTGAGCCACAGCGACAGTGAATGGCACTCGCTGCTCTCGGATGAGCAGTACGCCATCCTGCGCGAAGAAGGCACCGAGCGGGCCTACACCAGCCCCCTCAACAACGAACATCGCAACGGCACATTCGACTGCGCGGGCTGTGACCTGGCGCTGTTTTCATCGGCGACCAAGTTCGACAGCCGCACCGGCTGGCCGAGTTTCTGGGCACCGCTGGAGCACGCGGTGGCCACGCGTCAGGACCGCTCCTTCGGCATGTCGCGCAATGAAGTGCACTGTCGGCGCTGCGGCGGACACCTGGGGCATGTCTTCGATGACGGCCCGAAACCCACCGGCCTGCGCTATTGCATGAATGGCCTGGCGATGACGTTCAAACCCGTGGCGGCATGAGCCATGGCGATTTTTCGATCTTCACTTTCTACAGGACGACACCATGTGGCTCTTGGTTCTCGCTTATCTGGGCGGTGTGCTGACGATCGTCAGTCCGTGCATCCTGCCTGTTCTGCCTTTTGTCTTCGCTCGCACCGGGCAGCCGTTTATCAAGAGTGGCTTGCCGCTATTGGCCGGGATGGCGCTGACCTTCGCCCTCGTCGCCACGCTGGCGGCGGTGGGCAGCGGTTGGGTGGTGCAAGTCAATCAGTACGGGCGCTGGCTCGCGTTGCTGTTCGTTGCACTGTTCGGGCTGACGCTGCTGCTTCCGCGTCTCGCCGAGCGCCTGACGCGACCGCTGGTCTCGGCCGGCAGTCGGCTGTCCGAAGCCGCGGGCCAGGACAATCGTCCGCGTCCCGGCGCCTCGTTTCTGATCGGCGTTGCCACGGGGTTGCTCTGGGCGCCGTGCGCCGGGCCTATTCTCGGCTTGATTCTGACCGGCGCCGCGCTGCAAGGGGCAAGCATCGCCACCACGCTGTTGTTGCTCGCCTACGCGGCGGGCGCCGCGACTTCACTGGCGGCGGCGCTGCTGCTGGGCGGTAAGGTCTTTGCGTTGATGAAGCGCTCGATCGGTACGGGGGAGTGGATCCGTCGTGGGTTGGGAGCGGCGATGCTGGCGGGTGTTGCGGCGATTGCGTTGGGCCTCGACACCGGGCTGTTGGCACGGTTGTCGACCGCATCCACGGGCGGAATCGAACAAGCGCTGGTGGGCAAACTCTCCGGCAAATCACCTGCGGGCAGCGGCACGATGATGGCGCAGATTCCCGCTGTGGATGACGCGGCGAACGGCAGCATGAAAGCCACAGGCGCGATGATGAAAATCGCTGACAACGCGCCCGGAACATTGCCTGTCGAAGGGCAGTTGCCACCGCTCACTGGCGCCGTGCAATGGCTCAATTCGCCACCGCTCGATGCCCAGGCATTGAAGGGCAAAGTGGTGCTGGTGGATTTCTGGACCTACTCCTGCATCAACTGCCTGCGCACCCTGCCATACGTCAAAGCCTGGGCCGAGAAGTACCGCGATCAGGGGCTGGTGGTAATCGGTGTGCATGCGCCGGAGTTCGCCTTCGAGCGCGATGTCGGCAACGTCACCAAAGCCATGAAGGAGCTGGGTATCAACTACCCGGTGGCGATCGATAACGACTACAAGATCTGGCGTGCCTTCAACAACGAATACTGGCCGGCGCATTATTTTGCCGATGCTCAGGGACGGATTCGATACCACCATTTTGGCGAAGGCGACTACGCCGAATCGGAGCGGGTCATCCAGCAGTTGCTGCGTGAAGCCGGGGCCAAAACCGTGGCTGATGGCCTGATCAACGCTGACGCCCAAGGCGTGCAGATGGCCCCGGACATGAATCAGGTGCTGTCGCCGGAAACCTACGTCGGCTACCAGCGTGCGGAACATTTCGTACCGCAAACCAGCCTGGTGCCTGACAAGGTCGCGACCTATAACCCACCGGCCGACCTGACTTTGAATGACTGGAGCCTTGGCGGCCAGTGGGCTGTCGGCGCCGAGCGCGCCACCGCCAGTGCGCCGGCCAGTCGCATCGTCTATCGCTTCCACGCCCGCGATCTGCATCTGGTCCTGGGGCCGAACGCGGATGGCAAACCGGTGCGCTTCAAAGTGTCGATTGACGGTCAGGCGCCGGGCGATGCCCACGGAATCGATGTCGCCGCGGATGGCAGCGGTCGCGTGACCGAACAGCGCTTGTACCAATTGGTGCGGCAAACCGACGAGGTGAAGGATCGCACCTTCACCATCGAATTTCTTGATCCGGGCGTATCGGCTTATGCCTTCACCTTCGGCTGATCGGGAGTGCGCAACATGAAAGCTCAAAACAACTGGCGACGTGTGTTGCTCGGCGTCGCCATGGCCGGCGTGATCGGCCAATGCTCGGCGTTTTCTTTCGGGGCTGAAGACGCGGTGGTCATCCCGCCACCAGCCCTCGACGAAACCACCCAGGCGCACAGTGAAACCGCGGTGTTCGCCGGTGGTTGTTTCTGGGGCGTGCAAGGGGTTTTCCAGCACGTCAAAGGCGTGCAGAAAGCGGTCTCCGGTTATGCCGGCGGCGCAGCGAGCACGGCGCAATACGAGCGGGTCAGCGAAGGCGACACCGGTCACGCCGAGTCCGTGCAAGTCACCTTCGACCCGACGCAAGTCAGCTACGGCAGCCTGCTGCAGATCTACTTCTCGGTGGCCCACAACCCGACCGAACTCAACCGCCAAGGCCCCGACAGCGGCACGCAATATCGCTCGGCGCTATTCCCGGTCAATGCCGATCAACAACGGGTGGCCCAGGCCTACATCGCCCAACTCGACGCGGCGCATGCCTACAGCAAACCGATCGTCACGAAATTGGAAACCTACAACGGCTTCTACCCGGCGGAGGACTATCACCAGGATTTCCTGACCGAACACCCGAGCTATCCGTACATTGTGATCAACGACATGCCGAAGGTGGCGCAGTTGAAGCAGTTGTTTGCGCAGCGTTATCAGGATAAGCCGGTGTTGGTGAAAGACAGCTCCTGATTCATTGTGCGGTCAATCCCGGGCGTTGCGCCTGAAGCAAGCGCAGCAACCGGTAGTACTTCAGCGAACGAGTGCCTATCAATCCACAGACGAAACCTGACGTTGCAGCTTTGAACTGCAGCATATCCGGAGTAGAGGCTTGCTCCGGATGCACGTCATCCTGATAACCGAAGTAGTAATTCACGGCGAAAAACAGCAGGTACAACATCAACACTTTCCATGTGCCGGGCAAGATCAGTCCTGTTTGCGAATCATCAAGCGTCACGTATTGCGCCGAAAACATCAGCCATGCTGTAACGCCGCCCAGCAAAAGGGCGCCCATCCAGCAACTGAGGGACAAGGCTGGGTTAAGCGTCAGATTTATTGAGAAGAGAGACCAGGCTATCAACGCTGGCGGTGTGACCAGCATTGCTAAACGGCTCTTGGGACTGGGCGTGCGTGCCTTGATCCCGAAATACACCAGTACCAGGAAAACCGCATAAACCCACAGTGGGGTGTTTTGCAGAGTGATTAGCATCAATTGGCGTCCGTGCTTTAAAGAGAAGATGAATCATAGCGGTTGCCATGGTCGGCGCCGGTTATTTCAAGCGCGGCCGCTCCATGGCAATCACCGACGTTTCAAATCCCAAACTGGCAAAAAACGTCTCCGCCCCTTCGCGCCCGGCGCGCAAAACCCAAGTGATCTCGGGGTTGGCACCCATGACATGCTCGACCAGTGCGCGCCCGACGCCGGCGCGCCGATGTTGATCATCAACCACCACCATCGACAGATAGCCGTTGGACAAACCATCGGTGAGGCCTCGGGCGAAACCGATGATCTGCTCGCCGCTCAGCGCGACCGCAGTGCGTTGCGAGTTTTCGATGAGTTGGGCGAAGTAGTCGTTGGAACCCGTTCGGTGTCCCCAGCCATGTTGCCCTAGAAACAGGCGAACTGGCTCCACTTCGGCAGGCAACAGATCGCGTACGGTGAGGTTGGTTTTCATCGAATGGCAGCATCCTTGTCGGCAATCACCGGAGCATAGTCAATCGCAGCCCAAATCAGGATCTGCCCCAGGTTTTCATCGCGAATTCGACGAAGCGCCGCAGCTTGGGCAAGCGATAACGATCCGGCGCGTACAGCAGGTGCAATGGGCGGCTCGGTGGCTGGTAATCGGGGATTACCGTCACCAGTTTGCCGTCGCGCAGATCCTGTTCCACCAGCGCATCCGGCAGCATCACAATGCCCATGCCGGTGCGCGCCGCCTGATGCAGGCCGGCAGAGGTGTTCATCAGCATCGGGCCGCTGACGTCGACCAGAATCTCGCCGTCCGGGCCGCTGAGGCGCCAGCGTTTTTCCACCGATTGCCAGTCATCGCCGGCAGGGTAGGCGAACGACAGGCAGTCGTGTTGCTGCAGGTCTTCCGGGGTGATCGGCATGCCGCGTCGCGCGACGTACGCCGGGGAGGCGCACACGGTCAGGGTGTAGTCGATCAGCGGCCGGGCGATCAGGTTCGACTGCTCGAAATGCCCCAGCCGAAACGCCACGTCGAGGCCACTTTCCAGCAGGTCCGGACGGCGGTTGGTCAGCACCACATCCATTTTCAATTGCGGGTATTGCAGGGAAAACTCGCTGAGCGCCGGGGCCAGACGTTCGACGCCAAAAGTCAGTGGCGCGGTGATACGCAGCAAGCCGCGCGGCTCGTCGAGGGCCTGTTCGGCGAGGCGTTCGGAGTCGGCCACCAGGCCCAATACATCCAGACAACGCTGGTAATAAACGCTACCGAATTCGGTCAGTCGCTGACGGCGGGTGGTGCGCTGCAGCAACTGCACGCCGAGCCTTTGCTCCAGTGCGCGCAGGTGATTTCCGACCATGGTCGTGGACATTTCGCACTGCAACGCGGCCGCCGTCATGCTCCCGGCTTCCACGACCTTCACGTACACGCTCATTGCCTGCAACAGGTCCATTATCAAGTCCTGCTTTTAAATGATTGAAGTTTTGCCGAGTTTATCCAGTTCTGGTGGCTAACCATACTGCAAACACACCGACCTTCACTGGAGTTTGAAGTCATGACCGCCGCCCTGATGAATACCTACCAACCGCTGGCCCTGAGCTTTATCAGAGGCCTGGGCACGCGCCTGTGGGATCAGGCCGGTCGAGAATATCTGGATGCTGTCGCCGGAGTCGCGGTGACCAATGTCGGGCACTCGCACCCACGGATTGTCGCTGCTATCAGCGAGCAGGCCGGACTGTTGCTGCACACCTCCAACCTGTACAGCATCGACTGGCAGCAACAGCTGGCGCAGAAACTCACGCAGTTGTCAGGAATGGAGCGGGCGTTTTTCAACAACTCCGGCGCTGAAGCCAACGAGACTGCACTGAAGCTGGCGCGTTTGTACGGCTGGAGCAAAGGCATCGAACAGCCACTGGTGGTGGTCATGGCCAACGCGTTTCATGGCCGCACGTTGGGCACCTTGTCGGCCAGCGATGGGCCGGCGGTGCGTCTGGGTTTCAATGATTTGCCGGGGGATTTCGTCAAAGTGCCCTTCGGTGATCTGGCTGCGCTGGATCAAGTGCAGCAAAAGCACGGCGAGCGGATCGTGGCGATTCTGGTCGAGCCGATCCAGGGCGAAAGCGGTGTGCAACTGGCGCCGCCCGGGTACCTCAAAGCCCTGCGCGAACTGTGCAATCGTCACGCCTGGCTGCTGATGCTCGACGAAATCCAGACCGGCATCGGCCGCACTGGCCAATGGTTTGCGTTCCAGCATGAAGGCATCGTGCCGGACGTCATGACCCTGGCCAAAGGCCTTGGCAACGGCGTGCCGATCGGTGCCTGCCTGGCGCGGGGCAGGGCGGCGGATCTGTTCACCCCCGGCAGCCATGGCAGCACGTTCGGCGGTAATCCGCTGGCCTGCCGGGTCGGCTGCACGGTGCTGGACATCATCGAAGAACAAGGCTTGCTGGAAAATGTTCGGGTACAGGGGGAGCGCTTGCTGGCTCGTCTACGTGCCGAACTGGCAGACAACCCCAACGTGCTGGCGATTCGTGGGCAGGGCTTGATGATCGGCATCGAACTGAAACAGCCGATCCGCGATCTGACGCTGATTGCTGCGCGGGATCATGGATTGCTGATCAACGTTACACGCGGCAAGACGATACGGCTGCTGCCGCCACTGACGATTGATGAGCGGGAGGTGGAGATGATTGTCAGAGGTGTGGGGCGTGCCGTGATCGCGCACTGACCTGCCGCCGAGAGTCCCTGTGGGAGCGGGCTTGCTCGCGAAAGCGTGTTGTCAGTCGACATTGATTTTGAATGATCAATTGCATTCGCGAGCAAGCCCGCTCCCACATTGGAAAAGTGCGTGATGCTAATCAGGATAATCCCCCAACTCCGGCGCCAGCATCCGCGTCTTCATCGCCCCGTTCGAATTGTGCTGAATGATCTCGCTCGGCTGCCCCTGCGCATTGAAAAACACCTGCCCGATCCCCGCTGAATTCCACAGCCGCTCACCCGCTTCGGCATGTTCCGGGGTATAGGGCACGATGCGCATGCGCCGGCGTTTGGTAAACCAGTTCAACGGCGAACGCGGCGAGTAGAGCCAGCGGTTGAGGCGGTCGAACCATTCCAGCAGGGTTTTCGGGAACTCGTTCTTGATTCCGCTGCTGGTGATCTGCCAGATCCGTGGCCCGGCCTTGCGGTGTCGGATAAGCACTTCGTAGACGAAGGAATAATGCACGTCGCCGGACAGCACCACGTAGTTTCCGGGTGTGCGGGTGTGTCGGAAAATGTTCAGGATCACCTGCGCCGCACCGCGATGAGCCATCCAGTTTTCCGCGTCGACCAGCAGCGGATAACCACACCAGCTGAAAACCTTCTGCACGGTTTCGATCAGCTTCACGCCGAAGATCGGCGCGGGGGAAACAATGATTGCTGACGGATGATCGAGCAGCTCCTGTTGCAGTTCGCTCAGCGCTTCCCAGTCCAGTAAACCGGAGGGTTGCTTGAGTGCCATCTCGCTGCGCCAGCGGCGGGTGCGGGTGTCGAGCACCACCAGCGCCGGGCTGGTCGGCAGCACGAAATGCCAGTGCTGAAAGCCCAGCAAATCATCGATCAGCGCGTCCTGCACCGGGCTGTCGAGATATTGATCGTCACCACTGGCGCTCAGGCGGCGAGTGTTCTCCAGCACATCCTTGAACGCGTCCGGATTATTGCCCCAGCCTTGGCACAACATGTACGCGATCAAGGCGTTGCCGATGATTCGTTTGGAGAACGGGTGGCCGTAGGCGGTTTCCTCCCACTGCGCGGAAAGATTCCAGTCATCGGTGATGTCGTGGTCATCGAAAATCATCAGGCTCGGCAGGTGCGCCAAGGCTCGAGCGACGTTGTTCAGGCCGGCCTTAAATCCATCGATGCGAGTCTGTTCGAGGGTGTAGCGCTTGAGCCGTTCCGGGGTCATTACCGGCGCTTGCGGGGTAATCAGGGTCCAGGCAACCGGCGACCACACCAGCAAGTACATCGCCATGACTTCGGCGAACGTCACCAGGTGATTGTCGGCGCTGCTGCTGGTGAAAATAGGCTTACGCGCGCCGCCGAAAAATCGCTCGCGCAAGGTCTCGTTGCTCTCCAGCGCCGGTAACAAATCCGCGCGGTGGTAGTAACTGGCAGGGTGCTTGTAAAGCTTGGCGCTGTCGCTGACCACCGCGCCTTCGAGGTGTTCGTCGAACAGGCCGAGGCGTTCGATCAAGGCATGAATTGCCCGCAGCATCGGGCCGGCAACATCATCGGCATAGATCTGGTCGCCGCTCATCATCAGCAGGGCTGGACGTTGTTGCGGATCGGTTTCGGCAGCCAACAGTTGATCGACACACAGCAAACCGTCTGCCGCCGGGTGATGGGGCTTGCGGCAGGAACCGTGCAGCAACTGATCGATCCGCGAGCGCACGACAAGGTTCGGGCAGTGGGCATTGCCGTACAGCAGATGCGGCGCCCATGCGGCGATGGGCGTCTGGCCGTCGATCAGCAGGTCATAGTCGATACGCGTGTCGCAAGGCAGGGTGCTGTCGAGCACAACGTCGATCAGATGGACGAACGCGTGACGGCCTACGGGGATGACTGTGCATTTCCCGGCATCGAGAGGAATGTCTCCTACACCTTGCAGACGCAAGGTCAGCGCCAGCTCGCGGGAGCCGACCAACCACAGCACCACTCGCGTTGGTTCCAGCCGGCGCAGCAGCGGGCCGGCCAAAACGGTAGGCAGCGGATTCAGGTCAGCAGGTATCGGGGACATTCGGGGGCAAAGCTCAAGGCGCACAGGCTGGCGATGATAGCGCAGCCGGCGCCTTGAACCCTTAAACGAGGCTTAAGAACCGACCTTCTGCAACTTCAGATTCAGCAGTCGCCATTCGGCGGACGCGGGTTGCTCCTGCACCGAGCAGTCGAAGCTATAAGTGACGTCATCGCCGTTCATGTTGCGCGCGGTGACCTTGTTGCTGAGGGTGTAGACCTGATCCTTGAAGCGCTTGGTGACAATGGCAGAGCTGTCGGCGAAGCGCGCCGACGCCGGGAAGCGCAGCGTGCTGGTGACCAGCGTGCCGCACATGACATACGCGAGCATCGATTCATCGCTGTCGGCATTTTGCCCAAGCTTGTCGCGCAGCGCGGTGAGCGCTTTACGGCCCTGCGCGTCGCTCTGATCCAGGACGGTTTTTTCCGATATCGATTTCGGTGCCCGGCTCGCGTAATTCGGCAGCAGTGCGGAATCCGGCGGAGAAGGTTGGTTATCCGGCTCGATCGCGGCAAAGCCCGGCGCGTTTTCCAGCACCGCGGACGTCGAGTCCGACTCGGCTTCGGGCAACAGACTGGTGGTCACATCGCTCTGTGTGATCACGTCTTCGATTGGCGCTTTTGCGGATTTATGCGCTGACGGGAATATCGACAGCAAGATCGACAGCACCACCATGCCGACGATAAAACCGCCCGCCGCGCCAACGATGTTGCCGTAAAACAGATTCCAGCTGCCGCGGTTTTTCACCACCCAGCGCCACATGAAACCCCAGGCGGCGATAAATGCCAGAAAACTCAGAAACTCCATTCGATCCTTTCCTTAACCCTTCAATAGCCTGCAAAACAGCACTCACTGGCGGTGAGTGCTGAAGATGGACGGCAAGATATCAAAATAGAGGTCTGACGCCACGAAGACATTTACATGCCGAGATTGGGCGGATTGATCTGGGCAAAAAACATGATCGCCGTTATGCCGGCTACTACGCCGCAAAGGCCGGCCAGTAGCTGACGCGCGACAGGATGTTCGACTTGCGAGCGGCGGGCCACCAGCATCCATACACCGCTCAGCGCCGCAGCGGTTGCGAGCATTTCCAGAATCGATCCCATGACCTCCGGGACCGGTGGCCGGCTAGAGCCGAACAGACCGATACAAAGCTGCGAAACCACCAGGCCAACAATCATGCCGCTGGCAGCGCCCAACACATTGGCGAGTAGCAGGTTCCAAGCCCCACGCTGCCTGACGACCCAGACCCACATGCCTATCCAGGCAATAAAGAAAAACACAAAATCCATCGTATCCACCCTTCGCAACCCGTCGCGGTACAAACGCTCGGCACCTTGCCGACAGTGGACGGCACGATAGCAAAATAGTAGCGTCGCGCCACTTTCTTGATTCCTGTAATGGACTACGCATGTCAAAAGTCGCTTCTGTTCTACGCACGCTCTGTGCAATCACGCTCGCCAGCGCCATTACTCCGGCAATCGCCGCCTGGAAAGAGCCTCCGGAGAGCAGCTGGCAGTATTACCTCGCCAACTGCCAGCGAATGCAGGAAAAAATGGCCGACGTCCAGAGCGGTCGCGTACCTGGCGCCTTTGAGGTGGCAGGTGATCTGGAAGGCAGCCTGCGGATCATCAATGAGCGCCGCTTGAACCTGACGCCCCAATACCTCGGCTCCCGCGAATTCGCTCAATGCGAAAACGTCGCCGCCCAGGCCGAGGCAACGATTGCCCAAGGCAAAGCCGAGTTCGCCGCCAGAATGAATCAGGCCGCCCAGCAAGGCCGCATCGCCCACCAGAATTCCCCCGAATACCAACGCGCGCGTTCACTCGGCTACAGCGACGTCGGCGACATCTCCTTCCTGAAACTGCACGAAGACATGGACGGCGAAGCTCGCCTGAAAACCATGCTGATCACCGTCGACGAAGTCTGCGGCCAATACTTCCGCGCCACGCAATATGTGAAGCCGTATGTGATTTATACCGTTCGCCCATCGGATGGCGGTTGTGGCGAGGAAAAACGCGTGGCGATCGTCGGCGGCCGGTCGGTGGAGAAGGGCGATTACATCGATGAGCGGGGCGAGTTTCAGTATGTGGGCTGGAAGAAGATTGTTGGTGCGGATGGATTTGCGACGGATATTCGGGTGTTGAAGGCACGGCGCTGACACGCTCAGCGCGTGGCGCGGCGGATGAAAGGATGTCTTTTAAGTAGCAGGGGGAGACTGTAGTGCTTCATATTGATCTGGGGCTTGCGAACGAATTATGTAAGTAGGAATACACAGAAGTCAGGCCACAAAAACGAAGGTTCGTGCCATCGACTTCACTGCTATGAAGAACTAAAAAGCAACTCTAGGGTTAATACGCGGGACTCTGCCACTGGTCATTGGAGTTGAGGGTTATGAAAGTTACGGGAGGGAAGCATGGACGCGGCAATCAGCGTTTACGAGCAGTACTGTGAACAGGTTCGACATCACCAGGATGAGCGTCGCGCAATTGCGAATACGCTGACGATGGTTATTGGAGCATTGATTGCGGTGATGGCGATTGATCAGCGGTTGGATGAGCAAGACAGTTGGCTTGTTGCCGCCTTGATAGTCATCGGCGCTCTAGGGGCGCTCTGTATGGTGAAGTGCCATGGACTGATCAGGTTTTACAAGAAAATGGCCGAAACTATGGCCGTTCGTGTTGGACAGAATGTGGCAAGTACGTTTGATGTCGCGGTGCTGGCGGAAGCGGTAATGCTTGCACAGCCGAGGTTCTGGAGGTGGGTGAGTAAAGTCAGATTGTGGCACTTGTGGTTGGCGTTTTTCATTATCGTCATGTTTTTTGCCATTTCGCTTTTTCTTTCTCTCCCTTCCAGTAGCTGGATTCCGGTCAAAGGTGCGCTTGGCTAATGATCTCTCATAGGTCGCCGTCCATCAGCTAAGAACATCCTTCAAATAACCCTTGAGCGCGAGGAGCGGCTGATCAAGCTGCTCCAGCGACTGCGCCTGCCTGAAATCGGCTGACAGCTTGTGCAGCTCACGTCCCAGCGGTTTCTCGACCCCGCCCAAGGCGTCCATCGCCAACCCCAGGCACTCGTTCATCTTGAACTGGATGGTTTGGATATCCCCGCGGCGCACCAGCAATTCGAACACGTCTTTCTGGTAGTCGCCCATGACCATGTCATCCCGCAGAATCGGGCTCAGGCCTTCCTCCTCGTAAGCGAGCTTAAGGGAGAACAGGGCGACGGTTTCCAGTGACGTTTCCATGCTGGGTCCTAGTGATTTGTTCGGCCAAGAAGGAAAAGATCAAAAGATCGCAGCCTTCGGCAGCTCCTACAACAGCGGCCACTTTTTGGCAGACGAAAAAAAAGGCCTTGCTAAGCAAGACCTTTCTTAATTTTGGTGCCCGAGGGAGACTCGAGCGCTCCATATAATCCGTGGCGTGCAGCCCTATTATGCGACGAGGGATACATACAGGGATACACGGTCGTAAGTGCTGTGCTTCACCAAAGGGTAAGCTGGGTGTGCGAACAGGTCAATTGCCCAGGCCACCGCGTGCGAACTGCTCCATTTTGTTTTGTCCGGCCTCTTTCAGACCTTCCGCTTGCATAGCCCCATACCAATCAACCAAGGCCTGCTTCATTTGTCGGTCACTCTGTTTCCAAACAGGCCCAAGATGCTCAACCCACAATTCGATCTCTCGCTCAGTCGTCGAGGCTCCAGAACTTAAGGTCTCTGCTGTATTGACGAGCATCTTTGCCAAATCGAGGTCGATGACCTCATCCGGGAGTGACCAGTGAGCCTTGCTCCCCAAACAGTCAGTGTAGAAACCTATTTGTTTCAGTTGATCCAGAAGCTGTGGGTGATCCGATTCCTCGTCAAACAGTGGGCGCATGTCATCGAGAGATCGAGCTCCAGCGGCCACCAGTTGTGGAAGAATCCACTGTAGATTCTTGCTGGTATGAGACCGATAGCTCCTCCACTCCGTTTTCAGATCTTGCTCGTTTTTGGCAAACGCCAACCCGCGAAGAATGGAAATCTTTCCGGCCTCTTCGATGGATAGGATTGCTAGCGATACGGCTGACGGAAGCCGATCAGAGTCAAGAAGCAATCTGGCATCCTTGGCAAGCCGTGCCGCGTTTTGTAACGCGGCGTTCATTCCATTCGCTATTTGAGAAATGGAAAGTGGGCCTTTGTAGCTGTCGAGTTTTGTCTGCAAGATGACCCCTCGTGCGTTTTAAGGATGGGCGAATGTAGCAGCACCGGAGGGAGGTTCTGCTTCAACCGGTCACGGCCGATATGACGTTTGTCAATTATCAAGATAAGAGTGTTCAGCAATGCATTCCAACCAGGCAATTAGCCAAGCTTTGCAAATTAGATTCGCCGCTTTCGAACGGCACGACAAGGATGATTATGAAAGTGAAGACATCGCTTATGGCGCCGCTCTGCTTGCCCTGGACGTCGGGATTATTACGAACGACTCCTTACTGATCGCCCAAGCACAAGAGGTTCTAGCCAGCATTAACCGTAGTCGTCAGCTAGAAGACGAGCGGGATGCGCAGTACATGGCCGACAGCTACGCCGCAATGGACGCTTCACAGAAGAAGCACAAGCAGGCGTTTGCAATGGTGAAAGAACTAGTGGGTAAAGAGTTTCATGATCCCCGCTGGAGCGCGCTGATTGAGATCTACCAAGAGGCGTTCCCGACGTTCCTGGTTCGAGACTCGGTCTATGCGAGGATTGGTCCAAAACAGGCAGCTAATCGTCTTCGTCATGAGCTGGTTGAACTGGTGAAGAACAAGCGGTTGGACAGAGCGCCGACGCTGGGTGAGGTACACGCACTGCTGCCGGATGCCAAAGCCCTTTTAGAATCTCGCACCGTCGGCTATTTAGAGCGGGCCCTACCGGGCTTTGATTTCCGAGGCCATCCAATCTTGAGCTCTGAAAAGGTGCCGGGGACCCTGTGAGCTTTGCAGTTACACGGGGTCGGAAACCCGCGGGATCTCGGCAGTGGTAGGCCGCCCAGCTTACTGAAATTTCAGTCATTGAAATTGAAAGCTTTTGGTTGAAAAAAGACCATCGTTACGGCATCTGCAACGATGGTCGTTTGTGTTGCTGATTCCGCACGCGTAGGGGGTGTCAACCAATGTAAAAAAGTCAGTCCCTACTGAGATCGCACGGGTTTCCGACCCCGTATCGTTAGCGACATCAGGAGCTCTCCGGGGTTAGGTAACGGCCCTCCGAGACCAGTCTTATAGAAACGTGACGCTTGGGCAACGAGCACCGCGTTTTCGCTGAAGGTGTCTCATAAACGAGGGCGGGGGAACAAACCATCTTAAAAAGTCTGTTACAAGGGTTACAGAGGTTACTTGCTGAGTTAAGCATATGATTTTAAAGCTTTTTATTTTTGTAACACGACAGGGCACCCCGGTACAGAGGCGTGTTACTAGGCTTGCTGGTGTTACATCTCTACAAAATCATAAAGGAGAGCGGAGCCCGCGCTGAATGCGTTCTGGTGCGAAGAGGCGCCCTCTTTTGGCTCGATGTGTCAGGTACCACGAGGACACCTTCCGTCGCGTTATGGAAAGGCGATTTGCCATCAGTCGATGTCGGTCGTATTCTGAAACTGGCTATTGAGCCAGGATTACTGCGGATCAACAGTAATACCTATAAGAAAATCAGAAATTATTTAATTTTGCCAAGGAGAACTGGGTGAGCTTTTTTACAGAAGAGGAGATAAGTAACCTTCAAATCACGAATATGATTCTCCATGTAGTTGGGAGTGATGAATTCGTGGCTGAACCTGTTCGTGAAATTGAGCATGAAGAGTTTTTTATTGCGAGAATACTGGATACCTCTGCGGATGCTATTTATACGTTCAGAGAACATTCTGCTACGAAAGCTTTGCTAGAAAGCATTGCCAGAGGTACATCAACTTTTGAGCGCGGAGCTCAAAGCTTGTCTGCTACATTCTCGCGGTGGCACGTAAATAGTAGTCGAGATGGTGCTCTTTTTATATTTGAAATGTCGACAGAGAATGCTAGTACAAAGATATATAGTTTAATTAAGTATGATTATAGTGAGGCCATTGAGCAAGCCTCTCCAGAGGACGGTGGCCTATTGCGCCGTATCGTTCACGCATTTGTAGCGGACAAAAAAGCAATTCAGAAGTCCGCGTTAATTAGAGTCGTTAATGGTGAGGCGGAGTTGCTAGTTTGCGCTAGGGATCGAATGAAACGAGCTCCTGAGATAGTTGATTACTTTGCTAATTTTCTTGACGTCGTTAGGAGTATGTCAGATCAAGAGCTAAATCTGAAGGTGGTTGCTTTGCTTAGGGAAACCTTGTCCGCTTGTAAAGCCGACTTGCCAACTTCCGTACCAAGTGCTTTTTCGGTAGCAAAAGGTGCATTGGCTCAGCGGAGAGAAATAAATGAAGATGCAATTATTGACTCGATTCTTTTAGCAGCTGGAAATCCTACTGATGAGAGAGTGATTTCTAGATTACAAACTACCACCCAAAGAAAAATACGAACTGCGAAAATTGAGAACCTTGTTTTTCCTACAGATCAGACGGTTTTAGGTCGACCGCCGATGCGTAGAATCAGAACTACTGAGGGAGTAACGGTTCTATACCCAGACGGCGTTGGTATGAGTGTTGTAAGAGAGCCGAAAGCATCTGGTGGTGAAATAATAACTATTAATACCCAATCAATCACGGAAGACAAACTTGTATCCGATAATCCTCGCTGAACTGCTAGATGGGCTTGTAGCTCAAGCAGATGCTCTCGTAAGCGAGGGTGAGGAGCATGTCGTCGTCTCTAACTTGCGCGCGCAGGCTACGTTGCAGGTGCTTCAGCTATGCAATGATCTCCGGTGGGAAAATAACGCCGTTGATGAAGAACAGAATGCTACCGAAATCTCAAACATTGTTGAGGATTTTGAACCATTTAAGGTTTTTATCAGGAAGCCGCCTGGTTCGGATGGTGATTTAAGAATTTTAACACTTTCTGGTCTTATCGCGTTTTTGGATAAAGGTCATGATGCAACATGTTGGCGCATTGCGCGTCTGTCAAAACCTATTACTACCCAGGCTCATCACCTCACTGACTGGAGTACTCCAACGTCTTTCACGAGAACGTCGGAAACTAAATCTCCTAGGTCAATAGTCAAGGCGGTCGGTATCTCTCAGGCTGTTCCCCGAGATATTCGCCCGTGGATTTTGACTAATGCCTCTGAACTCGATTTCACATTCCCTTATCACTTGGCTTGGAGTGCAAGAGCTTTTCAGGCATTAATACGCGCTATTCCAAATGAAGTCGAGTCTAGTAATCAGTCGCTAATTTTTAAAGGGCCTCCAAAACTCGTTTTGCAAACTACTGCTGTGACCGCGGAGTCAATAGGAAGATTCGGTGCATTAGCTTTTATTGCGCTTCAAGAGGCAGTGGCTTGGAGCTACGAGAATTTCCGTGATGTGGAAATAAAGCATGGTCTTCTTGCGACAGAAATTGCTCGATCAGGACGCTCGGATGGGCTCGTTGAAGATTATCTAAAAGATAATATCTTAACCGCGTTAGAAAGCGCGAAAATTGCGTATCAAATGTCTATTTCTGATATCGCTAAAGATACCTTGAAATCTCTAACTGATCTTCGGAAAGCTATTACCGAAGATACGGCGAAAACTACAGATGCCACACGGCAGACGATAACCGCCATTACTGGCGCATTCGCAGTTACTATCGGGCTAGTTGCAGCTAGGCTCAGTAGCTCCATTAATCCATGGTTGATTTTGACTGTTTTAGTGGTGGCGTTAGCATACGTTGGTATGATCGTTTATTCGGGCTGGAGTTTTATAAAGCTTCAACGAAACCTTAGAGCGGATTGGCAGGCAAAATTGTACAGATTTCTGCCCGCGGTAGAGTACGAGAAAATGGTGGTGGTGCCCGCTGGTATTGCTGAGTCGACATTCAGAACTACTGCAATCGTCGGGGGTGTGGCATTCGTCTTGATGTGCGTCGGAGTGGCAATATTTGGTTTTACAAAAGAATCGTCTACTCTGTCTGACAGGGTGGAGAGTACTGATGCCAAAGTAGTCAGCACAAAGATCAATACAATCACAGCAACAAAGAATTTCCATAGCCAAATGTTTATGTTCCCTAGCCATAATGCATTTCGCGCGATATGGCTCTCACCACTAGCCGTGCGTAAGGGAGATATATGGTACCCAACTGGAAGCTCGATAGAATCCGAAAGCTCACTGACGAAGTGAAAGATCTTCACCCCGTTCTGCATGAGCTATTTAGAAATATGCCAAGCATTACTGAGGTAAATTACACTCAAGGCAATCGGGAGATGGGAGCTGATTTTGTACTAACAAAGTACGATGATACGCTGATGGAACAGGATTATGTTGGGGTTATTGTTAAATCTACTCCTATCAAACAAAATCATGAAGACGTCCGTCGGCAAATCAGAGAGTGCGAACATGCACGTCCGATTGAAGGAGGGAAAAAGGAGATATTTCTAACTGAAATATGGATTATTACAAGTCAGGATATTACCCGTTCGGCGCAAGATAGTATTTATCATGAGCACAAAAACACAAAAATAAAGTTTTTTGACTGTGAAAAGCTGACTAGTTTAATTGATAGGTTTTATTCGCGATACTGGGATTTTTCAAACTTCAATATTAACAAATATGTTGCTAAGCAATTGGCGATGATTGATGGTTATGGCGTCGATCATTCCTTGATTCCTCAGAAATTTGGACATATAGAGATAATCCAGCAAATAGTTAGGATACCTCCGGAGTTTAATAGGAAGTTTCGAAGAAAGCCAGCTGTTCCGGTGGCTCTGATTGATGAGTTGAAGAGGAATAGATTTCTTTTTATCCAAGGAAGTATGGGGGCGGGGAAATCAGAGCTTGTAAGAGCGACTGCTAGGAAATTGTGTGAGCAGCAAACGCTCGAAGACTTCAATGTTATTCCTTATTTTACGACATTTAGAGAGGTGAAGAGTAATTCAGATTCTTTGCCTGATATAGTTTCTAAAGTGGAAGCTGAGTTGGATGATGTTGGCAAGACTATTATAATATTTATAGATGGCCTCGACGAGACCGATGAGGAGATGGAAGAGAAAGTTAAGTTTTTGTGTGATTCGGCGGTTTCCATTTCGCCCTTGGTACACGTGAAGATGGTTGTGACCTCTCGTATTATCCAGCAGGAAAATCACCAGGAAAAGCTGGAGAAACATTTTGACCGATTTAATATCTGTGACCTATCGCATGCGACCATTATAAATTTTATAGAAACTCTTTGTGGTCAGCTTAAGGTGAGTTCTAAGTTTAAAGAGGATCTACAATCATCTCCTCTTATGAAAGCGCTCCCTAAAACCCCTCTGAGTGCAATATTGTTAGGCCGGTTGGTTTCTGAAAATATTAAAGAGTTGCCATCGACCTTGCCCGAGCTGTATTCGAAATATACCGAGCTTGTATTGGGGCGGTGGGATATTCAGAAAGGTAATGGTTCGGAAAAAGAGTATGAGACTATTCAGAGGATCATTTCATTTGTTGCCGGGTATATGACGGAAAATGATCTGGATTTTTTAGGGCTGCGGGAACTCGAGTCGATTTTTGTTGACTATCTTAAGGTGAGGAGGACCGGTCAAGATGCAAGTCAGCTCATAAAGTCATTTAAAAATAAAACGGATATTATCGGATACGACTCTGATAGGAATGCCATATTCTTTAAGCACAAGACCTTTAAAGAGTTTTTTTACGCAACTCTTCAATTTCAACAAAAAGGTCACGAGGCACCCATAAATAAGCCTTTTGATCTGTACTGGCAAGGTACCGAGTATTTTTATTTAGGGTTGGTTAAGGACGCGCCTAATAGGATCGAACAGATAAGTAGATTGGCGCCGCAAAATGAGCTCGAGTCATTGGTGAAGCTATCCTCTCTTTCCGATTTTCTCTTGGCCGCTTATCAAACTCCCTATAAGGAGATTGAGAGTGCTCTGAGTCGAGTTCTGGTAGACGCAGCAATCTTATATGATGAGGTTGTCAATCATAAGAAAGACAGTTGGTTGAGACAGCTTCCTGAGCTTCAAATTCTTTGCATTCTAACGACTGCTATAAAGAAATCTTACTCGTACGAGTTTTTCTTGCCGGCATTGCATGAGGCTAAGCTGCTGGCGGAACTTGATAGGGCATTAAATGGCGAGCAGAGAAATGTACTTTTGTTTTTTATAGATTCGGTTTTGGCTAATCTTAATGATGATCAGGCTTTTGTTTCGCTTGTTGAATCATATGAGGGGACTTTAAGTTGGACGCTTAAGTTGGGAATTGATTTTTCCTCTCAAGATGCGAGTTTCATAAACTCTGCTACAAAGCGAATCCAGAAAAAGATAAATAAGTCTACAAAAAATAACAGAAATTTGCATGGTTATATATTGGAACTCCAAGATCGTCCGCTGAAAGATAGGAAGGATATACCGTCAAGTGCTCGAAACTCTTGAGTGTTGAAAAGGGCCGATTCGGCCCTTTTTTATTATTACGTAGCCAACCATCCCTCGACCACGTTGGCGCCATGCTTTACTTTCCACTCTTTTAAAGTTTTGTGATTGCCACCCTTGGTTTCAACCAATTCACTAGTGTGAGGATTTTTATATACCTTCACCTCACGAGGTTTGCGTTTGCTAGGTGTAGCTACCGGCGTTGGAACGCGCTTCGTGCTCTGTGGATCCAGCAGGTTGATGATATGCTTGAGGCTGAAATCGTACTGGTTCAGCAGCTCGCGCAGCTTGGTCTCGAACTCAATCTCTTTTTTCAGCGCGCCGTCGCTCTTCATCGACTCCAGTGCCTGGAGCTGTTCAGCGAGGTGTTTTTCCAGCTGACGGTATTCGGCAAGTTTGGACATGTTTGTTTCCTATGCTTGTTTGATCAGAGTTTGAATGTTCGTGCGGCTCACAAGTTCAGCGCTATTCTGAAAGTTTTAGATACTCTCGGATGCTGATGATCTCTGCCTTGATCAATTTTACGGTGAGAATCTCGACTTTCGTTTTTATGCGGGGTTTGTCCACGAATTCCAGCATTTCCTTTAAAGAGCCTATTCGTGCTTTCAGTAGGTCTTTCCAGTTGGGAGTATTTCTGAGGTCTATTTGAATGATCATTTTGTAACCTGTGGAGGTTTAAACAGCCTACCTGCGTAGGCTGTTTGGGTGGCTCAGCGCGTTACAGTGAAAGGATTTCTTGCACGCTGTACTGGCTGGATCGATCCAACAGCTCGCGCCAATTCCAGCTGTGGAAGTCTTCGCCTTCTTTTGGAAGCACCAGCTTCATCAAGCTGAGGTGTTCGCCTCCTAACCTGCCTTGCACATTCCACAACTTGCCGCCCAGCTCCATCAGCGCTTGCGCTTGTTCGTTCCACTGTTCTTCCAGCACAGTGCGGGCAAGGTACATCGCTGTTTTTTGGGCCGAACTGTATTCCCTCTGCGCCTCGGCAATGTGCTGGTCGACGATGGCCAGCTCCTGTTCCAACGCAGTGATGATCAGGTGCTGGCGACGATTGAGTTCGGTCGCCGTTGCGAGGTTTTTCGCGGCCTTCTGCGCATCGGCATTGGCGTTCTTTTCGCCCTCGGTATCGCCCCAGGCCACTGCCTGCGCATAAGCCGTGGCGGCATCGGTTTCGGCTTGCCGTGCCTTGGTCATGTCTTCTTCCGCTTGCTGCTGGATCTGTGTCAATCGAGTGCTGAGGCTGTCGCGTTTTTCGTTGAGCTCTAGCTCATCGGCTTTCCAGTTCGCCATCGACTCGGTGTAACCCGCCATCAGGGTTTCATGATTGAGCAATTGCTCGCGTCGAGTGATCTTTGCATTGAGCAGCCAGGCACGGTGTTTTCTGGCGTCGTATGGAACTTTCAGGCTGCTGTGCTCGTTGCGGATTTTGTTCAACCGGTCCGCCTCGATGACCTCCTCGCCTTCCAATAGCGCTTCCAGCGGCGCCATTTTGGCGTAGTGCTCTTCAGCCTCGCGCAGATATTCATCGCGCTGGGCGGTCAGTTGGTTGATCTCGTCGATCAATCGTTGTTTCTTGGCGCTATGGCCGGTAGCTGTAGTGTTGTCTGAAACCGGCTGTGCCAGCCCTGTGGTCTCGCGGCGGTTCAGCAGTTCGTGTTGTTCGGTGGAAGTTTGGAATTCGTTCATCTGTCTTGTTCCTTCAAAAAATGGGTTTGGGTTGAATGAGCGGCTGGCCAGGCCGGGAATAAGCCGGCGCTACCTCGATCCGCGGACGTGCCTTCAGGCAGCCCGTGCCTCGCTGTCATCTGTTCCCGGAATCGTCTTCACGATGTAGCAGCGTTGTGGGCCGAGGCCGGGCAACCGGACCAAACTCGACGCCTTACCGTCGCTGGCCGGCTCCAGTACTCCGCGCTGCAGCAGTTCCTTGTTCACGGCGTTGATGTTCATGCCCCGGAAGATCTCGGAGCGCCACGCCTCGGGCAGCACGTAATAGGTGTTGGTGGTGTGCATGGTGTCGCCCATGCCGTGCTCCAGTGTCTTGCGAAAGCCGAGACGGTCAATGGTGCGCGGACCGTGTTCGTCGATCTTCGCTGCCGCCGATTCCCAGCGGGTGAAACGGCTTTCACCAAAACGCTCGATGACCTGGCGCAGCCGAGCCAAGATCGCATCGCCTTCGAAGTTACCGGCCCCGCCGCGCTCGTTTAGCCAAGCGTTCAAGCAAACGCGAGCGGCAGTGGTGGCAGTTCCGTCCGGCCAGCCGGTGATGCCCATCGCGGTAGCCAGCTCACCTGCTGCGGCGGCGAGGCCGAAGCGAGCAGCAGCACGGTGGGCCTGCCCACTCGCTGACGCAGGGAGCGACTTGGCAATGAAGCCTTCCAGCGTGCGGCGCAGGATCACTGCCCAACCGTGACGCTTACCCGGCTCGCACAGGGCGGTGAGGAATGCGGTGAGCGGAGTGCCGTAGTAGTTCCCCACGCGGGCCTTGAGTGCGTCGGATAGGGCGGCGGCATCCTCGAAACCGTTGAGCGTGTCGAACATGCCAAGGCCTTTGCTGGCATCGGCCGGGACGGCCAGCATCCGCACCTCCATACCAGCTTTCAGTTCCTTGTTGGCTTCGGCCATGTGCTGGGCCAAGGTTTTCTCGCCAGTGGAGAGAAACAGTAGGCGCCATTCCTGCACCTGTCGGCTTGCTTGGCCTCGATCATTGGCTCGTGCCTTGCCGGTGCCGTTTCCGAGCATGTACACCGTCTCGCCGATGATGCGCGGATCGCACATGCCGATTTCATCGAGTACCAGGAGGCCGTCCGAATGTGCTGCTGCGATAGATTCCAGCGCGTTATCGGTCGATCGCCATGAACGCACCAAGCGTGGACCGCCGTAGATCGAGGCGGCAACTTGCAGATGCGTGGTTTTACCGCCGGAGCTGTCGCCGTACAGGTGAAAGCCGCCCGATTCGTGGCCGAGCATATGCAGCAGGGGACCGGCAAAGGCCACACCGACAACAAACGCCAAGCGATGATTACCGATGCACAGCGCGCCGATCTGCTGCTGCCATTGCTCCAAGGTGCCCGCTTCGCTTACCGGTGGAAGCTGCGCGCCGGCCTCATAGAAGTGCAGGTGTTCTGCGTGCACGCCGACCTGCTGCTCGGGCAACAGAAAGGCGTTGTCATGCCAACCCAATCGGGTGACCAGTCGCGCACGTTGCGCACTGTCGAAGCCGCCTAGGTAACTCTGCAAATCGTTGCGTGCGTTGCGCCCCGAACGATTGCCGGCCAGACGCAACCCCATGTCCACCAACGGGCCGAGCACGTCCTTGCCGAAGTCACCGGTCATGGTGCGTGCCGGGATGTTCCAGCGTTTCTTGGTGCCGTCGGGGTCGTCGAACTCAACCAGCAAACCCCAGTTGTGGCCCTTCTCGTCACGAGTACGTGCAAGGATTGCCAGCGGCGAACACACCGGGCGTGCTTCGCCGTCATCGCCGGCATAAAAAACACCTTCGGGCGTCAGGCGAAAGCCACCGGGCATCAGGTCATTTTTCGATTTTGCCGGTCGCTTGGCTGCTGCTTTGGGTTTCGGTTCCGGCTCCAGTTCCGACTCGGGTTTCACCTGGGCGACTGCAGGCTTTTCCTCGATTACACCGAACAGCTCGCCGTTGCTTTCCAGTTCGGTGAAATGTGCAGCGGTCCAGCCTTTGGCGAGCGCATCGGCGGCATCGTCGCCGTCATCCCATTGACCACCTTTGGCGAAAGTGGCGCGATCGTTCTTCAGTGTCGGCTTGCGTTTGAACACCTCCAGCGCGATGACCCGGACCGACGCGGCGCCGATTTCGCGCAACTTTTCGGCAACGGTGGCCATGCAGGCTTTACCGCTGTCGTCGTTGTCCGGCCACAACAAAACGTCGCGTCCCGTGAGCGGCGTCAGGTCGGCTTTGTGCCAGGAGTTGGAACCGTTCGGCCAGCAGGTGGCCACGTACTTAGGCAGCAGTTCGGCGGCGGCATCGGCCGCTTTCTCGCCTTCGCACAGAACCACCGGTGCGTCAGCGCGCTGGGCCAGTTCATCAAGGCGCAGCAGCGGACGGGGATCCGGCAGACCCTGCCAGCGCCATTGCTTGGTTTGGCTATCGGCGCGCTGACACCACGTCAGCGGTGCAAAGACTTTTTTCGGTTTGCCGTCTTCATCCGGGCCGAGGTCGAAGCGATACAGCACCATGAGCGGCTGACCCTGTGCGTCACGGTAAATCCAGACCTTGGACGGCACACCGTGATCACGGTGCTTGGCCGGGCACTTGTTCATGGCCTCGGTCGGTATCGGCTGGATCGCATTCCACGTCGGCGCCTTCGGCTTGTTCGGTGCGGCCTTGGTCTTGGCAGCGCCGGGCGCAACATTCAGCCAGTCCGCCAGCTTGTTGCACGCTTCGACGTCGGTGCCGCCGTCCAAATAGCGCACCAGATCGATCAGGTCGCCGCCTTTGTCGCCGGTGGCAAAATCTGCCCAGGTGCCTTTGCTCAAATTGACCTTGAGCGATCCCGCACGCTTGTCACTGCGGGTCGGATTGGGGGCGGTGTATTCCTTGCCGCCGTCCACACGCATGCCGTTGGGCAACCAGTGCGTCAAGACACGATCAATGTCTTTCAGCGCGGCGCCTTTCACGTCGGCAAAGCTTGGACGTTTCGCGGTGCTGTTAGGGCGTTGGCTCATTTGTCAGCCCTCGGCAGAAACAGCGCGTCGTTGATGTCGTCGATCAGCGCTTTCGCCATCTCGCCCAGGTACAGGGCGGGCCAACTGAAACGCTCGCTGTTGTCACTCATGGCAGCGTCGAAATTGAGTTGATTCGCGTGATGCTGAAGCAACGACACCATCTCTAGTGCGTCTTCGACTGGCACACCTGCGTTGACGCGAAACAGCTTGAGGTCGGTGGCATTGACTCGGGAAAAGGTGGCGTGACCCAGCGTGGTGGAGGTAGTCATAGCGCACCGCCTTTCTGCAACGCAGGCGTCGAGGTGTTGTCACCGTGCGTGGCCAGCGTTTTGATCAGGCCGAGGGTGCCGCGCACGTCCCAGAGGACGGCGGAAATGACGTGATTGGCAAGGCGTGAGGATTCGTTTTCGAAGTGGTCTTCCAGCAGCGTCAGCACCGAGTCAGCACGGTCAATGGCGCAGGTGATGGCGTCGATAGGAACGCCGGCCTCTGCGGTTGGATTCACGCAAAGCAGGTTTTCGGGCAGGGCAAAGCTCAGGGTGTTGTTCATTGGGCACCGCCTGCGGTTTCGAGTGCGCGGGCTTTGGCCATGTGAGCGTTGTAGCGTGAGAGGCGTATAGCGAGGCTGGAGTTGGCGTGTAAAGCGGCGAGAGCCATTGCACGGTGTGCAGCGGCGCGAATTTTGGACGGATTGAGGGCGTGCATTGGTGAAGCTCCTGTATGTGAGGAGCTGCCACTGATCGTCGCCAAACGATGTAAGGGTGGCAGCTGTGCGCGGGTTGGCGAACCGGGCATACAGGACCCCGGCAGACCCGAAGGTCTCCCACGCACAGCCGCCATAAAGCAGGAATGCGGGCACAAAAAAAGCGCCTGCAATCGGTATGGGGGCGCCTGTGCGCCTGTATGAGCTCGGGTCGCCAAACCCGGTCGCTGAATTTGCAGCGACGGCCAGAGAGTAACGTCCGTGTTTCGAAAGTGCAACTGCGCTGATAGCTTGCGGTTTTTTCAGGTGCGGAATAAATTGTTCGTGCATGTAGATTGACCTCAACGCCTCTGGATCGCCCCCGGAGGCGTTTTCGTTTCAGGCGTGGGCTTCCCAGCGCAGGGAGAGAAGGGGTAGAAATCCGCCGCTGAGCATGGAGCGGGCGTCTTCGTAGGCGTCGACCTGCTGGCCTTCGTCGACGACAACGGCCCCGGTCTTTTCGCAGTGTAGGGATAGGGCGCACCAGGTACCGTCGGCCCAACTGAGCACGCTGACAACGCGACCTTGCCTGTCCTGCTGGCTGCGGTAGCGTTCAAGTCGCTGCATGATGCGAGACGAGAAACCGATCCGACGCAACACGGAAAAGGGGTGCATCAAAGCGTTGTTTGCAGTCTTGTGGCTCATGCAGCCACCTGATCACGTGCCTCGATGCGGCTGCGCGCCCACGCTTGAACTTCGGAAAGGACCCAGGCGACAGGGGCGCCGCGTGCTTTGCTGTTGCTCAGTTTGACGGGCTGTGGAAAGCCGCAGTCGGTGCGCTGCATCAGTTTGTAGATGGTCGAACGTTTCATCCCCACGATGCCTTCCACCTCCCGCATGCGGATTAAAGTGGAAGCGGCATCAAAAAGTGAGGCGGCGTTGGCGGGAGTCTTGCGGGGAAAATCGGTGACAGAGGTGTTCATAGGTATTGCTCTCGATTGGTTTGGACAACGAGAGCAATGGTCTAGAAATTGGTCGGCGGTGAGCAGTTCACTTCCATTTGAAATGACATTGAAATATCGGTCACACCACAAAATTGCGCTTGAGGATCCCCTCCACGCTTTTGCGGGTTAGCGCTTTCTCGGTTTCCAGTGTCACCCACTCAGCGCGCTGGTTGAGTGGTTTGGACACCTCTCGTTCCAGCCAGGCGTGAACCGCCGTGGTCACGTTTCGCCGTGACATTCCGCTAGCCACGTAGTGTCGACCTTGCCTAATGATTGCTGTATCCCGTGCGCCGATTTCTTCGTTACGCTCCATTCCGCTGATGATGCCGCCCTTTGTGCGAATAGCGTTCTCGATTGCCCTGTAAGCGATTGGGGTCAGCTCGTCACTGATCAAGCAGGGTAGGGATGTTATGGGCTCCAAAAAAAGCACGTACTGGTCCAGTGCCTCAATACGTTCGTTAGGATCAATCTGCCTCTCCACAACCTGACAATAAAGGTCCCACGGCCAATCCGTCGGAGGCTCGGCAACATGCGACCAAGCCTTTTGTTCGGTGGAGCGCATCCAGTCAGCTAAGGCGCTCAGTGCTTTCACTGCGCAGGCCATGACGTAGGCTGCATATGCCTCGCGTTCCGATGCTGAAGGACACTTGCTGTATTGGCGAACCCAATGCGCGAGACGGTTTTTTTTGTCGGTTGAGGCGTACTGAAAAATAGCCTCCTCATGCATCGTTGTCTGGATGCACATGCTGCTCATGTCGCTGCTGATGTCGCGGGTCTGGATGCGGATGCAGCACTGATTGATCAGCTCGCACACGTCAGTGATCTGTTCATTGCAGAACTCGTAGAGTGGCTGCTCTGAGAGATATTGGATCAGGCCAGCGGTTAGCGCCGAGTGCAAAATCGGGTGGGTATCAATCATGCCAATGACTCTCGACATGCAACTCACTGTCCCGCGCCCTGCGAGTTTGAAGCATAGCCAGCGAGATTTGCGCAATTGCCAAGTGTGGCGAGTGTCGGCCCGCAGCGGGAGAGGGGCTTGTTACTGGCGTTACACCATTTGCATGCGTTACATCGCATGTACGGAAGTTTGTGCAGGCATGTAACGGGCCTTAAAGCCAATGAAACCGGGTGGTTGGCCGGCACCGTTACATGAGTAACACTCGTTACATCGATTTTGAGGGTGGTATGGATAGGTGTGTTCATACCGCTTTCCCAAACTGTCCCCTGATCACCATCTCGCTCGCCAGCGCATCAAGGTGATCTGCATACCACTGCATCATCTTCACCCTGTGCTCAAGGTATTGAGCCTTGTTGTATACCCCGGATATTCCCTCTTCTTTGTGAGCAAGCTGCGCTTCGACATGCTCTTTTGGCCAGCCGTGTTCCCTGAGTAGAGTGCTGGCGGTGTGACGAGTCCCATGACCAACCAAGCGGCCTTTATAACCAACCGTCGCGAAGACTTTGTTGATGGTGTTTTCACTTATCGTCGGATTCTTAGCGCCGACTCCGGGGAAAAGCCAGCGACTACGACCGGTGAGACAATGGAGTTCTTTGAGTGCGATAAGAGCTTGCTTAGGGAGTGGGCACACAAAGTCCCTGCGCATCTTCATCTTTGCGGCAGGCGTCGTCCATGTTGCTCCATCAAGGTCGAATTCTTTCCATTCAGCTAACCGAACCATGCCCGGTCTAGATGCGGTCCAGATACAGAGCCATGCAGCAGTTCGGGCCGTCAGCCTGCTGGGAGTGTTTTTGAGTGCTTGGAGGAATTCTGCCAACTCAGGCTCAAGCAAATGAGGATGCTGCTGAGTCTTCGGGGCTTGAGCGGCAATATCTCGTAGTCGACTGCCCGGATCGTTTTCCGTGAGGCCCAAACCGATGGCTCGCCCGAATATCTGATTGATCCAAGTGCGACATTTTTCCGCGACGTTGTGGGCATCCCGGGCTTCGATGGATGCTTGGAGTTCCGCGCAGTCGGTACGGGTGATTTCGTCTAGAGGCTTATCGCCCAGTGCCGGGAGTATGTCTTTGTCGAGGTAGGTGCGGATTTTGTTGAGGGTGGAGGGTGCGAGACCCTTTTCCTCTTTTGCCTTCAGCCAGGCATCAGCGGCAGCTCGAAAGGTTCGGGTCTTGGCGGCATCGATAGCAGCTTTCGCGGATCGCTTTTGTTCTAGGGGATCGGCACCGCTACTCACTACCTTCCGTAGATCGGCAGCTTTGTCCCTTGCCAACGCACCACTTACTTCCGGGTAACCCCCGAGCCCCATCCAAGCCCAATTGCCCGCCGGACGTTTGTAGCGGAGCTGCCAGGATTTACCACCATCAGGTTTAACCCTGAAGTAGAGGCCGTTTCCATCCAGCTCCCTGTATTCCTTTGATTCCGGCTCCAATCCCGCAAGTGTCGTGTCAGCGAGAGGGCGGCGCTTGATGTCTGCGCGCTTCATCCTTGTATCCCAAAGTTCGGTATTTTTCTCAGGATACAAGCAGGGATACAGGGATACAACGGATAAGGGGAGACAGGGGGAGACAGACAGGCACAAAAAAACCGGCCAAGTGGCCGGTTTCTCTGGGTCTGAGAGGCTGCTAGAGACTCTCAGATACTGCTATGTGGTGCCCCGAGGGAGACTCGAACTCCCACTCCTTTCGAAAACGGATTTTGAATCCGCCGCGTCTACCAATTCCGCCATCAGGGCTCAATGGCGGCGAAGTATAGAGAGGTGATTACCGTTGGTCAATCACGTTTCATGGTCAATTTTTGATAATTCCGCTAGACTTTCCGGCCCTGCTAGACGAACCACATCATGCGCGTTGCTGACTTTACCTTCGAGCTTCCTGATTCGCTGATCGCCCGCCACCCTTTGGCCGAGCGTCGCGGTAGTCGCCTGCTGACCCTTGATGGGCCGAGCGGCGCCCTTGCACACCGTCAATTCACTGATTTGCTTGAGCATTTGCGCCCGGGCGATTTGATGGTATTCAACAATACCCGGGTGATTCCGGCGCGTTTGTTCGGGCAGAAAGCCTCGGGCGGCAAGCTGGAAATCCTCATCGAACGCGTGCTCGATACGCACCGCGTGCTGGCCCATGTGCGCTCCAGCAAGTCGCCGAAGCCGGGGTCGAAGATCCTCATCGACGGCGGTGGCGAAGCCACGATGCTCGCGCGCCACGATGCGCTGTTCGAACTGGGCTTTGCTGAAGAAGTGTTGCCGCTGCTCGATCGCGTCGGGCATATGCCGTTGCCTCCTTATATAGACCGCCCGGACGAAGGCTCGGATCGCGAGCGCTATCAGACCGTGTACGCCCAGCGCCTGGGTGCGGTGGCGGCGCCGACGGCGGGGCTGCATTTCGATCAGCCGCTGATGGAGGCGATTGCCGCCAAGGGCGTCGAGACCGCGTTCGTCACGCTGCACGTCGGTGCGGGGACGTTCCAGCCGGTGCGCGTCGACAAGATCGAAGATCACCACATGCACAGCGAGTGGCTGGAAGTCGGCCAGGATGTGGTCGACGCCGTTGCGGCGTGCCGCGCGCGTGGTGGACGGGTGATTGCCGTGGGCACCACCAGTGTGCGTTCGCTGGAAAGTGCCGCGCGCGATGGCGTGCTCAAGCCGTTCAGTGGCGACACCGACATCTTTATCTACCCGGGCCGGCCGTTCCATGTGGTCGACGCCCTGGTCACCAACTTCCATTTGCCCGAATCCACGCTGTTGATGCTGGTTTCGGCGTTCGCCGGTTATCCCGAAACCATGGCCGCCTATAAAGCCGCCGTCGACAACGGCTACCGCTTTTTCAGCTACGGTGATGCGATGTTCATCACCCGTAATCCCGCCCCGACTGCCCCTGAACAAACAGGCCCAGAGGAAACAGAATGAGTCGCGAATGTCGCATGTCCTTTGAACTGCTTGCCACCGATGGCAAGGCTCGTCGTGGTCGTCTGACCTTCCCGCGTGGCACCGTCGAGACCCCGGCCTTCATGCCGGTGGGCACCTACGGCACGGTCAAGGGCATGTTGCCGCGTGACATCGTCGCCACTGGCGCGGAAATCATTCTGGGCAACACCTTTCACCTGTGGCTGCGCCCGGGCACCGAGGTGATCAAGGAACACGGCGACCTGCACGATTTCATGCAGTGGAAAGGCCCGATCCTCACCGACTCCGGTGGTTTCCAGGTTTTCAGCCTGGGCGCGATGCGCAAGATCAAGGAGGAGGGCGTGACCTTCGCCTCTCCGGTCGATGGCTCGAAAGTATTCATGGGCCCGGAAGAATCGATGCAGGTGCAGCGCGATCTCGGTTCCGACATCGTGATGATCTTCGACGAATGCACGCCGTACCCGGCTGACGAAGATGTCGCTCGCGTTTCGATGGAGCTGTCGCTGCGTTGGGCCCAGCGCTCGAAAAACGCGCATGGCGACAACACCGCAGCGCTGTTCGGCATCGTTCAGGGCGGCATGCACCAGGATCTGCGCATGCGCTCGCTGGAAGGTCTGGATAAGATCGGCTTCGATGGCCTGGCCATTGGCGGTCTGTCGGTGGGTGAGCCGAAGCACGAGATGATCAAGGTGCTGGATTATCTGCCGGGCATGATGCCGGCTGACAAACCTCGTTACCTTATGGGCGTTGGCAAACCGGAAGATCTGGTTGAGGGTGTGCGCCGCGGTGTGGACATGTTCGATTGCGTGATGCCAACCCGTAATGCCCGCAATGGGCATCTGTTCATTGATACAGGCGTGCTGAAGATCCGTAACGCGTTCCATCGCCATGATGATTCGCCACTGGATCCGACCTGCGATTGCTATACCTGCCAGAACTTCTCCCGCGCTTATCTGCATCACCTGGACAAGTGCGGCGAAATGCTCGGCAGCATGCTCAATACCATCCATAACTTGCGCCATTATCAGGTGCTGATGGCTGGTTTGCGCGAGGCTATTCAACAGGGTACATTGGCCGCCTTTGTCGATGCCTTCTACGCCAAACGCGGGCTCCCCGTTCCGCCTTTGGACTGAGTTTTCTGACCCCAAGATTCAACATTTGCAACTGGAGTGCTAAATGAGCTTTTTTATCTCTAACGCCATGGCTGACGCAGCTGCACCGGCTGCTGCAGGCCCAATGGGCGGCGGCTTCGAGTGGATTTTCCTGGTCGGCTTCCTGGTCATCTTCTACCTGATGATCTGGCGTCCACAGGCCAAGCGCGCCAAAGAGCAGAAGAACCTGCTGAGCAGCCTTGCGAAGGGTGACGAAGTGGTTACCACCGGCGGCATCGCCGGCAAGATCACCAAAGTGGCCGATGACTTCGTGGTTCTGGAAGTTTCCGACACCGTGGAAATGAAGTTCCAGAAGGGCGCCATCGCCGCCACGCTGCCAAAAGGCACGCTGAAAGCGATCTAAGGTTCCAACTTCTACTCAATCGACGGGGCGCGCAAGGCGCCCCGCGTTCATAACGGGCGGCGTGATGCTGAACAAATATCCTCTGTGGAAATACATTCTGATCCTGGCGGTGCTGGCGGTCGGTCTGATTTATTCCGCTCCCAATCTATACCCTGATGACCCGGCCATTCAGATCAGCGGCGCCAGCACGGCACTGCAGGTCAATCAGGCCGATCTGGATCGCGTCAGCACCGCGCTGCGTGAGTCCGGGATCAACGTCAAGGCAGCTTCGCTGGCCGCCAACGGCAAGGGCGGTCTGATCCGTCTGACCAAGGCTGAAGACCAGCTGCCGGCCAAGGACGTTGTGCGCAAGGCATTGGGTGATGACTACGTCGTCGCACTGAACCTGGCACAGACCACCCCGCAATGGCTGCGCAACCTCGGCGCGCACCCGATGAAGCTGGGTCTGGACTTGTCCGGTGGTGTGCACTTCCTGCTGGAAGTGGACATGGACAAAGCCCTCGACGCCCGCCTGAAAGTCTACGAAGGCGACGTCAAGAGTCTGCTGCGCAAAGAGAAGCTGCGCTATCGCAGCCTGCCACAACTGGGCGGCGCCATTCAGTTGGGCTTCAGCGATGCTGACTCCCGCGAACAGGCCCGTGCGCTGATCCGCAAGAACTTCAACGATTTCGACATTGTTCCGGCCGACCTCAACGGTCAACCGGTGCTGCGTCTGGCGATGACCCCGGCCAAGCTGGCGGAAATCCGTGAATACTCCATCAAGCAGAACTTGACCACGGTACGTAACCGCGTCAACGAGCTGGGTGTTGCCGAACCGATCGTTCAGCGTCAGGGCGCCAACCGCATCGTGGTTGAGCTGCCGGGCGTGCAGGACACTGCCGAAGCCAAGCGTATTCTCGGCAAGACGGCCAACCTTGAGTTCCGTCTGGCTGCAGAGCCGGGTGCTTCGAAAGCCACTTCCGAAACTTTCGAGTTCCGTGAAGGCAAGCGTCCTCCTGCGCAGATCGAGCGTGGCCTGATCATCACCGGTGACCAGGTGACCGATGCCAAGGCCGGTTTCGGCGAGCACGGCACACCTGAAGTGAACATCCGTCTGGATGGCCACGGTGGCGAGCTGATGAGCCGCGCAACCCGTTCGAACGTCGGTCGCAGCATGGCGGTGATCTTCATCGAGCAGCGTCCGGTGACCACCTACGTCAAGCAGGTTGTCGACGGCGTCGAGAAAGACGTGCCGGTTCAGACCTTCAAGGAAGAGAAGAAGATCATCAGCCTGGCGACCATTCAGTCGCCGCTGGGTGCGCAGTTCCGTATCACCGGCCTGAACGGCCAGGGCGAATCGTCCGAGCTGGCGCTGCTGCTGCGTGCCGGTGGTCTGGCCGCTCCGATGTACTTTGCGGAAGAGCGCACAATCGGTCCGAGCCTGGGTGCTGACAACATCACCAAAGGTATCGATGCATCGCTGTGGGGCATGCTGTTCGTCTCGCTGTTCATCATCGCCATCTACCGCTTCTTCGGTTTGATCGCCACGGTCGCGCTGGCGGTGAACATGGTGCTGCTGCTGGCGCTGATGTCGCTGCTGGGTGCAACGCTGACCCTGCCGGGTATCGCCGGTATCGTCTTGACCATGGGTATGGCGGTCGACGCCAACGTGCTGATCTTCTCGCGGATCCGTGAAGAGATCGCCGCCGGCATGACCGTGCAGCGTGCAATCAACGAAGGCTTCGGCCGGGCATTCACCGCGATTCTCGACGCCAACCTGACCACTCTGCTGGTCGGCGGCATCCTCTTTGCCATGGGTACCGGCCCGGTGAAGGGCTTCGCAGTGACCATGTCCCTCGGGATCTTTACCTCGATGTTCACGGCCATCATGGTGACCCGCGCAATGGTCAACCTGATCTTCGGCGGACGTGACTTCAAGAAGTTGTGGATTTAAGGGGCTGCCATGTTACGTACAATCAACTTCATGGGCGTTCGCAACTTCGCGTTCGGCGTCACAGTGTTTCTCACGTTGCTGGCTATTTTCAGCGTCGTCCACAAGGGCATGAACTGGGGCCTGGACTTCACCGGCGGTACGCTCATCGAGCTGACCTACGAGCGTCCGGCCGATGTCACCAAGGTGCGTGAAGAGCTGGTGACTTCCGGTTATCACGAAGCCATCGTGCAGAGCTTTGGTGCAACTACCGACTTGCTCGTACGTATGCCAGGCGAAGACCCGCAGTTGGGTCATCAGGTCGCCGAGGCCTTGCAGAAAGTCGGCGGCGACAACCCGGCGACGGTCAAGCGTGTCGAGTTCGTCGGCCCGCAGGTCGGTGAAGAACTGCGCGACCAGGGCGGCCTCGGCATGCTGCTGGCGCTCGGCGGCATCCTGATCTACCTGGCTTTCCGCTTTCAGTGGAAATTCGCGGTCGGCGCGATCGTTTCGCTGATTCACGACGTGATCGTGACTGTCGGTATCCTGTCGTTCTTCCAGATCACCTTCGACCTGACGGTGCTGGCGGCAGTACTGGCGATCATCGGTTACTCGCTGAACGACACCATCGTCGTGTTCGACCGGGTTCGTGAGAACTTCCGTGTGCTGCGCAAGGCTTCGCTGATCGAGAACATCAACATCTCGACCACTCAGACCCTGCTGCGGACCATGGCAACGTCGATCTCCACCTTGCTGGCGATCGCTGCGCTGCTGTTCTTCGGTGGCGACAACCTGTTCGGCTTCTCCATTGCCCTGTTCATCGGTGTTCTGGCGGGTACCTACTCGTCGATCTACATCGCGAACGTGGTACTGATCTGGCTGAACCTGAGCACCGAGGATCTGATTCCTCCGGCCAACACCGAGAAGGAAGTCGACGACCGTCCATAACGGCCATCGCTTCTGCGGCTGTCAGCCCAGAAAAGGCGCGAGTTGAACTCGCGCCTTTTTTTATGCTCCAAGGCTGGGAGAAGCGCGGGACGCGTCCCGCATGTGATGGTCAGGAGGTTCATGTGAACAAGTCGTTGCTGGTTGGTGCGGTATTGGGTGCTGTCGGTGTGACTGCCGGGGGTGCTGTTGCCACCTACAGCCTGGTTAAAAGCGGCCCTGAGTATGCGCAAGTGCTGGCCGTAGAACCGGTCAAGACACAGATCAAGACTCCACGTGAAGTGTGCAAGGATGTGGCAGTAACCCGGCAGAAACCGGTTCAGGATCAGCACCAGATCGTGGGTACGGTGCTCGGTGCGGTCGGTGGTGGCCTGTTGGGTAACATGGTCGGCGGCGGTAACGGTAAGAAGCTTGCCACCGTTGCTGGTGCGGTCGGTGGCGGTTATGCCGGTAACAAGGTGCAGGAAGGCATGCAGAACCGCGACACCTACACGACCACCCAGACTCGCTGTAACACAGTGAATGACATCAGTGACAAGGTTGTCGGTTACGACGTGCGTTATTCGCTGGATGGCAAGGAAGGCAAAGTGCGGATGGATCGCGATCCGGGCAACCAGATTCCGGTCGACAAGGAAGGCAAGCTGATTCTGTCGCAGAATCAGCCCGGTCAATAACGGTCTGATCGTTTTAAAAAGAAGCACCCTTCGGGGTGCTTTTTTGTGCGCGCGATTCAGCGTCAGATCACCGCAATCCCAATGTGGGAGCGGGCTTGCTCGCGAAAGCGGTCTACCATCCAGAACTGATGTTGGCTGACGTGCCGCCTTCGCGAGCAAGCCCGCTCCCACAGTGGATTCGAGTGGACGCTGAAATCGCAGGCATAAAAAAAGCACCCCGAAGGGTGCTTTTTGCGTTTCGCCGGAAGCTTAGCGCTTCAGCGAAGCCGGCAGGTGCGGCTGGATCGCCGTCAGGACTGCCTTGAAGCATTTGGTGTTGCCGGCAACGATGTGGCCTTTTTCAAGGAAATCGTGACCGCCGGTGAAGTCGCTCACCAGGCCGCCAGCTTCTTGAATCAGCAGGGCGCCTGCAGCCATGTCCCACTCGGACAGGCCCGACTCCCAGAACGCGTCGAAACGACCGGCAGCCACGTAGGCCAGGTCCAGGCTGGCGGAGCCGGCGCGGCGGATGCCGGCAGTCTGGCCAACCAGGGCGCGGAACATGCCCAGGTAGTTGTCGAGGTTGTCCATCTGGTCGTCACGGAACGGGAAGCCAGTGCCCAGCAGAGCGCCGTCGAGGCTGGTGCGACCGCTGACGCGCAGACGACGACCGTTCAGTTGAGCGCCGCGACCACGGCTGGCGGTGAATTCTTCCTGGCGAACCGGGTCCAGAACCACTGCGTGCTCCAGGCGACCACGGTATTTGCAGGCAATGCTGACAGCGAAGTGAGGAATGCCACGCAGGAAGTTGGTGGTGCCGTCCAGCGGATCGATGATCCACAGGTACTCTTCGCCTTCGATGCCGTTACCGACGTGCGTGCCGGTCTCTTCACCCTGGATCGAGTGATTCGGGTAAGCCTTGCGCAGAGCATCGATGATTTTCTGTTCGGCGGCGCGATCGACCTCGGATACATAATCCTTGGCGTCTTTTTCGTCGACCTTGATGGTATCCAGGCGCTCGATGGAGCGGAAGATCAGTTCACTGGCGCTGCGGGCGGCGCGCAGCGCGATATTCAGCATGGGCTGCATGGATGTGTCACCTAAGGTTGTTAAAGAAAGCCGCGCATTCTATCAGAACTTTTCTTCAGGTGAAGGTCGCTGTTCGCTTTCATAGCTTAACGGTAGGCTGTTCTGTAAGATTTGCACCCCTTTCCTGTGTCCGAGAGCGCCTCCCTTGCTGCAGAACATTCGTGTCGTCCTGGTCAATACCAGCCACCCCGGCAACATCGGCGGGGCCGCGCGCGCCATGAAAAACATGGGTCTGTCGCGGCTGGTGCTGGTCGAACCGCGGTTGTTTCCGCACCACGAAGCCGATGCTCGAGCTTCCGGTGCCGGGGATATCCTTGAAAATGCTCAAGTCGTCGCCACTCTGGAAGACGCTCTGGTCGGCTGCAATCTGGTGCTCGGCACCAGCGCCCGTGACCGGCGCATTCCCTGGCCGCTGCTCGATCCGCGCGAATGCGGGAGCAAAGTGGTCGAAGAGGCGGGGCAGGGCGCGGAAATCGCGTTGGTATTCGGTCGTGAAGACTCCGGCCTGACCAACGAGGAGCTGCAGCGATGTCACTTTCATGTGCACATCCCCTCCGATCCTGGGTTCAGCTCGCTGAACCTCGGGGCGGCGGTGCAGGTGTTGAGCTATGAAGTGCGCATGGCCTGGCTGGCCGCTCAAGGGCAGCCGACCAAGATCGAGAAAGAAGAAGTGGCCTCGGTGAAAAGCGCCGAGCTCGCGACCATGGATGAGCTGGAGCGCTTTTACGAGCATCTGGAGCAGACGCTGGTCGCCATCGAATTTCTTGATCCGGAAAAGCCGCGGCACTTGATGGCGCGCCTGCGCCGGTTGTACGGACGCAGCTCGGTCAGCCGGGCGGAAATGAATATTTTGCGTGGCATCCTCACGGAAACCCAAAAAGCGGCCCGTGGTGAGCTTCTTAAGCGGAAGGACTGAATGATGTTTGAGCGTTTGCGTGAAGATATCCAGAGCGTATTCCATCGAGACCCGGCGGCGCGTAACGCTTTTGAAGTCCTGACCTGCTACCCCGGTATGCACGCGATCTGGATTCATCGGTTGGCCGGGATGCTGTGGCGCAACGAGCTGAAATGGCTTGCGCGGCTGGTTTCGAATTTCGGTCGCTGGCTGACCGGGATCGAGATTCATCCGGGTGCCAAGGTCGGTCGGCGTTTCTTCATCGATCACGGCATGGGCATCGTCATTGGTGAAACCGCCGAGATCGGTGATGACGTGACCATTTACCAGGGCGTGACCCTTGGTGGCACCAGTTGGAATAAAGGCAAACGCCACCCGACGCTGGGTGACGGCGTTGTCGTGGGTGCCGGCGCCAAAGTACTGGGGCCGTTCACGGTGGGGGCTGGCGCGAAAGTCGGTTCCAATGCGGTGGTCACCAAGGAAGTGCCGCCGGGCGCCACAGTGGTGGGGATTCCGGGGCGGATCATCGTCAAATCCGATGAAGAGCAGGACGCCAAGCGCAAGGCGATGGCCGAGAAGATCGGTTTCGATGCCTACGGTGTCAGCGAAGACATGCCCGACCCGGTGGCCCGTGCCATCGGTCAGTTGCTCGATCACCTGCAGGCGGTGGACGGGCGACTGGAGGGGATGTGCGGTGCGCTGAAGGATCTGGGCAGTAATTACTGTGCGAAAGATCTGCCTGAGCTGCGTGAAGAAGACTTCGCCTGCGTGAAGGGCAAGGATCAGAGCCAGGCCAGCTAAACCGCGGCGCTGCTTTTCGCGAGCAAGCTCGCTCCCACATTGGAATGCATCTCCCCTGTGGGAGCGGGCTTGCTCGCGAAGAACGATAACGCTGTACCGCTGGCTGTACGCCGCCAGCCTTTGCTATGATGCGCGCGCTCTTTTGCGGGTAAACCCGACTAAAGCACTAGGTCTTATAGTTGACTTAAATGCTCGGGAATTGCATACTCCCGCCCATTCCGAACTCCGTGGTAATTGTCCATGCGACTGACTACAAAAGGCCGATACGCCGTGACCGCCATGCTTGACCTGGCGTTGCACGCGCAGCACGGGCCGGTGTCCCTGGCCGATATCTCCGAGCGCCAAGGCATCTCCCTGTCCTATCTCGAACAGCTTTTCGCCAAGCTGCGCCGCAGTAACCTGGTTTCCAGTGTTCGCGGCCCAGGCGGTGGTTATCAGTTGTCGCGCGACATGCAGGGCATCCAGGTGGCTCAGGTGATCGATGCGGTCAACGAATCGGTCGACGCTACAAAGTGCCAGGGCCAAGGCGATTGCCATTCCGGCGACACCTGCCTGACTCATCACCTGTGGTGCGATCTGAGCCTGCAGATTCACGAATTTCTAAGTGGTATCAGCTTGGCTGATCTTGTGACTCGCCGTGAGGTGCAAGAAGTAGCCCAGCGTCAGGACCAGCGTCGTTGCAACAGCAAGGCGCCACGCCTGGACAAGATTGAAGCGTCCGCCGTCGAATGACAGCCGAAGAGCTAGCGGAACGCCAGCCCTGATTTAGGAGATAGTCCATGAAATTGCCGATTTACCTTGATTACTCTGCGACCACCCCGGTCGATCCGCGCGTTGCGCAAAAGATGAGTGAATGCCTGCTGGTCGACGGAAACTTCGGTAACCCGGCGTCCCGTTCCCACGTGTTCGGCTGGAAAGCTGAAGAGTCCGTCGAAAATGCCCGTCGTCAGGTGGCCGATCTGGTCAACGCCGACCCGCGCGAAATCGTCTGGACGTCCGGCGCCACCGAATCCGACAACCTGGCAATCAAGGGTGCGGCGCATTTCTATGGCTCCAAAGGCAAACACCTGATCACCAGCAAGATCGAACACAAGGCCGTTCTCGACACCATGCGCCAACTGGAGCGTGAAGGTTTCGAAGTGACCTACCTCGAGCCGACCGAAGACGGTCTGATCACCCCGGCGATGATCGAAGCGGCACTGCGCGAAGACACCATTCTGGTGTCGGTAATGCACGTGAACAACGAAATCGGCACCATCAACGACATCGCTGCCATCGGCGAACTGACCCGCTCCAAGGGCGTTCTGCTGCATGTTGACGCGGCTCAGTCCACCGGCAAGGTCGAGATCGATCTGCAGAAGCTGAAAGTCGACATGATGTCGTTCTCCGCCCACAAAACCTACGGCCCTAAAGGCATCGGCGCCCTGTACGTCAGCCGCAAGCCGCGTGTGCGCATCGAAGCGACCATGCACGGCGGCGGTCACGAACGTGGCATGCGTTCCGGCACTCTGGCGACCCACCAGATCGTCGGTATGGGCGAAGCCTTCCGCGTAGCCAAGGAAGACATGGCTGCCGAAAACGTACGCATCAAGGCCCTGAGCGATCGTTTCTTCAAGCAGGTCGAGCACCTGGAAGAGCTGTACGTCAACGGCAGCCTGACCGCCCGCGTTCCGCACAACCTGAACCTGAGCTTCAACTACGTTGAAGGCGAGTCGCTGATCATGGCGCTCAAGGATCTGGCGGTATCGTCCGGTTCGGCCTGCACTTCGGCGTCCCTGGAGCCTTCGTACGTACTGCGCGCCTTGGGCCGCAACGACGAACTGGCACACAGCTCGATCCGTTTCACCTTCGGCCGTTTCACCACCGAAGAAGAAATCGACTACGCCGCGCAGAAAGTCTGCGAGGCCGTTACCAAGCTGCGCGCTTTGTCGCCGCTGTGGGACATGTACAAAGACGGTGTCGACATTTCGAAAATCGAGTGGGCGGCACACTGATTTCAAGTCGCCGCGAACCGGCCCTGCGACCCAAGGTTGCGGGGCTTAAAGAGCGACTCTCTGATGAGTGAGGATTAAGCATCATGGCTTACAGCGAAAAGGTCATCGACCACTACGAAAACCCGCGCAACGTCGGCAAGATGAACGCGGAAGACCCGGATGTCGGCACCGGCATGGTCGGCGCTCCGGCGTGCGGCGACGTGATGCGTCTGCAGATCAAGGTCAACGATCAGGGCGTTATCGAAGACGCCAAGTTCAAGACCTACGGCTGCGGTTCGGCAATCGCTTCCAGCTCCCTGGCCACCGAGTGGATGAAGGGCAAGACGCTGGACGAGGCCGAGACCATCAAGAACACTCAGCTGGCCGAAGAACTGGCCCTGCCGCCAGTGAAAATCCACTGCTCGGTACTCGCTGAAGACGCTATCAAAGCGGCTGTTCGCGACTACAAGCAGAAGAAAGGCTTGATCTAAGCATTGCGCGACGAGTAAGGAGTCAACGATGGCTATCAGCATGACAGAAGCGGCTGCTCGACACGTGCGACGCTCCCTCGACGGGCGCGGCAAAGGTGAAGGGATTCGTCTGGGTGTTCGCACCACAGGCTGTTCCGGCCTTGCCTACGTGCTGGAGTTTGTCGACGAGGTGGTTGCCGAGGATCAGGTGTTCGAAAGTCACGGCGAGAAAGTGATCATCGACCCGAAAAGCCTGGCCTACCTGGACGGCACCGAACTCGATTTCGTCAAGGAAGGGTTGAACGAAGGCTTCAAGTTCAACAATCCCAACGTTCGCGGTGAATGTGGCTGCGGCGAAAGCTTCAACATCTGAGGCTTGTCGTGGGTATTCCTTGTCATTTCGCTTTATTCGAGCTGCAACCGAGCTTTCGCCTGGATCTCGAGCAGTTGGCCACGCGCTACCGTGAGTTGGCGCGCGGTGTTCATCCTGACCGCTTTGCCGACGCCTCCGAGCGCGAACAGCGGTCGGCGCTTGAGCAGTCTGCGCGGCTAAACGACGCGTACCAGACGCTCAAAAGTCCTGCCCAGCGTGCACGCTACCTGCTGACCATCAGCGGGCATGAAGTGCCGATGGAAGTCACGGTCCATGACCCCGAGTTTCTTTTGCAGCAGATGCAGTGGCGCGAAGAGCTCGAAGACCTCCAGGACAGCGCCGATCTCGACGGTGTCGCGGTATTCAAGCGTCGCCTGAAAGTGGCTCAGGAACAGTTGAACGAAAGCTTCGCAGCCTGTTGGGATGATGCAGCGCAACGCGAACAGGCCGAACGCCTGATGCGGCGCATGCAGTTCCTCGACAAGCTCACCTACGAAGTGCGCCAGTTAGAAGAGCGCCTCGACGATTAACCCAGTGCCGCTCCGGTCGCACGCCTGATATACAGATAAGTCCTGATCACGATGGCCCTACTGCAGATCGCCGAACCCGGCCAAAGTCCTCAACCGCACCAGCGTCGTCTGGCTGTGGGGATCGACTTGGGCACTACCAATTCGCTGGTCGCTGCGTTGCGCAGTGGTCTTTCCGAACCACTGGCCGACGCTGACGGGCAGGTCATCCTGCCGTCCGCCGTGCGTTATCACGCCGACCGCGTCGAGGTTGGCGAGTCGGCCAAGCTGGCCGCGTCTTCCGATCCCTTGAACACTGTGCTGTCGGTCAAGCGCCTGATGGGTCGTGGCCTGTCCGACGTCAAGCAATTGGGCGAGCAACTGCCATACCGCTTCGTCGGTGGCGAATCGCACATGCCGTTCATCGACACCGTGCAAGGCCCGAAAAGCCCAGTCGAAGTCTCCGCCGATATCCTCAAGGTCCTGCGTCAGCGTGCTGAAGCGACCCTGGGTGGCGAGTTGGTCGGTGCGGTGATCACCGTTCCGGCGTATTTCGACGATGCGCAGCGCCAGGCCACCAAGGATGCGGCGAAACTCGCCGGTCTGAACGTGCTGCGCCTGCTCAACGAGCCGACGGCGGCTGCCGTGGCTTACGGTCTGGATCAGCATGCCGAAGGTCTGGTGGCGATTTATGACCTGGGCGGCGGTACGTTCGATATTTCGATTCTGCGTCTGACTGGCGGTGTTTTTGAAGTGCTGGCCACCGGCGGCGACAGCGCCCTGGGCGGCGACGACTTCGATCACGCGATTGCCGGCTGGATCATCGAGAGCGCCGGCCTGTCCGCCGATCTCGATCCGGGTGCGCAACGCAATCTGCTGCAAACTGCCTGCGCGGCCAAAGAAGCCCTGACCGATGCGGCCAGCGTTGAAGTCGCCTACGGTGACTGGAAAGCGCAGTTGACCCGCGAAGCCTTCGATGCGCTGATCGAGCCAATGGTTGCGCGCAGCCTGAAAGCCTGCCGCCGCGCCGTGCGTGATTCCGGTATTGAACTGGAAGACGTGCATGCCGTGGTCATGGTTGGTGGTTCGACCCGCGTTCCACGTGTACGCGAGGCCGTTGCCGAAGCCTTCGGTCGTCAGCCATTGACGGAAATCGACCCGGATCAAGTGGTGGCCATCGGGGCCGCGATCCAGGCCGATACGCTGGCTGGCAACAAGCGCGATGGCGGCGAACTGCTGCTGCTCGACGTGATTCCGCTGTCCCTTGGGCTGGAAACCATGGGCGGGCTGATGGAGAAGGTGATTCCGCGCAACACCACCATCCCGGTCGCCCGCGCTCAGGATTTCACCACTTATAAAGACGGCCAGTCGGCCATGGCGATCCATGTGCTCCAGGGTGAGCGCGAGCTGATCAGCGACTGCCGCTCCCTGGCGCGCTTCGAACTGCGCGGCATTCCGGCGATGGTGGCCGGTGCGGCGAAGATTCGCGTGACCTTCCAGGTCGATGCCGACGGTCTGCTCAGTGTTTCGGCGCGTGAACTGGGTTCAGGCGTTGAAGCGAGCATTCAGGTCAAGCCGTCCTACGGCCTGACCGACGGCGAAATCGCCAAGATGCTCAAGGATTCGTTCCAGCACGCCAATGACGACAAGGTCGCCCGCGTCCTGCGCGAGCAGCAAGTCGATGCCCAGCGCCTGATCGAAGCGGTACAGGGTGCTCTGGATGCCGATGGCGAGCGTTTGCTCGACGCCGAAGAGCGCATGGTCATCGAGCTGCAGATGCAGGAACTGGCCGAACTGATGAAAGGCACCGATGGTTACGCCATCGAGCAGCAGACCAAGCGTCTGTCGCAAGTGACCGATGCTTTTGCTGCCCGCCGCATGGATCTGACGGTGAAAGCCGCTCTGTCGGGGCGCAATCTGAATGAAATCGAGGATATCTGATGCCGCAGGTCATTTTTCTGCCCCACGAGAAGTTCTGCCCTGAAGGCATGGTGGTCGAGGCCGAACCCGGCACTTCGATTCTCGATCTGGCTCACGAACACCATATCGAGATGGAAAGTGCCTGCGGCGGCGTCTGCGCCTGCACCACTTGCCATTGCATCATCCGCGAGGGTTTCGACTCGCTGGAAGAGGCGGACGAGCTGGAAGAAGACTTCCTCGATCGTGCCTGGGGCCTGGAAGCGCAATCGCGCCTGGCCTGTCAGGCTATCGTCGGCGAAGAAGACATCACCGTCGAGATTCCGAAATATTCGCTTAACCATGCGGCCGAAGCGCCGCACTGACTGGTAAGACTGTCATGAGCTACGGTTGGAATGATGTTCAACGCATTGCAGAAGAATTGGCCGAAGCCAAGCCGGATGTAGATCCGCTTTCTGTCAATTTCGTCGACCTGCAGCGATGGATCATGGAATTGCCTGACTTCGACAACACCTCTGGCCGTGTCGGCGAGAAGGTGTTGGAAGCGGTTCAGGCACTCTGGATCGAAGAAGTCGACTGATCGTCCTCGCAGGTTAGGCAATACCCAAGAACCCGCGTATAATTCGCGGGTTTAATTTTTCGCAAATTACTGTTTCTGGAGTTACACCATGGCTGTTCAACGTACTTTCTCCATCATCAAGCCTGACGCTGTTGCAAAAGGCGCTGCCGGCGAAATCGTTACCCGTTTCGAAAAGGCTGGTCTGAAAGTTGTTGCTTCGAAAATGAAGCAGCTGTCCAAAGCCGAAGCTGAAGGCTTCTACGCTGAGCACAAAGAGCGCGGTTTCTTCGGTGACCTGGTTGCTTTCATGATCTCCGGTCCAGTGGTTGTTCAGGTTCTGGAAGGCGAAAACGCTATCGCTCGCAACCGTGAGCTGATGGGCGCTACCAACCCTAAAGAAGCTGCTGCTGGCACCATCCGTGCTGACTTCGCTGAGTCGATCGACGCCAACGCCGTTCACGGTTCGGACTCCGAAGCCGCTGCTGCTCGTGAAATCTCGTACTTCTTCGCAGCTACTGAAGTAACCACTCGCTAAGCATTGCTTAAAGAGTGAAGGTGAATCCATGACTACATCGACTGTTAAAACAAACCTGCTGGGTCTGACCCAGCCGGAAATGGAAAAATTCTTCGACTCAATCGGGGAGAAGCGTTTCCGTGCCGGTCAGGTAATGAAATGGATTCACCACTTTGGCGTCGATGATTTCGACGCCATGACGAACGTCAGCAAGGCTTTGCGCGACAAGCTCAAGGCTATTGCTGAAGTCCGTGGTCCCGAAGTGGTCAGCGAGGACATTTCCAGCGACGGCACCCGTAAGTGGGTGGTGCGCGTGGCGTCCGGCAGCTGTGTCGAGACCGTCTACATTCCCCAGGGCAAACGCGGCACTCTGTGCGTTTCGTCCCAGGCAGGCTGTGCCCTGGACTGCAGTTTCTGCTCCACCGGCAAGCAAGGCTTCAACAGCAACCTCACCGCCGCCGAAGTCATCGGTCAGGTGTGGATTGCCAACAAATCCTTCGGCAGTGTTCCCGCCACCATCGACCGCGCCATCACCAACGTGGTGATGATGGGCATGGGCGAACCGCTGCTGAACTTCGACAACGTCGTGGCCGCCATGCATCTGATGATGGATGACCTGGGCTACGGGATCTCCAAGCGCCGCGTGACCCTGTCCACTTCGGGCGTGGTGCCGATGATCGATGAGCTGGCCAAGCACATCGACGTCTCCCTGGCGTTGTCCCTGCACGCACCGAATGACGCATTGCGTAACCAATTGGTGCCGATCAACAAGAAATATCCGCTTAAGATGCTGCTCGAGTCGTGCCAGCGCTACATGTCCGCCCTTGGCGAGAAGCGTGTGCTGACCATCGAGTACACCTTGCTCAAGGACGTCAACGACAAGCTTGAGCACGCCGTGGAAATGATCGAGCTGCTCAAAGACATTCCGTGCAAGATCAACCTGATTCCGTTCAACCCGTTCCCGCATTCCGGTTACGAGCGGCCGAGCAACAACGCCATTCGTCGGTTCCAGGATCAGTTGCATCAGGCCGGCTTTAACGTCACTGTCCGCACCACCCGTGGTGAAGACATCGACGCCGCATGTGGTCAATTGGTAGGGCAGGTGCTGGATCGCACCCGTCGCAGCGAACGTTACATCGCCGTGCGCGAGTTGAGCGCCGACAGCGATCTGGCACAGAACGCCGCGAACACTAACTAAGAGAGGATCTCTATGTCCCTGCGCTTTGCGCTGCTGTTGCTGATGGCCAGCCTGTGTGCTGGTTGTGTCCTGTCGGGTGACTACAACCCGATGAAGACCAGCAAGGGCCGCGACGAAGCGCGTGCCGCCTACGTGCAGCTGGGATTGGGATACTTGCAGCAAGGGATGACCGAACGGGCCAAGGTGCCGCTGAAGAAGGCGCTGGAACTGGACGATTCCGATCCTGATGCCAACGCCGCCCTCGGGCTGGTGTTCCAGGCCGAAATGGAGCCGAAACTGGCCGACGAGCATTTCCGCAAAGCCCTGTCCTCGCGTCCCACCGATGCACGAATCCTCAATAACTACGGCAGTTTTCTCTACGAAGAACAGCGTTACAAGGAAGCCTACGAGCGTTTTGAGCAGGCAGCCGCCGATACCCTGTATCCTGAGCGTTCGCGGGTCTTCGAGAATCTCGGCATGACCGCTTCGAAGCTCGGGCAGCGGGATCTGGCGCAGCAGCAACTGGAAAAAGCCCTGCGGCTGAACCGTCAACAACCGCGTGCTTTGCTGGAAATGGCTGAGTTGTCTTTCGAAGACAGGCATTATGTGCCCGCGCGTGACTATTACGACCGTTTCAGCCTGCTAACCGAGCAAAATGCACGTAGTCTATTGCTCGGCGTTCGGCTGGCAAAAGTGTTTGAAGATCGCGACAAGGCCGCCAGTTATGGCCTGCAATTAAAACGACTCTATCCCGGTACGCCGGAATATCAGCAATACCTGTCGGAGCAATGATGAAAGCGGCGCATCCCGAAGTTGTAGCAGCGACTCGCGTTAATCCCGGTGAGACTTTGCGCCAGGCCCGCGAAAGCAATGGCTGGTCGCTGGCCGAAGTGGCCCTCAAGCTCAACCTCACCGTGACTTCCCTGAGCAATCTTGAAGCTGGCGCTTTCGACAAGCTGCCGGGGCATACCTTCGCTCGCGGTTACATTCGCGCTTACGCCAAGTTGCTCGGCATGGATCAGACCGTTCTGGTCCAGCAATTCGACCAGTCCACCGGTACCGATTCCCAAGGCAGCAATGTGCATGCGTTGGGTCGTATCGAAGAGCCGGTGCGGGTTTCCCATACCATTTTGCGTATCGTCAGCCTGTTGTTGCTGATCGCGGTCATCGGCGGCGGTTTCGTCTGGTGGCAGGATCAGACCTCGCTGCGCACCAAAGACTTGACCAGCCTGGTTCCGGAGCACGTCGAAGTCGAAGGCGCCGACGGCACCACGCAGATTCACCCGATCGATGAGCCGGAAGACCAGGCCGTTGCCGAAGGTCAGGCCGAGGGCGCAACCGCTCTCGCACTGCCGCAATCGGAAACCACCGCTGAAGCGACGGGTGCCGAACCTGCCGCTCCGGCAACTGCTCCAGCCGCGCCGGCTGCGACCACGCCAGCCGCACCGGTTCATACACCGGCTCCGGTGGTGGCCACCCCGGCGACTCCAGCACCTAACGTTCCGGCCACACCAGCACCGACTGTCACCGCTCCAGTGACCGCGGCCACAGCTGCGCCAACCGTAGAAACGGCTGCCCCAGCTGCCGGCGACGGCCAGGTGCAACTGCAGTTCACCGCCGATTGCTGGGCACAGGTCACCGACGGTCGCGGCAAGGTGCTGTTCAGCGGTCTGAAACATAAAGGCGACAGCGTTTCGGTTTCCGGCAAGCCGCCACTGGCGGTGCGTCTGGGTGTGGCTCGCGCCGCACAGGTCAGCTACAACGGCCAACCGGTCGATATCGCTCCGTTCACCAGTGGCGAGACTGCTCGCCTGAAGTTGGGTCAATAAGTCATGCACGGCGAATCTCCAATCAAACGTCGCGTTTCGCGCAAGATCTGGGTCGGTAACGTGCCTGTTGGCGGCGATGCGCCTATCGCTGTGCAGAGCATGACCAACAGCGACACCAATGATGTGGCTGCCACCGTCGCCCAGATCAATCGTCTGGAAGCCGCCGGCGTCGACATCGTCCGCGTTTCGGTACCGGACATGGACGCCGCCGAGGCGTTCGGCAAGATCAAACAACTGGTCAAGGTGCCGCTGGTTGCCGACATCCACTTCGACTACAAGATCGCTCTGCGCGTCGCCGAACTGGGTGTGGACTGCCTGCGCATCAACCCGGGCAACATCGGTCGTGAAGACCGGGTGCGCGCCGTGGTCGATGCCGCCCGTGACCGCGGGATTCCGATCCGTATCGGCGTCAACGCCGGTTCCCTGGAAAAAGACCTGCAGAAGAAATACGGCGAGCCGACCCCGGCTGCGCTGGTCGAGTCCGCGCTGCGGCACGTCGAGCACCTTGAACGCCTGAATTTCCAGGACTTCAAGGTCAGCGTGAAAGCTTCCGACGTGTTCATGGCCGTTGAAGCCTACCGTCTGCTGGCGAAGGAAATCGTCCAGCCGTTGCACCTGGGCATCACCGAAGCCGGTGGTTTGCGTTCGGGCACAGTGAAATCCGCCGTGGGCCTAGGTATGCTGCTCGCCGAGGGGATTGGCGATACTATCCGCATCTCGCTGGCGGCCGATCCGGTCGAGGAAGTGAAGGTCGGGTACGACATTCTCAAGTCTTTGCATCTGCGTTCCCGTGGCATCAACTTCATCGCCTGCCCGAGCTGCTCGCGGCAGAACTTCGATGTAGTCAAGACCATGAACGAGCTGGAAGGGCGCCTTGAAGACCTGCTGGTGCCGCTGGATGTCGCGGTGATCGGTTGCGTGGTCAACGGCCCCGGCGAAGCCAAGGAAGCCCATATCGGCTTGACCGGCGGCACGCCAAACCTGATTTACATCGACGGCAAGCCGTCGCAGAAACTGACGAATGACAATCTGGTGGACGAGCTGGAAAAGCTGATCCGCCAGAAAGCGGCCGAAAAGGTCGAAGCTGACGCAGCGGTCATCGCGCGCGGCTGAGCCTGACTGAAAGCCGAACGAATTTAAGGATTTATAGTGAGCAAGTCTCTGCAAGCCATTCGTGGCATGAACGACATCCTGCCCGAACAGACCCCGCTGTGGCGTTATTTCGAGGGCACTGTCGCGCGTCTGCTGGATAACTACGGTTACAAGCAGATCCGCATGCCGATCGTCGAATTCACCGAGCTGTTCAAGCGCTCGATCGGTGAAGTGACCGACATCGTCGAAAAAGAGATGTACACCTTCGAAGACCGCAACGGCGACTCCCTGACCCTGCGTCCGGAAGGCACCGCGGCGTGCGTGCGTGCAGTGCTCGAGCACGGCATCACCGGCGGTGGCCAGGTGCAGAAACTCTGGTACATCGGCCCGATGTTTCGCCACGAGCGTCCGCAGAAAGGTCGTTATCGCCAGTTCCACCAGATCGGTCTGGAGGTGTTCAACCTCGACGGTCCGGACATCGACGCCGAACTGATCATCATGACCTGGCGCCTGTGGGGTGAGCTGGGTATCCGTGATGCGGTCAAGCTCGAACTCAACAGCCTGGGCACCAGCGAGTCCCGTGGTCGCTATCGTGAAGCGCTGGTCGAGTACCTCTCGGCGCACCACGACAAGCTCGACGAAGACAGCCAGCGTCGCCTGAAAACCAACCCGCTGCGCGTGCTCGACACCAAAAATGCCGACACTCAAGCCGTACTGGTCGATGCGCCGAAGATGGCCGACTACCTGGACGACGAATCCCGTGCGCACTTCGAAGGTCTGAAGGCGCGTCTGGACGCGGTTGGCATCCCGTACGTGCTCAACCCGAAACTGGTGCGCGGCCTCGATTACTACAGCAAAACCGTATTCGAATGGGTCACCGACAAGCTCGGCGCCCAGGGCACTGTCTGCGCGGGCGGTCGTTACGACGGTCTGGTCGAGCAGATGGGCGGCAAGCCGACCGCAGGCGTCGGGTTCGCCATGGGCATCGAGCGTCTGGTGTTGATGCTCGAAACCCTGGAGCAGATCCCGGAAGAAATCTCCCGTCAGGTCGACGTCTACCTCTGCGCCTTTGGCGAGCAGGCCGAACTGGCCGGTCTGGCCCTGGCCGAGCGTGTACGTGACCAGCTTCCAAACCTGCGTCTGCAAGTCAATGCCGGCGCCGGCAGCTTCAAAAGCCAGTTCAAGAAAGCCGACAAGAGCGGTGCACTGTATGCACTGATCCTCGGTGACGACGAAATGGCCCAGCAAGTGGTAGGTTTCAAACCCCTGCGTGGCCAGGGCGAACAACAAAGCATTGCCTGGGATGCGCTCGCCGCTCACCTGGCCACCTGCGTCGTGCAGGGTTGAAGCTGTCTAAACAGCCGATTTAGCGATTAAGGAGTATTGGGGTGTCGAGTACCGAAGACGAACAGTTGGCGGATTTGAAGGACTGGTGGACACGCAACGGCAAACCTCTGGTCACCGGTGGCCTGTTGGCGCTGGTCATCGTGTTCGGCTGGCAGGCTTATCACAAGTATCAGAGCAACCAGTCGCAAGGCGCCTCGGTGCTCTATCAACAATTGCTGGAAACCACGCTGACCCCGGATGGCAAGCCTGACGCTGCCCGCGTTGCGGATCTGGCCGGCAAGCTCAACAGCGAATTCGGCGGCACCGCGTACGCGCAGTACGGCAGCCTGTTCGTGGCGAAAGTAGCGGTCGACAGCGGCAAGCTCGACGACGCCGCGACCGAACTCAAAGCCATCGTTGCCAAACCGGCCAACCCGGCGCTGGGCGAAATCGCCCGTCAGCGTCTGGCGCAGGTGCTGGGTGCGCAGAACAAGGCCGATGAAGCCCTGAAGCTGCTCGACGGTGATGCTGACAAGGCGTTCCTGGCCACTCGCGAAGAACTCAAGGGCGACTTGCTGGTTCAGCTGGGGCGTACTGACGAAGCGAACACCGCGTATCAAAAAGCCAAGGCGGCACTGTCGGATGAAGCGGCAGTCGGTGGCCTTCAAATCAAGCTCGACGACCTGGCCAAAGGGGATGCGTGACGTGATCCGTTGGAAGCATGCAGCATTGCTGGCTCTGGCCATTCTGGCCGCGGGTTGCAGCAGCAACAGCAAAAAAGAACTGCCACCGGCCGAACTGACCTCCTTCAAAGAAGAAGTCGTTCTGCAGAAGCAGTGGAGTCGTTCGATCGGTGACGGTCAGGGCGAAACCTACAACATGTTGGTACCGGCGATCGACGGTGACACCATCTACGCGGCCGACGTGAACGGCATCGTGATGGCCATGGATCGCAACAACGGCGACGTGAAGTGGAAAAAAGAGCTTGAACTGCCTGTTTCCGGCGCCGTTGGCGTGGGTTACGGTCTGGTCACGATCGGTACCCTCAAGGGTGAAATCGTTGCGCTCGACGCCATCAATGGCGAAGAGAAGTGGCGCGCCCGGGTTTCCAGCGAAGTCCTCGCGCCGCCGGCCAACAACGGTGACGTCGTGGTGGTACAGACTCAGGACGATCGTCTGATCGGTCTGGATGCCGCCACCGGCAACCGTCGCTGGATTTACGACAGCACCCCAGCGGTACTGACCCTGCGCGGCACCAGCGCACCGGTCGTGACCAACCGCCTCGCGGTGGCTGGCCTGTCGACCGGTAAAGTGGTCGCCCTGGACATTTCCAATGGTGTGCCGGTCTGGGAACAACGGGTCGCGATTCCAACCGGTCGTTCGGAACTGGAGCGCGTGGTCGACATCGACGGCGGCCTGCTGCTGTCCGGCGAAACGCTGTACGTAGCCAGCTACCAGGGTCGCGTGGCAGCACTTGATCTGCAGAGCGGTCGCCAACTCTGGCAGCGCGATGCATCGAGCTATGCCGGTGTCGCTCAAGGTTTCGGCAACGTCTACGTGAGTCTGTCTTCGGGCACCGTTGAAGGCGTTGACGAGCGTTCGACCACTGCACTGTGGAGCAACGACTCGCTGGCTCGCCGTCAGTTGTCGGCGCCGGAAGTATTCTCCAGCTACGTAGCCGTCGGTGACCTGGAAGGTTACCTGCACCTGTTGAGCCAGGTGGACGGTCGTTTTGTGGGTCGTGAGCGTATCGACAGTGACGGCCTGCGTGCCCGTCCGCTGGTGGTGGGCAACACGATCTATGTGTATGGCAACAGCGGCAAACTGGAAGCCCTGACCATCAAGTAACAACTATGCTTGGGGTTAACGCCCCAGGCAGCTTCATTTGTGGGAGCGGACTTGCTCGCGAAGGGCGTCAACGAAGACGCGTACAGCCTGATTAAACGCGGTGCTGCTACGGTCTTTCGCGAGCAAGCCCGCTCCCACAGTGTTGCCCCGAGCACCAGCCGCTGCCTCGCAGCGGCTTTTGTATTTTCTGAAATAACGAAGTGGAGAGCCGCATGGTTCCCGTAATCGCCCTGGTGGGCCGACCGAACGTCGGCAAATCCACCTTGTTCAACCGCCTGACCAGGACTCGTGACGCCATCGTCGGCGACTTGTCCGGTCTGACCCGTGATCGCCAGTACGGTGAGGCCAAGTGGCAAGGGCGTTCCTACATTCTGATCGACACCGGCGGTATCTCCGGTGACGAACACGGTATGGACGAAAAAATGGCCGAGCAGTCGCTGCTGGCCATTGAAGAAGCGGATGTTGTGCTGTTCCTGGTAGATGCCAAGGCCGGTTTCACCGCCGCCGACCAGATGATCGCCGAACACTTGCGCAAGCGTAACAAGCGTTCCCACGTGGTCGCCAACAAGGTCGACAACATCGACCCGGAAATGGCCCGCGCCGAATTCGCCCCGTTGGGCATGGGCCATGCGATCCCGATCGCCGGTGCTCACGGCCGTGGTATCACTCAACTGCTGGAAGCGGCACTGAGCGATTTCCCGCGTGATGATGATGAACCGGCGGAAGGCGAAGAGGAAGAGATCGTTGCCGAAGGCGAGGAAGCCAAGCGCATTCCTGGCCCGAGCGAAAAAGACGGGATCAAGATCGCCATCATCGGCCGTCCGAACGTCGGCAAGTCGACCCTGGTCAACCGCATGCTCGGTGAAGACCGGGTGATCGTCTACGACCAACCCGGCACCACCCGCGACAGTATCTACATCCCGTTCGAGCGTAACGACGAGAAGTACACGCTGATCGACACCGCCGGTGTGCGCAAGCGCGGCAAGATCCACGAAGAAGTCGAAAAGTTCTCCGTGGTCAAAACCCTGCAGGCGATCAAAGACGCCAACGTGGTGATCTTCGTGATGGACGCCCGCGAAGGCGTGGTCGATCACGACCTCAACCTGCTGGGCTTTGCCCTCGAAGCCGGCCGTGCGCTGGTGATCGCGATCAACAAATGGGACGGCATGACCCCGAGCGAGCGCGACTATGTGAAGGTCGAGCTGCAACGTCGTCTGTTCTTCGTCGACTTCGCCGATATTCACTTCATCTCGGCGCTGCACGGCACCGGCGTGGGCAACCTCTACGCCTCGGTACAGAACTCGTTCAAGTCGGCGGTGACCCGCTGGCCGACCAGCCGCCTGACGCAGATTCTCGAAGACGCGGTCAGCGAGCACCAGCCGCCGATGGTCAACAGCCGCCGGATCAAGCTGCGTTACGCTCACCTGGGGGGCGCGAACCCGCCGATCATCGTGATTCACGGTAACCAGATCGAGAAAGTGCCGAAGTCCTATGTGCGCTATCTGGAGAACACTTACCGCCGTGTGCTGAAGCTGGTCGGTACGCCGATCCGCATCGAGTTCAAGGGCGGCGAGAACCCGTACGAAGGCAACAAGAACACGCTGACCGACCGCCAGGTCAACAAGAAGCGTCGTTTGATGTCGCACAACAAGAAAGCCAGCAAGAAGCGCCGCGACAAGAAGTGATCCTGTGGTGAGGGGATTTATCCCCGACGGGTTGCGAAGCGACCCCAAATACCTGTCATAGGGTTTGCGACTGCTTCGCAGCCGATCGGGGATGAATCCCCTCGCCACAAGGTTGCTGCGCTATAAATGAAAGAAGGGTGCTCAGTTGGGCGCCCTTTTTTTATGGGCGCCGGATGGGCTATTCTCGGGCTCTCCCGCGCCGCCGTCAGAGCCGGGTGTAGAGCAGGGAATCCCTCGATGATCACCAGTAAGCTGCCGAATGTCGGCATCACTATTTTCACGCAGATGTCTCAGCTCGCGGCGCAGACCGGAGCGATCAACCTGTCCCAGGGTTTTCCTGATTTCGACGGCCCACAATCCCTGCGTGACGCGGTCGGTCGGCATATCGCCAGCGGCCATAACCAGTATTCACCGATGACCGGTCTGCCGGCGCTGCGTGAGCAGATCGCGGCGAAGATCGCGCGCAGCTATGGCGTGAAAGTCGATGCCGATAGCGAAGTGACCGTGACGCCGGGCGCGACTCAGGCGATCTTCTGTGCGATTCAGGCGGTTATCCACAGCGGCGACGAAGTCATCGTGTTCGACCCGTGCTACGACAGCTATGAGCCGGCGACGCAGTTGGCGGGCGGCCGCTGCGTGCATGTGCAACTGAACCCGAACGATTTCTCCATCGATTTCGACAAGCTTGCTGCGGCCCTCAGCCCGCGCACGAAAATGATCGTCATCAACACCCCGCACAACCCGAGCGGTGCACTGATCAGCCGTGCCGAACTGGATCAACTGGCGGAGTTGATCCGGGGTCGGGACATCTACCTGATCAGCGACGAAGTCTATGAACACCTGGTGTTCGACGGCGTGCCGCATGTCAGCGTTCTGGCCCACGAAGAGCTGTATCAGCGCGCCTTCGTGGTCAGCTCATTCGGCAAGACCTATCACGTCACCGGCTGGAAAACCGGCTACGTGGTTGCGCCACCGGCGCTGACCGCCGAGCTGCGCAAGGTGCACCAGTACGTCAGTTTCTGCGGGGTCACGCCGCTGCAGTACGCCCTGGCCGATTACATGGCCGAACACCCGGAGCACGTTGAAGAGCTGCCGGGTTTCTATCAGGCCAAGCGCGACCTGTTCTGCGATTTGCTGGCGCCGTCGCGCTTTACCTTCACCCGCGTCACCGGCACGTATTTCCAGTTGGTCGACTACTCGCAGATTCGCCCTGACCTGAATGACGTCGACATGGCGATCTGGATGACCCGCGAACATGGCGTGGCGAGCATTCCGGTGTCGGTGTTCTACCAGAATCCACCCGAAGGCCAGCGCCTGGTGCGCCTGTGCTTCGCCAAACGCGAGGAGACGCTGCGCGAGGCAGCGGCAAAACTATGCGTGATCTGAGTGCATTGCCCGATCTTCACCTGGCGCTGATCCAGACCAGCCTGGCCTGGCACGACCGTCAGGCCAACCTTGAGCACTTCGACGTGCTGCTGGAGCAGGCCCGCGGCGCCGACCTGATCATCCTGCCGGAGATGTTCACCACCGGCTTCTCCATGGAATCGGAAACCCTCGCCGAAGCCGAGCATGGCCCGACCAGCAAATGGATGAAGGCGCAAGCCGCGAAGCTCAATGCGGTGATCACCGGCAGCGTGATCATTCAGGCGGCGGACGGCAGCCATCGCAACCGCCTGCTGTGGGCGCGGCCGGACGGCGAAGTCTGGCATTACGACAAGCGCCACCTGTTCCGTATGGCGGGCGAACACCATCACTACACGCCCGGCGAGCGCCAGGTGCAGTTCGAGCTCAAGGGTTGGCGCATCCGGCCGCTGATTTGCTACGACCTGCGGTTCCCGGTGTGGAGTCGCGACGCGCACGACACCGATCTGCTGCTGTACACCGCCAACTGGCCGGGCGCACGGCGGCTGCACTGGAACCGCTTGTTGCCGGCGCGGGCGATTGAAAACCTGTGCTATGTGGCGGCGGTGAATCGCATTGGCACCGACGGCAAGGGCTTCGCCTATACCGGCGACAGTCAGGTGCTGGATTTTCAGGGTGAAACGTTGCTGGCGGCGGGGGAGGCGGACGGCGTGTTCAAGGTTGTACTGGAAGCCGCGCCACTGGCGGCGTATCGCGAGCGCTTCCCGGCGAATCTGGATGCGGATACCTTCGAACTCACTTGATATTCGCGACCGCTTTCGCGAGCAAGCCCGCTCCCACAGGTAGAACGCAATACCCTGTGGGAGCGGGCTTGCTCGCGAAGAGGCCCGATCAGACAACACAAAACCAGCAGGCATAAAAAAAGGCCCGGGAGTTCACACTCCGGGGCCTTTTGGCATGTCAGCGAAGGCTTAGGCCGCTTTCGCTTCCGGCTGGCTCAGGGAGCGGTTCAGCGCACTGAACAGCGCCTTGAAGCTGGCGGTGGTGATGTTTTCATCGATACCCACGCCGTGCACCGCACGCTCACCGTTCACACGCAGTTCGATGTAGGCCGCTGCCTTGGCGTTGGTGCCCGCGCCGATCGCATGTTCGTTGTAGTCCATGATTTCCACCGGAATCGGCAGACCGGCCACCAGGGCCTCCAGCGCACCGTTGCCCTTGCCGCGCCAGTGCAGGTTGGTTTCGCCCTGACCCTGGCTCGCCACTTCCACTTCGACGGCACTGTTGCCGTTTTCTTCCTGCAGGCGATGGCTGACCAGCGCGTACGGGGTGTTGGCTTGCAGGTATTCGCTGATCAACAGCGAGTGGATCTGCTTGGCGGTCATTTCCAGGCCGAGGCGATCGGTTTCACGCTGCACGACCTGGCTGAACTCGATCTGCATGCGACGCGGCAGGCTGATGCCGTATTCCTGCTCCAGCAAGTAGGCGATACCGCCCTTGCCCGACTGGCTGTTCACACGAATCACCGCCTCGTAGCTGCGGCCGATGTCGGCCGGGTCGATCGGCAGGTACGGCACTTCCCACAGGGTATCCGGTTTCTGCTGGGCGAAGCCCTTGCGGATCGCGTCCTGGTGCGAGCCGGAGAATGCGGTGTGTACCAGGTCGCCGACGTACGGGTGACGCGGGTGCACCTGGATCTGGTTGCACTCCTCGACGACTTTGCGCACGCCGTCGATGTCGGAGAAGTCCAGTTCAGGGTCGACGCCCTGGGTGTACATGTTCAGGGCCACAGTGACGAGGTCAACGTTACCGGTACGCTCGCCGTTGCCGAACAGGCAGCCTTCGACGCGATCCGCGCCAGCCATCAGGCCCAGCTCGGTGGCGGCGACGCCGGTGCCACGGTCGTTGTGGGTGTGCAGGCTGATGATCACGCTGTCACGACGATTGATGTTGCGGCCGAACCACTCGATCTGGTCGGCGTAGACGTTCGGCGTTGCGCATTCAACGGTGGCCGGCAGGTTGAGGATCATCTTGTGCTCAGGCGTCGGGTTCCAGACCTCGATCACCGCGTCACAGACTTCCTTGGCAAACTCCAGCTCGGTGGCGCTGAAGGTTTCCGGGGAGTATTCGAAGGTCCACTCGGTGTCCGGCTGCATCGCCGCGTACTTGACGAACAGCTTGGCGGCGTTGACCGCGATGGCCTTGATGCCGTCCTTGTCCTGGTTGAAGACAATGCGACGGAAGGAAGGCGAGGTGGCGTTGTACAGGTGAACGATGGCTTTCTTCGCCCCGCGCAGGGATTCGAAAGTGCGCTCGATCAAGTCTTCACGGCCCTGGGTCAGCACCTGAATGGTGGTGTCGTCCGGGATGTGGCCTTCTTCGATCAGGGTACGCACGAAGTCGAAGTCGGTTTGCGAAGCGGCCGGGAACGAGGCTTCGATTTCTTTCACGCCGACTTGCACGAGGGTTTTCCAGAAGCGCAGCTTCTTCACCGCGTCCATCGGCTCGATCAGCGACTGGTTGCCGTCACGCAGGTCGGAGCTGCACCAGATCGGCGCGGCGTCGATGGTTTTCGACGGCCAGGTGCGATCCGGCAGATTGATGACGGGGAACGCGCGGTATTTCGAAGACGGGTCTTTGAGCATGCTCATCGGGAAAATCCTTATTGTCTGGGCCGAAAAGAGGCGGCCTGCCGGTGGAACGAATGTTCGGAAACAGCTTGGGACGAGGCGCAGCGATTCAGCCCGGCAGTCGTGCGCTGACGAGGCACAGACTGCGGTGCTGGCGAAGCTGAATAAGGGTGTGAGAGGTTTTCATGTCTTCAACCCTAACCGCGAGGGGAGAGGATGGCAAGCAGTCGAAAAAAATTGAGAGGAATACTCGAAAAGCGAGGTTTTGCGCGATTTTATTGTGCTTCAGACGAATGATCGTGCTGATGTTTGCGCGGGGTTTGATTGGGGCGCAATTGAAACTGGTGGGGTGTCAGCAGGATTTACGGTGTGGGATGGGCAGCCTTCGCGAGCAAGCCCGCTCCCACAGTTGATCGTGTTCACCACACAAATCCAATGTGGGAGGGGGCTTGCTCCCGAAGGGGCCGGTAGCCTCAATCAAGAATTACGGCTGAAATGCACCAATGAAAATCGCCGGATCCACCCGCGCATCGTTCAGGCTGATGTTCCAGTGCATGTGCGGCCCGGTGGCCCGGCCGGTCGAACCGACCTTGCCCACCACTGCGCCACGGGCCAGTTGATCGCCGACCTTCACATCGATTTTCGACATGTGGCAGAACATGCTGATAAAGCCCTGGCCGTGATCGACAAACACCGTGTTGCCGTTGAAAAAGTAGTTGCCGGTGAGAATCACTTTGCCCGCCGCCGGGGTCTTGATCGGCGTACCGGCCGGCACCGCAAAGTCGAGGCCGGCGTGTGGGTTGCGTTCTTCGCCATTGAAGAAGCGGCGCACACCGAACTTGCTCGACAGCGGCCCGTTGACCGGTTTGTCCAGCAGCAGGTTGCTCGGGGTGTTCGGGCTGAAGCTGCGATAAGCCTTGATCTGCTCGGCCAGTTCGCCCTCGATGCGCTTGAGGTTGGCCGGGTTCGGATTGACCTGCTGAGTGTTCTTCAGGGTGATGTGCTGTTCCGGGTATTTCTTGTTGCCGACGGTGAACGGCAGATTACGTCCGCCGCTGCTGATCTGCTGACTGCCGGGTTTGACCGTCAGCGGCACACCGACAATCGCCAGCCAGTTGTTCTGTTCTTTCACCACCAGCACCGGTTTGCCCTGATAGGTGGCTTTAGGCGCCTGAGTGGCGCTGCCCAGATCAACCACGGCCACGCCGCCCGGCACCGGTTTGTTCAGCAGGCGGGTGATGTAGCTGTCGGCGTGGGCATTGAAGGTGGTCAGGCACAGCAACAATAACGGAGCGAAAAAACGCGGCATGGATCAGTCCAGTAAAGAGAGGGTGACGGGCGTCAGGTGGTTGTCCTCGACGCGCACTTGCAGTTCGCCTTCGCCGAGTTTGGCCTTAAGGCGCTGCCCGTTGTGGGTCTGCGCGGCGTTGCGGATCGCCTGGCCGCGTTCATCCAGCAGAATGCTGTAACCGCGGCCAAGCGTCGCCAGCGGACTGACCACATGCAGCGTCTGCATCTGGCTGTGCAGTTGCAGGCGACGGCTTTTCAGGCCTTCGCGCATGGCTCGCGGCAGACGTTCGGCGAGGCTGTCGAGGCGCTGGCGCAGCATCGCCAGTTGGCGTCCCGGGTGTTGCCCGGCGAGGCGGGTTTCCAGACGAATCAGGCGTTCGCGGCGGGTATTGAGTTGGCGTTCGAACGCCCGGCGCAGGCGCATGTCCAGGTCATCCAGGCGTTGCGCTTGCTGACGCAGGCGTTCGCCGGGATGGCGCAGACGGCGGGCCATGCCTTCGAGGCGCAGGCGATCACGCATCAAACGGTCGCGCATGCGCATCACCAGACGTCGGTGCAGGCTTTCGACCTGACGGATCAGGTGACTCGAATCCGGGGCCAGCAATTCGGCGGCAGCGGAGGGCGTTGGGGCGCGCACGTCAGCCACGAAATCACTGATCGAGACGTCGGTTTCGTGCCCGACCGCGCTGACGATTGGCGTCACGCAGGCATCGACCGCGCGGGCCACGGCTTCTTCGTTGAAGCACCAGAGGTCTTCCAGCGAACCACCGCCGCGGGCGAGGATCAGTGCGTCGAAACCACGAGCGTCGGCCAGTTTCAGCGCGCGGACGATTTGCGCAGTGGCTTCGCGCCCCTGCACAGCGGTCGGAATCAGCGTCAGTTGCACCTGCGGCGCCCGGCGGCGGAACACGCTGATGATGTCGCGAATCACCGCGCCGGTCGGCGAACTGATGATGCCGATGCGTTGCGGATGCGCCGGCAGCGGCACTTTGCGTTCGGCACTGAACAGGCCTTCGGCGCTGAGCTTTTCCTTCAGCGCATCGAAGGCCAGGCGTAGCGCGCCGTCACCGGCCGGCTCCACGGTGTCGAGAATCAGCTGATAGTCGCCGCGCCCTTCGAACAGCGAGACCTTGCCGCGCACTTTCACGGCCAAGCCGTCCTTCAGCGCCTGACGCACCCGTGCCGCATTATTGCGGAACAGCGCGCAACGCACCTGCGCACCGCTGTCCTTGAGGGTGAAATACACGTGGCCGGACGCCGGGCGGGCGAGGTTGGAGATTTCGCCTTCGACCCAGATGTTGCTGAACACGTCTTCAAGCAACACCCGCGCGCGGCCGTTGAGCTGGCTGACGGTCAGGACTTCACGGTCCAGGCCAAGTCTTGCAAAGGGATCTTTAATCATGGGGCGCAGTTTAAAGGCATTCGCCTACCGATCACCATGACCCAACACAAAACCAATTGTGGGAGCGGGCTTGCTCGCGAAAGCGGTGTGGCAGGCAAATCAAGTTTCGACTGACACGCCGCCTTCGCGAGCAAGCCCGCTCCCACAGGGGGGATTTGTGAAGGTCTGGATGAAGTGTTGCACCAGTGGTGTGGGGTTTTGCCGGTAGGCGAGGGCGACGGTGCTTTGGCAATCGGCATCACTCAGCGGTAGAAATCGTACGCCGCTGGGCGCGATGTCCTGCATCGACTCGGGTAGCAGGGCAATCCCGAAACCAGCCTGGATCAGCTGCAACTGCGTGGTCTTGCGCGACATCACCCGCGCGGCTTTGGGGAAAAAGCCCTGACGCATGCACAGGTCAGCGCACAAGTAACTGAGTCCGCCGCGCTGTGGATGCGGGATCGAGATGAACGCTTCGTCCTTCAGTTGCGCCAGTTCGACAGCGGATGAATCGGCCAACCGATGATCGCTCGGCACCGCCAACAGCAGGCGCTCGGTGAACAGATGCACAACCTGAATGCCCTCACGCTGACGCAACACCGGCAGGCGCAACAGACCAATGTCGAGACGTCCTTCGGCGAGTTCCTCAAGCTGCGCCTCGGAGGACAGTTTGCCGATGTCCAGCGACACGCCATGCTGCTGATCGAGATAAGTGCTGATCCGACGTAATAAGTGCCCGCTGATCGACACGGTGCTGGAATGACTCAGACGCACAGTACCCGATTGCCCGTTACCGACTTCGGTCGCCATCGCGCTGGCTTTGCTCAGTTCATTGAGCAGGTTTCTGGCTCGCGGCAAAAACGCCTCACCTGCCGCCGTGAGTCGGGGCTGGCGTGCGGTGCGTTCGAACAGCGGGGTTTGCAGGCGCGCTTCCATGTCCTTGATCTGCCGGCTCAGCGCCGACTGCGCGATGAACAAGCGTTCAGCCGCAGCGCTGAAGCTGCCGCATTCGGCGATTTCCACGAAATAGCGCAGTTGACGGGTTGAAAGCACCAGGTATGCCTTTTCGAGATGGGTGGGCGACTTTGATCATATTAGTCGCAAGGCTTGGCGCTGGCTAAAGTCATCACAGGCTTATAAAGGAAGCGGACCGATGAGCGTGGCGGGGTTGTTGAGCGAGTGGACGTGGGGCGCGGGCGGCTGGGCGGTGATCGGGTTGGGCATCGCACTGGCCTATATCGTCTTCGGGATTGCCGGGTTCGGTACCGCACTGGTCGCGGGGCCGATTCTGATTCTGTTTATGCCGTTGTCGAAAATCGTGCCGCTGCTGGTGCTGCTGGATTTCGTCGCGGCGTTCGGCAATCTGCTGCCTTCGCGCCGGGACGTGGCGAAACCCGAGTTGTTGCGGCTGTTGCCGTGCATGGCGGTGGGATGCACGTTGGGGGTGATTTTCCTGCTTAACCTCAAATCCGATCTGTTGCTGCTGTTGATGGGGCTGTTCATCAGTGCTTACGCGATTTACAGCCTGTGGGTCAAAGCCCGACCGACGCAGCTGTCCGCCGCATGGGCGCTGCCGATGGGCACGGTGGGTGGGCTGTTTGGCGCGCTGTTTGGCAGCGGCGGCTTCTTATATGCGATCTATCTCAACAGCCGTTTGCCGAAAGATGCGGCGCGGGCCACGCAAAGTGCGCTGATCAGTTGCAGCACGGTGGTGCGTTTGAGCCTGTTCGCCATCGCCGGGGTGTATGCCGAGCTACCCTTGTTGATGTTGGCGCTGTGTCTGTTGCCGGCCATGGCGCTGGGGTTGTGGATCGGGCGGCGGTTGACCATGCGTCTGTCGCGCGAGGCGTTCGTGCGGCTGGTGACCTGGCTGGTGCTGGCCAGCGGGATTGCGTTGATCGGGCGCTACATTATTAGTATGGCGTGAGCACTTGACCGGATTTCGTCAGGGATTAAGCTGCCGGCCTTCAGGGCCCCTTCGCGAGCAAGCCCGCTCCCACAGGGAATTGCATTTCAATGTGGGAGCGGGCTTGCTCGCGAAGGCGTCAGAAGCCATACCGCAGGACTTTCCATGAATTCGCAAAGCATCATCGTCCCGAAAATCTCCACCCTGCCGGTCCACGAACCCCGGGCCCGGGCGATCGTGCGCTGGCTGGTGCGCAAGAACATCATCGAAGAACAGCTGACTACCTGCGGCCGCACCGGCAACCGCATGGCCCATGCGATTGCCGACGGCGCGCGTGCGGTGGTACTGCATCCCGAGGCGCTGCCGTTTGGTGAACCGGTCAATGGTCTGGAGATCATTACCAAACGCTGCATCTACACCCCGGCCAAGGGCTTTCTCGAAGAGGCCGGTTGCGCCGAGTGCCGCCGCGAAGTCGGCGAAGCGCTGTTCGAGAGTCTGGAAGACTGGATGCCCGGGCGCACCGATAACTTCACCTGCCCGGAATGCGGGCATGAAGACGATATCAACGGCTTTCTGTTCTTGCAGGAATGTGCGTTTTCCAACCTGGGTTTCATCTTCAACAACTGGCTGGAAGCCGGTTTCAAGCAGAGCTTTATCGATGAGTTCGCCGATTGGCTGGATCAACCTGTCTCTTGGGTCAAGGTGGAGCTGTAGCGGCCGCGGTTCCCGTACATCAGTAACATCGATAATAGACAGAGTTTTACGTTGAACAGCAGGGGGTGTCTGACTATAATGGCGCGCTTCCATTTTCCCGCTCGGGAGCCCCCGCGATGCTGCGTATCAGCCAAGAAGCTCTGACATTCGACGACATTCTCCTAGTGCCTGGTTATTCCGAGGTGCTTCCTAACGAAGTCAGTCTCAAGACCCGCCTTACCCGTGGCATCGAGCTGAATATTCCTCTGGTTTCTGCCGCCATGGACACCGTCACTGAAGCCCGTCTGGCAATCGCCATGGCTCAGGAAGGTGGTATCGGTATCATCCACAAGAACATGACCATCGAGCAGCAAGCTGCCGAAGTGCGTAAGGTCAAGAAGTTCGAAGCCGGCGTCGTCAAAGATCCGATCACCATCGAGGCTGATGCCACGGTACGTGACCTGTTCGAACTGACCCGCATGCACAACATCTCCGGCGTTCCGGTGCTGCACGATGGCGACCTGGTCGGCATCGTCACTTCCCGTGACGTACGCTTCGAAACTCGTCTGGAAGCCACCGTACGTGAAGTGATGACGCCTAAAGAGCGTCTGGTCACCGTCCGTGAAGGCGCCAACAAGAACGAAGTCCGCGAGCTGCTGCACAAGCACCGTCTGGAAAAAGTTCTGATCGTCGATGACAAGTTTGCCCTCAAAGGCATGATGACCGTCAAAGATATCGAAAAAGCCAAAGCCTACCCGCTGGCCAGCAAGGACGATCAAGGTCGTCTGCGCGTTGGCGCAGCTGTCGGCACCGGTAAAGACACCGGTGACCGCGTTGCCGCGCTGGTCAACGCCGGTGTGGACGTGGTGGTGGTCGACACCGCACACGGTCACTCCAAAGGCGTGATCGACCGCGTTCGCTGGGTCAAAGAGAATTTCCCTGAAGTACAGGTGATCGGCGGCAACATCGCCACCGGCGCTGCCGCCAAGGCTCTGGCCGAAGCTGGCGCCGACGCAGTCAAGGTCGGTATCGGCCCTGGCTCGATCTGCACCACCCGTATCGTCGCTGGTGTCGGCGTCCCGCAAATCAGTGCCATCGCCAACGTCGCCGCTGCCCTTGAAGGCACTGGCGTGCCGTTGATCGCCGACGGCGGCATCCGGTTCTCCGGTGACCTGTCCAAGGCCATCGTGGCCGGTGCGTCCTGCGTGATGATGGGCTCGATGTTCGCCGGTACTGAAGAAGCGCCGGGCGAGATCGAACTGTTCCAGGGTCGTTCGTACAAGGCGTATCGCGGCATGGGTTCGCTGGGCGCCATGTCCCAGGCTCAAGGTTCCTCCGACCGTTACTTCCAGGACTCCTCGGCAGGCGCCGAGAAACTGGTTCCGGAAGGGATCGAAGGCCGTGTGCCGTACAAAGGCACCCTGACCGCGATCATCCACCAGTTGATGGGCGGTCTGCGTTCTTCGATGGGTTACACCGGCAGCGCCGACATTGAAGAAATGCGTACCAAGCCTGAGTTCGTGCGGATCACCGGTGCCGGTATGGCCGAATCCCACGTTCACGACGTGCAGATCACCAAGGAAGCGCCAAACTACCGCGTAGGTTGATGCTTCAAGCAAATCGTTAAGCAACCGGGGCTGTTTTATTCAGCCCCGAGTTGTTTCTGAATCACGACTGTTTCTGAATTACTTAGACGAGACTGAATCATGGCCCTCGACATTCACGCTCACCGCATCCTGATCCTCGACTTCGGTTCGCAATACACCCAACTGATTGCCCGCCGCGTGCGCGAGATCGGTGTGTACTGCGAGCTGCACCCGTTCGACATGGACGAAGAGGCGATCCGCGAATTCGCGCCTAAAGGCGTCATTCTCGCCGGCGGCCCCGAGTCCGTACACGAAGCCAACAGCCCGCGCTGCCCGCAAGCGGTGTTTGACCTGGGCGTGCCGGTTTTCGGTATCTGCTACGGCATGCAGACCATGGCCGAGCAACTGGGCGGCAAGGTTGAAGGTTCCGAGCTGCGTGAGTTCGGTTATGCCCGCGTTGACGTGGTCGGCAAGAGCCGCCTGCTCGACGGCATCGAAGACCACATCGACGCCGACGGCCTGTTCGGTCTCGACGTGTGGATGAGCCACGGTGACAAGGTCACCAAGATGCCGGAAGACTTCCACATCCTCGCCAGCACCCCAAGCTGCCCGATCGCCGGCATGTTCAACGACGAACGCGCTTACTACGGCGTGCAGTTCCACCCGGAAGTGACCCACACCAAGCAGGGCGGTCGCATCCTGTCGCGCTTCGTGCTGGACATCTGCGGCTGTGAAGCCCTGTGGACCCCGTCGAAGATCGCTGAAGACGCCATCGCCAACATCCGCGCACAAGTCGGCACCGACAACGTGCTGCTGGGTCTGTCCGGCGGCGTTGACTCCTCGGTGGTTGCGGCGCTGCTGCACAAGGCCATCGGCGATCAGCTGACCTGCGTCTTCGTCGACAACGGTCTGCTGCGTCTGCACGAAGGCGAGCAAGTGATGGCCATGTTCGCCGAGAACATGGGCGTCAAGGTGATCCGCGCCAATGCTGAAGAGCAGTTCCTCAACAACCTGGCCGGCGAAGCCGACCCGGAGAAGAAGCGCAAGATCATCGGCCGTACCTTCATTGACGTGTTCGATGCCGAATCCTGCAAGCTGGACAACATCAAGTACCTGGCGCAGGGCACCATCTACCCGGACGTGATCGAGTCGGCTGGCGCGAAAAGCGGCAAGGCGCACGTGATCAAGTCGCACCACAACGTGGGTGGCCTGCCGGAAGAGATGAACCTGAAACTGGTCGAGCCACTGCGCGAACTGTTCAAGGACGAAGTCCGTCGTCTGGGTCTGGAACTGGGCCTGCCGTACGACATGGTCTACCGTCACCCGTTCCCGGGCCCGGGTCTGGGCGTACGCATCCTCGGCGAAGTGAAGAAGGAATACGCCGACCTGCTGCGTCGTGCCGACCACATCTTCATCGAAGAACTGCGCAAAGCCGACTGGTACCACAAGGTCAGCCAGGCCTTCGTGGTGTTCCAGCCAGTGAAATCGGTTGGCGTGGTCGGCGATGGCCGTCGTTACGCCTGGGTCGTGGCCCTGCGTGCGGTAGAAACCATCGACTTCATGACCGCACGTTGGGCTCACCTGCCTTACGAACTGCTGGAAACCGTTTCCGGCCGCATCATCAATGAAATCGAAGGCATCTCCCGTGTCACCTACGACGTGTCGAGCAAGCCGCCAGCGACGATTGAGTGGGAATAATGCCCTCGGCCTCAGGGCGGATCGGTTGAAACAAAAAACGCCTGGTGCTTATGCATCAGGCGTTTTTTTTGGGGTTCTATTAGTGCTTCGGAGCGAACGGCCACTCAGTGAGACTTGCTGGCATTTTTGGTGGGAGCACTGGAGCAAGGGGCGTAGTTCTCAATCGATCGCTAAGACTGGCGTACGTATTAGAGAAACTGTGATCGAATCAAATCTGTATCGAACGGTGTTATTCCTTGCTCAGGCGCAAACACTGCATTTGCTTGCTCCGGCGAAGCAACTCGTTCCCCGCGTGCTCGTACATGCAAGTCGAACAGCGTTGCCAAATCCGGCCGTGGCGTATGAACCAAGGCCCGCAGCATCAACGATACCCCACTGAGATTGTTCCCGACGTTGTTCCACCGCGGCGATGAAGTGAGTCCCAGATCGGCCCAAATCGTGCGTCGTTCCTGTAAATCCATCACGAAGGGCAGACAGATAATTGTGTCGGATGCGATATCGACACGGTCGAACACGGTTCGCGGCTCGAATACTTCACCCAATGCTGTATCGGTGCGGGCCATCCAGCCAGCGAAACATTCTGGAAGATCGCAGTACGGTTGTGTGGTGTATGAGTTGATGGACGTGACGACGTAGCGAATACCTCTGTCGACGAGGGCATCTACATCGAGGTCGATGAACTCCGAAGCGCCGTCGGGCGCGTCGGTGATGTCGCCGCTGTGGCAACCGCCGAAATCCTTCAGGTTGTAGTACGCGACCGTTTGCTTGAATACGAAGTCGGCGTCGAAAAAAGCGGCGGACAAGTCAATATCCGTGCGCCCGGTGCCATTCTTCCACCACAAGAACAGGCGAATGAAGCGTGCATCAGGCATAGGCAACCGACTGCCTCGCACCAGCGTACGTAGCGATTTCGACGATGCACGCTGCGCCAGCGGCACCTTGTATTCGCGTAATGCGGGATCGATGAAACAACGACCGAGTGGCGGCAGCGATGCAAAACGCGTTACAAGCGCGTTTTCGCAGATTCGGGCTGCGCGAGCCAACACTTCGGCGGTGAGAGGTTCGCGGTGATCCTTGATGCCATAGACCTTGGCGAATGCGCCTTTTGGGGTGAAGGCGCGCAGGGACAGGGGGCGTGGAGCGCGTACCTGGGCGAGCAATTGCAGCAGGACAGGTGAGGACACTTGTGTTGCAACAGCCTCGAATGCGTCGAGAACCGCCTCGGGGTTCGTCGCGCGCCGCAGGCTCACGTCCAGCCGTCGTGCGAATTCACCGGGACGGCTCTGTAGTAAGGGCGTGAGCGTGGCGATGTCGCGCTGGGCCAGCAGTGTTTCGACACGTGAACCAAAGGTGGCTGGCGCTTCGTCGCGGCGCGCTGCCGTGATCGCGTCGAGTGCTCGTGGGTACTTATCGGCGTAGTCGCCCGGATGCAGCACTTCAGCCAGACGCTTCCAGCGCTCGGCGTGGCGCATCACATCTTCTGTAGCATTGGGTATTGAGTCGAGCAGGCGTAATAACAGACGGCGCATCGAGCGCTTCATCGCTTTGAAACGTGTCGTAGCTGTCGCAAGTGACACGTCACCTCCACTCAGGGCGACCGCGAGTCGCAGCACATCCGTCGCCGTTTCGACGTTGCGCTCCAGGAATGCGTCCACCCGTGCGTCACCGGCTACATGCAGGATAAGTGCGCCGCCAACCTGTGCACGTATCTCCCGGAAAGGGATGGCCTCGGGCAGCAGACGGAAAACATCACTTTTGTACTCCCTGACGAACCAGACAACATCAGCCGTTTCCTCTTCGGAAAGTGAAGTGCGTGATGAAACCAGCGGCTCGAGCAGTGACTCGAACTCATGGACGCTTCCCGGTTCAATAACCCAGTGTATGAAGTTGCCTTCAAGCAGTGGAGGTCGAGATTCTTCAGTCGGTGGTAGGCGCCTAAGCGTGAGGTAATGTATGACCGCGTTAAGATACAACTCCGCCTCTGTGGCCCTCAGAACCTGTTCTGGAAAGTCAGGATAGAACGGCCGGTGATGCACATGCGCGCCACTCCTCCGCCGAAGGATTTCAACAATGCCATGCAACCAGTGCTTGAGCTCTGTCGGTGACAACATGCCGATCTGCTCTATCAGCGTTTCTGATAGTACACACCGGAACGCCGCGACCTCCCGGATAGCCGACGCGACCTGAGCGCGGGTTGCACCGCCAGTACCCATCGGTACGTGAACTTTGCTACGGCGACGCAGGAATAGCTCCTGATTCATGCTTGATTTTCTCCTTGGGTCGTCGTCGTGAGCGAGCCGCAGCATCATGCCTGCAACTGATATGAAAACGCCTGCTAGAAGCAGGCGCGGTGTGGAGAGCGGAACCCCTAGTTCATAGGGGGTTAGAAGGAAGGTGTTCCATAGCCACGGAGGCATTCTACGTAAGGTTTTCGCTTTTTGTCAGGTCGTTGCTTCTCTCAACGGTAACAAGCTGATTCACGATATGAACGGGGGATGAACGACAAGTCGCTTGTCTATCATCCAGGCGGATATTGGCGTTATTGGCCAACTGTGGCTTCAAGGGCGGTGACTTTCCAAGCCGGCATTGACCGGCACCCACTAGCAACAAACACCTTGAAGCCCGCGTAATTGCAGGCTTTCTGGTTTTTGGCTTTGGCGTTTTTGGCAATCATGGCCATCCGGCAATAGCACACTTGCCCTATAGCTAAGTCGATCTTCGCTCCCTAAGCTGGAAGCGTCTTCTATTGACGGAAGTACAGCCACTGTCTTGACGGATAACAAAGTCATGCGTGTTGATCAACAACATCGCGTCGAGCTCCGTTGCTCGTCATCTCCATAATTCCTGAAATACATGCAGGTAAGCGTATGTCGCCAACACATGGAAAAGCGTTTAGAAACGGAATTGCGCTGTGTCTGATGACGGGACTTTTAATCGGCTGCGCAAACTCAAACGATTTAATGGGATCGTTGAATCCCAATGGTGTAGGTGCAAAGAAATATGACGAAGCTTATCTAAAGACCACCATCATTCGTGGCAAGACCACCAAGAGCCAGATATCCCAGTTATTTGGCCCTCCCATGCAGGAGGCGGCAGACTCGGACACTATAACTAACTGGACTTATGTGAAGAGCGAGGAAGGGGTCGAGAAGTATATGAATCTCGCCCACAGATTCGTATCGCCCGAGACAAGCGGCCAAATTGCACAGGTTTCGTCCCATGTCTCCAATGCGCAGGGAACATTGAATGAGGTGGGCAGCGTGACCAGTGGCAAAACCACGCGCCAAGGCATTGTTTTGACCATCTATTTTGAAAACGATGTTGTCCAGAACTACAGCGTTGCACGTTGATTGATTCTGCACGGTTCAACGACTGGTAACTGCGACGAGTCGAGCCAACCGAATTGATCCAGTGCGAGCTGTAAAGGCTTGATCGCTGCAACCGAAAAGCCGTGTGAAATCCGTTTCACACGGCTTTTTGCGTTTTTGCGTTACAGCGGTTTTGACCAGCCGCCCAGTTGCATGCCCATGTCATCCAGTGCCTGCAGCAGCGCTTTCATGCTCGGGTAGCGTTTACCGCTCACCGAAGGCCAGCCGGGGCGTTCGATGTAGAAGCGCGTGCCGTCGGTCTCGATGCTGGTCCGTACCAGCTCTCGCGTGCGACTGCGATGCACGATGAAGGTCCGGTTGGGTTGCTGCTTCAGGGAGTACATGCCGTAGCGCGGCAACAGGGATTCGAATTCCGTCATGGTGTGCGCGGTCCAGGGCGTTTCCATCTGCAGGCGCAGGTCGCCCCTGACCAGTGCCGAGCGATCATGCTCGGTACCGCCCAACGGCAGGATTTTCCCCGGGTCGACTTCGATGCCCCGCGCAGCCCCTTCGGGGACATCCTCGACGCGAATGCCGACGGCCTCCTCCAGTTCGCTGACGCCGGCCACGCCTTCGAAACTGTTGGAGTGGGAATTGCCCATCAGCGCCACCCATTTGTGTGCGCCCCGTGCAGCCTGGTCGGCGCGGATCACCAGGCGGGCAAAGTAATTCATCATTTTCTGCCGCGCCGCCTCATCGCCGGACGGAATGTCCATGCCGTTGAGGCGATAACTTGCCATGCAGTCGATGGCTTGCACGTGGATCCCCTGTTTTCTGGCTTCCCTGACCAGTTCCAGAAACGTGTAGCGCTGCAGCGGATCGGTCATGTTGCCGACGTCGAGCGCCTTGAGATACGCCTCGAGTTTTTTCGGCAGGTTGCCGGTCTGGAAGAACTCGTCCAGTGCGGCTTGATGGAAGTCCGTCAGCAAATGCTCCATGTACAGGCTCTTCACCTGTTTGCTGGCCAGCAACGACATGTTCTCGATCAGCCATTGCTTGCTGCCAACGGCGGTGTGGCTTTCACCGATCACCAGGCCCCGGGCATGTTCGAGGATTTTCTCGATGATCTCCTCGGCGGTCGCGTCGGCTGCCAGGGTGGGGACGGGAGGGCGTTCGGGCAGGCGCAAGGTGCTGAAAAAATCCCGGGCGTCGCGGTACAGGCGTTTACGGATGCCCTTGAAGTCGCGGTAGGCATCGAACTCGTTCAGGCTGTCATAGAAATCACGCAATGCTTCGTCATTCAGGCCGTCCGCGCCTTCCTCCAACTCCGTTTTAAGCGGCGCCGGCATGTCGTATTGCGAGGCGGGCAGGGCGAGCACCGGTCTGCGGCTGCTCGGTCCGGCCGTCACCGCAGGCTTGCCACCGCCACTGAGGCCGGCGCGGGGTATGGTTTCCCATTCGCCCTGAGGGTTCAGGCGTACCGGGATCGAGCGAGTAAAGCCGTGGGGATGCTCGGGATCAATCACAGCCCAGTGTCCGCTGCCGTTGATGTCGGTTTCGTAGCGTACGTAATAGGCGGTGTCGTCGATCGAGATCGCGGTCGAAGGATTCGAATCGAGCAGATAAATACCCTGGAATTTTCCTGGCTCGTTCACTGGAGTAATCCCGTCCAGCAACTCATTGGCCTGCCAGTTCGGCGGGATGACTGGCCGCGGAGTGTCTTCAAGCAGCGTTGTGGCACTCGCCTGAGGCCAACCCATCGGCTTCAGGCCTTTTTCGATCAGCGCCTGTTTCAACTCGTCCAGTGTGTCCACGGTCAGCGATTCAGGGGGCGGGGCCAGCGGTGTATCGAGGTTGAGCCTGCCGGCGGGGGTGATTCTGATCGCGCTGTCAGCCATGTGGCGTTCGGCATTGCGGTAGACCACCAGCAGGCTGCTGCGGTAGCGCTGAAACGTGAACATTCCCGGCTCCGGCAACAGTGCGCGCAGATTTTGCGGCGTGCGGTATGCCCACGGCGTTTCCATTTGCACCCGCCAGTCGCCCTTGATCAGGTTTTGAATACTGTCGGGATCGCTCAGGCCTCCGGCAATTTCCTCGACCGGCGAGTCGGGGTAATCGGCATATTCCACCGCCAGACCAGGGTCGCTACCGATGGCTTCGGCTTGTCCCGGCGTTACATCGTCGATGCGTACACTCAAGGCCTCGGTCTGCTCGCTGATGCCTTGATAGCCGCGAAAGGCGCTCATGTTTTCCTGATTGACCAATGCCACCCATTTGCCCGGGCCATTGAGTTCCTGATGAAAGCGAATGACTTCGCCGGCAAAGAAGCTGCGCGCCATCTGGTTGTTGGGGAAGGGCTGCAGCGAATCTTTGTTGATGTTGTAAGTGGTCGACAGGTCGATCGCCTGAAGTCGGATGCGCTGGGCGTTGGCGGCCTTGACCAGCGCCATCAGGTTGAATTTGCCGTCCGGGTCGTTGCCGGCCCGGAAGTCGATTCTGTTCAGGTAGTCTCGCAGTTCCTCGGACATTTCCCCGGTGCGGGCGAACGCATCCAGATCCAGTTGATTGACGTTGGCCAGCAACTCTTGCAGGTACAGGGTCTTCACACCGCTGCGGGCGAGATGCGGCATGTGTTCGATCAGCAGTTTCTTGCTGCCGATGCTGCCGCGGCTTTCACCGATCACCAGCCCGGGTTTCTCCGCCAGCGCGACGTCGAACAATTCGCTCGGGGAGGCGACGGGCTCCGGCGGCAGTACATGCAGGCGTGGAGCCGGCGGGTGCAGTTCATACCAGGCGTTGGCATCGCTGATCAGCGTCGCACGTGCTTGTTCCTGCGCCAGGTCGAACTCGCTTAACGAGATCACCTCATGCGCATGCGGCATGAGTGCATTGCCTGCTTCGGTTTCGGGCCTGATCACGCTGTGCATGTCGATGCCGCCCAGGGTCCAGGCGCGGCGGAACTGGGCTTGCAGATCCGGACCGCCGAGCGCCCAGGCGCGCATGTCGGGATCATCGAGTCCGGGAACATGGATGCCCGGTGTTTGCGCCCATGGTTCGACGGCGGGACCGCTCGCTTCACTGCCACCGGCGATCATGGGGATATCGAGACCGCCGCGAAGCCCCAACCTCGGCGCCACCTCCCAGGCACCGTCAGCGTTCAGCCGGACGGGGATCGAGCCGGAAAAGGCGTCGGGCCGGGCGGGATCAATGATTGCCCAGTTGCCACGTCCATTCAGATTTTCTTCAAAACGCACGTAGTAGGCGCTGTCACCAAGGCTGATTGCGGATGAGGGATTGGATGCCAGTCGATGGATGCCACGAAATTTGCCCGGCTCGCTGATCAGCGTGTCCTCGCCCAAGACCCGGTTGATCTTGAACGATTGCGGGATGTCCGTGGCAGGTGTCTGCGCTACGGGAAGATCAGTCAGGATCGGGGGCGCCTGCACCGCCGATGGTGCAGGTTCAGGTTGATTGCTCTCGATCAGGTCGGCCATTTCCGCCGCTTCGGCGGCATCCACCTCGGGGCCGACTTCGACCAGCGATCCCGGGCCCTTGAGGACCAGCAGGTTGAACAGCATGTCGATGCCGCTGAGGACTGCACCGAGGATTCCGGCCTTGCGCTCGGTGGCGGTTTTGCCATTGACCGCCTGATCAATATTCAATCCCATGCTGGCAATGCTGGCGCCAATCACCGGCAATGCGATTGGCCAGCCGACCACGGCCATCGGCCCGAACACCTTGACCCCGGCGCTGAGGTAGCCGATCCACAGTTTCTTGCGCTGGTCGCCATTGGAGGTCAGGGACAGGCTGGCCTCGGCAAACATCGCCGCGCGGGTCGAGTCGCTCAGCCAGGTGAAGGCGTCGCCGCTGACCGCGAGGTTGTCCTGATTGATCAGCGAGTGGTCGTAGCGGCTCCACGTTGCTACCAGGCGATTCATCAGCTCGCCAAGGTTGGCGTTGATCTGCTGCCGGTCGGCCAGCGAGAAATGCGCAAGGAATGTTTCGCGGGCAGAGCGTTTGTTCATCCGCTGCAGGATCCAGAAGTGCAGGTCGGTGGCGGTTTCCAGTACCTGAAAGGCGTCGCTGTCACCGGGCAGATAGAGGATCTGCCGACCCTGGGGCGCGACGAAACGCAGAACGTTGATCGCGGCGTAACCGGCCAGATCCAGCCTGCGCACGCTGTTCGGACAACGCTGTTGTGCCTGCAGCATGGCCAGGTTCACCGGCCAGGTCAGCGGGCCGATCACCGCTCGCGTGACGAACAGAAAATCCGCGTCGCTCAGCTGACGTTGGTCCCGCGCCTGCAGCGCTTTGATCAGGAAATTGCACTTGGCCAGGGTACGAAAGTCGCTGCCGCTGGTGTTCCAGAAAGCGTTCAGTTGTTCGTCGTACAGCGCGCTGAAGTCGATGCTCCAGAAGTCCTTGAGCACGTCGTTGCCGTGCAGGCGCACTTCATTGCGCTCATCGAAGGTGCGGGTATCGGGGCCGGCAGTGTAGAAGCCGCCATAGACGTCGAGCAGGTCGGCGTTGTCCTGATCAGCGACGCGGAAGCGGTGAATCACCAATTGGGTCAGGGTCATGCTTGAAGTGGGCGTGGCGTGCACATGCTCCCAGCCGGTGAAGGCTTTCGAACTGCTTTGCGAGGCGTCGAAGCGGTGGAAATACACTTGATCCGGGTCGAGGCCGTGAACCTGGTATTTGCTCAGCAAGTCGTTGGCGACCTGTCGAGCGGCATCCTGCAGGCTCGGGCAGGTCTGGATGACGGTGGCGGCAATCGCCTTGAGCGCGGCCTTGTCGGCGGCGTTGGGCATCGGGCTTGGCATGTGGTTGAACTCTCTATCCATGAGAAACGGGTGGCACAGGATGGCCCGGCTGTTTGAGGCATGTGCACTACATAGTTATGTCACTTGAGCGCTCGAAATCGTGTACGCGCGAGGCGCAACTGCGTCCATCCGCCGCGCTGCCCTTACTGTTTCGCAATTGCAGGTGTATCGTATTTGCCTTTTGCGGGCCCGGCGCCCGAAGCAGATACGTGAGGTAGTTGAGTTCATGTCCTTTACCCGTCGCCAAATCCTCGGTGGCCTGGCCGGTCTTGTTGTCGTTGGTGTCGGAGCAGGAGGCGCGTCGCGCTACTGGCTGGGCAAGATGGCCGATGCTGATGCGGGCCACGACTACGAGCTGATCGCGGCGCCACTGGACGTTGAATTGGTGCCAGGGCACAAGACCGAGGCGTGGGCGTTCCGCCCGTCGGCGCCGGGCACTGAACTGCGCGTGCGTCAGGGCGAGTGGCTGCGGGTGCGTTTCATCAACCACCTGCCGGTGGCGACCACCATTCACTGGCACGGCATTCGTCTGCCGCTGGAGATGGACGGTGTGCCGTACGTCTCGCAACTGCCGGTGCTGCCCGGTGAATATTTCGATTACAAATTCCGCGTGCCGGACGCCGGCAGCTACTGGTATCACCCGCACGTCAGCAGCAGCGAAGAGCTGGGGCGCGGGCTGGTCGGGCCGTTGATTGTCGAAGAGCGCGAGCCGACCGGTTTCAAGTACGAAAAGACCCTGAGTCTGAAGAACTGGCACATCGACGATGAGGGGCATTTCGTCGAGTTCAGTGTTCCGCGCGAAGCGGCGCGTGGCGGTACGGCGGGGCGGCTGTCGACCATCAACGGCGTGCCCTCGCCGGTGATCGAATTGCCGGCCGGGCAGATCACCCGGGTGCGTTTGCTCAACCTCGATAACACGCTGACCTATCGCATCAACATCCCCGGCGTCGAAGCGCAGATTTATGCGCTGGACGGCAACCCGATCGAGCCGCGGCCGCTGGGCAAGGAATACTGGCTCGGCCCGGGCATGCGTATTTGCCTGGCGATCAAGGCGCCGCCGGCCGGTGAAGAGTTGTCGCTGCGCAATGGCCCGGTGCGTCTGGGGACTTTGCGCTCGGTGGCCAATAACGATGCGCCGACCGAGTGGCCGAAAGCCTTGCCCGCCAACCCGGTGGCCGAGCCGGATCTGGCGAATGCCGAGAAACTCAACTTCAATTTCGAATGGGTCGGTTCGGTGTCGGTGAATGTCGACAACGGCAAGCCGCCGAGCCTGTGGCAGATCAACGGCAAGGCCTGGGACATCACTGACAAGACCTGCGCTGATCGGCCGATTGCCAGCCTGAAACTGGGCCAGAGCTACATCTTCGAACTGAAGAACATGACCCAGTATCAGCACCCGATCCACTTGCACGGCATGAGCTTCAAGGTGATTGCGTCGAACCGGCACAAGATCACCCCGTACTTCACCGACACCTACCTGCTGGGCAAGAACGAGCGTGCGCAAGTGGCGCTGGTGGCGGATAACCCGGGGGTGTGGATGTTCCATTGCCATGTGATCGACCACATGGAAACCGGCCTGATGGCCGCCATCGAGGTGAAGTGATGCGCCAGATTCGCCCCGCCGCGATCATCGACCGCAGCCGTGACCGCGATTTCATGCGTGAAGCACTGGCCCTCGCCGAGCAAGGCGCAGCCCTGGGCGAAGTGCCGGTGGGCGCGGTGCTGGTGCAGGACGGCGAAATCATCGGGCGTGGCTACAACTGCCCGATCACCACCAGCGACCCGAGTGCCCATGCGGAAATGGTCGCGATCCGCGCCGCTGCGCAAGCCGTCAGCAACTATCGCCTGCCCGGCAGCACGCTGTACGTGACGCTGGAGCCTTGCAGCATGTGCGCCGGGCTGATCGTGCATTCGCGCATTGCGCGGGTGGTGTATGGCGCATTGGAGCCGAAGGCCGGGATTGTGCAGAGTCAGGGGCAGTTTTTTACCCAGGGATTTTTGAATCACCGGGTCTTGTATGAGGGTGGGGTACTGGCCGAAGAATGTGGAGCAGTGCTGACCGAATTCTTCCGCGCACGGCGCGCAAAGCCTGCTGAATAAACACAACACCGAATGTGGGAGCGGGCTTGCTCGCGAAAGCGGTGTGTCAGGCGATTAAATGTTGCCTGACACACCGCTTTCGCGAGCAAGCCCGCTCCCACAGGGGGATCTCCTGTGCAGGGGAGATTGGGTTATTTCTTCGCGACAATCACCGCCCGCATTGGCGCCGGCAGGCCTTCGATGGTCTTGCTGTGATCTTCCGGATCAAGGAAGTCACTCAGCGACTGATACTTCATCCATTCGGTGCCTCGTTGTTCATCGACCGTCGTCATGCTGACGTCGACACAACGAATATCGGTGAAGCCTGCTCGGCGCAGCCACAATTCCAGCGCCGGCACCGATGGCAGGAACCACACGTTGCGCATCTGCGCGTAACGATCTTCCGGCACCAGCACCTGATGCTTGTCGCCTTCGACCACCAGGGTTTCCAGCACCAGTTCGCCGCCCTTGACCAGGCAATCCTTGAGCGCCAGCAAATGCTCGATCGGCGAACGACGGTGGTAGAACACGCCCATCGAGAACACCGTGTCGAAGCCTTCCAGGTTCGGCGGCAGGTCTTCGAACGGGAACGGCAAGTGCCAGGCATTCGGCTCGGACAGATAACGCTGCACGGCCTGGAACTGGCAGAAGAACAGCCAGTTCGGATCGACGCCGATCACGCTGTCGGCACCGGCGCCGAGCATGCGCCACATGTAGTAACCGTTGCCGCAACCGACATCGAGGATGCGTTTGCCCTTCAGATCCAGATGCGGAGCGACCCGCGACCACTTCCAGTCCGAGCGCCACTCGGTGTCGACGTGTACGCCAAACAGGTCGAACGGCCCCTTGCGCCATGGCGACAGGCCCATCAGCGCGGTGCGCATTTGTGCACGGGTGTCGTCGTCGCAATCGGTGTCGAGTTTCAGGCCGTTGAGCAGATCGACTTCGCTCGGCTGGATCTTCGGCAACGCGTCCAGCGCACTCTGCCAGCGCTCCAGATCGCCGTGGCCTTTCTCCATTTTCTTGTCGAGTTGCCCTTGCAGGGTGTTGGCCCAGTCGGCCAGCGGCGTGCCGGCCAGACGGCGGGCGAGGGGGGACAGATCAATCATGGCAAGGCAATCAACGAGGCAAAGTTAAGACACTGGAACCACGGCACGACTTTCGAGAACCCGGCGGCCAGCAGGCGTTCGCGGTGTTCTTCGAGGCTGTCGGGCTTCATGACGTTTTCGATGGCGCTGCGCTTCTGGGCAATTTCCAGTTCGCTGTAGCCGTTGGCGCGTTTGAACGCGACGTGCAGATCGGTGAGCAGCGCGTGCTCTTGCGCATCGTTGAAGCGCAGCTTCTCCGACAGAATCAGCGCGCCGCCGGGCAGCAGCGATTGGCGGATACGCGAGAGCAACGCGGTACGCTGTTCCGGGGCGATGAATTGCAGGGTGAAGTTCAGCGCCACCACCGAGGCCGGTTTGAACTCAAGCGCGAGAATGTCGCCTTCGATCACTTCGACCGGCAGCAGCTCCTGGAACATCGAATCCTGACCGTTGAGGTATTCGCGGCAGCGTTCGACCATCGCCGCCGAGTTATCCACCGCGATCACCCGGCAACCGTCGGTGCGCACGTGACGGCGCAGGGCCTGAGTCACCGCGCCGAGTGAGGCGCCGAGGTCGTACAGCACGCTGTTCGGTTGAGCGAATTGCGCAGCCAGCACGCCGAGGTTTTCGACGATGGTCGGGTAACCCGGCACCGAGCGCTTGATCATGTCCGGGAACACCCGCACCACGTCCTCGTTGAAGGCGAAGTCAGGCACCTGGGCCATCGGCTGGGCGAAAATGCGATCGGGTTCTTTGCTCACGGCGGTTCCGGCGGTGTCGGTGGAAAAGGCCGGCATTTTAGCCAAAGTGGCGTCGGGATGCTTGGGTTGTCCGACGTGGCGAGGGGATTTATCCCCGATGGGCTGCGAAGCAGCCCCAAGATCTGTGCCTGCGGTCTGTCTGACATACCTGATTGACCGGTTTCAGGGCCGCTGCGCAGCCCATCGGGGATAAATCCCCTCACTACAAAATTAGCGGTGTTTCACGGAAAACGCCGAAGCGGCAATCCCCCACTGGCCCAGCCAGTAGCTGAGGATGATCACGTACGGCGCAGCATGAAACGGCGCCACAAAGCGATCAATGCCGATCACGCTGTCGGAGAACACGAACGCCACCGCACCCGCCGCCGCCAGCAGCGCCGAACGCTTGGGCACGTCGGTGCCGAGGCGGGCGAGGGCGCGCCAGAGCATGGCGCTGATCGCGGTGCCGTAGACGACCACCGGCACCAGCAATGGCCCAAGACCGCTGGAGATCAGCAGCCCCAGCAGCACCGCGCCCACGCCGAGCGCGAGCACCAGCGGCAAGAGCGCCAGACGCTTGCAATCGCTGAGGTAAGCCTTGAGATAGGCCAGGTGCGCGACCAGAAACGCACCCAGGCCAAACACGAACAAATCCCCCGGCCACGCCAGCAACACGTCACCGAGTAACGAGAAAATCAGCCCCAGACTGATCCAGCGCCGATAGTCGCTGGGTGGCGCATCGTGCAGCCAGCCGAGCAGCGCCAGCACCGGCAGCGGTTTGACCAACAGGCAGAGCAGCGCCGCATGGGTGCTTACGCCGTAGAGAAACGTCACCGCGCCCATCAGCGCCAGAATCAGCCAGCCCACGGTCAGTTCACCGAGATGGCGCAGTCGAAGGTTTCCACTGGTGTTACTTCGGGCTCCCAAGGTTGCTGCGAGGTCAGGCGCAGGCGGCCGGTGCCGGTGGCAAAGGCCTGGAAGCGCCAGGTGGAAAAGCCGCCCGCACCGACCATGCCGGAATCTTTCGGGCTGCTGTAAACCTCGGGGCTGAGGGCATGGAGCACACCGCCCGCCGAATCCTGAATCGCCCAGCGATAACCCGTGGTCGGATTGCTTGGCAGCATCACAATCAGGTTTTGTCCGTTGGTCAGCCGCACGGGGCATTCGCTCTGTTTTTCCACGGTCACGTTCTGTTTCGGTTGCGTGGCGCAGGCGGCCAGCAGAGAAAGGGCGAGGGGGACAAACAGGCGAGTGGGGGACATAGGCTCAGTGGCTCCGGTGTTGGCGACGAACGGCGAGCATAACTGAAGATGAGACAAAGTGTGACAGTCGGGCGGTCAGTGGTGTCGCTACAGACGCCTTCGCGAGCAAGCCCGCTCCCACAGGGTTTTGTGATGAACACAGGATTTGTGATCACCACACAACCAATGTGGGAGCGGGCTTGCTCGCGAAGGCGGTGTGTCAGGCTCTGGATAACTGTCAGAACAACACTTTCGCCACATCCGCAAAGCGCTTGGCAAAGTGCACGGTAATCCCCTCTTTCAGATAGTCCGGCAGTTCTTCGAAGTTACCGCGGTTCGGTTCGGGCAGGATCAGCTCGAAAATCTTCTGCCGCCGCGCCGCGATGACTTTCTCGCGCACCCCGCCAATCGGCAGCACATGCCCGGTCAGGGTCAGTTCGCCGGTCATCGCCACGCCTTTTTTCGGCGCCTGGTTGCGTGCGAGCGAAAGCAGGGCACTGGCCATGGTCACGCCGGCGCTTGGACCGTCCTTCGGTGTCGCGCCTTCCGGCACATGCAGGTGGACAAAGGCTTCATCGAAGAACTTCGGATCGCCGCCGAACGATTTCAGGTGCGAGCTGACGTAGCTGTAGGCGATCTCCGCCGACTCTTTCATCACATCACCCAGTTGCCCGGTGAGTTTGAAGCCACGATTGAGCGTGTGAATTCGCGTCGCTTCGATCGGCAGGGTCGCGCCGCCCATGCTGGTCCAGGCCAGACCAGTGATCACGCCGGTGCCGGACAGCACTTGTTCGTTGCGGAACACCGGATGGCCCAGCGAGGCTTCGAGGTCCTTCGGGCCGAGCTTGATCACCGCTTTCGGGTCGTCGATCAGCTTCATCACCGCTTTGCGCACCAGTTTGCCCATCTGTTTTTCCAGTTGGCGCACCCCGGCCTCACGGGCGTAACCGTCGATCAAGGCTTTGAGCGCGCTGTCGCTGATGCTCAGGCTGCCTTTGGACACGCCGGCCTTTTCCAGCAGCTTCGGCCACAGGTGGCGCTTGGCGATGGCGACTTTTTCTTCAGTGATGTAGCCCGACAGGCGAATCACTTCCATCCGGTCCAGCAACGGGCCGGGAATCGAATCCAGGGTGTTGGCGGTGCACACGAACAGCACTTTCGACAGGTCCATGCGCAAGTCGAGGTAGTGATCGAGGAATTCGACGTTCTGTTCCGGATCGAGAGTTTCCAGCAGCGCCGAGGCCGGGTCGCCCTGGTAGCTCTGGCCCATCTTGTCGATCTCGTCGAGCATGATCACCGGGTTCATCACTTCGACGTCTTTCAACGCCTGCACCAGTTTGCCCGGCTGCGCGCCGATGTAGGTGCGGCGGTGGCCCTTGATCTCGGCTTCGTCACGCATGCCGCCAAGGCTGAAGCGGTAGAACGGTCGGCCGAGGGATTCGGCGATGGATTTGCCGACGCTGGTTTTACCCACGCCCGGCGGGCCGACCAGCAGCACGATCGAGCCGCTGATCTCGCCTTTGTAGGCACCGACGGCGAGGAATTCGAGGATGCGATCCTTGATGTCGTCGAGGCCGGCGTGGTGTTTGTCGAGCACCTTGCGCGCGTGCTTGAGGTCGAGTTTGTCCTCGCCGTACACGCCCCACGGCACCGAGGTCGCCCAGTCGAGGTAGTTGCGGGTGACCGCGTACTCCGGCGATCCGGTTTCGAGGATCGACAGCTTGTTCATTTCCTCTTCGAGGCGTTTCTGTACCTGCGCCGGCAGGACTTTGCCTTCCAGGCGTTGCTCGAATTGTTCAAGGTCGGCGCTGCGGTCGTCCTTGGTCAGGCCGAGTTCCTGCTGGATGACCTTGAGTTGTTCCTTGAGGAAGAACTCGCGCTGATGCTCGCCAATCTTGCGATTGACCTCGGCGGAGATCTCTTTCTGCAGGCGCGCGACTTCAACTTCCTTGCGCAGCATCGGCAGGACTTTTTCCATGCGCTTGAGCATCGGCACGCAGTCGAGCACTTCTTGCAGCTCGGAACCGGTGGCGGAGGTCAGGGCGGCGGCGAAGTCGGTCAGCGGCGACGGATCGTTGGGGCTGAAGCGGTTGAGGTAGTTCTTCAGCTCTTCGCTGTACAACGGGTTCAGCGGCAGCAGTTCCTTGATCGCGTTGATCAGCGCCATGCCGTAGGCCTTGACCTCATCGGTCGGCTCGGTCGGCTGGTGCGGGTATTCGACTTCCACCAGGTACGGTGGACGATGGTGCTTGAGCCAGGTCTTGATGCGTACGCGGCTCAGGCCCTGGGCGACGAACTGCAGTTTGCCGTTTTCACGGCTGGCGTGGTGCACCTTCACCAACGTGCCGTATTGCGGCAGCGCTTTGGTGTTGAAGTGGCGCGGGTCTTCCTGGGGCGTGTCCATGAAGAACAGGGCCAGGGAGTGGTGTTCGGATTTGCTCACCAGATCGAGCGTTTCGGCCCAGGGTTCTTCGTTGACGATGACCGGCAGCACTTGGGCCGGGAAGAACGGGCGATTGTGGATCGGGATGACGTAGACCTTGTCCGGCAGGTTCTGGCCGGGCAGGGCGAGACCTTTGCCGGTGGAGTGGTGTTCGATGTGGTCAGCTTCGGTGTAATCGTCGGGGTTGTCCGGGAATTCTTGCTGGTCGCTCATTGGGGCACCTGCGCAATGGGGTATGGGTCTTAGATGGGGCAGGCTTTGGGTGGTTTCAATGGGTGGGGGTGTTTCTGCTTGTGTGTTCAGGGTTTTGACAGGGGGCTCGCTTTGGACTTGGCGGCCTTTGGGCCGACCAGGTTCTTGGTTTTTTGTGTACATATCCGTTTTTTTGGTAACGGCTACTTAGGGTTTCGCCCTTACGGCGACTCACTTTTTTACAAGCGCCTAAAAAAGTAAGCAAAAAACGCTTGCTCCTGCGTTCGGCCCGCTCGCTGGGGCTCGGGGTTCCTTCGCTGCGGGATTGATCCGGGGGCAGCGCCTCCGGTTTGCTTCGCTGCACCTCCTCTCGCTGTGTTTGGCTGCGCCAAACGGTCGCTGCGCTCCCACCCCCGGATCAATCCCTCCACTCAGCCTTCCGACGTCGCCCGTGGATCAAGATCAAAAGCGGTACTCGAGCTTGCGCTCATTGTGTTGAGTGGGGCGGCTGCGCCGCATGGGGCGTACACAAATCAAAACTGTGGGAGCTGGCTTGCCAGCGATGGCGGCCTGACAGCCGACCACTCTCCAACTGACCACACCGATTCCAACTGTAGGAGTGAGCCTGCTCGCGATGGCGGCCTACGAGCCGACCACTCTCCAACTGACCACACCCATTCCCACTGTAGGAGTGAGCCTGCTCGCGATGGCGGCCTGCGAGCCGACCGATCTCCAACTGACCACACCCATTCCAACTGTAGGAGTGAGCCTGCTCGCGATGGCGGCCTGCGAGCCGACCAGTCTCCACCTGACTCACCCAATTCCACTGTGGGAGCGGGCTTGCTCGCGAAAGCGGTGTGTCAGTCACCGCAAGTGTTGGATGTGCTGACGCTTTCGCGAGCAAGCCCGCTCCCGCTATGGCTCAGCTGTGCGCCGCAGATTGGGTGATTTCCACATTATCCAGCACCCGATTCACCGCCAGTTCAGCCAGCATGATGATCTGCTGGATCGCCAGAATCGTCTGCCGCTGCGGGCTGTCCACATAGGCTGCGATGTCGCTGGTCATGATGCTCGCCGAGGCCAGTGATTCGCAGGCGTGGGCCAGCAGGCTTTCGTTGTCCATGTCCGGGGCGACCTGGAACATGCTGCTGGGTTTGTGGAATCTCACAGCGGCGGCGGAGGGTTTCAGGTAGTGATCCAGCGCACGTTCGGCGGCGTCGTGGAGTTTTCTGGAATCGAGGGATTCGTAGGGGGAGGTTTCGGGGGGATTCGGTGTGGGTTTGATCATGATGAGTTCTCAGTTGGTGAAGTGGAGCTACCTGCGATTGCCGCGACGCAATCTGAGGTGGCAGCTGTACGCGGGTTCGCGGACCGATAACTGAGAAATCGGCATACCCCCCTAGAAAGGTATCCCGCGCACAGCCGCCATGAAACAACCAACAGGCACCGGCAGGTGCTGTCAGGTTGGCGATTATGCATCAGTTATCAGGCCGCGACGCCCGTTCGCTGAATTTCCAGCGATCTTCAAAGCCTATCCAGCCGACTTCCGAAGCACAACCGACGCGACTTGTCAGAAAACTCCCGCATGTAACGCGCTTCTGTAGGACGGACACCATCCATTGTGGGAGCGGGCTTGCTCGCGAAGGCGGTGTGTCAGCCGGCAAATTAATTGGCTGACACACCGCCTTCGCGAGCAAGCCCGCTCCCACAGGTTTTTCAGTGAGTTCAGAAAAGCTGTGTGCAACAAAAAGGCGATGTCCCTCACGGAACATCGCCTTTCTATTACCGCCGCTAAAACTTATTCCGGCAGTTTGTACGCAATCACGTAGTCACCCATCTTGGTGCCCAGCGAACCGTGACCACCCACCACCAGGAGGACGTATTGCTTGCCGTCCTTGCCGGTGTAGGTCATCGGGGTCGCTTGGCCGCCGGCAGGCAGACGCGATTTCCACAGCTCTTTACCAGTGTTCACGTCGTAGGCGCGCAGGTACTGGTCGAGGGTGCCGCTGAGGAAGCCGACGCCGCCCGCAGTCACCATCGAGCCGCCCATGCTTGGCACGCCAAGGGTGAAGCCGATCGGGATTGGCGAGCTGTCGCGGCTGGTGCCGTTCTTGCGTTTCCACACGACTTTGCCGGTGGTCAGGTCGATACCGGCGACGTAGCCCCAGGCCGGGGCCTGGCACGGTACGCCGAAGGGCGACATGAACGGGTGCATGGTCACCGCGTATGGCGCGCCAGTGTTTGGCTGGATACCGGCGGTTTCGCTTTCGCGTTTGCTGTCGGCGGCCACTTCGGCGCGCGGGATCATCTTCGAGACGAAGGCCATGTAGTTCGGGCTGGTGAACAGCATCTGGCGAACCGGGTCGACCGAGACGCCGCCCCAGTTGAACACGCCGACGTTACCCGGGTAGATCAGGCTGCCTTGCTCCGACGGAGGCGTGTATTGGCCTTCGTAACGCAGCTCCTTGAACTGGATGCGGCACAGCATCTGGTCGAACGGGCTCGCGCCCCACATGGCTTTTTCGGTCAGTTCCGGGGCCAGCAGGTTGAGGTCCGAACGGGCCTGGGTCGGTGCGGTGTGGTCGCCTTTCACGGCGCCCTGCGGAACCGGGATTTCGCGGATCGGGATGATTGGCGTGCCGTCACGACGGTCGAGGACGTACAGGCTGCCCTGTTTGGTCGGGGCGATCAGCGCCGGTTTCACGCCGTCGGCGGTTTTCATGTCGAGCAGGGTTGGCTGGCTGCCAACGTCCATGTCCCACAGGTCGTGGTGGGTGAACTGGTAGTTCCAGCGCACTTTACCGGTGGCCAGGTCCAGCGCGACGATGCCGGCGCTGAATTTCTCGGCGCCTGGGGTGCGGTCGGCGCCCCACTGGTCCGGAGTCTGGTTGCCCAGTGGCAGATAAACCATGCCGAGTTTTTCATCGACGCTGGCCAGCGACCACATGTTCGCCGAGTTACGGCTGTAGATTTCGCCCGGCGCCAAAGGCTCGGTGGCGTCTGGCTTGTCGCTGTCCCAGTTCCACACGAGGTGGCCGTCGTGCACGTCGAAGGCGCGGATCACGCCCGATGGCTCGTTGGTCGATTCGTTGTCGGTGACGTGACCGCCCATGATCACCAGATCACGGGTAATCGCCGCTGGCGAGGTGGAGTAGTAGCCACCGGCGGTGAACGGGCCGATGCCCTGGGTCAGGTCGACCACGCCGTTTTTGCCGAAGCCTTCGCAGATCTTGCCGGTGTCGGCGTTCAGTGCGATCAGGCGTGCATCGGCGGTTGGCAGGTAAAGACGACGCGGGCAGGCCTGGGCAACGGCTTTGCCGGCTTCGGAGATAACGGCCGAGGCGGCGTTATCAGCTTTCGCGTAAGCGGCTTCGTCGTAGTACGACACGCCACGGCAGGTCATGTGGGCGAAGCCCTTGAAGCCCACCGGGCTCTTGATCTGCGGGTCGAAGCGCCAGATTTCCTTGCCGGTGTCCGGGTCCAGTGCCAGCACTTTGCTGTGCGCGGTGCAGGCATAGATCATGCCGTTGACTTTGAGCGGAGTGTTTTCGTTGGTCAGCTCGACCGGGTCATCAGACGTCGGCAGGTCGCCGGTCTGGATGCGCCAGGCCTCTTTCAGCTTGCCGACGTTGGCCGGGGTGATCTGCTTCAGCGGCGAGTAGCGGTCACCGAACTCGGTGCGGCCATAAGCCTGCCATTCGCCATCCGGCATGGCTGGCGCGGTGCTGGTCATGTCTGCGGTGTCGCGGCCCAGTTCGCCAAAGGTTTCCCCGGGGTGGGTGAACAGGCTGGCCAGGGCAGTGACGCCGGCCAACACCACAGCCACGCTCAGACCACCCGTGCCCATCGGCGCCGGGCCGGCAAGCAGCAGCGGACGACGGAACCACGGCAGCAACATCACGATGCCGAGGACAAACCACAGTGCCAGACGCGGCACCAGTTGCCACCAGTCCAGACCGACTTCCCACAAGGCCCAGACCGTGCTGGCGAACAACACGATGGCGTACAGGCCCAGCGCTGCGCGACGACGCAGCAGCAACAGAATGCCGCTCAGCGCAATGCCGATACCGGCCAGCAGGTAGTACAGCGAGCCGCCGAGCATGCTCAGCTTGACTCCCCCGGCCAGCATGGCCAGGCCCATCAGTAGAAGCAGAATGCCGAGCAGGCTCGGTAACAGACGGCCCCGACTCGAAGCACTTTCAGTGCTCATAGTGTGATTCTCCGTGACGTTTATTTAGTCCCGCGCTTTAGTCACTCTAGATGACGATTGGGCGCAGGTATGGTTCAGATAAAACTTGTGTAGCTAACAAATTTCATAAATCCCCCTGTGGGAGCGGGCTTGCTCGCAAAAGCGGTATGTCAGAAGGCTGATGCATCGACTGACACGCCGCCTTCGCGAGCAAGCCCGCTCCCACCTTGGGATTTGCGTAAATCTTTAGAACGAAGACTGGATCTTGATCCCCGCGATCAGTGCGTCATCGACCTCGTTCACGCCGCCCGGATGGCGGATGTATTGCAGGTTCGGGCGCACGGTCAGCCAGTTGGCGACGTGTACGCCGTAATACAGTTCGGCGCTGTATTCGGTGTCCTGCGGCGGCAGGAAGGACGGGTCGTCATAGTCGTAGACGGCGTGCGCCTGATTGCTCGCTTCGGCGTTCTTGCGGAAGGCCGGGTTGACGTGGACGCGGGCCAGGGCGAAACCGATGTCGTCCTTGGCGCGGGCATCGAACGGGCCTTTGTAGACCACGCCGGCCTGCACGTAGTTGTCGATCGCGTTGGTTTTCTTGTCGTGCATCGTCGCGTTGGCGAACACGCTCAAGCCGCGTGAGTGATCGCTGGCGATGCTGGTGATTTGCTGCTGGGCGCCGAACCACACGCCGTGCTTGCTCGACGCGCTCCGATAGGCTTCGCCGCTCAGTGCGGCGGGCTGGCCGTTCTGGTCTTTATAGACGTCAGAGGCCTTGGCGCTGCTGTAGTAGTAACCGGCACGGTATTCGCCCGGCAGGTCGTTGAGCTTCGGCGTCCACACCAGTTCCACCGGCAGCACGGCGCCCTGGGTGCCGCTGCCGCTGAGCTTGAAGCCGTTGCCGCGATCGAGGTTCGACGGGTTCTGCTCGTAGGCGCCGACTTGCGCGTACAGCTCCGGGGTCAGGTGATATTTGACCCGCAGTGCCCACTGGCTGACCGGCCAGTTGTACCAGATGCCGCCGACCCAGTTGCCGACCTGCGAGCCGCAGAACGCCAGGTTCTGGAAGTCGCACGGGAAGCTGTTGAAATCCTCGCCTTCGCCGAAGCGGCCGACCTTGATGTCGAGCTTCTGGTCGAAGAATTTCTGCTGATACCACATCTGCGTCAGGCGTGTGGTCTGGCCACGGCCCCAGACTTCCTGGGCCGAGGTGAAGCCGCCAACGCGTGGATCATTGATCCGGTCATTACTGATGTTGTTGCCGCTGCGCTTGGTGATGGTCAGCTGAAATTCGGCATCGTCCCAGCCAAGGATTTTTTGCAGGTCCAGGTGCGTGCCCAGGCCGAACTGATCGCTGTAGCGCGCGGTGCGATCGTGGTCGTAGCCGCCGTGCAGGTTGCTGCCCATTTCGCCGGTGTAATCGAGTTTGAAGTCGTAGCCTTTTTCCGCCAGCTCGGTACGCGTGCCGTTCCAGTCACCGAGCATCCACGGTGAGTCGCTGTCGAAGGCGGGTGCCGCCTGGGCGTAGGTGGCGAAGCCGAGCGCGGTGCAGCCGCCGAGCAGGCGCAGGGTTGAGATAGCGCTGTCTCGGGAGAAGGAAAAATCAGGCATGGGTCAGTCTTTTTTTGGTGTTTTACGGGGGTAAACCGAGCGCTTCAATTTGACGCAGGCAGTGAAGCGATTCAGCTGAAGGGCGGCAGGATAATGATCTGTAACAAAAAGACAAAGGGCTTTTGCAGACATGCAGCGTTTCGGATTCGGTAACAGTGCGGCAAACGGGCGCATTGTGGCGATGGTCGCAGGCTGCGATCTTCTCGGGTTGGCCTACATTTGATGCAAGGCCTTCCACCTGACCGGCCCCTCGGCTAAGGTGCGCGGCTTGTGCATTTTCACTCCGTCCAAAGGCCTGGCATGAACGACCACACTCCCGATCCGCTGCATGGCGTAACCCTTGAACAGATCCTCAATGCGCTGGTGGCGCATTACGAGTGGTCGGGGTTGGCCGAGCGCATCGATATCCGCTGCTTCAAGAGCGACCCGAGCATCAAGTCGAGCCTGACGTTCCTGCGCAAAACCCCGTGGGCGCGGGAGAAGGTCGAGCGCTTGTACGTGAAACTGATGCGCACCAAGCGTCCGCTCTGAGATGGATGCCGTTTCGCGGCGACGCCTGATCACGCTCCTCGCCAGCCTCGGCTGGGCCGGGTTGAGCATTCAGCTGTACCTGATTTTCCTTGCGCGACTGAGTGTCGATGCCAGTCTGCTGGGCGGGCTGGTGAGTTTCTTCAGTTACTTCACGGTGTTGACCAACACGCTGGTGGCGACGGTGCTGACCTGCGCGATCACCCGGCGTGAATCCGCTGCGCAACGCTGGTTTCTGCAGCCATGGGTCAGCAGTGGGGTGGCGGTGAGCATTGCCGTGGTGGGGTTGGCCTACAGCATTTTGCTGCGGCATTTATGGCACCCTGAAGGCTGGCAGTTTATTGCCGATGAATTGTTGCACGACGTGATGCCGTTGCTGTTTCTTGGCTATTGGTGGTTTTGCGTACCGAAGGGCACGTTGCGCCTGAAGCACCTGGCGCTGTGGCTGATCTATCCGCTGCTGTACTTCGTTTACGCGCTGCTGCGCGGGCATCTGCTCGGCGCGTATGCGTATCCGTTCATCGATGTGGCGCTGCTCGGTTATGCACAGGTGTTCATCAATGCTGGAGGGATATTGGTGGGATTTGTGCTGATTGGCTTGCTGGTGATCGGGGTCGACCGCTGGCAGTCAGGACGAAGTTAAAAGGTCAAAGTGGGAGCGGGCTTGCTCGCGAAGGCGTCAGGTCAGTCAACATCATGGTTGAATGATCGACCGCATTCGCGAGCAAGCCCGCTCCCACAAGGGCAAATCACTCTTCTGCCGAACCCTCAGCCCGCCAGTAACCGACGGCTTTGACGAACTGTTCATTGAGCCCATGCTCATCCAGCAGCACCCGACGGATCTGCCGCGAGACCTTGGTCTCGGTCGCCACCCACGCATACAGATTGCCCTTGGGCACCTGCAGCTCTTTGACCGTGGTCAGCAGGTTGTCCTTGCCCCCGTCGCGCAGGACCCAGATCACATTGACCTGCGCCGCACTCTCCAGCACTTGTTGCTCGGCACCGTTCTCCACTTCGATCACCACCAGCGCCTTGCGATTCGCCGCCAGACCTTCGAGGCGGCGGGCGATGGCGGGCAGGGCGGTTTCGTCGCCGATCAGCAGGTAGCTGTCGAAGATGTCCGGCACGATCATCGAACCGCGTGGCCCGCCGATGTGCAGGAATTGCCCGGGTCTGGCCTGTTCAGCCCAGGTCGAGGCAGGGCCGTCGCCGTGCAGGACGAAGTCGATGTCCAGCTCGAGTTTTTCCAGGTCGTAGCGGCGCGGGGTGTAGTCGCGCATCTCGGGCAGCGGGCCGTTGTCCTTGCCGGCGCCGAGCACCATGGTTTCCAGCGCAGCGGTTTGTTCGGCGTTCTGCGGGAACAGCAGTTTGACGTGATCGTCGGTGCCCAGGCTGATGAACCCGGCCAGCTCCGGCCCGCCGAGGGTGATGCGGCGCATGCGCGGGGTCAGGTCGACCACGCGCAGCACTTCGAGTTTGCGGCGTTTGATTTCGTGCATCACGCGGTGAATGGTTTGCGTATCGACTGCAGTCATTCGGCTTTCTCCGGGGCAAATTGAACGGCAGGGCCGTCGACGATGGCTTTGGCGGTGTCGTTGAGCAGCGCGGCAACCCGTTGGATTTCTTCCGCGCTCCAGCGTCCGTGGTGCAGCTGCAAGGCGTGGCGCAGGTTGTGCACCGCCTCGTGGATTTCCGGCGGCCGGTCATGGCCGCGCAGTGAACGCTTGCTGACGTCGATGCGCATGCGCACGCCGTCCAGCGCTACCGCTTGCTCGCTTAAAGACAAACGACCGGCGTCGGTCACGCTGTAACGTTTTTTGCCGGCCTCGGCGTCGCCGCTGATCAGGTCGCTTTCTTCGAGGAACGTCAGGGTCGGGTAGATCACGCCGGGGCTGGGGCTGTAGGCGCCATCGAACATGCCTTCGATCTGGCGGATCAGGTCATAGCCGTGGCAGGGCTGCTCGGCGATCAGCGCCAGCAGCAGCAATTTCAGATCACCGGGGGCGAAGACCCGTGGGCCACGCCCGCCGCGTTCACGGCCGGGGCGCTTTTCGAAGCCGTCACGGCCGTCGCCGTGTTCGCGGTGATGGTGGGGGGAATGATGGTCTCTCATTTTTGCCTTCTCTCTCGTCGTGTTTAGATACAACTTAAGATATATCTTTACGCCGGCGCAAGAGGTCCTGACCAACGGTGCAGATCTGATTCATCGAATCCGCAGGCGCAAAAACCGGAAAACGATCAAAAAAAACCGGTATTAAATCCCGCGGCAAAGGCGCAGTTTAGTGCTAACTCTCTAATGTCCGGTTTCGCCCTTTAATCTCGGGAAAGTGTGGTATCGGTCTTACGGAAGTTGCCGCAAAGTTCTGGCGCGTAGAGTCACCCGGGTGGCGCGTTGTAGCCTGTCTCTTACAGTTGAACAGGAACTTTCCTGGTTTTCGCGGTTTTTTCTCTCTCATCTAATGGCGCTCAGGCTACAAGGTCGCAGGACATTGCCTGCTTACTTTAAATATAAATTGGTTGACCATGCCTCGGCGTTGAAAGTTAACGGTGAGTCACTAACTGCTCGTGACTGTTGTGCTCATCTTGATCTTTCGATGAATCAACTAATTTATATAAGACAGGTATTCAATGATGCTCAAGAAACTCGCCTTTGCCGCCCCTCTGACCGTATTGGCCATGAGCGCCTCGATGGCGTTTGCCGCCACCGAAGCCAAGCACTCGATCAGCATCGTGGCGCACGTGCCGCCTGATGACTTCTACGCGGTGCCGGTGGATGCCGACCTGGTCAACAAGGATCAGGACATGAGCTACAACCCGTCCACCGATTCGATGCGCGAGGTCAACGGCCACTTCGACGTGCTGCACACCGCCGGCAAGGTTCACGCCCGTCTGGAAGGCGTGCCGAAGCTGATTGCCGGCAACAAAACCGTCGATCTGAAGGTCGAACTCAACGGCAAGACGCTGACCACCCTCTCTCAGGAAGTGGTCGGTGACACCGAGTCCAATACGCGCTATCGCGCACCCTTCAAGATCAGCGCTACCGGTGCCAAACCCGCCCCTGGCGACTATACCGGCGTGGTCATGCTGGTCGTGGAACCTTCGGTCTGAGGCATAACGGCAATACCTGACGTTACTTGTTCAAGTGGCGTAACCGGTCGGCAACTTGCAACTTTAAAGTTGTCCGGCCGGACTTTTACTTTCCGGTAATCAGAGTATTCGTTCATGTTTCCGATGACGCCCATCGCGGCTGCGCTTGCGTTGCTGACTTGCAGCGGCGTACTCGCGGCGCCCGCATCCGTTGATAATACGCCGCGAAGTTTGTTGGCCCAGGCCAAAGGGTTGCCGGCAGACTTTGAAGAGCACTTCTTTGATGTTCCATTGGCTGTTCGCGTAGAACTTGATCAGCAACCTCTTGGCGAGGCAATGATCGTCTTGTCGCGTGACGACCGCATTACCCTGCTCGACTTCACCGACACCAGTGACAGTCGCATCAGCGCCGCCGAGCGTGAAACCTGGGCGAGCATCCTCAAACCCGGGATCGCCCTGGGAAGTTGCAGCGGCCAATGCCCGGAGCAATTGCTGGCGGTGCACTACAACCTCGAAAGTTCGCTGCTGTCGATCGTCACGGAAAACGCCGAGCGTGATTTGCAGGCGCAACGTTTCCATGAGCAGCCGGAGGGCGGCAGCAGCGGTCTGATGCTGCGCAATCAGCTCAACCTCAACGGTGGCCAGGATCAGGATCTGGGTGGCCGTTTCGGTCTGGAAGCCAGTGCCAGCCTCGGCAACTGGAGCCAGTCCTTCAATATGCAGCTGGCGCGCCTCGGCGGGCCGGACACCCAGACCTATCACGCGGTACACGAGCTCTACACCCAGCGTGAACTGCAGGGCAGTTTTTTCCGTCTGGGCTATTTCACCCCCAATTCCGAAGGCCTGACCCGCCAGCCACGGTCGTTCGGCACCAGCCCCGACACGGCGGTGGGCGTGATGTACGGCAGCTCCGACAGCCTCGCTGTCGACAGCCCGCGCCCCAGCGTGTACCCGATTTTCGTCACGGCCAATCGCCAGGCGTCGGTGGAGATCTATCGCGATGGCCTGCTGATCAACACCCAGTCAGTCACTGCCGGCCTGCAGACCCTCGACACCCGGCCATTGCCCGGCGGCATCTACGAGGTCGAAGTGCGTCTGATCGAAGACGGCCAGACCACCTCGACCACCCAGGAACTGGTGTACAAACCGGTGAACTGGCGCAACCTCGACGAGCGCTGGCGCTACAACCTGTTCGCCGGGCAGGAAAGCAAATTGCTCAGCAACTGGGACGAACAGGACAGCGGTGAATTCACCGCCGGCGCCGCGCTCAACTACCTGCTGCACCCGCGAGTGATCCTCGGGTTGTCGGCACGTCAGGTGCGCGACACCTTGCAGTACGGCACCTCGATCGACTGGAGCCTGGCCGACAGCGTCAGCTTTTTCGCCAACCTCTATCAGACCGAGGATCACGGCACCGGCGCCGATGTGCAGGGCCTGTACAACTACGGCGCCGGCAGCCTGGTGGTCAGCCACAACCGCAGCTGGCTCGACACCCGCAACAGTTACGACACGCTGCCCGACGGCACCCGCGTGCGCCAGCGCAATGTGTTCATCGGCGAAACCAGCAATTCGTCGCTGGCGATCAACCATCGCCTCAGCCGCAAGAATTCCTTGAGCGCACGGGTTTCGCACAGCGAAGGCAACGTCGAAGGCGTGGGCATGGACCTTGGCTGGAGCCAGCGCACCGAGCTGTTCGGCAGCGATGCCAACTGGCGGTTGTCGCTGTTCGATCGGCCGGGCAGCTACAGCAGCGGCGATGCACGCAATCGCGGGGTCGACCTGAGCATCAGCATGGCGCTGGGCGGCCCCGGCCAGCAGGTCTCGGGCAGTATCGGCAGCCGCACGGCACGCGATGGCGGGCGCGACAACAACGCCTCGCTCGGCTATCGCAAGGACTGGCAGGACCACGTGCTGCAAAGCGTTTCGCTCACGGCGCTGACCGATACCTACGGCGTTGGTCTGGCCAGCCTGGCCAACTTCCGAACCGACTGGATCAATGGCGACGGCTTCCTGCAGCGCTCGTCCTATAACGGCAACTTCACCGGTGGCGTGAACCTCGACAGCAGCGTGATCGTCGGCGCTCAGCGGCTGGTGCTGACCAGTCAGCATCAGGGCCGCGGCGCCGGGATGATCGTCGATGTCGAGTCGGATATCACCGACGTCGCCCTGCGCGCCGACGACCTCAGTGGCGGCAGCGCGGCGCTGCGCCCGGGGCGCAATTTCATCCCGCTCACGGCGTATCGCAACAGCTCGGTGAGCTTCGATTTCGAAGGCAATCACGTCCCGGCGGCCAGCATCGAGCCGGCCCGTACCCGCTATCACCTGAACAAGGGCGGCGTGGAGTACCGCAAGGTCCGCGTGATGCAAACCGTCACCGTGCTCGGGCGCCTGCTCGACCCGCAGGGCCGGCCGCTCAAGGGCCACCACGTGATCAATCACGCCAGCCGTGGGGTCAGCGAAGTCGACGGATTTTTCTCGATGGAAATGCACGCCGGCGCACCGACGCTCGAAGTGCGCTACGCCGATCAATTGCTTTGCCGGTTCCGGCTCGATATCGACAGCCACCGCCGTGAAAACAACGTGCTGATGATCGGTGATTTGCGCTGTTCGCCGGACACGTTGGCCGAGGCCACCCACAAGGCCGAGACCGCGGGTTGATTTCGGCCTGCCAGAGGAGATTTTTCCAGACATGAACGTCGCACGCTTGACCACACTCCGTCGTCGCTGGTTGCCAGCCCTTGCGCTGGCCGCGATCACGGCTTCTCCGAGTCACGCCGAACAGGTGTCCATCACGGCCGAATTCAGGCCGGACTCGTCTTATCCACATCGCAACAAGTTCGTTAACACCACGCCACCCAGCGGCTATTGCACCTACGATCCGGCGCAGTGCGAACAGAACGAAATATTCAGTTTGCAGGTGCCGATCCAGTTCGATTCGCGTGTGCCGATCATGGCCAATCACCCTTCGCCACGGCAGGGTGCGACATTTCAGGTGCCCACCCAATGGCGTGAGCTGACGGTCTATCACGAGAGCACCCGCGAGCCGGAAACCGTCAGGGTAAGGATTGTCGGGATCGGTTCGCGCTACGTGACCGAGGACGTGATGAAACTGGTGGGTGGCGCCGATGACTATCGCCTCGCGCATAACCTTTTATGGGGATCGAGTTGGGTCAACGCGCCGGCGCCCTGTCAGTACAGTGGTGTGGGCTGGTACACCGCCGAATCCTACGCATTTTTCTGGAAAACCCCGTCGGCCACTGCCTGTACCAAGCAGGCGAAGTTCGATGTGCCGTGGTTGCGCCTGGATTTCCTCGATTTTGCCTATGAGCTGGAAACGCCCAACCCGTTGGGCATGTCGTCGGGGCACTACACCGGCGATCTGACCTACAGCGTCGGCCCGAATTCCGACTTCGATTTCGGTGACGTGATGATGCCCAGCAGTTCATCGCTGACCCTGAATTTCAATCTGGATGTCCGGCACACCCTGAAGGTCGATATCCCGCCCGGCGGTGAAAAAGTCCGCATGGTGCCCGCCGGTGGCTGGCAGGGCTGGCTGCAGGCCGGGCGGCGGCCGGTGAGCCTGTTTCGTGACCAGACGTTCACTATCTCGGCCTCGTCGCGGTTCAAGATGCAAATGATGTGCGGGCCCGGATTGAATGGCGAGTGCGCCATCGAGGATGCCGAGACCAATCGCCGGGCCGAGATGTTCGTCAGTGTCAGTCTGCCCAATGGTCTCACCGACCTGTCCGGCCAACCGGTAAGACGCTTGCGCCTGAAATCGGGGGAGGATAACGCGCTGTATTTCAAACCCGGGTTCTATGTGGATCGGGCTCCCGGCGTCCTGCATTTCGAAGTGCCGCCCCATTCGATGGCCACCATGCTGCGCCCCGGCGAGAGCGGCAGCTACAGGGGCACGGTGATTGTGATCTGGGATTCGGATATCTGATGGGCCGCCTATCGAAGCGCCACGTCGGCAGTGTGTTCAATGACCAAGGAATCAAGGTGATGAAACGTTTGTTGTTATCAATCGGTTTGAGCGGGTTGTCCTTCGCCCTGCAGGCCGCTCCACAGATCAATGTCGGGACGGTGTACGACTATCTCGAGGGTGACAAAAGTACCTACCTCAAGCGCGTATTCAACAGCGGTGACAGCACCGCGTTCGTCAAGGTCAACATCCTCGAAATCATCTACGACGCCGACGGCAAATCGCGGGAGATCGAAGTCAGGAATCAGGCGGACATGAGCAGCCGTGACGGCCTGATGGCCAGCCCGGCGCGGCTGATCGTCCCGGCCAATGGCATGCAGGGCACGCGCCTGGTGTTGCTGGGCGAGCGCGACCGGGAGCGCTATTTCCGCGTGCGCTTCATCCCCGTGGTTCCGGAAAAAGAAGACGAGTTCGCAGTGTCCGCCGATGAGCGCGAACAGTACAAAAACACTTTGTCAGCCGGGGTCAACGTCATGACCGGTTTCGGTACGGTGTTCTTCGTACGCCCGAAAGACAGCCGTTTCGACAGCGTGATCGAAGACACCCCGACCCTGTACCGCGTGCGCAATAACGGCAACACCGTGGTCGTGGTCGACGAGTTTCGCAACTGCGCGCTGAAGGACGAAACCGCCTGCGAGCCGACCACCAAACATCACGTGCGCGCGGGCAACAGCTTCGAGTTCGAGAAAAAGCCCGGGCGCGAATACCGCTTCAATCTGGTGGAAGGCGCCAGCAAGAAAACCTTGCGCGTTGCCGGCCGCTAATCACGGGATGACCTGAGATGATCAAACAATCGTTCATGGCCGTGAGCGCGGGACTGCTGACGCTGTTCAGCAGCACGCTGTTCGCGGCGCGCGAAGAGCACCGCTTCGAGGTGTCGGTGGACATCCCGACGCTGGGTTTTTACGTCATACCGGCCGAGACGGACTGGATTCATCGGGCGCAGATTCTGCCGTGGAATGTCAGCAGCAAAAGCCTCGGTGGATTGCGCAAACACTTCGACGTGCGGCACGACACCAGTGCCATCGAGGCCCGACTGGACAGCCAGGCGTACCTGTCCAATGGCCGCGCCGAACAGAACATTTATCTGCGCGTCAGCTTCGCCGATATCGAACTCAGTCATGAGTCGCCGCGCCAGGTGGTCTCGGCGGAGCAGGCTCGGACCGGTGGGCGCTATGTGCTGGAGATCCAGCCGATCGTGCCCGCCGGTGGCTACAAACCGGGGAGTTATTACGGCAACGTACAGCTGATTTTCAATGCCGCGGCGCCCTGAATCCACGGGCCTGTCCGCTCTCCAGTGGACAGGCCGTGGAAGTTTACGCCGGCATCAAAGCCCGGCGCGTCGCAGTGCCTCACGGGTCAGACGGCGTGCCAGTTCTTTTTCGTCATCGGCCAGGTCAACCAGCAATCGATCGAACACCGCGTCGCTGATCGGCGCTTCGTCGAACACCACCGTCGGGGGGACGGGGAGGTCCTGCATCAGGTCCAGGAGCTGTTCGCGCAAGGCCTTACGTTGCTCGGTCTGGGTCGACTCGCTCCACTGCCGCTGCACTTCGCGCAGCGATTCGAGCTTGTCATAGTTGGCCTGGAAGCGACGCTTGTTGCTTTCCAGCCGTGTCGGATACTTTTCTTCCAGGTACTGCGTCCAGAAGTCGAGTTCGAGCATCGCGTTCACCAGACCGTCGCCTTCGCCCAGCGCCAGCACGGTGCCATAAGCCTGATCGATCATCGCGTCACTGACGCCGGACACCTGTCGATACAGCATGCCTTCGGACTGCCACGGCAAGCCGAGGCGTTTCGCCAGGCCGGTCTGATAGGCCAGGTAGATTTCCACATCGTCCGGGTTGCCGCCGCGGCTGGCGACGTCGGCCCGGGCGATCTCGTTGACATGCTCAAGACGTGCCGCGCCCTTGGCCAGCGTCACCAGTTTCAGCTCCAGCTCCTTCGGGTCGACCGAATAGGCATGGGCCTCGTAGGCGAGCACGTTGATGCCCATGTGATTGAACAACTGCGCACCGGCATCGGCGCAGTCCACCGGTGCGACCACCATGGTGAACAGTTTTTCCCGCAGGCGGCTGTCGACGTGCACGGCGTCGAGCATGCGCCAGACGCGCTGCATCAGTTGCGCGCGCGCGGCGCCATCGGCCCGGTAGTCGGCGAAGTCACGCACGCTGAGCAGCGTCGCCATGAATGGCTGTGCGGCGGGCTCCTCCACCAGTTCCGCCCACGGGGTTTCGCGGTCGACGCCCCAGCCGGGGACATCGCTCCAATAGTCGGCGCCATAGTTGGAAACGATCGCCGTGTTCTGCCCCGGGGCCGGGGACAGCAACGGCTCCTCAGGCAAGGCCATTGCCCGGCGATGGGCCTGGTAGCGCAGGCGGTTGATATCGGACAGGGCCACCACGTCCAGACGCGTGCGGGCCACCAGCCACTGCGCATCGGAGCCCGTCGGAGCTTCGGGGATCTGCGTCAGCGGGTTGCCGCGCAAATCGAGCAGCAACGCCCGGGGCCGCGGCCTGGCCAGAATGCCTTCGGGCCAGGTCGTCAGCCCGGTGTTTTTCAGCACGACCACCTTCAGACGCGGCATGCGTGAAAGATCGGGTGACAGGCCCAACGGGTTGTCGTCCATTTTCAGCACTTCGAGGTAGCTCAGGCTGCGCAGCCGTTCGACCGCGACCGGATCAAGCACGATGTGGTTGTTGCTCAGACGCAGCCGTTCGAGGCGCCGCAGTGTGGTGCCGATGCGCTCCGGCAAACGGGTCAGCTCACAGTATTTGGCGCTGAGTTCGACCAGGTTCGGAAAGTCCTTGAGCAAGCCGTCGGGGTTGGTGGAAAACCGCGTGTTGTCGAGTTTCAGCACCGTGACCTTATCGAGGAATTTTTTCAGCCCCGGACGCTTCGCCCACCAGACTTCAAGATCCACGGAGAGCAGTTCCCGGGACAGATCGAGGGCAAATGACGAGGGATCGGCACGATTGCCCATGTCCGGGTTCTTGCGTTCGAAGCAGTCCAGCAGACTGTCGTAGATATGCAGCCCGCCACCGTCGCGAAAGCCCTGGCTGCCCGGTCCCCAGCTGTCCGGTTGCTGATAGCGCCAGCGATGGACGATGGCCCGCAGCTCATCGAGATCGTTTTCATGGGTTGCGATGGCCTTGAGCGGCTCGCCCTGTGCGGTGAGCGCGTCGGCAAACGCATTGACCTCGCCCGGGCTGAAGTGCGGATGCAGGTCCTGAATGCGTTCCTGCAGAGTCGCCGCGTTCCTGCTCAGGGCCGGGCCGCGCAGCAGAAACAGCGTGGCGTGTTCAGCGACCGGGCGGATCGGCGGGGTGGCCAGCAGTGTGCGGCGTTCCTCGGGAGGCAGGGTCTTGTCGATGACCCATTGCCGGAACTGTTCGACATCGTGGGTGCGCATGCCCAGGGCATTGCCACCCTCATGGTCGATGGCCTGCGCCATCGCTTCATACAGACCGCTCGGGGCGTGGATCGGCTGGTCGGCGCCATCGCGCACCTGATAACGATCAGCCGCGATCCGCACCAGTACGCGCACCCGTTCGGCGGACGCGGCACCGGCCTCGCACCGCAACGGGCCATCGAAGCTGCCCTCGCGGATTTCCACGCGCAATGCGCCGAAGGTATCGCTGTAGTGCCGCAGCGCGCCGAGGATCAGCCGTTCGCTGTCGATGTTGCTCAGGGCTTCGCTCTGCAAGCCCTGAGCGGCACGGACCGATTGCACCTCGAATTGCACCTCGCGCGCCAGCGTGCGCAGACGCAATGGCAGGCGCCGCTGGGCCACGATCGCCTGCGACTCCATCGGCGTGGCCTGGGCCACCACGCGTTCGGCGAGGGTCGAGGTCAACTGCGGGCAGTCCACCAGCAATTGACGGGCTGCCGGCGAAAGCGCAGTGGCTGAAGCCTGCGGCGGTGTGGCAGCCAGGCGATCGAGGGTGTCGCTGAGCAGGGGCGGCGGCTCAGTGTTGTCCACGTGCATACGCCGCAGCAGATTATCGTCGGTGCCGGTGAGCAGGCGCATGTGCTCCAGTTGTGCGCTGCTGAAACCCTCGGTGCGATGGCCGATGCGGCGCATCAGCAGGGTTCCCTCCCACTGGCGCGGGTTCTCCGTTTCACAGACCCAGGCGCCGTCGCTGTTGTGCGTCAGGCTCGGTGCGTAAGCCTCGGGCCGTTGCGGATGACGGATGCGATGTTCACCGGTGACCGGGTCCTTCGCCACTTCGAACAGTTGCCCATCCAGCTTCAGTAACTGTTTGTCCCCCACTGCATGCAGGCCCTGCGCATCCGCTTGGCTGTGCGCGGGCAGCGTTTGCTCCGGCAAGTGATAGGGCGTCAGGTCGGGGCTCCACAGGCGCGTGCGGCCATCCGCCGATTGCACCGGTTTCATCTCCTGGACAAACGCCGACAACCTGACCCGGAAGGTCTGGCCAATGGCCGTGCCCGCGGCAAAGGCGCCGAACTGGACGATGTTTTCCAGCACGCCAATCGCCTGTTCACCGGCCTCGGCCTTACGTCCTTCGGCCAGATCCACCAGGCATTCGAATGTGCTGTCGAGCAGTTGGTACATCGTGTAGCCGAGCATCAACTGGCCGAGGAACGGCATAAACGGCGTCACCACCAGCAACGCGACGTTGAGGATGTTCGAGAGCATTTTTTCCAGGTTGTCCCACCAGGCCCAACGGGCCATGCGGTCGGCATACGCCGTGGAAATCGCGATCTCGGCGGCATCATTGAGGATCTTGTTGAGCTTCTGGCGATAGAGATACCCCCACAGATCACCGTTGAAGCGGGTCTCGCGGTCGTCGCGGATGTTGCTCAGGCGAAACCGCAGATTGGGGTTGTCCACCGGCGTTTCGCGCCAGGTTGGCATATTGGCTTCGGCCTGTACCGGCTGCCATCTGACCTGCGCCAGACGGTCATTGAGCTGCGCGAAAAAATGCCCGCGCTGCTGCTGACCGACAAACTGGCTGAAGAATTTCTGGTAGCTCTCAGAGGTTGTGCTGTCGCGCAATTGCCGGGTCAGTTCGGCCATCAGCGCGAGTGACGAGGGGTATTGCTTGAGCGGGTGTTCCGGGTCGTGGGGGACATAGGCGATGAGTGGCACCGGCGTGCGGGCGCCGAGTAGATCCGGGGCGATCAGGACGATGCCGGTCAGCGTGGTGTCCATCATCGTCAGGTTGTAGTAACTGACGGTCCGGCCTTTCCATCGCAGATTGCGGCGGTCGTCGAGCATGCCTTGCACGACGTCATAGGCGTCCGCGTCGATGTGTTTTTTCGCCAGAGCCATGCGTGCGGCGAGGTGCAGTGCGCTCTTCTGGCTGAGCCCGACCTTGTGCCGCAGAACCTGGCGTGCGACGCCATCGCCGGGCAACAGGAAAGCGTTCAGGTGTTGCTGGTAGCGCGCGCCCAGGTCGAGTTCACGGCACAGTGTTTTGAACTGTTCGATGCGCATTTTGTGCTTGAGCGGTTTGACCGTGAAGTGGCCATTGGCATCCGGGCGGCTGATGAATTCCGAGTCCTCGCTGAACACCTCGCCGCTGGAAAAGTTATGCAGCGCGGCATCCAGCAGCGAGACCGTGCGGCTGTTGGTGGCGCCGGCGAAATCATGCACCCACCAAGACGTGTTCACCGGGGCGTAGAGGCGCAGCCAGGTCTGTTCGACATCGTCCTCGACACCGAAGCGCGCCGTCAGTGCCTGTTGCAGCAGCGGTTTGGCAAAGGCGTAGACGTCTTGCAGATTGTTCAGGGCCTGGTCGACTTTGTTCTGAGCCTTCCAGGCCCTCTGCAGTGCCTGTTGCAAGTGCTGATGATCGGCGGGCGCGATGTCGCGATGCCAGGGCTCGATGCCCGGTTTGAGGGTTTTAAGCTGGTTGACGCGCGCGACACTGGTCTCGCGCAGCCACGCCGGCATGGCCTTGGCGATCACCTCATGGTGAACGCCGGGAGCGGCGGGCGTGCGGGGCAATTCGGACTGAGGTTCTTGCAGGGGCTGGATGGGCATGGCGCTGATCGTCCTTGATCGAAATGGAACGATCAGACTAGGCAACGACCGCTGTCGAAAAAAGCGCAAATACCCGCTCTGAATGGCGTAGGTCTGGCGCGGACACTTCGAAAAATGAACGCTGAAAAATACACAGTTACCGCACCGGCCCTGTGCCGATATGCCTTAGCGCGCCGCAGTGACCTGCGGTGCCTGGCACATCGTGTGCGTGCCCGGTTGCAGGTACGGCGAGAGGATCGGCGCCATGCCCTTGAGCACCTGTACCGGAAGCGCCGAGGTGAACTTGAAGTTCTCCGCCGAGCGCCCGGGGACGAACGCAGTCAGCGTGCCGAAATGGTTGTTGCCGATGTAGAACACGAAGGTCGCGGTGCGGTTGATCGACTTCGAACTGAGAATCCGCCCGCCAGAGCCGATGGCTTCGATGCGGTTGTCGCCGGTGCCGGTCTTGCCACCCATGACCAGTGGCGTGCCGTCGGCGGTTTTGAAACTGCCGGACACCCGTTTCGCCGTGCCCGAGTCCACCACTTGCGACAACGCCTCGCGCATCGCCGTGGCAACCTCCGATGGCATCACCCGTTTGCCCACGTGCGGGTCGTTGGTCAGGCGTGTTTCATAGGGGGTGCCGGCGGCGAAGTGCAGGCTGTCGATGCGCAGGCTCGGCATGCGTACGCCGTCGTTGAGGATGGTGCCGATCAGCTCGGCCAGCGCGGCAGGGCGGTCGCCAGAGCTGCCGATGGCGGTGGCCAGCGACGGCACCAGATGGTCGAACGGATAGCCGACTTTCTGCCAGCGCTGGTGAATCTCCAGGAACGCTTCGATCTCGAGCATGGTGCGAATACGACTGTCGCGGGCGCCCTTGTGCTTGCTCTTGAACAACCAGCTGTAGACTTCCTGACGCTCGAACTGACTGGCCTTGACGATCTCGCTGAAGGTGGCGTCCGGGTGGTTCAGCAGGTAGCCCATCAGCCACAGATCGAGCGGGTGAACCTTGGCGATGAAGCCCTGATCCGGCAGGTCATAGCTGCCCGGGCCGTAGGCGTCATACAGTCGGATGAGGCGGTCATCGGTGAGTTTTTCGGTGAGCTTGGCGCCCTTGAGGTGCGAACGCACGAAGCTGTTGAAATCTTCCTGACTGGCGTTGGGCAGCAGATAGCGGTGCACGGCGGCCATGCGGATCGGCGTCGGGCGCATACTGTCGAGGAAGGTATCGAGGCGCGCCGGGGTGTCCTTGTTCTTGTACTTCTTCCAGAACTTGAGCAGGAACGAAGTGCCTTCGCGGTCGGCGAAACTGGCCAGGTATTCCTGACGGCGCGGATCGCGGTCATCCTTGAGCAACTCCGCGCTGCTGTTGGGGCCGGAGTAGGTGACATAGCGCACCACGTCACGCATCAGGCGAATGAACGGCAGGTTGATCGACTCGCGCAGGGCATCGCGCAAGCTCGGCATACGGCCGTTGTCTTCGTTGCGGAAGTTGTGGAACACATGCAGGCCGCCACCGGTGAAAAACGCCTCGCCGGGGCTGGCCGAATATTTGCGGTCGAGCGCGGCGCCGAGCATTTTCGACAGGTCGTGGTCCTTGTTCTGGATCAGGTAGTCGATCACCCACTGGCTGAGGCGGTCCTGATCCGGCACCTCGACTTTCTTCAGCTCCGGCACCGTCATGGCGCCGTACTTGTCGTGCAGCTCGGAGATGATCTGCAGGTACGTGGTGAGCACGCGCATCTTCGCCGTCGAGCCGAGCTCCAGTTTGCTGCCTTCGTTGATGTCGAACGGCTGGTCGGTGCTGTCGGTCTGCACGCGCACTCGCGAGCCGTCCGGGGTCAGTTCGAACAGGGTGAAGCTGTAGCGCACCTGGGTGGTGCTGGTGGGGGTGAGCAGGCGTTCGCCGATCAAACCGATCTGCCCGGCAAACGCGGGGTCGGCGAGTTTTTTCAGGTACTCGGTGGCCTGGGTCTGCAGATCGCCCTGCAAAGTGCTGGTGGCCGACAGGTCGAGGCGATCGAGGTCGTACAGTGGGCGATTGAGCATCGTTGCCAGACGGCTGCGAGCGACGCTGATGCCCTTGTTGGTTTCGATCGGCTGAATGGTCGGCTGGGTCTGCCAGTCGCGGTAAGTGACCTTGCTCGCCAGCGCGGCATCGGCCAGCGCGCTGTCGATCACGCCGTTCTGTTTGAGCAGGCGCAAGTGGCTGTCGGTGAGGTCGGCGAGTTCTTCACGGCCCTTGGTCAGGTAATGCGAAGGGCGGCGCTGGGCGATCATCAGCGAGAGCATTTCGCGCAGGGCCAGACCTTTGTCGGCCATGGTTTTCGGATCGGTGGCCGGGCTGTTCAATTGTTCATTGGCCTTGTTGAAATCGCTGCCGTACCAGACCCGCAAACCTTCGGCCATGCCGTGTACCTCGCCATGCCCCGGCACGGCGGAGAGCGGCACGCTGTTGAGGTAGTCGCGGATGATGTTCTGCCGTGCGCCGAGGGTTTCGGGGCCGGGCTGATAGGCGCGCACGCTGGCAGAGATCATCTGGCGGATCTTCTCGGCGCCAGACACCGTCAGGCCATCGGGCGAATGCCGGTACTTTTCCAGCTGTGTCGCCAGGGTACTGCCACCCGCCGATTGCCCCGGCAGGTGCAGCAACTTCGCTACCTGAGACCACGCGGCCATGCCGAAACGCGGCCAGTCCACCGCCGGGTTGGCCAGCGGTTGTTTGGGGTCGAGCAGAAAGCGGTTTTCGATGAACAGCAAACTGCTGACCACCACCGGCGGAATCGCCGCGAAACTCGAATACAGCTGCTGCGGGTACTTGTACTGATACAACGGCGCGGCGCGGCAATCGGTGATCGACAGCCCGGCCTGGATCTTTTCCGAATAGGGCACGAACAGGCCCTTGTCGGTGTAGCTGAGCAGCGCCGGAGAAAACCGTGTCTGCTCGGTGATCACGTAATCGCGCTTGAGCAGGCGCGGCAGGAATTCATCGAGGGAGCTGTAGCCCAGACGCAGATCGAACGGCCCGTTGCCCGGATAGCGGATCGCTTCGCTGGGGCCGGGTTCCAGCTGATATTTGAGCGAGGCGGCGTATTGGCTCAGCTCCCTGGACTGAAAGCGCGAGGTGCGCATTTCCTTGTTCGCGGCCAGACCCACCACAACCGCGATAATCAGCAGCAATAACCAGAACGCCTTCCAGCCATGCCGGTTGCGGCGTTTTTTTGGGGGGATAGGCGCTTCATCCACACGTTCAGTCGGAACCACGGCTTTACTCGAATCGGTTTGCCACAAAGCGCCCATAGTCGATTGATCCATTCACGCAGATTGATCGGACTTGACTGAAGCTTAGACGGTGGTTGGTGATGGGGAAAAAAAAGTGCGGGGAAGCCATCTGAACAAAACTGAAGTCGGTGGCTGTTTTGAGTGGAGGTTATCTGTGCTGAGGGTATTTATCTGTGGTGATGGGATTTATCTGTGGCGAGGGGATTTATCCCCGATGGGGCGCGAAGCGGCCCCTGACCCAGGGGCACCGCATTTGAAGAGCTTGGGCCTGCTCCGCAGTCCATCGGGGATAAATCCCCTCACCACATTCAAATCCCCTTACCAGAGATAATCACCATGATCGGGCTTCGGTAACGAACTTAGAGCCAACAGGCGTCCCAAAGCGGGTAGTCGCCTATCCGCTCCACCAAACCTGCCCGTAGCGGATTGGCGATGATGTAACGGGCGAACGGTTTCAAGTCTTCGCCATCGCGAATTGCCCGGTCGTGGAAACCGGTTTGCCACAATCGGCCGCGACGACCGGTTTCCCTGTTAACAGCTTGGGTGCAACGTGCCTTAACTGCGCCAACAACAGCGCCAAGACTGCCGCTGTTCAACTGCATCAACCAGTGAAAGTGATCGGGCATGACCACCCAGGCAATGGATTCCGCCCGACCTTGCTCATGGGCGTGACGAAGTTCTGCGACCAATAAACGGCCTGTGCGCCAGTCGGAAAATACCGGCTGGCGGTCATACACAACTGAAGTGACGAAATAAGCTCGGCCTGTTTCGGAATTTCGGCCTAAACGAAAACGGTAGGTATTTGGTTTGACTGGCATGTTCGCTCCTTGCGTTCAGTGATCAAGGTCTGAAGGCTAGTGGCGGATTACTTGAGTGGGATCTGTAAATGCCGTAGGAATTTTCGGACGGGGCGAGTAGATGGGGTTGACTGTGGCGAGGGGATTCAGCGAAACGTCGCACAGCCCCCGATGGGGCGCGAAGCGGCCCTGACCAAGGGTGATCACATTTTAAGAGCTTGGGCCTGCTGCGCAGTCCATCGGGGATAAATCCCCTCGCCACAGATAAATCCCCTCACCACAAAAACCTTTCAGCTCACAGGGCCATATGAATTAAAGAGTGCCGGTCTAGAGCTGTTTAATCTTCAAGACCACCAAAGCAGGTACATGACGATGCACCAACGCTGTGCAATACTCGCCGGCCTTTTTGGTGGCGACTATTCCTACGTAAAGCAGTTAATGCCTCTCCGTAAACCGGCTTTGCGCCGAGAGTTCCCGCTGAATGTTGTTGCTTATAGAGTGAAAAGCCCTGTCACAAGCTTTTTATACTGCACGCCCCGCTGATCTTGCAGGTCGGGACCTGCGAGACGTGTCTGCCCACGAGGTGGATGCGGTTTCGGGAAGATGAGGCCTATCGGCCGACGCTTCGCCACTCGGTGGTCATATCCAATAACAAGACGAGGTTGTATCCCTATGCCAGTCGGCAATCACCTGCCCCATGGCGAGACCGCTCACGGCGGCCCGCTCAAACGCGAACTCGGTGAACGGCATATCCGCCTGATGGCGCTCGGCGCCTGTATCGGCGTCGGCCTGTTCCTGGGTTCGGCCAAGGCCATTGAAATGGCCGGTCCGGCGATCATGCTGTCGTACATTCTCGGCGGCCTGGCGATCCTGGTGATCATGCGCGCCCTCGGCGAAATGGCCGTGCACAACCCGGTGGCCGGTTCGTTCAGCCGCTACGCCCAGGACTACCTCGGCCCGCTGGCGGGCTTTCTCACCGGCTGGAACTACTGGTTCCTGTGGCTGGTGACCTGCGTCGCGGAAATCACCGCCGTCGCCGTGTACATGGGCATCTGGTTCCCCGATGTGCCGCGCTGGATCTGGGCCCTCGCGGCGCTGGTCAGCATGGGCTCGATCAACCTGATCGCGGTAAAAGCCTTCGGTGAATTCGAGTTCTGGTTCGCCCTGATCAAGATCGTCACCATCATCGCCATGGTGATTGGCGGCATCGGCGTCATCGCCTTCGGTTTCGGCAACGACGGCGTGGCACTGGGGATCTCCAACCTGTGGGCCCACGGTGGCTTCATGCCCAACGGCGTGACCGGTGTGTTGATGTCCCTGCAAATGGTCATGTTCGCCTACCTCGGTGTCGAGATGATCGGCCTCACGGCCGGTGAAGCGAAGAACCCGCAGAAAACCATTCCCGATGCGATCGGCTCGGTGTTCTGGCGCATTCTGCTGTTCTACGTCGGCGCGCTGTTCGTGATCCTGTCGATCTACCCGTGGAACGAAATCGGCACCCAGGGCAGCCCGTTCGTGATGACCTTCGAACGTCTGGGGATCAAGACCGCCGCCGGCATCATCAACTTCGTGGTGATCACCGCGGCGTTGTCGTCGTGCAACGGCGGCATCTTCAGCACCGGGCGCATGCTTTATAGTCTGGCGCAGAACGGCCAGGCTCCGGCCGGTTTCGCCAAGACCTCCAACGGCGTGCCGCGTCGGGCGCTGCTGCTATCGATTTTCGCCTTGCTGATCGGCGTGCTGCTCAACTATCTGGTGCCGGAGAAAGTCTTCGTCTGGGTGACCTCGATTGCGACCTTCGGCGCGATCTGGACCTGGGTGATGATCCTGCTGGCGCAACTGAAATTCCGCAAAGGCCTGAGTGCCAGCGAACGTGCCGGCCTGAAATACAAGATGTGGCTGTACCCGGTCAGCTCGTACTTTGCGCTGGCGTTCCTGGTGCTGGTGGTCGGCCTGATGGCGTACTTCCCCGACACTCGCGTGGCGCTGTATGTGGGGCCGGCGTTCCTGGTGCTGCTGACGGTGTTGTTCTACGTGTTCAAGTTGCAGCCGACCGGTGAAGCGCAAGGCGCGGTGCGTTCGGCCAGTTGATGTAGCGCGATAGCAAAAGCAAAAGATCGCAGCCTGCGGCAGCTCCTACACGGGATATGTATTCACCCTGTAGGAGCTGCCGCAGGCTGCGATCTTTTGCCGTTTTACCGCCGGTCTGAAAGAGCGATACAAACCCGCATCCAAGGCTCAAACCTGTATCACTTTGCAATTCCGCGCGGCAGTGAACCGAGGCGCAGACATGAGGGCGAGCGCATTTCTCGAACGAGAGCTCAGTCACCGGCAAGCCCTGCTGTTCTTCCTGCTCGCCACCGCGTTGTACGTCCTGCCACTGATCCTCGCCGACTTCCCCTACATCGACGACAACTGGCGCACGCTGGCCGCCGGCAATGCCTGGGCCGGGCAGGGACGATTGTTTGCCGACTGGTTTTATCAGGCGCTGACGTTCACGGGGGCCGCGCCGAACATCTATCCGTTACCCCTGTTGCTCGCCACCCTTGCCATGTCGCTGGCACTGACCCGCCTGACCTTTCACTACTTCGCCGAACCGACGCTGGCCTGTTGTCTGGTGCCGTTACCGCTCTGGTACAACCCGTTCCTGTTGCAGAACCTGTCTTATCAATACGACGGCCCGATCATGGCCCTGAGCATGGTCGCGGTGATCTACGCCATCACGTTCGAAGGTTCATCGCGGGTGCAGCGCTGGCTGGTGCCGGCGGCGTTGCTGGCGCTGGCGATCGGTCTTTATCAGATCAGCTTCAATGTGTTTCTCGGCCTGTGTTGCGTGGAACTGCTCAGGGCCGTCCACCAGCAGACCCGCTGGCCGGACACCTTGCGCATGCTGGGCTGGAAACTCGCACAAGCGGTTTTGGGCATCCTGATCTACAGCGTCACCGCTTACCCGTTCATGGATACATTACGAAAAACGGATCTGCTGAACGGAGACGCCCAGCCGCTGCTGCAGATTGGCGTCAACTTCGCGCGGGTTCTGGAGAAAGTCGCGCTGTTGTTTCACGGCGGCTACCTGTGGTTTTTCGCTGTGCTGGTGTTGTGTGCGCTCGCCGGCTGCGTGCGGCTGGTTCAGTGTCGCCAGCCTCGTTGGCAAAGCTTGCTGCCGGGCTTGCTGACGCTGCCCGTTCTGGCCTTGCTGGTGCCGGGGATCACCCTGCTGTTCCGGGATTTCAATGAAGGTGCGCGGACCCTGATGGGGTTCGGCGTGTTGCTGTCGGGATTGTTCTATCTGGCGCACGTTGCGCTGGCATCCGGGCACCGCCGCTTGCCGTTGCTGCTGATCATCCCGCTGCTGGCGACACTCTCGCTGTCCTTCGCGTATGGCCGGGTGCTGAGCCTGCAGAAAACCTTCTCCACCAGTGCGCTGTACAGCCTGAGCCACGACATCGCCGAACATCGCGAACTGCGTGAAGCCAAGCGGATTTATCTGTCGGTGAGCTACTCCGACCGCTGGCTGGCCAGTGCGGCCGGTTCATTCAAACGGCTACCGGTGCTGCCCTATCTGCTCAACGTCGATTACTTCGTGCTTGCGGAAAATCTGCCGGCAGCGGGCATCACCAACGTGGTCGCCGAACGCGAACGGCGCAACGCCACCCGCGTCGGCTACCAGGGATTTCCAGCGCTGGTGGACAGCCTGTATTACCGGATTTACCTGATCGGTGATTACGGCTTCATCGTCATGAAGGAACCGCCCCACGGCAGATTGTTGCAGTGGTGAATGAGCGACCGTTCATCTGATTATGGCCACCACCTGTAATTTCTGACAGTAGACCGTTCAAGCGCCTTGCCCTAGCTTCGAAAGTCCCCCGGACGAAGCCATGGCAAGGAACCGTAATGAAAGGATTTCCTGCGCTGACAGTGATTGGAATTGCCGATGCCCTGATCCACTGGCAGATTTTTTTCGTCCTGTGCAGCGCCGCGGGACTGACCCAGGCAGCCAGCAACTTCGCTGCGTTCTGCGTGGCGGCGGCGTTCTCGTTTTACGTGAACATGCTCTACACCTTCGACAGCAAAACCCCGGTATTCGGCTATTTGCTGTTTATGGGGCTGATGGGGGGCGCGAGCTTTGGTATCGGCAGGATTGCCGATACGCGTGACTGGAGTGGGCTGCTGACGGTCACGGTGTTTACCGCGTTGAACCTGATGTTGGGTTACGGCTTTTTCCGGTTTGTGCTGTTTCGTGGACAACGGACATGAAATCCTTGGTGGCCGTACCTTTTTTAAAAGATGCGAATGTTTCAGTACGGGCCGATCTGCTGGCTCTGGCGGCAGTTCTGATTATTGCGCTGTGCGTGCGGTTCTACTCCATTACAGTCCCCGTGATCTGGTATGACGAGGCTTACAGTTTGCTGTTGGCGCGAGAAACACCGGCGCGCATTTGGGCGTTGACCGCTCTGGATGTGCATCCTCCGCTCTATTATGTGCTGCTGCATTATTGGGTGGCGGTGTGGGGAGAATCTCCTTTGGCGGCTCGTGCATTCAGTGTGCTGGCCGATGTCGGCACGTTGTTGCTTTGCATCAAGCTGATGAGCCTGATCTCGACACGCAGGGCCACCTGGATTGCTGCGGTACTGCTGGCGCTACTACCGATATCAGTGCATTACAGTCAAGAAGTGCGGATGTACACATTGCTTGGGTTCTGGCTGATGGCCGCATCCGTGGCATTGCTATGTTGGGTAAGACATCCTGAGCAAAAACGCTTTGCGTTGATCTACGTTTTGCTGATGACTGCCGCGTTTTATACCCACTACTTCGCAGGATTGTGTGTGCTGGTGCATTGGCTGTTCTGGTGGCAGAGCCGGGCCACTCGCGACGGCGCGGCGATTTCAGCGCATTCATGGTTAGTTGCCAATATTGCGATCGTGTTTCTGTATTTGCCCTGGATTCCTCATCTCCTTTACCAATTAGCTGATACGGAAGTCTTGAATTGGATAGAGCCCGTGACTTTGCAGAAAGCTTTGGCGCTTGTTTGGCAGTTCACAGTGATGGGCGATGACACCCTCCAGTCGCCGGAGTGGAAGTTGGTTCCACTGGTGTTAATGCTGCTGTTCGCGGTAACAATCACTTCAAGCAAGACCAGTGAGCGGCCTATTGGCTGGCTTCTGGTCAATTATTTTTTTGTGCCATTAACAGCCCTTTATCTGATTGCCTTGATTCATGCACTATTTGTAACTCGATACCTGCAGTTTTCGGCGCCGGCCTTGGCAATGATTACAGCGGTCGCGCTGGATAGATGGGGTTCGCGTCGCGCTTTGTTGTCCAAAACAGTGTTATTAATTTGTGTTGTTGCGCAATTACATGGGCTGACTATGGTTTACCGACAAACCGATGGCCTTGAGGGGACTAGTGCTCGAAGAGAGAGTGAGTTCAGCACCTTGATGAATCAATTGAATCATAATGCCCGTCCGGGGGACGAAATTATTGTCAGCACGGAGTTCTGGGTCATATCGGTCGATTACTACAACACGACAGGCATTAAGCCCAAAATTGCTACCAAGTTATCGATCGACAGCTTTCTAAAACTTACGAGTCGTGGCGCATTGAGTCTGATAGACGATCCGGCTGCGCGAGTCTTTATCGATGGCGTAACGAACGCCGATTTTCATAGCCGAAGAGTTTGGTGGATTACCTATTCAAGCCTGCCCGATGGCTGGTCTCTTTTTAAGCAGAGGCGAACACCCTCACTCGTGTTTGATGGTGTAAGTTTTTCCCTCTACTTGTTCACTCCAGACGCGCCAGCCATCGTGCAGGCCAGCACGTCTGCAACAAGTTATGCCGCCGCTATCTCCTGCGGCTCAAAACTGTCCGCCCGCGCCATCTGCCACATCCGCGAATAGAACTCGCCATTCACCTCGCCGGTGAGCAATTCCCCCGGTTTGAGAAACACATGCAACTGCGAAAACAGTTTGATCTCGGTTGCCGACATGCGTCGCACCAGGTGTTTGGCCGACAGTTGCGACGGATGCTCGAGGCCGGCGGCAGCGAGCATTTCTGCCAGCGCCTTGAGCGTGTTGCGGTGGAAGTTGTAGACGCGCTGGGCCTTGTCCGGGACGACCAGGGCGCGTTGGCGCAGGGCGTCTTGCGTGGCGACGCCGGTCGGACATTTGTTGGTGTGGCAGCTTTGCGACTGGATGCAGCCGATGGCGAACATGAAACCGCGCGCCGAGTTGGCCCAGTCGGCGCCGATGGCCAGGACGCTGGCGATGTCGAAGGCGCTGACGATCTTGCCGCTGGCGCCGAGTTTGATCTTGTCGCGCAGGTTCAGGCCGACCAGGGTGTTGTGCACGAACAGCAGGCCTTCGCGCATCGGCACGCCGATGTGGTCGGTGAATTCGACCGGTGCGGCACCGGTCCCGCCTTCCTTGCCGTCGACCACGATGAAGTCCGGAAGAATGCCGGTTTCCAGCATGGCCTTGGCGATGCCCATGAACTCCCACGGATGGCCGAGACAGAACTTGAAGCCCACCGGTTTGCCGCCGGACAGTTCACGCAGTTGCTGGATGAAATGCATCATTTCGATCGGCGTGGAAAACGCGCTGTGGCGTGACGGCGAGATGCAGTCTTCGCCCATCTGGATACCACGGGTGTCGGCGATTTCCTGGGTGACCTTGTGTTTGGGCAGAATCCCGCCGTGGCCGGGTTTGGCGCCTTGGCTCATTTTGATTTCGATCATCCGCACCTGCGGATTCTGCGCCTGGGTGGCAAAGCGCTCCGGGTCGAATCGGCCATCGCTGGTGCGGCAGCCGAAGTAGCCGCTGCCCAGTTCCCAAGTCAGGTCGCCGCCGTGTTCGCGGTGATACGGGCTGATGCTGCCTTCGCCGGTGTCGTGGGCGAAGTTGCCGAGTTTGGCGCCCTGGTTCAACGCGCGGATCGCGTTGGCGCTGAGCGAGCCGAAGCTCATCGCCGAGATGTTGAACACCGACGCCGAGTAGCTCTGGGTGCACTGCGGGCCGCCGACGGTGACGCGGAAACTGTTGGGGTCGCTCAACGGTGCCGGGCGCATCGAGTGGCCAATGAATTCGAAGCCTGATTGATAGACGTCGATCAGCGTGCCGAAGGGTTTGTCGGCGCTTTCATTTTTCGCCCGCGAATACACCAGCGAGCGCTGGGCGCGGGAGAAGGGCAGGGCGTCGCTGTCGGATTCCAGCAGGTACTGACGAATTTCCGGGCGGATGCCTTCGACCAGATAGCGGATGTTGCCCAGGATCGGGTAGTTGCGGCGCACCGCGTGCGGCGCCTGCATCAAATCGAACACACCGAGCAGGCTCAGCACACCGGTGACGGCGGTGATCGGCCACAGCCAGTCGTGTTCGAGAAAGGGCAGGCTGGCGAGGGTGAAAATCACGCAGACGGCAAAGAAGGCGTAGCGGCTCAGGAGTGACAGGCTCATACGGTTTCCTTGGTTCGGACTCAATGGTTTGCAAACCTGTGGCAGCAGGCGGGCCTGTTGAAGAGATTTATTGTGGTGAGGGGATTTATCCCCGATGGGTGGCGAAGCCGCCCCAAAACCATTCACTGCGGTTTAACTGAAAGACCGCATGCATAGACTTGGGGCTGCTGCGCAGCCCATCGGGGATGAATCCCCTCACCACAGAGAATCTATCGACACAGGAAAGCATTTCCACGCGTTATCAGGCGTTCTGCGCCTGGAGAAAAATCGAAAACAGCTCCGACTGGGATTTGATCCCCAGCTTGCTGTACATGTGTTTCTTATGGACTTTCACGGTTTCTACGGAGATTTCCAGCTTACGGGCGATTTCTTTACTGGAGCAACCGCTGAGCATCAAACGCCCGACATCCAGTTCCCGGGCGGTCAGTTGCGTGCCCTTGAGTCGTTGCACCGATGCTTCCAGTTGCACCCGCCAGTCGACCTGCGCCGGCGCGGCAGCGAGGGCCACGGTTTCATTGATTTCGTACGGCAGGCGCTGGCGCAAAAGGCCCAGTACCCAAGGCTGGATCAAAGACAGCAAAGCAATCTGTTCGCCAGTGAAACGTTTTTCACTGCCCAGCGACAGGCACAGCGTGCGCTCGCCTTCGAGCTGGCAATTGAACTGGATTTCGTCGGCGACCACATTCAGACGAAAGTATCGCTGGTAATACTCGGTCAGCTCGAAATGCTCCGGCGCCACCTCCGACAAGCGGTACATGCCAGTGCGCGACTGCTCGCGGCAGGCGATGTAGAACGGGTCGAGCCGGTACAACCCGCGCAGATAGTCCTGAAACAACGGGTCGGGACTGCCGTCCTCGCCGGGGCATTCGGCGAAGACCTGTGGGTGCTGATCGGCGCTGAACAGCAGCACCACCCAGCTATCGAACGCCACGTACTGGTCGAGCAGACGCACCAGTTGCGCCCAGAAATTCGGCTTGTCCAGCGCCTCGATCAGTTGCCCGACGGCGCGGTGCCAGGTGATGTCATCAAGTGAAACGGTCATGGATCTACCCCTGTCGGGTTACCCCGGCCGCGTGATTCCCCGGCCGGTCGCAGCTGCGCATACTGGCCCACAGACAGCCACCGGGCAATCTTTCGGCGCCCGCTGCCCACAACAAGGAATCTTCATGAAAGTCGAACTCGCCCAACTGGCGGGCCGTGACACTGGCACCGCGTACAACCTCGAACGCGCCCTCGCGGCGATTGCGGCGTGCGCGGCCGATACGCAATTGATCGTGTTCCCGGAAACCCACCTGATGGGCTTCCCGACGGCCGAAACCGTAGCGCAAATCGCCGAGCCGGTGGACGGCCCGACCGTCAGCGCCGTGCTGGCCGCCGCCCGTGAGCGCAGCATCGCCGTGGTGATCGGCCTGGCCGAGAATGACAACGGGCGCTTCTACAACACCACGCTGCTGATCACCCCGGAAGGCATTGCCCTGAAATACCGCAAGACCCATTTGTGGGCCTCGGATCGCGGCGTGTTCGAGGCGGGCGACCGCTATTCCACCTGCGAGTGGAACGGCGTGCGCGTCGGACTGCTGATCTGCTACGACATCGAATTCCCCGAATCCGCCCGTGCACTGGCACAGCTGGGCGCCGATTTGCTGATCGTGACCAACGGCAACATGGACCCGTACGGCCCGACCCACCGCACCGCAATCACCGCCCGCGCTCAGGAAAATCAGGCGTTTGCGCTGATGGTCAACCGCGTCGAGGCCGGGGACGACGGCTTGATGTTTGCCGGTGGTAGTGCGCTGGTCGATCCGCTGGGGACGCTGCTGTTCGAGGCCGGTCGTGAAGAAGGGCAGTTCAGCGTCGAGCTGGATTTCAGTCAACTGGAGGTTGCGCGCAAGGATTATCGCTATCTGCAGGATCAGCGCCTGAAGCTGCCGGGGGAGGTGCTGGAGCACGCTTCGGGACTGCGCGAGTTGCTGATTCCTTTGCGCTGATCCGGACTCCGTGTCGAGCGAGCTGACGCCTTCGCGAGCAAGCCCGCTCCCACAGTGACCGCGTTCCCCTGTGGAAATACGCTCTCACAATGATCGCGTACGTCCTGTGGGAGCGGGCTTGCTCGCGAAGGCGGCCTCATGGACAACCCACCTGCCTGATCCCCCAAAAAATCAGTGCAACCGCGCCCGCTACCACAGAGACTTTGCGTCCGGCGCCGGGCATGTGATGCTTGCGGCTTTTGCGCCAGGGGCCTGCTCTTCATGTCGACGTTTCCCAACGAAAAAATCATTCGCATCGCTGCCGCCCTGTTGCTCAATCCCGACGGTCAGACCCTGCTGGTGCGCAAGCGCGGCACCACGGCGTTCATGCAGCCGGGCGGGAAGATCGAAGCCCATGAGTTGCCGGTACACGCGCTGGCCCGCGAGCTGGAAGAAGAGCTGGGGCTGGCGATTGATCCGGCGCAGGCGACATTTCTCGGGCAGTTCTCGGCGCCTGCTGCCAACGAGCCGGGGTTTGTTGTTCACGCGGAGATTTTTCAGCTGACGATCGATGCAGACGTGACGCCCGCTGCCGAAATCGAGGAAATGATCTGGGTCGATCCGGCCACTGATCCTGCTGTCGTCCTGGCGCCATTGACACGGGATCTGATCCTGCCGTTTTATCGCCACTCGTTCACCGCGATTGCCTGATCATTCACGCACAGGACGCCCACCATGATCCCGCTTCCAGACCTGCTGATCTTCGCTGCCGCCGCGCTGTTGATGGTACTGACGCCGGGGCCGAACATGATTTACCTGATCTCGCGTTCGATCTGTCAGGGGCGCAAGGCCGGGGTCACTTCGTTGCTTGGCGTGGTGGCGGGGTTTTTCGTGCACCTGTTCGCGGCTGCCGCCGGTTTGACGGCGGTGTTTCTCGCGGTGCCGATGGCCTATGAAGTGCTGAAATGGGCCGGCGCGTTGTACCTGTTGTGGCTGGCCTGGCAAGCGGTGAAACCCGGTGCACGCTCGCCGTTCGAAGCGCAGCCATTGCCGCCGGACTCGTCGCGCAAACTGATCACCATGGGCTTTCTCACTAGCGCACTGAACCCGAAAATCGCGGTGTTCTATCTTTCAGTGTTTCCGCAATTCATCACCCCGGAACACGGTTCGGTGTTCACCCAGAGCATCATCCTTGGCCTGACCCAGATCAGCGTCAGTTTCTGCGTCAATTTGCTGATCGCGCTGTTCGCGGCGGGTATCGCCTCGTGGTTTGTGCGCAACCCGACATGGCTGGCGCTGCAGCGTTATTTCATGGGTTTTGTACTCGCCGGTCTGGCGGTGCGCCTGATGCTTGAACAACGCAGGACGGCGTGAGCATGTGGATCGAACGGCTGGACGCCAGTCATGCCCTGGCTTACCGCGAGCTGATGCTTGAGGCCTACGACCGCCACCCGCAGGCGTTCACCTCCAGCGTGCGCGAGCGTGCGGTGATGCCGTTGAGCTGGTGGGAAGCGCGGCTGACCAGCAAGCTCGATGTGGTGTTCGGCGCGTTCGAAGCGGGCACATTGGCCGGCATCGTCGGCCTGGCTTTCGAGCCGCGAGAAAAGGCCCGCCATAAGTCGACCTTGTTCGGCATGTACGTCTCAGCTGACTTTCGCCAGCACGGTCTGGGGCAAAAACTGGTCGAGGCCGCCATCGCCGAAGCACACACCCATCCGGCACTGAAACTGATTCAGCTGACCGTCACCGCCGGCAACGACGCCGCGTTCAAGCTGTACCAGCGCTGCGGCTTCATCCAGTTCGGACTGGAGCCGCTGGCGGTGCGCGTGGGTGAAGACTACTTCGACAAGATCCACATGTGGCGCCAGCTCTGACACCACACTGTCCCCCTGTGGGAGCGGGCTTGCTCGCGAATGCGGTGGGTCAGTGCAGCACACGTCAACTGACAGATTGCCTTCGCGAGCAAGCCCGCTCCCACAGTGGGATGCGTGTTTCAGGCAAGGGGATCAATGTTGTCGAGCATGCGCTTCACCGCCCATCACCACCTCTTGAAATCACACAGTTCCCCTGTGGGAGCGGGCTTGCTCGCGAATGCGGTGGGTCAGTGCAGCACCCGTCAACTGACAGATTGCCTTCGCGAGCAAGCCCGCTCCCACAAGGGGATGTGTGTTTCAGGTAAGGGGATCAATGTTGTCGAGCCTGTGCTTCACCGACCGTCACTACCTCTTGAAATCACGCGATTCCCTGTGGGAGCGGGCTTGCTCGCGAATGCGGTGGGTCAGTACAGCACCCGTCAACTGACAGATCGCCTTCGCGAGCAAGCCCGCTCCCACAGGGGGATGCGTGTTTCAGGCAGGGGGATCAATGTTTTCGAGCATGTGCTTCACCGCCCATCACCACCTCTTGAAATCACGTGATTCCCTGTGGGAGCGGGCTTGCTCGCGAATGCGGTGGGTCAGTGCAGCACACGTCAACTGACAGATTGCCTTCGCGAGCAAGCCCGCTCCCACAAGGGGATGTGTGTTTCAGGTAAGGGGATCAATGTTGTCGAGCATGCGCTTCACCGCCCATCACCACCTCTTGAATTCACACGATTCCCTGTGGGAGCGGGCTTGCTCGCGAATGCGGTGGGTCAGTGCAGCACCCGTCAACTGACAGATTGCCTTCGCGAGCAAGCCCGCTCCCACAGTGGGATGCGTGTTTCAGGTAAGGGGATCAATGTTGTCGAGCATGCGCTTCACCGACCGTCACCATCTCTTGAAATCACACGATTCCCTGTGGGAGCGGGCTTGCTCGCGAATGCGGTGGGTCAGTACAGCACCCGTCAACTGACAGATCGCCTTCGCGAGCAAGCCCGCTCCCACAGTGGGATGCGTGTTTCAGGCAGGGGGATCAATGTTGTCGAGTATGTGCTTCACCGACCGTCACCACCTCTTGAAATCACGCGATTCCCTGTGGGAGCGGGCTTGCTCGCGAATGCGGTGGGTCAGTACAGCACCCGTCAACTGACAGATCGCCTTCGCGAGCAAGCCCGCTCCCATAGGGGGATGTGTGTCAGCGCACCGCGCTGACGCCATCCAGTGTGGAGAACGAAGTGTCCTTGGCGGTCAGCAGGAAATCGCGCATGTACGGTGCATCGAGCATGTCCGCACGAATCGCCGCGTACAGCGTGGCAAACAGGCCTTTTTCGCCCAGGCGCTTGGCCTTCACGTAGCCGCGTGAGCTGTATTCGTGCAACGCCCAGTGCGGCATGCCGCAGACGCCACGGCCGCTGGCGACCAGTTGCATCATCATCACCGACAGTTCCGAGGTGCGCACTTGCGCTGGTTCGATGTCGGCCGGTTCGAGGAAGCGGGTGAAGATGTCCAGCCGATCGCGTTCCACCGGGTAGGTGATCAGGGTTTCGCTCAGCAGGTCTTCGGGAACGATGTACGGTTTGCTTGCCAGTGGATGCTGGTTGGCGACCGCGAGCATCGCTTCGTAGGTGAACAACGGCACGTAGGTGATGCCGATGATGTCCAGCGGATCGGAGGTCACCACCAGGTCCAGATCACCGCGGGCCAGCGCCGGCAGCGGGGCGAAGGCGAAGCCCGAGGCGAGGTCGAGTTCGACTTCCGGCCAGGCGTCGCGGAACTGGTCGATGGTCGGCATCAGCCACTGAAAACAGCTGTGGCATTCGATCGCCATGTGCAGGCGCCCGGCGGTGCCACCGGCCAGTCGGCTGATGTCGCGTTCGGCGGCACGCAGCAGCGGCAGGGTCGCGTCAGCCAGTTGCAGCAGACGCAGGCCGGCGCTGGTGAAGCGCACCGGTTTGGTCTTGCGTACGAACAGCGGCATGCCCATGCGCTCCTCCAGCTCCTTGAACTGGTGCGAAAGCGCCGACTGCGTCAGGTGCAGGCGGTCGGCGGCATCCACCAGACTGTCGGCCTCGCGCAGGGCATGCAGGGTTTTCAGATGACGGATTTCAAGCACCGCAGGCTCCATGAACAAAATTTGTGATTGAGGCGAATGCGGTGAGTTTGTCTCATGTTGGCGGGGCTGTCGACTGCTTGAAGTACAGCGGAGCACACCCGTGCCCCGCTGTTTTTTGCTTTAGAGGTGAGCGAAGTGCTGGTTGCCCAGCGGTTTACCGATATCCCCACGCCAGATCGCCTCGACCTGTGCGCCGCCAGCACCCTGGGCCTGTTGCCATTGCAGGCCGAGATTGCGTTGTTCAGGCAATTTCAGATGAGCTTTGGCGAAATCCCCGAACGGCGCCCTGTCCGAGGTGTAGTGAAAGTGCGCATACCATAGCGTGCGCGGCGGATGGCTGGTCAGGTCGCGGACTTCGTACTCCTGGAGGAAATCCTTGCTCCTGTCGGCGCGTCTGCCCAGGGCCCGCAGTTCACCTTCCTTGCGGATATCCACCACTTGCTGTTGCAGCAGATAGTCCAGATAGCCTTCAGTGGGGGTCTTGCTGCGCAGTGACTGGTCGATGCGCAACGTGCGCCCGGCCCGTTGCAACGCCTGCGCGGTGGCGTGCAATTGCGCGACCAGTGAGTCGGTCGGCGCCAGCCGCTCGATCGCCTGCGCCCGAGAGCTCAGTTCCGTCGCTTCGCTGACGAGCATGTGTTCCAGGTCCACCGGCAACATGTCCTGACGGGCGTAGCCATTCACCTTGTCCTGGTAGGCGGTGACAGCGGCGAGCCGCTTCCGGGCTTCGGCCAGCAAGGGTCTGACATCGCTAGGCAGGGACGGCGTGGTCGCGGTGTGGCGCGTCTGCAAGTGATACTTGCCGCTCGGGCGCCGCAGCCAGGTTTCATGGAAGCCGTCGCCGGCCACGATGAAGCGTACCTGGCGGGTACTTTCATCAAGGGTCTCGGTGCCGATCAGCAACTGGTTGTCCTCGGTTTCGAACAGTTGCCTGGCCCCAGGCTCTCGGCGTCTGATCGGCGGCGGCTGTTTGAGCGCATGCCGCGCGTGCTCTTCGACCTTGCTCAGGCTGTCGAGAAACGGTGCGATCTGCTCCAGCTCCAGATGCTGCGGATAGCCCAGTGTCCAGGCCTTCAACTGACGGCGGAAACCGGCATAAATTTCCAGGGAATCCTCGATGATCCGGTTGCGCTGGGCCACGCTGGCATTGGTCTCGGGCAGATGATGCTGGGTCAGCAGTGCGCGTCCGACTTTTATCCGGGCGTCCTTCATCTGTGTGTGAAAGTACATCCAGTACAGATCGTCGACCGCTTCGTAGCGGGTGATGATCTCCAGCAGGTGGGCGGTTCTGAGGTAGTGGTGATTGCGATCGCCGAAATTGCGGTTGAGGGCCGTGATGTCGGCGGCCATCTTCGCCCTCTGGGTATTGTTGGTGATGCGCCTGTTCCACAGGTTGGCCTGTTCGATGATCGCGTGCAGTTGATCGAACTCCTCGAGAAAAGCCTTGCGCACCCATTTGCGTCGGGCCAGCAGCTGCACGTGCGCTGCCGTCTGGTTGTAAGGCGTGGCGTCGGATTCGGCGACCAGCGCATCGACCCGGTTCAGGAATTCGAGCAAGCGATCGCGGGCCACGGTCGCGCGTTGTACTGCGCGGTCCACCACCACCAGGGCACTGCGGCTCTTCAATTCCTTGAGCTGTTGGACTTTGTTGCCGCGGCTCAGGTGCAGCAGTTCGTCCGAGCTCTGGAACAACTCGATGGCTTTGTCGATGTCATTGACGCAGGCCGTGTCGACCTCTGCCAGCAGCGGCTTGCGCTGGGCAAAGTCGAGTCTCTGGTAGTTTTCCAGCAACTGATTGGTGGTGCGTGTCTGGTTCTGCAGGCGGCGGGCGTAGGCGTCGATGGTGTTGTTCAGGGTCAATTGCCGGCGCAATTGGCGATTGGTCCACCACTCTGGCAGCCAGCGGCGGATGGCCTCGGGCCAGAGCGGTTGGAGGCCATCGGCCAGATGCCCGAGCACCGCGCCACCGCCTGCGCCGCCACCGTCCATCACCGTGCCGTATACCGCGTAGTGGGTGTTCCACTGGCCGAATTCGTCGAGGGCGATCGGCTGTTTGTAGCCGCGCATCCACGTCCCGTACAAACGCCAGCCGCGTGGCTGTTCGCTGAGCTGGACGCGATAGACGCGGCCCAGCCGCAGGATGAAATCACCCTCGGCATGGCGGTAGACATTGCGGTAAACGCCCTCGGTCGCCGGGCTCAGGCCGGCCAGGGAAATGTCGTGTTCGTATTCGTAGCCCCTGAAACGGTCGAGCGAATGTCGGGACCATTGCCAGGACGTGCGCAGTGCGGCGGACCTGCCCAGTGTCGCCTGTTGCCGCTGCCGGGTTGCCAGGCGTGCGGCGGCGGGCGCGCTGACAGTGCCCGGCAGCACGTCCATAGCGGCGTCGATCAATGACAACAGAACCGCTTCCACTTCCGCCAGACCGTGGCCGAGTTCACCGCGCAAGAACGCCGCCACGGCGAGGTTGGCGCTGTGCCAGGCGTCGTACAGCGCCACCGCTGTGCCCACGAAGGGCAGCATGCCGATGGCCATTTTCAGATAGTTGAACAGGGCGCCGGACTTCAGTGCGCAATGTTCCAGATACAACGCATCGTTGGAGCGCGAACTGTCGCGATGAGCTTCCAGCAAGCGGCCCATGTGTACGTTCAGCAGATGACTGGCCAGCGAAGTGGTCGCCGGCCAGGCCATGCCGACGCCGATCAGGGCATCGAAGTTGCGCAGTTGTGCTTCATTGATCCGGCTGACATGGCTGGCGAAATCGCCGCTCAGGGCGCGCCCGGCGAGGTAGTTGACCATGTTGCGGTCAACGCAGCGCCGGAACAGATCCAGACGCGCCTGCTCGAGTGTTGCGTACTGCCGCAGGAAGATCGCGTCGCTGCTGTCGGGCAGGTACAGCAGGGTCAGGCCACTGACCTGCTCGACGATGAAGGTGACCCCGGCGAGTGTGCTCGGTCCCTGATGCGCGGTGTCGGTGCCGCCGACCGTCAGGTGCACCGGCAGCAACGCGATGCGCTTGCCGTCGACGGCATAGGCTTGAGCCGTTGTCGCGTCGATGGCGATTTTCAGCACGGCATGGCCGGTGCTGTCGATGTGCTGCTGCAGCAAGGCGAATTCTCCCTGCAGTTCGAGCATCAGGCGCCACGGTTCGCTCAGGCATTCGCGGCGCCAGGCCTGGGTGAACGCGGGTTCTGTCGGTGTGCCGAAAAACGCCTGGCGAATCAGGATTTCGTAGCGTCCGGCCAGATCCAGTTGCGTCACCAGCTGACGCAGATAGACCGGGTTGATGCCCGCCTCGACACGCTGCCGATCACCTTCGTCCTCGGCACTGACCTTGACTTGCATGAACGACAGTCGCCACCACATGTCCTGGTCGATGTTGTTCTGGGCCAGTTGTTCCAGGCTGAGATCACTGCGCCCGGCGCTGGCGGTGAGGACACTGCGTTGCGGAGTGCCGGGCGCGGCGCCCTCGATCAGGGTCTTTTGCCAGGAGGTGGAGTCGGGCAGATCAAGGCTCACACGCACGCTTTTCACCAGTGCAAAGTCGTGGCGCAAGCGCGCGTCGATGCGTTTATCGGCGAAGGTCTGACGCGGTGGCAGTTCTCGTTCGAGCAGCGCATGAGCGTGTCGCATTGCTGCGAGATAGCGATTGATCAGCGCCTTGAGCCGTGTACGCCTGTCGTCGTCGAGTGTGTTGAACCACGCGGGCAGGTTGCCGGCCAGCGCGGCACTCTGGTCTTGCTCCTGACGCTCGGCAAACGCCCGTGCGCGGGCTTGCGCCAGCGCGACGGTCAAGCGTGACAGATGCTGTTCACACAGCTGTTCCATCGCGGCTTTGCGCGTCTCGGCATGCGTGGGCAGCGGGTGATCGCGGATGATGGTCGCGGCCTGTTGTTCGCACTGATAGAGCTGCTGATCCAGGGACCAGGTCAGGGCATCGCCGGACAGTGGCGTCAGGTGCAGGGCCAGTTCGCGGTCGTACGGCGAGCGCTTGAACAGGTTTTGCTCCAGCGCCTGACGCGAGGTGAAACGTTGCAGTCCACCACACTGCCCGGGCCAGTAAAGCAGCAGACCGTCTGTTGAGTCCGGCGCCAGCGCCGAAGGCGCCGCGATGATCAGTACGCCGGGCAGGTCTTCGACCCGGGTGAGGCCCTGGTCTGTCGCCGACAACGACACGCGCGCGATCACCCCTTCGGATGCCGGCAGGTTGTGCCCCGGTGCGTCCAGCAGTGTGATGAGCTGCCGATGCTCCTGCGCCGTCAGTTGTTCCAGTGCCCGTTGCCATTCGACTTCGGCGCGCAGCCCCGCGATCCGGGCCTGCAGCAGGGCGGTGTAATGGACGTTCGCGTGGCGGCGCAGTTCGAGCATTGTCAGCGGATCCCGGCTGTCGAGCAGCGCCGACGCCGCATCGTGGCTGGCTTGCCGGGCCTGGCCAAAGGCATCGAAAGCACCGGCCAGTTGCTGACGCTGCGGAGCGTGCAGATCGGATTCGCCAAACAGACGATCAAGCGCCAGGTGTTCAACAGCCAGTGCCTGCCGCCGCAGGTCCAGAGGAATGTCGGCGACCAGCAAGCCGAACGGTGCAACCTCGTCGGCATTCTGCCCGGAGCTATCGGGCAGGGCTGGCGCCGCGGGGAAAAGCCTGCCCACCTCGATCCAGCTACCGACGTTGCTTGCCGGGCCGGCCATCAGCGGCTCAAGCCCGCGGGTGAACGGTTCGTGGCCGAATTCGATGAAGTCCAGCGAAGTGCCAAGCACCGGATGCGGGTACTGCTCAATCAGCCAGTGCTCAAGCCCGGCCTGATCTTCGAAGCGGAGCAGCGGTTGTGCCTGGGCAGGTATATAAAGCAGATACACCGCGTCCTCGAGACGGATCATCAGGGCACCGTGCAGGCGCACACGGTTGCCACCGACACGGTTGAGCACCGGTTGCGCGACCCGCAGATCCGCCGCGATTTTGTTCGATGGCGTCAGCAACTGCGCCAGCCGGGGGTGTTGTGAACGGCTGAGCCGGCCTTCGGCAATCGCCAGCTCACAGGCCGCTTCGAAATGCCGGCGGTACAGGCTCGCGGCATGATCGCGCCGTGACAGCGCAGTACCGCGCGCACGAGCGCTCCACCAGCCGCTGTCGGGCAACCCGTGACGCTGCGCCATGAGGTCGAGCCATTGCTGGTGACAGGCGTTCAAGCGCGTCGTCGCCAGAAGACAGAGGTTTTGGTCAGGGGTTGGCCGCAGTGGCGGATCAAGGCCGAAGTCGACCGTTACAGGGGAAAGGGCATCGAACATGCGCCGGGGCTCCAAAAGGCATGACCAGCGGGTGATTCCGCGGGTCATGCCCATTAGAGGCGAGCCGTCACAGGGCCTTGCGGTACATATTTATCGCTGGCGCGGGCATTCGTTTCAGAGGGTGTCCCGGTCAGGCGTTCAGCCACGCCCTCATGCGGTCAAGGTGAACAGGTTTGACCGACGTCCTGCTGCGTACCACCGACAGAAATGACAGGCGCGACGAACGTCGCGACTCGTGGCGCATGACCACTCGGCAAACTTCATCAAACTGTCACGCAACTGTGGCAGCGCGCTTGAACAAACTTCATCAGACTCGCGCTCTACTGGGGTTCTGCGTTTCGGTGTTTCTTCATGCGTTTATTTCTTTTGTTGGCCGCGCTGTTGTTCGGCCTGCCGTCGATGGCGGCTTCGCGTTGCGACGTCAATGTACCGACCCAACGGGTCGATCTGGCACAGGTGAGTCTGGCGTACCAGAGCATCGGCCGTGCCTCGGATCCGGCGCTGTTGCTGGTCATGGGCCTTGGCGGTCAGTTGATCCACTGGCCCGACGAAGTGGTGGTTGCGCTGTGTCAGCAGGGTTTTCAGGTGATCCGCTATGACAATCGCGACGTCGGTCTGTCGACCTGGCGTCAAGCGCCCGCCGAGGCCAACCTGACCTTTGAAGTGCTGCGCTACAAGCTCGGATTGCCGGTGTCGGCGCCTTATTCGCTGACCGATATGGCCGACGATGCACTGGGTTTGATGGACGCGTTGCACGTCGACCAGTTTCACGTACTGGGCGCGAGCATGGGCGGGATGATCGCCCAGCACCTGGCGGCGATGGCTCCGCAGCGGGTGGAGAGTCTGACGCTGATCATGACCAGTTCCGGCGCCGAAGGATTGCCGGCGCCGAGTGCGGCGCTGGTGCAACTGCTGGCGCGGCGCGGCGCACCGAATCGCGAAGTGGCGCTGGAGCAGCAGGCCGATCTGCTGGCGGCGCTCGGCAGCCCGTCAGTCACTGATGATCGGCAGGCGTTGCTGCATCAGGCTGCAGTGGCCTACGACCGGGCGTTCAACCCTGAAGGGGTGAAGCGCCAGATCATGGCGATCCTTGCCGAGCCGAGCCGGGTGACGTTGCTCAATCAACTGCGGGTGCCGACCCTGGTGGTGCACGGCACGGCCGATCCGTTGTTGCCGGTGATGCACGGCGTGCATCTGGCGGCGCACATTCGTGGCAGTCAGTTGAAGCTGATTCCGGGGTTGGCCCATCGTTTTCAAGAGGCGTTCAAGGCGCCGTTGCTGGCGGCGGTGTTGCCGTATCTGCAACAGCACCGTGAGGACACGTCGCACTGGGCACAGATCGAGCCGGTGGCAAGCGGCAACCTGCTGTAGGCGAGGTTTTGGCGGTGTTGATTCGGGCCTCTTCGCGAGCAAGCCCGCTCCCACAAGGGCAACCGTATTCCAAATGTGGGGCCGGGCTTGCTCAAAGGGGCCCGCTCCCACAAGGGCAACCGTATTCCAAATGTGGGGCCGGGCTTGCTCGAAGGGGCCCGCTCCCACAAGGGCAACCGTATTCCAAATGTGGGGCCGGGCTTGCTCGAAGGGGCCCGCTCCCACAAGGGCAACCGTATTCCGAATGTGGGAGCGGGCTTGCTCGCGAAGGGGCCATCACTGTCATCGCAAGAGCAGGCAGGTGTATCGTGCAAACTTTCCCGCACGATTTCCGCCTGCGAGGTGTGTGATGAGTTCCGCTTTGAAAATCGATTTTGTCAGCGACGTTTCCTGCCCGTGGTGCGTCGTCGGCCTCAATAGCCTGCTGCAAGCCCTGGAGGTTCTGCGCGATGAAGTGCAGGCCGAGATTCATTTCCAGCCGTTCGAACTGAACCCGAAGATGGGCCCGGACGGGCAGAACATCACCGAGCACATCGGCGAGAAATACGGCTCGACCCCGGAACAGTCACAGAAGAACCGCGAGGCGATTCGTGCCCGTGGCGCCGAGTTCGGATTTGCCTTTCGCACCGATGGCAACAGCCGCATCTACAACACCTTCGATGCTCATCGGCTGCTGCATTGGGCGGGTCTTGAAGGTTTGCAGTTGAAGTTGAAAGAGGCGCTGTTCAAGGCGTATTTCACGGATGGCGGTAATCCGTCCGATCACGCGCAACTGGCGCAGATTGCCGAAAGCGTGGGCCTGGATCGGCAGCGTGCGCAGGCGATTCTGGCCTCCGCCGAGTTTGCCGATGAGGTGCGTGCAGAAGAGCAGTTGTGGCTGCAACGCGGCGTGAGTTCGGTGCCGACCGTGGTGTTCAACGGTCAGTACGCGGTGACGGGCGGGCAACCGGTGGACACGTTTGTCGGGGCGATTCGGCAGATCATGAGTGAAACCAAAGGCGGCACGGTCAATTGAGCCAGAGCTCTTAACGCACGATCTTGTCGACGTGGATCCCGAGCTTCTTCAGGCGATACCAGAAGCTGCGTTCGGAGATGCCGATCAACTGCGCAGCGGCGGCCTGCACGCCGTTGCTCTGTTGCAGGGCCGCAAGAATGTAGGCCTTCTCGACTTCGGCGAGTGCTGCGTCCAGATCCGCCGGGACACCGTTGATTTCGCTTAGCGGGCCGCTGCTGTCCGAGGCTTGCGCGGCGAACAGGTAGGCCGGCAGATCCTGTTCCTCGATGATGTTGGCGGAGGCGACGATGGTCGCGCGCTCTACGCAGTTCTGCAGCTCGCGGATGTTGCCCGGCCATGAATAGCGGGTCATCGCCTGCAAGGCTTGCGCGCTGAAACCGCTGATGCGTTTGCCGGCCGCGGCGCCCAGGGTGTGGGCAAAATGCCGGGCCAGCGGGGCGATGTCCTCGACCCGATCGCGCAGCGCCGGCAGAGGGATCGGAAACACGTTGAGGCGGTAGTAGAGATCTTCGCGAAACTCCTTGTTGGCCACCGCTTGCAACAGGTCTTTGTTGGTGGCGGCGATCACCCGCACATCGACTTTGCGTTCCTTGGTATCGCCCACCGGCTCGATCACCCGCTCCTGCAGGGCGCGGAGGATCTTGGCCTGCAGTGCCAGCGGCATTTCACCGATTTCATCAAGAAACAATGTGCCTTTGTCGGCCTGCTGAAAGCGCCCGATGCGATCGGCCACGGCGCCGGTGAACGCGCCTTTGCGGTGGCCGAACATTTCGCTTTCCAGCAGCCCCTCGGGGATGGCCGCACAGTTCACCGCAACGAACGGTTTGTCGGCGCGGTTACCATGCTTGTGGATGGCCCGGGCGACCATCTCCTTGCCGGTACCGCTTTCGCCGCTGAGCAGCACCGTCGCGGCACTTTCACGCACCGAGTCCACCGCTTGCAGCACGTTGCGAAAACTCGGGCTGTCACCGATCAGGCTGTCGATCTGCCGATGTTCGTCGAGTTCGGCGCGCATGCGCTGATTGTCTTTGAGGATGTCGCGAAATTGCAGGGCCTTGCTGACGGTGATGTCCAGCTCGTCGATGTCGAACGGTTTGGCGATGTAATCAAATGCGCCATTGCGCATTGATTCCACCGCATTTTTCACCGTGCTGTAGGCGGTCATGACGATGACCGGCAACTGTGGATAGCGATTCTTCACCTCTGCCAGCAAATGCGGACCGTCCATGCCGGGCATGCGCCAGTCGCTGATCAGCAGATCGATGTCTTCGCTTTCCAGCACCTTGAGTGCGTGCAGGCCATTGCCGGCGGTGAACACGCTGATGCCGTTCTGCCCGAGGGCCGAGGCCAGCAGATCGCAGAGTTTCGGTTCGTCGTCCACCACCAGAATGTTATGCGTCATCGTCGCTCTCGTCGAAGTCCTCGCCATTGGCCGGAATGTACAGGCTGAAGGTCGCGCCGGCATCTTTTTCGCTGACACATTCTACGCGCCCGTTATGGTTTTCCATGACCGAAAACACTTTGGCCAGGCCCAGTCCGGTGCCCGAGGCCTTGGTGGTGACGAACGGGGTGAAGATGCGCTCCAGCATGTCGGCTTCGATCCCCTGACCGGTGTCCGCCACGCTGACGATGGTGTATTTGGCGTCGCTGGCGATGCTCAGGGTCAGTCGGCCGCCATCAGGCATCGCGTCGATGGCGTTGACGATCAGGTTCAGGCCGGCCTGTTTGAGTTGCTTGGCATCGGCGTAGATCGTCGCCCCCGGCGCCTGATCGTCGATGTGCAGATCAATGTTGTGGCTGGCCAGCTCCGGCTCGCAAAAACCGGCCAGTTCGTCGACCAGGGCGCGGGCTGACTGGGTGGCGCGGATCGGCGCGCTGGGTTTGGCGAAGTCGAGAAACTCGGTGATCAGATCGTTGATCCGGCTGACTTCCTTGACCACGTATTCCAGATGTCGCCTGTCGGTTTCCGGCAGGTCGGCACGGCGGTGCAGCAGTTGCGTGGCGGTTTTGATGATGCCCAGCGGATTGCGGATTTCATGGGCCAGACCCATGGCGACTTCGCCCAGCGCGTGCAGGCGATCACGGCGGCGCAGTTGCGACTCCAGATGCTGCAACTCTTCCAGACGTTCGCTCATGTGGTTGAACGTGCTGCTCAGTTCTGCCAGTTCGTCGCCGCCATTCACGCTCAGGCGCTGATGATAGTCGCCGGCAATCACCGCTTGTACGCCTCTGGCCAGACCGCGCAACGGCTTGGTCAGACGTTGCGAGACCAGCCAGCCAACCGCCAGCGACGCCGCCGAACTGAGCAGGAAAATCAGGATGAACAGGTTGCTCTGATTGACCAGGCCGACCAGGCTGGTGTGGCGCAGCAGACCACTGAAAATCACCCCTTGCAGCTGGCTGTTCTCGTTGAAGATCGGCCGGTAGATGCCGCTGTAGTTATTGGTGAACTGTTCGTACGGGCCTTTGGTTTTGCGCAGGATCTGCTCGATGTCTTCCGGCACTTGCAGGGGATGATCCTGGAAACGCTGGGTGGAGAAAATCTCCGAGAAATCATCGCCCTTGGCCAGGTAAAGGCGCAGATCAAGCGAATGCACGTCGGCAACACTGGTGAGGAAGCTGTCGTCCAGATAAGTGCCGATGATCAATTTGTATTCGATGCCGCTCTGTTCGGTCTCGAACGTCGAAATCACCGTGCCGGTGGCCACACCGCCCACTTGCAGGGTTTGCAGTACCGCTTTCGGGGCGGTGCTGATCTGGCTGACGATGTCGTCGGCGGCGGTGCTGTACACCACTTTGTGATCGCTGTTGCGTACCAGGGCCACGACGTCGATGCCCATGGAGTCGGCGACGTCGGCGGTCAGCTTGTTGTGCTTGGCCGATTGACGATCGGTGGGAGGGCGCGTGTAACGCAGAAACAGCTGAGCGGCGCGGGCGTTGTCGCGCAGGATTTCGCTGATTTCGTCCTCGACGATCTTCGACGATTCCTGCAGCCAGATGCGCACGTTGCTGTCGAAGATCTGCGACAGCGTGGTGGCCGCCAGTTCCGCAGCAATCATGGTCGGAATCACGCTGACCAGCCAGAAGGCCAACACCAGTTTGCGTTGCAGGCTCCAGCCGGAAAGGGCGAAAGGTCGGGGCGTGGCGCGTCGGTCATTGATCATTGGATTTCGCTTATTGCAGCTGCCAGGGCCGGATCGCTGCGATCCGGGCGGACGAATATTTTCACCAGACGCAACAGTTGGTCGAACAGTGGATTGCGATGGCGGAAGAACACGGTGTTACCGACAAACGAGCAGCCCAGACGCAGCTTACTGGCATAGCCGGCCTGCCCGCACACATAGATCGCCAGTTTGTGCTCAATACAGTAGTCGACATTTTCCAGCCAGCTACGGGTGTAAAGATTGTACTGCCGCGTGCGGGCCAGATCGTGGGCAAAAAACTTGTCGACCAACCGCTGCTCGTCGAGCAATACCAGATTGAACGCCACCAGTTCGTCGCCGACCCAATAGAGCACGCACGCCGATCGATTATCGAGGTGATTGAGGACTTCGCGAAAGTACGCCGCAGGCAGGCACTCGAAGGCCAGATCGCTGCGGGCGAGGGTGGCTTCGTAGAGTTCCATCATGCGCGGCAGCAAGTCGTGCACCGAGCGTCGCCATTCCGTACGCGGCCCCTGGTTGCGCAAGATTCGGCGCAGATCCTTGCGCGTGGATTTACCCAGGCTACCCAGATAAGCGTCCACCGAGGCGAAGTTGATCGGCAGTTCGGCACCGGGCAACCCGGGCATGCTTTGCAGGCCGGCCTGCTGACAGACTTCCAGCCACTGTGGATCGCGATGCGAGGCATCCTTCACCGCGAACAGGCCGATCCCGGCGTGTTCGGCATCCTGTCTTGCCAGCTCCAGCAACTGACGGAGCAGTGACGGGCGTTGCGTCGGCGCAATGTGCGAAGCCGTGCCGACATGGCACTGCTCCGCCACCGGCGAGCCGAGGGCGTACAGACGGATGTCGAACAGCCGTGGCAGATGTCGGCGCAGCCATTGACTGACGCGTTTGCCCGCGCCCTGCAGCGTGGTATCGAGTGAGTAGGCCGTGATGAACGCCACGGTGGCCGCGATCAGGCGGCCGTCCTCGTGCAGCGTCAGGTAGCGCCAGTGAAAGCCGTCAATGCCGGCGCGTTCAACGGCGCGGTAGTAATCCCAGTCCTCCAGCTCATCGACGAAGCAGTCATTCCAGGCGCAGCGGTCGATCGCTTCGATCGTTGAGAAGGCTTGAGCGGTGATCACGTCGTTTCCTTATGTCGGCGAGTCGTGGTGTTCGGCCTGTGTCGCAGGATGTCTGCCGGCAACTGCTCAAGCCAGTTGCCGGTACTCCAGCGGCGCAACGGGGCTGCTGATCTGCTGCATGAAACGTCGCTGTATGAAGTCGATGCTCAACTCCACGACACGGCGGTACTGCAGGTCGACCGTGATCATGTGATAGCAGTCGTCGAGCAACACTTTGGTCACCGGTCCGCCGAGCTTGCGTTCGACGTAATCGGCATTCCAGCGGCTGGTGATGTCGTCCTCGATAGAGTGCAGCACCAGCGCCGGCGTGGTGATCGACGGCATGCGTTTTTTCACCACAGCGTTGAGCCGGTGCAGTTCGCGCACCGTGACGCCTTCCATGGTCAGCAACCCGGCCTGACTGCTCTGACCTTCTTTCATCTGGCGTTCGACGATGGCCCGCAGGCGCTCGTTCTTGATGCCGTAAGGCGGCTTTTCTTCGAAACTGCACAGGTGCACGCCGAACGGGATTTTCATCAGCAACGGGGTGAGGAACGCCAGTTTGTTGATGCTCCAGCCGTCGTAGCGCAGGGTGGTCGAATACAGCAGCAAACCCTCGATCTGTCCCGGGTGTTCGGCGGCCAGGTACATCGACAACACCGCGCCCATGGACAAACCACCGACATACACCTTGTGGTGTTTGCGGCGTACACCGACGAAGGTGTTGCGTGCGCTTTCGTACCAGTCGCGCCAGCCGGTGGCTTGCAGGTCGGCATTGCCGCCGCAGTGCCCGGCCAGGGTCGGCACATAGACCGTGTGCCCGGCTTTCGCCAGGCCCACGGCCACCCGACGCAACTCCGTCGGGGTGCCGGTGAGGCCGTGGATCAACAGCACCGCGACCTCCCCGTCGCCGAGAACGAAACCGGCGTTGCCTTCGCCCATATCGATCTCTGCGTCGATCATCGTTTCATCGCCCGATGCAGCAGGCGGTCGAGCAGGGCCAGGCCCAGGTCGATTTCCGGATAGCTGATTTCCAGCGACGGTGCCAGGGTGATTACGTTCTTGTAGTAGCCGCCCACGTCGAGGATCAGACCGAGGCGACGACCGTCGATTTCGATGTCGCCCTTCATGCCTTCTTCGACCATGTAATCCAGAGTGGCCTTGTCCGGGGTGAAGCCGTCCTCGGTGCAGATCTCGCAACGCAGCGCCAGGCCCAGACCGTCGACATCGCCAATGATCGGGTAGCGTTTTTTCAGATCCTGCAGGCCTTCGAGGAAGTATTTGCCCTTGGCCATGACCATCGCGCCGTAATCGACTTCGCTGGTCATCTTGAACATTTCCAGACCCACGGCAGTGCCCAGCGGGTTGGAGGCGAAGGTGGAGTGGGTCGAGCCTGGCGGGAAGACTTTCGGGTTGATCAGCTCTTCGCGGGCCCAGATGCCGCCCAGCGGGTTGAGGCCGTTGGTCAGCGCCTTGCCGAAGACGATCACGTCGGGTTTGACGTCAAAGTGTTCGATCGACCACAGCTTGCCGGTGCGATAGAAACCCATCTGGATTTCGTCGACCACCATCAGGATGCCGTGCTGATCCAGCACGTGCTTGAGTTCGCTGTAGAAGTTCATCGGCGGGATCACGTAGCCGCCGGTGCCCTGGATCGGCTCGACGTAGAACGCGGCGTATTCGCTCTGCCCGACTTTCGGGTCCCAGACGCCGTTGTATTCGGTCTCGAACAACCGCGCGAATTGCTGCACGCAATGGCTGCCGTACTCTTCCTTGGTCATGCCTTTGGGGCCGCGGAAGTGATACGGGAACGGGATGAACTGCGCACGCTCACCGAAGTGACCGTAGCGGCGGCGATAGCGGTAGCTGGAGGTGATCGACGAAGCACCGAGGGTGCGCCCGTGGTAACCGCCCTCGAAGGCGAACATCAGGCTCTTGCCGTTGGTGGCGTTACGCACGACCTTCAGCGAGTCCTCGATCGACTGCGAACCGCCGACGTTGAAGTGCACCCGACCGTCGAGGCCGAACTTGTTCTTGGCATCGACCGCGATCATTTCCGAGAGCTCGATCTTGCCTTTGTGCAGGTATTGACTGGCGATCTGCGGCAGGGTGTCGATCTGTTGCTTGAGCGCATTATTCAGCCGCGGGTTGGCGTAACCGAAGTTGACCGCCGAGTACCACATTTGCAGGTCGAGGTAGGCCTGATCTTCGGTGTCCCAGACGTAGGAGCCTTCGCAGCGGCTGAAGATGCGCGGCGGTTCGATGTAGTGAACGGTGTCGCCGTAGGAGCAGTATTTGGCTTCTTTTTCCAGAAGGACTTTGTCTTCGGCTGTCGCAATGCGGATATCAGACATGGTGCAGGGTTTCCTGTGCTTCAGAAGTGGATTCGGTGCTGAAATTGACGGCGTTGGCGGCCGGGGCCAGAGGCAGGCGGGCCAGCAGTTGCGGCAGTTCGGCGAAGCTGTCGAAGCGCGCGTAGGCGATGCCGTTGCGCTCGCAGTGCTCGGCCAGGCGATCCTTGGCGAAGACGAAATCGGCGGTGGACGCCACGCACATGTCGGACTGGCCGTCACCGATCACCAGCACGCGTTTGCTGCTGGGGGTGGATTTGCATTTGCAGTTGCCGGAGGCCGCGCGGCAGGCGTCACTGGCGTAGGGAAAGTCGATGCGCCATTTGTCGTGATCGATCTGGCGCAGGCGGTTGGCGAGGATCGGCAGCAGCGTCACGTAGTTGCGCGCCAGAATCCGCGCGATGCCTTGTTCGATGCCGTCGCTGACCACTTCCAGCGAAGCGCCGAGGCCGATCACGTGGTCGACGAAGTCGGGGAAGTCCGGGTCGATGTCGATGCTGTCGAAGAATTCGAGCAGTTGCGCAGGCGTGGCCTTGATCAGCGCCAGCTGACGGCTGAGGCATTCACGGGAACCGATCTTGCCCTCCAGCCATTCGTTTTCGATGGCTTCCCAGCTCGGGTCGGCGAAGCGTTCAAGGATGCTGTCGATTACGTCGGTACGGGTGATCGTCCCGTCGAAATCACACACGATATGCCAGTCAATCATCTGCAGTACCTGTTGGGTCGAGGCAGTTGTCAGGGTGCGCGGTCTGCGCCTGGCAAGGGTGGGAGCAGGGACTGTGCCAAATCTGCAAAACCCCGTAATGGCGGGGCCTGTGCATGGTTTTCGTGAAGTGGAGCTACAATTTTTGTAGCTTGCTACAAACAACATGAGTGCTTGCGCCAAGGGCTCTATCCGGGGATTGATGCGCGCAAGTTCAGAAAAGGAATGGCCTCATGCAGAGGAATACACTGGCGTTAATGACCGCACTGGCCTGCTTTTCCGGGGCTGCGCTGGCGGATGGCATCACCGGCGAAGCCGGCCTGGGACTGAGTTACCAACCTCATGATCCCACCGGCAGCCGTTACGAAACCCGGCCGATACCGTATCTCGATCTGGACTGGGGCGATGTCAGCCTCGGCACCGACGACGGCCTGACCTGGAGCGCCTTGAAAAGCAACGGCTTCAGCGCCGGGCCGTACATCAATTACCTCTCCGGGCGCACCGCCAACGGCGAGTTGCGCGGCTTGCGTGATGTGCCCGACATGGCCGAGGCTGGCGGCTTCGTGCAATACGCCCCGGCCGATTTCTGGCGCGTGTTCGCCTTCGTCGGCCAGGCCGTCGGCGGTGGCAGCGGGCAGGGCGGCGTGTTTGGAAAGGTGGGCGGTGAAATCGGTTATCCACTGGGCGGCGGGGTGATCGGCAGCAGCAACCTGACCGCGCATTTTGCCGATGCGCAGGGCACGCAGACCTTCTTCGGTGTCAGCGACAGCGAGGCGCAGGCCTCGGGTATCCGCGCGTACAACGCCGGCGGCGGTTTGCAGAACGTGGCGCTGACCCAAAGCTTCGAGTTTCCCCTGGCGCAGCATTGGTCGCTGGTCACCAGCGCGAGCTGGATACACCTGACCCGCTCGGCGGCGGACAGCAGCATCGTCAAAGCGGTGGGTGATACCAATCAGGGCGAAGTGCAGGCGGCCATCGCCTACAAGTTCGACTGATTTCAGCCACGGGCGAATTGGTCTGCGGTTTGCAGACAGCCATGTCGAATCCATTCCTTCAGGATGTTCTTCATGGCTCGCCCTGCTTATCGTCTGCTGGCTCATTCGTTGTGGGATTTGATCCCCATCGCTCTGGGCCTGGCCCATTTCGCTTTCGTCCTGTGGCTGGTTGCGGCCTTCCACGACCTGTCCTGGTGGGCCTTTGTGCCGCTGGCGCTGGGCTATGCGATCAGCCTGTCGTGGAGCATCAACAGCATTTCCCACAACCAGATTCACAACGCCTACTTCACCCCGGCGTGGCTGAACCGGGCGTTCGATCTGCTGTTGTCAGTGACCATCGGTTTTTCGCAAACCCTCTATCGCGATATCCACAACCGCCATCACCGGGGCAATTCGGATCTGCCGGGGCCGGACGGCAAGACCATTGATCCGCTGTCGATCTATCTGCGCGGCAAGAACGGTCAGCCGGAGAATCCCTGGGCCTACACCTTCCTGAGTTTTTTCCGCGACGACCCCAAGCCGATCTACAACGAAATGCGCCGCAAACGCCCGAAGGATGCGCGTTGGGTTCAGGTCGAGATCTATGTGACGGTGGCGTTTTATCTGCTGCTGGCGGTGTATGACTGGCAGGCGGTGCTGGTGTTGTTGCCGTTCTGGTATCTGGGCCAGGCGCTGTCATCGCTCAACGGTTACTACGAGCATTTTGGCGGCAACCCGGACTTGCCGATTGCCTGGGGCGTGAGTGCCTACAGCCCGCTGTACAACCTGTTGTGGATGAACAACGGCTATCACGCCGAGCACCACTACCGGCCGAAAATGCACTGGACTCAGGTCAAGGCCTATCACCGGCAGATCGCCCGGCAACAGCAGGAGGCGGGGGTGAAGGATATTCCGCTGGCGCACGGTTTGGGCTTCCTGCTGAACCACCAAAAGCCTGACGCCTGACTGCTTTGTGCAGGAGCTGCGGCAGGCTGCGATCTTTTGATCTTGAAAAGCAAAGATCGTCCGATCACGGCCCGAGCCTGCGGCAGCTCCTACCGGGGAATTTCAGTGCTCTTCGCCCTCGGCGAGCAAGGCTATCCCGCCCATGATCACCGCCACACCGAGCCAGTGCAGCAGACTGATCTGCTCGCCCAGCCCCAGCCACGACCCCAGCAGCACGCCGACAAACACCAGCGAACTCAGGGGAAACGCCAGCGACAGACTGCTGCGTCGCAGAATCAGCATCCAGACAAAAAACGCGCCGATGTAGCAGCCAACCGCGACCCACACCCCGGGGGTCATGACGATGCCTTGCAGCCATTGCAGGCTGAAGTCCATCTGGCCCAACTGATCGCCACCGACCTTGCTCGCGATCTGCCCGCCACTTTCCAGAATGATCAACAGCGCCCAGAGCACGATGGTGCCCACGCGCCCGTGTAGCCAATGCATTGCGTCGTTCCTTTGCAGTTCCAGGTGCGCGTCAGACATGGCCGGCACACACGAGCATCACGCCCGCCGTAATCACCAGCGTGCCCAGCCAGCGCCGCCGACTGACGGTTTCACCGAGCACCAGTTTGCCCGCCAGCACCACGCCGCAATAGGCCAGCGCGGCTGCCGGAAACAACAGGCTCAGCGGCGCCCGCGACAGGGCGCCGAGCCAGACAAAAAACTCGATTGCATAAGCGCCGATCCCGGCCCACAGCAGCGGGGCGTTGAACACCTGGCCCCAGAACACCTGAAGCCGAAAACCACCCTCAAGCTCAGGTAATCGATCGAGGCCCAGTTTGAAACACAGCTGGCCGATCACATCCAGAACAATGGACAGGGCCACCAGCACGATCACGGTGAAAGTCATGGAAACAGTTCCTCGAACAGGTCGATCAAGGCTTGATTGGTGGTGGAGTTGCGCAGGATATCGGCCTCGCTCCAGCGCTCGGCTGGCGGCTGATCGGTCTTCGCCTCCCAGCGTTTGAATACGTTGCTGAAGGCCGGACGGGCGTATTCGCCGCAGATGTCGATGCCGATGATCCGCTTGCTCGCCGCCAGCGCGCGCAGGGCCTGAAGCATATGGCTCAGGCGCATGCCACCCTGATCCCAGTTGGTGGCGGCGTCTTCGCTGGCGAGCACGTCCTTGTCGATGGTGATCCACACCGTATCGGTCGGCAGGCTGGCGATCATTTTGTCGAGGAACAGGGTCCAGTCCACTTGCGACAGGTTGTGCCAGTGCAGCATGTTTTCCTGTTGCTCATGCCCGGCGCCGTCACCGATCCGCCCCCAGACTTTGGAGGGCGCGTGCTGCCACGGAAACAGCTGCAGAACCCCACGTTTGAGGGCCGCGAGGTTGCCGCCCTTCAGTTGTGGATTTTGCAGATCATCGCTGCACGGACCGAGGGTCACGATGCGGCGAATGTTCGGCAGTTTCAGCGCCTGATTGACCCAGGAACCGCAATGCCGACGCGGCGCAAACCGCACCCAGTCGGGGTGATTGTCGAAATGGATGAGGCTGACGGGGCTTGGCAGATCGGTAAGAAACGCCGGGGTCAGGTGGTGATAGTCACCGGAGCCGACGAAGAAGATTTCCGGCGCCGGGCCGGTGTGCCGCGGCCGCTGCTGCAGGCGTTCGGCGAAGCGTCGCCAGGTGCGTTCGCTGGACCAGAGCCGGAGTTTCGGGCCGAGGTCGAGCAGGTCCAGGCGTCTGGCGCGGCCACTGTCGAGCAGTCGCGCAATCGGCGCCTGAGCGGTCAGGCTGTGGTCGAGATCTAAAATATTCAAGGTCGCTATTTACCCTTGGCAGACCCTGCCAGACACCGGCCTCATCGAGCATGAGCACCAGCCGGGCAGGGCTTTTGCGGGTAAATGCAAGGGCCGGGCCAGCCATTGCCTCAGGCGTGCAGGCGCACCCACACCGAGACCAGCACGGTGGCGGCGATCAACCATGCGACCACGGCCACGGCGAGCGACGCCTCCAGGCGCATGCGGTCAACCATCACGTACAGGGTCGCCAGATAGATGAAGTACGGAATGATCGACCACATGCCGAACACGATGGTCGCCTTCAGGTCATCGATCGACCGGCTGTTGCCGACGATGTAGTGGGCGATCAGCGCGAAGGTCGGAAACAGCGGCACCAGTCCGGCGATGTAATAGTTTCGGGTCTTCGACAGCGCGGCGAGAATCACCACCACTGCCGCGCCAAGTGCCGCTTTGAGTATCAGATCCATCAGTGGCTCAACCCGTACTTTTTCACTTTATCGAACAGCGTGGTCTTGGCCATGCCCAGCTCGAGACTGGCCTGAGTCAGGTTGCCGCCGCTGCGTTGCAAGGCATCGTTGAGCAGGTTGCGCTCGAAGGCTTCGACTGCTTCGGCGAACGCCAGACCTTGACCGCCGCTGCTGGCGCCGGACTTCTTGAACGCCGGCAGGCCGAGGGCAAAGCGCTCGGCGACGTTGCGCAGTTCGCGCACGTTGCCCGGCCAGTCGTGGCTCATCAGGTTCGACAGGGTCTGGTTGTCCAGCTCCGGTAGGGCGCGGTCGAAACGCAGCGCCGACTGCTGGGTGAAGTGTTCGAACAGTTGCAGGATGTCTTCACGGCGTTCGCGCAGCGGCGGCAGTTCCAGGGTCACCACGTTGAGGCGGTAGTACAGGTCGCTGCGAAACTCGCCGGCCTTGCTCGCTTCGTCGAGGTCGGATTTGGTCGCGGCAATCACCCGGCAATCCACCGCCACGCTCTGGTTCGAACCGAGGCGTTCGAGGGTGCGTTCCTGCAACACGCGCAGCAATTTGATCTGCAACGGCAGGGGCATGCTTTCCACTTCATCGAGGAACAGCGTGCCGCCGTCGGCGTGTTCGATCTTGCCGATGCGCCGTTTGCCGGCACCGGTAAAGGCGTTGGCCTCGTGGCCGAAGATCTCGCTTTCGAAGAGGTTTTCCGGCAGGCCGCCGCAGTTCAGCGCGACGAACTGCTTGGCATGTCGACGACTGAAGTCGTGCAGGCAACGGGCGACCAGTTCCTTGCCGGTGCCGGTCTCGCCTTCGATCAATACGTTGGCCGAAGTGTCGGCGACGTTGGCGATCAGCTCGCGCAGGTTCTGCATGGCTGGCGAGCGCCCGATGATCCGGCCTTCGAGGGAGTCGCGTTCGGCCAGTTGCCGACGCAGCGAGGAGACTTCGCGGGCGAGGCTGCGTTGCTCCAGTGCGCGGCGGGCGACATCCACCAGACGTTCCGGCGAGAACGGTTTCTCCATGAAATCGTAGGCGCCTTTCTGCATCGCACCGACCGCCATGGAGATATCGCCATGACCGGTGATCAGCACCACCGGCAGACTGCGGTCGCGTGCCTTGAGGAGGGTCAGCAGTTCCAGGCCATCGATGCCGGGCAGGCGAATGTCGCTGATGACGATCCCGGCAAAGTTGTCGCCGACCCGCTCCAGCGCTTCTTCGGCACTGCCGACGCCAATGCAGGGAATGTCTTCCAGGGTCAGCGCCTGCTGGCAACCGAGCAGCACATGGGGGTCGTCTTCGACGATCAGCACACTAAGGTCGTGGTTCATATTGGCTCGGCAGGAGTAGGGCTTACCAACGGTAAACTGAGGACGAAGGTGGTGCCACCGCTGGCCGGGTGTTCGACACCCAGATGCCCGCCGGTGGCGGCAGCGAGGCTGGCGGAAAGGGTCAGGCCGAGGCCCAGCCCCTGTTCGCCGGGTTTGGTGGTGAAGAACGGCTCGAACAGATGCTTGCGCGCTTCGGCGTCGACCCCGTGGCCGTTGTCGCGCACCCGCAGGCGATATTTGCCGTTGAACTCTTCGCCTTCCAGCCATAGCTGCGGCGCGGGTTGCGCCTGCATGGCGTCGAGGGCGTTGCCGATCAGGTTGACCAGAATCTGTTCGAGGCGGGTCTGGTCGATCTGCACCTGCACGTCGCTGAACTGCCGGTGCAGTTGCAGCGCCATGCTCTCGACCCGCGCGCCGAGCAGTTGCAGGGCGGCGTCCACGGCTTTGCCGAGACTGGCCTGGCCTTCGTTGTCGCCGCGCCGGGCGAACGAGCGCAGGCTGGCGGTGATCCGGCCCATGCGGTCGATCAGGTCGTTGATGGTCTCGAGGTTGGTGCTGGCGACGTCGAGCTGGCCGCGTTCCAGAAAGCGAATGGTGTTGCCGGAGAGGGTGCGCATCGCCGCCAGCGGCTGGTTCAGTTCGTGGGCGATGCTGGTCGACATCTGGCCGATGGCCGCGAGTTTGCCGGCCTGCACCAGTTCGTCCTGGGCGCGGCGCAGGGTTTCCTCGGCCTGGCGCCGTTCGCGGATCTGGCTCTTCAGCCGTTCGTTGCTGGCGCGCAGATCGCCGGTGCGTTCGGTAATCCGACGCTCCAGTTGATTGTTGGCTTCCTGCAAGGCTTCGCGGGCGGCGAGGCGCGTGGCGATGACCTTGCGCCGCTCGTTCCAGGCGATTAGCAGGAACGCCACCAGGGCGAAGGCCACGGCCACCAGAATGCCTTGGTTGATCGCTTCACGGCGCAAGTCCTGCAACGGCGTGAGCAGGGTGAAATTCCAAGGTGTGTCGCTCAGCGGCCGGGTCTGCGCCAGATAGCTGATGCTGTCGTCATCGGCGCTCAGTTCGCTGTTGGCCGGGAAGGTCAGTTTCTCTACACCTTCGGCCAGGGTTTCGCGGGCCAGCGGTTGCAATTCGTTGAGCGGGAACCAGTAGTACTGCAGGCTGCGCGCGAGTTTTTCTTTGGTTTCATCACTCAGCGGTACTACGGACTTGAGGCGTCGCGCCGGATCACTGGAAAGAATGATGATGCCGTTCTCATCGCTGACGAAGGCTTCCAGGCGGGCGCGCTGCCAGCGTTCTTCCAGCGCTTCGAGGCGCACCTTGACCACGGCGACGCCGATGATCTTGCCGTGTTCCTCCAGGCCATGGGCGAGGTAGTAACCGGGCTCGCCGCTGGTGCTGCCGATCCCGTAGAAACGTCCGGGCTCGCCGCGCACGGCTTTCTGGAAATAGGCGCGGAAGGACAGGTCTTCACCGAGGTAACTGTCGACGTCGCGCCAGTTGCTGGTGGCCATCACGCGGCCGGTGGTGTCCATGACGTAGATGGCCCGACTACGGCTGCGCCGGTTCAGGCCTTCAAGGTAAGCATTGACTGTCTGCCGGTGTTCCGGGGTCGGGTCGGCCAGCAGTTGCGGGACACTGGTTTCCAGTTCCAGCAGGCTGGGCAGGTAGGTGTATTTGCTGATCTCGCTTTCGACGGTGCGCGCGTGCAGTTCGAGCTGACGCTGACCGTTTTCGCTGAGGCTGCGGATGCCGAAATGTTCACTGGTCCAGAAGCCGATGTAACCCAGTCCGATCATCAGGATGATGATCAGCGGCGGCAGGAACAGATGGCGAATCAGACGGGGCTTCACGGCAAGTGATGGCGGCGCTGCGCGATAGAGATTGGGGTCGCATTTCATCACAGTTGCCTTGGGTCAACCAGCATGGCTAACAGCATCCTGGTTTGTTCGAGCGCGGAACCTGTGGCGAGGGGATTTATCCCCGATCGGCTGCGAAGCAGTCGTCAAACCGGCAGATGCGGTTTGATTTTGAAATGCTGGGGTCGCTTCGCGGCCCATCGGGGATAAATCCCCTCGCCACAAAGCTCCCTCGCCACAGAGTTCGGTGTATTGCTTTTAGTGCTGCAGGATCTTCTCGAGGAAATGCTGCGCGCGTTCGGAGCGGGCGCTGATGTCGCCGAAGAACTCCTCTTTCGGGCAGTCTTCGATGATCTTGCCGGCGTCCATGAAGATCACGCGGTCAGCCACTTTGCGCGCGAAGCCCATCTCGTGGGTCACGCACATCATGGTCATGCCTTCCTGGGCCAGTTGCACCATCACGTCGAGCACTTCGTTGACCATTTCCGGGTCGAGCGCCGAGGTCGGTTCGTCGAACAGCATGACGATCGGGTCCATCGCCAGCGCGCGGGCAATCGCCACACGCTGCTGCTGACCGCCGGACAGTTGCCCCGGGTGCTTGTGGGCGTGCGCCGACAGACCGACGCGATCAAGCAGTTGCAGACCTTTCTTGGTCGCCTCTTCCTTGCTGCGGCCCAGCACCTTGATCTGCGCGATGGTCAGGTTCTCGGTGATGGTCAGGTGCGGGAACAGCTCGAAGTGCTGGAACACCATACCGACGCGCGAACGCAGTTTCGGCAGGTTGGTCTTGGAGTCGGCAATCGAGGTGCCGTCGACAACGATGTCGCCTTTCTGGAACGGCTCCAGCGCGTTGACGCACTTGATCAGGGTCGACTTGCCCGAGCCCGACGGGCCGCAGACCACGATCACTTCGCCTTTCTTGACCTCGGTGCTGCAATCAGTCAGCACCTGGAAGTCGCCATACCACTTGTTGATGTTCTTGATGGAGATCATACGGCAAACCTTTTTTGCAGACGCTTGACCAGCAGCGAGGCGGAAAAGCTGATGATGAAGTAGACGACACCGGCAAAGATCAGGAACTCGTTGGAACGACCGATGATGTCGCCGCTGGAGCGGGCGGAGTTGAGGAAGTCCACCAGGCCCACGGTGTAGACCAGCGAGGTGTCCTGGAACAGGATGATCGACTGTTGCAGCAGCAACGGGGTCATCTTGCGAAACGCCTGGGGCAGGATGATCAGACGCATGGTCTGGCCATAGGTCATGCCCATCGCCTGGGCCGCGGCCATCTGGCCTTTGGGGATCGACTGCACGCCGGCCCGGACGATCTCACAGAAGTACGCGGCTTCGAACATCATGAAGGCCACGACGCAGGAGGTGAACGCGCCGATCGGGGTGTCTTCGCCGGTGATCCAGCGCAGCACGAACGGCACCGCCAGGTAGAACCAGGTGATCACCAGCAGCAGCGGGATCGAGCGGAAGTAGTTCACGTAGGCGCCGGCGACGCGCGACAGCAGTTTGCTGGACGACAGGCGCATCAGCGCGAGGATGGTCCCCAGCACGATGCCGCCGACCACGCCCATGACCATCAACTGCAAGGTCATGACCATGCCGTTCCACAGGCCCGGGATCGCGGGGATGATGCCGCTGAAATCGAAGTCCATTATTTACCCCCCACGGAGATCAGGCCGGGCACCGCGACTTTCTTCTCGACCAGGCGCATCAGCAACATCAGGCTCATGTTCAGGGTGAAGTAGATCAGCGTGGCCAGGGTGAAGGCTTCAAACAGGTTGGCCGAGAATTCGGCGGTCTGCTTGGTTTGCGCCAGCAGTTCCATCAGGCCGATCAAGGACGCCACGGAGGAGTTCTTGAAGACGTTGAGGAATTCCGAGGTCAGCGGCGGAATGATGATGCGGTAGGCCTGGGGCAGCAGCACGTTCCAGTAGATCTGCGGCAGCTTGAAACCCATGGCGCGGGCGGCGGATTCCTGGCCGCGTGGCAGCGCCTGGATGCCGGTGCGTACTTGCTCGCAGACCCGGGCGGCGGTGAACAGGCCCAGGCACACGACGACGCTCAGGTAGGCCGAGGTGGTCGGGTTCAGATCCTGTTTGTACCAGTCCTGCAGGTTTTGCGGCAGCAGGTCGGGTACCAGGAAGTACCAGATGAACAGCTGAACCAGCAGCGGCACGTTGCGAAACAGTTCGACGTAGCAGGTCGCGATGCCCGATACGAGGCGGCTCGGTACGGTGCGCATGACCCCAAGAACGGAGCCCAGCAGCAAGGCGATAATCCATGCCACGACGGCGATGGCGATGGTCCAGCCCAGTCCGGAGATGAACCAGTCGAGATAAGTCTCGCTGCCAACGCCGGTGGACTTGAAGAACACGCCCCAGTCCCAGTTGTAATTCATTAGGGTCTCCCCTCGAAATCGATCGATGTACAAGCACCCGCTTGGGGAAGATCCTTTCCCGTCCGACGTTGAACGCCGGGCACACGCGATCGGCTCGAAAACCGCCAGGTCGAGTGTTCCACTGTAAAGCCAGCAGGTAGTAGCAGACGTCTGAGGGAGGTTGCTCCCTCAGACGACAGGTTAGTCAGGAATCAGATTTTTACGTCAGGCGCAGGCTTGTCGCTTGGGTTGGCGATCAGCTCTTTCACCTTGTCGCTCATCGGGAAGTTCAGGTTCAGGCCTTTCGGTGGGATCGGGCTCTCGAACCACTTGCTGTAGATCTTGTTGATCTCGCCGGACTTGTACAGGGCGACGATGGCGTCATCGACAGCCTTTTTGAAGGCCGGGTCGTCCTTGCGAACCATGCACGCGTAGGCTTCGAAGGATTGCGGAGTACCGGTGATGACCCAGTCGTCCGGCTTCTTGGCCTTGGCTTCTTCACCGGCCAGCAGGGCATCGTCCATCATGAAGGCAACGGCGCGGCCGCTTTCCAGCATGTTGAAGGATTCGCCGTGGTCTTTGGCGGAGATGATGTTCATGCCCATCTGCTTGTCGGCGTTCATCGCTTTGATGATGCGCTCGGACGTGGTGCCGGCGGTGGTCACGACGTTTTTGCCTTTCAGGTCGGCAAAGTCAGCGTAGGACGGCTTGCCATCCTTGTCTTTCTTGACCAGCAGACGGGTGCCGATTTCGAAGATGTTGACGGTGAAGTCGACTTGCTGGGCGCGTTCGGCGTTGTTGGTGGTGGAGCCGCACTCGATATCCGCGGTGCCGTTCTGGATCAGCGGGATACGGGTTTGCGAGGTCACCAGGTTGTACTTGACCTGCAGGTCTGGCTTGTTCAAGTCTTTTTTCAGGGCTTCAACGATGGCCACTTGAATGTCGTGGGAGTAGCCCACGGGTTTGCCGGAAGCATCCGCGATGTAGGAAAACGGGATGGAGCTGTCGCGGTGAGCGAGCGTGATGGTGCCGGAATCGTTGATTTTCTTCAGGGTGCCGGTGAGTTCGGCGGCGAAAACTGGTGTGCTGATCAGAGCGGCAGCAATGGCTGCACCCAGGATATGGGGAACGATGCGCATCAAATTTTCCTCGAATTGTTTTTTTTATGGAGCCAGTTCGTCGGCCCTTTTGTGCTTCGAATGCCTGACGGCTCCTGAAGTGTTGGCACGGCAGGCATTCGTCGAGAGAGTGTAGAGCATGAGTCGTGCCAGAGCAGTCTATGGCAGCTAATTGATTGATTTTTAAGGTGATTAAAGTTTTGTGTCGGTGTTTTTCGATGAAACTGATCCGGTTATCCGAATCGACCGGGAGGTCGCGTTCGGAAATCCGAACGATCTTTTAATCGCTGCCCTCATATTGATGATCGTTCGAGCCCACATTCCCTTGTGGCGAGGGGATTTATCCCCGATAGGTCGCGAAGCGGCCTTCTTTCAGCGCAAAGGCGAGGACCGCTTCGCAGTCCATCGGGGATAAATCCCCTCGCCACAGGGTTAGTGGCAGGCAAAGTAAGTCACGCAGCAAAAAGCCCCTGAATCTCTCAATTCAGGGGCTTTCGTTTAAGCGATGTTCAAATCACGCCGCTTCAATCTTGCGGTTCTGCTCGACCTTGCCCAGGTACGCCGCCAGTTTCTCTTGCTCGGCCGGGGTGGTGAACAGGCCCAGCTTGCTGCGGCGCCACAGGATGTCGTGCGCGGTGGTGGCCCATTCTTCGCTGCACAGGTAATCGACCTCGCGGGTGTAGAGACCGCCGCCGAGGTGTTCGCCCATGTCATTCAGCGACTCGACGCCTTCGAGCATGCGCCAGGTGCGGCTGCCGTAGGTGGTGGCCCAGCGGCGGGCGATCTCGGTCGGGACGAAGTCGAACTTGTCGCGGATCTGCGCGCTCAAGGCCTGCGGGGTGGTCATGTCTTCGCCACCGGGCAGGGTCGCGGTCGCAGTCCAGCTCGGACGCATCTGGGTGAAGTACGGCATCAACTGAGCCATCGCCGACTCGGCGAGTTTGCGGTAGGTGGTCAGCTTGCCGCCAAACACCGACAACAGCGGTGCTTCTTCGCCGCCGCCAGACAGCGCCAGGGTGTAATCGCGGGTCACGGCGGACGGGTTGTCGGATTCGTCGTTGCACAGCGGACGCACGCCCGAGTAGCTGTGCTGAATGTCGTCGCGGCTGATCTGCTTCTTGAAGTGAGCGTTGACCACTTTCAGCAGGTAATCGGTTTCGCCGTCGGTGATTGCCACTTTCGCCGGATCGCCGGTGTATTCGCGGTCGGTGGTGCCGATCAGGGTGAAGTGGTTCAGGTACGGAATGGTGAAGACGATGCGCTGATCTTCGTTTTGCAGGATGTGCGCGTGATCGCCTTCGTACAGTTTCGGCACGATGATGTGGCTGCCCTGAATCAGGCGGATGCCGTACGGCGATTCCATTTTCAGGTCGTCACGAATGAACTTGGCGACCCACGGGCCGGCGGCGTTCACCAAGGCTTTGGCAGTGATCGAAAACAGGCTGCCGTCGGCGCGTTCCAGATTCAGATGCCACAGGCCCTTGGCGCGGCGGGCGCTGACGCAACGGGTCTGGGTGTGTACGTGGGCACCTTTTTCCCGGGCGGCCATAGCGTTCAGAACGACGAGGCGGGCGTCATCGACCCAGCAATCGGAATATTCGAAGCCCTTGGTGATTTCGCTTTTCAGCGCGCTGTCGGCACCGAACTTCAGGCTCTTCGAACCCGGGAGCTTTTCGCGCTTGCCGAGATTGTCATAGAGGAACAGGCCGGCACGAATCATCCAGGCCGGACGCAGGTGCGGACGGTGCGGCAGCACAAAGCGCATCGGTTTGACGATGTGCGGCGCCTTGGCCAGCAGCACTTCGCGCTCGGCCAGCGCTTCACGCACCAGACGGAATTCGTAATGTTCGAGGTAGCGCAGGCCACCGTGGATCAGCTTGCTGCTGGCCGACGAGGTGTGGCTGGCCAGGTCATCCTTTTCGCAAAGGAACACCGAGAGACCGCGACCGGCGGCATCCGCTGCGATCCCCACGCCATTGATCCCGCCGCCAATAACGGCAACGTCGTAGATCTCGGCGATAGGGGGCGTACGCAAGGTAGAGGTGGACATCGGCTGGCCTCGGGCTCTTTTGATTTTCTGTCTTGGAAATCGAACATAAATGTTCATTTGCGAAAATGGTAGCCCATAAAGACGCGCACAGCCAGTCACGTTCGATTGAAAAAACTCATCGAAGGGCGGCTAAAAGAAAATTTTCGAACATTAGATGTGCGCAAGAGCGCTGGAGATGTGTTGTTTGTAACTGCCCCTTCGCGAGCAAGCCCGCTCCCACAGTGGGGTGAGGGGCCTCACAAATCTTGTGGCTGACTCAAATCCCTGTGGGAGCGGGCTTGCTCGCGAAGAGGCCCTTACGAACACTGAAGGGCAAAAGGTTTAAACGACTTCCAGACGAATCTTGTGCTGGCTCAGCAGTTGCGCCAGTGCCGGCACCGGCTGCTGATCGGTCACCAGGCAGTCGATCAGGCTGATCGGACCCAATCGAATCATCGCATTGCGCCCGAACTTGCTTGAGTCGGCCGCCAGAATCACCTGCCGCGCATTGGCGATGATCGCCTGCGATACGCGCACTTCCTGATAGTCGAAGTCGAGCAGGCTGCCGTCTTCGTCGATACCGCTGATGCCCACCAGCGCGAAATCAACCTTGAACTGGTTGATGAAATCCACACTCGCCTGACCCACCACACCGCCGTCACGGCGCACGTTGCCGCCGGTCAGCAGCACATCGAAATCATCCTTGGCACTGAGCATCGAGGCGACGTGCAGGTTGTTGGTGATGATCTTCAGATGGTTGTGATTGAGCAGGGCGCGGGCAATCGATTCGGTGGTGGTGCCGATGTTGATGAACAGCGAGGCGTGATCGGGGATCTGCGCGGCGATGGCTTCGCCGATGCGTTGTTTTTCATCGCGCATCTGGTCGGCGCGCATCGCATAGGCGGTGTTTTCGACGCTTGAATCATAGGCCGCGCCGCCATGGTAGCGACGCAACAGATTGGCTTCCGCGAGCTGATTGATATCGCGGCGGATGGTTTGCGGGGTAACAACGAACAGCGTAGCCATTTCCTCGATGCTCACATAGCCGCGTTCGCGGACCAGCTCGAGGATTTGCTGCTGACGGGGAGGCAGATTCATGGGGCTTCCTTTGGGCTGCCGTGCAAAATTTGCCCATGATGCCGCAGGAATCTCCTCCCGACCAGTTAGTTGCCTATCAGTCTCTGAAGGTTGGCTTATTCAGCGTCTTCACGCGCCCAGTCTCGGGTGCGGCTGACGGCTTTTTTCCAGCCTTTGTACAGTTTCTCTTTCTCGACTTCGTCCAGGCTTGGTTCGAACTCACGCTCGATGACAGCCTTGCCGCGCAGTTCGTCCAGGCTGCCCCAGAAACCGCACGCCAGACCGGCCAGATAGGCTGCGCCCAGCGCGGTGGTTTCGCGCATTTGCGGGCGCTCGACCTGGGTGCCGAGGATGTCGGCCTGGAACTGCATGAGGAAGTTGTTCGCGACCGCACCGCCGTCCACACGCAGGGCCTTGAGGCGTTCGCCGGAGTCCTGTTGCATGGCGTCGAGCACGTCGCGGGTCTGGTAGGCGATCGATTCCAGCGCGGCGCGGATGATGTGATCCACGCGCACGCCGCGCGTCAGGCCGAACAGTGCGCCACGGGCATACGGGTCCCAGTACGGAGCGCCCAGACCGGTGAAGGCCGGTACCAGGTACACGCCGTTGCTGTCCTTCACTTTATTGGCGAAGTATTCGGTGTCGTGAGCGTCGTTGACGATCTTCAGTTCATCGCGCAGCCACTGCACGGTCGAGCCACCGTTGAACACCGCGCCTTCCAGGGCGTAAGCCACTTCGCCGCGCGGGCCGCAAGCGATGGTGGTGAGCATGCCATGCTGCGATTTCACCGCTTTGTCGCCGGTGTTCATCAGCAGGAAGCAGCCGGTGCCGTAGGTGTTTTTTGCCTGGCCCGGCTCGACGCACATCTGGCCGAACAGTGCGGCTTGCTGGTCACCGGCGATACCGCCGATGGCGATGCCGCTTTTGGTGCGACCGTAGATTTCCGAAGAAGCCTTCACTTCCGGAAGCATCTCGCGCGGGATGTCGAGGATTTCCAGCATCTTCGAATCCCACTCCAGCGAATGGATGTTGAAGAGCATGGTGCGCGAGGCGTTGGTGTAGTCGGTGACGTGCACCTTGCCGCCGGTGAATTTCCAGATCAGCCAGCTATCGATGGTGCCGAACAGCAATTCGCCGTTGCGCGCACGCTCGCGGCTGCCTTCGACGTTGTCGAGGATCCACTTCAGCTTGGTGCCGGAGAAGTACGGGTCGGTGACCAGGCCGGTGTTGTCGCGAATGTATTCTTCGTGGCCATCGCGCTTGAGCTGCTGGCAGATCTCGGTGCTGCGGCGGCACTGCCAGACGATCGCGTTGTACACCGGACGGCCAGTGGTCTTGTCCCAGACTACGGTGGTTTCACGCTGGTTGGTGATACCGATGGCGGCCACCTGATCGTGATGCAGACCGGCCTGGGCCAGCGCTTCAACCATCACCGCGCTCTGGGTGGCGAAGATTTCCATCGGGTCGTGTTCAACCCAGCCGGCTTGCGGGTAATGCTGGGCGAATTCGCGTTGGGCGGTGCAGACCACGTTCGCGTCGCGGTCGAAAATGATCGCGCGGGAGCTGGTCGTACCCTGATCAAGGGCAATGATGTAGTTCTTATTCTGAATGTCGGTCATGTCGATTGCCTTGGACGAAATAAGGGAGAGTGGGCCGGGGCGCGGGCTCTAAAAGGGCAGGAACCCGCGCCGACTGTTTCAAGAAGTTCTTGGTTTGCCGTCAATGGCCGGTTCTGCATCCTTTGTAGCAGGTGTGGCGCCGGTCAGGTGACGGGCGATGAGCCCGCGATACCCGGCAGCGCCGAGGCAGGCACCGACAATCGGTGCAAAAATCGGAATCAGGAAGTACGGAATATCGCGGCCGCCAGTGAAGGAAATTTCACCCCAGCCGGCAAAGAAAGTCATCAGTTTCGGACCGAAGTCACGGGCCGGGTTCATCGCGAAACCAGTCAGTGGGCCCATCGAACTGCCGATCACAGCGATCAGCAAACCGATCAGCAGCGGTGCCATCGGGCCTTTCGGCAGACCGTTATTGTCATCGGTCAGGGCCATGATCACGCCCATCAGGATCGCGGTGATGATCATCTCGACCAGGAATGCCTGGGCAGTCGACAGCACAGGATTGGGGAAGGTGGAGAACACCGACGCCAACTCAAGGCTGGCAGCCGAACCACGAACCATTTGGTGAGTTTGTTCGTAATCGAAGAACAGGTTGCTGTACAGCGTGTAAACCAGCAGCGCGCCGCAGAACGCCCCGGCAATCTGCGACAGGATGTAGAACGGCAGTTTGCGCTTTTCGAAGTCAGCAAAAATGCTCAGGGCGATACTCACGGCGGGGTTCAGGTGCGCGCCGGAAACTCCGGCGGTCAAGTAGATCGCCATGCTCACACCGACGCCCCAGATGATGCTGATTTCCCACAGGCCGAAGCTGGCGCCCGCGACTTTGAGCGCAGCGACACAGCCGGTGCCGAAAAAGATCAGGAGTGCAGTCCCCAGAAATTCGGCCAGGCATTGGCCGGAAAGCGATGGTTGCTGAATAGCAGTTGTCATTGAAAACCTCGATTTTTGTTGTTGTCTGGCGCATTTGCCGTCAGGGCAAGGCGCGATTTTCGCCGAGGCAGGATCCCCATCCTGTTCCCGGTTTACTGCTGGGTGCTGCGGTGATGATAATTCTTACATTATTCAGATTCGAAAAAATATAGACAAGAAACAAACCTGTCAAAGGTCGAAAGTGAACCATTGGTCACAATTAAACTATCAGCCTGCTGAATGATCCTGCGGATGACCGCGGCGATCGCCCGGCGATTCGCCTGCAACGCCCGAAAAACGGGGCTTGCGCTAGAGCCTTTTGCGAGGTGATGGCCTAGAATCCGGCGCAGGATTTTCTGTTGATGCCGAGCCTGGAGCTGCCATGACCCCTGCGTTGGACTTGTTGAAAAAAGTTCGTGCCGAACATCGCGTGCACAGTTACGAACATGATCCCAAGGCTGCGTCCTATGGGCTGGAGGCCGCAGAGAAGCTGGCGCTCGAGCCGGCTCAGGTGTTCAAGACGCTGCTGGCCGCCAGTGAAAAAGGTGAATTGTTGGTGGCGGTGGTGCCGGTCGTCGGAAGCCTTGACCTCAAGGGCCTGGCGCATGCTGCAGGGGTGAAAAAAGTCGAAATGGCCGACCCGGCTGCCGCGCAGCGTTCCACCGGTTACCTGTTGGGCGGCATCAGTCCGCTGGGGCAGAAAAAACGCCTGCGCACCTTCATTGATCACTCGGCCCAGGGTTTTGCGACTATTTATGTCAGTGCGGGCCGACGCGGCCTCGAAGTCGAACTGGCGCCGGCGGTGCTGGCTGAGCACACCCAGGCCAAATTTGCCGATATCGGCCGTGCGTAACGCTCATCGCTGTATGCAGAAAATTGGCCGGTTCTGTCACTGGCGCTGATCCGGCCCGCGTTGCATGCTCTGCCCACGGACTTAGGGAGAAGGTTATGCAGCTTGAGTTTTATCAAGTCGACGCGTTCAGCGATCGGCCGTTCAGTGGCAATCCGGCGATGGTTTATCGGCTCGATGCATGGCTTGCGGATGAGCTGATGCAGAAGATCGCCGCCGAGCACAATCTGGCGGAAACCGCGTTTGTGGTGCGCGAAGGCGCGGCGTGGCATATCCGCTGGTTCACCCCGACCACCGAGGTGCCATTGTGCGGGCATGCGACGCTGGCCAGCGCCTATGTGTTGTTCGAGATCTACAAGGAAACCGCCGAGCGGCTGGACTTTATCTGCAAGTCCGGGCCGTTGAGTGTCAGTCGTGAGGGCGATCGCCTGTGGCTGGACTTCCCTTCAATTGTGCCGTCAGAGATTGGCGTGACGCTGGATGTCGAGCGTGCGCTGGGCGTCGAGGCGGTGGATGTGCTCGGTTCCAACGAGTTGTTCGTGGTGCTCGAGTCGGAGCAGGCGGTGCTCGACTGCAAGCCGGACATGGTCGCGCTGGCGAAACTGCCGTGGCTCGGCGCAATCGTGACGGCGCGCGGCAATCAGCACGATTTCGTCTCGCGTTATTTCGCTCCGGCGATTGGTATCAACGAAGATCCGGTCACTGGTTCGACGCATTGCAGCTTGATTCCGTACTGGTCGAAACGTCTGGGCAAATCCAGTCTGACCGCGTGCCAGCGCTCGGCGCGGGGCGGGGAGTTGTTCTGTCGGCTGGAAGGTGAGCGGGTGAAGATTGGCGGGAATGCGACGCTGGTGGCCAGCGGTACGCTGATTTTGGGCTGACCCTAAACCAATTGTGGGAGCGGGCTTGCTCGCGAATGCGCTGTGTCAGACGACCTCTTCGTTTACTGACACAGCGCATTCGCGAGCAAGCCCGCTCCCACAGTTCTGATCCGGGGCGGATCAGAGTGCAGCGCTGTAGCGGCGGACGCCGTTTTCCACAGCCGGGATTTGTGCCGCGGTACTGCCGCTGGCCTGGAACAGGACGAGGTGTTCGGCGGCGACCCGAATCCCCACATCCGCACCGACCTGATGGTCGGCATGACTCGGGAAGATCGATTCCAGTTGCGCACCGGTCGGCAGTTGCAGGCGATACAGGGTTGAGGCGCCAAGGAACGTCTTGCCGACGATCCGCGCTTTCAACCCGCTGTCCGGCGCATAAACAATGTCATCCGGACGCAGCAACACATCCACCGCACCGCCCACCGGCCAGGTGTAGGCCCGGTTGCCGCGCAGTTCGCCGAGTTCGGTCTGCACCGACTCCGGGCTGCCGAGCTGGCCGCGAATGAAATAACCCTGACCGATGAAGCTGGCGACAAACGGCGTCGCTGGCTCGTGGTAGAGGTTGTAGGGCGTGTCCCACTGCTCCAGACGACCTTCCTTGAACACGCCAACGTGATCGCTGACGGCGAAGGCTTCTTCCTGGTCGTGGGTCACCAGAATCGCACTGGTGCCACGGGCCTTGAGGATGTCGCGCACTTCGTGGCTGAGCTTGCGCCGCAGTTCGCCATCGAGGTTGGAGAATGGCTCGTCGAGCAGCAGCAATTGCGGCTCCGGCGCCAGTGCCCTGGCGAGGGCGACACGCTGTTGCTGGCCTCCCGATAACTCGTGGGGGAAGCGCTTGCCGAGGTTCTTCAGGTTGACCAGTTCCAGCAGCTCTCCGGTGACGCGCTCCTTGTTCGGGTGCTTGCGGATACCGAAGGCGATGTTGTCCGCGACGCTCAGGTGCGGGAACAGCGCGTAATCCTGAAACACCATGCCGATCCGGCGTTTCTCTGGTGCCAGAGTGAAACCGGCGCTGGAGATGGTTTCACCTCCCAGGGTGATTTCACCTTCGTGCACCGGTTCAAAACCGGCAATCGCGCGCAGGGTGGTGGTCTTGCCGCAGCCGGACGAGCCGAGCAGGCAACCGATGTCACCGGCGTTGAGGTGCAGATTGAGGTTCTGCACCACGCGTTGATCTTGATAGCCGCAAGCGAGGTTGCGCAGGTTCAGCAGTAATTCATGGCTCATGCGTGGTGATATGCCGGTTCGACGAGGAACTCGAGCAGGGCCTTCTGTGCGTGGAGACGGTTTTCTGCTTGATCCCAGGCGACGGAACGCGGGTCATCAAGCAGGTCGAGGCTGATTTCTTCACCGCGGTGCGCCGGCAGGCAGTGCATGAACAGCACATCTTCGGCCGCCAGATCGAGCAGGGCGCGGGTCACCTGGAACGGTGCGAACAGCTTCAGGCGCTTGGCAGTTTCCTCTTCCTGACCCATCGAAGTCCAGACGTCGGTGCTCACCAGATGCGCACCGCGCACGGCATCCTGCGGATCGCGGACGATGGTCACACGATCGCCGGCGCGGGCGACGAACTCAGGATTTGGCTCGTAGCCTTCCGGGCAGGCGATACGCAACTGGAAGTCGAACTGGATCGCCGCTTCTATATAGCTGTTGCACATGTTGTTGCCGTCGCCGATCCAGGCCACGGTCTTGCCCTGGATCGAGCCACGGTGCTCAAGGAAGGTCTGCATGTCGGCCAGCAACTGGCACGGGTGCAGGTCATCGGACAGGCCGTTGATCACCGGCACGCGCGAGTTGGCAGCGAATTCGGTCAGGGTGCTGTGGGCAAAGGTACGGATCATCACCGCATCGAGCATGCTCGACATGACGATGGCGCAGTCGCCGATCGGCTCGCCACGGCCCAACTGGGTGTCGCGCGGCGACAGGAAGATTGCCTGGCCACCGAGCTGGATCATGCCGGCCTCGAAGGAGATACGGGTACGGGTCGAGGACTTCTCGAAGATCATCCCCAGGACGCGGTTTTTCAGAGGCTCGAACAGTACGCCGCGGTTACGCAGGTCCTTGAGCTCAACGCCTCGACGGATCACGCTGACCAGCTCTTCGGGCGTGCAATCCATCAGGGAGAGAAAGTGCCTTGCGCTCATCATTGACTACCTTTTTGCTACAAACCGCAGATGCTCAAAGCCTTGTTTAACGGAACAACGGGCGAGACCTGCGGCGTAAGCCGCACGGGGCGACGAAATAGGGGAAGGCGCGATATTGACACTAAATGTCGCGTTACGCCAATAGGCTACGGTTTTTGCGGAATTTGCAGCGGCGACAGAGTGTTGCAGTCGCGCAGTAGAAGCCGGGTTGAGGCGTGTAACGGACTCATTTGTACACTGGCGCCGCGGGGCTTGGCAATCCGCTGTGGCGGGGATGGGGCAGGTCGGGTCGGTTTGCGACTGCCCGGCCACAGCTTCGCTTGGTCGGATGGCCGGTTGAAACATTTGCTAATGCAAAGTGCTGGGTTATAACTACCTTTCGAGCGACGCAGGAAGCCTCCGCATGGAATCGAAAGAACAATTGTTAATGGAATTGCTGGGCCACACGGCTCGCTCACTGACCCATCTCACCGCCTCGGTGACGTCAATGTCCTTCGAACTGCTGCGCAGCGAAGATGATGTGGTCAAGGCTGCCAGTCGCCAGATGATCGATCGCATGGCGACTATCAGCGCAGGGCTCGACGAGCATTGGCGACTGATCGGCGAACTCACCGGCGTGCACGTCGCCCACGAGCAGATCGAAACCATTCAGGAAATCCAGTTGCAGGCGCCGCCACAGTTGCCGTCCAACTGAGCCTGACGAGCTATCGGCTCGCCTGATAGCCGTCGATTCACAAGACGAACGTCGCTGGCGTCGCTCCCGCACACGGGCCATAGTTTTGTTCCCGCAGGCACGCCCGTTGCCTGCCCAGAACAAGACAGAGACTGGGGCCATGACCAAGACTCTCCATCACCGTGCCTGCCACCTGTGCGAAGCCATTTGCGGCCTGACCATCGAGACCACCGAAACCGATGGCAACGTCGCGATCACCTCGATCAAGGGCGATGCCCTCGACACCTTCAGCCGTGGGCACATCTGTCCCAAGGCTGTGGCCCTGCAAGACATCCAGAACGATCCGGATCGCCTGCGTCAGCCGGTGCGCCGGGTCGGCAGCGAATGGCTGCCGATCGAGTGGGACGAGGCCTTTGCGCTGGTGGCCGAGCGTCTGGCGGCGATTCAGGAGCGTCACGGCCAGAACGCGGTGGCGGTCTATCAAGGCAATCCGAGCGTGCACAACTACGGGCTGATGACCCACAGCAACTACTTTCTCGGCCTGTTGAAAACGCGCAATCGCTTCTCCGCGACCTCGGTCGACCAGTTGCCGCATCACCTGAGCAGTTACCTGATGTACGGCCACGGCTTGCTGCTGCCGATCCCGGACATCGATCACACCGATTTCATGCTGATCCTCGGCGGCAACCCGCTGGCATCCAACGGCAGCATCATGACCGTGCCGGATGTCGAGAAACGCCTGAAGGCGATTCAGGCGCGCGGTGGCAAAGTGGTGGTGGTCGATCCCCGGCGCAGCGAAACGGCGGCCATCGCCGATCAGCACTTGTTCGTGCGTCCCGGTGGCGACGCGGCGTTGCTGTTCGGCGTGCTCAATACCTTGTTCGAAGAAGGCCTGACCCGCGACAGTCACTTGCCCGTCGATGGCCTCGATGAAGTGCGTGCAGCCATCGCAACGTTCACTGCCGAAGCCATGAGCCCGCTGTGTGCGGTGCCGGCCGAGCAGATCCGCCAACTGGCGCGGGATTTCGCCGCTGCGCCGAGCGCGGTGTGCTACGGGCGCATGGGCGTTTCGACTCAGGCGTTCGGCACCTTGTGCCACTGGTTGGTGCAGTTGATCAATCTCGTCACCGGCAACCTCGACCGGGTGGGCGGTGCATTGTGCACCGAGCCGGCGGTGGATCTGGTGGCATCGACCTCGGGCGGGCATTTCAACAAATGGCAGAGCCGGGTGTCCGGGCGGCCTGAGTACGGCGGCGAGCTGCCGGTGTCGGCGCTGGCCGAAGAGATGCTCACCGAAGGCGAAGGGCAGATTCGTGCGCTGATCACCGTAGCCGGCAATCCGGTGCTGTCGACGCCGAACGGCCGGCAACTGGAGCAGGCGCTCGATGGTCTGGAGTTCATGCTCAGCATCGACCTGTACATCAACGAAACCACGCGTTATGCCGACCTGATCCTGCCGTCGACCTCGGCGCTGGAGAACGATCACTACGACACCACGTTCAACCTGTTCGCGGTGCGCAACGTCACTCGCTTCAATCGGGCGATTCTCGCCAAGCCTGAGGGCGCATTGCACGACTGGGAGATCTTTGTTGGCCTGGCCAAGGCGTTTGCCGAGAAGACCGGCAAGGAGCTGAAACCGACGATGCCGCCGGCGAAGATGATCGATATGGGGCTGCGCATGGGGCTGTATGGCGATGCTTCGGCGCACAAACTGTCGCTGGCGACGCTGTTCGATCATCCGCACGGCGTCGATCTGGGCGCGCTCAAACCCAATCTGGCGGCACGCCTGAAAACCCCGAATCAACGGGTACAGGCTGCGCCACCGGAGATCCTCGCCGATCTCGCACGCTTTGCCGCCTTGCAGGCGCCGGCGGCGGATGAGCTGCTGATGATCGGCCGGCGCCATGTGCGCAGCAACAATTCATGGATGCACAATTACCATCGTCTGGTGAAGGGTAAGCCGCGTCATCAACTGCTGATGCACCCTGATGATCTGGCCAGTCGCGGGCTCGACGACGGGCAGTTGGTGCGCGTCAGTTCGCGGGTCGGGCAGATCGAAGTGGAAGTGCTCGGCAGCCTGGACATGATGAAAGGCGTGGTCAGCCTGCCGCATGGCTGGGGTCACGCGCGTCCGGGGGTGCAGATGGCGATTGCCAGCGGTCAGCCGGGGTCGAGCGCCAACGACCTGACCGATGAATGCCAGCTCGACGAGCTGTCGGGCAACGCGGCGCTCAACGGCGTGCCGGTGACGGTGGTGGCGGCTTGAGCATGTCTGTCGGGGAGACCGAGCAGGGCGCTCGGGATTCCGTTACAATGCGCCACCGTGCCGACCCATGAGTCGGAAAGTTCAGCCGAGGTGCTCCATGGATATCATCGAAACGATTAAAGAGCAGATTGCCAACAACACCATTCTGCTTTACATGAAAGGCTCGCCGAATGCCCCGCAGTGTGGCTTCTCCGCGAAAGCTGCGCAGGCCGTGATGGGCTGTGGCGAGAAGTTCGCCTACGTCGACATCCTGCAGAACCCGGAAATCCGCGCCAACCTGCCAAAGTACGCCAACTGGCCGACTTTCCCGCAACTGTGGGTTGGCGGTGAACTGGTTGGCGGCAGCGACATCATGGCTGAAATGTTCGCCAACGGTGAGCTGCAGACTCTGGTCAAGGAAGCATCGGCCAAGGCTGCTGCGGCCAAGTCCGAAGCCTGATCCGGCTTTGTGGGAGCGGGCTTGCTCGCGAATGCGGTGTATCAGAAAAATAGTAACTGACTGATACACCGCATTCGCGAGCAAGCCCGCTCCCACAGGGATCTGCATCTGATCCGGGATTTGCCAATAAAAAGCCCCGCACCTCGGAAGAGGGCGGGGCTTTTTAGTGTCGCGAATTCAGCGGGCGCTAACTTACTCTTCGCCCATCTGCGATTGCAGATAGTTCTCAAGACCGACTTTATCGATCAGGCCCAGTTGGGTTTCCAGCCAGTCGATGTGTTCTTCTTCGGACTCGAGAATGTCTTCGAGCAGTTCACGGCTGCCGAAGTCGCCAACCGATTCGCAATGGGCGATGGCGGCTTTCAGATCGGCGTGGCCGGTCTTCTCGATGCGCAGATCGCACTCAAGCATTTCCTGGGTGTGCTCGCCAATGTGCAGCTTGCCCAGATCCTGCACGTTCGGCAGACCTTCAAGGAACAGGATGCGCTTGATCAGCTTGTCCGCGTGTTTCATCTCATCGATGGATTCGTGGTACTCGTGCTTGCCCAGCTTGTTCAGGCCCCAATCTTCATACATGCGCGCATGCAGGAAGTACTGATTGATCGCGACCAGCTCATTGGCAAGGATCTTGTTGAGATGCTGGATGACTGTAATGTCGCCTTTCATGATGGGAGTCCTGCCCTGTAATAGCTGTATATAAGGCGGAGTTTGAGCTTGGTACTTATAAGTGTCAAACCTAAGTTATTGAATAATAAATGAAATTAAATCTGAATAAGAATGTTTGTGTTCCGCGTCTAGCGCCTAACCAGTTGATTTACGGGCATAAAAAAACCGGACATAAGTCCGGTTCTTCGAAATTGGGGTAATTACGCCGCTGTAAATTCTACCGGATACGGGATCGCGGCCTGGGCGGTTTGCAGTTTGGTCAGGGTTTCGCGGACCACTTCCTTGGCCAGGCAGGCACATTTGCCGCATTGGCTGGCGACGCCGGTGGCCTGGCGGACTTCTTTATAGCTGCAGCAACCTTCATAGATCGCTTCGCGGATCTGTCCGTCGGTGACGCCAGTGCAGAGACAAACATACATAAGTGAGAACCGTCGCTGGTTGTGACTCAATTGCGATGGATCTTAATGTTAACGAGAATGATTGTCAAAGTGCTTTCTGAACGCTTTATGAACGAATCAGCGATGACTGACGAACGGTGCTTAATGGCGATTTGCCTGGCCCCGAAAATGCGGCCCGGTTATCCGCTTTGGGCAAAAAACCGTTAAGGACAGGCGAAAAACGCAGTGTATGATGGTCGGCCCTTGCGAAGAGGGTTCGTGTCACAGGGCTGTCGCCTGAGGGTGGCAGGCTGGCCCGGACCCTGAACTTCAAGTTATTCACCAGGAGATATCCATGAGCGTACTCGTAGGCAAACAAGCCCCTGATTTCACCGTCCCGGCCGTACTCGGCAATGGCGAGATCGTTGACAGCTTCACCCTGTCCTCGGCCATCAAAGGCAAATACGGCCTGGTGTTCTTCTACCCACTGGACTTCACCTTCGTCTGCCCGTCCGAGCTGATCGCTCTGGACAACCGCATGGCTGACTTCAAGGCACGTAACGTAGAAGTGATCGCTGTGTCGATCGACTCGCACTTCACCCACAACGCCTGGCGCAACACCCCGGTCAACAATGGCGGCATCGGCCAGGTGAAATACACCATGGCTGCCGACATGAAGCACGACATCGCCAAGGCCTACGACGTTGAGTCCGAAGGCGGCGTGGCTTTCCGTGGCGCGTTCCTGATCGACGACAAGGGCGTTGTCCGCTCGCAGATCATCAACGACCTGCCGCTGGGCCGTAACATGGAAGAGCTGATCCGTCTGGTCGACGCTCTGCAATTCCACGAAGAGCACGGCGAAGTCTGCCCTGCCAACTGGAAAAAAGGCGACAAAGGCATGAACGCTTCGCCAGAAGGCGTTGCGGCTTACCTGACCGAGAACGCTGCTGCCCTGTAAGGCACAACGTCGAGGTACAAAAAAACCGGCCCACGTGGCCGGTTTTTTCATGTGCGGGATTTGTCCGACGAGGATCAGTCGTCGAAGTCTTCCCAGCCGCCCATCTGTTTCCAGCGGTTGACGATGCCGCAGAACAGCTCGGCGGTCTTCTCGGTGTCGTAACGCGCCGAATGCGCTTCACGGCCGTCGAAGTCGATGTCGGCTGCCTGACAGGCCTTGGCCAGTACGGTTTGACCGTAAGCCAGACCGGCCAGCGTCGCGGTATCGAAGCTGGAGAACGGGTGAAACGGGTTGCGCTTCATGTCCAGACGCGCAACCGCAGCATTCAGGAAGCCAAGGTCGAAGCTGCTGTTATGGCCGACCAGAATCGCGCGCTTGCAGCCATTGGCCTTCAGCGCCTTGCGCACGCCACGGAAGATGTCGGTCAGCGCGGTTTCTTCGCTGACCGCCATGCGCAGCGGGTGATCGAGCTTGATCCCGGTGAACTCCAGCGCCGCCGCTTCGATGTTGGCGCCTTCGAACGGCTCGACGCGGAAGAAGTAGGTGTGATCCGGGTAGACGAAACCCTTTTCATCCATGGCGATGGTGGTCGCGGCAATCTCCAGCAGAGCGTCGGTGGCCGAATTGAAGCCACCGGTCTCTACGTCGACGACAACCGGCAGGTAACCGCGAAAACGTGCTGCCATTGGGTGACGGGAACCGCCGCCGCCACCTTGACCGTCCAGTTCGTCGTCGAAATGGTCTTCACTCACGCGTGTTCCTCCAGCAGGCGCCAGCGCAGCTTTTCACCGGCGCGCAGCGGGATAACGGTCAGCTCGCCAAATGGCAGGCTGGTCGGGGCGGTCCATTCTTCGCGAACCAGGGTGATGCGATCGGTGTTGGCCGGCAGACCGTAGAAGCGTGGGCCGTTGAGGCTGGCGAACGCTTCAAGCTTGTCCAGCGCGTTGCGCTGTTCGAAGGCTTCGGCATACAGCTCGATGGCGGCGTACGCGGTGTAGCAGCCGGCGCAGCCGCAGGCGGCTTCTTTGGCGTGCTGGGCGTGCGGCGCCGAGTCGGTACCGAGGAAGAACTTCGCGCTGCCGCTGGTGGCGGCATCGAGCAGGGCTTCCTGATGGGTATTACGCTTGAGGATCGGCAGGCAATAGAAGTGCGGCCGAATCCCGCCCACCAACATGTGGTTGCGGTTGTACAGCAGGTGATGCGCGGTGATGGTCGCGCCGACGTTGGCCGAAGCCTCGTTGACGAACTGCACGGCGTCGCCGGTGGTGATGTGTTCGAACACCACTTTGAGCGTCGGGAAACGCTCGACGACACGGCGCATGTGCTCATCGATGAAAATCTTTTCGCGGTCGAAGACGTCGACATCGCCACGGGTGACTTCGCCGTGGATCAGCAGCGGCATGCCGACTTCGGCCATGGCTTCCAGCACCGGGAAGATCTTGTCGATGCTGGTCACCCCGGAATCGGAGTTGGTAGTGGCGCCGGCCGGGTACAATTTGGCGGCGTGCACGAAACCGCTGGCCTTGGCCTGACGAATTTCTTCGGGCTGGGTGCGGTCGGTGAGGTACAGCACCATCAGCGGTTCGAAACGACTGCCGGCCGGGCGGGCAGCGAGAATCCGCTGGCGATAGCCATCGGCTTCAGCGGCGTTGCGCACCGGTGGTACCAGGTTGGGCATGATGATGGCGCGGCCAAAGGTGCGCGCTACATCGGCAACGGTATTGGTCAACACGGCACCATCGCGAAGATGAATGTGCCAGTCGTCGGGACGCAGCAGGGTCAGGCGGTCGGACATGAGGGGATTCCAGGCGGGTCAAACTGAGGGGAATGCTACCGGAAAAGACTCTTGCAGGCACTCGCTATCAAGTTTTGCCGGAACCTTCCGATATCCCGTAGGTATGCCGTAAACATAGTGTGAATCGGTCTTTGTGTTACAGAAGCCAATGGAGCCTCCCGTGCGCCAGCGATATTTAGCCTTGCTCAGTGTGTTTGCCAGCCTCCCCGCGATGGCGCTCACCTACCAGACTCGTCTGGAGAACATTGAGTGGACGGTCGAGGGCGACAAGTTCGAGTGCCGCCTGACCCAGCCGATCACCGATTTCGGCTCGGGCCAGTTCGTGCGCAAGGCCGGCGAACAGGCGATATTCCGCCTCAATGCCTATAACGCCATGCTCGGCGGCGGTTCAGCGACGTTGCTTGCGGCGGCCGCGCCATGGCAACCGGGGCGCAACGACATCTACCTGGGCAGCGTCAGGATCGGCACCGGTAACGTGCTGTTCAACAGTTCGCAATCCCAGGCCGGCGGGCTGATCAGCGGTTTGCTGGACGGTCGCAGCCCGGTGGTGCGACGTGCGTCCGGCGATGGCCGGGTTTCGGAAGTGCGCCTGCTGCCCGTCAAGTTCAGCAAGGCCTTCAACGATTACCAGACGTGTGTGGCGAAATTGCTGCCGCAGAATTTCGACCAGATCAAACAATCGCAGATCGGTTTCCCGGGGGAAGGTACCGACCTGGACGCCGCCGCTCGGGCCAAGCTGCAAGTGATGCTCGAGTACATGAAGGCCGATCCGTCGGTCAATCACATCGAACTCGACGGCCACTCGGACAACAGCGGCAACCGTCTTACCAACCGAGAGCTGTCGCGCCGTCGCGCGCTGGCGGTGGTCGATTTCTTCAAGGCCAACGGCATCGCCGAATCGCAGATCACCGTGCGTTTCCATGGCGAGCAATATCCTTTAGTACCGAACACCAATGCCACTAACCGGGCGAAGAATCGCCGGGTCAGCGTGAAGCTGGCACGGGTGGCACCGACCACCGCGCCAGCGCCACAAGCCAGCGCGCCTGCCAACGCCGCGGCGACTTCCTGACCCGCCGGTCATCGTCGCGCTCTCGACAGATTCTGTCGCTTTGTCGTCTTAAGCTGTCGCGCCTCTGTAAATTATCGTATTTGAGCGGTAGACTCCTCGGCTTTCCGTAGAACCCCGTGGAGTGATGGCATGGCGGACGTAAACAAGGTCGTTCTGGCGTATTCCGGCGGCCTGGACACTTCGGTGATCCTCAAGTGGCTGCAGGATACTTATAACTGTGAAGTGGTGACCTTCACTGCTGACCTGGGTCAGGGCGAAGAGGTCGAGCCGGCTCGCGCCAAGGCTCAGGCCATGGGCGTCAAAGAAATCTACATCGACGACCTGCGCGAAGAATTCGTGCGTGACTTCGTGTTCCCGATGTTCCGCGCCAACACCGTTTACGAAGGCGAGTACCTGCTGGGTACCTCCATCGCACGTCCGCTGATCGCCAAACGTCTGATCGAAATCGCCAACGAAACCGGCGCCGACGCCATTTCCCATGGCGCTACCGGCAAGGGCAACGACCAGGTGCGTTTCGAACTGGGTGCCTACGCGCTCAAGCCAGGCGTGAAAGTCATTGCTCCATGGCGTGAGTGGGACCTGCTGTCCCGCGAGAAGCTGATGGACTACGCCGAGAAGCACGCGATTCCGATCGAGCGTCACGGCAAGAAGAAATCTCCGTACTCGATGGACGCCAACCTGCTGCACATCTCCTATGAAGGCGGCGTGCTGGAAGACACCTGGACCGAGCACGAAGAGGACATGTGGCGCTGGACCGTCTCCCCGGAGAACGCTCCTGACACCCCGCAATACCTGGAACTGACCTACCGCAACGGCGACATCGTTGCCCTGGACGGCGTCGAAATGACTCCGGCCACCGTACTGGCAACGCTGAACAAGATCGGTGGTCAACACGGTATCGGTCGTCTGGACATCGTTGAAAACCGTTACGTGGGCATGAAATCCCGTGGCTGCTACGAAACCCCGGGCGGCACCATCATGCTGCGCGCTCACCGCGCCATCGAATCGATCACCCTGGACCGCGAAGTCGCTCACCTCAAAGACGAGCTGATGCCGAAATACGCCAGCCTGATCTACACCGGCTACTGGTGGAGCCCGGAGCGTCTGATGCTGCAACAGATGATCGACGCTTCCCAGGTCAACGTGAACGGCGTGGTTCGCCTGAAGCTGTACAAAGGCAACGTGATCGTGACCGGTCGCAAGTCCGACGATTCGCTGTTCGACGCCAATATCGCGACCTTCGAAGAAGACGGCGGCGCTTACAACCAGGCCGACGCGGCGGGCTTCATCAAGCTCAACGCGCTGCGCATGCGCATTGCTGCCAACAAGGGCCGCAAGCTGTTCTAAGCGTCGCGGGCCTGTAAAGAAGTGGCGGCTTGTCCCAGTGACAAAGCCGCCATTTTTTTTGTGGTTGTCTGACGTTAACCCGCAACATGTGTTGTTACGGTCAATTCCAGCATTTTCTTGAATGTCCACTTCAGGCATCTACTCTGTGTCTCATTCCCCCCTCAGCACCGTAGTACTTTGCGTGCTCACGTTATAAGCAACGAAAAGTTTGGCGCCTCCGTTTTTTTTCGCTTGTTTGACAAGGCTGAGGGTAATTTGCTTGAGCAGAGCGTCAGACGCTGAGTCGGTCAAAAATACCACTGCCTTGGCCGATTGCTTGCCAAGCTGAGGAAAATGTTCGGCCAGTGCATTGAACGCCTGTGTGCTGTTCAGCGGACGTACATCGATGGCGCGCAACGTGCCCATGGATTTGGGCAGTTGGATGGTGTGCTCAATCCACGCTCGCTCCGGGCAGGATTCGTCAGCGCCGCACGGGTGGAGTGGCCGCTGGTCAATGCCGCGTTCAGGTAGCGTCCACTCCTGACCGCCTGGTGCTCTGCGTGCCGGGGACGAACAGGGGATATTCTCCGTCTGCTTCAACTCATCAAAGACTTTTAGAAAACTGTCGTCCTTGTCGAAGTCCGAGGGCGCATACAATGAACGGTAGTTGAAGTTCAGCGTTAAAAAAAACAGCAACAGCAAGTAAAACGGGAAGCTGATCAGGAACCAGATATAGACTTCTCTTTCATCGTTATATAGAAAAGGCAGGGAGATGGCCGCCGACGATTCGGAAATAAATGCAAATATTGCAATTACCGTCATGGGGTTGGTGATTTTTTTTCTGATTTTTATCATGGTGTTTGCTCATTAAGTGTGTTTTTTCAATGTGTTTATTGAATGATTTCATGTGGGTGAAGTTTTGCGTCTGATGCTCTTTTTTATATTAAATAAAATTCGTTGGGTAGAAGTATCTTGTTTCAGACGTTGATTGTTTAAAGTGTGTAGTGGCGTTCTTGCTGTTGTTTTTGCAATTGATCTTCAGCCTGATGCTGTCCGGCCTCAGCAGTGCGCTGTCATGCAACAACAGCAATTTTTGCAGTCTCTTCTTGCGCGAGAGGCTCTGGATCAGTGAGCCGGCTTGGGTTGCAGTGCGTAGTATTTTTCACGTCCAAGGCGTGGTCAGAGAAACGGCCGGGGCTTGCCAATATCACCAGTGGCGGTTTTTTGTAGGAATAGTCTTTTTTTGATGTAGGGAATGTCTTTGGCTGTGAGTGTGACGGAACTCTCTTGTGCCATGTCGGAAGTGACTAGGCTATTGTGCGGGTTCTAAAAATTCGAACAGCGAAACTGGACTTGCCCATGAATAAAGTGCTGATCGTGGATGATCACCCCGTCATTCGTCTTGCTGTGCGTATGCTGATGGAACGTCATGGCTACGAAGTTATTGCCGAAACAGATAATGGTGTGGATGCATTGCAACTTGCGCGTGAACAAATGCCGGATATCGTTATTCTGGATATTGGAATACCGAAGCTCGATGGTCTGGAAGTTATTGCCCGTCTGAACTCGACACCGATGCCATTGAAAGTTCTGGTGTTGACCTCTCAGGCACCCGGGCATTTTTCGATGCGCTGCATGCAGTCGGGGGCGGCGGGGTATGTCTGTAAACAACAGGATCTGACAGAGTTGCTCAGTGCGATCAAGGCCGTACTGTCCGGATACAGCTATTTTCCAAACCAGGCCCTGCATACCGTGCGGACCAGCCTCGGTAATGCCAGTGAGGCCGATATGGTAGACCGCCTTTCCGGGCGGGAAATGATGGTGTTGCAGCAATTGGCGCGGGGCAAGACCAACAAGGAAATCGCCGACGGCATGTTTCTCAGCAACAAGACGGTCAGTACTTACAAGACCCGTTTGTTATTGAAGCTCAATGCTCGGTCGCTGGTGGACCTGATTGAGCTGGCGCAACGCAACGGGCTGGTCTGATGGTCCTGCCTGCCGACGGATCATGGGCCGCTCGGTGTCGGATTCCCGGAAAGTAAAAAGCCTCCGGTTCGGGAGGCTTTCAAGTATCAGAGATCAAAATCGTAATCGGCCAATTGCTTTTGCAGTCGGCGCTCCTCAAGCAGGTTATCGATGGTGCGACGTTTGCTCAGATTGGTCTTGGCGACCTCGACGACAGGTTCGGCGTCGTCGGTTTCCACAACTGTGAAATCGTCATCTACGTCCAGTTGTTCTTTGGTGTCAGTCATAAGGTGAACTCCAGGCTAAGACTGCCTTTGGCGCTCCTTATATCGATATTCCTGCTGCGGGTAAAAAAGATTTTTTCAATCGACGAATCAATTATTCCAATAGTCAGTCAATCGTCCGAGGTTTTGTGTTTGTACTCGCACAAATCTTCGATCCGGCAGCTGCCACAGCGTGGCTTGCGCGCCAGACACACATAGCGACCATGCAGAATCAGCCAGTGGTGAGAGTCGAGCAGGTAATCTTTCGGCACAAACTTCATCAACTTCTTTTCCACCTCGACCACATTTTTGCCCGGGGCAATGCCGGTGCGGTTGCTCACGCGAAAAATGTGCGTGTCGACCGCCATGGTCAACTGACGAAAAGCGGTATTGAGCACTACGTTGGCCGTTTTGCGGCCAACGCCGGGCAGCGCTTCCAGTTCTTCGCGCGTCTGCGGGACTTCGCCATTGTGCAGTTCGACCAGCATGCGGCAGGTCTCGATCACGTTTTTCGCTTTGCTGTTATAGAGGCCGATGGTCTTGATGTACTCGGACAGCCCTTCGACGCCCAGCGCGTGGATCGCCGCAGGGGTATTGGCCACCGGAAACAGTTTGGCCGTGGCCTTGTTGACGCCAACGTCGGTAGATTGCGCCGAGAGGATTACCGCGATCAACAACTCGAACGGCGAGGAATAGGCCAGCTCGGTCTTCGGCTCGGGGTTGTCTTCATGAAGTCTGCGGAAGATTTCCAGACGTTTTGCGGCATTCATGGATGATGTGTTTCCTTGGAGAGAGCGTTCGAGCGGGTCCAGGCCTGGCGGGCAGCGATCAGTAGTCCGAGCAGGATGAAGGCGCCGGGAACCAGGGTGAGCAGGTGCAGCCCGTCGCTGAACAGAACCAGTCCTTGCCAGTGCTCGGATAGAACACGACCGATGTGCCCCTGACCGAACAGTTCACGCAGTACGGCCAGCGCCAGTAGCAGCGCGCTCGACAGGCCAAAAAACGTCAGGCGCTGGGCTAGCGCCTGACGAAAGAATCCATTGTATTCCAGCACCACGCATTGCAAGGCGATCAACCCGCCGTAGATCCCGAGTGACTGTTGCCACTGCAACGCCCAGCGCTGCGCGAGGATATTGGCACAACTGGTCAGAGTGGCGGCCAGCAGCAGACTGGCCAGCAACAGGCTGTTGCCAGATAACCGCAAGCGCAGTGGGGCGATGCACACGCTGTAAATCCCCACAACGGCACTCGACATCAACAACATGCCCAGTGCGCCAGCCAGTGTTGCGCTGGTGCCAAGCAGCAGCATCAGCGTCAAAGTGTTCGTCAGATTCGTCGGCCGGTTCATGATCCGGTCCCCAGCAAGATTGCCCGGTGCTCGTCAAAGTAGCGCAGAGCGTCATGGATGGCATTGAGAGTGGCGCGGGATGTGATGGTGGCGCCCGCCAGTTGATCGAACTGTCCCTGATCCTTTTTCAGTGCCCAGCCAGCGTCGTCAGGTGCGTTGCGCGACTTGCCGGTAAACGTCGCCAGCCACTGGTTCGGCCAGTCGCCGATGAGTCCGCCGAGCGCCGGTGTTTCGTTTTGCCGCAAGGTTTTTACTCCCAGCAGTCTGCCGTTGGCATCGATGGCGATCAGCAGTTCGATAACCCCGGCGTAGCCCTCGGTCTGGGTGCGCAACAATACTGCTACTGGCTGCCCGGCTTTGCTTGCGCGGTAACCTGCCAGCAGCGTGCTGTGGCTCAACGTTGTATCAGTCAGCGCCAGTGGCTGCTCCAGCGGCTGATTGTCGTAGGCATCGGCCGCGAGTACATCCAGCAGCTTGCGGCTGTCGAGCAGGCGTTGCTCGCTGGCAATCTGCGGCGCACTGACACGCTGCACGACATAGGTCAAACCGAGACCGGCGCCAGCCAGCAGCACAAGGGTCACGACCGTAGCCGCGCGGTTCATGATTGCACCTGCGTCTGGCGGGCAGCGGCAAAACGCTCCAGGGCCGGTACACCGAGATTCATCAGCAACACGGCAAACGCGACACCGTCCGGGTAGCCGCCCCAGGTGCGGATCAGGTAGGTCAGCAAGCCGACACCCACGCCGAACAGCAGCCGGGCCAGCGGACTTTTGGCGCCGGACACCGGTTCGGTAATGATGAAAAACGCACCGAGCATGGTTGCGCCGCTCAGCAGATGAAACAGCGGTGAGCCGTGGGAATCGGAACCCGAGCCGTTCCAGCAGAGCAGGCTGACGACAAACAGGCTGGCCAGCATGCCGACCGGCGCTTGCCAGGCAATCACCCGGCGCTGCAACAGCCACAGCCCGCCAGCGAGAAACGCCAGATTGATCCACTCCGCACCGCGTCCACCGAAGCGGCCGAACGCCGGGTTGGCCGCGAACAGCTCATCCAGGGTCAGGCTTTTGTTGATGCGCAGACTGTCCAGCGCGGTGGCCTGCACCCAGGCGTCCGGCGCCTGGCCCAGATTCAAGACTTGCGCAAAAGCGGCCTGCAGATTCATGCCATGCGCCGGCCAGTGGGTCATCGGTTGCGGGAACAGCAGCATTGCCAGGGCGAAACCGAGCATGGCCGGGTTGAACGGATTCTTGCCGATGCCACCGTATAAATGTTTGCCGAACAGCAGGCCCGAAGCTATCGCCGTAACGGTCAGCCACCACGGGCAATAAGGTGGCAGGGCGGCGGCCAGCAATGTTGCGCTGACCAGTGCGCTGCCATCGCTGAGCGTCGGTTGCAAAGGTTGTCGGCGCAGGCGGGTGACACCGGCCTCGACCAGCAGTGCGCTGCTCGCCGCCAGGATCAGATTGATCAACACCCCCCAGCCGTAAAACCAGAACAGTGCCAGCAGCCCCGGCAGCGTGGCCAGCAGCACCCGCTTCATCGCCTGTTGCAGGCGATCATCCGGTGCCTCACGGGGCGACATGATCTTGCACCTGACGCTCGGCGTCCTGCAGGCGGGCGCGGGCCTTGTCGAGGGCTTCGCTCGGCGTGTCGGCGCGGCGTTCGAGTTTGTTCAGGTCGGCGCGGGCGTAGGCCAGTTCGGTTTTCAACTGGCGAAGCTGGCTGTCGATCGGGCGCTTTTCTACGCGCACCAGATCAGGCGCAGGCTGTTCACTTGCCGCTTCGGCAGCGTGAAGGGCCTGCTCGGCGTCATGCAGTGCCTGTTCCAGCGTGGCGATCTGCTCCGCTGGCGCTTCGGCGGTCTGCGCCTTTTTCAGTTCGGCGCGACGCATGGCCAACTGGATTTTCGCCCGCTTCAGATCCGCGTCCTTCGCCGGAGACGGGGCCGCTGGGGCTGGAGCAGCGGTGGCGCTGCTTTCGAGTTTCGCCAGCGCCTGTTCGGCGGCTTCGAACTGCTGTTGCAACACGATCAGTTGCGATTGCTGTTCGAAGGTCGGTGGATGGCCGAAGGCTTTCAGCGATTTGTGCAATTGCGCGCGGCTCATGGCGACGTCGATCTTGGCTTTTTTCAGCGCCGCGTCGGCGGTCGCGGCTTTCTGCGTGCGTACCCGTTCCAGAGCGGCTTGCACAGGATCGAGGGTGGCCACCGCCGGTTGCGCTGCGCGCCGTGCCCGGGCTTCGCGCTCAGCCTGTTTCTGCTGTTCTTCGCGCTCCAGGCGGGCGTTGCGGCGTTCAAAACGCTGGCGTGCATGATCGCGTTTGGCCGTGCGCGCGCGCTGTTCTTCAAGGCTGGATGCCAGGCCACCGACCACCGGCAAGGTGCCGAGCGGCAGCGGATGCATCTCGATGCAATCCACCGGGCACGGCGCCACGCACAGGTCGCAACCGGTGCATTCGTCGATCAGCACGGTGTGCATCAGTTTCGCCGCGCCGACGATGGCGTCGATCGGGCAGGCCTGAATGCACTTGGTGCAGCCGATGCACTCGGCTTCGCGGATGTACGCCACTTGCGGCGGTGCCGTGCCACGGCTGATGTCCAGTTCCAGCACCGGCACCTTCAACAGTTCAGCCAGGGCGGCAATGGTTTCGTCGCCCCCCGGCGGGCACTTGTTGATCGGTTCGCCATCGACGATGCCTTGCGCATAGGGTTTGCACCCGGGGTGGCCGCATTTGCCGCACTGGGTCTGCGGCAGGAGGGCATCGATGAGTTGAATCAGACTCATGTTTTGATCAGTCCACTGAATCCGAGAAAAATCACTGCAATCAGTCCGGCGCCGATCAGATCGATCGGCAAGCCGCGAAAGGGCAGAGGAATGTCGTTGTCCGCGGTGCGTTCGCGCAAGTCGCTGAACAGGCTCAGCACCAGCCAGAAACCCAGCCCGGCACCCAGGCTCAGCGCCGTTGCCTGCAGCAGGCCGCGATCATTTTGCGCATTGATCAAGGCCAGCCCCAGCACGCCGGCATTGCCCAGCAACAGCGGCCATAGCCCATCGAACGGCCAGTCAGGCAGCCCGCGAGCCAGCAGCTTCAGCAGCGGCGCGATCAGCAGCACACTGAGCGGCAAGAACACAAACAGCTGCAGTGCCTGCAATTGCAGCGGCACCAGCAGCCAGTGCCAGATCAGGTAACCGATGATGCCAACGCTCAGCATCAGGCACGCCGTCGCCAACCCCAGTGCATGCACCTGGCGCCGACTGCCGGCCAGCAGCGGATCGACGCCCAGCGGCCAGTGCAACACGAAGTTGTTGAGCAGGGCGGCACTGATCAGCGTAAGCGCAAGTTCGGTCATGGTTCTGCCGGCAGAAACGGGCGGGTGTCATTCAAGGTTAGGCATTATCCGGCACCCGCGAAGGGTGGGCCAGATATGAAAAATCCCACAGGCCTGCAGAACATGCCTGTGGGATCGTTTTACCGCTGGGTCTTACTTGATGCGTTGACCCGGCTTGGCACCGCTGTCCGGGCTCAGCAGGTAGATTTCTTCACCGCCAGGGCCGGCTGCCATCACCATGCCTTCGGAGATGCCGAACTTCATTTTCCGTGGCTTGAGGTTGGCGATCATCATGGTCAGGCGACCGTCGAGTTTCGACGGATCCGGGTAAGCGCTCTTGATCCCGGAGAACACGTTGCGCTGCTCGTCACCGATATCCAGGGTCAGGCGCAACAGTTTGTCGGCACCTTCCACGTGTTCGGCCTTGACGATCAGGGCGACGCGCAGGTCGACGGCGGCGAAGGTGTCGAAGTCGATTTCCGGCGACAGCGGATCCTTGGCCAGTTCGCCATTGCCCGCAGGCGCGGCGGCGCCGGTATCGGTCTGGCTGGCGGTCAGGTCTTCTTTCGAGGCGTCGGTCATGGCTTGCACTTTTACCGGGTCGATGCGGGTCATCAACGGTTTGAATTCGTTCAACTGGTGGTTGGCCAGTAGCGTGGTGTGGTCGTTCCAGGTCAGCGGGGCGACGTTGAGGAAGGCCTCGGCGTCGGCGGCCAGCAACGGCAGCACTGGCTTGAGGAAGATCACCAACTGGCGGAACAGGTTGATGCCGGTGGCGCAGATCGCCTGGACTTCATCCTGCTTGCCTTCCTGCTTGTTCAACGACCAAGGCGCCTTGTCGGCGATCCAGGCGTTGGCACGGTCGGCCAGGGCCATGGTTTCACGCATGGCGCGGGCGAAATCGCGGGCTTCATAGGCGTCGGCAATGCTTGGCGCCGCGGCGAGGAACGCTTCGGTCAGCTCTGGCGCAGCGTTGTTGTCGACCAGCAGGCCGCCGTTGCCCTTCTGGATGAAACCGGCGCAACGGCTGGCGATGTTGACCACTTTGCCGACCAGGTCGGAGTTGACCTTCTGCACGAAGTCTTCGAGGTTCAGGTCGAGGTCATCGACGCCACGGCCCAGCTTGGCCGCGTAGTAGTAGCGCAGGTATTCCGGCGACAGGTGATCCAGGTAGGTACGGGCCTTGATGAAGGTGCCGCGGGACTTGGACATTTTCTGGCCGTTGACGGTCAGGTAGCCGTGCACGTTGATCCCGGTCGGCTTGCGGAAACCGGCGCCTTCGAGCATGGCGGGCCAGAACAGCGCGTGGAAGTTGACGATGTCCTTGCCGATGAAGTGGTAGAGCTCGGCGGTGGAGTCCTTGCCCCAGAACGCGTCGAAGTCCAGCTCCGGCGTGCGGTTGCAGAGGTTCTTGAAACTGGCCATGTAGCCGATCGGCGCATCCAGCCACACGTAGAAATACTTGCCCGGCTCGTCCGGGATCTCGAAACCGAAGTACGGCGCATCGCGGGAGATGTCCCACTGTTGCAAGCCGGCGTCCAGCCACTCGGCGATCTTGTTGGCCACGGCGTCCTGCAGGGTGCCGCTGCGAGTCCAGGTCTGCAGCATCTGCTGGAAGTCCGGGAGCTTGAAGAAGAAGTGCTGGGAATCCTTGAGTACCGGCGTGGCACCGGAGATCGCCGACTTCGGATCCTTCAGATCGGTCGGGGCGTAGGTCGCACCGCATTTTTCGCAGTTGTCGCCGTACTGGTCTTCAGTGCCGCATTTCGGGCAGGTGCCCTTGATGAAGCGGTCGGCCAGGAACATTTTCTTTTCCGGGTCGAAATACTGGGTGATCGAGCGCTGGGCAATATGCCCGGCGTCACGCAGCTTCAGGTAGATCTGGCTCGACAGCTCACGGTTTTCTTCGGCGTGAGTGGAGTGGAAGTTGTCGAAGTCGACCAGGAACTCGGCAAAGTCGGCGCTGTGTTCAGCCTGCACGTTGGCGATCAGTTGTTCCGGGGTGATGCCTTCCTTTTCCGCGCGCAGCATGATCGCCGAACCGTGGGCGTCGTCGGCGCAGACATAGATGCATTGATTGCCGCGATGCTTCTGGAAGCGCACCCACATATCGGTCTGGATGTATTCCAGCATATGGCCAAGGTGAATCGAACCGTTGGCGTAGGGCAGGGCGCTGGTGACGAGGATCTTGCGTGGTTCGGACATGTGGGGCTTCGCTACTTGATGAAACGGAGGTCGGCCACTATAAAGCGCTGGCGCATATTTTTCACCCTGTGCCGCTGGGTACTTTGAGAGCATTTGTGGCGAGGGGATTCATCCCCGATGGGTGGCGAAGCCGCCCCCAAACCAGATGTCAGGGCCTATCAGACACACCGCGGGTGATGTTTTTGCGACTGCTGCGCAGCCGATCGGGGATAAATCCCCTCGCCACAGGGGTTAACGGGTTCAAGTAATCAGTTCGCCACAAATCTGCGTCCAGCGTACGATACCCGCCATCTTTTCCCAGTCTTGTTATCGGAGTTGCCCATGAGTGCCGTCACTCGCGCAGCGGTGGAAGCCGTCCTCAGCCAATACACCGACCCTTACCTGAATCAGGACCCGGTCAGCGCCGGTTGCGTGAAGCACATCGAGATCGATGGCGACCGCGTCAAGGTTCAGCTGGAAATCGGCTACGCCGCCGGTCTGTTCAAGAGCGGCTGGGCGCAGTTGTTGCAACTGGCCATCGAAAACCTCGATGGGGTGACGATCGCCAAGGTCGAGGTCAACAGCGTGATCGCCGCGCACAAGGCTCAGGCGCAGATCCCGGGCCTGGCCAACGTCAAGAACGTGGTCGCTGTGGCTTCGGGCAAGGGGGGTGTGGGCAAGTCGACCACCGCGGCCAACCTCGCGCTGGCGCTGGCCCGCGAAGGCGCCAAAGTGGGGATTCTCGACGCTGACATCTATGGCCCGAGCCAAGGGATCATGTTCGGCATCCCCGAGCGCACCCGCCCCGAGGTCAAGGATCAGAAGTGGTTTGTGCCGCTCAAGGCCCACGGTGTCGAAGTCATGTCGATGGCGTTCCTGACCGACGACAACACGCCGATGGTCTGGCGCGGGCCGATGGTCTCCGGCGCACTGCTGCAACTGGTTACGCAAACCGCGTGGGGCGACCTGGATTATCTGGTCATCGACATGCCGCCAGGCACCGGTGACATCCAGCTGACCCTGGCGCAGAAAGTCCCGGTGGCCGGCGCCGTGATCGTCACCACCCCGCAGGATCTGGCGTTGCTCGACGCGCGCAAAGGCGTGGAAATGTTCCGCAAGGTCAACATTCCGGTGCTGGGCGTGGTGGAAAACATGGCGGTGCACATCTGCTCGAACTGCGGACATGCCGAGCATCTGTTCGGTGAGGGCGGTGGCGAGAAGCTGGCGACCCAATATGGCGTCGAACTGCTGGCCTCGCTGCCGCTGTCGATGCTGATCCGCGAACAGGCCGATGGCGGCAAGCCAACGGTGATCGCCGAGCCGGACAGCCAGATTGCCATGGTCTACCAGGAACTGGCTCGCCACGTCGGCGCGCGCATTGTGTTGCAGGAAGCGGCGACGCCGGCGATGCCTAATATCAGCATCAGCGACGATTGAGGTCTTACTCAGGACAGCGCTGTGGGAGCGAGCCTGCTCCCACACTGGTTTTTGTATTGCCAGTCAGATCCGCAACCCGCCATCCATCTCCAGAATCCGCCCGGTGTAGTAGTCGTTCTCGAAGATGTACGCCGCCGAATGGGCGATCTCTTCCGGCTTGCCCATGCGCTTGAGCGGAATACCCGAGGTCATTTTCTCCAGCGCTTCCGGCTTCATGCCCAGGGTCATCTCGGTTTCGATGAAGCCCGGCGCAATGCCCGCCACACGAATGCCGTAACGCGCCAGTTCCTTGGCCCAGGTCACGGTGGCGGCGGCCACGCCAGCCTTGGCGGCTGAATAGTTGGTCTGGCCGACGTTACCGGCACGGGAGATCGACGAGATGTTGATGATCGCGCCGCTGTTCTTCAGCTCGACCATTTTCGCCGCCACTTCACGGGTACAGAGGAACACGCCGGTCAGGTTGACGTCGATCACAGCCTGCCACTGGGCCAGGCTCATCTTGGTCATTTCGCCGTCCTTGACCTTGAGCAGCAGGCCGTCACGCAGGATCCCGGCGTTGTTGATCAGGCCATGGATCGCGCCGAAATCTTCGGCGACCTGGGCGACCATGTGCTCAACCTGTTCTTCATTGGCCACGTTGCACAGATAGCTGCGCGCCTCGACGCCCTTGGACTTGCAGGCTGCCACCGCGTCGTCGAGTTTTTCCTGATTGAGGTCTACCAGTGCCAGCTTCGCGCCCTTGCCGGCGAAATACTCGGCCATGGAACGGCCCAAACCCTGGCAACCGCCGGTGATAATGATTACTTTGTCGTTGAGTTGCATTCGCATGCCCCGATAGCCGGTCTGAGTGGTTTTTGTTATTGGCGACGCTCGATCCGTACCGGTTATGGCCAGATTGCACATGAGCATTGCCCGATGGCGTGACCGGGACTTATCCCCAGGCGCCTGTCCGTTTTTTCGACGGATTCTATATAAGGAGTCATAAATTGAGCGTTGAAGCGGCCAAGAATGCCCGAGAATTGCTTCTCAAGGAATACCGTGGCGTATTGTCGACCCACTCCAAATCGATGCCCGGTTTCCCGTTTGGCTCGGTGGTGCCGTATTGCCTGGATGAGCAGGGCCGCCCGCTGATCCTGATCAGCCGCATTGCCCAGCACACCCACAACCTGCAGAAGGACCCGAAATGTTCGCTGCTGGTGGGTGAGCGCGATGCCGACGACGTGCAGGCCGTTGGTCGCCTGACCTATCTGGCCGAGGCGCAGAAGCTCGAAGACCCGGCTGCCATCGAAGCCGCCGCCGAGCGTTACTACCGTTATTTCCCCGATTCGCAGAACTACCACAAGGCCCACGACTTTGATTTCTGGGTGCTCAATCCGGTGCGTCACCGCTACATCGGCGGTTTCGGCGCGATTCACTGGGTCGATCAACTGACCCTGGCCAACCCGTTCGCCGGCAAGGCTGAAATCAGCATGGTCGAGCACATGAACAGCGATCACGCCAAAGCCATCGCCCACTATGTTGAACTCAGCGGACTGCCGAAAACCGAACCGGCGCAACTGGCCGGGATCGACAGCGAAGGCATGCACCTGCGCATCGGTCAGGCGCTGTACTGGCTGCCGTTTCAAGCGCCTTGTCATACGCCGATACAAGTGCGCGAAGCCTTGGTTTCTCTGGCTCACGCCGAGGTCTGGCCAAAAAATGCGGTGGCCGACGCTTGAATTCACGAAAGGGCGACGTCATCTAAGGCTTACTGCAAGGCATTTCTTGCGTTGAGGAATCTTTGATGCGCCCTTTTTTGTTGCTCTTTCTGCTGTTTCCGGTGCTGGAGCTGTTCGTATTCGTCAAAGTGGCAGGGGCTATCGGGTTTTTCCCGGCCCTGCTGCTGATCATTCTCGGCTCGATGTTCGGTGTGTTCGTACTGCGCGTCGCCGGTCTGGCAACTGCGCTGCGTGCCCGTGAAAGCCTGAATCGTGGTGAGTTGCCCGCGCAAACCATGCTTGAAGGCCTGATGCTGGCACTGGCCGGTGGCCTGTTGATCCTGCCGGGCTTCGTCAGCGACGTGATCGGTCTGGTGATGCTGCTGCCGTTCACCCGTCGCCTGCTGGCGAACAAGATGCGCCAGCGCGCCGAAGAACAGGCCATGCGTCAGCGTGCCTTCGCCGACGACCTGCAACCCCGTGGCGGTCCTGCACCGCGCCAGCCTCTGGGCCGCGAGGGTGATGTGATCGAAGGCGAGTTCGAACATCGCGACAGCAAGTAACCCCTGCATCGACACGGCACCTTCGGGTGCCGTTTCTTTATGCGCGGCATTCAAGGGGCAAATCGATGAAAAATTTTTGCCCCCCACCCTTGTAATAAGCATATGCGCCCTTATGTATCGGTCACCGAAAGGTTTCCGGCATTTGAGTCGGACAGACTTCCGCGGTTCGCTCGACGAATCGCAACCGGCGCAGGCCGGATTTGTTAAACCCGCCGGGACTACACCGGCCGATGAAAACCACAATTAGGAGAGATCGACAATGAAGCTTCGTCCTCTGCATGACCGCGTCGTCATCCGTCGCAGCGAAGAAGAAAAGAAAACCGCTGGCGGTATCGTCCTGCCAGGTTCGGCTGCTGAAAAAGCCAACCACGGTGTGATCGTCGCTGCAGGCCCAGGCAAGACTCTGGAAAACGGTGAAGTGCGTGCGCTGGCCGTTAAAGTCGGCGACAAGGTTGTGTTCGGTCCTTACTCCGGCAGCAACACTGTGAAAGTCGACGGCGAAGACCTGCTGGTAATGGCTGAGAACGAGATTCTCGCTGTACTGGAAGGCTGATTTCCCCGCTCATTTTCCCGTTACTACAAAGTATTTAAGGAATATCGATCATGGCTGCTAAAGAAGTTAAGTTCGGCGATGCCGCCCGCTCCAAGATGCTCAAAGGCGTCAACGTTCTGGCTGACGCGGTAAAAGCGACCCTGGGCCCGAAAGGCCGTAACGTGATCCTCGAGAAGAGCTTCGGCGCTCCGACCATCACCAAGGACGGCGTTTCCGTCGCCAAAGAAATCGAACTCGAAGATCGCTTCGAAAACATGGGCGCGCAGCTGGTCAAAGACGTTGCCTCCCGTGCCAACGATGACGCTGGTGACGGTACTACCACCGCTACCGTTCTGGCTCAGTCGATCGTCAACGAAGGCCTGAAAGCCGTCGCTGCCGGCATGAACCCGATGGATCTGAAGCGCGGTATCGACAAAGCGACTATCGCCATCGTCAAAGAGCTGAAAGCCCTGTCCAAGCCATGCGCTGACACCAAGGCTATCGCTCAGGTAGGCACCATCTCCGCCAACTCCGACAACTCCATCGGCGACATCATTGCCGAAGCCATGGAAAAAGTTGGTAAAGAAGGCGTGATCACCGTTGAAGAAGGCTCGGGCCTGGAAAACGAACTGTCGGTTGTAGAAGGCATGCAGTTCGACCGTGGCTACCTGTCTCCGTACTTCGTCAACAAGCCAGACACCATGGTTGCCGAGCTCGACGGCCCGCTGATCCTGCTGGTCGACAAGAAGATCTCGAACATCCGCGAAATGCTGCCAGTGCTGGAAGCCGTTGCCAAAGCCGGCCGTCCACTGCTGATCGTTGCCGAAGACGTTGAAGGCGAAGCCCTGGCGACTCTGGTAGTGAACAACATGCGTGGCATCGTCAAGGTTGCAGCCGTCAAGGCTCCAGGCTTCGGCGACCGTCGCAAGGCCATGCTGCAGGACATCGCCGTTCTGACCGGCGGTACCGTGATCTCCGAAGAGATCGGCCTGAGCCTGGAAAGCACCACCCTGGAGCACCTGGGTAACGCCAAGCGCGTGACCCTGTCCAAGGAAAACACCATCATCGTTGACGGTGCTGGCGTACAAGGCGACATCGAAGCCCGTATCACTCAGATCCGCGCCCAGGTTGCTGAAACTTCCTCGGACTACGACCGTGAAAAACTGCAAGAGCGTCTGGCCAAGCTGTCCGGCGGCGTTGCAGTGATCAAGGTTGGCGCGGGTTCCGAAGTTGAAATGAAAGAGAAGAAGGCCCGCGTTGAAGACGCCCTGCACGCGACCCGTGCAGCCGTTGAAGAAGGCGTGGTACCTGGCGGTGGCGTTGCGCTGATCCGTGCTCTGGAAGCCCTGACCGAACTGACCGGCGACAACGCTGACCAGAACGTCGGTATCGCTGTACTGCGTCGCGCTGTTGAAGCGCCGCTGCGCCAGATCGCTGCCAACTCCGGTGACGAGCCAAGCGTAGTCGTCAACGAAGTGAAGAACGGCAAAGGTAACTTCGGTTACAACGCTGCGACTGGCGAATACGGCGACATGATCGAAATGGGCATCCTGGACCCAACCAAGGTAACCCGTTCCGCTCTGCAAGCAGCCTCTTCGATTGGCGGTCTGATCCTGACCACCGAAGCTGCTGTCGCTAACGCTCCAGAGAAAGCGGCTCCTGCTGGCGGCGGTATGCCAGACATGGGCGGCATGGGTGGCATGGGCGGCATGATGTAAGCCAGCCTTACCCCTGTAACGAAAAACCCCGCCTGCGATGAGCAGGCGGGGTTTTTTATTGCCCGGATTCCAGGCTTCACACCATCCTCTGTGGGAGCGAGCCTGCTCGCGAAAGCCATCCAGCGTTCACTACAGCTGTGACGCATACACAGCATTCGCGAGCAGGCTCGCTCCCACATTGGGATCTGTGTTCCTGCGATAACCGGTCGTGCAAAAAAAAAACGCCCCGGTGCATCAGCCCCGGGGCGTTTCTATTGACGGTTACTGTTCGCTGACCTGGACAGTGCTGTCCTTCGCAGGCTTCCAACTCAACAACTGCTGTTTGAAGCCATAACTGGCCGCCTGGTAATAGGCAATTGCCCGGCTGACCAGCGGATCGTCGCTGGTAACTCGCGATTCACGGCTCTCGGTCAGCGCATCATCATGCCGGCGCAGGCCCTGGCGCGGACTGAGGATCGCCAGATCCTTGCCATCGAACAGACCCAGATGCTGATAGTTGCCGACCACCACACGCGGTGGCAGCGGGTTGTCCTGCAGCAGGTTGCGGCCAAAGAACGTCGAGGTGTAATCAAGGTTCAGCAAGCCCAGCAGCGTCGGAGCGAGGTCGATCTGGCTGGCCAGTTGCGCGCTCTCGCGAGCTTCGATCATTTTCGGCGCATAGATGAACAGCGGGATCTGATAGTTGCTGATCGGCAGGTCTTCTTTACCGGCGCTGCCCGCGGTGTGGTCGGCGACGAAAATAAAGATGGTGTTGTCGAACCACGGCTTCTGCCGCGCCTGCTCGAGGAATTGGCCGATGGCGTAGTCGGTGTACTTCACCGCGCCATCGCGGCCGTTACCGGACTTGATGTCGATCCGGTTGTCCGGGTAGGTGTAAGGACGATGGTTGGACGTGGTCATCAGTTGCAGCAAAAACGGCTGTTGCTTGGCGTAGTCGGCATCCGCCAGTTTCAGCGTCTGGCGATACAGATCTTCGTCGGCCATGCCCCAGGCGTTCTTGAAGTGGATCTCGGCTTCATCGACGCTGCTCTGGTCGACGACGCGATAGCCGTTGCCGCTGAAGAACGCGTTCATGTTGTCGAAGTAGCCGCGTCCGCCATAGACGAACACGCTGTCGTAACCCACCGCGCTCAGTTGCTGGCCAAGGCTGGCGAAACCGCTTTCGCGGCCGATGCGCTTGACGATCGAGCGGCCCGGCGTCGGCGGGATGGCCAGGGTGATCGCTTCCAGACCACGGTCGGTGCGGGTACCGGTGGCGTAGAAGTTATTGAAGTACAGGCTCTGCTTGCGCAAGGCGTCGAGGTTGGGCGTCAGGTTGCGACCGTCGCCATTGCTGCCCAGGTACTTGGCGCTCAGGCTTTCGATGGTCACCAGCACAATGTTCGGCTTGCGCGGGGTGCCCGGGTTGTCGATCACCCGGCGGATGTCCTGCGGGTCCTTGCCGATGAAACGCGCGTCGCTTTCACTCAGCTCGGCGCGGATCTGGCTGGCGACTTTTTCCGCCGGCAGGCTCTTGTAGAACTGGGTGTAGTCCAGTTCATTGTTACGGAACGCGGCGAAGAATTGATACGGACCGTTGCTGGCCAGTTCGTTCTGGTAGGCGTTGCCGCCCTGGGCACGCGGGGCGTCCTGGCTGAGCAGTTGCAGGCTCAGGCCCGCGACGATCAACAGGCCCAATGCGCTGAGCAGACGCCCGCGCAGCGCTGGCAACGGGGCATTCATGGCGGCATTGAACGGCTTGCGCAGGGCAAAACTGATCACCACGGCCAGCACCGCGAGGAGGCTCAGCAGTTTGCCGATCGGGTACGACTCGAGGACGTTGTTCAACACTTCGTCGGAATACACCAGGTAATCGACGGCGATGAAGTTGAAACGCACGCCGAACTCGTCCCAGAACAGCCATTCGGCCACCGCCACGAACAGCATGGCGAACAGGCTGATGGTCAGCAGGGCGCGCAGGAACCCGCGATGCCCACGACGACGCCACAGGCCAGGCGGGCAGAGCAGCAGGTACAAGCCCATCGGCAGCGCGGCGTAGGCGAGAAACCCCAGGTCATAAAGCGCGCCTATGCCGAATGCGGAAAGGGCAAAACCGCCAGCCTCATCCAGGTGAGTCAGCAGCAGTACCGCTCGAGTCAGGAGAAAAATGACCAGCCAGGCGCCGGTGATCAACAGCAGAAAGCGCATGGGCGCCGTCTTGAAAGGGTCCATTGTCTAGTTTTCCTTATATCAATGGCGCGGGAGTTTCACGGCGCTACTGTAATCAGGTTGTGAACCGATAGTGAAAACTTTGTTAAGTAATTAATTTGGCTTGAAAAACCGATATCCATAAGGACCAGCCCTAGCCCTGAGCTGGCGTTGGCCTTAAGCTGCCGGGCCGAGACGGCCGTTACTGTGTGCGGAGGAGCTGCCCATGCGAATTTTATTGGTTGAAGACAACCGCGATATCCTGGCCAACCTGGCCGATTACCTGGGGCTCAAAGGCTATACCGTCGATTGCGCCCAGGACGGCTTGTCGGGCCTGCACCTGGCGGCCACCGAGCATTACGATCTGATCGTGCTCGACATCATGTTGCCCGGGATCGACGGCTATACCCTGTGCAAGCGTCTGCGTGAAGATGCCCGACGCGACACGCCGGTGATCATGCTCACCGCCCGCGATCAACTGGACGACCGCCTGCAGGGCTTCAAGTCCGGGGCCGACGATTATCTGGTCAAACCGTTTGCGCTGTCGGAACTGGCGGCACGCATCGAAGCGGTGATGCGTCGCACCCAGGGCGGCGGACGCCGTGCGCTGCAGGTCGGGGACCTGAGCTACGACCTCGATACGCTGGAAGTCACCCGCGATGGCAAGTTGCTCAAGCTCAACCCGGTCGGCCTGAAACTGCTGGCGGTATTGATGCAGAAGAGTCCGCACGTCCTGCGTCGGGAAATTCTTGAGGAAGCGCTGTGGGGCGATGACTGCCCGGACAGCGACAGCCTGCGCAGCCATGTCCACCAATTGCGTCAGGTGATCGACAAGCCATTCGCCAAACCGTTGCTGCAAACCGTGCACGGCGTGGGTTACCGCTTGGCCGAGGGGCGTGATGGAGTTTAAGCAAAGCCTTTCCCAGCGGATCATCATCGCCTTTGCGCTGATGAGTGCGCTGGTGGCCGGGGCGTTCGCCATGGGCATTGTGGCGACGGTGCACCTGGTGGAGGAGAAACTGATTTCGGCAGGACTGGGCGGCGACCTGCAACGTCTGCTGCTGATGGACAACGTCTCGGACTGGAGCCATCGCCCCGAGCCCGATCAGTTGTTCTATTTCAGCGGCGGACCGGGTGATTTCGAACTGCCCAAGGATCTGCGCCACCTCGATGCGGGCTTCCACGAAGTGTTCCGCGAGCAGCTGTCGTATCACGCGATGGTCGAGATCGTCGACGGTCGTCGCTATGTCCTGCTGCAGGATCAAAGCGATTTCGAAGAGCGTGAACGCGTGCTGTTCGCTGTGGTGCTGGTGGGCTTTGTGCTCAGTCTGGCGCTGGCGGTGTTTCTCGGCTGGGTGTTGGCGCGCAAGGTCATGGCGCCGGTCGTGCGCCTGGCACGGCAAGTGCGCCACCGCGATCAACTGCTCGGTCTGGCGCCGCCGCTGGCACCGGACTATGCGGCTGACGAAGTCGGCGAGCTGGCCGTGGCGTTCGATGCCACGCTCGGGCGTCTGCGTCAGGCGCTGACGCGCGAGCGGCTGTTTACCAGCGACGTCAGTCACGAACTGCGCACCCCGTTGATGGTGCTGGCCAGTTCCTGCGAACTGCTGCTGGAAAACCCGGGGCTGGATCAGCGCGGCCGCGCCCAGGTCGAGCGCATCGCCCGCGCCAGCGAAGAAATGCGCGAGCTGGTGCAGACCTTCCTGATGCTCGCCCGTGCCCAGCGCGAAGACGCCGGTTCCGCGCCGCAGCAGAATCTCAGCCAGGTGGCCGACGGCTTGTTGGGGATCTGGCGTGAACCGATCGAGTCGAAAGGGCTGCAGCTGATATTTGAACCGGGCAATCCGCCGGACACCCGCTTCAACGCGACTTTGCTCAGCGCCGTCATGGGTAACTTGCTGCGCAATGCCTGTCACTACACCGAGCACGGATTCATCCGCCTGACGCTCAACGACAACGGCTTCGTCGTCGAAGACTCGGGCGTCGGCATTCCCGAGGAAAAACGTGAAGCCATGTTCCAGCCATTCGTGCGCGGCAATGAGAAGCGTGGCGAAGGCCTGGGCCTGGGCTTGTCGCTGGTGCAGCGGATCTGTGAAAACCAGGGCTGGGAGGTGACGCTGAGCACCATGCAGCCCAATGGCTGTCGTTTCGAAGTCACGCTGGGACAGCGTTGACGGTCGCTGATGGCCCCGCGCTATTGCTTTCCCCGTGTAAAACCCTGTAATAGATTGCCGGTTTACCTGACGTAATTTTCACAAAGGGACGACCTGACGCTGACATGCCACTACCTAAGGTAGGGGCATCAGTCATTCAGGAGTCCCGATGATGAGCAGTCCGATCAAGCTCGATTTTTCCGAAAAGTATGATGACCAGCATGCTCAAAAATATTTGCGCAAGCACCAGGACGGTTTAGGTCGTCGGTTGTCACATTGGCGGGACGAGCAACTGGCCCGCAAGGCGTTGACGCTGGCGGGCGAGCCGGGGCTGGTTCTGGATCTGCCGTGCGGTGCAGGGCGTTTCTGGCCGTTGCTGGCGGAAAAACCCAATCGAGTGATCATTGGCGCGGACAATTCCGAGTCTATGATCAAGACTGCAATGCAGGCGCAACCGGCTGATGTGGTCAAACGGGTACAACCTTTGCACACGTCAGCGTTCGACATTGCCTTGCCTGATAACGCCGTCGACAGCATTTTCTGCATGCGTTTGTTGCATCACATCGGTGAAGCCGAACATCGGCGGACGATTTTGCGCGAATTCGAGCGCGTCACCCGTGACAGCGTGATCATTTCGTTGTGGGTGGACGGCAATTTCAAGTCCTGGAAACGCAAACGCGCCGAACAGCGGCGTGGGCAGGAAGGTTACCAGAATCGATTTGTGTTACCGGCTGTGACAGTGGAAAAGGAATTCGAAGCCGCAGGTTTTCGCATTCAGGAACAACTGGACTTTATTCCGCTCTATGCCATGTGGCGGGTTTACGTATTACGCAAGAGGTAACAGGATGGCGGTGCAAATAGCAGCAGAAACGGAAGTCGCTCCCCAGGATCGCTTCGACTACTACTGGAACCAGCGCGGTGAATGGGTGGAAGAACCCAACGTGCGCCGTGGCGGGGAAAGTGGTGTGCAACGAGTCGTGGGCCGTGACGGCCAGTTACTGTATGCCAAGCGCCAGACCGGACATATCTATCGCAGTTGGCTGCATCCTTTCGGCCGCCCGACAGTCTTGCGAGAGCTGGATGCCCTGACCGGCGTCAGCCGCCTCGGTGTACGCGTCCCGCAAATCGTCTTCTGCGGCGCGCAGCCCGATCCGCAACACAAGTGGCGTGCGCTGCTGGTGACCAAGTCGCTGGACGGCTTCGACGAATTGGAAAAGTGGGAAGCCGCCGGCGGCCGAGCCCAATATGGCGAAGCCGTTTACGAGCGCGTCCTTAAAGACCTGGCAGAAAACCTTGCGCGCATGCACAAGGGGCGTTGGCAGCACAGCTGCATCTACATCAAACACGTTTTTGTACGAGTGACCGGTGAGCGCGATTCGGCTCAGGTTGAAGTGGCACTGATCGACCTGGAGAAGTGCCGTCAGCGTCTGACCGCTTATCGCGCCGCCTCCCACGATATGAAGCAATTGCGTCGCCATTCGTCGTTCAGCGATACGGACTGGAAAAAACTCGTCTACTTTTATGAGACGGCGTTTGGCAGCGCTATCAAAGGTTTATAGCGATGAAACTCGAAATTGCACGAGGTTTGTTTCTGGTTGGGGCCTTGGCAGTTGCGTCATTGGCGGTGGCTGCCTGGGAGCAGCCCCGCATGCAGGTGATAAGTGCCACTACGAGTGATGCTCACTGCGCAGTACCACGGGTGGCGAAAGCCTCCGTGGCGACAAAACCTGACCATGATCTGTTGTTGTTCATGTTCGGACTTTCGCAAGGGATGAGGCCACAGAGTTGAACCGATTGAAGCCAAAATGAAAGGCCTCGCAGATGCGAGGCCTTTTTTATGGTTCTTCACGGATTACCGGGAAAGACGCTCTTGATCTTCATGAAAAAGAATTCGCTATCCCGGTAACCGTACGCCATCCGCTTGATGACCTTTATTCGATTGTTTATTCCTTCCAACTGACCGGTGTGCATCGGCCAGCGAACCCGGCTCACGATGCCCCGCCAGTAACCCTTTAGCCGTGTGGCGAACTGGATCAGAGCTGGAATTTCGCTTTCATGCGCATGGCGCAGCCATTGCTTCCAGGCCGCTCGCCAACCCCAGGCAGTACTCGGAGTCCAGAGTGTTTTGAGTTCAGCCTTCATCAAATAGACCGTCATCAACGCTTGGTTGGCCGCCAGCAGATCCTCCAGGCGGACCTGTTGTTCCGGCGTTTTCAAGTTCTGCGGATTGCGCAGCAACAGCCATCGCGCCTGCTTGATAACCTTGCGGGCCGGCTTGTCGTGACGCAACCGGTTAGCCTCGTCGACGCGAACCCGATCAATCACCTCTCGGCCATATTTGGCCACCACATGGAAGAGGTCGTAGACCACTCGCGCGTTGGGACAGTGCTGACGAACCTCCAGGTCAAAAGCGGTGTTCATGTCCATCGCCACCGCTTCGATGCGAGCGCAACCCTCTGGCCCCAATTCTTCGAAGAAAGGCCTGACCGCTGCTCGGCTGCGGCCTTCACCGATCCACAGCACGCGGCGTGTATCCGCATCCAGCACCACGCTGGCGTAACGATGACCTTTGAACAGGGCGAATTCGTCCATCACCAGACGTCGCGGTTGCGCCTTTGGCAAAACGCTCAACGCCGCTTGCAAGGCTCGACGCTCCAGCAACCGAACGGTGTCCCAATGCAACCCGAACAGTTGAGCCACATGCAGTGTGGGGAGGCGTTCGCAGGCCTGAATGACCGCCTCGGCCAAACGCCGCGTCATGCGGGCATAGCGGTCCAGCCAACTGACGGCCTCCATACGTTTACCACAGTCACGACAGACAACACGCCTGAGCAACACGCTGAGGCGCACCGCACGGCCGAGAATCGGTAAATCGCGGACGGTTCGCTCGCAATACTCATGCGTGGTTGAACAGGTTTTTTGGCAGCCGCTACAGGAAGGGAATCGGGTGGCGTGGGGAATCAGGTCGATCTGAAGCGCGTCGCCATCAGGCTTGATCGTGACAACAGAAAAGCCCTCCCAAAAAGGAAGGAAAGTATTAATATCGCGCATAAGAACGCCGGTTTGTTAGATGTGTTTGCTCGCACGAACATCATCAATCAAATCGGCGTTCTTGTTTCTGTGTTTCCCGGGATTCCGTGAAGAACCTTTTTTATTGCCTTGTCGCGTCCTGAATAAGGTTTACACCTTCTGACCAATCTTCAGGAGGATTCAATGGATACCGGAAAAAGGCGGAGCCAGCGCGATTACACGCTAGCTTTTAAATTGTCAGTCGTAGATCAAGTCGAAAAAGGCGAGTTGAGTTATAAAGAGGCTCAACGGCGCTTTGGCATTCAAGGCCGGTCCACGGTACTGGTTTGGTTACGCAAGCATGGCCGACAGGACTGGAGCCAAGGCGCCTCAATCCGAGCGCCGCGGAGCAGGCCGATGACCGACCCCAACCTACCGCTGACACCCGAACAGCGGATCAAAGAGCTTGAAGAACAGTTGGCGCTGAGCAATCAGAAGGCCCAGTTCTTTGAAGCTGTCGTGAACGTCTTGAAAAATGATTACGGTGTGTCCATCGTAAAAAAGCGACCCGGCAAGTCCTCTCGCAAGGGCAAATCCAAGACCTGAGCATTACCAGGGCTTGCCTGTTTATGGGCATTTCGCGCCAAGCGTATTACAAGCGCAACCGAGCCTTTGACGCGAGAGTTTGCCAAGACCAGCAGGTAGTGGAATTCGTTCTGGAAAAGCGTCGGCGCCAGCCGAGGCTTGGGACGCGCAAACTGCACCACCTGATGCTAATTGAAGCTGCAGCGACGCTACGTGTCGGTCGAGACCGCCTGTTTTCTATCTTGCGAGAGGCGCGAGAGCTGGTTCCTCGCAAACGTGCTTATCATAAAACCACGCATAGCCATCATCGCTTCCGCCGTCACCCCAACCTACTCAAAGCTGGCCCGGAACAAGTTGTAGCCAGCAGACCTGAGCAGGTTTGGGTCGCAGACATTACCTATCTCCCAACGCGGGAAAGTGTCGCTTACGTTAGCCTGATAACAGACGCGTACTCACGCAAAATCGTGGGTCATCATGTGCACAGCAGCCTGCATACGGAGTCGGTGGTCAGGGCGCTGCAGAAGGCTGTTAGTCAGCGAAAATCCGATCAACCGCTCATTCATCATTCAGATCGCGGAGCCCAGTATTGCTCCGACTTATACCAACGGATGCATACCCGGCATGGAATCAGGTGCTCAATGACTGACGGTTATGATTGCTATCAGAACGCTATGGCGGAGAGGGTAAATGGGATTTTGAAGACTGAGTTTTTGCTGCATCGCCCCAAAGACCTGGCGGATGCAGTGAAAATGGTGGATGAATCGGTGCAAATCTACAACCGGGAGCGGCCGCACTTAGCCCTGAAATACAAAACGCCCGATGCGGTGCATCGGGCGTTTGAGACTGAAACAGGTGTAAACCTATTTCAGGACTAGACACCTGGCCAACATGGATCCTCTGTAGGAGTGAGCCTGCTCGCGATGGCGGTGCGTCATTCACATCATTTTTAGCTGACAGACCACCATCGCGAGCAGGCTCACTCCTACAGGGGTTATGCAGTTTCTTGCGGATCGGGTTTCGCCAGCAAGGTGTAGATGCACGGCAGTACAAACAGGGTAAACAGGGTGCCGATCGACATCCCTGTGGCAATCACCATCCCGATATCGAACCGGCTCACTGCGCCCGCACCGGTCGCCAGAATCAATGGCACCATGCCGAACACCATCGCCGCGGTGGTCATCAATACCGGGCGCAAACGAATCGCCGCGGCTTCCTCGACCGCTTCGCGCGCAGTCAGGCCTTTGTCCTTGCGCAACTGGTTGGCGAACTCAACGATCAGGATTCCGTGCTTGCTGATCAGCCCGATCAGCGTCACCAGCCCGACCTGGGTGTAGATGTTCATGCTCGACCAGCCAAGGAACAGCGGAATCAGCGCACCGCAGATCGACAGCGGCACCGTCACCAGAATCACCAATGGATCACGGAAGCTCTCGAACTGCGCCGCCAGCACCAGGAAAATGATCGCCAGCGCCAGGGCGAAAGTTACCCACAGGGCGCTGCCTTCCTGCACGTACTGGCGTGAAGCGCCGCCATAGTCGGAGGAAAAACCGGCCGGTGCTTCTTCCCGTGCGATCTGCAGCACGGTGTCAATGGCCTCGCCCATGCTGACCAGCGGGAATCCGGAGATTTTCGCGGCGTTGAGTTGCTGGAACTGGTTGAGCTGGCGCGGTCGCGCCCGGTCGCTGACCTTGATCAGGGTCGACAGCGGCAGCAACTCGCCCTGGGTATTTTTCACGTAGTAATTGTTCAGCCAGCCGGGGTTTTCACGGTACGGTCGCTCGACCTGGGCAATCACCTTGTAACTGCGGCCTTCGATGGTGAAACGGTTGATTTCCGCCTCGCCCAGCAGCGTCGCCAGGGTGCCGCCCAGATCCTGCATCGACACGCCCATCTGCGCGGCTTTGGCACGGTCGATATCGACCACCACTTCCGGTTTGTCGAACGCCAGATCGAGGTCGACGAAGGCGAATTTGCCCGACTCCATCGCGCGTTTCTTGATCCGGTCAGCCACTTGCAGTAGTACCTCGTAGTCATTGGCGGTATTGACCACGAATACGAACGGCAAGCCTTCACCGGTGCCGGGCAGGGACGGCAGGTTGAAGCCGAAAATCTGCAGGCCGGGGATACTCGCCAGTTTGCCTTGCACCTCGGGCAGGATCTGCATCTGGGTGCGGCTGCGCTCGTTCCAGGGCTTGAGCAGGAAGCCGCCGATGCCCGCTTGTACGCCGTTGTAGCCGTTGATCTGGAACGAGGAGTAGTACTCCGGAAACTCCTTGAAGATCTTGATGAACTCGTCGGTGTAAGTGCTCAGGTAATCGAGGTTGGTCGGCTGCGGGGCGTTGGCCATCATGAAAATGATGCCCTGATCCTCATCCGGCGCCAGTTCCGACTTGGTGAACTTGAGAAACACCGGGATCAGGCACAGCACGATCACGGCGAATACCAACACCACCGGCCGCGTATTCAGTGTGCCGTGGAGCATGCTTTGGTAGCGGCGCTTGAGTCTGTCGAAGATGCGGTCGAGACGGTGGGCCAGGCCACTGGGGTTTTCTTCGTGGCGCAACAGCAGGGCGCACATCATCGGCGACAGGGTCAGGGCCACGACCCCGGAAATCACCACGGCGCCGGCCAGGGTCAGGGCGAACTCCTTGAACAGCGCCCCGGTCAGTCCGGTGAGGAAGCCGATCGGTGCATACACCGCCGCCAGGGTGATGGTCATCGACACCACCGGCATGGCGATTTCCCGTGCGCCTTCCAGTGCAGCCTCCAGCGGCGTCTTGCCTTCCTCGATATGCCGGTGGATGTTCTCCACCACGACAATCGCGTCATCCACCACCAGACCGATCGCCAGCACCATCGCCAGCAGGGTCAGGAGGTTGATCGAGTAACCCATCATCTGCATGAAGAACATCACGCCGATCATCGACAGCGGGATGGTCACCACCGGGATCACCACCGAGCGCAACGCGCCGAGGAACAGGAACACCACCACGATCACGATCAGCACCGCTTCGAACAGGGTTTTCACCACTTCGTCGATCGAGGCCTGAATGAACTGGGTGGCGTCGTAGGCAATCTCGCTCTTGAGGTTGGGCGGCAACTGCGCTTCCAGCTCCGGCATCAGCTTGCGTACTTCCTTGATCACGTCCAGCGGGTTGGCCCCGGGCGTGGCCTTGATGCCGATGTACACCGAGGGCGTGCCGCCGAACGAACTGATCGAATCGTAGTTTTCCGCGCCCATCTCAACCCGCGCCACATCGCTGAGCAGCACGCGACTGTCGCCGTTGACCTTGAGCGGAATTGCCGCGAAGGCCTCGGCGGATTTCAGTTCGGTGTTGGCGTTGATGCTGGTGACCACGTACTCGCCCTTCACCTCGCCGGCGGCGGAGAGGAAGTTGTACTGGCGCACCGCGTTGGTCACGTCGCTGGCGCTGAGGCCGAAACCGGCGAGCTTCACCGGGTCGAGCCACAGGCGCATGGCGAAGACCTGATTGCCGAGAATCTCCGCTTCGGCCATGCCCGGCAGGGTCGCCAGTTTGGGCTGGATCACCCGCGACAGGTAGTCGGTGATCTGCGGGTTACTCAGTTCCTTGCTGAAGAAGCTGATGTACATCAGCGCCGAGGCGTCGGCCGATTCCTTGCTCAGCACCGGGTCTTCGGCGTCCTGTGGCAGCTTGTTCTTTACCTCGTTGGCCTTGGCCAGCAGTTCGGTGAACAAACGGTCGGTGTTGGAACCGATGCGCGCGTAGATCGAGATCACCGAGAAGTTCTGGCGACTGACCGAAGTCATGTAGTCGATGCCCTCGGCGCTGGCGAGGCTCTGCTGCATCGGCTGGGTGATGTAACCCTGAATGGTCTCGGCGTTGGCCCCGGGGTAGGCGGTGGTCACCGTGATCAGGGCGTTTTCCATTTGCGGGTATTGGCGCAGCGGCAGCTTGCTCCAGGCCTGGAAACCCAGCAGCACAATCAGCAGGCTGACCACGGTGGCGAGCACCGGGCGGCGGATGAACGGATCGGTAAAAGCCATGGGGATTCCTTGATCAGTCGACGCGAGGCGGACTGTTCTGCTCGCCGAGGGTCTTGTCGTCGCTGATGGCAATGTGTGCGCCGTTGTCCAGTTTGATCTGGCCGGCGGTCACCACTTGTTCGCCGCTCTGCACGCCCTTGTTGATCATCACCAGGCCATCGCGGCGTTCACCGGTCTCGATGAAACGGCGCTCGGCGATCAGCACCGGCTGGCCCTTGTCGTCTTTGACCACGCTGCCGTCCTCGGCTTTCTGTTGCCCGACCACGTACAGCGAGTTGCCGTAGAGGGTGTAGGTGATCGCGCTTTCCGGCACGACGATGTGTTTCTGCGGGTCGGGCAGCAACACGTTGAGGCTGGCGAACATGCCCGGCAGCAACTTGCCGTCGGGGTTGGCCAGGGTCGCGCGCACCAGAATATTGCGCGTGGTGCTCTCGACGATCGGGTTGATCGCGCTGATGGCGCCGGGGAAGTTCTGCCCGGGATAGGCCGCGACGCCGATCTGCACCGGTTGACCGATGGCCAGTTTCGGCACCGATTGCTCCGGTACATAGAAGTCGGCGTAGAGGCTGCTCAGATCCTGCAAGGTGGCGATTTTGGTGCCACTGGCGAGGTAGTCGCCGACATCGACCTGACGGATGCCGATGGTGCCGCTGAATGGCGCGAGGATGCGTTTTTTCGCCAGCGAGGCGTTGAGCTGATTGACCGTGGCCTTGTTCTTTTGCAACACGGCGGAGAGCCGGTCGTATTCGCCCTTGGAGATCGCGCGGCTGTCGACCAGTTGGCTGCCGCGACCGAAATCCAGTTGCGCCAGACCGAGGTCGGCCTTGGCGGTTTCCAGCAGGGCGGATTCGACCGCGCTGTCGAGTTGCAGCAGCGGCTGCCCGGCCTTGACCTTCTGCCCAGATTCGAACTTGATCTCGGTGACCGTGCCGGCGACTTCCAGGCTCAGCTCGACGCCTTGCAGCGCCTTGAGCGTGCCGACGGTCGGCAGACGCATCTGCCACGGCTGTTCGGTGGCGCGGCCCACGGCAACGCTGATCGGCGGTTTCGGTTTGGCAAAGCCCTGGATCATGGTGTAGATCGAAAAGGCTTTGTACCCGCCCAATACCAGGACGACCAGCAAGACAACACCCAACATGATCAGCATGCGGCGACGCAGCATATTTCCAGTTCCTTGGATAAATCAGGTGAGACAGGCGGGAACATTACTCCGAGTGAGGTGGGTATTCCAACTGGCAGTTATTACAGGGGAGGACGGAGTGAAGAAGTCTGAACACTGAACCTGTGGTGAGGGGATTCATCCCCGATGGGTGGCGAAGCCGCCCCAAAACCTGAAACCGCGGTCTGTCAATTGAACCGTGTGCGATGGTTTTGCGACTGCTGCGCAGCCGATCGGGGATAAATCCCCTCGCCACAGGTTATGAGTCGTACTCAGAACAGGTGGATTATGCGATCAAGTGCAGATGGTTATCCCAGAGCCCCGCCGGCAACTCCAGCGGCTTGGCCTGCAGTTGATCCTGGCGGCAATCGTAGTAACGGCAACGGCCCTGACCCGAGGTCACGACGAAACCGTCCTTCACCGCACCGACGCCGGCACAATCGGGCAGCGGCGCGTCGAGACGCACTTCGCCGCTGTCCAGGTCCCAGATGAAGAAGCGGTTGCCACGCGGTGCCGTCAACGCTACCAGACGCAGGTCGCTATGCACCGCGACGCTGGCGGTGTAGTGCCCCATCGACTGCAACTGATGCTCCGGCACCGGGAACGCCACGAAGGGCTGGCCCGGACGCTTGATCGCCAACAGCTCGGAACGCTCATGCGAGGCGCCCATGAATTGCTGGCAGGCGACAATGGTGCCGTCGCTGGCGATGCCCAGGTGACGCACGCTGTTCATCTGCTGCGCAAGGGTTTCCTTGCTCAGCAGGGTGCCGTCGCGCTGCATCAGTACCAGGCTCGGTTCCATGGCATTGAGGTTCATGTCGACGCGGCTTTCGGCCTCGGTCCGAATCCCGCCGTTGGCCACCACCAGGGTTTCGCCATCGGGCATCCACGACACCTGATGCGGGCCGAGGCCATGGGTGGAAATCTCGCCGCTGTGCACCAGCCGCTCGCCTTCGAACTTGTACACCCCGAGCAGGCCACGTCCCGGATCAGTGGTGTCGTTCTCGGTGGCGTACAGGTATTCGCCGTCCTTGTGCACCACGGCGTGACCGTAGAAATGCCGGTTCGGCTGCGAGGTCACGGTTTGCAGCAACGTCCCGTCGCGCAGATCGATCAGGTAGCTCTCGGTGCCCGGGCGGCGGGCGACGAACAGCGCGATCGGCAGCGTCGGGTGGTTGATGATGTCGTGGCAGCGCTGGCCGACCTCGGTGGCGAACACCCGAGTACCGTCCAGCCGATAACCGACGGCGTAATGCTTGCCGTCGGTGTCATCGCGCGCCGAGAGCAACAGCGGGCTCTGATCCTTGCGCTTGAACAGCGTCCAGCCGCCCAGTGTCACTGCTCCCAGCAGCAAACTACCTAAAGTCAGAGCCTGGCGTCGCAGCATGGCACTTGCCCTCATCAGTCACCGTCGTTGGCGTTGAAGCCCAGTTGGATGCCCAGCGCCTTGGCCAGTTCGCCTTCGTGCAGGCGATGGACGACGTTGAGGCTGTCGTAGAGATCGTTGAGTTGTTGACGACCGGCGTCGTCCTGCAGCATTTCGGTCAGCGAGCGCTGGGTGCTGTCAAACAGTTTCAGCGACGCGGCGTAGGCGGCGTCGATCTTGTCCGCCAACGGCTTCTGCTCGGCCGGCAACAGACCGCGCAGGCCTTTGTTGTCGACGCCTTCCCAGACGGTTTTGGCCGCGGCCAGACTGGCCTCCAGCGCGGTCAGCGACGACTGGCTGCGCCACGCATCAGCCTGGAACGGCTGCGGCACGCCCTTGCTCTGACGGCCCATCGGCGTACCGAGTTTTTTCTTCAGGGTGTCGAGTGCGGTGACCTGCACACGCAGCAGATCGGCGATCGCTTCGTGAGAGTCGGCGTAGCGCTGGTTAGGGAATTTGCTCATCTGCGCGAGCATGCCGTCGGTGTTGTTCCAGCTCTGCAGAATCTCTTCGGCCAGTTGCTTCTGACGCTCGCCGATGGCGATCAGCAGCGGGCAGTATTTGGCCTTCTGATCAGCGTTGGCGACGTCTGGCTTTTCGTCGAACAGGATGTATTCGTAAGCCGACAGACCCTGCACCACGACGCTGGATTTGGCCAGGGCGGCGGCGTCGATTTGCGGCTGGGCGATCACCAGTTGCTCGACCTGACGGCCGACGAGGTTTTTCTTGTCCGGCCAGAACTGCACCTGCCACGAACGGTTTCCCTCGGCCAATGGGCCGATCAGCAGCGGTTGCAGTTCGGCCCAGGCTTTCTGCGCGTGCAGGAAGTCAGCGCGGGCGGTTTCCAGGGTTTCCTTGCCCTGGCAGTAGGCGAGGGCGCTGACCGCCAGTTGCTTGTCGGCTTCGACCCAACGGGTGTAGGTCGGCAGGATCACCGATTTGGCGATGGCCGCCGACGTGACCGCTTGCGGGTCCTGCGGCGAGCAGGCGCCGAGGGCGAGTGCGGCAAGGCTGGTGAACAACAACTTGGGACGGAACATGTCGGGCTCCCGATTCTTTTAAAAGTTTAAAGTGAGTTCAAGAACGCCAGCAGCGCGGCACGCTGCTCGGCGTTGAAAGACAAAACCTGTTGCTGCGCCTTCTGCGCTTCGCCGCCATGCCAGAGCACGGCTTCGAGCAGATTGCGGGCGCGGCCGTCATGCAAGAACTGGGTGTGGCCACTGACCGCCTGCGTCAGGCCGATGCCCCACAACGGCGGGGTGCGCCAGTCGCGGCCGGAGGCCTGGAATTCAGTGCGGTTGTCGGCCAGACCGTCGCCCATGTCGTGCAGCAGCAGATCGCTGTACGGGCGAATCACTTGATTGGCCAGTTCAGGTTCGGCCGCGTTGGCGGCGGTGGTGTATTGAGGGGTGTGGCAGGACTGGCAACCGGCCTGGAAAAACAGATTCTTGCCGGCCAGCACTTGTTCGTCGCTGACGCCACGACGTGCCGGCACTGCGAGGTTGCGCGTGTAGAACAGCACCAGACGGAGGATGTTGTCACTGACTTCCGGCTCGCCGTCCGGACCATTGCCGTTGGGTGCCTGTTTGCACGCGGTTTGCGCGTCGGTGCAGTCATCGAAGGGCCTCAGGCTGGTCGTGAGGCCCATGTCTCCGGAGAACGCGTGGACATTCTGCTGATTGAGATTCGGTTGCCCGGCTTTCCAGCCGAAGCGACCCATGACAGTTTTTTGCTGCGCGTCATCCCAGACCCGATTCGCCCGACCATTAATGCCGTTGTTCTCTTTGGCTTGCGCGGCGGCGTTGGCGAGGATCGCTTCTTCAGGGATCGCCTCGAGCAGGCCGAGGCCGATCATCGGCGGCGCGACCCGGGCCGAGAAACGCGTGTCCGGGTGCATTGGGCCGTAGCCCAACTGACTGAATTGCAGAACCGGTTTGCGCAGCTCCACTTCGGTGCCGTCCTTGAAACGGATCGGCACCGGGGTGTACTCGACACGCACCTTGCCTTCGGGCGTGACCCCGGGCACGGCCATGTCCTGGAACTGGCCGCCGTAGACCGGCTCCGGCACTACGCCGACTTGCTCGATGACTTTGGCATAGGCCGGCGAATCGGGAATCGACAGACGCACCAGCATCGATACCGCGTTCGCCGCATCGGGGGCTGGCGGGTGTCCACGACCATCCTTGATGTGGCAGTTCTGGCAGGCGTTGGTGTTGAACAACGGACCGAGGCCATCGCGGGCGGTGGTGGTCGACGGGGCGATTACCCACGGGCTGCGGAAGAAGCTGTTGCCGACACTGAAGTCGACCCGGCGCGACGGCGGCAGGTTGGCCGAGGGCAGGGAGAAAGCGTTCTGATCGGTCTTGCGCACGGTCGCCGCCCCACCCGAACGCGCTTCACCGGGCTCAGCCTTGGTAAAACGCGGGGCGTCATCGCAGGCACTCAGGCCCAGTGCCAGAAACAGTGCGGACAAGCGAAGAGGCAGCGAGGGCATCAGACATCCTGCGGACGGGCGAAAACAAAGGCGCAAAGTCTAACAGGGCGAGTGAGTTTGAATAAGAGGAATTATCGTTTGCTTGATTTGCGGCAGTGATTTGGAAAAACGCAGTCCCCCTTGTGGGAGCGGGCTTGCTCGCGAAAGCGGTGGGTCAGACACAGATGAATTGACTGATACACCGCTTTCGCGAGCAAGCCCGCTCCCACAGGGTTTTGTGCATGGCAGGCATGAAAAAGGCGACCCGGAGGTCGCCTTCTTGTGCAGCTAGCGTTGATCAGAACTCGTGATCAGCGTTGTCCGGGTTCAGGTCGCTGATGCCCAGCTTGCCGGCAGCGGCTTCGATCGAACCGGTCTGCTTGACCAGCGCAGCGATGGCATCACGCACGATCTGGTTGCCAGCGGTATTGCCCGCAGCGATCAACTGATCGTAGTGCTCACCCTTGTTGGCGTGATCGACCATGACCTGGATCTTGGCTTCGGTAGCGGCCAGATCGGCTTTCAGCGCGTTGTCGGCAGCCGGGTCGGCCTTGGCCACCAGCGACGACAGGCTGGCACCGGTCATCTTGGTGCCGTCGGTGCGGGTGTATTCGCCCAGGTACACGTTACGAATGCCTTTGGCATCGTAGAAGTGCGAGTTGTGGGTGTTGTCGCTGAAGCAATCCTGTTCGTCTTCCGGGGAGTTGGCTTCCAGAGACACCTTCATGCGCTCGCCCGCCAGTTCACCCAGCGACAGGCTGCCCATGCCGAACAGCATTTTGCGCAGGCCGGTTTCGGCAGGCTCGGCTTCCAGGGTGGCGCGGTAGTTGTCAGCCACGTTCGGCTTCCAGTTACCGACCATTTCTTCCAGGTCGCTGACCAGCAGTTGGGTCACCGCTTTGAGGTACGCACGACGACGATCGTTGTGACCGCCGGTGGCGCCCGCGCCTTCCAGGTAGTCGGAAGCAGGACGGTTGCCGGCGCCCGGGCCGGTGCCGTTCAAGTCCTGGCCCCAGAGCAGGAATTCGATGGCGTGGTAGCCGGTGGCGACGTTGGCTTCGGAACCGCCCAGCTCGTTCAGGCTGGCGAGTTTTTCCGGGGTGATGTCTTTGACATCGACCTTGTCTTCGCCGACCTGGACTTCAGTGTTGGCGATGATATTGGCGTTGGCACCCGGGTTACCCAGTGCGTGCTCGTAGGATTTGTCGACGTAGTCGATCAGGCCTTCGTCCAGAGGCCAGGCGTTCACCTGACCTTCCCAGTCGTCGATGATGGTGTTGCCGAAGCGGAATACTTCGCTCTGCAGGTACGGAACGCGTGCGGCGATCCATGCTTCACGGGCGGCTTTCAGCGTCTCGGCATTCGGCTTGGCGAGGAAGGCGTCTACGGCGGTTTGCAGGGTTTTCGCGGTGGATTCGGCATCGCTGTAGACGGCGAAGACCATGTCGGCGTAGTGCGCGACCACAGCCTTGGCGGCGGCTTCGTCGACTTTCCCGGCTGCGGCAGGAGCAGCGGCAGCGGTGCTGGCGGCTGGAGTCGGCGTGGCCGCAGCGGCAGCCTTGTCTTTGCCTTCGCCGCAACCGGCGAGGGAAATAGCGATGGCCAGCAGACTGGCGGTAGCCAGAGGCATACGAATCATGGCGAACATCCTGCTTCGGTAATTGAATGGACAGGGCGCGGGGGTGCGCAAAGCTGCGACATAATGCAAATCTTTCGCATTATGTGTAAAGGGCTGTGGCTGGAAATATTTCTTGTTTACGCCGGTGTGATGGCGCAGATCAAAAGATCGCAGCCTCGTTTCACTCGACAGCTCCTACAGGGGAATGCGCTCCCTGTAGGAGCTGCCGCAGGCTGCGATCTTTTGACTTTATAAAATAGCCGCGTTGCTGCGTTGGGCTTGCTTGAGGTAGGCAGTCAGTTCCCGGGCAGGCAGCGGCTTGCTGTAGTGGTAACCCTGACCTTCGTGACAGCCTTCAGAGATGATGTAGGACTCCTGCTCGGCGGTTTCCACGCCTTCGGCGATCACCTGCATGCCCAGGCTCTTGCCCAGTTGAATGATCGCGCGAACGATGGTCGCATCATCGTCGTCATCCAGCAGATCCTGAACGAAGCTCTTGTCGATCTTGATCTTGTCCAACGGCAGGCTTTTCAGATAACTCAGTGATGAGTAGCCGGTGCCGAAGTCGTCGATGGCGATCAGCGCCCCGGAACGACGCAGGCTCAGCAGATGCTGGGCGGCAGTGCTGATGTCTTCCATCAAGCCGGTTTCGGTGACTTCCAGCTCCAGGCTGCGCGGCGGCAAACGGTAGATCTGCAGCAGGTTGTTGACCACTCGCGGCAACTCGGCGTGGTGCAGTTGCACGGTGGACAGGTTGACCGCCATGCGCAGATCGACGAAGCCCTGATCGTGCCATTCGCGCAATTGCTTGCAGGCCTGATCCAGCACCCATTCGCCGATGGCGATGATCGTGCCGTTCTGCTCGGCCAGCGGGATGAACAGGTCCGGCGGCACCAGACCGTGCTCCGGGTGCTGCCAGCGAATCAGCGCTTCAACCCCGACCACGCGGTGATCGCGGTAGCTGATCTGCGGTTGATAGACGAGGTAGAACTGATCGCGAATCAGCGCGTCACGCAGGTCTTTTTCCAGTTCGCGACGGCGACGCATCTCGCTGTCGACACTGGCGATGTAGAACTGATAACGGTTGCGCGAACGGGTCTTGGCCAGCGTCATGGTCTGCTCGGCCTTCTGCAACAGCTTCTCGGTGCTGTCGCCGTCCTCGGGGAACAGGGTGATGCCGATGGTCGCGCGCAGGCGGATTTCCTGATGGTCGAGGGCAAACGCCGCTTCCAGATCATCGAGGATGCTTTGCGCCAGCTCTGCCGCTTCGTAAGGTTGTTCGATATCGGCCTGCACCAGCGCAAACTGGTCGCCGCCCAGACGGGCGAGGGCACCCAGGCGACCGCTATGGCCGCGCAGGCGGTCGGCCAGCGCCAGCAGCAACTGGTCGCCGGTCTGGTAGCTGAACTGCTCGTTGATCCCTTTGAAATCGTCCAGCCCCACGCACAATACCGCGACCCGGCGTTGCAGCTTGCCGGCGTCGACCAGAATCTTGTCCAGTTGCTGCTGCAATTGCTGGCGGTTCGGCAGGCCGGTGAGGAAGTCGTACTGGGCCATGCGCAGCAGGCTGTTTTCCGCTTCGTGGCGCAGGTGTGTGTTGCGTTCGATGGATTCAAGCAACTGGTTGGCGGTGTTGATCCAGATGCCGAGTTCGTTCTTCTCGTTGCCCTTGATCTGCGGAATCTTGTGCTCGCTGGGGCGATCGGGATTGATTTCGGTCAGGTGCTCGATGATCCGCGACAGCGGCTTGGTCAGCAGCCAGTGATAGACCAGATACAGCACCAGGCCCATGGCCAGGGCGCGCAACACGCCGGAAATGAAAATGATCACCGAACTGACGATGAAACTCTCGCCATAGGTGGCGGTGTCGAGGGTGATGCTCAGGTCGCCGTAATACTCGCTGTACGGGCCGCGGCCAACCAGTTGGGTGGTGAAGGTGCGTTCCTGACCGAGGATCAGATCGGTCAGCCAGCGGCTGTTGGAGTGCTGCAACTCGCGGGATTTTTGCGCCAGCATCGCTTCGTTGGGATGGCCGATGGAGGCCTGGCGCACGGCGTCGTCCTGGAACAGGCCTTCGATCACCTGCATGCCCATTTCCCGGTCCAGGCTGTACACGGCCTGAGTCGAGGGATCACGGAACATGTCGAGGATGCGCTGCGCATCGCCGGCCACCGCCTGGCGGGTTTTATAGGCATCGAAAACGATCTGGGCGCAGCTCAAGACTACGCCGACGATCAATGCCGAAAGGAGCACGACCCGGAGCAACTTCACCGACAAGCTGTTCTTGAGTTCCAGCTTCAAAGGGTTATTCCTTGTTCCGTGCGGGTAGCGTCAAGTTGCCATGAGTATTGGCAATCCCGTGTTGGCAGTCAAAGGGACAATCAAGCCCCGGAACATTTGCCCGTGGCCTTGGCCGAAATGCTGCTGTCTGGAGTCTCAGCTCTATTTGTACTGTGTCGGTAGTTTCGGCCCTCAACTTGAGCGGTACGGAACAAATTTTCACTGATTTGATGGTAGCCCGCTACGGCGCGGCGGCAAGAGGTCGAAGGCTGCTTTCGTTGTGGGAAAACGGCCTGAGTGGGATTCGATGCGGTGCGGCTTTTTTCGGGCATAAAAAAACCCGGCCATAGCCGGGTTTTTTATCTGGCGCGCAGCTTAAGCGGTGAAGGTTTTGCCTTCGAACTGCTCAGCAACGAACTTCCAGTTGACCAGGTTCCAGAACGCTTCAACGTACTTCGGACGCAGGTTGCGGTAGTCGATGTAGTAAGCGTGTTCCCAGACGTCGCAGGTCAGCAGCGGGGTGTCGCCGCTGGTCAGCGGGTTGCCGGCGCCGATGGTGCTGGCCAGAGCCAGGGAACCGTCAGCCTTCTTCACCAGCCAGCCCCAGCCGGAACCGAAGGTGCCGATCGAGGTTTTGCTGAACTCTTCCTTGAACTTGTCGAACGAACCGAAAGCCGCGTTGATGGCTTCAGCCAGTGCGCCGGTTGGTTGACCGCCGGCGTTTGGCGCCAGGCAGTTCCAGTAGAAAGTGTGGTTCCAGACCTGAGCGGCGTTGTTGAAGATGCCGCCCGAGGAAGTCTTGACGATCTCTTCCAGGGTCTTGCCTTCGAACTCGGTGCCTGGCACCAGGTTGTTCAGGTTCACGACATAGGTGTTGTGGTGCTTGTCGTAGTGAAATTCCAGGGTTTCCTTGGAAATGTGCGGCTGCAGGGCATCGTGTGCGTAAGGCAGCGGCGGCAATTCGAAAGCCATGATGATTCTCCTAATCAGGTCTGTTGCGGTGAGCGCAAGGCCGATCACGGGCGGCCAGAAATGCACCGACGAGTTTTTACTCTTTGCGGCGCAGGGTTCGGATCATAGCACCGGGGTCAAGGCTTAACCACGCAACAACTGTGTGGGATAGAGGTTCCAGAGCTGTTTGGAATAAATCACTGCGCCAATATCAATTGCCCTGCGACTGTAAACATCATCAACGCCACCACCAGATCTAGAATCCGCCAGGTACTCGGCCTTGCCAGCCATGGCGCAAGCCATGCGGCACCGAGGGCAAGAGTGAAAAACCACAGCAGCGATGCACTCGCCGCGCCCACGACATAAGCCCCCGGCACCGACTGCTGCGCACCGAGCGAGCCGATCAGCAACACCGTGTCCAGATAAACGTGCGGATTGAGCAACGTCACTGCCAGCGCGCTGAGCATCACCGCGCGCAACGAGCGTACGGTGTGGTTTTCGCCCTGATCCAGACTCTGTTTCGAGAACGCCCGGCGCAGCGCCTGGCTGCCGTACCAGATCAGAAAGACGGCGCCGCCCCAGCGCGCCACTGCGAGCAATGTCGGGTTCTGCGCCAACACCGTGGCCAGGCCGAAAACCCCGGCCGCCACCAGCAGCGCATCGCACGCCACGCACAGCGCCGCCACCGGCAGGTGATGTTCGCGCCGCAGGCTCTGGGCCAATACAAAAGCATTCTGCGTGCCGATCGCCATGATCAACCCGAACGCCACCAGCAGGCCGTTCACATAGCTTTGCCACATAACGATTACTCCGCGTTGGCTGCGAGATCGCGCAGCACTTGCATGGCGCGTTCGGCGTCGGTCTGTCCGACAAACAAGTGGTCGTGGTAGTAACCGGCGATCACGTTGCAACTGATCCCGGCCTTGCCCAGTGCGCTGGCGAACGCAGCGGTGAGGCCGACCGCTTCCAGTGCCGAATGCACGTTGAGGGTGATCCACGCTGCGACATAATCGAAACTGAACCCGGCGTGTTCCGCCTGAGAGCGTTCGAGGATCACAGTCAGGCCTTCCTGTTCACGAAAGCTGCCGACAATCTCCAGACCGTTGGGCAACTGAGCGTCACGCAGGGTGCAGAACACGTATTCACCGGCGTTGAGCTGCGGGCTCATGCTGCGCAGCAACGTCGTGAGTGAGGTTTCGCCAGCCATTGCAGTGTTCCTTGATAAAGAGTGCTTGCTGGCTATTCTCCGGTCGAAAGCTGTATAAGAAAAACCAATAGTGCTGATCGCTCATTAGGAAAACTGATGTTCGACTATAAATTGCTTTCCGCGCTGGCCGCTGTGGTCGAGCAGGCCGGATTCGAACGCGCCGCACAGGTGCTGGGCTTGTCGCAATCGGCGATTTCCCAGCGGATCAAACTGCTGGAAGCGCGGGTCGGCCAACCGGTGCTGGTGCGCGGCACGCCGCCGTCGCCGACCGAGATTGGCCGGCGGCTGCTCAACCATGTGCAGCAGGTGCGCCTGCTTGAGCGTGACTTGCAGACCCTGGTGCCGGCGCTCGACGAAGAGGGCGTGCCGGAGCGTTTGCGCATCGCCCTCAACGCCGACAGCCTCGCCACCTGGTGGGCCGAAGCCGTGGGCGATTTCTGCGCCGAGCAGCATTTATTGCTGGATCTGGTGGTGGAAGATCAGACCGTCGGCCTCAAGCGCATGCGTGCCGGGGAGGTTGCGGCGTGTGTCTGTGCCAGCGAACGCCCGGTGGCCGGTGCGCGCAGTGTGTTGCTCGGGGCGATGCGCTATCGGGCGCTGGCCAGTCCGGCGTTCATCGAACGGCATTTTCCCGATGGAGTGCGTGCCGAACAGTTGCCGCGTACCCCGGCGCTGGTGTTCGGGCCGGACGATTTCCTCCAGCATCGCTACCTCGCATCGCTCGGTGTCGACGGTGGTTTCGAGCACCACTTGTGCCCGTCCTCCGAAGGTTTTGTGCGTCTGACCGAAGCCGGGTTCGGTTGGGGACTGGTGCCGGAACTGCAAGTGCGCGAGCAGTTGCAACGCGGGACTTTGCGCGAACTGTTGCCAGATAAACCGATCGATGTGCCGTTGTACTGGCATCATTGGCGCAATGGCGGTCAGTTGCTGGGCTTGCTGACCGAACAATTGCTACGTTCTTCACCACGATGGCTGGTGCCCTTGGGCTGACGGTCAGCGTCAAGACAGACGTATCAGGTAAACGAAAGACATCGGAGCGTTACATGAAAATTCTGGTCACCGGCGCAAGCGGCTTCATTGGCGGACGCTTTGCGCGTTTCGCCCTGGAGCAGGGCCTGGACGTGCGGGTCAACGGTCGCCGGGCCGAGAGCGTCGAGCATCTGGTGCGCCGTGGCGCCGAGTTCGTCCCGGGCGATCTCACCGATGCGGATCTGGTGCGCGACCTCTGCGCCGACGTCGAAGCCGTGGTGCACTGTGCCGGTGCCGTCGGCTTGTGGGGGCGTTATCAGGACTTTCATCAAGGCAACGTGCAGGTTACCGAAAACGTCGTCGAAGCCTGCCTAAAGCAGCGCGTGCGGCGGCTGGTGCATCTGTCGTCGCCGTCGATCTACTTCGATGGCCGCGATCACCTCGGCCTGACCGAAGAGCAAGTGCCAAAGCGCTTCAAACATCACTACGCAGCGACCAAATACCTGGCCGAGCAAAAGGTCTTCGGCGCCCAGGAATTCGGCCTCGAAACCATCGCCCTGCGCCCGCGTTTCGTCACCGGTGCCGGCGACATGAGCATCTTCCCGCGCCTGCTGAACATGCAGCGCAAGGGGCGTCTGGCGATCATCGGCGACGGCCTGAACAAGGTCGACTTCACCAGCGTGCAGAACCTCAACGAAGCGCTGCTCAGCAGCCTGCTGGCGGCCGGTTCCGCGTTGGGTAAGGCCTACAACATCAGCAATGGCGCGCCGGTGCCGTTGTGGGATGTGGTCAATTATGTGATGCGCAAAATGGAAGTGCCGCAGGTCACCAAATACCGCTCGTACGGTCTGGCCTACAGCGTTGCGGCGCTCAACGAAGGCGTGTGCAAACTCTGGCCGGGGCGCCCGGAGCCGACCCTGTCGCGGCTGGGCATGCAGGTCATGAAGAAAAATTTCACCCTCGACATCAGTCGCGCCCGGCATTATCTGGACTACGATCCGAAAGTCAGCCTGTGGTCGGCCCTCGACGAGTTCTGTGGCTGGTGGAAAGCCCAGGACATCCGTTGATACAAGTCGCCCGGCCGGCAATGAACCGCACTGCCGCGTGAGGGTCAATCCCTGCGGCTGCGGTGGTTATACTTCGCAGCATTCAGCCATCACCGCGTTCCACAAAGGTTGCCTCAATGTCCATGCGTAACGATGCCAACGACGATTTCGACGATGTACCGAGCCTGCGGGCCGACACCTTTGACGACGATGACATTCCGCCGACCGCCCGCACTTCCGTGCATTCGCGCACGCCGCCGGTGGTCAAGGTCAAGGCCGCGAGCACCGGGCCGTTGTGGGCGCTGGTTGGCGCGCTGTTCTTTGCTTTCATCGGTCTGGCCTGGTGGAGCTTCCAGCAGATTTCGCTGATGGAGCAGCAACTGGTGGCCACCCAGGAAAGCTTTGCGCGCATCAGCGAGGAAGCGGCGGGGCGCCTGCAGGATATTTCCGGCAAGGTCGTCGCCAGCCAGAGCAACGTCAACAGTGACAGCGAAGCCTTGAAGCAACAGATCAAACAGCTGGAAACCCAGTTGCTGGATCAAAGTAAACAGCAGCAAGGCGTGGTCGGTCAGACCAGCGATCTGGACAAGCGTCTGGCGCAGATGACCGCGCAGACCACCGAACAACAGAACGCCAATACCCAGTTGCAGGCTCAGGTCAAAGCCCTGAGTGCGGAACTGGCAACCCTGAAAAGCGCCCCGGTCGATACCGGCAAGTTCGATGCGCAGCTCAAGAGCCTGAGTGCCGATATTGCCGCGCTGAAGAAGCAAGGCAACCCGAGCGCGGCGATCGAGCGTCTGGAGCAGGAAATCATCGTCCTCAAGAGTGAACAGGACAACCGCCCGGCCGCTGCGCAGGGTGGCGGCAATACCGCCGAGTTCGATGCATTCCGCGGCCAGATGACCCGCAACATCAACACCCTGCAGGCGCAGATCCAGAACTTGCAGCAGCAGATCAATGCCCGGCCATAGGGCCTGATGAACTGTAGCCAGGGACCTTTGTGGTGAGGGGATTCATCCCCGATGGGGCTGCGCAGCAGCTCCCTGGTATCAGCTCGGTGTGTCAGGAAATATGTGTTCTCTCCATCAGGGCTGCTGCGCAGCCCATCGGGGATAAATCTCCTCGCTACAGGATGCGGCGCCCCATCCGACCCCAAGCCGTCTACGCTCTTGAAACACCAACAAGAACGAGGGATGCGTTATGGGGTTTTTGCATAAAGTGGCGTGGCTCGGTGTAATGCTTTTTGTGGGGGTAGCGCAGGTCAACGCTGCCACCGCGCAAAAGGACGACAGCAAGGCCGCCATTGCGCTGCTGGAAAAGGCCCTGGCCTATTACCACGACAATGGCGACAAGGCCTTCGCCGCGTTCAGCCGTCAGGGCGAGTTTGTCGACAAGGATCGCTACGTGTTCGTGGTCGATACCAAAGGCGTGATGCTCGCCAGTGGCGGCCCATCCTCAGCGTTGATCGGCCGTGACGTCAGCGAGGTGCTTGCGCCGGATTTGCAGAAAGCCTTCAAGGACGCCTTGCTGGTGCCGGAAGGCAACGGCATTCAACAGGCCGAATACCGCTGGCAGAACTGGGCGGACGGCAAGGTCGAGCGCAAACATGTGTATTACCAGCGCATCGGTCAGCGCATTCTGGCGGTCGGTTATTACCTGCCGCGTGCTTCAGCCGAGCAGGCCAAGGCACTCCTCGACAAGGCTGCAACCGATCTGGGGAAAAACGAGAAGGGCACCCTGACGGCCATCAACTCGCTCAAGGGCGGTTATCTGCAGGATGACTTGTATGTGTTCGTCGTCGATTTGAACACCCAGCGCTACGTGGCCCACGGCACCAACCTGCGCCTGATCAATACCGATTTCAGCAAGATCAACGACCCGGAAGGCAAACCGGTGGGCGAGCCGATTCTGGCGCTGATCGCCAAGCAGGATGACGGCGAATACGAATACCGCTGGAAAAACCCGGTGACCGGCAAGGTCGAGGACAAGCATGCCTACCTGAAAAAGGTCGGGCATTTTCTGGTGGCGGTGGGTTACTACAGCCCTTGAAAATACCTTTGCCCCCCTGTGGGAGCGAGCCTGCTCGCGAAGGCATAGTGTCAGCTGACATCACAGTTGAATGACACACTGCTTTCGCGAGCAGGCTCGCTCCCACAGGTTTTCATGGCACCTGTTCCTATTTGGCGCCGTGCTCCCGCCCGCGCAGCAACTTGTTCGGCATCGCGATCGCCGCCGCCAGACCCAGCAGCGACACCGCCGTACTCACCCACAGCAAATGCCGGAACGTCACCGAAAGCTCGGCGCGCAGGGCGTTCTGTGCCTCACCCGGGGCGGCGTTCAAACCGTCGAGCAGCACATTGCCTGAATGCCCCTCGCTGATCAGCGCGTTGCTCGCCAGATGGGCAAAACTCGAGTCCTGCAAAAAGGCCAGCAACAGCGCCGACATCAACGCCACGCCCACCGCGCCGCCCAGCGAGCGGAACAGGTTGGTGGTGCTGGTGGCGACGCCGATGTCGCGCTGATCCACCGAGTTCTGCGTGCCCACCAGTGAGGTCGGGAACTGCATGCCGCCGGCAATCCCGCTGAGCAGCATGAACAGGCTGCTGACCAGCGTCGCGTCCGGTGGGCTGAACGCCATGCCGAGAATCGAGATCGGCATCAGCAGCGCGCCAGTCAGAATCTGTGGTTTGTAACGGCCGGTGACCGAGGTGCGGCGTCCGGCGAAATAAGCGCCAATCGGCAGCCCCATCGCCAGCGGCAGCAAGTGCAACGCCGCGGCATCGGCCCCGGCGCCGGTGACGCTCTGGAAGCGCAGCGGCATCAGCACGATCAGCGAGATCGCCTGGAAACTGGTGAAGAAAATCGTGCACCAGCACAGCAACGCATTGCGGTTGGTGAACAGGTGCATCGGCAGCAGCGGCTCACGCGCCCGGCGTTCATGCCAGACGAACACCGCCAGTACCAGCACTGCACAGGCAAACAAGCCGAGCACTTCGCTGCTGCGCCACGAATGGCCCTGACCGACCTGAGTGATGCCCAGCAGCAGGGCGGTCAAACCGATGATCATCAGCAGTGTGCCGAGGTAGTCGATGATCGGCTTGCGCTGTGGAATCGGCAGCCCGCGCAGGTTGCGATTGGCAACCCACCAGGCGCCAAGCCCCAGCGGCAAGTTGATCAGGAACACCCAGCGCCACGACAGGTATTCGGTCATGTAGCCGCCGAGCACCGGCCCGGCGACGCTGGCGACCGCGTACATGCTGCTGAAGTAACCCTGATAACGGCCGCGTTCACGGGGCGGGACGATGTCGCCGATGATCGCCTGACTGACCGAAATCATCCCGCCGGCGCCGATGCCCTGGAGAATCCGCGCCAGCACCAGTTGTTCCATGCTTTGCGCCATACCGCAGAACAGCGAGGCGAGGGTGAACAGGCCCATGCCGAACAGCATCAGTTTGCGCCGCCCGTACAGGTCGCCGAGCTTGCCGTAGATCGGCACGGCCACAGTCATCGCCACCATGTACCCGGAAATCACCCAGGCCAGCAGGCTGACATCCTTGAATTGTGCGGAGATGGCGGGCATCGAGACGGCGACGATGGTCTGGTCCAGCGCGCCGAGAAAGATCGCCAGCATCAGCGCGACCAGCACGCTGCGAATGGCCGGTTTGGGTGTTTCAGGCTGGTGAAGATTGGTCACGGGCGAAACCTGCGGGCAGTGAGAGTCCCGCGGATCGTCAGGCGAGCGGGAATGCTCGCCAGTGTAAGTCGGTAGGAAGCTATTCGATAGCCTCATAAGGAAGTCCGACGTAATTTTCTGCAATGGTTTTCCGACCCGCTTCTGAACTGACAAAGTAGTCCAGTTCCGAGGCGCTGATGCGCTGACTGAAATCATCATGTTCGTCGAAGCGGTGCAGCATCGAAGTCATCCACCAGGAGAAACGTTCGGCTTTCCATACCCGGCGCAGGCAGATTTCCGAGTATTTCTCCAACAAGTCCGTGCGTCCTTCGCGGTAAACCTTCAGCAGGATATTGAACAAAGTGCTGACGTCACTGGCCGCCAGATTCAGGCCCTTGGCGCCAGTGGGCGGGACGATATGCGCGGCATCGCCAAGCAGAAACATCCGCCCGTACTGCATCGGCTCGACGACAAAACTGCGCAGCGGCGCGATGCTTTTTTCAATCGACGGGCCGGTCACCAGTTTCTCGGCAAGCGCCGTGGGCAAGCGGGTTTTGAGTTCATCCCAAAAGCGCTGATCGGACCAGGCGGCGACATTTTCCTCGGCCGGCACTTGCAGGTAGTAACGGGTGCGAGTGGCCGAGCGCATGCTGCACAGGGCGAAGCCGCGTTCGTGACGGGCGTACACCAGCTCATCGTGCACCGGCGGCGTGTCCGCGAGAATCCCCAGCCAGCCGAACGGATAGACCCGCTCGAAAATCTTCAGGCAGTCTTCGGGAATCGACTGCCGGGCCACGCCGTGAAAACCATCGCAACCGGCAATGTAATCGCAGTCGACGCGCCATGTTTCCCCGTCCTTTTCGAAAGTGACAAAGGCCTCGTCGCTTTTCATGCCGTGAGGAACGACATCGCTCACTTCATAAAACGACAGCGCCCCGGCCTCCCGACGAGCGGCCATCAGGTCGCGAGTGACTTCGGTCTGGCCGTAAACCATGACGGTTTTGCCGCCGGTCAAACCCTGCAGATCGATGTGTGCCAGACGTCCATCCAATGCCAGATCGAAGCCGGTGTGTACCAACCCTTCGGCATCCATGCGCGCACCCACGCCGGCCTGACGCAACAGCTCTACCATGCCCTGTTCAAGCACCCCGGCGCGAATTCGCCCGAGCACGTAATCGGGTGTCTGGCGTTCGACAATCAGGGTGTCGATGCCGGCGTTGTGCAGCAACTGACCGAGGAGCAATCCGGACGGACCGGCGCCGATGATGGCGACTTGGGTTTTCAGCGTTTTCATTGTTTTTATGACTCGCAAGCTTCACGCGACGGGAGCCGGTGAATGATTTTTATGGATCGAGTGCTTGCATTTTTCCCTTGCGGGTCTGTCAATTGAAGGTGAAAACTGAGCCGATACCTGTACATTCTGCCAATCGGTGCGATTATCGCCCGCAACCTCGAGGCCTGGATTGAAGTGATGAACAAGCCTGACCTGCCTTCGATTCCGGTGTTCAAGCTCTACGGTGAAAGCCTGGACTGGCCGACCCCTGACTTGCTGCACTGTGAAACCATTTCCAAACGCAGCCGCGAACATCAATGGGAAATCAAACCCCACCGCCACGCCGATTTGTGCCAGTTGCTCTTCGTCTTCAAAGGTCAGGCAGAGCTTGAAATCGAAGGTCAACGCACGCAGCTCAACGAACCCGCCATTCAAGTCCTGCCACCGTTGTCGGTGCATGGCTTCCGCTTTTCCGAGGACGTCGAAGGATTCGTCGTCACCCTCGCCAATCCGTTGATCAATCACTTGCAGGCGCAACTGGGCAATTCGGTGCACGCACTGGCCCAGGCCGAGCACTATCCGGCGGGCAAGGATGCGGAGTACCTGAACAGCCTGTTTTCAGCGTTGCAGGCCGAGTACAACGGCCATCAGCCAGCGCGGGAAATGCTCATGCATTCGCTGGTGAGCGTGATCATGGTCTGGGTCAGCCGACAGGCGATCGTGCGCCATAACGCCAGCCAGCGACCGCAACGCCAGCGCGAATACCTCAACGGGTTCATTCAATTGGTGGAGGAGACTTACCGCCAGCATGTGAAGGTCGAAGACCTCGCCCATCGCCTGGGGATTTCGGTGTCGCACCTCAACGGCACCTGCCGGGAACTGGCAGGGCAGCCGGCGCTGCAGATCATGCACGAACGCCAGTTGCTGGAAGCCAAACGTTTGCTGACCTACACCAGCATGACCATTTACGAGATGTCGGAGTTGTTGGGGTTTTCCGATCCGACCAACTTCACGCGCCTGTTCCGGCGCCGGGTGGGGATATCGCCAAAGGCCTTCCGCGACCGGCTGAAGGCCGAGCAGTGATCTTGTAGACGCTGCGGTCTCCTGTGGGAGGGGGCTTGCTCCCGAAAGCGGTCTATCAGTTTGCATCAATGCTGAATGACACACCGCATTCGGGAGCAAGCCCCCTCCCACAGGATCGCACTGCAACTCAGGTCAATCAGCGCAACGCATTAAGCGTCGCGTTATGCGGAATGCAGCGCTCGAAATTGCAACTCGCGAACTCGCGGGGCAGTTGTCGCAGTTGCTCGACCCGCCAGGCCGCGGTGCCGTACAGCGCCAGCGTGGCGGCGCAGGTGATGAAAATCGCGAAGTACCTTCTTGTTCTGATGTTCATGGCGTTGACCTCTGAACGCATACCCTGCGGTATTACTTTCAGCATAGGTCAGCGGTACAGAGTTGCCAGCCACGGCTCCCGCGTAGGTGACATACCTTCAGCACACGGATGACACCTGTGGGAGCGGGCTTGCTCGCGAAGGCGGTGTGTCAGTCTGGATTGCCCTCGACTGACACGACGCATTCGCGAGCAAGCCCGCTCCCACAGGAATACCGGATTTACAGGCCAATATCCCATTTTGGATTTTCCGGGAATCGTTCGACGAGAAAATCCAGCATGCTGCGCAGCGCCGCCGGCATGTGTTTGCGTGACGCATACACCGCGTAGATGTTCATCTGCCGTGGCTCGGCATCGGGCAGCAAACGCACCAGTTCACCGGCATGCACGTGAACCCCGGCCTGATAGGTCGGCAGCATCGCCACCCCCGCGCCGGCCAGCGTCGCGCGCAACAGGGTGCTGGCCTCATTGGCGCTGATGTTGCCCTGTACCGGCACCGACACCGGTTCGCCGTCCTCCTCGAAATGCCACAGGCTTTTGCCGAAATACGAGTGCGTGAGGCAATTGTGTCGGCTCAGGTCCTCGACCCGCTGCGGCGGCGGATTGTCGCGCAAATAAGCCGGTGCGGCGCAGACCACCGAGCGGCACACGGTCAGGCGTCGGGCGATCAGGTTCGGGTCCAGGTCATTGCTGGTGCGGATCGCCAGGTCGATGCGCTCATCCACCAGATTCACCGTGCGGTCGAGCATCTGCAGATCGATGCTGACCCCGGGGTAACGCTTGACGTACGCCGCCATCGCATCGGCCAGTTGCGCCTGGCCGAACGAGGTGCTGACGCTGATACGCAGCAATCCTCGCGGTGCATCGTGCGGTTCACTGACTGCTGCCTGCATATCCGTCGAAAGTTCGAGCATCTGCCGACAGCGCGGCAGGATTTCACTGCCGGCGGCGGTCAGGCTCAACTTGCGCGTGGTGCGGTGCATCAGGCGCGCGCCGACCCAGTCTTCCAGCTCCGCCAGATAGCGCGATACCACCGGCCGTGACAGGTCCAGATGATCGGCGGCCGCCGACTGGCTGCCCAGATCCACCACCGTGACAAACACCCGCATTGCTTGAAGACGATCCATGATTTGCCCGCTTTCAGAAACAAACTATGTCCAAGCATCGCATTTTTTGTACCGAGTCAGGCAACTAAGCTCTGTCCCATCGCCAACCACGGCATTCGGACCACGGAGCAACAGATGATCGGCTTCACTTCCCTCAAGCGCGTTTTGCTGGCCACCGCCACCCTCGGTTTCGCGGCCCACGCCGCTGCCGCCAACCTGACCCTGGATGTCTACAACCCGGGCACCAACGCGATTTTCCCGGTGACTTCGGTGCTGGTCAGCGGCGAGAAAGACGCGATCCTGGTCGACGCGCAATTCGGCAAGGCCCAGGCCGAGCAGGTGGTGGAAAAGATCCGCGCCAGCGGCAAGCACTTGACCACCATCTACATCAGCCACGGTGACCCGGATTACTACTTCGGCCTCGACACCCTGACTCAGGCTTTCCCCGACGCCACCGTGCTGGCCTCGCAGCCGACCGTCGATCACATCAAGCAGACCGTCGACGGCAAACTCGCCTTCTGGGGCCCGAAAATGGGCGCCGACGTACCGGCCAAAACCATCGTGCCGGGCGTGCTCAAGGGCGATAGCCTGATGCTCGAAGGACAGAAATTGCAGGTGGTGGGACTTGAAGGCAAACAACCGGATCGCAGTTTCGTGTGGATTCCGTCGCTCAAGGCTGTGGTCGGTGGCGTCGTGGTCGCCGAGAACATTCATGTGTGGATGGCTGATACCCAGACCGCGCAATCCCACTCCGACTGGCTGCAAACCCTGCACTCGATCGAAACCCTCAAGCCGAAAACCGTGGTGCCGGGTCACTATCTGGGCGAGAGCAGCCGCTCGCTGGCCAGCGTGAAATTCACCGCCGACTACATTAAGGCTTTCGACGAAGAAACCGCCAAGGCCAAAGATTCCGCCGCACTGATCAAGGCCATGCAAAAACGCTACCCGAAACTCGGCGAAGAAAGCTCGCTGGAGCTGAGCGCCAAAGTCGCCAAGGGCGAAATGAAGTGGTAACCCGATTGATCTGAAACGGAGGTCGAGAGGACTTTTGTGGCGAGGGAGCTTGCTCCCGCCCGCCTGCGCAGCAGGCGTAAAACCTGAAAGTGCGTTGAATCTGAAAGAGGCGGGGAGTGCTTCGCCCTCCAGCGGGAGCAAGCTCCCTCGCCACAGGGAATACCGCTTCAAGATTAGATTTATGCCGTCGTTGAAACTCTCAAGCCAACTGGAGAATGTCATGAGCAAGATCGCAATCATTGGTGCCACCGGCCGTGCCGGTAGCCAACTGCTGGAAGAAGCCCTGCGTCGCGGCCATAGCGTCACCGCCATCGCCCGCGATACCTCGAAGATCGGTAACCGTGCCGGTGTGGTCAGCAAGAATGTCGATGTGCTGGATTCGGCGGCGCTGCAAGCCGCCGTCGCCGGTCATGACGTGGTGATCAGCGCCGCGCATTTCGCCACCGTACCGGCCAGTGCCGTGGTCGGCCCGGTGAAGCAGGCGGGCGTGAAGCGTCTGCTGGTGGTCGGGGGGGCCGGTTCGCTGTTGCTGCCGGACGACACCCGAGTGATCGACAGCGAGGGTTTCCCCGCCGAATACAAAACCGAGGCCAGTGCGGGGGCGGCGTTTCTCGATGCGTTGCGTCAGGAGCAGGATCTGGACTGGACCTTCCTCTCGCCATCGGCAGAGTTTGTCGAAGGTGAGCGCACCGGCACCTTCCGCGTCGGCAAGGATCACTTGCTGGTGAGTGCCGAAGGTCGTAGCTGGATCACCTTCGCCGATTACGCGATCGCGCTGATCGACGAAGTGGAAACGCCGAAGCATTCGCGTCAGCGGTTTACGGTCGGCTACTAAGCAACGACGCGGAACAAATGTGGGAGCGGGCTTGCTCGCGAAGGCGGAGTGTCAGCGACATTTGAAGTGACTGACACTCCGCGTTCGCGAGCAAGCCCGCTCCTACAGGGTTATGTGGTGTTTCAGCGGGTATGCGCCTGTTCCACCAGCCAGATCATCAGCTCCTCCAACTGCGGCAATGCTTCCCCACCCTGCGGCATCACCACGTAGTACCCCAGCCCCGTCTTCACCTTCAGATCAAACGGCATCACCAGCCGCCCGGCGTGCAGGTCATCGCCGATCAGCGACCAGTCGCCAATCGCCACACCCGTCCCGTGGGAGGCCATCGACATCGCCTGATCCAGCGTCTCGAAATGCTGCCCCGTGTCGACGTTGCTCAATTGCAACCCGGCGGCTGTCAGCCACACGGTCCAGTCCTGGATATCGTGGGTGGGATGCAGCAGCAGATGCTGTTGCAGATCGGCCGGTTCGCTGAGTGCCGGCGGGCCTTTCAATAAGGCTGGCGAACACACCGGCGTCAGTTGCTCATCGAACAGGTGCAGGGCAGTCGACGAATTGTCCGGCGGGGTGCCGTAGATCACCGCGGCATCGAATGGCTCACGCTGAAAGTCCACGCCGTGGGCCAGTGTGGTGGTCAGTTTGACCGGCACATCCGGGCGTTCCTTTTGCCACTGCAGCAGGCGCGGCACCAGCCAGCGCATCACGCAGCTCGGCGCCTTGAGTTGCAGGGTTTGCCGCTTGAGACCGATCTGCTCGGTCGCTTCGCTGATCAGGCCAAAGATCTTCTCCACCCGTGGCAGCCACTCACGTCCTTCAGCGGTCAGCTCAAGGCCTCGGGCCAGACGAATGAACAATTCATAACCGAGATGATCCTCGAGCCCGGCGATCTGCCGGCTCACTGCGCCCTGGGTGATGTGCAACTGCTCGGCCGCCCGGGTGAAGTTGCAGCACTGCGCAGTGATCAGAAACGTGTGCAGGGCGGGCAGGGGAGGCAGTCGTTTCATGGGGATCCGAGGTATGACGTGAGGACATGGCTAGTATGACTTTTAATCGATTGTTGCCGCTACTCGCCGCCCGTTCAATGAGCCCAATCAAGGGCTCTTTGTAGGAGTGAGCCTGCTCGCGATTGCGCTGTGTCATTGCCATTGATGCTGGCTGACACATCGCTTTCGCGAGCAAGCCCGCTCCCACCAAGGGCCCAGTGTTTCAACCGAATAAAAGGGCAATCGGCATGGCGACGTGTGGCGAAGTACTGGTCAAGTTACTCGAAGATTATGGGGTCGAGCAGGTGTTCGGCATTCCCGGGGTGCACACCGTTGAGCTGTATCGCGGGCTGGCCCGTTCGCGCATCAACCACGTCACTCCACGGCATGAACAGGGTGCCGGTTTCATGGCTGACGGCTATGCACGCACCAGCGGCAAACCGGGTGTGTGCTTCATCATCACCGGCCCGGGCATGACCAACATCACCACCGCGATGGGCCAGGCGTACGCCGACTCGATCCCGATGCTGGTGATCTCCAGCGTGCAGACCCGCAGCCAGTTGGGCGGCGGTCGTGGCAAGCTTCACGAGTTGCCGAACCAGAGCGCGCTGGTCGGCGGTGTCGCTGCGTTCTCTCACACCCTGATGTCCGCTGCGGAATTGCCGGGCGTGCTGGCGCGTGCCTTCGCCCTGTTCCAGGCCGGGCGTCCACGTCCGGTGCACATCGAGATTCCGCTGGACGTGCTGGTCGAAGAGGCCGATGAATTGCTCGGCAGTGTTCCGGTGATCATCGATCGTGCCGGTGCGGCACCGAGTGCCGTCAGCCGCATGACTGAGCTGCTGGCCAACGCCAAGCGCCCGCTGATTCTCGCTGGCGGCGGAGCCATCGACGCCGCACCCGAGCTGACCCGACTGGCCGAGCGCCTCGATGCCCCCGTAGCACTGACCATCAACGCCAAAGGCATGTTGCCGTCGAACCACCCGCTGCTGATCGGCTCGACGCAAACGCTGGTCGCGACCCGTGCACTGGTGGCCGATGCCGACGTGGTGCTGGCGATCGGCACCGAGCTGGCGGAGACCGATTACGACGTCACCTTCGCCGGTGGTTTCGAGATCCCCGGCAAGTTGCTGCGCATCGACATCGACGCCGATCAAACCGTGCGCAACTATCCGCCGCACGTGGCGTTGGTCGCCGATTCGCGCAACGCCGCGCAAGCGCTGCTCAGTGCGCTGGCACAGCAAAAACTCGCCGAACGCAGCAGCGATTGGGGCCAGGTTCGCGTCGCACAATTGCGCACTGAACTGGCCGCGAGCTGGGATGCGCCGACCCTGGCCCAGACCCTCTTTCTCGACACTGTGCTTGATGAACTGCCGGATGCGGTGTTCGTCGGCGATTCCACGCAACCGGTGTACACCGGCAACCTCACGTTCAACCCGGATCACCCGCGTCGCTGGTTCAATTCGTCCACCGGTTACGGCACCCTCGGTTACGCCTTGCCGGCGGCGATCGGCGCATGGCTCGGCGGCCGCATCAAGGGCGGCGCGCGCCCGCCAGTGGTGTGCCTGATCGGCGATGGCGGTTTGCAGTTCACCCTGCCGGAACTGGCCAGTGCGGTTGAAGCGCGCACGCCGGTGATCGTCCTGTTGTGGAATAACCAGGGCTACGAAGAGATCAAGAAGTACATGGTCAACCGTGCCATCGAGCCGGTTGGCGTCGATATCTACACCCCGGATTTCATCAGCGTCGCAAAGGCCCTGGGCTGCGCCGCCGAAGCGATCAGCTCGGTTGAACAGCTGCGTGGTGCGCTGCGTGCCGCCACTGATCGTCAGGGCCCGACCCTGATTGAAATCGACCAGACTCAATGGATGCAGGCGGTGGCCAAATGATCAATTTCCCAACCACACTCGATGGCCTGTACATCAACGGCCAATGGTCTGCCGGTCGCGAACATCTGCGGGTGATTAACCCGGCCACCGAAGCGCTGCTGACCACGGTCAATGGCGGCGATGAAAGCGCGGTTGATCTGGCCGTCAGCGCAGCCACTGAAGCGTTCAAGCGCTGGTCGAAAACCAGCGGTGCCGAACGTGGTGCGATCCTGCGCAACATCGCCAATGGCGTGCGCAACGGTCGCGATCACCTGATGCAGCTGCAGTCGAGCAACAACGGAAAACCGCAGTTCGAAGCGTCCATTGACGTCGATGATGTGATCGCCACGTTCGAGTATTACGCCGAACTCGCCGAAGGTCTCGATGCGCACCAGGACAGCAATGTGCCGCTGCCCAGCGACGACTTCAGTGCGCGTCTGCGGCGTGAGCCGTGTGGTGTGGTCGGGCTGATCGTGCCGTGGAATTTCCCGATGGTCACCACCGCGTGGAAACTCGCGCCGGCGCTGGCCGCCGGTTGCTGCGTGGTGTTGAAACCGTCGGAAGTCACGCCGCTGCCGGAGCTGGAACTGGCGGCGATCATCGCCGAATCCGGTCTGCCCCAAGGCGTGTTCAACCTGGTGTGCGGCACCGGTCTGGCGGTCGGTGCGCCGCTGTCGGCGGATCCGCGCATCGCCAAGATCTCCTTCACCGGCAGCAACGCGGTCGGCGTGCAAGTGATGCAACGCGCCGCCGAAACGGTGAAGGGCGTGAGCCTGGAACTGGGTGGCAAATCTTCGCTGCTGGTGCTGGCCGATGCCGATCTGGAACTGGCGGTGGAGCTGGCCTGTGGCGGCGGATTCTTCAACGCCGGGCAGATGTGCTCGGCCACCAGTCGGGTGTTGGTCGCCGATGAACTGGCCGACGAATTCCTTATCCGTTTGCAGACCCGCGCGGAAAAAATCCGCGTGGCCGATCCGTTCGATCCTGAAGTGGAGATGGGCGCGCTGGTCAATCAGGCGCAGTACCAGCGCGTGCTCGGCCACATCGACCGCGGCTTGAGCGCCGGGGCGAAATTGATCTGCGGCGGCAATCGTCCGGCGGATCTGCCACGCGGGTATTTCCTGCAGCCGACGGTGTTCACCGAGGTGCCCCTCGACAGTGCGTTGTGGTGTGAAGAGATCTTTGGCCCGGTGCTCTGCGTGCGCAGTTTCAGCAGCGAAGCCGAGGCGATTGCCTTGGCCAACGACAGCCAGTTCGGGCTGGTCGCCAGTGTGGTGACTCGCGATGCGGCTGCGGCAGATCGGGTAGCGAATGCGTTGCAGGCCGGGCTGGTGTGGATCAACTCGCCGCAGGTGATCTTCCCGCAGACCGCCTGGGGTGGCTACAAGCAGAGCAGCATCGGCCGTGAATTGGGGCCGTGGGGCCTGGCCGCTTTTCAGGAAATCAAGCACGTGATCCGGGCGGTCTGAACGGCGTGTCGGGTCTTGGCGATCTGATCCGGATTTTTTGCTGAGCATTCCGGCCTCTTCGCGAGCAAGCTCGCTCCCACATTGGATGTGTGATCAACACTAGTCCACTGTGGGAGCGGGCTTGCTCGCGAAAGCGTCAGCCGCAGCAGAGCAGATTCCGGATCAGACCGACTGCCGCAACCGCGCCAGATCCCGCAACGGCGGCGCGCCAAACAAGCGGCTGTACTCGCGGCTGAACTGCGACGGACTTTCATACCCGACTCGATAGCCCGCGGCCGACGCTTCCAGCCCTTCAGCCAGCATCAGGCGTCGCGCCTCTTGCAGGCGCAGCTGCTTCTGGTACTGCAACGGACTCATCGCCGTCATTGCCTTGAAACGGTGATGCAGGGTCGAGACGCTGAGGTTCACTTCCTTCGCCAGATCATCGATGCGCAGCGGCTGCTCGAAGTTGCCGTTGAGCCATTTGATCGCCTGGCTGATGCGGTGGCTCTGGCTGTTGGCAATCGCGATTTCATACAAGCGATGACCCTGCGGACTGCGCAGCAGGCGATAGAGAATCTCCCGGCGAATCAGTGGCGCGAGCATGGCGATGTCTTTCGGCGCATCCAGCAGTCGCGCCAGACGCAATACCGCGTCGAGCATCGCGCTGTCGATCTGCTCGACATACAGACCGCGTCCCGTGGGCCGGGTCGGCACACCCATCGGGCCGGCGTCGGCGATCAGTGCGGTGATTTCCGCCGGGTCGATGTCCAGGCGCACAGCGAGGATCGGCTCCTCCGGCGAGACATTCACCACCCGTCCGCTGAGCGGCATCGAGACCGAGACCACCAGGTAATTCAGCGGATCGTAATTGAAGTACTCATCCGCCAGCCGCACCTCTTTCCGACCCTGAGCCATGATGCACAGCGCCGGTTGCGCGAGTACCGGGGCGAAGTCGTGGGATTGGGTGTGGCGCGACATGAACAGCGAGCCGATGGCGGTCGCATAACTGCCATCGTCGGTGGTGTTGCGACGGATGATCGCCGCGAGTTCTGCGCGCTGTTTTTCCATGTCGGCATCGGGCGGGGCTTGGAAACGATCGAATGACGTCATGCACGGCATCCTCGGCAAGGGATCTGGAATGGGGCAGAGCATAAGTTTGTGCAAGCGCGAGCGGTAGACACATCCTGTCAAATGCTTGCCTGATTCTGCATGGGCTGGTTTTGCGCGTCGGCCATCAGCCCACGACCGCCACCTTACCCCTTGCGGCGAATACCCCTGTAGGAGCTGGCGAAGGCTGCGATCTTTTGATTTTAAAAGCGAAAGTCAAAAGATCGCAGCCTGCGGCAGCTCCTACACAAAACGCGTATGACAGCGGTGTGACAGGGTTTTAGCGGTGGTTGCCGGACTTTTGTGCAGTCTCGCAGGATTGTGCAACGCAGCGGCAGGAATCGACTAACGGCACCCTGCGACCGGCCCTTAACCTTGGATCCTGTCGCAGCCCGTCCCCCGGCTGCCACGCGACTCCCTGGGAGGGTTGAACATGTCCAAGCAGATTCCCGTCAGTCATATGGCCTTCGTTCGAGCGCGCGCCGGACGCTCCGCCGAACTCGGTGTGCGCCTCAGTGCCTTGATCGAACCCTCACGCAACGCCCCCGGTTGCCTGAGCTTTGCCCTGCAGCATTCGCAATGCGATCCGGAGCTGTGGCTGGTCTCCGGTTTCTGGAGCCATCAACAGGCGATGACCGCGTATTTCAATAGCCCGTCGATGCAGATCTTTGCCGAGTTGGTCCAGGACCTGGTGGTCAACAGCCTGGATTTCCACACCTTCAAAGAGGTGTCGGCGGCGCAGGCGCTCGGACAATGTCCGGCACCGATACACAAACTCGCCGGTTGAGGGTTTAATGTCCGGCTTATTCGTCTGAGCCAGGATGTGTGCCATGGCACGTAAAGAGTTTGAACACTTCGAAGCAGTCTCCGCAGTCGTCCCCGTCGAGTTGGGCGGCAACAAGGGTTATCACGCGGCAATCGCGGTCAAGGCCCTGGTCGATGGCGGTGCGCCACGCTTCCACAAACTGCTGGGTGATCAGGTGTTTCCCGGCGCCATCGCTGCCGATGACGCGGCGACCCAGGAGCTGGACCGCCTCAAGGGTGTCACCGATGACGCCGAGCTGATCTGGTAACTGCGCTTACTTGCCCGCACCCGGACGCCACATCTTGAACAGGGCTTCAGGCCCCAACTGGAAATAGTCCGCCGGCCCGCCGCCGCGCAGAATCGGTTCTGCCGCGGCGGTGTCGTAGATCCCGTCCTTCAACAGCCACTTGGCGATATGCACGGCGACCACTTCGCCGAGAATCAGCCAGCTCGGCACGGTTTCGCCATCGGCGCGCTGCAACTGAATGATCTGTGTGACCTTGCATTCGAAGGACACCGGGCTTTCGGCTACCCGTGGCACCGCAATCACCTTCGACGCCACCGGCGTCAGCCCGGCCAATTCAAACTCGTTGACCTGCGGCGCGACCATCGCGCAGCTCTGGTTCATCTGCTCGGCCAGCGGCCGGGTGGCGAGGTTCCAGGCGAATTCACCGGTCTGCTCGATGTTGTTCAAGCTGTCTTTGCGCCCGACGCTGGAAAAACCAATGATCGGCGGAATGTAATTGAACGCGTTGAAGAAGCTGTAAGGCGCCAGATTCAGCTGGCCGTGGGCATCCTGCGAAGAAATCCAGCCGATGGGGCGCGGGCCGACGATGGCGTTGAACGGATCGTGGGGCAGGCCGTGGCCATTGGCGGGTTCGTAGTAGTGGATGTCATCGGACATGGTGGGGATTCCTGGCATTCGTGAGCGTTCAATAGTGCAAGGGCACGCCGCCTATTTCCAGCCGGATGTGCATCCCTGTAGGAGTGAGCCTGCTCGCGATAGCGTTGTGTCAGCTGATACACATTTGACTGGCACACCGCTATCGCGAGCAGGCTCACTCCTACAGGGAATAGTTTTGATGTTTCAGAAATGACTAAGCCCGGCCGAAGCCGGGCTGTGGAAGAACTTCTCACACTTAGCTGATGGCTGCAGCGGTACCGGTCTTGTCGAAGCCGTCAGCTGCGACGGTTTTGCCGATGTTGGTTTTATCAAAACCATCTGCGGCGTAAGTGCCCGAGTGGCTGGTTTCGATGACGGCGGAACCGCCGGAAATAAAGTCGGAGGACTTGGTTTTGTCCGAGCCATCGGCAGCGAAGGTGTTGGCGGCCAGTACGGACAGGGTCAGGGCGAGGATCAGTTTGGTTTTCATGTTCTTTACTCCAGATTCGTTGGCGGATGTGTCTTGCATGGGTTTAATGCTACGCCAACTAAGTTGATTGAAAAGCGCAAATTAATGCTAAAAACAATCGATTAACTTGATATTAAGGGCGGCGCGTTGAAATCGCTTTCGTCGTCGGAGCGAGCGTCGCGCAGGTCATCGATCAGGTGATTGCAGAATGAGGGGGCAGCATTAATCAGCGATTAATCGGTGTTAACCGAAGGTGAGGGATTTTTCATACTTGCGATTGGCAAGCGGGTGCTGCCGAGTTGTCCTGATTGATCTGGAACCAGGGTGTGCCCCTCGCGAGCAAGCCCGCTCCCACAGAGGAGTGCATTCCAGTGTGGGAGCGGGCTTGCTCGCGAAGGGGCCCCTACAGCCACCGTTGCAGTGGCTGTGAAACCCCGATCAGTCAGTCACGATCCGCGAGTGTTTCTGCGTGTCCTTCATGGTGATGTACACCAGCAGCGACACCGCGATGCACGCGGTCACGTACCAGTAGTAACCGGTCTCCATGCCGATGCTCTTGAACCACAGCGCGATGTATTCGGCGGTGCCGCCGAAGATCGACACGGTCAGTGCGTACGGCAGGCCGACGCCCAGCGCGCGGATTTCGGTCGGGAACAGTTCGGCTTTCACCACGGCGTTGATCGAGGTGTAGCCGCTGACGATGATCAGTGCGGCCATGATCAGGAAGAACGCGCCCCACCAGGTCTGGATGGTGTGCAGGGTCATCAGGATCGGCACGGTGAAGATCGTCCCGAGCACGCCGAAGGCGATCAGGATCGGACGACGACCGATCTTGTCCGACAGGCCACCAATGATCGGTTGCAGGCACATGAACAGGAACAGCGTGGCGGCGGAAATGGTGGTCGAGTCGGAGATGCTCATGCCGACGGTGTTCACCAGGTATTTCTGCATGTAGGTGGTGTAGGTGTAGAACGCCAGCGTACCGCCCATGGTCAGGCCGACCACGGTCAGCAGTTCTTTCGGGTGACGCATCAAGGTGCGCATCGCGCTTTCCTTGGACTTCTCTTTCTTGGTGAACGACTCGGTTTCTTCCATGCCGCGACGCAGGTACAGCGCAACGATCGCGCACAGTGCGCCGATGGCGAACGGAATACGCCAGCCCCACGCATACAGCTGTTCGGTGGTCAGCATGTTCTGCAGCACGATCAGCACGCCCAGCGCGATGAGCTGGCCGGAGATCAGGGTCACGTACTGGAAGCTGGAGAAGAAACCGCGACGTTCCTTGGTCGCCATCTCCGACAGGTAGGTGGCCGAAGTGCCGTATTCGCCGCCGACCGACAGGCCTTGCAGCAGTCGGGCGAAGACCAGCAGGATCGGCGCGCCGATGCCGATGGTTTCGTAGTTCGGGCTGAGGGCGATCAGCAAGGAGCCGAAGCACATCAGGTAGACCGAAGCCATCAAGGCTTTCTTGCGACCGACCTTGTCGGCGTACAGGCCCATCAGCCAGCCACCGATCGGACGCATCAGGAAGCCCACGGCGAAGATCGCGGCGGTGTTCATCAGTTGCGCGGTGGTGGAACCGGCGGGGAAGAAGGTCTTGGCGAAGTACAGCGAGAAGGCGGCGTAGACGTACCAGTCGTACCACTCGACCATGTTGCCGACCGAGCCGCTGAAGATCGATTTGATCCGGCTGGCGGTGGTTCTTTGTTTGACGGGCGCGGCAGCCGACCCAAGGGGCAGGGCGTTGGAGTTATCCATTGAAGGATCCTTCGTTTAATTGTTTTTGTGGAGCGCGTAGAAACGCAGCCTGCCGGGGCTATAGCAGGAGCTGTGCCAACGGGGAGAGGGGCGGTTTAGAAGGGGGTAGCGGGATTTAATGAGCGGAAATCCGCTTATGCCTGGATTGTGGTGAGCGGAAAATTGCTCATTCAGGCTGATGGATCAATGTTGCCTGTGCGGGCCTCTTCGCGGGCAAGCCCGCTCCCACAGTGGTCGGTGGTGTTCACACATTCTGTGTTCAGCACAAAACCCTGTGGGAGCGGGCTTGCCCGCGAAGAGGCCCGATCAAACACTGCAAAATTCAGCTGCCCGGAACAAACATCTCCCGGCTCAACCCATGCCGCTGCAGCTTTTCATTGAAGGTCCGGCGCGGCAGCTGCAACTCTTCCAGCACTGCTTTCACATCACCCTTGTGCCGGGTCAGCGCCGCACGCAGGCATTGCGCTTCAAACGCTTCCTGCTGCGCGGCCAGTGACTGGCCGGGATCGATGCCTTGCACCGGTTCATCGAGGCCCAGTACCTGCCGCTCGGCAACGTTCGCCAGTTCGCGCACGTTGCCCGGCCAGTCGTGGCTGAGCAGGTGACTCAATTGCGCCCCGCTCAACGGCGGGAAAGTGCGGCCCAGACGTTGGGCAGCGCTGAAGGCGAACGATTCGAACAGCAGCGGAATGTCTTCGCGTCGATCACGCAGCGGCGGCAGACGCAGTTCGGCGACGTTCAGGCGATACGCCAGGTCTTCGCGAAAACGTCCGGCCCGGGCCTCGTCCAGCAGATCAGGCTTGGTCGCGGCGACGATCCGCAGATCGACGCGAATGCTCTGGTTCGAGCCCAGGCGTTCCAGCTTCTGCTCCTGCAACACCCGCAGCAGTTTCACTTGCTGAGCCAGCGGCATGCTTTCGATCTCATCGAGAAACAGCGTGCCGCCGTCGGCGTATTCCAGCTTGCCGATGCGCTTGCCGGAGGCGCCGGTGAACGCGCCACTTTCATGGCCGAACAGCTCGGCTTCGAACAACTGCTCGGGGATCGCCGCGCAGTTCAGCGCCACGAAGGGCTTGTCGGCGCGCGGGCCGAAATCATGCAGGCAACGCGCGATCAATTCCTTGCCGCTGCCGGTTTCGCCACGGATTAACACGTTGACCGGCAGCGCCGCCAGATCCAGCACTTGCCGGCGCAAGGTCTGCATGCCACGGGACACGCCGAGCAGCGTTGCATCGAGTCTGGCGCGGTGGTCGGCCTGCTCGTGCAGGGCACGGTTTTCCAGGACCAGCCGCCGCTTGTCGAGCGCCCGGCGCAGGCTGCCGAGCAGGGTTTCCGGGCTGAACGGTTTTTCCAGAAAGTCGTAGGCGCCGTCACGCATGGCTTCGACCGCCATCGGCACATCGCCGTGACCGGTCAGCAGAATCACCGGCAGATCGGCATCACGTTTCTGCACTTCCGCCAGCAACTGCAGCCCACTGAGCCCGGGCATGCGCACATCGCTGAGGATCACCCCGGGGAAGTGGCTGGGCAGTGCGGCGAGGCAATCCTCGGCGCGGCTGAACAGCTGCACCGCGAACCCCGACAGGCTCAGCCATTGCTCGACAGCGCTGCGAATGCTGCTCTCGTCATCGACCACCATCACTGAGTTGAGCATCAGATGTGTGCCTCCAGATCGATCGGCAGGGTCAAGGTGAATATGGCGCCGGACTCGCCATTTTCGGCACTCAGGCGGCCGCCGGATTCATGCACGATGGCAAAGGATACCGCCAGCCCCAGGCCCAGGCCGTCGCCCACCGGTTTGGTGGTGAAGAACGGGTCGAACACCTGGTTCAAGTGCTGTTCGGCAATCCCGCCGCCGTTGTCGATCACGCTCAGGCGCCACAGTTGCTCGTCGGCCTCCAGGCGGATTTCCAGGCGCTTGCACGGTTTGCCCTGCATCGCATCGAGGGCATTGCGCAGCAGGTTGATCAGCACCTGCTCGAGGCGGATCGCGTCACCCCGCAGCCAGGCCGGACGCGTCAGGTGCAGCACCAGACTGACCTGTTCGTCGCGCAGGCGGGCGTCGAGCAGTTGCAGCGATTGATCAACCACGGTCGCCAGATCCAGTCGTTCGCGCAGGCCGCTGGGGCTCTTGCGGGCGAAGGTTTTCAGATGGCCGGTGAGCGACGCCATGCGCGTGAGCATGTCGTCCACCGGTTTGAGCGCCTTGTACGCATCATCGACGCGGCCATGCTCAAGCAGCAAACGCAGCGTCGCCAGTTGCATGCGTTGCGCGGTCAGCGGTTGATTGATTTCGTGGGCCAGTGCGGCGGACATCTGCCCCAGTGCGGCAAGCTTGGCCGATTGCACCAGCCCATCTTGTGCGGTGCGCAGATCGCGGGTGCGTTCTTCGACCAGCTGTTCGAGTTCTTCGCGGTTGCGCTGACGGACTTTCGACAGGCGCCAGCGCTGGTTGAGGAACAGCAGCAGAAACACCAGCGCCAGCCACACCCCGGCAGCGGCCAGCCCGGCATTGCGCAAATCTTCGAAGGCCACTTGCGGGCGGCGCAGCAAGTGCAGGGTCCAGCCTTCGGTGGTCAGCGGCAGCGATTCCCACAGGTAGTCCGCCGTTCCGTCCGGGCCTTCGACCCGCCGCAGGTCGCTGTTGTCGTCGAAGTGACGCAGGGACAGATGCGTCAACGGCAGCAGTGATTGTTTATCGTACTGCCGGGTGCGCTTGATCTCAGCCATGTCGCGGCTGTCCAGCGGCCGCAGCGAGCGATAGCGCCAGCCGGGCTGGTTGGCGATGAAGATGATCCCGCGCGCATCGCTGACCAGCAGCGTGTCGCTGCCCTGGCTCCACTCGCGCTCCAGTTCCGGGAACTCCAGCTTGACCACCATCGCGCCGAGGAACTCATTGTTGTCGCCCAGCACCGCGCTGGACAGGAAGTACCCGGGGATGCCGCTGGTCACGCCCACCGCGTAAAATCGCCCGCTGCCCTGAGTGCGGGTCTGGCTGAAGTACGGGCGAAAACCGTAGTTGTGGCCGACGTAGCTGCTGGGCAGGCGCCAGTTGCTGGCGGCCACCGCGAGGCCGGTGTGATCGAGCAGTTCGAGGGTCGAGGACTGCGCCGCGCCGTTGATCTTCTCCAGTTTCAGATTCAGCGCGTCCTGTTGCTCGGCACTCACCGGCCCGCCGAGCGCCCCACGCAATTGCGGATCCAGCGCGAGCACGGCGGGCAGGGCGCGATAGCGGTCAATCAGGGTGTGCAGCGCATTGGCGTACAGCGTTAACTGCTGGCTGGCGCGGGCGGCGTCCTCTTCCAGCGCCTGACGTTCGGCGTGGCGGATGGCAAGGGTCGCGGCAATGGCCGCACCGGCAATGATCAGCAGGGTGTACAACGACAGACGCAGGATACGGGAAGTCGGCAGCATGCTGGGCTAATGGATAAGGGGACGGGCGGGCACGATAGCATGGGGCTGCGGATCCTTCTCGCTTCACACGTCAGTGGATCAGACCGTGCTGAATTGATGCGATTTTGAACGCAGCATCGTTCGCGTGTAATCCAGTTCGTTGATCACGGCCGCCGTGGCTTGCCACAGACTTTGCGGTGTGTCGCCTTCGTTCGTGCCAATCAGTCCGACAGTGTTTATGGCGCTGACGCCAGTGGCCTCAAAGGCGTTTTCGATGGCGAGCATGTTGGCGGATAAATAGTCGATCAGCTCGCTCACGTGGGCGATGCCCCTGGCAACCTTTTCAGCCGTGAGGTCATGGCTGGCACCGATGATTTCGTTGGCTATTTCAATGGCCCCCAACGCTGCACTCGCCGTGGCGCTGATTTCGGAGGCGGCTTCCGGCACCATTTTCTTGGCACCGGCGCCGATCAGGGTGGAAGCGATTTCCTTGGAACCCTTGAGCACGCCCTTCTGCGTATCGGGGATCATTTTTGCGTATTTTTGCTGCATGTAATCGATCGGGGCCATGGTTTTGTATTCGGCTTTCTCGACAATCTTCGCCTTGGAGATGCGGCTGGCCTTGAATTTGATCGAGGCGCCGACGCCCGTGCGCTCTGCGGCGTAATCCCATAGTCCACTGATGACTTTTTTCGCGCCAATGCCCATCGCGACCCCCACCACGTTACCCGTGCCCGGAGCGACGGCGCCCAGCGCCTGGCTGCCAATGCCGACCAGAATGCCGCCGCCGTAGGCGACAAGGTGTCCTGCCACATACACACCGGTACGGAGCGCGACGGAACCGGCAAATTGCCCGGTCGAGCGCTGATTGAGCACCTGTTGCTGGGCATCCCGAGCGCGGCGCGATGACAGGGCAAGAATGTTCTGGTGGCGAATGACCAGGCGTGACAGGTTCTCCTTGCCCCGGGTGCGCTGCCTTCTCTCGGCGCTCTGCGCTTTCCTCTGATCACGCTGATCGGGGGTTTCGATAGCCAGGAAGTCATCCAGCCCCTGGCCATCGGTGTCGATGTAACCGACCGGGTTGTTGGCGACAAAGGCATAGAGATTCAGCCCGTCGATATCTCCCGCCGGATCGGCGCTGATCCAGCGTTGCAACCAGGGTGCATAGTAGCGGGCGCCATAGTAGTAGAGGCCACTACCGTCCATTTCCCGGCCTGAATAGCGCAGGGTTTTATAGCTCGCTTCCAGCGCCGAACGGGCAGCCCACCAGGCTGTGCCGCCAAACGCGTAATAGTGCTCCAGGCTGATGACGCCCGCATGCCGATCCAGCTCCAGTGCGCAAGAACCGAGATGGTCATCAAGGCTGTAACGCATCTGATCGTCCTCGATGGCTGCCGGTCGACCGCTGAGCCAGTGCAGGCAACGCGCCCCCGGCAGGGCGATGACATGCAGCTGCTGACCATCGCTGCGGGTGTGGATTTCCAGGCCCGGCAGGTAACGTACCTCGCGGCGATGGGTGAGCGACGGCGTGTGGCTCAGCGCGCATTTGTAGACGCGCTCACCCTGGCTGTAGCGGTAGATTTCTTCGTCGTCGGGCAAGCCATTGGCGTGTTGCAGCAGGGTGACACGGGCCAGTTGATCGTAACTGTTCCACTCCAGAGGCAGGGCGCCGGGCTGCAGTTTCAACTGGTTGCCATGGTGGTCGAAGTGATCGCTGAACACCGGGTCGGGGTCAGCGGTTTTCCAGCGCAGCCCCCGATTGCTGTTCGGGTCGATTTTCATCTCTTGGCAGAAGTTGTGGCCCTCGCGCACGTGGACAAGCTCGACGAGGTTGTTGCCCGCATCGTAATGATAATGCTCGGTGTAGTTGAAGCGCCGTCCGGGGTCGATGGGCTCGATCAGTTGCGGCAAGCCTGGCGACTGTTGCGGGATCTGGCCTTCGAAGCCGCGACTTTCGATCAGCCGATACAACGAGTCGTAGACGAAGTGGCGATGGCCATCGACGCGCTGATTGGCGAAATACACCGTGCCCAGGGTGCGGTCTTCGATGCGTAAGATATTGCCGACCGGGTCGTAGGTGTAATGCAGATCCTGCAGCGGTTTTTCCTGGTCTTTGCCTGCCAGCAGGTGCAGCAGGCGACCGTCGACGGGATCGTAGACGCTGCGGCTGCGAACGCCATTGCCGGCCAGCTGTTCGAGTGGTTGACCGGAAGCGTTGTACGTGGCTGCGTCGAGCACCGTTCGCGCGGCGTTCGCTCCGGCAATCCATAGCGACGCCTGATGCAACTGTCCGGCGACGTCGTAGCGTGAGCATTGTCGATGACCGCCGGCATCGGTGAGCTGCAAGACGTTGCCGTGCGCGTCGAACGCCATTCGGGTGATGAACGCGCTGGGCTCGCCGGCCAGGGTGCAGGCTTCGCTGAGTGCCTGGCCGCCCAGACTGTAGCTGTCGATGAGCACCGTGGCGCCGGGGTCCGAGCGCTCGCTCAGTTCACCCCGCAAGTTATGTTCGGGGGCCGCGTTGTGGTCGGCATAGGTGTAGCGCTCGACATCGGCTTGCGCATTTTCGGCAACGGCAATCAACCGCAGCATCGGGTCGTAATCGTAACGCCACCGGTTGCCGCGTTGATCGTGGCGTTGTCGCAGCTCATTCGCCAGACCGGGCAGGCTGATGCGCCAGCCGGCATCCACGCTGTCGACTTTCAGCACCATACCGCTCAAGCCGTACACGGTGCTCTGACCGGCGGTGGTGGCTGTGTCGAACAGGCGTGGGTCCCACTGTTCGATCAGCCGTCCGGCCGCGTCATGCCGTTGCCGACTGATGAGGGTTTGCTGCGGCTGGCCGTCATCGGCTCGCAGATAATCGACCTGACGCACTGTCAGGCCACGTCCATCAGTGACTGTCAGCTGTGGGGTGCGCCAGTGAATGTTGCGGTTCATGATCAAGGGTCGCCCGCTGGTGTCAGGGTCATGGCCGACTCCCGGAACCGGCACGGTAGCGTTCACGGATGGCGGGGACTTTTTCCCGATACATGCTCAGGAACTCGCGGGCGATTGCGATACTTTCTCGGGCGCGGCCTGTCTGGCGTGTGAGGTCTGCCTGACGCACGGTTCTGGCTTTTGTCGTACCGACACGGTTAAGGGCCAGATCGAACAGGTAGTCACGCGTGTGGTGGCGCTCATCGTAAAATTCGCTGATACCCAGTTCGGCGAAGGCTGCGTTGTTCGCAGCCGACAGTTGCGAAACCAGCGTATCGAGCTCATCCAGGGTGTCGTGGATTTTCCCCAGTTTCATCGATGACAGACCTTCCTCCGCTTCCTGGGCCTGCTGGGCGATGCTGCCCATGGCCATGGCTTCGCCAACCCCGGGCACGTAGGCGCCGGCAACTTTGCTGATGCTGTCCACCGCCAGTTGCTGCAGACCTTCGCGGCTGCGTACGTCATATTTGTCACGGGGCGGAAGCAATGGCGCAGGCTGCCCGACAGCCTGAACGGCATCCCGGTTGAAGGTGGAAGTTTGCGGGACAATCGGGGTATTCAACGCCAGTTTGTCTACCAGCGTATCGAACGTCGCGACGCCTTTGTCGGCCACCTGGTTGCCCAGCGTCAGCCCGATCAGATCACCGGATAGCTGCGGCAGTGCTTCGGCGGCAAACGTGGCGGCATTGAACGAAGTGAACCAGCCAGTGGCGGCGCTGCCGATTTGATAGAGCGTGTTTTTTGCCAGCGTCCGGCGCCATTGCCCGGGGTGTTGCAGGTCGATGAGTTGACCCTGTAGCGTCTGCATCCCGCTGTCGATGGCGGACAGTTGCTTCGCGTTCCCGCTGATCAGGCGCTTGAGTTGCTGGGGCGAGCGGTTGTAGCCGCCGTCATCGAAATAGCCGATCGGGTTGTTGCCGACGAACGCGTACAGATTCAGGCCGTCGATGTCGCCCCCCGGATCAGCGCTGATCCAACGCTGCAGCCACGGCGCGTAATAGCGTGCGCCGTAGTAGTACAGGCCGCTGACATCCATTTCCTTGCCCGAATAACGCAAGGTCTTGTACTCGACCTCCACGGTCGAGCTTGCGCTCATCCACGCGGTGGCGCCAAACGGGTAATAACCTTCGTGACTGATCAGGCGTGCCTGCCGGTCCAGTTCCATCACGCATGAACCCAAGTGATCGTCGAGGGTGTAGCGCAACTGGTCGTCGGCAATGCCGGGCGGTTTGCCGCTCAGCCAATGCAGGCAACTGACGTGGCCCGAGCCCGTGGCGAGGTCGATCACGTGCAGCTCCTCGCCGTTGTCCTTGCTGCGGATTTCCAGCCCGGGCAGATAACACACCTCGTGAAAGTGCTGACTGGCACCGGCGTAGGTTTCATGGCGTTTGAAGACGCGCACGCCCTGGCTGTAGTGATAAAACTCGGCGTCATCAAGAGCGTTTTCGCGTTTGATCAGGGTCACTGCCGCCAGTTGATCACGGGCATTCCACTGCAGCGCCTGTCCCGGTTGCAGAGTCGTGAGGTTGCCATGGCGATCGAACAACCGGTCGAAATCCGGTTCGGGATCACCTTCGTTCCAGCGCACGCCACGGTTGCTGGCCGCGTCGATACGCAGTTGCCGGGTGTAGCAGGCCCCGTCGCGCACGTGGCACAGTTCCGTCAGGTTGCCGCCCTGATCGTAGCGGTAGGTCTGCAGGTAATTGCGCCGATCGTTGGGATCGCTCGGCTGTGGCCGGCCGGGAAGGTCGCTGGGGGCGGCGTCGTCGTAGCCACTGGCGCTGATCAGTCGATACAGCGAGTCGTAGCTGAATGCACGTTCGCCGTCGACCCGCTGATTGGCGAAATGACTGGGGCTGAAAACGTGATCGAGGATGCGTGTCGGGTTGCCGACCGGATCGTATTCATAGGTGAAGTCTTGCAGCGGTGATTCCGCACCTTTCTGCGCCCATTGCCGCAGCAGGCGGTCGGTGCCGGGTTCATAGCACCAATAGCTGTCGACGCCGTTGCCGGCCTGCTGCGCGATGATTTGTCCGGCGGCATTGAAGCGGGCGTCGAGCAACACCGCTTGCCAGTCGCTGTGCCCGGCCAGCAGCAGTTGCAGATGCCGCAGCTGGCCGGCAAGGTCGTAGCGCGATTGCTGGCGGTGGCCGCCGGCGTCGGTCTGTTCCAGCACCGCGCCCAGCGGACTGAAACGGCGCTGCGTGACAAACACCCGGAGGTCGGCAAAGCGGCGGCTTTCGCGCAGCGCCTCACCGGCCAGACTGTAGCTGTCCAGGCTCAGGCTGCCGGATGCATCGAGTTGCTCCAGCAACCGACCGCGCTGGTTGTGATCGGCCGAGGCGCTGGCGTCGGCATAGGTGAAGGTCTCGCTGTGCGATTCGGCGCTGTTGCTGATCTCGACGTTGCGCAATTGCTCGTCGTAGCGGTAGCGCCAGTGCACGCCGCGCGCATCCCAGCGTTGCAAGGCTTGTCCGGCCAGCCCGGGCAGGCTCAGGCGCCAGCCGCCATCGACGCTGCTGATCTTCAATGGCTGGCCGCTGAGGTCGTACAGGCTGGCGACACCGGGTTCACTCAGGCGCGGGTCGAACCGCGCCACCAAGCGGCCGGCGGCGTCGTACTGCTGGCGTGTGACCTGGGCTTCGGCGCGCTCATCGGCATGGGCGCGCAGGTAGGCAATCTGGCGTACGGGCAAGCTGCGACCGTCGATCGCGATCAGCGACGGTGTGCGTCGATGCAGATTGGCGCTCATCACTGCAACGTCTGTGCTGATGTCGGCGGTTGCAGCTGGGCAGACTCGTCAGTGTCGTTGAAGTCCTCTTTGGCCAGGTACCACGGATGATGATGCTCGCGGGAAACATAGCCCTTGGCGTTGATCAGCTTGATCGCACGGCCGAGCGGGTCATAGAACAGCTGGTCGAAGTAGCCGTGCTGGCGCAGGGATTGATCGTTGACATAGCCATGGCTGTCGGCAAAAAACGGCCGGAACTGCCGCACCGCCAACCCTTTGTTGTACTCGACCCGTGCGCTGACCCGCCAGCGCGAATCGGTGTGTTCCTCGCGCAGCTGTCCGCGATCGACGATCAGCGACCCATCTTCGGCCACTGCATAGGCGATTCCGGGCTCTACCCGTTGCAGGGTTTGCAGCGGCCGGCCAAAGCCGTCCACGTAGCTGATGATGATCTGCACCAATGCCGGAACCGGATCATCGGGGTAGCGGTCGGCGTTGAAGACCGCGCTGTGCACCGGTTGGCGTGCAACCCTGGTCATGAGTTTGCGCAGCGCCAGTTCTGCCGGCGTCGGCGCCTTCAGTTGCGCCAGCCGGCGACGCGCGCTGGCGCGAATGTGCAGGCTCGGCAACACATCGCCGCTGGCCTGCCACTGCGCCAGCAGATCCGGCGTGGCGTTGACCACGGACGGCAGCCGTCCCATCCAGCTGAACAAATCCTTGCGCAAGGTACTCGCGGCTTGTTGTACCGCCGCCGCCGGGTCGGCGATGGCTGAATCTGGCGTCAGGTCCAGGGGGCGAACGTATTCGCTGAGCGGGCGGAAGCCGGCGGCGACCGCGTTTTCGGTGCCGTGGAAACTGCTGGCCAACGGTTGGCCGGAAGGCTCGTAGAGCGCTTCCTGAATATTCTCGTTGGCGTCGATGATGCGCACTGGCGCCAGGGCGTGGTAGTCGTATTCGCAGCGGGTGACGCAGCCATCGGGCAGTTCGACGCTTTTGATCAGCAGGTGGTATTCGTCGTACTGCGCCTTGGTCCAGCCGTGGCTCAGGGTTTCGCGGTATTCAAAGACCCGGAAGAAATCGTCGGCGCTGGCGTACTTCGCGTAGTTGTAGCTCGCGGACCAGAGGTCCTGTGAGGCCTTGGTTGCAGCCGGTTTTTCGAACAAACGCGGCATTTCGGTGTAACCGATGTTCTGCAACTCGACCCGGATATCGAACGGCGGCGGCAGACTGGCGTAAGCGTCGAGGGCCGTCTGGTCAAGCTGTGCCAGATCCATCGGCCCGGCCAGCGCTTCGAAGTCGGCTGCACCGTCGGGCAGCAGGCTGCCGCCCTCGGTCTTGAGATAGCGTTGCACGGTTTGCCCGGTCAGCACCCTGAGCGCGTTCCATTGCGGCGAGTCTTGATGCGCCTTGAGTAATTCCCATGACACCTCCTGCGGATTGAGGCCTGACGGGAGCTTGCCCTTGGGCAGCACCAGCGCATTGCTGCGCTGCTGAAAGGGCAGGCCCAGACGCCACTCTTGCAACTTCTCGTGCAGATTAATCGCGCGCTCGCGCGTTTCGTTGAGATAAAAAAACTGCTGCGCCGGGTCATGCGCGTCCCGCCACCACTGTTGTTCATCGGGGTCGTCGAAGGGCGGGGCATCGGCGGCGGTGCGACGTCGCGCGTAGCTGATGGTCAGGCTGTGCGTGGCGTGGCCGAACTGGCTGCTATTGAGCAACACTTCATGACGGCACAACGGGTCATCAATGTAACCGTCGTACTGATAGCTGATGGTTTCCAGCGGCAGGGGCAGCAGCACGCTGGCCGTTTCGTGTCGGCCTTCGGGCTGCACGTCACGCACCAGATAACGGCGCTCCTCAGCCGCGAGCAGCCGTGTGCTGGCCGGGTCGTCGCTGTCGGCCCAGGTTTCGCTGCGGGCCACGGCGCCGGCCAGCGCCCGAGCGATTCTATAGCGTGTCGCTTCGTCCGCCGGTGTCACCGGTTCATCGCATTCATCGTTGGGGTGATAGCGGCTGAAGACCGTTGGCTGCAACGCGTGCGCCTCGGCATCGGCATCGAAGTAGCCGTGTCTTGGCCGGTCCATGGCTTGCCCGGTGAGGAACCAGGTCAAGACCCGCACCGGTGCCGTGAAGCCGACGTCGTCATCGCCGCTGGCGCTTTCGCTGTCAGTCTGTTGCAGATGGCCGAAACCACTGAATTCGCGCTCGATGCTGTCGTAGAACCCTTCGCGATAGAGGCACGCCTGCGTCAGGCAATTGCCGGTGATTTCATCCAGCTGCCGTTGCCGGCTGACCACTTGCACCGCGAACGGCAAATGGCAGACCGGTGTCTCGGCGGGATGTTCGATCAGCCACTGCTGTTTTTCGTCCAGCCATTCCTGAGCGGAGCTGCGATACACCACCTGCGTGGCGCAGCCCATATTGTTGTTGGTGGCCGTCAACAGGTAGGGCTTGGCTGCGATGAAATCGTAACGCCAGTGCTGCGGGGTCATGTGTGGCACGGTCAGGATCAGGCTGGCACAACCCAGGCCTTGCAGGTCGGCAAAACTGACATGGCACAGGCGATCGTAGCTCACGCCCTCCGGCCACGGTACGAAGACGGGTGTCTGTTCCAGACCATTGCCGCCGCGATTGAGGTAGATCTCGAAGCCGGAGGTTTTCAGGTAAAACAGGGCCGGTGCACCGGAGCCGTCGATGTCGGCGATCCTGATTTGCTCGACGTTGAACTCGGCATACTGGAAGGGCAGTGCACTGATCACCCGACCTGTGCCGAATTTGCCATGTCCCAGATTGGGCCAGCATTTGATTTCGTTGTGGCGGATCCGGCACAGCTCGCTCATGTCGCTGCCGAGCATGTTGCCCAGAAACACCAGCTCGGTGGGTGAGTTGCTGAACAGCGGCAAACTGTCCTCATGGTCTTCACGAGGCACTTCTTCGGCGCTGGAAAAACCGTTTTCCCGGCGGTTGGCATACAGGCGCACGGCGCGTGGGCCGATCATCGCCAATGAGTTGAGGCCATCGCCCACCAGGTCGCCCAGTTGCGAAAGGGTGTTGAAAAACTCCAGTGGCATCCCGGTAAACGGCAGGAACGGCGCCCAACTGCGGTCGGCGTTCAACGTGCGATAACCGCTGATGCCCGGTTGGGCGACGATCCAGTCCAGCCGCCCGTCGCCGGTCAGATCGAGCAATATCTGCCGGGCGGCGCTGTTGCGATTCGCCACCGGGATCTGCTCCAGCGCCGACCAGGCGCCATAGGTAATGGCGTCCGGCCCTGATGGGGCGCGCAACGGTTCGCGGTAATACCAGCACTGATCGTAGCGGCAGAGGAACCCCGGCACGCCTTCACCGTACAGATCCACGCACTGGTAAAACTGTCCATCCTCAATGCCCGGCATGTTTTCTTCGGCGAACAGCCGTGCGGCGGTTTTGTTGATCTCGAAGGGCGAGTAATCGAACTCCACCGGCGGGGTCGTTTCCACTGCGCCGCTGGCATCGAAGGCCTGATAGTGAGCGGCGGTGATCCGGTTGTAAGTCCAGGGGCCGGCGTCCGGCGGATACTCCAGCAACAGCCGCCGCACCAGCAGCGGATAGTCTCCGGCGGGCCGCGAGAAGCGGTGGAACATCAGGATTTGCCGGCACAGACGCCGCGTGCCCAGCTCGAAACCCTGGCTGTAGCTGGAAAAGGGATCCTGGCGTTTCCCCCACAGTTGCAGGCTGTCGCCACCGTACACGGGGGCCTGCGTCAGATCGCGGGTTCGCTCGCCGTAGTCAAACAGCAGATGAAAGTGCCAATCCAGTTCGGCCGGATCTTCCACGGTCCAGCTGTACAAGTGCTGGCTGGCGCTGACGTTGCCGTAGAACACCGCGCGCAGGTAGCGCTGGGCGCGGTAGTCGTGGATCGGGTCGGGGTCCTGATCATCGGTCAGGTAGTCGAAGCAGATGTGCTCGCCGCGCGGGTTCATGCTTTCGCACAGCAGCCAATGGCTGACCCGCAGCGCATCGTCCGGATCGGCCCGGCGCGAGGCGCTGGTCTTGCCGTATACCTGCAATGAGCCGTCAGCCCCGTGGATCAGCCAGAAGGGTGGCTCGGCTGCCGTTTTCGTTGCCCGTTGCCAGCGCTCGCGGAGGGCAAAGTCACCCTCGACCCTCGGCCAGTAACGGACCACGTTGTGATAGCCGACTTCAATCCCGTTATAGGATTTTTCCAGGCGCGACTTCGGTGTGCCATCGTCGTTGAGTTCAGGCAACCACTCTTCACCGTCGTCACCGATGATTTCATCGAGATCGGTATACCGCGGTACGCCTTTTTGGGTGCGACGGCTGATCTGACCAATACCCAGGCTCCAGCCGACGCCGAACGGCCCGTTGCCGGCCTGGCTGTTGTAAGTCAGGGAGAGTTGCGGGTCCCAGCCACGTCCGACGGACAGGGGCAGCGGCAGTTCAAATGAAGCGGCGCCGGTCGCGCCGACCGCGCCCCAGCTTTTGCCGATCGTGGTGATCGATGCGCTGCTGGCGATGGACGGGGTGATGATGCTCAGCTCTTGATCGGCCATGGTCGGATCCATTGCACACGCGAGGCGCGTGGGTGGATAGACGCTAACAGCAAGCGGGGACGTCGTAACCTGTCAGATCTGACAGGTGCCAAATAGCCATTAATGTGCAGGGCGGCCGCACGGGCATGCGCGCACAAAAAAAGGCCGGCCCGTCATGCGACGGGCCGGCCTTTTTCACGGCTGCGAAGCGCTTACTGCACTTCTACCGCCAGGCTTTCGGCGATCTTCTGTTGCCAGATCGCCGGGCCGGTGATGTGCACCGACTCACCGTTGCTGTCCACCGCGACGGTGACCGGCATGTCCTTGACCTCGAACTCGTAGATCGCTTCCATACCCAGCTCGGCGAAGGCCAGCACCTTGGATTTCTTGATGGCCTGGGCCACCAGGTAAGCGGCGCCGCCCACGGCCATCAGGTACACGGCCTTGTTGTCCTTGATCGCTTCGATCGCGGTCGGGCCACGCTCGGACTTGCCGATCATGCCCAGCAGACCGGTCTGTTCGAGGATCTGCCGGGTGAACTTGTCCATCCGCGTCGCGGTAGTCGGACCTGCCGGGCCAACCACTTCGTCACCGACCGGATCAACCGGGCCGACGTAGTAGATGAAGCGACCTTTCAGATCCACCGGCAGGGTTTCACCCTTGTTCAGCATCTCGACCATGCGCTTGTGCGCCGCGTCGCGACCGGTGAGCATCTTGCCGTTGAGCAGGACGGTTTCGCCCGGCTTCCAGCTCTGCACTTCTTCCGGGGTCAGGGTGTCGAGGTTGACGCGACGGGCCGACGGGCCGGCTTCCCAGACGATTTCCGGGTAGGCGTCCAGCGATGGCGCTTCCAGCGAGGCCGGGCCGGTGCCGTCGAGCACGAAGTGCGCGTGACGGGTGGCGGCGCAGTTCGGGATCATGCACACCGGCAGGGAGGCGGCGTGGGTCGGGTAGTCCATGATCTTCACGTCGAGCACGGTGGTCAGGCCACCGAGGCCCTGGGCGCCGATGCCCAGTTGGTTGACCTTCTCGAACAGCTCCAGACGGATCTCTTCGATGCGGTTCTGCGGGCCACGGGCTTTCAGTTCGTGAATGTCGATGGACTCCATCAACACTTCCTTGGCCATCACTGCGGCTTTCTCGGCGGTGCCGCCGATACCGATGCCCAGCATGCCCGGTGGGCACCAGCCGGCGCCCATGGTCGGAACGGTTTTCAGCACCCAGTCAACGATAGAGTCGGACGGGTTGAGCATGGCCATTTTCGACTTGTTCTCGGAACCGCCGCCCTTGGCCGCCACGTCCACTTCCACGGTGTTGCCCGGGACGATGGAGTAGTGGATGACCGCCGGGGTGTTGTCCTTGGTGTTTTTGCGAGCGCCCGCCGGGTCGGCGAGGATCGAGGCACGCAGGACGTTTTCCGGCAGGTTGTAGGCGCGGCGCACGCCTTCGTTGATCATGTCGTCCAGGCTCATGGTCGCGCCATCCCAACGTACGTCCATGCCCACACGCACGAACACGGTGACGATGCCGGTGTCCTGGCAGATCGGCCGGTGGCCGGTGGCGCACATGCGCGAGTTGATCAGGATCTGCGCGATCGAATCACGGGCCGCTGGCGATTCTTCGCGCAGGTAGGCTTCGTGCATCGCCTGGATGAAGTCCACGGGGTGGTAGTAGGAAATGAATTGCAGGGCGTCGGCAACGCTCTGAATCAGGTCATCTTGCTTGATCACGGTCATGAGTCGCGCTCCTCTAAAAGACGGGAACATTCAATAAGGTGCTTGCAGCTTGGGTGTATCGGTCGGTTGCAAGCACCTTTCAAGGCACGCCGGGGCTGCTGGCGCGACGCTAAAAAGGCGCGGCAGTATACCGCGCCTCTTCGGGGCATACACGCGCCGGCAGTCATTCGTTGGTCGCATGGTTGGGCGAATATCGAACATCGGGTTTGCACTTCAATACCCACCCCCTCACCCCAGCCCTCTCCCCCAAGGGGGAGAGGGGGGAAGGGAGCCGATTTGTGGCGAATTCAAAACCTGAGTTCGGCATGATTTATCAGGTCGGCGTATCTCAAATAAACAATGCGGTCAGTTCCCTCTCCCTCGGGGAGAGGGCTAGGGTGAGGGGCTTTTGAGGCCACACTTTTGACGTCAATTTTCGAGCCCGAAAATCGGTGGTCATTTATCGACCGCCCCTCTAAAGTGGCATCCGGTCTGTAGAGTAGGACACTCGGTCAGCCTCCTATCGCACGGTGAGTCAACGATTGACCCATAACGCCATTCAACGCCTTTTGCTCAAGCGCTTTGCCCTCGCTGCCGCCACTTACGGATTGGCTTTGCTGCTGCTGTGGCTGGCGTTTTTTACCGGGCATTACCCGCAATCGTTGAACAGCGTGGCCATCGGCAGCGCGTTGGTGGTCATCTGCCAGGCCACGCTGTTTGCGCTGTTCTGGTCCGGGCGCAACCTGCGTTTTTCCGACCCGAGCATGACCGAAGCGCAAGTGTTGCTCGGGCTCGGCTGGCAGACCTGGCTGATCGCTCACCTGGATGAAGCACGCGGCGCGTTTCTGGTGTTCTACGTGCTGATCCTGCTGTTCGGTCTGTTCCATTTATCCCGGCGCGCGTTCATTCGCTGTGCGCTGCTGGTGTTCTTCAGTTTTTGTGCAATCACCCTTTGGGATGGCTATCACTTCCGTCTGCCGGATCCGGCCCTGGCGGCGTTGCAGGTGTGCATTCTGGCGATGGTCCTGGCGTGGCTGGTGATTTACGCACGCTTCGTTCAGGTTTCACGGCAACGCATGCGCCAGCGCCGGTTTGCCTTGCAGGCGCATCAGGACACCCTGCGCGGGATGATGCGCCAGCTCGAAGACCTGGTGGCCACCGACGAGCTGACCGGACTGTTCAATCGCCGGCATTTTCTGCGCCTGGCCTCACGTGAACTGGATGAGATGGAGCCGGGCGTGGTGCATGGTCTGGCGCTGATCGACCTCGATCACTTCAAGCGCATCAACGATCTGCACGGCCATGCCGCCGGCGATCAGGTGTTGCAGGCGTTCGCCGGCGTGGCGGGTGCCTGCCTGCGTGACGGCGACGTGCTGGCGCGTTACGGTGGTGAAGAATTCGTGGTGTTGCTGCCCGACTGCGATGCCGAACGCCTGACGGCCTGTTGTGAACGCCTGCGCATTGCTTTTACCGACGTTGAACTGGTGGGCCTGAACGTGCGTAACCTCAGTCTGTCGGCGGGCATGACCCTGCTGGAACTGGGCGATGATCTGGACGACGCCTTGCAGCGCGCCGATCAGGCGCTGTACCGGGCCAAGCGCGACGGGCGCAATCGCTGTGCGGCGGCGTGGGAGAACGTGGATGCCTGAACTTCGGGTCGGTGACCGGCAATGGTCGGTGGCGGCGGGCAGCAATCTGCTCGACGCCCTTAACCAGAACGGCGTCGCGGTGCCTTACAGCTGCCGCGCCGGCAGTTGCCATGCCTGCCTGGTGCAGTGCGTGAACGGCCTGCCCGCCGACAGCCGCCCGGATGCCCTGAGCGCCGAACAGCGTCAGGAGGGCTGGCGGCTGGCCTGTCAGTGTCAGGTCACGGAAGACTTGCAGGTGCACACCTTCGACCCGATCAGCGACGGGCGACCGGCGGTGGTCGAGGCGCTGGACTGGCTCAGCGACAACGTCCTGCGTTTGCGCCTGACCCCGCAACGTCCGCTGCGCTATGCCGCCGGGCAGCATCTGGTGTTGTGGATCAACCACATCGCCAGACCCTATTCGCTGGCGAGCCTGCCGCAGGAAGAGCGCTTTCTCGAATTTCACCTCGACTGTCGCCAGCCCGGCGAATTCAGCGATGCGGCGCGGCGCCTGCAGATCGGCGACCCGATCCGCCTCGGTGAACTGCGCGGCGGCGCGCTGCATTACGACCCGGACTGGCACACCCGACCGCTGTGGTTGCTGGCGGCCGGCACCGGGCTGGGGCCATTGTTCGGCGTGCTGCGCGAAGCCTTGCGTCAGGATCACCAAGGCGCCATCCGTGTCATTCACCTGGCCCATGACACGCGCGAGCACTATCTGGCCAAACCCCTGGCGGCGCTTGCCGCGCAGCGCGAAAACCTTAGCGTCGAGCTGTGGACGGCGGCCGACTCAGCCGCCGCTTTGGCGCAACTGCGCCTTGTTTCCCGGCAGACCCTGGCCTTAGTCTGCGGCTCAAGCGCCAGTGTCGACGCCTTTGCCAAACGTCTGTACCTGGCCGGACTGCCGCGCAATCAACTGCTGGCGGATGTGTTTCTGACCCGCGGTTGAGCGCTGACTTTCATAGGTTCGAAGATTTCTGTGGCAAGGCCGAACGCCTGTGGTGAGGGGATTTATCCCCGATGGCTGCGTAGCGGCCCCAGGATTTTGTGAGTGCTGGGCACTCAATCGGGGATAAATCCCCTCACCACAGAAGTTTTGCCTCACCACAAAAGAACTCTGTCAGCCTTTTAAATGTTGAGTAACGCTGATGACCGAAGCCATCCTGCTCGAACGCGAACGCGGTTTGCTCACCCTGCGCCTCAACCGCCCGGACAAGAAAAACGCCCTGACCCGCGCGATGTACAGTCGCCTCGCCGAGGCCTTGCAGCAGGCCGACAATGACCCTGAAATCAACGCCGTGCTGATCACCGGCAGCGCCGAGTGCTTCACTGCCGGCAACGACATCGCCGACTTCATCCAGCAACCGCCGAGCGACCTCGACAGCCCGGTGTTCCACTTCATGCTCGGCCTGCTCGAATGCCGCAAACCGGTGATCGCCGCGGTGGCTGGGGCAGCGGTGGGCATCGGCACCACGTTGTTGCTGCATTGCGATCTGGTTTATGTCAGCCGCGATGCACGGCTGCGTATGCCGTTCGTCAATCTGGGGCTGTGCCCGGAATTCGGCTCCAGCCTGATCCTGCCGCGGTTGCTCGGGCATGCCAAAGCGGCAGAGCTGTTGCTGCTCGGCGAGGGTTTCAGCGGTGAACAGGCGGCGCAGTGGGGCATTGCCACCGAGGCATTGGGCAGCGGCGAAGCGGCATTGAGCAAGGCGCGGGAAATGGCCTTGCGCTTCGATGAGCTGCCCGCAGAGGCGGTGCGCATCAGCAAGCAATTGCTCAAAGCGCCGGAGCGCGAGTTGATCCGTAAAGTGATCGAAGAGGAGGGCGTGTTGTTCACCCAACGCTTGCGCTCGCCGGAGGCATTGGCGGCGTTGACCGGGTTTATCAAACGCCATTGAGATTTTCGCTGACCGGCCTGGCCCCTTCGCGAGCAAGCCCGCTCCCACAATTGGAATGCATTTCCCTGTCAGAGCCCGTGTGCTTCCACAATTGGAATGCATTTCCCTGTCAGAGCCAGTGAGCTCCCACAATTGGAATGCATTCCCACTGTGGGAGCGGGCTTGCTCGCGAAGAGGCCGGGTCGGCCAATAAAACCTCAGGATCAGAATGCAAAAAGCCCCGGCATTCACATGCCGGGGCTTTGTTTTTTCAGCGAATCACTCAGACCTGTGGGTCGCCCACGTGCAGGATTTTCATGCCGTTGGTGCCGCCGGTGGTGTGGTAGCTGTCGCCCTTGGTCAGGATGACCCAGTCGCCTTTTTCTACAACGCCGCGCTTGACCAGCTCGTCGATTGCCTTCTGGCTGACTTCGTTCGGCGCCAGCGAGGCCGGGTCGAACGGCACGGTGTACACGCCACGGAACATCGCCGCGCGAGCCTGGGCTTCGCGGTGCGGGGTGAACGCGTAGATCGGCACCGAAGAACGGATGCGCGACATGATCAGCGGGGTGTAGCCGCTTTCAGTCAACGCGATGATCGCTTTCACGCCCGGGAAGTGGTTGGCGGTGTACATGGTCGCCAGGGCGATGCTTTCGTCGCAGCGCTCGAATTCCTTGCCGATACGGTGGCTGGAAGTCTTGCTGGTCGGGTGCTTTTCAGCGCCGACGCAGATGCGCGCCATCGCCTGAACGGCTTCCAGCGGGTACAGACCGGCAGCGGATTCGGCCGAGAGCATCACGGCGTCGGTGTAGTCGAGCACGGCGTTGGCCACGTCGGACACTTCGGCGCGGGTCGGCATCGGGTTCTGGATCATCGACTCCATCATCTGGGTCGCGACGATCACCGCTTTGTTGTGGCGGCGTGCGTGCAGAATGATTTTCTTCTGAATGCCCACCAGCTCGGCGTCGCCGATTTCCACACCGAGGTCACCACGGGCAACCATCACTGCGTCGGAAGCCTTGATCAGACCGTCGAGGGTTTCGTCATCGGCCACGGCTTCGGCGCGTTCGATCTTCGCCACCAGCCAGGCAGTGCCGCCGGCTTCGTCGCGCAGTTGACGGGCGTAGTTCATGTCGGCCGCGTCACGCGGGAAGGACACCGCGAGGTAGTCGACTTCCATTTCGGCGGCGAGCTTGATGTCGGCCTTGTCTTTTTCAGTCAGGGCCGGCGCGGTCAGGCCGCCACCGCGACGGTTGATGCCTTTGTGGTCGGACAGCGGGCCGCCGATGGTCACGACGCAGTGCAGTTCGGTAGCGGTGGCGGTTTCGACGCGCATGACCACGCGGCCGTCGTCGAGCAGCAGCTCGTCGCCCACGCCGCAGTCTTTCACCAGATCCGGGTAGTCGATGCCGACCACTTGCTGGTTGCCTTCGGTCAGCGGATGGCTGGTGGAGAAGGTGAACTTGTCACCGATCTTCAGCTCGATGCGCTTGTTGGCGAATTTGGCGATACGGATTTTCGGGCCTTGCAGGTCACCCAGCAGGGCGACGAAGCGGCCGTGCTTGGCGGCGAGGTCACGCACCAGCTTCGCGCGAGCCTTGTGCTCGTCGGGGGTGCCGTGGGAGAAGTTCAGACGGGCGACGTCCAGACCAGCCAGAATCAGCTGTTCGAGAACTTCCGGCGAGTTACTGGCCGGGCCAAGGGTAGCGACGATTTTGGTACGACGGACGGACATGCAAAGACTCCTGAGTTCAAGCGCCAGCGAAGGCTACTATGCTCCGAGGGTGTAGTCATTGTTCGAATGCACTACTTATCGTTTTCTTTATTGAACGTGGCAACTTTGGGACAAACGCGCCTGAAGATTTCCGACCAGGGGTCGATACAGAACTCAAGACAGGAGAACCCCCATGCGATTGTTGCCCATTGCCGCCCTTGCCCTCAGCGCCCTTGCCGCCACGGGATGTACCCGTTGGGCGATGAACCACCATCTGAACAACGCCTACAGCGCCTATGACCGGGGCAATTGCGAGCAGGTGATGCTCGAACTGTCCAAGGTCGAACGCGACAGCCGGGCGCGTCCTTATGTGTGGCCGGAAGTGTCGATGATGCGCGGCCAATGCCTGGAACGGCAAAAAATGTACATCGACGCGGCGCAGACCTACCAGTTCATCATCGCCTCGTACCCTACCAGCGAATACGCCTTCCGCGCCCGTGCGCGCCTGGAAACCCTGCAGAGCCTGGGCCATTATCCGACCCGCAGTTCGGCAGCGGTGGTACCGGCACAGCGTTTCTGAGGGTGGTTGTCATACAAAATCTGGCCTGTTGTACAAGCTGAGCTATAGTCCAGTGATCCGGTTCGGAGCCTGACTTTGAACCGGGGCAACACCTGCGACTGGTCGTTGTTGAGGCGATGGCGTATTGGCGACCATCCCACCGGAAGCGGGGAGAGCGCGGCTGCCATACAGGCGCGTTCCGAAGCAAAGGTGCGGCTCTGTGATGGAGCCTTGCATGGCGAACTGCGCATGTTTACCGACCGCCGAATCGAACGGCATCAGTTGCCGTACTTCCTCAGAGTGTTCAACAGCGTCACCGACAAACCCATCGGCTTTCTGGGCAACGTGTCTGAAGACGGGCTGATGCTCATCAGCCAGTTGCCGATGATGATCGGTGCCGAATTCCATCTGCGTCTGAAAATCCCCGCCAGCGATGGTTGCCAACAGGTGATCGACCTCAATGCGTGCTGCCTGTGGTGCCACGAAGACGCGACCCCCCTGCATTACGACGCCGGGTTCAGCCTGCAGCGCCCGCCCCCGGAATATGCGCAGCTGGTGCGGGCATTGAAGCAGTACTTCAGTTTTCAGCCTCTGCCGGCGTCTGCCTGACGTCTGCGGCGCTCTGTCTATTGCCTTCGCGGGCAAGCCCGCTCCCACAGTGTCCGGTGTTGATCACAGGAGGTGTACACACCGCCAATCCCTTTGGGAGCGGGCTTGCCCGCGAACGCGTCACCACAGACAACATCTGTCTATAGGCTAACCCAGAGCAATCGCCCGCTCACTGTCCAGCGTCTTCTCCGCCAGCAACAACCCCATCTCGCTCAACTGATAAATCGCCATCGCCAGATGCCGGGGTTTGTCTTCCAGGCTGTCCGCCAGATCCAGCAGCAGAATGCTCACCGACGAAAAGGTTTCGTAGGTCTGGATGGCGATGGCTTCGGGATTGAGGTCGGGGGCAACGCGGAACATCTGCATGCCGCGATCCACGGAATTGCGCGAGGGCGATTCAGGTTTGAGGTAGTGATCGAGGGCACGCTCGGCGGCTTCGTGGAGCTTTCGTGAATCGGGGGATTTGTAGGGCGAGGTATCGGCAGGATTTGTTTCGGGTGGATTTGGAGTTGGTTTGAACATGATTTCGTACTCGTCGTTAAGGCCATGACCTTGCTCGCGACTAAACGAGAGGGTGGCGGCTGTAAGCAGGTTAGTCGACCGGGAGTACGTAAACCGGCGCGCCCGAGGGCGCCCTGCGAACAGCCACCATCGAGTGCGGGGATAGGGAATACCCGACTTGATGACGCTTATACGCAACGTACTGAATCCCCGGACGACTAAACCCGACCACTGATTGGCAGCGGCACGGACTACGTTACGGGGCATCAGCAAAGCGCACAAGCCGGCGGATTCTGGCGGATCTGTAGGCAAAGGCGCAAGGCGTTGTAGCCTCTTGAACAGTCGGAGAAACACTACGAAATACACCACGACGAAACACTACCACTCGTCGGCACTGTCAGATTTTACAGGTGTGGCTTACGCCTCTACGGCGGTACAACGCGAAGCAAGATAAAGCCCATCAGACAGACCAGGAGTGCACCTGCCATGAGCGACGAGCCAGACGATCCCGTCATACAGTCATGGGCGGCCCCCACGTTCGCCGTTCCGCTGTCAGGAACCCTGCAAAAGCTGCCTCTAAGCGTCCGTTGCAACTTCCCGATCAATCGCAATGGCAAATGGAAGGCTCATATCTATAACCCGCAATTCAAGCGGGAACTCACCGGCACGCACAGGGGTTACTACTACGAGTTCACTGTTGATGACCTTGATCAGGGGCCGGACTGCGAAATACATACCCAGTTCGATGCGCAAGCTACGTGGTCGGAGTGGGCGTTCTCCGGGAAGTTTCGTGTTCTCAACCCCATAACCCTGAGCCCACCTCCGGCGCTAGTGGGGCCCGATCCCGTCATATCCGGGAGCGGCGCCTATCCTAACGCCGGCATTGAGCTATACCGGGTGCCTAACAATAGAACCTGGAGAGGAACTGCTTCGGAGAGCGGCAGTTGGTCGGTTCAAGTCGATAATCTTGAGGAAGGAACACACCAGTTCGGCGGCGTTCAGATTGTCAACTCACTGCGTTCTGACAATTCGGCGCTGGTTACGATTACTGTTGCCAAAAAAACAGTAATCACTTCACCAATAAAAGATGCGGTGCTGGTCAATGACCGTATGCCGATGATTTCCGGTGACGGGCATAACGGCACGGAAATACGGATCTATGAAGCTGGCAGCGGGGTGGTTTTATACGGCAGCGGCACGGTTGAAAACAATCGATTCAACGTGAAACTGAACGTAGCACTTCCATTTCGCAGAATTGTTCTGGTGGCCGAGGCAAGGACTTCCAGTCAATTTCTGCGATGGTCGAATGAGGTGCCGATCACCGTCGTAGAGTTTGGTATTCCCGTTATTCTGGCTCCTGCCACAGACGCCTATGTAACTCGTACACCCTTGTTCGAAGGTGAAGGGGCAGTTGGGGCATCCGTGATCGTTTATCGCGACGGAACCACGGAAGTCGTTGGCAGGGCATCGGTAGGCTTGGATAAAAAGTGGAGCACCTACGCTTCCCAACAACTGCCACCGGGTCGTTACACAATTGCGGCGGAGCAAACGTATCAAAATCAGGCGTCCGGGCGCAGTGACGCGCGAACATTCAAAGTCCGCCCGCCCGAACTGACGGCTGTCAACGTCACCTACCCATCCCTCACCACCGTCGAGTTCTCAGGTACCGGTTTCACCGGCGCCACGGTCGAGATCACGATCGTGAGTGGCCCGCAAGGTGCAACAGCGCCACCTGACGTGGTCGTGAGCGCAGGCACCTGGAAAACCACTTCACAGAACTGGCCCATCGGTACCTACGAGCTGACGGCTGTGCAAAAAGTCTGGGACAACGTTGGAGGCTATATCCTGTCGCAGGCGTATCGGTTCACCGCTTCCTCGAAGCTGCTGCCGCCCACTGACATTACCCATACCGTGAACGAATACAGACCGACCTTCTACGGAAAGGGCATAGCGGGGGCATCGGTCCTGGTGAAGGATAAAGCTGACGGCACGGCGCTGGCTCCGGCAGCGTTGGTCACCGCTCAGGGCTGGTCGACCACGGCCAATGCGCCCTGGACGCCAGGTTCGACGCGCACGGTGCTGTTTGTGCAGACACTGGGTAACGCCGAGTCGGAGCCGGTGGAATACACGGTCAAGATCGATCGTTACCCGGCACCGTTCGACCTGGGCTTCAGCGTTGTCGACTACATCCCGATCCTCACCGGCAAGGGCATCAACGGGGCGACGGTGGTGGTGACGGACAAGGTGACCGGTGCGCAACTGGCGCCGCCGGCAACGGTAACATCGCAGAACTGGACGACGCGGCCTGCAAGCCCCTGGGAGCCGAACACGACCAAGGTCGTGCTCGTGGTTCAGAAGAACGGCAGCCTGGAATCCGACCCGGTGGAGATGACCATCAGCGTGCCGTTAGTGGCGCCGCAGATCAGCGTCATCGAGGACGACGGGCTGTCGCCGAAAATCTCCGGCAGATGCTGGCCCGGCGCAGTACTGAGGCTGACCTACAGCGATGACACCACCGTGCATGAGCCCGATGGCGCCAGTGGCAACTGGGCCTTCAAACGCCCGGTCGGGTTTGCGCCGGACAAGGAGCATACCGTCACGGTGATCCAGACCGTCGCCGGCAATGCTTCGCCGGCGGCCTCGCAAACCTTCCGGGTCAGTCCGGAAAAACTGCTCATCACCGAACCTGCGGAAAACACCGAGGCCGGTCGCACCCTGCTCGTGCGTGGCGAACAGGGGTTCAATGGCGCCACCTTGCAATTGCGTGATGCCCAGTTCGGTTGGGCATTGGGCGCGCCGAAACAACTGACCAGTCAGGGTGCATGGTTCGTTGAACTGAGCGGGCTGGAATTTCGCACCTATCAGATCGATGCCACGCAAACCATCGGCGACCGGCCTTCAGCGCGCAGCGATGTGCGCACTTTCGACGTGGTGCTGCTGCCGCCCGTCATCGAGGTGCCGGCACCGGGTCAGGCCCTGCCGCGCACCGCCATGCTCTCGGGAACCGGCGATCCCTATGGCCAGGTGTCGGTCTGGCGTGAAGGGGTGCCGGAACCGCTGCTCGATAAAATACCGGTCAGTGCCGAGGGCCAATGGCAGGCCGAGGTGGTGCTGCCGGTCGGCACCTACACCCTCAAGGCCAGGCAATTCCTTGATAACAGGGAGTCGAAGGACAGCCCTTCGCTCACCTACCGCGTGGTGCCGGCCGCACCGTTTATCGAAAGCCCGGGACGGGACACGTTTGTCGGTCGCAGCGTGGTGGTGTCCGGGTTCGGCGATCCGGAGGACACAGTGACGGCGTCACTGACGAACAGCAAAGGCTCGGTACTGGGCAGCGCCCCAGTGCTTGAGGATCGCACCTGGACGCTGACGCTTGTGCTGAGTCAGGCGGCTGGACGGTACAACCTGCAAGCGGTCTCTTCGCGCGACGGCTACGAGTCGGACGCTTCCGTTGCGCACCCGGTATTACTTGGCACTTATCTGCCCGGGATTGATGAGCCGGCGGCAGGCGCCTGGGTTGCAGGACAGTTCGAATTGGCCGGCACCGGCCGCGCGGGAGTGGGTCAGGTGGTGAGTTGGTACGACCCCGGACAGATTCTCAGCGCCAACATCGCCGTCACCGCGCAAGGCTGGCGCAGCCAGGGTGGACAAGGCCTGCGCGCCGGTGGCCACTGGTGCCGCTTCCAGCAGACCGTCACCGACGGCGCGGATGGCTCGACCCTGTCCGACTGGGTCGAGAGCGGACGTTTTGACAAGATCGCAACCCCACCGGGAGCCGGCCATGAATGAGCCTGTGATTCGCCCTGTCGAACAATTGCTGTCGCAGGTGTTCGATGCCGAACAACGCAAGACCTACGCCGATCTTTCCATTTACCTTGAGAGCGGCGGTTCGATTTTTCCGCTGGTGGAGCGCGGCGTGCGCGGGCTGGTCCGGGACTATCAGCTGCAGCCCGAGGACGCCCAGGCGTTTCTGCGCAGAGCCAACGCCCTGGCGGTTTTCGTGCGGCGCCAGTTCATTGAACACACGTTGCGCGGTTCGGCCACCCAGCTCACGCGTCCTGACAGTGGGCTGTTGTCGATGGTGAACGGGCCGAGTTTCGAGCAACTGTTCAGCCCGGGATTCGGCGATTTGTGCCCGCCGCAGGCACTGGAATCGATCGCATCGCCGGTGGCCTATCTGATCGAGTTGCTGCGCTGGATCCGGGACTGGATCTTTGCCGAGGCTAAAGAGGGCAAGCTGGATTTGCATGATCGTCGCCAGGACCTGAAGCGTCTGCAGGTCGACTTCAGTGCGGTGCATCAGTCGATCTCGGCGCTGGACATCATCGTGCCGGTGCTGGAAACGTTCATCGAGGAAAACAAGGACAAGGACACGGATCTCGAAGACGCACTGATCACCGCCCGCTACCCCAACGGCCTGCCTTATTACCAGCATTGGGTCACGCTGGATTTCGCCGCCCGTCAGCAGGGGATGTCGGTGGGCAACTTTGCGCACATGGTGGATCTGGCCTATCCGTATTTTCTACAGCCCGAGGCCTGGGACAACGATGCCGGGCGGGCCCTGAGCCATGCCTCGCGGCTGGGGCCGTACCAGCGTGAGTTACTGACGCAAGCCCCCACCCCGGACGTGGAGAAGGAGAGAGAGGCGTATTACCTGCACAATTTTGGCGCGGGGAATTTGGATTGGCAGAACCTCAATCAAGTACCGTTTTTCGGTGAACGCACCCGCCTGAGCGCGCAAGACCTCGAAGCCTTGCTGTCGATTCGCGAGTTCGCCCCGACACGCTCGGCCCATGTCACCTACGCCGCAAGCGCGCCACTGGCGGGTGACGAGAGCCAGCTGAGCGGTTCGGTGTATCTCAATGCTGCCGAATCTCCAGCGCTGAGCATCAACTTCAACGGTGCAGCGCTTTCGCATCGTCTGACCGAGGACCCGGTCCGCATCGATCGCTACGAACGCATGAACCGCAAACTGCGTCTGGATCAATGGCTGGGCTTGCCGCCCGAACAGGTCGATGCCCTGCTGGTGGCGGCGATCAACGCAGAAAAACGCGGTAAGTCGCCACAATTCCCCTGGTGGATTTCCACCCACACGGTGCATGCCGTGGGCCTGTTCCAGTCACTGCGCGAGCGTTATGACTGCCCGGCCGAGGACTTTGCGGCGTTTATCGATGACCTGTCACTCTATGGCCGTGGCCCGGTGCTCTCGCTGTTCGACCGTACTTTCAACAGTCAGGGCAGCTACCGTCAGCCGTTGTTGCTGGACAAGGGATTGTTTACCGTGCTGCCGGGGCAAGGCGTGACCGACCTGACCGTCAGCCAGTTGTGCAGTGGCTTGAACATCGACCTGCAGACCTACGCTTATCTGGCGGTGGTCATTGCTCGGGCACATGGACTGGGTGACCAGCTCACACGTACCCCGGAGGTGATTTCGAGTTTTTACCGCCTGGTGAAATTGCCACGGCTGCTCGGTATTACGCCGGTCGAAGGGGGGCTGATGCTGACCCTGCTGGGCGGCGAGAACTGGCTCAATGGGCTGGCAGGCAAACCGCGCATCATCGAGCGCAGTGACAACGACAGTGTTCCGGACGCGCTCAACCTGATTTATGCGCTGCACTCTTGCGTGTCCTGGTGCAGGGAGCGCGACCTGCCGGTGCAATGGGTATTGCAACAGGTATCGCCGCTTCAGGCATTGGCGGTTGCCTCCGAGGCGGAGCGGAGCCTGTTCGAGCAGTTGCGCAATCTGCTGCCTTCGGCACTGTTCAGCAATGCCGGGTTGCAGGCGGCGGGGGTGCCCTTGCAGCCAGGCCTGGACTGGCTGCATTTTCTCGGTGACCTGGTCGACGCTTCCGGACTGATCGTCAATTCGTCGTTGCCCGAAGCGGACTACCTGAATTTTGCCCGGGAAAAACTCGATCAGGCCATCAAGGACGGGCTCGGTGAGGTCGACGCCGACACGCTTGCGAGTATTGGCGAGCGCATGCTGAACGTGTTGTTGCAGGCGCGGGAAGCACAAGTCTCGGTCGCCCGGGAATGCCTGACGGTGTACACCGGACTTGATGCCGAGCGGGCACTGCGGGTGCTGAGCTGGGCGCAGTCCTCGGTGTATCAGTTGTTGTCGCAGGTGCTCGAACGCGCCGAGCGCGAAGCACTGGAGGCACGTGCCTCGGAGCAGCCGGATCCGTTGCTGAGTCTGTTGGCCGATCTGCGACGGCGCAGTGCGGTGGTGAGCAAGCTGGACCTGAGCGCGCGCCTGCTCGAAGACTTTTTGCAATACGGGCACAAGGCCTGGATCGATCAGGACGACCGTCACCTGCTGTCGATGCGCACTCTGTATTACCTGAGCGTGCTGACCCGGGCGTTCGAGCTGAGCCAGCAGCCGGCGGACAAACTCCTCGACTATCTGCGCCAGGTTCATGCCTTGCCCGGCTCCATCAGCGTAGATGCGCTGCGACTGGCCCAGCAGGCGGCCGTGCAGCGCCTCGCGGCGTTCTTTGACTGGAGCGTGCAGGAAGTGCGTGAGTGCGTCAGCCGCGTGGGGGCGGACGACGCGATCCTGAAGACCCTCAGCCAACTCGACTTGCTGATGCGTATTCGCGTCCTGGCCGAACACAGCGGCATGGACGCCCTGACGATTTTCCTGCTGGGAACCCTGCCGGAAACGGTCGACAAGAGTGCTTATGCAATTGCCGCCGAGCGCGCCTTGCTGAGCATTTCGGAGACGCGCACCCCGTTGGTGTCTTTCGCTGACGAAGTGCCTGAACCCCTCGTCAGCATGACCTGCACCGTCGACAAGACCGAGGTGGTGGCCAACAAGCCGGCAGACAAAATCGTCCTGACCGTGACGCTCAAGGACGCTGCCGACAAGGCGTTGAAAGGGGTCTACGTGTATTGGCAGACCACTTTGGGCACGGTTGCGACTTCCGCTACCAATGCCGACGGCGTGCTGAAGGTCGATTACGTGCCGGGCAAGGTCATGGGGCGAGAGGTGCCGTTGTTCTGGCTGGATCTGATCGACGCCCAACAGGCGCCGCCGCTGCAGGTTCTCGACGATAGCGCGACCCTGGATTTCCCGCCTTCGATGATGGCTCAGGTGCCCGTGGACCCGGTGCCGGCAGGGCTGGAGGTCGAGCTGTATGCGAGCCTGCGCGACAACTACCAAAACCCCGGCCGCCATCGCCCGGTGCGCTGGAACGGCGAGAGCAAGGATCCTTCAGCGGTTCTGGTGTTCCGGCCAGTGCAGAGTCAGACCGATGCGCAGGGCGTTACGCGGGTCTTTGTCTCCAGCCCGACCGGCGGAGAATTCACGATTACAGCCCTGAGCGATGCCAGCAACAGGATGGTCGAGTTCGACGCCATCACGTTCCTCGCGCCAACCACCCGATGAAGCCGTTCGTTGAGGGCGCGTGGATGCCCGTCCTCAGGAGAAACCGACCATGACTCAGCGCAACCTGGCTGAACTGCTGGAAAAACGTCGTACCGCGTTGGTGGAGTACTGCATCGGTCACGTCGCCAAGAGCAAATACGCCTTCGTGAAAACGCCGCAAGACCTGTTCGAGTTGTTGCGCCTGGACCCACTCGACAACTATCCGGTGCAAAGCTCATGGGTGGCCGAGGCGACCAGTTGCGCCCAGCAATTCATCCATGCCGCCTACCGCAAGCTCGAGCCAGGCTACGCCGAGGTCGACTTCGAAAAGGAGCATCTGAAACTCTGGGAGCTGTACAGCAATTTCCCCGACTGGGCGGCGTTGTCGATGATTGCGGTGTACCCGGAAAACTACATCAATCCGTTTGTCCGGCAACGCAAGAGCGGGCTGTTCAAAACCCTCGAGAATGACCTGAACCAGACGCGCCTCAACGGCGACTCGGTGCAACGTGCCCTGCAGAATTATCTCAAGACGTTCGAGCAGACCTGCAACCTCGACGTGATCAGTGCGTGTCTGGACACCGACTCGGCCACGCGCGCGACCTACTATTTTATTGGCCGTCAGCGGGTGCAGCCGTTCCAGTATTTCTGGCGCAAGGCTGACATCGAACTGACGGCTGGCGGCACTGCGATCAATCCGGCCGCCTGGGGTGAATGGCAACCAGTGGACATTCCGGTGGCCGGCAAGGTGCTGGATCTGCGGCCGGTGTTTTGGGGCGGGCGGTTGTGCGTGGTGTGGGCGCAGTGGCGTGAGCGGGAAGAGGCGCAGGACGTGCCGTACAAGCTGGATATCAATCTGGCGTTCATGAATCAGAGCGGCGAATGGTCGGCGCCTCTGAGTCTGAAAAGCACCATTGAGGCCAATGACCTCGGCGAGGACACACGACTGATTGCGACCACGCTGGCGGATGCGCAGCACCCCAAGGGGCGTCTGGGGGTGTTGTTGATCAACGGCACCGGGGTGCTCAAGGTCCATGCGACACGCGATGTGCTGTTTCGCCCGCTGCCCGAGGACGACGGCAGCTGGCTCGATTACCTGGCGGAACACCGTTTCACCGATCAGTTGATCGTCCAGCATCCGCTGACCTCGAAGAGTCAGCCGACGGTGACGGTAAAGAGTCAGGACGACAAAGCACTGACGGCTTACTACGCCTTGCAGGTGGTGTTCAACGAGGTGGACAACCAGGATTTTCTGTGGGTCAGGGGCCTGTGCCGAGAGAAGACGCGAGCCGCCGGCAGCGACGTAGAGTTCAAGCTGACGTTCCACAGTGGCGCGGGTGAGGATCCCGACGAGGTTAAAGTCATAAAGTCCACCTCTGGCGGCTGGGCCACTGACTGGATGACGCTAAAGCGTTCGACCGGAGGCTTTGTCTCGTCATTCGATTTCACCCTGAGTAACACTGCACAAGGCACCAAGAGATTCACCGTGGAGTTCACCAGACTGCGCCGTTTCCCCGCGCCGACACTGGTAAAAAATTCGCTGGATGCGGCGCAGTTCATCGCCTTCAGACAAGAAGGCATGCTGCAACTCGCGCGTCTGAATTCCCTGTTCGGCCCGGAACTGGTCGAGCGCAGCCAGATCTCCGTGGATGCCGTGCTCGAGTGGGACAGCCAGTTTCTCGCGGAGCCGCCACCGGCCGACGGTACGATCAGCGAGCCCAACGGGGCCTTCGACGGCGCCAACGGTCTGTTCTTCTGGGAGCTGTTCTTCCATCTGCCGCATCTGGTGGCGACGCGCTTGCGGGCCGAGGATCGTTTTCTCGAAGCGCAGAACTGGCTGCATCACCTGTTCGATCCCCAGGCAAGAGCGAACACGAGCGAGCCGCAGAGACCCGACTACTGGCGCTGCCGCCCGTGGTCGCGGCGGGGAATGCCGGCTGCGAGGCCGTGAGGTTGACCGATCCGGATGCCATCGCCTACGCCAGCCCGCGGCACTATCAGATTCTGGTGTTCAGCGAGTACGTGAAAAACCTCGTCGCCTGGGGTGACTGGTATTACCGGCAACTCACCCGTGATGCGCTGGTGGCAGCCAAGCTGTGTTACGTGCAGGCCGAATTCCTCATGGGCAAGGCACCGTCTGCAACGGTCGTCACCCGTTGGGAGACGCAAAGCGTGGAAGCGTTGCTGGCAAAGAGCGCAACGCGTCCGGCACTGGAAAAGTTCGAGCAGGAGCTGGTGTTTTCTCTGGCCGATGTGCCACCGGCCGCCGATGCCCCGCCGCTGATGGGGCTGCTGGCGAACGAACCGTTCAAGTGTCCGATCAACGAGCAGTTGCTGGAGCTGTTCGACTTGCCAGTCCAGCGCCTGAACAACTTGCGTAACAACCTGACCCTGGACGGCAAACCGCTGGATGTGCCGCTGTTCAGTCCGCCGACCGATCCCGATCAATTGCTCCGTGACCTGGCCAGCGGCGGTGGTGCGCCACGCCCGATGGGCGGCCGTCTGGTGGTTGGCGCGTTTCGCTGGCGCGTCACCTATGAAGCGGCGTTGCGCGCGGTGCAGACCTTGCAGGAATACGGCAATCAGGTCTTGCGCCTGATCGAGCAACGCGACCGCGCCGAACTGGAAGAGATTCAGCAGGAATATCTGGGCGAACTGGAGGCGTACGCCCGCACGGTTCAGGAGCAGTCGCTCGAGCAGCAGCAGGCTCAGGTGACGGCGTTGAGCCAGAGTCGCAGCATGGCGCAGGAGCGCGCCGACCGGTTCCAGGCCTGGTTCGATGAGCACATTACCGACACCGAATATGAGGTCATGGAAAAACTGCAATCGGCCAAATGGCTGAATTTCGGCACGATGGCGATCAATAGTGGTGGTGCGGCGCTGGCCGTCGGGCCGTGCATATTCGGCGTCGCCTCCGGCGGCATGCGCTTCGACGCGATCGCCAATGCGCTGGTCTTCGGCCTGCAGATCAACGCCACGGGCATGCAGATAGACGCCGAAAAACAGGCACTGATCGAGAGCTATCGCCTGCGCCGCCGGGAATGGGAACTGCAGCGCGATCAGGCACGGGCGGAAGTGCGAGCCATCGATGAACAGCTCAACGCGCAGACGTTCGCGCTGGGCGCCGCCAGGGCCAGTCTCGAACAGACCCTGCGCCGCAACAGTCAAGCGCAGTCTCTGTACAACTTCCTGAAAAAACGCGCCAGCAACGCCGAGCTGTTCGGCTGGCTGCTGGGCCAGCTCAAGGCGTTGCACTATCAGGCCTACGATGCGGTGGTCAGCCTGTGCCTGAGTGCTCGCGCGGCGCTGAGCGCCGAAACCGGTGAATATGAGGTCGGCGATCCGTTGCCGCGGGTCTGGCAGGACAATCGCCATGGGCTGACGGCCGGCGAGCATCTGCGCGAGTACCTGCTGCGCATGGATCGCCAGTACCTGCAAAGCCATGAGCGGCGTCTGGAACGGGTCAAGACGGTGTCGCTGCGTCGCCTGTTCGATGATGCCAGCGATCCGCAGGCCGGGTTTGCTGACTGGGCTCAGGCGCTGGCCGACTTGATCGACAAGGGCACGCTGGAGTTCCAGCTGACGCAGTTGCTGTTCGACCGCGACCATCCGGGGGAATACTGCCGGCTGCTCAATCTGCTCGAAGTCGATATGGCGGTGCTGGTCGGGCCGTATGAGGATATCCAGGCCACCTTGTTGCAGATCGGCAGCAAGACCGCAACCAAGGCTTCGGCAGCGTCGGTGGCGTATCTGCATCAGCCCACAGGCAAAGTCGCTCCGGCCGATGTGCAGTTCAATCTGCGCAGCGGCCAGCAGATCGGCCTGTCGGTGGGCCTGGCCGACAACGGCATGACGGCGATCAGACCGGACGAAGGTCTGCTCAACCCCTTCGAGAACACCGGAGCGGTGTCGCGCTGGCAGTTGAACTTTCCGTGGCCGAAAAACCAGCCGCAGGCGTCGATGCTCAACTCGGTCACCGACATCATCGTGCGCGTGCGTTATACGGCGAAAGCCGGCGAGCCGACTTTCACTCTGGCGGTCAAGGATCTGGTCACCCGGACCATGGCTTCGCGTCAGCCACGTAACGGCAAAGGAGCAGGCAATCATGGTTGATCGGGACATGGTTGATCGGGACATCGAGGCCAATCAAAGCCTGATACTCAACGGTGACTTCAACGAAGGTTTCAGTAGCTGGACAAAGGGCGGCAACACGGCGGAGGTGGTGATCGCGGGGGAGCTTTACGACGGCACGATGATCAAGTTCCTTGCCGCCGCCAATCGGGGCACGGCTACGCAGGAGGTCACCTTGCCTGTCGAGCAAGGCTCCGGCGCCCGTTATGTGTTGAGTTTCCTGTGTGAAACGCGCCACGCCAATCCGGGCACGCTGAGCATCACCACGCTGGAGGGCGCGCCACTGGCTGAAATTCCCCTGCCGCCGGGCAACCCGGAGCGACTGGCTCGTATCGACAGCGGACAGCCTCTGGACTTCGTGCCAGTCAGTTACAACATTCCGCTCGATCTGCCGCTGCCGCGCCAGCAGAAGATTCGCGTCACCGTGATCTCGCCGGTGAACGAAAACCCTGAGGAGTATTACCGTAAGGTCTGCATCACCCGCATTCATCTGGGGATACACCTGGCACCGTTGGTGCCGCACAGATTTGTGCTGGATCGTGAGCACCTGTCAGCGAACGCGCCGCTGTATCTGTGCCTGGGCGCCGACGGCAGCTTCCAGCATCAGTTCGAATGCGTGCCCGCACCCGACAGCCCGTGGCAGTACACCCCGGTCGCCCTGATCAGCGACGACAATCCGCAAGGCGCCGTGCGCGCAACACCGGACTGGGGCGTCGCGCAGCCACTCGAATCGTTGTGGACGCTGTATTGCCCGCTGCTCGAAGGTCAGGAGCCCTTTGTGTTCACGGCCAGTCTGGTCAACCAGTACAGCGCCGAACCGTACCCGATCGAGGTTTCGCTGGGGCATCACCGCCTGGTGTTCAGCGATGTGCTGGAGGCCGCGTATTACCCGGTGCTGGAACTCGCGCAATCGGTGCGCCTCGGGGTTCGGGTGGCCTCGTTTTACACCGGCCAGTATCTGGCCGGGCGCACCGTGACCTGGACGAGCGAAGGGCAGGAGATTGTCGGGACGGCATCCACCGATGCCGAGGGCTGGGCGTACCTCGATTATCGGCCCAAAGCCGCAGGCACGTTCGCCATCGAGGCGTCGGTGGCCAGTCCCTACTATGCCGCCGGGGTTGAAACCACGAACCTGGAGGTCCAGGTCTTGGCGACCGATCCATGGGCAGACCTGCTGGCAGTGGTCGAGGACAATGCCTTGCCCTGGGCGCAGAAGACCGGTTATCCCAACCGGGGTTCGACGTATCCATTGAAGGTGCGGGTGCCGCCAGTGTTGCGCGCGACGACGCTGGCGCTGCATTGGCAAGGCACTTCTGCCGGACAGTTGGGCGTGCAGGTGCAGCCGCAGCTGGAGCAACCGGTGGCGGTCGGCGCAACGGACTTGAACTGGGTCCTGACCTGCGACGATCAGCTCGATGGTCGCTTCGAGTTGCAACTGCGCTGTTCGAAACTGCTGTTGCCCTCGGACTGGAAGCCGATGTCGCTGGCGCGCAATGTGGTGCGCATCGGCGCCGTGCAGGAAGCGAATAAATTTCCGGTGGTGGATGAGGACGAAAGCGTCCTGCTGCGGGTGCAAGTGGTGCATGTGCTTACCAGCGGTGATGGTGATCCGGTCAACCATGCGCTGGTGGACTGGGACACGCCCGAGGGCACGATCTCGACGGTGAGTGGCAGTGGCGGCTGGGCCAGCGTGCTCTATCAGCCGAGCCGAGCCGGTGAGCACGTGGTGACCGCCCGTGTGCGTGCGCATGCCGAGGCTGTCGTGACGCAGCGAGCGTTCGCAGTGAGGGCACTGGCGAGCAATCCGTGGAAGCGCGAGGTGCGGATTCTGTTCGACGACGTCGAGGTGGATCTGGTCGAGTTGGGGCTGCTGTGCTGGAAGGGCACAGCGCACACCTTGAAACTTGTGCCGAACCCCGGCAGTCCGCTCATCGATTATTCCATCACCCTGGACTGGCGGGGCGAGGATCCGCACATCGGGCTGTCGGTCAGCGACCTCGGCGTTCCCAGAATCCTGACCGACGCAGGCCTTGAGTGGACGTTCAGTTCACAGCAGGGCAGCAGTCTCAGCAGCCTGTTCGCGTTGCAGTTGTCGGTGAATTACATTTCGGTACCACGGGAATTGTTCGGACGCCTGATTGCCACTGATCTGGCGCAAGAACTGTCGGTGATGCTCGATCAGGTACCCGGCACGCCGGGCGAGTCGATGTTCTATCCGTGTCTTGGCGCGCGGCACGTTCTCAGATTCCTGCCCAACCCGTTGAGTCCGTTGGTGGGACTTGAGGCCTTTCTGGAGTGGCAGGGCACGCCACCCGCAGACCTGAATGCCGTTGTCGAGCCGGCGCTTGAGCTGGCGCAGACCCTCGCCGATGGCGGCACCGGGTGGACGCTGGATTTCGCCGCCAGTGCCGCTGCGGGGCAATTTTCACTGCAGCTGCGCCTGCCTGGATTGGCCCGGGCAACGCCAGTGAATGCAATGCAGCTGGATCACAATAAAGTGAGGATTGAAGGCTGGCGCGAAACCCCGGTCGATCCGGTGATCAATCAGGATGCCGCCTGGCAATGGGTGCAAGTGGTGTCAGCGTTTACCGGCGAGCCAGTGACAGGCGTCGCGGTGCGCTGGCACGCCGCCAATACAGATCAGGTCGTCGATACCGATGCGTTCGGCTGGTCGGGTTTTGCCCTGGCACCCACCTCCGCAGGTCAGCACCAGGTCGTGGCACAGCTGCTCAGCCGTTTCGATAATTACCAGGAGCAGCGCGAACTCAGGGTCACGGCGCTGGCGAGTGATCCCTGGCAAGGTGTCAGCGTGCGCTTCGATGGCCATCTCGAGCAGACCTGGGGCGCGCGCACCTACTTCCCGCGGCGTTCGGGCAATCACGTGCTCGAGTTGTTGATCAAGGAGGACAGTCCGCTGTTGCAGCAGGAGCTGACGCTGGGGCTGACCGGCACCGGGCCTGCGCAACTGGGGCTGACATTCGAGCCCGCACTGGGTGTCCCCCGTCAGCCATCGGCACTTGGTTTTCGCTACACGCTGCGATGCGCCGATCTCATGGATGGAGGGTTCGCCCTGCGCCTGAGCGCCGCGCGTCTGGCCAGCCTGTCACCGGCCAATGCGATGTCGCTGGGCACCGGCGAGCAAGTGCTCAAACTGCTCGCCAGCAGCATCGTTCAGCAAGTGCTGGAGTGGGGACAGACACTCGTCGAAGAGGTCCGGGTCGTCTCATCCATCACCGGTCAAGGCATCGCCGGAGTCGTGGTGACCTGGCGCAATACAGAGCTGGGAACGTTGACCAGTCTGACTGACTTTTACGGCATGGCGAGGGTGCAGTTCAAACCGCAGATTCCAGGTGCCTCCATGCTGACGGCTACGGTGGGGGATACGTTGCATTCAGAGTCGATTGCCTTGGCGTATACGCTCGAGGAACCGCGGAAAATCAGTGAGCTCATCATGCTGGAATCTGCGGTTTATCCCGGTGCGCAAGTGCTCGCCCAAGCGACGATTGTCTCGGCGATTGGAGGGCAGCCGCTCAGCGGCGTTGAGGTCATGTGGACGTTTGCGGAGGTTGCCCTTCCTTCGACAGTCACCGATGCCGCAGGCCGGGCGATCGTACGGTTCAATCTTGATACCTCCGGCATCCGGGCCTTGGCCGCGACAGTGCGGGGCGGCGAGGGCGGGTGGGACTACGCGCTGCTGGCGCTGGCTGTTGAAAACGGCCCGATCATCCAAAGGTTTTCGGCTGATCGCACAGTGGTCTATCCCCGGCAACAGTTTTCAGCGCAGGTCACGGTGGTCAGATCTGACGATGGGCGCGGTTGGGGCGGGCTCGGCGTCGTTTGGGATTTTGCCGGTGGCCGGAAGTCTTCCGTCACAGGGCCTGATGGCGGATCCACCGCCAGTAACTTCCTGGCGAATGAGCCAGGCGTCTTCCCGCTGACAAGTTCCATTGTCGATTACCCCTACTCGAGATCAATCGATATCGAGGTGGTCGGGCCGGACTCGGCGCGCATCAGCGACATGAAAAAATTAAGCGCGGGCGTTTTCCAGGTGCTTATTACCGATGGACGCCAAGTGCCATTGGCACGCAAAACAGTGTTCTGGCGTCTGGACAACTCGCAACTCGGGTCGACGATCACGGGCGAGGATGGCAGAACCTCCATCGACATTCAGTTCCAGACGGGCACCAGGGTGTACGCGGGCATTGAAATAGGGATGAGCAGTCAACTGTACGAATTAGCGCTGGATTTCTGAGGACTCATCGTTTGATCAGATAACGCCGGCACGCTTCCAGCTCAGATAGCGGTTCACCAGCCCCGTGCTCAACTCGCCGGGGCGCACATCCAGTACCTGCACGCCGTGAGCGGCCAGGCGCTCATGCAGTTCGGCCCGGGCATTGAGGTAGTCCACGGTGCCGCAGTAGGCCAGGGCTTCGGGCAGCGTCTGAACCGGGGAATTGCGCACGCGGTCGAGGGTTTCCTCGCGCAGACTGACCACCAGCACTTGATGCTGCTGGCCCAGACGTTTGACGCTGGCGAGCAGATCTTCGTCGTCCTCGTCACGCAGGTTGGTCAGCAGAATGATCAGCGCCCGGCGCTTCTGGCGGGCCAACAGATGATGGGTCGCCGTTGAATAGTCAGCAGGACGCTGACTGCTGTCGAGATCGTAGACGGCATTGAGCAGGACCTTGAGCTGACTGGAACCCTTGATCGGCGCCAGATAACGCGGTTGATCGACGGCGAACGTGCACAACCCCACCGCATCGCCCTGGCGCAGTGCCACGTGGCTGAGCAGCAGGCAAGCGTTGAGCGCATGGTCGAAATGCGCCAGCTCGTCATCCTGGCTGCGCATGCGTCGGCCGCAGTCGAGCAGGAACATGATCTGCTGGTCGCGCTCGTCTTCGTACTCGCGCGCAATCGGCGTGCGCTGGCGGGCGGTGGCTTTCCAGTCGATCTGGCGCAGGCTGTCGCCTTCGCGGAATTCACGCAGCTGATGAAATTCCTGGCCCTGGCCACGACGCTGGCGTTGACGTACGCCGAGCTGGCTCAGCCAGTTGTCCACCGCCAGCAATTGCCCGCCGTAGAGCTTTGCAAAGTCCGGGTAGACGCGGATATCACTGCTCACTTCCAGCAGGCGTTGGCCTGTCCACAAGCCGAAGGGGCTGGGCAGATTGATTTCGCAATGCCCGAAGGTGAAGTGACCGCGCTTGAGCGGACGCAAGCGGTAGCCGACCTCGCTGAATTGTCCGGGTTGCAGCTCGACCGGGAGCGGCAGGTTTTCGAAACTCAGACCCTGTGGCACGTGGTCGAACATCATCACGGCGACCGGCTCAGTGAAATCGTGACTGACCTGCAGCCGTACTTCACTCCAGCGACCCAGTGCCAGATTGCCGGGCATCTGGCGTTTGATCCGCGGCGAGGGCAAGCGTCTGAGGCGTAACGCATCGATGATCGCCAGCACCAGCAGAGCGAGGAGCAAACCCCAGTTGATCGCCGAAAGGCTGGCGGGGGTCGGGATGTCAAGCGCCTGCACGGTGCCCAGCAGCGTGCCGCCGGCCAGCAGAACAGCGAGCCAGATCAGCAGCAGGCGTGACGGTTTCACAGGCGCGGCGCCGGCACTTGGTCGAGCAATTGCTGCAGCACCTGATCGACCGGCAGACCTTCGATGTCCAGCTCCGGCGCCACCCGTACGCGATGGCGCAGCACTGCCAGCGCGCAGCCCTTGATGTCATCGGGAATCACGAACTCGCCGCCGCGCAGCAACGCCCGGGCGCGGGCGCAACGCACCAGCGCAATCGAGGCACGCGGCCCGGCACCGAGGGTCAGGCCTGGCCAGGAGCGGGTGCTGCGCGCCAGGCGCACCGCGTAATCCAGCACTTGATCGTCGATCGGCAAGTCGCTGGCGATGCGTTGCAGGGCCTGCACGTCCTTGGCCTGCAACACGGTGCGCAGCGGCTGCACGTCGAGCATGTCGGCGCGGGTCGAGCGGCTGACCTGGCGCACCATGTTCAGCTCCTGCTCGGCTTCCGGGTAATCCATACGCACCTTGAGCATGAAGCGGTCGAGTTCGGCTTCCGGCAATGGATAAGTGCCTTCCTGCTCGATCGGGTTCTGCGTGGCGAGCACCATGAACGGCTGGGCGATCGGCAGCGCCCGGCCTTCGAGGGTGACCTGGCGCTCCTGCATCGCTTCGAGCAACGCCGCCTGGGTTTTTGCCGGGGCGCGGTTGATCTCGTCGGCCAGCAGCAGGTTGGTGAACAGCGGCCCCTTGCGCAGCTTGAACTGCTCGGTGTGCAGGTCGTACACCGCGTGGCCGGTGACGTCGCTGGGCATCAGGTCCGGGGTGAACTGGATGCGCGCGAACTCGCCGCCGAAACAACGCGCCAGCGCCCGCACCAGCAAGGTCTTGCCCAGCCCCGGAACGCCCTCAAGCAGCACGTGGCCGCCGGCGATCAGCGCGGTCAGCACATCGTCGATCACGCTGTTCTGGCCGATCAGGGCCTTCTGCAATTCGCCGCGCACCGCTTGCGCCAACTGGCTGGCACGCTGGCGTTGCTGGGCGGCGTGGCTGGCGCTGCCGGGCTCGATCTGTTCACTCATAGCGTGTTCCTCAAGGTTTGCAGGTGGGCCACCTGGCGACTGAAATCAGCGCTGCTTATGCGCTGTTTCGACACCGGGCTCAGGGCCTGGCTGATGGCGCGGGTCGGCTGACGGGTCAGGCGCGACAGCACCAGCCATTGCTCGGCCACGTTCAATTGGTCGAAACCGGGATACCGGCGGCGGGCGCGGCGCAGCACGTCCTGTTGCAGGGCTTGCAACAGCGTGTGCTGACCGTTGTGGCGCAGGATGAAATCGGCACTGGCGCGCAGGTGTTCCTGCAACTGGCGACGGCCACGCTGAGCGCGTGCCTGCAAAGGCCCGTGGCGCACGCCGAGATGCCACAGGGCCAGACCGATCAGCGCCAGCAGGGCGACGATGGCTTGCGGGAAGTAACGCCAGAGCAAGCTCGGCAGCCCCTCGTGTAGCGTGTTGAAAATCAGCGTGACGTCGGTGTCGGCGCTCAGGTACCAGAGCAGCCAGGCGTTGTCGTGTTTGCTGATGGCCGGGGTCTTCCACAGCTCGGCATCGGTGACCACGGTGACCGAGCCGAGGCCGTACGCCAGTTGCATCATGTGCGTGGCCTTGGCGCTGTTGGCCCAGGCCTGGGCGAGATTCTTCGGGTCTTCCAGATGGAACGCGGTGTCGAAACCGGCGTAGGCCGGCGCGTCCTCGTCTTCCAGATAAAGTTTGGTCAGGTTCGGGTACGGATCATCGGCCAGTTCCGCCGGCGGCTCCTTGAGATCCTTGCTCAGGGACTGGTGCAACTGCACCCGATCCAGCAACAGGTCAGCGCTTTGTCTGGCCTGCTCATCCCACAAGGCTTCGGCGACGAACACCAGCCGCCCACCGGCACGGGCCCAGTTCAACACCTGATCGACCTGCCGCGGGGTCATGCGCGAACGTTCGCCGAACAACAGCAGGGTGTGCCGACGCGGATCGATGTCGGGCAGCACCGCCAGCGTTTCGGCGTGGCCGACGTTGAGGCCGCGCTCGCGCAAAAACATTTCTGCCGCCAGATAAGGATTGGCCTGCGCCTGGGGCGAGGGGCCGTGATCGATCACTTCCTGATAGGGCCGCGCCTTGAGGTACAGATAAACGCTCAACGCCGCGAGCAGGACGACCATCAGCCCGCCGAGCAGCCACGCGTTGCGCCGGTTCAAGCGCGCGCTCCCTGCTCGAACAAGGCGCGCCAGCCGTCACACAGTTCCTGTTGCAGATGTGCCGCCGGCACGCGGTGCCCGTAGGCCATGTTCTGCCAGTGCAGCGTCAGGGTGCGACTGAACGCCAGCAGTTCAGGGCGCTGCAATTGCTCGACCCGCAGCAGCACCTGATGCTCGGTGTCGGCAGGTTTCAAGGTCAGGGCAAAATCCTGGAGCAGACGGCTGAGCAAGCCGCGATAGAGCAGGCCCAACGCCGCGCGCGGCTGGGTCTGCCAGAGTTGTTCGGCGCTGGCAGCGATGTCGTCGGGCAAGGATTGCGGGGTCAGGTCCAGACCAAATGCTTGTTGCGGCGCAGGTGGCCTGACACGGGCGGGCAACTTCGTCCGGCGACTGACGAAGGTGCGCAGGAACTCGCGGTAACGCCAGATCAGCCAGCCGACGGCCGTGAGCAATGCGCCCCACAGCAGCACTTCGATCAACACCGCCAAGGCATTGAAGCGTTGACCGTCGAGCCAGCCGAGCAGGGTTTTCAGCCATTGCGGTGGCTCGCCGGGTTTGCCCTCGGCCGGGGTGGCCGGGTCGTCGCCAAAGCGGTAGCGGGTCACGCTTTCCTTGTTCTTGAACGGCGGTTGTTCGAGCAGCGCCTTGATGCTGTCGTGCGCAGCCTGACTGGTCAGCGGTTGGTGCAGCAGGCGTGGCGCCTCCGGGGCGTTGGCCGGGGCATCCGCCCACACCGGTTGCACCGCCGACAGCCACAGACAGACCGCCAGCAGCAGACCCAGAGCGCTGCTGTTCAGGCGCTGGCGCAAACGACGGAATACCAACTCGATGTCCCACGCTTCCAGTGCGGTGCGCCGGTTCAGATACAGGCTGAAACCGCAGGCGACATAAATCGGTTCCCAGACCACCAGCACCAGCGCGTAGAAGGCGTTGGTCAGGTGTTCCAGCCAACGCCAATGATGATCGGCGTCGAGGATCAGCGATTGCCAGTCCCAGTCGGTTTCAATCTGCTGTGGCAGCAGCATGTAGAACAGCACCATCAGGCCGATCCACAGCGCGGTCTCCAGATGCATGCCGATGATCGTCAGCCACTGCGCGGCGCCGGCATTGCGTTGCAGCAACACCTGTAAGCGTTGCTGGCGGGCGGTGCCGTCGAGGCCTTCGAGTTGCACCACCGGCAGCAGAAAACTTCGACTCAGGCTCAGGCGGCGCCAGGTCAGGCTGGCCAGCAGTTGTGGTTTGAGCAGTCGCGGAAATTCGCGCAGGGCCTGTTTCAGAGTGGGCGTTTCGCCGAACAGGGCCTTGGACAGGATGTACAGCGGCAGGCGTTCGTAGGCCGGTTTCAACCACCAGAAAATCAACACTGCCAGCGACGGCGAATCCCATAGCAGCAGACTGAGCACGACGAACAGCGGCAGGGTGACGATGGCCCAACTGGTCATCAGCAGCCGACGATGCTGCTGGCTCATGAGCACGCCCAGGTCCATGGCTTCCCAGGTGCTGCGCGGGCGGATCGCTACAGTGGCATCACTCAGGCGCATGGCGGGTCCTTCCGGCGAACAGCAGATAGGCCGCCACGGCGATCCACAACGCGGCACCGACCGCATATTTGATCGGCGGTGTGACCCCGGTTCGCGACGACCAGTACGCTTCGATGAACGCCGCGATCAGCAGGAACAGCATGACCCCGCACACCAGCAGCACGCTTGTGCGCGCGGCGGTTTTCAGTGCTTCACCGCGCGTCAGGCGTCCGGGCGCGATCAACGCCCAGCCGAGTTTCAGGCCGGCGGCACCCGCCAGGGCAATGGCGCTCAGCTCGAAAGCCCCGTGGCCGATCACGAACGACCAGAACGTCTGCCCGAAACCGATTTCAGTCAGATGCCCGGCCACCGCACCGATGATCAAGCCGTTATAGAGCAGGAAAAACGCGCTGCCCACGCCCATCAGCAAACCGCTGGCGAAGGTCTGGAAGGCGATGCCGATGTTGTGCATCACGTAGTAGCCGAACATCACCCAGTCTTCACTGGCCGCGCGTTCGGCCGAACGCCCGAGGTGCCCGGCCACCGGGTCGTACATGCTCTGCATCTCGCGCACCTGTTCGGCGGGGATCAGGTTGTAGACCCGTTCAGGAAAGGCATACACCAGCAAGGCAAAACCGATCAGGCTGCCGAAAAACACCAGGCCGGCGGCCAGCACAAAGGGCCATTCGGCGCGCACCAGCCGGGGGAAGTCAGCGAGGATGAAACCCAGCAGGTTGGCGCCGAAGCGACTGCGGTGCCGATAAAGCTGCTGATGGCCGCGCAACACCAGTTGTTGCAGCGAGTCGGTCAGAAAACTGCTGTAGCCGCGCTCCTGTGCCAGCGCCAGATGCTGGCACAGGCGTCGATAAGCCTTGGGGAAAGTGGCCACTTGCGAGGTGTCCTTGCCATGTTCGAGGCGTTCGAGCGCCAGCGTGAAGCGCTCCCATTCGGCCTTGTGGCGAGTTTCGAAAAGACTCTGCTTCATGTCGGCCCCAACAAGCCGCGGGCGATACCGTTGAGTTCGCTGACCGCTTTGGGCGCCGAGATGTGCAGCGGCTGGGCGAGCAGCGCGGCCAGCTCGTTGACCCGCGCTGGGGACAGTTCGCCCTGGCGTTCGGCGAAGGCGAGCAGGGCGCGTTGTTCGCTGAGGGTGAGCGGGACGGGCGAGCGACGCGGCTGGGCGTCGGGCAGTTGCGGGCGTGCGAGTGGGCGTTCGCTGTAGACCACCAGGGTGCCGGCGGCGATGTCGCCCAGGCGTTTGAAGGTCGGGTGCTGCAGGCAACTGATCGCCCCGAGGAAATAACCGAACGGCAGCAGGTCGACGAAACGCAACAGGTTGCGCAGCAGCGAGGCCGACCAGCCGATCGGTGTGCCGTCATCGTGAATCACCCGCAGGCCCATCCATTGCTTGCCCGGCGAACGGCCCTGACGCAGCACTTCGAACAGCACCATGTACCACCAACTGACGGCAAACAGCAGCAGCGAACCCAGGCCCATGCCGAGCTGACCGAGAAACGCCAGCAACAGGAACAGCACGCCGAGGATGGCTCCGCGAATGCCCAGGTCGATGCCGAAGGCGAGGCTGCGCACCATCAGCCCGGCCGGGCGCAACGGCAGGTCGATGCCCTCCGGGGTTTCCACTTGATAGCGGCTATCGAGTGGCGGGTTCAGCGGTGCTTTCCGTGGCGCTGCTGTGTTCTCGAGCATGGGCTACCTGATGGGGCCGGATCGGGAGGCGAGGTCTGTCCGATGCTAGCAGCCTCTTGGGGGAAAACGACATCACTATGTATTGCACATCGTGTGGCGCGCGCGAGTTGAATGACACAGCGCTGGCCGCGATGCGGGTTCAACGCCTAGACTTTGCCGATCTTCAGTTCAGGAACCGCCCGTGACTTCAATCTTCTGGTACGACTACGAAACCACCGGCATCAATCCGCGCAACGACCGTCCGCTGCAGGTCGCCGGGATTCGCACCGACCACGACCTCAATGAAATCGACGAACCGGTCAACCTCTACTGCCAGCCCAGCGAAGACATCCTGCCGCACCCGGCGGCCTGCGCGATCACCGGCATTACCCCGGGGCAACTCGCCGAGCACGGCCTGAGCGAAGCCGATTTCATGACCCGTGTGCATGCGCAACTGGCGGCGCCCGGCACTTGCGGCGCGGGTTACAACACCTTGCGTTTCGACGACGAGATGACCCGCTACAGCCTGTACCGCAACTTCTTCGACCCGTATGCCCGCGAGTGGCAGGGTGGCAACAGTCGCTGGGACCTGATCGATGTGGTGCGTGCCGCGTATGCGTTGCGCCCGGATGGCCTGGTCTGGCCGACCGATGACGAAGGCAAGGTCACCCTCAAACTCGAACGTCTGACGGCCGCCAACCATATCGACCACGGGCATGCGCACGAAGCGCTGTCGGACGTGCGCGCCACCATCGCGCTGGCGCGGTTGATCCGCGAGAAACAGCCGAAGTTGTATGACTGGCTGTTTCAACTGCGCAGCAAGCAGAAGGTCATGGATCAGATTCGTCTGTTGCAGCCGCTGGTGCATATCTCCGGACGCTTTTCGGCGGCGCGGCACTATGTCGGTGTAGTGCTGCCATTGGCCTGGCATCCGCGCAATCGCAATGCGCTGATCGTCTGTGACCTGCACCTTGATCCGCAAGGCTTGCTGGATCTGGACGCCGAAACCCTGCGCCAGCGCCTGTACACCCGCCGCGACGACCTCGCCGAGAGTGAACTGCCGGTGCCGCTGAAACTGATTCACATCAATCGCTGCCCGGTGGTGGCGCCGTTGTCGGTATTGCGCGCCGACGATCAGCAGCGCCTGGGCCTGGACATGGCGCTGTATCAGGCACGTGCGCTGCGGCTAAGTGACGCACAACAAGTATGGAAAGATAAAGTCGCGGCGATTTACGCCAGCGAAGACTTCACGCCGAGCGAAGATCCGGAACAGCAGTTGTACGATGGATTTATCGGTGATCGTGACCGGCGTCTATGTGAGCAAGTGAGGACGGCGGATCCGGCACAATTAGCGCAAGAACACTGGCCGTTCGATGATGAACGTCTGCCGGAATTACTCTTTCGATATCGCGCACGCAACTTTCCCGATACGTTGAATTCCGAGGAGCAAGAACGCTGGAGAATATTTTGTCAGCAGCGTTTGTCCGAGCCGCAAATGGGCGCGCCTAATACCCTGCAATCTTTTGCCGAGGCCGCGCAGCAATGGGCGCTTAGTGCTACGCCGATACAGAATCAAGTGCTCAATGAGTGGCAGAATTATGTCGAGGCATTGCGCAAACGTTTGAATCTTTGAAATCGAACATAGTGTGCCCATGAAATGCCGGGCATAAAAAAACGCCAGCGTATGCTGGCGTTTTTCATGGGCCGCAGAATCAGTCTGCGGCAGGCGTTGCGGCTTAGCCCAGCAGGGTAGCCCAGCCTTCAACCACGTCACCGCCCCACTTGGCTTTCCACTCTTTCAGAGTCTTGTGGTTGCCACCTTTGGTTTCGATGACTTCGCCGTTGTGCGGGTTTTTGTATTGTTTAACTTTGCGCGCGCGCTTGGTGCCGGTAGTTTTTACTGCGGCGCCACGGGTACCTTTGGTTTTCGATTCCGGATCCAGCAGGGCGATGATGTCGCGCAGGGACTTGGAGTATTCGCCCATCAGGGTGCGCAGTTTGCCTTCGAATTCCAGCTCGGCTTGCAGTTTGTCGTCTTGCGACAGGTTCTTCAAACGGGCTTGCAGCTCTTTGATTGCTTCTTCGGTGGCGCGATATTCGTTGATCAAGGACATGGTAACTACCTTATGCGGATGTGTTGAATGGCAGGGGACAGTGCCGCAATAATAGTCAGGCTGTTTCATCAAGTAAACATTTAACCGGATTTTTTATTTGAATTAGTTACGTGAAATAACCGGTAAATTGAATGGTCATTTAAATAATGTGATGCATTCATCACGATTATTCACAATTATCTGCTCGAACAGCGTCACGGCAGTGCCATCACATTGGCGCGCCGGACGATCGGACGCCTTGAATCGCGCCGTCTCCGGGGAATCGGTCATCAATACTGCAGTTTCCGCGCACAGTCGCTAGAATGGCCGCCTTTGCGAAGTTCTGGAGTTTTTCCCCCATGCGCACCTTTCGGTTGGTGATTTCCTGCCCTGACCGCGTTGGCATCGTTGCCAAAGTCAGTAACTTTCTGGCATCCCACAACGGTTGGATCACCGAAGCGAGCCACCACTCGGATAATCAGAACGGCTGGTTCTTCATGCGTCACGAGATCCGTGCCGACTCGCTGCCGTTCGGTATTGAAGTACTGCGCGAGAAGTTTGCGCCGATCGCCGAAGAGTTCTCGATGGACTGGCGCATTACCGATACCGAGCAGAAGAAACGCGTAGTGCTGATGGCCAGCCGCGAATCCCACTGCCTGGCCGACTTGCTGCACCGCTGGCACAGCGACGAGCTCGATTGCGAAATCTCCTGCGTGATTTCCAACCACAATGACCTGCGCAGCATGGTCGAGTGGCACGGCATTCCTTATTACCATGTCCCGGTCAATCCGCAGGACAAGGAGCCGGCCTTCGCCGAGGTGTCGCGTCTGGTCAAGCAGCACGACGCCGAAGTGGTGGTGCTGGCGCGCTACATGCAGATCCTGCCGCCGGCCCTGTGCCGCGAATACGCACACAAGGTGATCAACATTCACCACAGCTTCCTGCCGTCGTTCGTCGGTGCCAAGCCGTACCATCAGGCGTCGCTGCGCGGCGTGAAGCTGATCGGCGCGACCTGCCACTACGTGACCGAAGAGCTGGATGCCGGCCCGATCATCGAGCAGGACGTGGTACGCGTCAGCCACAGTGACAGCATCGAAGACATGGTGCGTTTCGGCCGTGACGTCGAGAAGATGGTGTTGGCCCGTGGTCTGCGCTATCACCTCGAAGACCGCGTGCTGGTGCACGGCAACAAGACCGTGGTATTCTGATCGGTCTGAAAGTCTGCGGTTGAAAAATCAAGGGTCTGGGCGTTCAATCGCCCAGACCCTTTTTCATTTCATCCCTGAGGAACTGCCCATGAGCGATCCACTGGACAAAGCCACTTCCAAAGCGCCGGCCACCGTGGGTGAGGGGTGTCTGAGCAGATATGATCCCGAAGACATGACGCCGGAGGACGGGACAGAGTTTCCCGGGGCTGCCGAGTTATGGGAGCAAATGAAAGAACAGCTGGACGAACCTAAGAAGCCTGTCTGACCTTCATCAATTTCTTGAGCAACGGTCGTCCCAGCATCAGCACAAACACCGGGCCACCCACCAGCAGATAGAAATAGAACGTCACTGCCCGCCAGATCAGGATTGCCGCCGCCGCTGTGGATTTGCCGACCATGGGCGCCAGCAGTGCCGCCGAGGTCAATTCCGCCGCGCCTGCGCCACCCGGCAACAGCGTGAACTGGCCCGCACCCAGCGAGAGCATCTGCACCAGAAAGCTCCAGGCCCACTGCAAGTCCGCACCCAGCCCGCGCAGCGCCAGATACAGCACGCTGTAACGCAGCAGCCAATGCACGCACGTCAACGCAAACACTTTGCTCAAGGTCTGCCACGGCAATTTCAGGGTATCGGTGAACGCTGCAAGAAAGTGCAAGAGCTTGCGCGCCCAGCGTCGGCGGGTGCTGTGTTCGACGTTCATGCGGGCCAACAGGCGCCCGCTCAGGCGAATCAGCGCGCGATGATAGCGCGCCAACAGCGCGCAACCGATCAGACCGCCGAATAACGACACGGCACTGACCATCAGCAGCCATTCCATACGGTCGCTCAGGTGCTGGAACAGCGCGTAGATCAGAATCGCGCTCAAGGCGCAGAGAAAGAACAGCAGATCGCTCAACTGATCCATCGCAAACACCGCGCTGCCCCGCGCCGGGCGCACGCCGCAACGGGCCAGCAGGGCCATGATGGTCAGCGGACCGCCGCTGCCACCGGGGGTGGCGCAATAGGCAAACTCGGCGGCCATCACCACCCCGAGACTCTTCAGCGGTGAGACGCGATCTCGTTGATCGCCCAATAACAGCCGCAAGCGCAGGGTGTTGATACCCCAGCAGAGCAGGATCATGCCGAACAGCACCAGCAGCCATGGCAGCGGAAAGCTTTGCAGGCGCGACCAGATTTCATTGCCACCGAGCAGCAGCGGAATCAGCAGCGCCGCGAGCAGGCCGATCAACAACAGAATGCCGCGGCTCATGCGGCGTGCCCGAGTTGCCCGCGCTGTTGCGCCAGCCAGTCAATCTTGGTCATCGGCACGCGTCCTTCGGCGAGCAGGCGTTTGAGGGTTTGCAGCCAGTAGTTTCGCGAGTAACGGTAGCGCATATCCACCGGGTGCAGGCCGAGACGAATCACCGGGGCCTGACGCCAGCGCTGCTCGCGTTGATCACTGAGGACTTTCGACAGGCCACGACGCCAGGCACTGCGGGCGCTCCACACCAGACCGGGAGCATCGATCGAGGTGAAATCCGGCAGGCAATAAAGATGCTGCGGATCGCTGGTGTAGTGCAACGGCAACTCGCGCAAGGCCTGGCGCGTACCCTCGCTCATCAGCCAGGCCGGGGCGACGAAACCGTGTAATGGCCAGTCGTAGCGCTGGAACAACTCGATACCGGCACGCAGTCGCGCAAGTGCGGCTTCGCGGGACAGGTGATAGAACTCGCCTTCGTGGGTGTAGATCCGGCGCATGAACCAGTCGCGGGGCGTGGCCGGTGCCGGCTCGCGGTCGTCATGGTAAAAACCGTGCAAGGCCAGTTCATCGCCACCGGCCACCCGCTCGCCGAGCCTGCGACAGAACGCCGGATGCGCTTCAAGAGCATCGCGCCCATGGAAATTCGGTACAACCAGCCAGGTCATCGGCACGCCGCCCAGCGCATCGACGGCTTCGACGAACGGCTGATAATCCGCCCACGTCGACGGTGCTACGTCGTGCAGCACCAGCAACACGGCGCGGCGGTTCAGGGGATCAGCCATTGGCCACCCGAGGCCAGGAATGGCCGAGGACCGCGTGATAATGACCGAGCAGGCTGTCGACCACACTGTCCCAGGAATAATGCCGTTCGACGTGTTGCCGCGCCTGCTGGCCGAGGTTCACGCAGCCGCGACTGAACAGTTCGCGCACGGCATTGGCCATGGCTTGTGGGTTGTTCGGTGCACACAGCAAGCCGCAGTCCTCGTTGACGATTTCCTCGAACGCCCCGGCCGCCACTGCGACCACCGGAATTCCGCAGGCCATGGCTTCGAGGATCACCAGACCGAAGGTTTCCTGATCGCCGGCATGCAGCAGGGCGTCGGCGCTGGCCATTAATCGCGCCACGGTGGCGGCCGGGCAGAACCCGTCGATCACGCTGACATTGTCCGGGACCACGGCGGGCATCGATGAGCCGACCAGCAACAGGTGATAGCGCGGGCCGAGGCGTCGCATGCATTTGAGCAGCACCGGCAGGTTCTTCTCTTTGGAGCCGCGCCCGGCAAAGATCAGCAGACGGGTGTCTTCGGCAATCCCCAGTTCGGCGCGCAGACCGTTGTCGCGGGCGTCGGGGTGAAAGGTTTGCAGATCCACCCCCAGTGGCTGCACGAAGACATTGCGCACCCCCAGCCCGGTGAGTTTGTCGGCCATGACCTGGCTCGGCGCCAGCACCCGGTCGAAATTGCCGTAGAGTTTGGTGACATACGCCTCGACATTCGGCGTGACCCAATGGCCCATGCGGTTGCTGACCAACAGCGGCAGATCCGAGTGATAAAAGCCGATCACCGGCACATCCAGTTGGCGCCGTGCATCCAGCGCTGCCCAGGCAGTCAGGTACGGGTCGCCGACTTCGATCAGATCGGGCTGCAAATCCTGCAGGACATTGCGCCACGGCGCCAGACGCAGCGGGAAGCGATAGCCTTTGCCAAACGGCAGTGCAGGCGCGGGCACTGTGTAGACGCCATCGTGTTCACTAAAGTGCGCGCCGGGGATCAGCAGGCTGTGGCGAATGCCCGGTTTGACGCCCAGCCGACGATGCTTGGCGTCCAGATAGGTGCGTACGCCGCCGCTGGCCGGGGCGTAGAACATGGTGATGTCGGCGATGTGCACAATGACGAACCCTCCGCTGTGTTGCTCTCCCTTGGTTGACCTTTATCCAGAATAGATGTTCGGTCGGGATTGCGCGGGGGGAGTGTCAGGGAGGGGTTGTGGTGTTTGACAGGACGCCTTCGCGAGCAAGCCCGCTCCCACAGTGGTTTTTGGTGGAACTCACAATGTGTGAACACCGAAGATCCAATGTGGGAGCGGGCTTGCTCGCGAAGAGGTCAGTGGCAGCGCCTTAAATTCTGAAGCTACCGACCAACTGCTTCAGCCGCGAAGCCTGCTGTTCCAGATCCGAGCACGCGCGCAACGTCGCCTGCAGGTTCTCGACGCCTTCCTGGTTCAGCGTGTTGATCTCGGTGATGTCGACGTTGATCGACTCGACCACTGCGGTCTGCTCCTCGGTCGCGGTCGCTACCGACTGGTTCATCCCGTCGATCTCGCCGATGCGCTGGGTCACGCTGTTGAGGCGTTCGCCGGCGAGGTTGGCGATTTCCACGCTGTCCTGGCTGTGGCGCTGACTGTCGCTCATGGTGCTCACCGATTCACGGGCGCCGACCTGCAGCTCCTCGATCATGGTCTGCACCTGCTGCGCCGATTCCTGGGTGCGGTGCGCCAGGTTGCGCACTTCGTCGGCGACCACGGCAAAGCCGCGTCCGGCCTCACCGGCACGCGCCGCTTCGATCGCGGCGTTGAGCGCCAGCAGGTTGGTCTGCTGGGAGATGCTGGTGATCACTTCCAGAATCTGCCCGATGTTCACGGTTTTGCTGTTCAGCGACTCGATGTTGCTGCTGGAGGCGCTGAGCATGCTCGACAGTTGATTCATCGCCTTGATGCTGCGATCCACCACTTGCTGGCCGTCTTCGGCGAGGCCGCGAGCGTCACTGGCCTGGTTCGAAGCTTGCGCGGCGTTGCGGGCGATTTCCTGGGCGGCGGCGCCCAGTTGATTGATCGCGGCGGCGACGCTGCTGGTGCGCGAGGCTTGCTGATCGGAGTTGTACATCGACGAGTTGGACGCCGCGACCACGCGCAACGCGACCTCGTTGACCTGGCCGGTGGCCGACGACACTTCGCGGATCGAGCCGTGAATACGCTCGACGAAACGGTTGAATGCGGTACCCAGCACACCGAATTCATCGTTATTGACGATGGTCAGGCGCTTGGTCAGGTCGCCTTCACCGTCAGCGATGTCTTCCATGGCGCGGGTCATGACGTGCAGTGGCTGGATCAGCAGGCGAATCAGCATGCCCAGCAGCGCGATGATGATCACCACCGCAATCACCGTGGCAATCACCGCCGAGGTGCGGAACTCACTGAGCATCGAGAAGGCTTTGTCCTTATCCACCGACAAACCGATGTACCAGTTGACCGACGGCAGGCCTTTGATCGGGGTGAAACTGACGATGCGCGTCTTGCCATCAACGGTGATTTCACTGAAGTCGCTGCTGATGCGCGGGGTGTCCTGCGGATAGGCTTCTTTCAGCGACTTCATCACCAGCGCCTTGTCCGGGTGCACCAGGATCTTGCCGTCGGCGCTGACCAGGAACGCGTAGCCCATGCCGGAGAAGTCCCGGGCGGTGAGGGTGTCGACCAGGGTTTGCAGGCTCAGGTCACCGCCCACCACGCCAACGCTCTGGCCGGCCTTTTTCGAGGCGGTGGCGATGGAGATGATCAACTGCCCGGTGGCGGCGTCGATGTACGGTTCGGTCAGGGTCGACGCACTGCTGCTCTCGGCCCCTTTGTACCAAGGGCGCACCCGTGGATCGAAACCGTCCGGCATCTTCACGTCCGGGCGGATGGTGAAGTGACCCGTGGCATCGCCCAGGTAAGTGGCCATGAATGTCGAGGTCAGGGATTTCTGTTCCAGCAGGCTGGCGACGTTGGCGGGTTCCGGATTGATGGCGATGTTCTGGGCGGCGTTCTCGACCAGCAGAATGCGTCCGTTGAGCCAGGTCTGGATGTTATCGGCAGTAACTTCGCCCATCTCGTTGAGATAGTTGTTCAGGTCAGCGCGAATCGCGTTGCGTTGCAGCCAGTCGTTGTACAGCGTGAACGAGGCGAAAGCGGCGATGACGATGAGGGCGGCGGCAAGCAAAATTTTATGGCTGAAGCGCAGGTTTTTGTTCATGGCTTGGGGTTCCGCTAAGGTCTTAATGTCCTGGGCGTGCTTTTATAAAGGCGCGCAATATGGGCAAGGGTGAAACAAACTGATATTTCCGACTCTCCTTAGGGAAATGTCCGACCGACTTTTCAGTCAGGTTCTCGCCTTTATCTATCGGCCATACCGGATTAAAGATTAACCATAGGTGACAAAATGCCTGACACATCGCAACTCGTTATCGGCGCCGATCTGGCGGGGCAACCGATTGCTCAGGCCATGCGCCTGGCGAACCGCCACGGGCTGATCGCCGGTGCGACCGGGACCGGCAAGACCGTGACTTTGCAGCGTCTTGCCGAAGCGTTCAGTGATGCCGGCGTCGCGGTGTTCGCCGCGGACATCAAGGGCGACCTGTGTGGCCTGGGCGCTGCCGGCAATCCGCAGGGCAAGGTCGCCGAGCGCATCGCCGGAATGCCCTGGCTCGACTACAAGCCGCAGGCCTATCCGGTGACGCTGTGGGACATTCACGGCGAATCCGGTCATCCGTTGCGCACCACGTTGAGTGAAATGGGCCCGTTGCTGATCGGCAGCCTGCTGGAGCTGACCGACAGCCAGCAGGCCGCGCTGTACGCGGCCTTTAAAGTAGCGGACCGCGAAGGCCTGTTGCTGCTGGACCTGAAAGACCTCAAGGCGCTGCTCAATCACCTCAAGGACAATCCGCAGCTGCTGGGCGAAGACGCCGCGCTGATGACCACCGGTTCCAGTCAGGCGCTGTTGCGTCGGCTGGCGACTCTGGAGCAGCAGGGCGCTGAAGCCTTGTTCGGCGAACCGGCGCTGCAACTGGAAGACATTCTGCAACCGGCCGCCGATGGCCGTGGGCGCATTCATTTGCTCGATGCCAGCCGCCTGGTCCACGAAGCGCCGAAGGTCTACGCGACGTTCCTGCTGTGGCTGCTGGCCGAGCTGTTCGAGCAGTTGCCGGAGCGCGGCGATGCCGACAAACCGCTGCTGGCGCTGTTCTTCGATGAGGCGCACCTGTTGTTCGGCGATACGCCCAAGGCGTTGCAGGACCGGCTTGAGCAAGTGGTGCGATTGATCCGCTCCAAGGGCGTCGGGGTGTATTTCGTTACTCAGTCGCCGAGTGATTTGCCGGACAGCGTGCTGGCGCAACTCGGTCTGCGGATCCAGCATGGCTTGCGCGCGTTCACCGCCAAGGAACAGAAATCCCTGCGTGCGGTGGCGGATGGTTTTCGGCCAAATCCGGCGTTCGACACCTTGTCGGTGCTGACGGAGCTCGGCATCGGCGAAGCGTTGGTCGGTACGCTTGCCGAGAAGGGCACACCGGAAATGGTCCAGCGGGTGTTGGTGGCACCGCCGCAATCGCGGATCGGGCCGCTGAGCGAAACCGAGCGCACGATGCTGATCGCCGGTTCGCCGTTCAAGGGCCGTTATGACAAGCCGATCGATCGTGAGTCGGCGTACGAAATCCTGATGGGCCGCAAGGATCTGGCGCCGCCGGCAGAAACACCGGCCGGCAAGCCGGCAGCCGAGGAACCGAGCCTGGCCGATCGTGCCGGGGAGTTTCTGGGGACGGCGGCGGGGCAAGCGCTGAAGTCGGCGATGCGCCAGGCGGCCAATAATCTGGGTAAACAACTGGTGCGCGGCTTGATGGGCTCGTTGCTCGGTGGCAGCAAACGGCGTTGATCCAAGCTGTGGGAGCGGGCTTGCTCGCGAAAGCGGTCTGCCAGTTAACAATAATGTTGACTGGAAGGACGCCTTCGCGAGCAAGCCCGCTCCCACATTGGATAAGTGGCAGTTTTCTGGATTGAGATCAGGATTTGTCTTTGGCGTGTGCCGCCAGGCGCTCAAGTGCCGCACGCAGAGCGGGATCGCTGATCCCGTCCGCCGTTGACTGAATGGTCTGCGCGGCATCCGTCGACAGATCCATCGAGTGTCCGCTTGCCCGGCGCTGGACCAGCGGCGGTTGCACGCGGAACTGGATGCGCGTCAGGTTGGCGAATTCTTCGAACAGTTGCAGTTGGCGTTGCAGGCGTTTTTGCTGGTAGCGCAGGCGCGTCGCCCAGTGCCCGTCAGTCACCACCAGCGTCAATTGGCCTTCGCGCCACTTGGCCACGTGGCAATGTTCGCGGGCGGCAGGTTGCAGCTGGCTTTCGAGCAGGCGCTGCAGATGCCCCAGGCGTTGGGCATGGCCGAGCAGAGCCTTGAGGGGTTTGGCTTCGCGAAGCAGAGCGGCGGGTGCCCTGGCTGTAAGGGGGCGAAATGCCATGTTCGAACACCTGAAGTAACAGAAGCGCCATGGTAGCAGAAAGCAACGGAACCACTCGCCCATTGCTTTTGTCCCTGCTTTACCCATTAAATCAACGACTAACTTCGTCCCTTGATGGGTTGAAGTTGAGCAAAACGCCCTTATTTTAAGTGAGCCCCGTCAAAGCGCAGTGCCAGCATCGTGGAATATCGCCACTTTCCTCACCACCGTTTCCGGGTAGAATGCTCGTTCGCATGCGGCCATGAGGGCTGCACGGGCGACTCACGGGGCCGCCCTCCATCCCTTTAGTGTGGAAGATCCTGCCGATATGTTTGCGCCTTTGTTAAAGAAACTTTTTGGAAGCAAGAACGAGCGTGAAGTCAAACGCATGCTCAAGACGGTGCAGCTCGTCAATGCCTTCGAAGAGCAAATGGTGGCCCTTTCGGACGATCAATTGCGCGCCAAGACCAATGAGTTCAAGGCCCGTATCGCCAAAGGGGAATCCCTCGACAAGCTGTTGCCTGAAGCCTTCGCGGTCGCCCGTGAAGCGGGCAAGCGCGTCATGGGCATGCGCCACTTCGACGTCCAGTTGATCGGCGGCATGACCTTGCATGAAGGCATGATTGCCGAAATGCGTACCGGTGAGGGTAAAACCCTCGTGGCAACCCTGGGCGTTTACCTCAACGCGCTGTCCGGCAAGGGCGTGCACGTTGTGACCGTGAACGACTACCTGGCCCGCCGTGACGCCAACTGGATGCGTCCGCTCTACGAATTCCTCGGCCTGACCGTCGGCGTCGTGACGCCGTTCCAGCCGCCGGAAGAAAAGCGCGCCGCCTACGCTGCCGACATCACCTACGGTACCAACAACGAATTCGGGTTCGACTACCTGCGCGACAACATGGCGTTTAGCATGGAAGAGAAATTCCAGCGCGAACTCAATTTTGCCGTGATCGACGAAGTCGACTCCATCCTCATCGACGAAGCCCGTACCCCGCTGATCATTTCCGGTCAGGCCGAGGACAGTTCCAAGCTGTACATGGAGATCAACAAACTGATCCCGCAGCTGGAACTGCATGTGGAAGAAGTCGAAGGCCAGGTCACCAAGGCCGGTCACTACACCATCGACGAGAAGACCCGTCAGGTCGAACTCAACGAAGCCGGTCACCAGTTCATCGAAGAAATGCTCACCGGCGTCGGCCTGCTGGCCGAAGGCGAGAGCCTGTACTCGGCGCATAACCTGGGCCTGCTGACCCACGTCTACTCGGGTCTGCGTGCGCACAAGCTGTTCCATCGCAACGTCGAATACATCGTGCAGGACGGCCAGGTCGTACTGGTCGACGAACACACCGGTCGTACCATGCCGGGTCGTCGTCTGTCCGAAGGCCTGCACCAGGCCATCGAAGCCAAGGAAGGTCTGAACATTCAGGCCGAGAGCCAGACCCTGGCCTCGACCACGTTCCAGAACTACTTCCGTCTGTACACCAAGCTGTCCGGCATGACCGGTACCGCCGACACCGAAGCGTTCGAATTCCACCAGATCTATGGCCTGCAGGTCATGGTCATTCCGCCGAACAAGCCGTTGGCGCGTAAAGACTACAACGACCTGGTGTTCCTGACCGCCGAAGAGAAATACGCGGCGATCATCAACGACATCAAGGAAGGCATGGCCCAGGGCCGTCCGATCCTGGTGGGTACCGCGACCATCGAAACTTCCGAGCACGTGTCCAACCTGCTCAACAAGGAAGGCATCGAGCACAAGGTACTGAACGCCAAGTTCCACGAAAAAGAAGCCGAGATCATCGCGCAAGCCGGTCGTCCGGGCGCCCTGACCATCGCCACCAACATGGCCGGTCGTGGTACCGACATCCTGCTGGGCGGTAACTGGGAAGTGGAAGTCGCGGCGCTGGAAAACCCGAGCCCCGAGCAGATCGCCCAGATCAAGGCCGACTGGCAGAAGCGTCACCAGCAAGTGCTGGAGTCCGGCGGCCTGCAGGTCATCGCCTCCGAGCGTCATGAATCCCGTCGTATCGACAACCAGCTGCGTGGCCGTGCCGGTCGTCAGGGCGACGCCGGTTCCAGCCGCTTCTACCTGTCGCTGGAAGACAGCCTGATGCGCATCTTCGCCTCTGACCGGGTGAAGAACTTCATGAAAGCCCTGGGCATGCAGCCGGGCGAAGCGATCGAGCACCGCATGGTGACCAACGCGATCGAGAAGGCGCAGCGCAAGGTTGAAGGTCGCAACTTCGACATTCGCAAACAACTGCTCGAGTTCGACGACGTCAACAACGAGCAGCGTAAAGTGATCTATCACATGCGCAACACGTTGCTGGCCGCCGACAACATCGGTGAAACCATCGCCGACTTCCGTCAGGACGTGCTCAACGCCACTGTCAGCGCACACATTCCGCCGCAATCGCTGCCAGAGCAGTGGGACGTGGCCGGTCTGGAAGCGACGATTGCCAGCGATTTCGGGGTGAAGCTGCCGATCCAGCAATGGCTCGACGAAGACGATCACCTGTACGAAGAGACGCTGCGCGAGAAGCTGATGGTCGAGCTGATGGCCGCGTACAACGAGAAAGAAGATCAGGCCGGTGCCGAAGCACTGCGCTCGTTCGAGAAGCAGATCGTCCTGCGCGTCCTCGACGACCTGTGGAAAGACCACCTGTCGACCATGGATCACCTGCGTCACGGCATCCACCTGCGTGGCTACGCCCAGAAGAACCCGAAGCAGGAATACAAGCGCGAGTCGTTCACGCTGTTCTCCGAGCTGCTGGATTCGATCAAGCGCGACTCGATCCGTGTGCTGTCGCACGTTCAGGTCCGCCGCGAAGATCCGGAAGCCGAAGAGCAACGCCTGCGTCAGGAAGCCGAAGCACTGGCCGCGCGCATGCAGTTCGAACACGCCGAGGCCCCTGGTCTGGATCAACCGGAAGTGTTGGGTGAAGAGGTCGATGTGGCCCTCGCCACCGCTCCGGTTCGCAACGAGCAGAAGCTGGGCCGCAACGAACTGTGCTACTGCGGTTCGGGCAAGAAATTCAAGCATTGCCACGGGCAGATCCAGTAAACCCCGTTTCAATCGCTGAAATACCCGCGCCGCGACCGGCTCCTGCCGTCGCGGCGTTTTGCCATTTAATCCGCCGCCTTCTTGTCGAAAACAGCAGGAAGCGGTGCTGACATCATTGAGTAAGGAGCGCATTCATGGCTGTTGGTCTTGGTCCTTTGCCAACGTTGCACCCGGTTGCCGGTTTTGAACTCGGTATTGCCTCGGCCGGCATCAAGCGCCCTGGGCGCAAGGATGTGGTAGTGATGCGCTGCGCCGAAGGTTCGACCGTGGCCGGTGTGTTCACGTTGAACGCCTTTTGCGCCGCGCCGGTGATCCTGGCGAAAAAACGTGTGCAGAACGACGTGCGTTACTTGCTGACCAACACCGGTAACGCCAACGCCGGTACCGGTGAGCCGGGCCTGGCGGCTGCCGAGCGCACCACCGCCAGACTCGCCGAGCTGACCGGTGTCGATGCCAGCCAGATCCTGCCGTACTCCACCGGCGTGATCGGCGAGCCACTGCCGGTCGAGAAGATCGAAGGCGCACTGCAGGCCGCACTGGATGACCTGTCGGAAAACAACTGGGCAGCGGCCGCCACCGGCATCATGACCACCGACACCCTGCCCAAGGGTGCCAGCCGCCAGTTCCAGCATGACGGCGTGACCATCACCGTCACCGGCATCAGCAAAGGTGCAGGCATGATCCGCCCGAACATGGCGACCATGCTCGGCTACATCGCTACCGACGCCAAAGTCTCCCGCGATGTGCTGCACAGCCTGATGCTCGACGGTGCGAACAAGTCGTTCAACCGCATCACCATCGACGGCGACACTTCGACCAACGACTGCTGCATGCTGATTGCCACCGGCAAGGCTGCACTGCCGGAAATCACCCGCGCCGAAGGCGAGCTGTTCAACAAGCTGAAGCAGGCGGTGTTCGAAGTGTGCATGGACGTGGCCCAGGCCATCGTGCGTGACGGCGAGGGCGCGACCAAGTTCGTCACCGTTGAAGTCAACGGCGGCGGCAATCATCAGGAATGCCTGGACGTCGGTTACACCGTGGCCCACTCGCCGCTGATCAAGACCGCGCTGTTCGCCTCCGACCCGAACTGGGGCCGTATTCTGGCCGCTGTCGGCCGTGCCGGTGTGCCGAACCTCGACGTGAGCAAGATCGACGTGTTCCTCGGCGATGTGTGTATTGCCAGCCGTGGCGCGCGCGCAAGCACCTACACTGAGGCGCAAGGCTCGGCGGTGATGCAGCAGGAAGAGATCACCATCCGTATCGACCTGGGTCGCGGCGATTGCAGCGAAACCATCTGGACCACCGACCTGTCGCATGAGTACGTGAAGATCAACGCCGAGTACCGCACCTGATCGAAGACCGGGTCGCTTCTTTCGCGAGCAGGCTCGCTCCTGCAGTAGATTAGTGAACGACTCGGATCCCCTGTAGGAGTGAGCCTGCTCGCGATGGCGTTGTGTCTGGCAATATCAATGTTGAATGTGCCGGCCTCTTCGCGAGCAAGCCCGCTCCCACAGGGGCTTCGGTGTACACGACATTTGTGAACGACCGAAACTACTGTGGGAGCGGGCTTGCCCGCGAACGCGTCGGTCCAGTCACTACAAGTCTTGAAGCTTTCCACTGACGAAAAGGCGCCACACCATGTCCCTGCACCTGATCATCGGCGACAAACTGCTGTCCTCCTGGTCCCTGCGCGCCGCCCTGGCGCTGGAACTGACCGGCGCTCCCTACACCGAAGAACTGATCAAGCTCGGCAAGCCCGACACCCGCGAGCGGCTGCTCAAGCATTCGCCGACCGCCAAGGTGCCGCTGCTGCAAACCTCTCGCGGCACCATTGCCGACTCTCTGGCGATCGCCGAATACCTGGCCGAGCAGTTTCCGTCCGAGCAGCTCTGGCCGAGCGATGTTTATGCCCGTGCCCAGGCGCGGTCCGCCTGCGCGCAGATGCACAGCGGCTTTTTCGCCATGCGCAATCATATGCCGTTCAACCTGAGCCACGACGCCCCGCTCGATCCGGTGCCGCCGGAAGTGAAGGTCGATATCGAGCGCATGCTCGCGCTGTGGGCCGAATGCCGCGCGGCGGCCACTGAGCCTGGGCCGTATCTGTTTGGCCGAGTGAGTCTGGCTGACGCGTTCTTCGCACCGATTGCCGTGCGTCTGCGTACCTACCAGGTGCAGTTGCCGGCGGTTGATCAAGCCTATGTTGAAACCGTCTACCAATGGCCCGCCTTCAAGGCGTGGCAAAAGGCTGGACTGGAGGAGTTGAATCCGTGAAACGCGTACACGTCGCGGCTGCCGTCATTCGTGACGACAGCGGCAAAATCCTCATCGCCCGCCGTGCCGACACCCAGCATCAGGGCGGCCTGTGGGAATTTCCCGGCGGCAAGGTCGAGGCTGACGAATCCGTCGAAAGCGCCCTGGCCCGCGAGCTGCAGGAAGAGCTGGGCATTGTTGTCGGCGCGGCTCGTCCACTGATCAAGGTTCGCCACGATTACCCGGACAAACAGGTGTTGCTGGATGTCTGGGAGGTCTCCCGGTTTACCGGTGAGCCGCACGGTGCCGAGGGCCAGCCACTGGCCTGGGTAACCGCCAAGGATCTGCTGAACTATGAGTTTCCGGCGGCCAATCAGCCGATCGTTGCCGCTGCGCGCCTTCCCGCTGAATACCTGATCACCCCGGAAGATCTGGAAGCCCCGGCCTTGCTGCGCGGGATCCAGAAGGCGATTGCCGGCGGGATCAAGCTGATCCAGTTGCGCGCGCCGAACGGCTATGACCCCAAATACCGCGATCTGGCGGTGGATGCCGTCGGCCTCTGCGCCGGCAAGGCGCAGTTGATGATCAAGGGGCCGTTCGAATGGCTCGGCGATTTCCCGTCCGCCGGTTGGCACATCACCGCCGCGCAATTGCGCAAATACGCCGCAGCGGGCCGGCCGTTACCGGCAGAGCGCTGGTTGGCGGCGTCCTGCCATAACGCTGAAGAGCTGGCGCTGGCCGAGCAGATGGGCGTGGATTTCGTCACGCTGTCGCCGGTTCAGCCAACCTTGACCCACCCGGATGCGCAGCCGTTGGGCTGGGAGCAGGCTTCGACGTTGATCGAGGGCTTTGGCAAGCCGGTGTTCTTGCTTGGCGGCGTTGGCCCGGCGGAGCGCGAGAAGGCTTGGAGTGTTGGGGCTCAGGGTGTGGCGGGGATTCGGGCGTTCTGGCCTGATTCTGTTTAAAGGCTACCGGCCTCATCGCGAGCAGGCTCACTCCTACAGTTGACCGCGTTCCAACTGAAGTAACGCGGTCAACTGTGGGAGCGGGCTTGCTCGCGAAGGCGTCCGTTCAGGCGCTAGATTTCTGAAGGCTTCACCGCCGGTTGCCACAAAATCTCCGCCACCCCCTGCCGCCGCGCAATCAACCGCGCTGCCACAAACAACAGATCCGACAACCGATTGATATACGCCAGACCAACCCCGGCCAACGGCTCGATCGCGTTCAAATGCTGACAACGCCGCTCGGCACTGCGCGCCAGACTACGGCACACATGGGCCTGGGCAATCAGCAGCGAACCGCCGGGCAGAATGAAATTCTCCAGCGGCCCCAATTCCTCGTTCCACACATCAATTGCCGCTTCCAGGCGCTCGATTTCCGCCGCGTTCAGCGCCTGATATTCCGGCATTGCCAGCTCACCCCCCAAGTCGAACAAGCGGTGCTGGCAAGGCGCGAGCACGTCGATCAGCTCATTCAATCCCGGAAACGCCTCGCGCTCGGCGATCAGCCCGGCCAGCAGCACGCCGACCTGACTGTTCAGCGTATCGACCTCGCCAATCGCTTCGATGCGCGGGTGATCCTTGGGCACGCGGCGGCCATCGCCGAGGCCGGTTTCGCCGGTATCGCCAGTGCGGGTGTAGATCTTCGACAAGCGAAAGCCCATGGGTTACCTCTGTAGTTGATTGGTTTCGGCGGCAATGGCTGCCGGTTGTGCCAGCGGCAGGCGCAGGGTGAAACAGGTGCCCTGACCGGGCGCCGATTGCACTTCCATCTGGCCCTTGTGGTTGTTGGTGATGATGAAGTACGACACCGACAGCCCAAGGCCGGTGCCCTGGCCGATTTCCTTGGTGGTAAAGAATGGCTCGAAGGTGCGCTTGCGCACGCTCTCGCTCATGCCGATGCCGTTGTCCTCGACCTGGATCTCGGCCCATGGCGGGTTCGGTTTGGTGCGCAAAATGATCCGCCCCGGCTCGCTGTCGTCTTCGCGCTGGTGAATGGCTTGCGCGGCGTTTTTCAGCAGGTTGAGCAGCACTTGTTCCAGTTCGTTGGCGGTGCCCGGAACCGGGCCGAGCGCCGGGTCGAACTGGCGGATGATCGCCTGGCCCTTGAAGTCGAAACCGATCGCCAGATCGAAGTCGTTGCCAGCAATTTCCACCGCTTGGTCGATCAGCGCCGGTAGGTCGCATGGGGCCATTTGCCGGGTGCTGCGCCGGCTGAAACTGAGCATGTGGGTGACGATTTTTGCCGCGCGGGCACCGGCCTGCTGGATGCCGTCGAGCAATTTCGGTACTTCGCGGCTTTGCAGGTAACGGTTGACCGTGTCCAGTTCGATGCCGAGCTGTTCGGCGGTTTCGAGGTTCTTCGGCAGATCCGCCGACAGCCGCCGGCGAATGTTCTGCACGTTGTGCAGGATCGCGCCCAGCGGGTTGTTGATCTCATGGGCCATGCCGGCGGCGAGGCCGCCGACCGAGAGCATTTTTTCCGACTGCACCATCATTTCTTCCAGCGACAGGCGCTGGGTGATGTCGTCGATACGGATCACCACACCGCGCCCGGCACCGCCCATCAGCGGGTAAAAGGTCAGGGCGTAGTGCTTGGGTTCGTCATCCTTGAACCAGGTCACCCGCTCGATCTTCGCCACGGTGTGTTCTTCGACCGTTTGCTTCAGTTGTGGCAGAAACGGCTTGAGCGGTTCGAAGGCGAGGAAGATCGGTTGGTTCAGCGCCTCATCCAGGCGCGTCCCGGAGAGGGCGCTGGCCTCCTGGTTCCATTGGGTCACGTAGAGCTGCTCATCGAGAGCGATCAGCGCCGAGGGCATGGAGTCGATGATGCTGTTGAGGTAGTTCTGGAAACCGGTGAGCTTCTTCTCGATCTTGCTGCGCACCTGGACTTCCAGCTCCAGCTTGCGGTTGGTGTGGCGGGTTTCCTCAGCCAGACCTTGAGCCTGATCGTAAGCTGCCTGCGAGTCATCGCGGGCGCGCTTGAGCTGCTGCTCGCGGGCTTCGATGCGCGAGAGCATGGTGTTGAACGCTTCGGCGAGGCTGCCGATCTCGTCGTGGTTACCGCGCGAGGCGCGCAGGGCGTAGTTCTCTTCGCGAGTGACTTGCCGCGACAATTCTTCCAACTCATGGATCGGGCGAGTGATCAGGCGTTTGATCTGCCGCGCAATCACCAGCCACAGCAGCACACTGAAAATCAGGATGCCGAGACTGGCGGTCAGGGTACCGGTGTAGAACGCCATCGGCAGTTCACTGCTGGCGACCAGCAGCAGATGCCCAGGCGCGGTGCCGGGGCGGGGCAGGGTGATCAATTGGTTGCTGCGAAACTCGGTGAGTTGCCAGGCTTCGACGTGTCGAAAGCGCTCCGGCAGATTGAGTTTTTCGCCACGCTGCACCTGGGCGATCCGGTCACCCTTGCCGTCGTACAAAGCCGCTGCGCGCAGCGGCGAATAACTGTCGAGTTCCTTGAGCAGGCGTTCGGCGCTTTGCGGCGACTCAAGGGCCTGCGACACCAGGCTCGGGTTGGACACCAGTCGGCCTATGGTCTGCAGGGCCTGTGGCGCCATGCTTTCCTGGGAGATGTAATAGGCGGCGCTGATAAAGGTCAGGTTGGCGACCAGCAGGACGGTGGTCAGCAACACCAGCAGGGCGGCCAGCAGTTTCTGGCCGACCGGCAGGTTTTCAAGGCGCTGGCGCAATGGCATCAGGTTTATCACGGCAAAGGAACAAGTGGGCAGCGTAGCCGCTGCTCAGTCGCTGGGCAATCCAAGGCTGTGCAGATGGCTGACCAGACGCTGCTGCAATTGATTGAGGTGTGGCAGGTGCAACTGGTGACGGGTGGCGACTTTGCAGGCGTGGCCCAGCAGGTAACTGATTTCGGTGCGGCGCTGGTTCGCCACGTCCTGATACATCGACGAGTAATTGGCTGCGGTGGCGTGGATCACCCGCTCGACTTCCTGTTGCAGATTGACCGCCGCGGCTGGTTGACCGCAGTGCTCCAGCAACTCGGCCAGCTCGTTGCACAGCGTGGCGACTTCGCATTGATGCTGCTCCAGCCCGCCGTTACGGCAATCGTGGAGCACGGTCAGCGGATTGATCGCGCAATTGAGCGCCAGTTTGCGCCACAGCCGGGTGAGGATGTCGGTGCTCCACTCGTGGGGGATTTTCGCCGCCTCAAGATCGTCCAGCCAGATTGGCGCTACCGGATGGCTGGCATCGCCCAGCCAGGTGAAACCGTGGCCGGCAAACACCACGCGCCAGTCGCCGTCGCGGAACGCGCCTTCGGTGCTGGAGGCGCTGATGCAGCGTGCCTGCGGTACCTGCGCTGCGACGGCGTCCTGACTGCCGAGGCCGTTCTGCAACAGGATCAGCTCGGCATCTGCGCTGAGGCGCGGGGCGAGGCGGGCGACCGCGCTCTCGGCGTCATAGGCCTTGCAGGCGACCAGCAGGCGGCGGATCGGTTCTGGGTCGTCCGCCGTTTGCGCGGGGACGGCATAGGTCGTGGCTGCGCCGTGTTCGACCAGCGTCAGACCACCGGCCGCCTGATAGCTGCGCAGGCGCTCGGCATCCCGCACGATCAGCCGCACCGGCAGCCCGGCCCGGGCCAGACGCGTGGCCCACAGGGTGCCGAGGCTGCCGGCGCCGAGAACGTGCCAGGGGGTGGACATCAGTTTTTCACTCGGTAAGGTACTGGCATGCAAGGCTCGCCGTATCGGTGGGAAAAGACCCGTTATAATGAGCCGGATTTTAACCGCAAGCCAAGCGCGCTCCATCCTGATCGAGCGCGCCTTTTTATTGGAGAGACTACATGCCGTCGTTCGACGTGGTATCCGAACTGGACAAACACGAGCTGACCAACGCGGTCGAGAACGCCGTGAAGGAACTCGATCGTCGCTATGACCTGAAAGGCAAAGGCAGCTTCGAGTTCAAGGAAAAGGACCTGACCGTCAACCTGACCGCTGAAGCCGGGTTCCAGCTGGAAGCGATGATCGAGATCCTGAAGCTGGCCCTGACCAAGCGCAAGATCGATGTGCAGTGCCTTGAAGTAAAAGACGCTTACGCCTCGGGCAAGCTGATGAAGCAGGACGCGATCCTCAAGGAAGGCATCGACAAGGAGCTGGCGAAGAAGATCGTCGCTCACATCAAGGATGCCAAGCTCAAGGTACAGGCCGCCATTCAGGGCGAGCAGGTGCGTGTGACCGGCAAGAAGCGCGATGACCTGCAGGAAGCCATCGCGGCCCTGCGCGCCAAGGAATTCGGTATGCCACTGCAGTTCAACAACTTCCGCGACTAAGTCCGGTCAGATGGCTGTGGGAGCGGGCTTGCTCGCGAAAGCGGTGTGTCAGGCAACTCATTGTTGAATGACACAGCGCTTTCGCGAGCAAGCCCGCTCCCACTTTTAATTTGTGTACAGCCCCGGGTAGCCGGACATCAGGAGAGGGAAGATGGATTTGAATGCAGAGGTAGACAACCTGGTCAAGGCGTCCCAGGCGTGGATTCCGATGATCATGGAATACGGCAGCCGCGTGCTGCTGGCGGTGATTACCCTGGCCATTGGCTGGTGGCTGATCAACAAGGTCACGCAAAAACTCGGCGGTCTGCTGGCCCTGCGCAATGCCGACCTGGCGCTGCAAGGCTTCATCAGCAGCCTGGCGAACATCATCCTCAAGGTGTTGCTGATTGTCAGCGTGGCCTCGATGATCGGAGTCGAAACCACCTCGTTCGTCGCCGCGATTGGTGCTGCGGGTCTGGCGATCGGCCTGGCATTGCAGGGCAGTCTGGCGAACTTCGCCGGCGGCGTGTTGATTCTGTTGTTCCGTCCGTTCCGTATCGGTGACTGGATCGAAGCGCAAGGCGTGGCGGGTACGGTCGACAGCATCCAGATTTTCCACACCGTGCTGCGTACCGGTGACAACAAGACCATCATCGTCCCGAATGGCAATCTGTCGAACGGCATCATCACCAACACCAACCGTCAACCAACCCGCAAAGTGGTGTTTGACGTGGGTGTGGATTACGAAGCGGATCTGCAAAAGGCGCGTCAGGTGCTGCTGGATCTGGCCAAGGACGATCGCATTCTGCAGGACCCTGCGCCGCAGGCGGTCATTTCGACTCTGGGTGACAGTTCCATCACTGTTTCTCTGCGTGTGTGGGTTAAAACTGCAGACTACTGGGATGTGATGTTCATGTTTAATGAACAGTCGCGTGATCGTTTGAAGACGGCAGGGATTGATATTCCGTTTCCACAGCGGGTGATTCGTGTGGTTCAGGAATCCGCAGTGTAATGATAGGTTGCTAATTAAATGCCTGACTTGTTGGTCAGGCATTTATTACAAGTGACAGGCAATAAAAAAGGTTCTTCACGGAATCCCGGGAAACACAGAAACAAGAACGCCGATTTGATTGATGATGTTCGTGCGAGCAAACACATCTAACAAACCGGCGTTCTTATGCGCGATATTAATACTTTCCTTCCTTTTTGGGAGGGCTTTTCTGTTGTCACGATCAAGCCTGATGGCGACGCGCTTCAGATCGACCTGATTCCCCACGCCACCCGATTCCCTTCCTGTAGCGGCTGCCAAAAAACCTGTTCAACCACGCATGAGTATTGCGAGCGAACCGTCCGCGATTTACCGATTCTCGGCCGTGCGGTGCGCCTCAGCGTGTTGCTCAGGCGTGTTGTCTGTCGTGACTGTGGTAAACGTATGGAGGCCGTCAGTTGGCTGGACCGCTATGCCCGCATGACGCGGCGTTTGGCCGAGGCGGTCATTCAGGCCTGCGAACGCCTCCCCACACTGCATGTGGCTCAACTGTTCGGGTTGCATTGGGACACCGTTCGGTTGCTGGAGCGTCGAGCCTTGCAAGCGGCGTTGAGCGTTTTGCCAAAGGCGCAACCGCGACGTCTGGTGATGGACGAATTCGCCCTGTTCAAAGGTCATCGTTACGCCAGCGTGGTGCTGGATGCGGATACACGCCGCGTGCTGTGGATCGGTGAAGGCCGCAGCCGAGCAGCGGTCAGGCCTTTCTTCGAAGAATTGGGGCCAGAGGGTTGCGCTCGCATCGAAGCGGTGGCGATGGACATGAACACCGCTTTTGACCTGGAGGTTCGTCAGCACTGTCCCAACGCGCGAGTGGTCTACGACCTCTTCCATGTGGTGGCCAAATATGGCCGAGAGGTGATTGATCGGGTTCGCGTCGACGAGGCTAACCGGTTGCGTCACGACAAGCCGGCCCGCAAGGTTATCAAGCAGGCGCGATGGCTGTTGCTGCGCAATCCGCAGAACTTGAAAACGCCGGAACAACAGGTCCGCCTGGAGGATCTGCTGGCGGCCAACCAAGCGTTGATGACGGTCTATTTGATGAAGGCTGAACTCAAAACACTCTGGACTCCGAGTACTGCCTGGGGTTGGCGAGCGGCCTGGAAGCAATGGCTGCGCCATGCGCATGAAAGCGAAATTCCAGCTCTGATCCAGTTCGCCACACGGCTAAAGGGTTACTGGCGGGGCATCGTGAGCCGGGTTCGCTGGCCGATGCACACCGGTCAGTTGGAAGGAATAAACAATCGAATAAAGGTCATCAAGCGGATGGCGTACGGTTACCGGGATAGCGAATTCTTTTTCATGAAGATCAAGAGCGTCTTTCCCGGTAATCCGTGAAGAACCATAAAAAAGGCCCATCCGAAGATGGGCCTTTTTTTATGCTTCCAAACTAACCACTGACGATTACAAGATGTTTAGTGGGTATTCGGTGATCAGGCGGAACTCGTTGATATTGCCTTCAGCCTGGTCGGAGTTGCCACGGTGCCATGCCTGACGGATACGGAAGGACAGATCTTTGGCCGGGCCGGTCTGAACTACGTACTTGGCTTCAAGGTTGGTTTCGTGATGTTTGCCATCTTCACCGTAACCGTACGAACGGTATGGGCTGTCAATCGCCATTTTGTCGCCGTCGATATCCCAGCCTTTAACATAGCGAGCCATGAAGCTCAGACCCGGTACGCCGTACTCGGCCATTTTCAGGTCGTAACGAACTTGTGCAGACTTCTCGTTCGGACCGTTGAAGTCGGAGTACTGGACGGAGTTGGCCAGGAAGATCGAATCGCCACCGCGGTTGTTGTCACCCACACCGACGTAGTCGAATGGCGTGTCACCGTGAACCTTCTGGAAGGCCAGGGTAACGGTATGAGCTTTCAGGAACGAGAGCGCAGTCGCCAGGGAGAACGTGGTGTTGTTGATGTCGCCGGCATTGGACTTACCAGTGTCGGTGGTGCGGTAGATGTTGAAGTCGGTGTTCAGCGAAGTATCACCACTGATCGGGGTGGTGAGGTTCACGTTGGAGTAGTACTGGTTCCAGATGTCCTTGAACTTCGAACCGTAGAGCGAGACGCTCAGGTTGTCGGTAATGCCGTACTTACCACCGGCGAAGTCCATGGTTTTACCAGTGACAGGGTTATCGGTTGTACTTGCGTATTGGGAATGCAACTCGCCATTGCTGTTCATCTCGTCCTGGCTGGAGGCCGAGTAGAAGTGACCTGCTTCCAGGTCCAGATTCTGGACTTCGCTGCTCTGCAGTTGGAAGCCGGTAGCGGTCTGAGGAATCAGACGCGAGCCGCCGACAGCGAATACTGGAGAGGTGCTTGGCTGGAACTCACCGAATTTCAGCTCGGTTTTGGAGATGCGGGCTTTGATTGCTGCACCGGCTTTGCCCATGTTGTTCTGGACGCGACCCTGGGAGTCGACGCTGGTGTTGCCCGAACCGACAGTGCCGTCGCCGCCATCCAGCTTGATGCCCAGGTAACCAAATGCATCAACACCAACACCGACAGTACCTTGGGTGTAGCCAGAGCTGATGTTGCCCAGGAAACCCTGTGTCCAGTCGATCTGATCATTGGAGCCGGCTTTCTTGTCGCGGTTGAAGTAGTAGTTCTTCAACGTTTCGGTGACTTTTGCGTCTTCAACGAAACCTTTGGCTTCTGCCTGGTCACTAACAAACGGGGCGGCCGTAGCCAATTGAGTGCTGGCTGCTGCTGCAACAGCCAGTGCGATTGTGCTCCACTTCATCACGCGCATCGTGATTTGCTCCTTTGGTTTTAGAAGAGTACTGCCGTCCCACCTGTTTTATTATCTGGGCGGCTCTTTCTTTTTGTGTCGGCGCAAACTTATATCACGCCGACAATGTTGGCGATACTTGCTCATACAACCTTTCATGATCTTTACGACGACGTCGCAAACAGCTGGGTTGATGTCGCAAATTCACGTTACCCATGCAGCCGGGCTGACAACTTTATCGCTGTTTCTGGGCCTTTTTGCATCGGTAAAAAAGAGTCCCTGGCAAAACACTTGAATCTCCATTGGGGCAACCCTGCCACCGTATTGGTTGGTCTCCAGCTGCCACTTCCGGTGGCGCGCTTATAGACCATGTGTGTACTGATGCAACAAGCGTGCACAAAGTGCAGGGTTGCCACGTTTATTTTTCTGAACACCTGCCTGTAGCCGTAAAAACCGCATAAAAACGGGGGTTCAAGCCCTTTTGTATCAGGGGCTTGACGCATACCTTTGCATCGTGTTGTCACGTTCGCATGGCGGCGTGACAACCAAAAACGTTACCGGTTCACCCCGTCAGTGAGTATTTGGCGGATGCCCGACGCACTCAGCGTAGACGCACTGTGCGGTTTTGGTGCAAAAAATTTACAGGCTGTACCGGATTCATACAGCTTGCGGTGAGTCTGTCACCGGATGGCCAAGGCTGTTTCAGCTAGTTGCTCGCGTTCGAGGCCGGTTCAGGCTCCGGGATGGTGCACAATCTTTGTAGGTGTCTCTTGTCAGGGCTGTGGTGGCCTGGTCGAGTGCACTCATCGTGAAGCCCGGCGCATTCGCAGGTATGCTGCCTGCCTGTCGCTTGGTGCGTTGCCTGTCTGGGTGGCCGCTAAGCTGAATATGTAGATCAGCCGGGAGTGCACGCAGTGTTTGCTTTAGATTCACGACTTCAACAGGACACCCTGACCATCGGCGACTTCCCGCTCTGCCGACTGCTGCTGTCCAATGATGCCAATTACCCGTGGTTCATCCTGGTGCCTCGTCGCGACGATATCAGTGAGTTGTTTCAGTTGGATGTCGCCGACCAGCAGCAGTTGTGGCAGGAAACCACCGCGCTGGCCGAGTTGCTCAAGGACCTGTTCGATGCCGACAAGCTGAACGTCGCTACCCTGGGCAACGTTGTCAGCCAGCTGCATATGCATGTGATCGTGCGCAAGCGTGACGATGCGGCATGGCCAGCGCCGGTCTGGGGCAAACACCCGGCCAAACCCTATGGCGCCGAGGAGGTTGCGGCCATCCGTGAACGGCTGCGCCTGGTGCTGACTGGGCACTTCACGTTTCTGGAGGATTGAGCGATGAGCCTTGAAGAGCGCGTTACCGATATGGAAAGCCGCCTGGCCTTTCAGGATGACACCATTCAGGCGTTGAACGACGAACTGGTGGCGCAGCAGCGCGTGATCGAGCGCCTGCAACTGCAAATGGCTGCGGTACTCAAGCGTCAGGAAGAAATGGTTGGGCAGTTCGATGCTTTCGAGGAAGAGGCCCCACCGCCACACTACTGATGTCGACGCTTTTGTAACGGCGTAAAAAAACCGCGATCAGCCAGGCTGCTCGCGGTTTTTTCTTGCCTTGGATCAGCGACGCGGCAGGGCGGCGATCACATCCTCGGCTTGCAGGCCTTTATCCCGGTTCATCACCGAGAACTCAACGCGCTGGCCTTCGACCAGTACGCGGTGGCCTTCGCCACGGATTGCACGAAAGTGCACGAAAATATCATCGCCGGAATCCCGGGAGATAAAGCCGAAACCCTTGGACGTGTTGAACCACTTGACGGTACCGGTATCGCGGTTGCTCATGTCATAGCTGACAGGTGCGGCAGTCGGTGAAGATTTGTAGAAGCTCACGGCCAGGTGCACAACCACGGCAACCAGGGCGATCACCAGGCTGAACAGCACGGCCGGTTGACCGGCGATGACAGGCATCGGTGCGATCAGGGTCAGGGTTTGCAGGACGACAGTCAGCACGAGAAGAGCGCTGACCAGATTTTGCAGATGCTGGCGCGGGCCTTTGTTCCAGTAAGGGATCACTGGAGCGATGACCAGGTTCAGCAGGCCGAAAAAGGCCAGGTAAAGTGCATCGGGTTGTTGCAGGTAAGGAACGGCTTCGGATTTCAGGCTAGGTATGAACGACAGCAGCAAGGCCGCTGCGCCCATTAGCAGGTGGACGATTTTCAACATTTTGATTGGCTCACGTTATGACGGCTCACAAGGAAGAGCTGAAGGCGCACGGTTCGCTTCGGAACAATAAAGAGGCGTTGGACACGTGCCCGGCATCAGCCTATGCACGACACCCCTGAAAAATGGGGCGTAGCGACACACTGCCTATTTAACAGCAAAGCCTGCAGCTACTCAAATTACCCCGGCCAGCGGCACCGGCCCGGTCGATTTGTCGCACGGCGAGCGAAGATTGCCGGCTGCGAGGTGGCGCCTGCCTTGCTAGAGTGGGTCTGCACCTGTTGGATGAATTCAATCGCCTTAGGGGGTAAACATGGCAATCGATATCGGTATCAGTGAAGAAGACCGCAAGTCCATCGTCGAGGGGCTGTCGCGGCTGCTGTCGGACACCTACGTGCTGTATCTGAAAACCCATAACTTCCACTGGAACGTCACCGGTCCCATGTTCAGGACCCTGCATCTGATGTTCGAAGAGCAATACAACGAGTTGGCGCTGGCCGTGGACCTGATCGCCGAGCGCATTCGGGCTCTGGGGTTTCCGGCACCGGGCGCCTACGCGACCTACGCGCGTCTTTCCTCTATCAAGGAAGAAGTCGGCGTGCCAAGCGCCGAGGACATGATCAAGCAGTTGGTCGAGGGTCAGGAAGCGGTGACGCGCACCGCTCGCGGCATTTTCCCGCTTCTGGACAAAGTCAGTGACGAGCCGACGGCCGACCTGCTGACCCAGCGTATGCAGGTGCATGAGAAGACCGCGTGGATGCTGCGTGCGTTGCTCGAGACCTGATAGTCCGGTGCGCGGATGTCCCGGAGTGGTAGATGTCCGCGCGCTGTTTCAAATCTTACCGAACATGTCGGCTTATCCTACGCAGCTGGGCAACTAGTCGTCTGGCGCTGACTTTGCGTCTGCGTTTTTATGAAGACACAGGATGTTGTCTTTATAAAAAGCAGCGATGGCAAAGGAGTGTCAGCGATATGGTAGGTGGAGACAGGCGAAGCGAACATGTCGGTTCGCAGCAGGAAATGAAGGTCGACCCGTTTGTCAGCGATTTCGACTTCGAGCTGATCCGGCCGCTGGCAAGGTCAGTGCGCTTGAACGGGTTTGCCACGTGCTTGAGGCTCGAGCAGGTTTACTGGAACATTCTCGGTGAGATGGCCGGGCACAATGGCTGTTCGGTCAGTACGTTGCTGTCCCACGTTGACCGTCAGGTGCACCTGCGCCACGGCGGGGTGAAAAACTTCAGCGGTCTGGTGCGGGTGGTGTGTGTGATGAATGGTCTGCGGGATACCCCGACGGCCGTCATGCCCTGAACGGCCAATACTTGAAATGACGTGGCGGGCTGTGCAGTCTTACGGCTGCACAGCCCGCATTTAATGGATATAATCCCGCTCTTTCGCCGCAAAGCCCTGCGCGCGGTGGCAATCTGATCGCCGAGACACCTCCATGCCGATGTACGATTATCAATGTGCTTCCTGTGGTCATCAGTTGGAAGCCATTCAAAAGATCAGCGAGGCACCGCTGGTCGACTGCCCTGCCTGTCAGGCGCCAGAGCTCAAGAAACAGCTGTCCATGCCGGGTTTTCGCCTCAGCGGCAGCGGTTGGTACGAAACCGATTTCAAGACCGGAGCCAAGAAGAATCTGGCCGGTGGCGACAAATCTGACTAGGGTTCAGGCCCAGGTCGAACGACACGCGTGAGATTTCGCAGTGCTTGAGTGCGACGGGATCTCCACCGAATTTCGAATTACGAGAAGCGAAACCACTACCATGATGCGCAGCCATTATTGCGGCCAACTGAACGAAAGCCTGGAAGGCCAGGAAATTACCCTTTGCGGATGGGTTCACCGTCGTCGCGACCACGGCGGGGTGATTTTCCTCGATATCCGTGATCGTGATGGTCTGGCTCAGGTGGTGTTCGATCCGGATCGCGCCGAGAGCTTCGCCGCCGCCGATCGCGTGCGCAGCGAATACGTCGTGAAGATCACCGGCAAGGTGCGTCTGCGTCCGGCCGGTGCGACCAACGCCAACATGGCGTCGGGCATGATCGAAGTGCTGGGCTACGAGCTGGAAGTGCTGAACGAGTCGGAAACCCCGCCGTTCCCGCTCAACGAATACTCCGACGTCGGCGAAGAAACCCGCCTGCGCTACCGCTTCCTGGACCTGCGTCGTCCGGAAATGGCCGAGAAGCTGCGTCTGCGTTCGCGCATGACCACCAGCATCCGTCGCTTCCTCGACGAGAACGGCTTCCTCGACGTCGAAACACCGATCCTGACCCGTGCTACCCCGGAAGGCGCCCGCGACTACCTGGTGCCGAGCCGTACTCACGCCGGTTCGTTCTTCGCGCTGCCGCAATCGCCTCAGCTGTTCAAGCAACTGCTGATGGTTGCCGGTTTCGACCGTTACTACCAGATCGCCAAGTGCTTCCGCGACGAAGACCTGCGTGCCGACCGTCAGCCTGAGTTCACTCAGATCGACATCGAGACCAGCTTCCTCGACGAAAAAGACATCATGGGCCTGACCGAAGGCATGATCCGCAACCTGTTCAAGGAAGTGCTGGATCTGGAATTCGGCGAATTCCCGCACATGACCTTCGAAGAAGCCATGCGCCGTTACGGTTCCGACAAGCCGGACCTGCGTAACCCGCTGGAACTGGTCGACGTCGCCGATCAACTCAAAGAAGTCGAATTCAAGGTCTTCAGCGGCCCGGCCAACGATCCGAAATGCCGTATCGCTGCACTGCGCGTTCCAGGCGGGGCGAGCATGCCGCGCAAGCAGATCGACGACTACACCAAGTTCGTCGGCATCTACGGTGCCAAGGGCCTGGCGTACATCAAGGTCAACGAGCGCGCTGCCGGTGTTGAAGGTCTGCAATCGCCGATCGTGAAAAACATCCCTGAAGCCAACCTGAACGTGATCCTCGATCGCGTCGGCGCGGTTGACGGCGACATCGTGTTCTTCGGCGCCGACAAGGCCAAGATCGTCAGCGAAGCCCTGGGCGCGCTGCGTATCAAGCTCGGCCACGACCTCGACCTGCTGACCTGCAAGTGGGCGCCAATGTGGGTCGTCGACTTCCCGATGTTCGAAGAAAACGACGACGGCAGCTTCTCTGCACTGCACCACCCGTTCACCGCACCGAAGTGCTCCCCTGAAGAGCTGGAAGCCAATCCGGCCGGCGCTCTGTCCCGCGCCTACGACATGGTGCTCAACGGTACCGAGCTGGGTGGCGGTTCGATCCGTATCCACCGCAAGGAAATGCAGCAAGCGGTGTTCCGCCTGCTGGGTATCAATGAAGCGGAACAGGAAGAGAAGTTCGGCTTCCTGCTCGACGCGCTGAAGTACGGTGCACCGCCGCACGGTGGTCTGGCCTTCGGTCTGGACCGTCTGGTGATGCTGATGACCGGCGCCCAGTCGATCCGTGAAGTGATCGCCTTCCCGAAAACCCAGAGTGCTGCGGACGTCATGACGCAAGCGCCGGGTGTGGTGGATGCCAAGGCGCTGCGCGAGCTGCACATTCGTTTGCGCGAAACGCCAAAGGCTGAGTAAGACGGGCCTGAAGGCGCATCTTCGGATGCGCCTTTTTTCTATCTATAGAGAGCAGGTCGAGATTTTTTGTTTGCTGGCCGCTGCATGAGCAGGGCGGGCAACGTTTCAAGAGAATTCGGAGCGAGTTATGGCAGGTCATTCCAAGTGGGCGAACATCAAGCACCGCAAAGAACGTCAGGATGCCAAGAGAGGCAAGATCTTCACCAAGTGGATCCGTGAGCTGACCGTTGCGGCCCGTCAGGGCGGCGGTGATCCGGGTTCCAATCCGCGTCTGCGCCTGGCCCTGGACAAGGCGCTGGGTGCAAACATGAGCCGTGACATCATCGACCGCGCCGTTGCGCGTGGCGCCGGTGCGACCGAAGCGGACAACGTTGAAGAACTGACCTATGAAGGTTACGGCCCGGGCGGCGTGGCGGTGATGGTCGAGTGCATGACCGATAACCGCAACCGTACCGCAGCTGCCGTGCGCCATGCGTTCAGCAAATGCGGCGGCAACCTCGGTACCGACGGTTCGGTTGCGTATCTGTTCGAGCGCAAGGGGCAAATCAGCTTTGCCCCGGGCGTCGATGAAGACGCGCTGACCGAAGCGGCGCTGGAAGCCGATGCCGACGACGTGGTCAGCCATGAAGACGGCTCGATCGACGTGTTCACCTCGTTCACCAGCTTCTATGCCGTGCGTAACGCGCTGGAAGCGGCCGGGTTCAAGGGTGACGACGCAGAAATCGTCATGCAGCCGACCACCAGTGCCGAACTGGATTTGGAAGGCGCGGAGAAGGTGCTCAAGCTGATCGACATGCTCGAGGATCTGGATGACGTGCAGAACGTCTACTCCAACGCGGACATTCCGGAAGATGTGGCCGCTCAGCTCGGTTAAGAGCGACTAGGCTTCAATGTGGGAGCGGGCTTGCTCGCGAATGCGGCGAATCAGCAAGCATCAATGCTGAATGACACGCCGCATTCGCGAGCAAGCCCGCTCCCACATTGGTTATTCGCTGTTTTGATTTTCGTGTTTCTACCGAATCCGCAGGCGTTATGACTTTAATTCTGGGTATCGACCCCGGCTCGCGCATCACCGGTTACGGGGTTGTTCGCGATACCGGCCGCGGCGGCTGCATCTACGTGGCCTCCGGCTGCATCCGTACCGGCGCCGGCGAGCTGCATGAGCGGCTGCAAATCGTTTATCGCGGCGTGCGTGAAATCATTCAGACCTATGGCCCGGTGACCATGGGCATCGAAAAAGTGTTTATGGCGAAAAACGCCGATTCGGCCCTCAAGCTCGGCCAGGCTCGCGGTGCGGCAATCGTTGCCGGTGCCGAGGAAAGCCTGGAGATTGCCGAGTACACCGCAACCCAGGTCAAGCAAGCCGTGGTCGGCACCGGCGCCGCCAATAAAGAACAGGTGCAGATGATGGTCATGCACATGCTCAAGCTGACCAGCAAACCGCAGATCGATGCCTCGGATGCCCTGGCCATCGCGATTTGTCACGCGCACACCCGTTCCAGCCTGCTGCCGCATGGCCTGGGAACCGCACGCAGTCGTGGCGGGCGCCTGCGTCTCTGATAGCATCAGCAATCATTTTTGCGGAATGCGGATTTCGCGCCTGGGTCGTCGGCCCGATTCCCGCCTTCCATCTGTCGCCAGCCCACGGCTGGCCAACGCTCAAGGATCTGAAACGTGATTGGACGCTTGCGCGGCACCTTGGCTGAGAAACAGCCGCCGCACCTGATTCTGGATGTAAACGGCCTCGGGTATGAGCTGGAAGTGCCCATGACCACCCTTTATCGTCTGCCGTCGGTCGGTGAACCGCTGACGCTGCACACCCATTTGGTCGTACGCGAAGACGCGCAGTTACTCTATGGTTTCGCCGGCAAGCGTGAGCGAGACTTTTTTCGTGAGTTGATCCGTCTCAATGGTGTCGGACCGAAACTGGCCCTGGCCTTGATGTCGAGCCTGGAAGTCGATGAACTGATCCGCTGCGTGCAATCCCAGGACACTTCGGCGCTGACCAAGGTGCCGGGGGTTGGCAAGAAAACTGCCGAGCGTCTGCTGGTCGAATTGAAGGATCGCTTCAAGGCCTGGGAAACCTCACCGGCCATGTTCGCCCTGGTGCCGAATCAGCCGGACGGCCCGGCGCCGGTCAATACCGCTGAAAACGATGCGGTCAGTGCGCTGATTTCCCTGGGCTACAAACCGCAGGAAGCAAGCAAGGCGATTACCGCCATCAAGGACAAGAATTTGAGCAGTGAAGACCTGATCCGCCGCGCCCTGAAGGGAATGATTTAAGTGATTGAAGCTGATCGTCTGATCGCCGCCGCGCACAGTCCGCGCGAGCGCGAAGAAGTCCAGGACCGGGCCATTCGCCCGGTCAGCCTGGCCGACTACATTGGCCAGCCGACTGTCCGCGAGCAGATGGAGCTGTTCATCCAGGCGGCGCGTGGTCGCAGTGAATCGCTGGATCACACGTTGATCTTCGGCCCGCCGGGGCTGGGCAAGACCACGCTGGCCAACATCATCGCCCAGGAAATGGGCGTGTCGATCAAGAGCACGTCCGGCCCGGTGCTTGAGCGTCCGGGCGATCTGGCGGCACTGCTGACCAATCTTGAGCCGCACGACGTGTTGTTCATCGACGAAATCCATCGTCTGTCGCCCATCGTTGAAGAAGTGCTGTACCCGGCGATGGAAGACTTCCAGCTCGACATCATGATCGGCGAAGGGCCGGCGGCGCGCTCGATCAAGCTGGATCTGCCACCGTTCACTCTGGTGGGCGCCACTACTCGTGCCGGCATGCTGACCAACCCGTTGCGTGACCGCTTCGGTATCGTCCAGCGTCTGGAGTTCTACAGCACGGCGGATCTGGCGACGATTGTCAGTCGGTCTGCGGCTATTCTCGGTCTGCCACTGGATCCGGAGGGTTCTTTCGAAATTGCTCGTCGTGCCCGTGGTACGCCGCGAATCGCCAACCGCCTGCTGCGTCGGGTGCGCGATTTTGCCGAAGTGCGCGCCAAGGGCCATATCACCAAGTCGGTGGCCGATCTGGCGTTGAACCTGCTGGACGTCGACGAACATGGCTTCGACCATCAGGACCGGCGCTTGCTGCTGACCATGATCGAGAAGTTCGATGGCGGTCCGGTGGGCATCGACAGCCTCGCGGCGGCGATCAGTGAAGAGCGTCATACCATTGAAGACGTGCTGGAGCCGTACCTGATCCAGCAGGGCTACATCATGCGTACGCCACGGGGCAGGGTGGTGACACGGCATGCGTATCTGCATTTCGGTTTAAACATTCCGTCACGAATGGGCGAAATGCCCGTGGCAGACGAGTTTCTCGATGCCTTGGACGATTGATACACATTTATTGGCGATTTATTCAGCGTTTGTACTGTCACAGGACGGTACTTTTGCGGTAAAGCCTTAAACACTGAAAAAACAGTTGCCTGGCCGGATTGGCAACCCGAGGAGTAAGCACTAGAGTATGCGCGCGCAAAACGGGCTTGAGCCGTTCGCACATCGTTGTCGCGTTTATTACGAGGACACCGATGCCGGCGGCATCGTGTATTACGTTAATTACCTCAAGTTTATGGAACGGGCTCGAACCGAGCGGCTCCGGACGCTGGGCTTTGCCCAGTCGGAACTGGCAGGGGAGGACCTGTTGTTTGTCGTGCATTCCAGCGAAGCGCGCTACCACGCGCCGGCGCGACTGGACGACGAACTGCTGGTAAGCGCTGATGTAATCGAATTGAACCGTGCCAGCCTGCGCTTTAAACAGCAGGTCAGGCGGGCCACGGATAATGCGCTGCTCTGTGAAGGGCAGTTTCTGGTGGCCTGTGTGCGCACCGACAGTTTGAAACCCCGGGCCATGCCCGAATCCTTGCGTGCGGCCTTTGCCGACGCGGGCGGCACGGGTACACACTCAAAGCAGGAGATAAAGCGTGGAAGCTAACGTCGTCGACCATTCCTCCATGTGGAGCCTGGTCAGCAATGCCAGCATCGTGGTGCAGTTGGTAATGTTGACCCTGGTGGCCGCATCGGTGACCTCATGGATCATGATCTTTCAGCGCAGCAATCTGTTGCGCGCCGGTCGACGCGCCCTGGAGAGCTTCGAAGAGCGCTTCTGGTCGGGTATCGATCTGTCCAAGCTGTACCGTCAGGCCGGCAGCAACCCGGATCCGGATTCGGGCGTGGAGCAGATCTTCCGTGCCGGTTTCAAGGAGTTCTCCCGTCTGCGTCAGCAGCCAGGCGTCGATCCGGAAGCAGTGATGGAAGGTGTGGCCCGTGCCATGCGCGTCGCCATCTCCCGTGAAGAAGAGAAGCTGGAGCAGAGCCTGCCGTTCCTCGCCACTGTCGGTTCGGTCAGCCCGTACATCGGTCTGTTCGGTACCGTGTGGGGCATCATGAACTCCTTCCGTGGTCTGGCTCAGGCCCAACAAGCGACCCTGGCCACCGTGGCGCCGGGTATCGCCGAAGCCCTGATCGCCACCGCGATCGGCCTGTTCGCCGCGATCCCGGCCGTTATCGCTTACAACCGTTTCTCTGCCCGCAGCGAAACCTTGCTGAGCCGCTACTACACCTTCGCCGATGAGTTCCAGGCGATCCTGCACCGCAAAGTGCACACCAGCGAAGAATAAGCAGGTATTTCCCGATGGCTTTAATCGCTCGAGCCCGAAACAAGCGCAAGCCGGTCGCCGAGATGAACGTGGTGCCATACATCGACGTGATGCTGGTGCTGCTGGTTATCTTCATGGTGACCGCGCCGATGCTCAATCAGGGCGTGAAAGTGGATCTGCCCAAGGTTTCCAGCGAAGCCTTGCCGCAGGACAACAACACTCAGGTGCTGACCATTTCGATCAAGGCTGACAAGACCTACTACTGGAACCTTGGCAGCGAAGTCGACACTGAAAAGCAGCAGGACAGGGCAATGACGCTGCCGCAGATGACTGACGCGGTGACCAAGATCATTCGTGCCGGCACCGAAGGTGGCAAGCGTACCCAGGTCTTTATTCGTGGCGACAAGTCGGTCGACTACGGCTCCGTCATGGGTGCCATGGGCGGGTTGCAGAAAGCCGGGGTCGGTAATGTTGGTTTGATTACCGAGGCCCCCTGATGCAGCAACAGCGAGAGCCGTCCGCCTCGGAAAGCTACTTCTGGCCTAGTGTTCTGGCGATTGTCCTGCACGTGCTGGTGTTCGGCATGCTGTTCGTCAGTTTCGCCTTCACACCAGAGTTGCCGCCGGCCAAGCCGATTGTCCAGGCGACCCTGTACCAGCTGAAATCGAAAAGTCAGGCAACCACCCAGACCAATCAGAAGATTGCGGGTGAGGCGAAGAAATCCGCCGCGCGCCAGACCGAAGTCGAGCAGATGGAGCAGAAAAAGGTCGAGCAGGAAGCGGTGAAGGCTGCGGAACAAAAGAAAGAAGAAGCGGCTCAAAAGGCCGAGGAAGCCAAGAAGGCCGATCAGGCGAAGAAAGCGGACGAGGCGAAAAAGGCTGATGAAGCCAAGAAAGCCGACGATGCGAAGAAAGCCGAGGCCAAGAAGGCAGAAGAGAAACAATTGGCTGATATAGCCAAGAAGAAAGCCGAAGAAGAGGCTAAAGAAGAGGCCAAGAAAGAGGCCGCTGAAGAAGCCAAGAAGAAGATCGTCGAAGACGCGAAGAAGAAAGCCGCCGAAGACGCCAAGAAAAAAGCTGAAGCTGAAGAGGCGAAGAAGAAAGTCGCCGACGAAGCGAAGAAGAAAGCTGCTGCCGATGCTGCGAAGAAGAAATCGCAGGAAGCGGCACGTAAATCCGCCGAAGAGAAAAAGGCTCAGGCCCTCGCAGATTTGCTTTCCGACACGCCGCAGCGTCAGCAGGCCTTGGCCGATGAACAGGGTGACGAAGTCGCGGGCAGTTTCGATGACCTGATTCGTGCTCGCGCAGCGGAAGGTTGGGCGCGTCCTCCTTCGGCACGCAAAGGCATGACGGTCGTGTTGCAAATCGGCATGTTGCCGGACGGTACGGTGACTTCGGTCAGTGTGGCCAAGTCCAGTGGCGACGGTCCGTTCGATGCTTCGGCAGTCGCGGCGGTCAAGAATATTGGACGTTTGACGGAAATGCAGGGAATGAAGCCGAGCGATTTCGCTCCGTATCGTTCATTCAAGATGACATTCACACCTGAGGATCTAGCCTTGTGAGAAACCTTCTTCGAGGAATGCTGGTCGTGATCTGCTGCATGGCAGGGATCGCGATGGCGGATGAAAAGAACATTCTGGTCACCAGCGGCAGCGATCGGGCGACTCCGATCGCCGTCGTACCGTTCGGTATGCAGGGCGGTGCCGTGCTGCCGGACGACATGGCAGAAATCATTGGTAACGATTTGCGGAACTCGGGCTACTACTCGCCGATTCCAAAGCAAAACATGATCAGCCAGCCAAGCCAGCCGAGCGAAATCATCTTCCGTGACTGGAAGGCGGTGGGTGCTCAATACATGATGGTCGGCAGCATTGCTCCAGCGGGCGGTCGTCTGCAGGTGCAGTGGGCACTGTTCAACGTGGCCACCGAGCAGAAAGTGGCTGACGGCAGTGTGTCCGGTACCACCGAGCAACTGCGTGACATGGCGCACTTCATCTCGGATCAGTCGTTCGAAAAACTCACCGGTATCAAAGGTGCGTTTTCGACTCGTCTGCTGTACGTGACAGCCGAGCGTTTCTCCGAGAAGAACACTCGCTACACCCTGCAGCGTTCGGACTACGACGGCGCCCGTGCGGTAACTCTGTTGCAATCGCGCGAGCCGATCCTGTCGCCGCGTTTCGCACCGGATGGCAAGCGCATCGCCTACGTGTCGTTCGAGCAGAAGCGTCCACGGATCTTCATGCAGAACATCGACACCGGTCGCCGTGAGCAGATCACCAACTTCGAAGGCCTGAACGGCGCACCAGCCTGGTCGCCTGATGGCACTCGTCTGGCGTTCGTTCTGTCCAAGGACGGTAACCCGGATATCTACGTGATGAACCTTGGTTCACGCCAGATCACGCGCGTCACCGCAGGTCCTGGTATCAACACCGAACCGTTCTGGGGCAAGGATGGCTCGACCATCTACTTCACCTCCGACCGTGGCGGCAAGCCGCAAATCTACAAAACCAGCGTCGGTGGCGGTGGTGCGGAACGTGTGACCTTTATCGGTAACTACAACGCTGCACCTAAATTGTCGGCTGATGAAAAGACCCTGGTCATGATTCACCGTCAGGACGGCTTCACCAATTTCCGGGTTGCGGCTCAGGATTTGCAGCGCGGTAGCGTAAAAATCCTCACAGACACCAACCTTGATGAGTCAGCTACTGTTGCGCCCAACGGCACCATGGTAATCTACGCCACCGCCCAGCAGGGCCGGGGAGTCTTGATGCTCGTGTCTATCAATGGACGCGTGAGGCTCCCGCTTCCTACCGCACAAGGCGAAGTCAGAGAACCTTCCTGGTCCCCTTTCCTGAACTGACGCGGCGCTACACGTTTTACTTAACACATTGGGGTTCATTAGGAGTTTCACGATGGAAATGCTGAAGTTTGGTAAGTTTGCTGCGCTGGCTCTGGCCATGGCTGTAGCTGTAGGTTGCTCTTCCAAAGGCGGCGACAACGCCGGTGAAGGCGCTGTTGATCCAAACGCTGGTTACGGCGCAAACACTGGTGCTGTTGACGGCTCCCTGAGCGAAGAAGCTGCTCTGCGCGCAATCACCACCTTCTACTTCGAATACGACAGCTCGGACCTGAAGCCAGAAGCCATGCGCGCTCTGGACGTTCACGCCAAAGACCTGAAAGCAAACGGCGCTCGCGTTGTTCTGGAAGGCAACACCGACGAACGTGGTACTCGTGAGTACAACATGGCACTGGGCGAGCGTCGTGCGAAAGCCGTTCAGCGCTACCTGGTACTGCAAGGTGTTTCCCCAGCTCAACTGGAACTGGTTTCCTACGGTAAAGAGCGTCCAGTTGCTACTGGCCACGACGAGCAGTCCTGGGCTCAAAACCGTCGCGTCGAACTGCGTAAGTAATTCGATATGCGAACGTGCCGTCGTGCTGTAACTATTCTGGCTCTCAGCCTCGCGCCGCTTGCGGCGTGGGCTGTTCCTGTGGTCGATGACAACTCCGGTTATAACAATAGCGGGAGCAGTTATCCGCCTGCGGGTTACGGTACGAACGGCGCCTATGCCGGGGGAGCGGCTTCGGCCCCTGCCTCGGCACAGGGCATGCTGTTCAACCAACTGCAACAGATGCAGGATCAGATATCGCGCCAGCAAGGCGTGATCGAAGAACTGCAGAATCAGGTTGCGCGCATGAAGCAGGAATCCCTGGAGCGATACCAGGATCTTGATCGGCGCATAGGATCCGGTGCTGCACCTGCCGCGACTCCTGAGAATTCTTCTGCCGGTGGCGATGCAAGTGCTGCTGCCGGTGCTGCCGCTGGCGCCGGGGCTGCTGCCGCCCAGGCACCTGCTGCGAGTAGCGAACCGGGTGATCCGGCCAAGGAAAAGCTGTATTACGATGCCGCTTTCGACCTGATCAAAGCCAAGGATTTCGACAAGGCCAGCCAGGCTTTCTCGGCATTCCTGCGCAAATACCCGAACAGCCAGTACGCGGGCAACGCCCAATACTGGTTGGGTGAAGTGAACCTGGCCAAGGGCGATCTGCAAGGTGCAGGTCAGGCTTTTGCCAAGGTTTCGCAGCTCTATCCCAAGCACGCCAAAGTGCCGGATTCGCTGTACAAGCTGGCTGACGTAGAGCGCCGCCTCGGTCACACCGACAAGGTCAAAGGCATTCTGCAGCAGGTGGTTTCCCAATACCCGGGTACCTCTGCGGCTCAGTTGGCCCAACGCGATCTGCAACGCATGTAAGTGTGTTTGACCCGTTTGGAAGAAACCCGCGCTTGTCGCGGGTTTTTTCGTTAGAATTCACGCCCTTTTTCTGAAACACGCTTCTGGTGATCTACGCGTTGGCGGGGTTGCTTGAAGTGCCTGACGGAGGCGGACAGCCTGTTTAGCTGTTACGCCCGTGGCGACTATGCAAGACACATTGAGAATTACCGAAGTTTTCTACTCGTTGCAGGGGGAAACACGGACTGCCGGGCTGCCCACGGTTTTTGTGCGCCTGACCGGTTGCCCGTTGCGTTGCCAATACTGCGACAGTGCCTATGCGTTCAGCGGCGGTACGATCCGCACCCTCGACGACATCCTCGAGCAAGTGGCCGGATATAGTCCGCGCTATGTCTGTGTGACCGGCGGTGAGCCGCTCGCACAGCCGAACGCCATCCCTTTGCTTAAACAGTTGTGCGATGCCGGTTACGAAGTGTCACTGGAAACCAGTGGTGCGCTCGACATCTCGGCGGTAGATTCGCGCGTCAGTCGCGTAGTCGACTTGAAGACGCCGGACTCTAAAGAGGCGCATCGCAACCGCTACGAAAATATCGAACTGCTGACGCCCAACGATCAGGTGAAGTTTGTCATCTGCTCGCGGGACGACTATGACTGGGCGGTCTCGAAGCTGATCCAGTACGGTCTCGATCGACGTGCGGGAGAAGTGCTGTTTTCCCCAAGTCATCATGACCTCAATGCCAGGGATCTGGCGGACTGGGTGGTGGCAGACAACCTGCCGGTGCGGCTGCAATTGCAGCTGCATAAATATCTATGGAATGACGAGCCGGGGCGCTGATATGACTGAACAACTGAACACTAATGAAAAACGTGCGGTAATCCTGCTGTCGGGTGGTCTGGATTCGGCGACGGTCGTGGCGATGGCCCGGGCTGAAGGCTACGCCTGCTACACCATGAGCTTCGATTACGGTCAGCGCTCTCACGCTGAATTGCACGCCGCCGCACGTGTTGCCCGCGATCTGGGTGTGGTCGAGCACAAAGTGATCGGTCTGAATCTGAACGGCATGGGCGGCTCGGCGCTGACCGACACCAGCATCGACATTCCGGAAGAGCTGGGCGAGGGCATTCCGGTGACCTACGTGCCAGCGCGCAACACGGTGTTCCTGTCGCTGGCGCTGGGCTGGGCTGAAGTGCTCGGTGCGCGTGACATCTTTATCGGCGTCAACGCGGTGGACTATTCCGGTTACCCGGATTGCCGTCCCGAGTTCATCGAGTCGTTCGAGCGCATGGCCAACCTGGCGACCAAGGCGGGCGTGGAAGGCAACGGTTTCCGCATCCAGGCCCCGCTGCAGAACCTGAGCAAGGCGCAGATCGTCCAGGCGGGCGTGAAGCTCGGTGTGGATTATGGCCTGACCGTTTCCTGCTATCAGGCGGACGATGAAGGCCGCGCGTGCGGCAAATGCGACAGCTGCCGCCTGCGTGCAGAAGGCTTCGCAGCGGCCGGTGTAAGCGATCCAACACCTTATTTTTGATTTTTTTCAAAAAGGTGTTGAATAGTCCTTAAAAATCAGTATTATACGCGCCACCACACAGCGGGTCGTTAGCTCAGTTGGTAGAGCAGTTGGCTTTTAACCAATTGGTCGTAGGTTCGAATCCCACACGACCCACCATATTTGGCGGTTTAGAAAATCCGGAAGGCCCACGAAAGTGAGGATTTCCGGGTTTTTTTTTGGTTCTTCACGGATTACCGGGAAAGACGCTCTTGATCTTCATGAAAAAGAATTCGCTATCCCGGTAACCGTACGCCATCCGCTTGATGACCTTTATTCGATTGTTTATTCCTTCCAACTGACCGGTGTGCATCGGCCAGCGAACCCGGCTCACGATGCCCCGCCAGTAACCCTTTAGCCGTGTGGCGAACTGGATCAGAGCTGGAATTTCGCTTTCATGCGCATGGCGCAGCCATTGCTTCCAGGCCGCTCGCCAACCCCAGGCAGTACTCGGAGTCCAGAGTGTTTTGAGTTCAGCCTTCATCAAATAGACCGTCATCAACGCTTGGTTGGCCGCCAGCAGATCCTCCAGGCGGACCTGTTGTTCCGGCGTTTTCAAGTTCTGCGGATTGCGCAGCAACAGCCATCGCGCCTGCTTGATAACCTTGCGGGCCGGCTTGTCGTGACGCAACCGGTTAGCCTCGTCGACGCGAACCCGATCAATCACCTCTCGGCCATATTTGGCCACCACATGGAAGAGGTCGTAGACCACTCGCGCGTTGGGACAGTGCTGACGAACCTCCAGGTCAAAAGCGGTGTTCATGTCCATCGCCACCGCTTCGATGCGAGCGCAACCCTCTGGCCCCAATTCTTCGAAGAAAGGCCTGACCGCTGCTCGGCTGCGGCCTTCACCGATCCACAGCACGCGACGTGTATCCGCATCCAGCACCACGCTGGCGTAACGATGACCTTTGAACAGGGCGAACTCGTCCATCACCAGACCTCGCGGTTGTGCCTTTGGCAAAACGCTCAACGCCGCTTGCAAAGCTCGACGCTCCAGCAACCGAACGGTGTCCCAATGCAGCCCAAACAGTTGAGCCACATGCAGTGTGGGGAGGCGTTCGCAGGCCTGAATGACCGCCTCGGCCAAACGCCGCGTCATGCGGGCATAGCGGTCCAGCCAACTGACGGCCTCCATACGTTTACCACAGTCACGACAGACAACACGCCTGAGCAACACGCTGAGGCGCACCGCACGGCCGAGAATCGGTAAATCGCGGACGGTTCGCTCGCAATACTCATGCGTGGTTGAACAGGTTTTTTGGCAGCCGCTACAGGAAGGGAATCGGGTGGCGTGGGGAATCAGGTCGATCTGAAGCGCGTCGCCATCAGGCTTGATCGTGACAACAGAAAAGCCCTCCCAAAAAGGAAGGAAAGTATTAATATCGCGCATAAGAACGCCGGTTTGTTAGATGTGTTTGCTCGCACGAACATCATCAATCAAATCGGCGTTCTTGTTTCTGTGTTTCCCGGGATTCCGTGAAGAACCTTTTTTTTGCCTGCGATTCGGGCACCGCTCCTTTCATCATCGCCTGCGCTGACACAGGTCAGAATCATCTTTTGTATCAACGGGATATTCTGTAGCCTTGCGCAGCTTCAACGCTGTCCGTGCCTGATAAAAACTCACTCTCCCGGCGGTACCCTCAAGCGGTCCGGAGCCGGGTGTATACTCGACTTTCGCGCGAAAGCGCCTGCAGGTCTTGCGAACATGACGCAGATTTCCGAACGCCTTCTGGTTCAAGCCCACCTCGATGCCAAACAGCCCAAACCGCTGAGTGCCGAGGAAGAGGCCTACTACCGTTCCGCCATCGCCGCTGAGCTCAAGGCTCAGGACGCGGTGCTGGTTGCCCACTTCTATTGCGATCCGGTGATTCAGGCCCTGGCCGAAGAAACCGGTGGCTGTGTGTCCGACTCCCTCGAAATGGCGCGCTTCGGCAACGCTCACCCGGCCAAGACCGTGGTGGTCGCCGGCGTGAAGTTCATGGGCGAGACTGCAAAGATCCTCAACCCGGAAAAACGCGTGCTGATGCCGACCCTGGACGCGACCTGCTCGCTGGACCTGGGGTGCCCGGTGGACGAGTTCTCGGCGTTCTGCGATCAGCATCCGGAGCGCACGGTGGTGGTGTACGCCAACACCTCGGCCGCCGTCAAAGCCCGGGCTGACTGGGTAGTGACGTCGAGCTGTGCGCTGGAGATCGTCGAAAGCCTGATGGACAACGGCGAGACCATCATCTGGGGCCCGGACAAGCACCTGGGCACTTACATTCAGCGCAAGACCGGCGCCGACATGCTGCTGTGGGACGGTGCCTGCATCGTCCACGAGGAATTCAAGTCCAAGCAGCTCGAAGACATGAAAGCGCTGTACCCGGACGCCGCGATTCTGGTGCACCCCGAGTCGCCGACCTCGGTGATCGAACTGGCCGACGCCGTAGGTTCCACCAGTCAGTTGATCGCTGCCGCGCAAAGCCTGCCGAACAAGACCCTGATCGTCGCCACCGACCGTGGCATCTTCTACAAGATGCAGCAGTTGTGCCCGGACAAGGTCTTCATCGAGGCGCCAACCGCCGGTAACGGCGCAGCGTGCCGCAGTTGCGCACATTGCCCGTGGATGGCCATGAACACCCTTGAGCGCACGCTCAAGAGCCTGAAGGAAGGGACGAACGAGATCTTTGTCGATCCGGCGTTGATTCCGCAGGCGATCCGTCCGTTGAAGCGCATGCTGGATTTCACTCAGGCGGCGCGGATGAAGCTGGCGGGTAACGCTTAAGCTCGTTGAGGCAACACGCAAAACCTGTGGGAGCGGGCTTGCTCGCGAAGGCGGTGTATCAGTCGATGCAAAAGGTGACTGATACACCGCCTTCGCGAGCAAGCCCGCTCCCACATTGGTATCTGGTGTCTGGAATTTATTTGCTCTTCTTCGGAATCCGCACCACGCGGGTATCGGAATAGATGTCGTGCCAGGTGCGTTTCTGCTTGTCGTACAGCGACCAGAAGAATCCAAGCCCTGCGCACAGCCACGAAGCGATCGACACCATAAACCGCAGCAGCGCCTGCCACAGGCTGATCGCGCTGCCATCGGCGTTCTGCACACGTATGCCCCACACCTGCATGCCCAGTGTCTGTCCGCCGTGAGTCCAGAACTTGGCGAAGAACGCAAACAGCACCAATAGCAGTACCGTGGAATACAGCGGATCGCCATCCATTTTCCCGGCGTCGGTCAGTACGCGCAGGCGTTCTTCACCGATGATCGCTGCCTGGATCAACTTGTAAACGAATCCGGTAACGATCATCAGGGCGGTGCACAGCAGGAAGTCATAGAACATCGCTGCCAGGCGGCGGCCGAGGCCAACAGCAGGAAAGTCGCCCTGGGGAGTGAGCAGGTTTTTCGACATGGCAGCCTCTGGACGCAAAATGAAGCGCCATTTTACGGATTCGCGCGCACAAAAAAGCCCCTGATATCAATATCAGGGGCTTTTTCGTTACAGAAGATTAGCCTTCTGCTTGTACTTCATCAGCCTGCATGCCTTTCTGGCCTTGCACAGCAACGAAGGTCACTTTCTGGCCTTCTTTCAGGCTCTTGAAGCCGTTGCCCTGAATGGCGCGGAAATGCACGAACAGATCCGGACCGCTTTCTGGAGTGATAAAACCAAAACCTTTCTCGTCGTTAAACCACTTGACGGTACCGCTCTGACGTGTCGACATTTCTTATATCCTTTGACGCATAAATTGATGACAGTCTCTTTCTCATGAAAGAGTACTGGGGCTGGTTGCAGGAGAGTAAGAAGACGTCGAGCGGGATGTAGCTAACTTTGTAGGCTACTGCCCAGGTCACGATTCCAAGCTGACCCATGCAAACACAGTGAACAAACTCTACGCCAACTACGGGAGAAAAAACAAGCCCCGCGAAGGCCCCGGTTTTCCTGCCCCTGCAGGCAGTTAATCAATCCACTAGTGCAGGCTTAGACGATTAGCTTGTTCAATTGTTTTCGAACGTTATAAGCAAAGTTCATATTCGAATCGGATGTTAGAAAATGCACTTTTTTGTGGCGATTGCGTTACACATTAGTGCACGCATAACGCAATCGCGTTACTTATAGAAACAGTCAATCAATCACGATAGTAGCGTTGTGGAACAAATGGCATTTTGCTTACAAGCATTTGCACCTTTTTCCCACGAACGATGGCCCAGACGGGTGTGTCGAGAGTGACATAAGCGCTGTCGAGGTAACCCATCGCCAACGGGCCACCCAGGGTCGGACCGAAGCCGCCGCTGCACACACCGCCGATGATTTCGCCAGCTTCGTTGACGATTTCTGCGCCCTCACGCACCGGGGTACGTTCCTGCGGCAGCAGGCCGACGCGTTTGCGCGCGACGCCGTTCTGCTGCTGAGCGAAAACTGTCTCTGCCCCAGGGAAACCACCGGCGCGCGCGCCATCGGCACGGCGTGGCTTGGAGATCGCCCACAACAGGCTGGCTTCGATCGGGGTGGTGTCGGTGTTCATGTCGTGGCCGTACAGGCACAGGCCGGCTTCCAGGCGCAGCGAGTCGCGGGCGCCGAGGCCGATGGCCTGGACTTCCGGTTCGGCCAGCAGGGCGCGGGCGAGTTTTTCCGCATCGGCGGCGGGCACCGAGATTTCGAAACCGTCTTCACCGGTGTAACCCGAGCGGCTGACGAAGCAATCCACGCCCAGCAGTTGCACGCGATTGAACTGCATGAAGGTCATCTTCGCCACCTCTGGCGCAAGACGCGCCAGCACGGTGACCGCCGCCGGGCCTTGCAACGCCAGCAGCGCGCGCGCTTCGAACAGCTCCGTAATGGTGCACTGACCGCCGATGTGTTGTTGCAGATGCGCCAGATCCTGATCCTTGCACGCGGCGTTGACCACCAGGAACAGTTCGTCGTTGCCCAGATTGGCGACCATCAAATCATCGAGAATGCCGCCGCTCTCGTTGGTGAACATCGCATAGCGCTGCATGCCCACTGGCAGGTCGATGATGTCCACCGGTACCAGGGTTTCCAGGGCCTTGGCGGCATTGGCGCCGGTCAGGCGGATCTGGCCCATGTGCGAGACATCGAACAGCCCGGCCTGTTCACGGGTGTGTTGGTGTTCCTTCATCACGCCCAGCGGATATTGCACCGGCATGTCGTAGCCGGCGAACGGCACCATGCGGGCGCCGAGTTCGAGGTGCAGAGCGTGCAGCGGGGTTTTCGACAGTTGTTCGGTGGACATGCGCAACTCCTTGATTCACACCAGCCCTCTCCCGGAGGGAGAGGGGGCTAATTAGCATTCGATAATGTTGACTGCCAGACCGCCGCGGGCGGTCTCTTTGTATTTGCTTTTCATGTCGGCGCCGGTCTGGCGCATGGTGCGGATGACTTTGTCGAGCGAGACGAAGTGTTGTCCGTCGCCGCGCATGGCCATGCGCACCGCGTTGATCGCTTTCACCGAGCCCATGGCGTTGCGCTCGATGCACGGCACCTGCACCAGCCCGCCAATCGGGTCGCAGGTCAGGCCGAGGTTGTGTTCCATGCCGATTTCCGCGGCGTTTTCGACTTGCTGCACGCTGCCGCCGAGCACTTCGCACAACGCGCCGGCCGCCATCGAGCAGGCCACGCCGACCTCGCCCTGACAGCCGACTTCGGCGCCGGAGATCGAGGCGTTTTCCTTGTACAGAATGCCGATGGCGGCGGCGGTCAGCAGAAAGCGCACCACGCCGTCATCGTTCGCACCGGGGATAAAGCGCATGTAGTAATGCAACACCGCCGGGATGATGCCCGCCGCACCGTTGGTGGGTGCGGTGACCACGCGGCCGCCGTTGGCGTTTTCTTCGTTGACGGCGAGGGCGTAGAGGTTGACCCAGTCGAGCACGGACAGCGGATCGCGCAGCGCCGATTCCGGGTTCTTGCACAGTTGCCGGTGCAATGCCGCCGCCCGGCGTTTGACCTTCAGCCCGCCCGGCAGAATGCCTTCGTTGCGACAGCCAGCGGCGACGCAGTCCTGCATCACTTGCCAGATTTTCAGCAGACCGGCGCGGGTTTCCGCTTCAGGGCGCCAGGCACTTTCATTGGTCAGCATCACCTGGCTGATCGACAGCCCGTAGGTGGCGCAGTGACCGAGCAAATCCTTGGCACTTTTGAACGGGAAGGTCAGCGGGGTGGCGTCTTCAACGATGCGGTCGGCCCCGGCCGCGTCTTCATCGACCACAAAACCACCGCCCACCGAGTAGTACTCGCGGCTGCGGATCTGAATACCTGCCGCATCGAAGGCACGAAAGATCATGCCGTTGGGGTGATAGGCCAGCGGCTTGCGAATCATCGCCAGGTGTTCTTTCTCGTTGAACGTGATGCTGTGTTCGCCGAGCAGATTCAGCCGGCCATTGCCGCGAATATCCTGCAGACGCGCGGCGACAGTTTCGGTATCGACGGTGTCCGGGTGTTCGCCCTCAAGGCCGAGCAGCACGGCTTTGTCGCTGCCGTGCCCCTTGCCGGTGGCGCCAAGCGAGCCGTACAGCTCGACTTTGACGGAGGTCGTTGCAGGCAGCAGGTCGTCGCGGCGCAGGCCTTCGGCGAAGCGCGCAGCGGCTCGCATCGGGCCGACGGTGTGGGAGCTGGAAGGGCCGATGCCAATCTTGAACAGGTCGAACACGCTTAACGACATGAGTGGTTCTCCGGTTTCTTGTTATAGGAATTGGCGCAAGCTCGAGGCTGGACACAAATCCCCTGTGGGAGCGGGCTTGCTCGCGAATGCGGTGTGTCAGGCAACATTGATGGCGATTGATACACCGCATTCGCGAGCAAGCCCGCTCCCACATTGGGATCTATGGTTTTGCTGAAATCGGGGCAGGTAAACCTGCCCCGCATCCGTTTAAGCGTAGCTTTCGATCGACGGGCAGGCGCAGACCAGGTTGCGGTCGCCGAACACGTTGTCGACGCGACCGACCGGCGGCCAGTATTTGCCTTCGACCAACGACGCCACCGGATACACCGCTTGCTCGCGGCTGTACGGGTGGGTCCACTCGCCGACCAGCTCCGCCGCGGTGTGCGGAGCGTTTTTCAGCGGGTTGTCGTCCTTGTCCAGCGTGCCGTTTTCCACCGCGCGGATTTCCTCGCGGATGCGGATCATGGCGTCGCAGAAGCGGTCCAGTTCTTCCTTGGATTCGCTTTCGGTCGGCTCGATCATCAGCGTACCGGCCACCGGGAACGACATGGTCGGCGCATGGAAACCGAAGTCGATCAGGCGCTTGGCAACGTCATCGACGCTGATGCCGCTGCTGTCTTTCAGTGGGCGCAGGTCGAGGATGCATTCGTGCGCCACCAGACCGTTGCTGCCGGTGTACAGCACTGGGTAGTGCTCTTCGATGCGACGGGAAATGTAGTTGGCATTGAGGATCGCCAGTTGCGAAGCACGCTTCAGACCGGCGCCGCCCATCATGCGAATGTACATCCAGGTGATCGGCAGAATGCTCGCGCTGCCGAACGGCGCTGCACAGACCGCGCCTTCCTTGCGTGCCATCTGGCCGTGACCCGGCAGGAACGGGGTCAGGTGCGACTTGACACCAATCGGGCCGACGCCCGGGCCGCCACCGCCGTGCGGGATGCAGAAAGTCTTGTGCAGGTTCAGGTGGCTGACATCGCCGCCGAACTTGCCCGGCGCGCAGAGGCCGACCATCGCGTTCATGTTGGCGCCGTCGATGTACACCTGGCCGCCGTTGTCGTGAATGATTCCGCAGATTTCGCGGATGCCTTCTTCGAACACGCCGTGGGTCGACGGGTAGGTGATCATCAGCGCCGCGAGGTGTTCGCGGTGCTCGATGGCCTTTGCGCGCAGGTCTTCGATGTCGACGTTGCCACGCGCATCGCACGCGGTCACCACCACGCGCATGCCGGCCATGTTGGCGGTGGCCGGGTTGGTGCCGTGGGCCGACGACGGGATCAGGCAGATGTCGCGGCGCTCGTCGCCACGGCTCTGGTGGTAAGCGCGAATCGCCAGCAGGCCTGCGTATTCACCCTGCGAACCGGCGTTCGGTTGCAGCGAGATCGCGTCGTAACCGGTGGCGGCGCAGAGCATCGCTTCCAGTTCGTCGGTCAGTTGCTGATAACCGGCGCTCTGTGCGGCTGGGGCGAACGGGTGCAGGGCGCCGAATTCGGCCCAGGTCACCGGGATCATTTCGCTGGCGGCGTTGAGTTTCATGGTGCACGAGCCCAGCGGGATCATGGTGCGATCCAGTGCAAGGTCCTTGTCCGCCAGTTTGCGCAGGTAGCGCATCAGCTCGGTTTCCGAGTGATAACGGTTGAACACCGGGTGGCTGAGGATCGGCGACTGACGCACCAGCGCCGCCGGGATGGTGCTTTGCACCGAAGCGGCCAGCACAGCGAAGTCCGGCAGGGCCTTGCCGTCGGCGAACAGGCTCCACAGCGTTTCGATGTCAGCCTGAGTGGTGGTTTCGTCCACCGACAGGCCCAGACGCTCGGCATCGATGACCCGCAGGTTGATCTGCGCGGCGTGTGCCTTGTCGTGCAGGGCGGCGGTGTGTGCACCGGTGGCGAGGGTCAGGGTGTCGAAGAAGCTTGTCTGCTCGACTTTCGCGCCCAGTGCGCTCAGGCCCTTGGCCAGAATCGCGGTCAGGTGATGCACGCGGTTGGCGATCTGCGTCAGGCCTTTCGGGCCGTGGTACACGGCGTACATGCTGGCGATGTTGGCCAGCAGCACTTGTGCGGTGCAGATGTTCGAGGTGGCCTTCTCGCGGCGGATATGTTGCTCGCGGGTCTGCATCGCCAGACGCAGGGCCGGTTTGCCGAAACGGTCAACCGACACGCCGACCAGACGGCCCGGCATGTCGCGCTTGAACGCATCCTTGGTAGAAAAATAGGCCGCGTGCGGGCCACCGAAGCCCAGCGGCACGCCGAAGCGTTGCGCGGAACCGATGGCGACGTCGGCGCCGAACTCGCCCGGAGCGGTCAGCAAAGTCAGAGCCAGCAGATCAGCGGCCACGGCCACCAGCGCGTTGGCGGCGTGGAAACGCTCGGTCAGTTCGCGGTAGTCGAACAGGTCACCGTTGCTCGCCGGGTATTGCAGCAGCGCGCCGAAGAACGGCGTGACGTCGCTCAGTTCACGCTCATCGCCGACCACCACGTCGATGCCCAGCGGCTCGGCACGGGTGCGCAGCACGTCGAGGGTTTGCGGGTGGCTGTGGATCGAGGCGAAGAACTGATGGCTGCCCTTGTTCTTGCTCAGGCGTTTGCAGAAGGTCATGGCTTCGGCAGCGGCCGTGGCTTCGTCGAGCAAGGAAGCGTTGGCGATCGGCAGGCCGGTGAGGTCGCTGATCAGGGTCTGGAAGTTCAGCAGCGCTTCGAGACGGCCCTGGGAAATTTCCGGCTGGTACGGGGTGTAAGCGGTGTACCAGGCTGGGTTCTCCAGGAGGTTGCGCAGGATCGGCGACGGCGTGTGGCAGTTGTAGTAGCCCTGGCCGATGTAGGTCTTGAACAGTTGGTTTTTGCCGGCAATCGATTTGATCATCGCCAGTGCATCGGCCTCGCTCAGGCCGTCGTCCATGCCGAGCACGCTGGTGCCCTTGATGCTTTCCGGGATGACGCTGGCGCTCAGCGCTTCGAGCGAGTCGAAGCCGAGGCTGTTGAGCATGGCCTGCTCGTCACCGGCGCGCGGGCCGATGTGACGGGCGATGAATTCGTTGGCAGTGCCGAGGTTTACTTGGGTCATGTCGTTACTCCTCAGGCTTCGGCTTGGGCTTTGATCAGACGGTCGTAGGCGTCTTGATCGAGCAGTTTCGCCACAGCCGAGGCATCGCTTGGCTGGAAGCGGAAGAACCAGCCTTCGCCCAGCGGATCTTCGTTGACCAGTTCCGGGCTGCCGTCCAGTGCCGGGTTCACTTCCACAACTTCACCGTCGAGGGGCATGTACACGCCGCTGGCGGCTTTCACCGATTCCACGGTGGCGGCTTCGGCGCCTTTTTCGTAAGCCTGCAGCTCAGGCAGTTGCACGAACACCACGTCGCCCAGGGCGTTCTGCGCGAAAGCGGTGATGCCGACAGTAACGCTGCCGTCAGCTTCGGTGCTCAGCCATTCGTGATCTTCAGTAAAACGCAACTCGCTCATGGAAACTCCTAAGGGGGCCAGACTCGTCTGGTGGACGCGGTGGAAGGCTCGGGCAGGAAAGCCCTGATTTTATGAACGGTTACTTAGCAAGAACGCGGCCATCTTGGATTTATCTATATAAATCAATTGGTTGGCTGATTTTTGAGGAGGCAGGAATCGAATGGCTGTAGCGAAATCGCTACAGCTTGGGGCAGGGAGAAAAGCTGAAGCGGATCAAAGCCTTGCACAGCGGCGATTGGAGGAGGGTGTAGTGATATCGTTCCGCTGTAGCGCTTTCAGTACAGATGGAGGTCGTTTTTCAACGAATTTCGAATCCACCACAGATCATTGTAGGAGTGAGCCTGCTCGCGATAGCAGTGTGTCAGACGCCGCAAATGTTGAATGTCAGACCGCATTCGCGAGCAAGCCCGCTCCCACATTTTTGACCGCGTACGGCTTACGGTTTGTTGGGAATGCCGTATTTGCGCAGTCGATGGGCAATCGCCGTGTGCGAGGTTTGCAGGCGGCTGGCCAGTTGGCGGGTCGAGGGGTAGCTGACGTAGAGCTTTTCCAGCAGCGCTTTCTCGAAGGATTCGACGGCTTGTTCAAGGCTGTCGACGTCGCTGTCGGTCTGCCGCGCCACCGAGGTGCCGGCGATGTCGAGGTCGCCGATGTCCACCAGACTGCTTTCGCAGATGGCGGCGGCGCGGAAGATCACGTTCTGCAACTGCCGCACGTTGCCCGGCCAGCGGTTGCCGAGCAGCGCCGGATAGGTGCCGGGGGCGAGGCGGCAGACCGGGCGCTGAATTTGCGCACAGGCCTGCTGCATGAAATAACGCGCCAGCAGCAGAATGTCCTGACCGCGTTCACGCAGCGGCGGCACTTCGACGTTGAGCACGTTGAGACGGTAGAACAGGTCTTCGCGGAACAGGCCTTCGCTGACCATTTTTTCCAGGTCGCGGTGGGTCGCGCTGAGGATCCGCACGTTGACCTTCACTTCACGATCGCCGCCCACTCGACGGAAGCTACCGTCGTTCAAAAAGCGCAGCAGTTTGGCCTGCAAGTACGGCGACATCTCGCCGATCTCGTCGAGAAACACCGTGCCCTGGTTGGCCAGTTCCATCAGCCCCGGTTTGCCGCCACGTTGCGCGCCGGTAAAGGCGCCGGGGGCGTAGCCGAACAGTTCGCTCTCGGCGAGGTTTTCCGGCAGCGCCGCGCAGTTCAGGGCGAGGAACGGCGCACTGTGTCGTGCACTGATGGCGTGGCAGGCGCGGGCCACCAGTTCTTTGCCGGTGCCGGTTTCGCCTTGAATCAACAGCGGCGCATCAAGCGCTGCGACTCTTTGCGCGCGCGCCTTGAGGGTGCGGATCGCTGGGGATTCGCCGAGCAACGCATCGAAACCTTCGGCATGGTCATGGTGCAACGCCGAGAGCTGTTCGCCGATGCGGTTTGGCTGATACAGGGTCAGCAGCGCGCCGGCGTCGGTGATCGGTGTGGCGTCGAGCAGCAGGGTCTGGCCGTTGACGGTGATCTCGCGCAGCGGCAGGCGGAAGCCTTGTTCGAGCAGGGTTTCCAGCAGACCGGGATCGTTGAACAGTTCCGAGACACTTTCCCCCGCCGGTTCACGCCCGTACAGCGCGATCAGTGCCGGGTTGGCCAGCAGCACCTTGCCGGCGCTATCAAGGGCAAGTACCGGATCGGTCATCGCCGCGAGCAGCGCATCGAGCTGCAGGTGCCGACGCTGGCCGGGGAGGATGTCGACCACCGTCACCGCTTCGACACCGCGCACGCGAAACAACGCATCTTTCAATTCTTCGAGCACTTGCGGGCTCAAGGTCGGGGCGTCGATGTAGACGTTGGGCGGGATCATCTCCACCGCATCCAGATTGAGATTGCGTCCACCGAGGATAGCCAGGACTTCCTGGGTGATGCCGACGCGGTCGATGAAGCTGACGTGGATACGCATGGGGCGGTTCAGTGTTCTGCAGTGCGGAGGGTGGCAAGTATGCCTTGGGGCGGGGCAATGGTGAAATCTGCAACGATTGTCAGCGCTACACAGCTACCTTGTGGGAGCGGGCTTGCTCGCGAAGGCGCCAGGTCAGACTGCATAAGTGGTGACTGACCCGGCGCCTTCGCGAGCAAGCCCGCTCCCACAGGGGAAATGTGCTGTGTTCGGGTTATTCGAGGTGTTCCGGTTTGACCGGATCGCCGGACTTCATATTCAGCTGCGCCCGTACATCTTCAAACATCAGGTCGTAATGCTTGTGCGTGGCGCCCAGGCTGCTGTGGGTCTTGGGAATCCCGTATTTCTCGGCGATTCTCGTTATGTCCCTGGCGAAGTTGTAGGCCTGGTCCTTGGGCAGGAAGAAGGTTTCTTTCATGTCCTTGCCCTGAATGCTGCCGTGCAGGGTGAACTGCATCCCTTTGCCTTCTTTGGGATCGGTGAACACTTCATAGTCGATGCACAGGTCGTAACTGACATCATCGTCGTTCAACGCGTGCCGCTCGATGTGCAAATGACCCGGTTCGAATATGGCCATGGGTTTCTCCTTTCAAGGCATGGGAGAAGGGCAGACCCTCGGTCTGCCCTCGGAGTTTCTAGTTATCGATAGCTGATGCCCGGCTTCGCCGTGCTGACGCGCGTACCGGCGGTGCCCTGGACGATCGCTTCGATGTCCGCGAGCGAACCGATCACCGCGACCTTGCCAGTATGGCGCGCGAATTCGCAGGCTGCCTGCACCTTCGGCCCCATGGAGCCGGCGGCGAAACCCAGGCGTTCCAGTTCGTCCGGGTGCGCTTCGGCGATGGCTTTCTGTGTCGGCTTGCCGTAGTCGATGAACGCCGCGTTGACGTCGGTGGCGATGACCAGCAAGTCGGCTTCCAGTTGCTCGGCGAGCAGCGACGAGCACAGGTCCTTGTCGATCACCGCCTCGATGCCCTTGAGGTTGCGGTGCTCGTCGTACATGGTCGGAATCCCGCCGCCGCCAGCGCAGATGACGATGCTGCCCTTGTCCAGCAGCCACTTGATCGGACGGATTTCGAAGATGCGTTTTGGCCGTGGACTGGCCACCACGCGGCGGAATTTGTCACCGTCGGCGGCAATCGCCCAGCCTTTTTCCGCGGCGAGTTTTTCCGCTTCGGCCTTGTCGTAGACCGGGCCGATCGGTTTGGTCGGGTTCTGGAAGGCCGGGTCCTTGGCGTCGACTTCAACCTGGGTCAGCAGGGTGGCGAACGGCACTTCGAAGTCCAGCAGGTTGCCCAGTTCCTGTTCGATGATGTAGCCGATCATGCCTTCGGTTTCGGCACCGAGCACGTCCAGCGGGTAAGGGGTGACGGAGGTATAGGCCGCCGCCTGCAACGACAGCAGGCCGACTTGCGGGCCATTGCCGTGGGCGATGACCAGTTGGTTGCCGGGATGGATCTTGGCGATTTGCTCGGTGGCGATGCGGATGTTGGCGCGCTGGTTGTCAGCGGTCATCGGCTCGCCACGACGGAGCAGGGCGTTACCGCCCAGAGCTACGACGATACGCATGGTGCAATCCTTTTCAGCAGAGAAATGGCTAACGACTCGGTCTCCCTGTCGGAACCGGAATCCCCTGTGGGAGGGGGCTTGCTCCCGAAGGCGGTGTGTCAGGCTCCTTTGATGTCGCCTGACACGGCCTCTTCGCGAGCAAGCCCGCTCCCACATTTGGATTTGGTTCCGTCAGTGAGAGCTATTTCAGTTACAGATCAGCCAGGGTCGAGACCAGAATCGCCTTGATCGTGTGCATGCGGTTTTCCGCTTGCTCGAAGGCGATGCAGGCTGGCGACTCGAACACGTCGTCGGTGACTTCGATGCCGTTGGCCAGGTGCGGGTACTGCTCGGCGATCTGTTTGCCGACTTTGGTATCGCTGTTGTGGAACGCCGGCAGGCAGTGCATGAACTTGGTGCGTGGGTTGCCGGTGGCTTTCATCAGCTCTTTGTTGACCTGGTACGGCAGCAATTGCTGGATACGCTCGGCCCATGCCTCGACCGGTTCGCCCATCGACACCCAGACGTCGGTGTGGATGAAGTCGACGCCTTTGACCGCGGCTTTCGGATCTTCGGTCAGGGTGATGCGGGCGCCGGATTCTTCCGCGTATTTCTTGCAGCGATCGACCAGATCGTCATGCGGCCACAGGGCTTTCGGCGCGCAGATGCGCACGTCCATGCCGAGCTTGGCGCCGACCAGCAGCAGCGAGTTGCCCATGTTGTTGCGCGCGTCGCCGAGGTAGGCGTAGCTGATTTCATGGATCGGCTTGTCGGCGTGCTCACGCATGGTCAGCACGTCGGCGATCATTTGTGTTGGGTGATATTCATCGGTCAGGCCGTTGAACACCGGCACCCCGGCGAACTTCGCCAGCTCTTCGACGATTTCCTGTTTGAAGCCACGGTATTCGATGGCGTCGTACATGCGACCCAGCACGCGGGCCGTGTCTTTCATGCTTTCCTTGTGACCGATCTGCGAGGAATTCGGGTCGATGTAGGTGACGTTGGCACCCTGGTCGTAGGCCGCCACTTCGAATGCGCAACGGGTGCGGGTCGAGGTTTTTTCGAAGATCAGGGCGATGTTATTGCCCTTCAGGTGTTGCTGCTCGGTGCCGGTGTATTTCGCGCGTTTGAGGTCGCGGGACAGATCGAGCAGGTAACGCAGCTCACGTGGGGTGTGGTGTTCGAGGCTGAGCAGGTTACGGTTGTGGATGTTAAAAGCCATGATGGATCTCCTTCGGTGTCGGTTATCCCCCTGGCCGCGCTTTGTAAGTCGCGGCCAGGGCTCAGAGGTTTAGTAATCGATTGGGTCGCGGATGATCGGGCAGGTCATGCAGTGGCCGCCGCCACGGCCACGGCCGAGCTCGCCGGCGCTGATGGTGATGACCTCGACGCCGGCTTTGCGCAGCAGGGTGTTGGTGTAGGTGTTGCGGTCGTAGCCGATGACCACGCCCGGTTCCACGGCCACCACGTTGTTGCCGTCGTCCCATTGCTCGCGTTCGGCGGCGAAGCTGTTGCCGCCGGTTTCCACCACGCGCAGTTTCGGCAGGTTGAGGGCTTTGGCCACGGTGTCGAGGAAGTTGGTTTCTTCGCGGCGAATGTCGATGCCGCCCTGTTTGCTTTCGTCAGGCCGCAGGGTGAACGCGACGATCTGGTTGACCACTTCCGGGAAAATCGTCACCAGGTCGCGGTCGCAGAAGCTGAACACGGTGTCCAGGTGCATCGCTGCACGGGACTTCGGCAGGCCGGCGACGATGACTTTTTCCACCGCTTTGTTCTTGAACAGGTTCAGCGCCAGTTGGCCGATGGCCTGGCGAGAAGAGCGCTCGCCCATGCCGATCAACACCACGCCGTTGCCGATTGGCATCACGTCGCCGCCCTCGAGGGTCGAGCTGCCGTGATCCTTGTCCGGGTCGCCGTACCAGATCTCGAAATCGGCGTTGGTGAACTGCGGGTGGAATTTGTAGATGGCGGTGGCCAGCAGGGTTTCCTGGCGACGTGCCGGCCAGTACATCGGGTTCAGCGTCACGCCACCGTAGATCCAGCAGGTGGTGTCGCGGGTGAACTGGGTGTTCGGCAGCGGCGGCAGGATAAAGCTTGAGTGGCCGAGGAAGTCGCGGAACATCTGGATAGTCTTGCCACCGAAGCTGTCCGGCAGATCCTCGGCGGACACGCCGCCAATCAGGAATTCGGCGATGTGCCGTGGCTCAAGGCTTTTCAGCCAGGACTTCACTTCGCTGATCAGGCCCAGGCCTACCGAGTCGGCGGTGACCTTGCGATCAAGAATCCAGTCCAGCGCTTCGGGGTTGGCGACGATATCGGTCAGCAGGTTGTGCATTTCCAGCACGTCGATCCCGCGTTCACGCATCTTGGTCACGAAGTCGAAGTGGTCGCGTTTGGCCTGGGCCACCCACAACACGTCATCGAACAGCAGTTCATCGCAGTTGTTCGGGGTCAGGCGCTGGTGGGCCAGACCTGGGGAGCAAACCATGACTTTGCGCAGTTTGCCGGCTTCGGAATGGACGCCGTACTTAACTTTTTCCGTGGTCATTTCAGATCCTCCAGATAACCAATCAATCAGGTGTTACAGAGTCAGGAAGCCGTCGTAGAGGCCGTAGGCTGCCACCAGGGCACCAATGACCACCGCGGCGAAAATCAGCTTCTCGACGTTGGTGAAAACAGCTTGTTTGAGTTCGAGCTTGGCCTTGGCGAACAGGATTGCGCCGGGTGCGTAGAGCAGGGCCGAGAGCAGCAGATACTTGACCCCGCCGGCATACAGCAGCCACACCGCGTAGATCAGCGCGATGCCGCCGATGATCAGATCCTTGCGCCGCTCGGCTGCGAAGCCTTCGTAGGTTTCGCCGCGCACCGCCAGCAGCAGGGCATAGGCCGCCGACCACAGATACGGCACCAGAATCATCGAGGTGGCGAGGTAGATCAGCGACAGGTAAGTGCTGGCCGAAAACAGGGTGATGATCAGGAAAATCTGCACCATCGCGTTGGTCAGCCACAGGGCGTTGACCGGTACGTGGTTTGCGTTTTCCTTGCGCAGGAACTCCGGCATGGTGTGGTCTTTGGCGGCGGCGAACATGATTTCCGCACACAGCAGCACCCACGACAGCAGTGCGCCCAGCAGCGAGATGATCAGACCGACGCTGATCAGCACCGCGCCCCAATGACCGACCACGTGCTCAAGCACGGCGGCCATCGACGGGTTCTGCAGTTTGGCCAGTTCCGGCTGGGTCATGATGCCCAGCGACAGCACGTTGACCAGCACCAGGAACAGCAGCACGGTGATGAAACCGATGACGGTGGCCTTGCCGACGTCGGAGCGTTTTTCCGCCCGCGCCGAGAAAATGCTCGCACCCTCGATGCCGATGAACACCCACACGGTGACCAGCATCATGTTGCGCACCTGGTTCATCACGCTGCCCAGATCCGGGTTTTTCACACCCCAGATGTCGGCGGTGAAGATGTCCAGTTTGAAGGCGAAGATCGCGATCAGGACGAACAGCAGCAACGGCACGACCTTGGCGACCGTGGTCACCAGGTTGATGAACGCCGCCTCCTTGATCCCGCGCAGCACCAGAAAGTGCACGGCCCACAGCAGCACCGAGGCGCCAATGACGGCGGCAACCGTGTTGCCTTCGCCGAAAATTGGAAAGAAATACCCGAGGGTGCTGAACAGCAGAACGAAGTAACCGACGTTGCCCAGCCAGGCACTGATCCAGTAACCCCAGGCGGACGAGAAACCCATGTAGTCGCCGAAACCGGCCTTGGCGTAGGCGTAGACACCGCCGTCCAGATCAGGCTTGCGATTGGCGAGGGTTTGAAAGACAAAAGCGAGGGTGAGCATGCCGACAGCGGTGATGGCCCAACCAATCAGTACCGCGCCGACGTCGGCGCTGGCGGCCATGTTTTGTGGCAAGGAGAATATCCCGCCACCGATCATTGAACCGACTACCAAGGCAACCAGTGCACCTAGTCGTAGTTTTCCGGGAGCTTCAGACATTGCATGACTCCATTGCAGGAGAGAAGAGTTCACAGCGTAGATCTGTTGTCTGTTCAATCAGCTGACATAGATCAGTGCATGGCCACATTCCATTGTTAATGAATGACTTATGAAACAACTGGAGGCATAACGCTATCGCCTGGAAAGCCCGTCCTAGAGGCTTTTGCCTGATGTGGTTGGGAATTGCTCTTATTACTTTCGAATTAACACGCTAGTTCTTTTTCAGCTTTTGGCAAATTTTCGCCATCTGTTTTCAGTACAGAATTGATTTATTAGGATTCGCGCACAAAACTGTCTTAGCGTGTTAGGCGTTAGCTTCAGTCGCTATATATAACTGGGTATTTCTCGGTATTACCTGATAAACGTCGTGTGGTATTAGGCGTTTAGTTAATAGTTGTTACAAATGAATTAAGGGAGACAAGAATGTCGCAACCGACGCAAAAGCTGCGACTGGGTGCGTTGATCGCCCTGGTGGTGGGTTCGATGATTGGTGGCGGGATTTTTTCCTTGCCGCAGAACATGGCCGCCCGCGCCGATGCCGGAGCGATCCTGATCGGCTGGGGCATCACGGCTATCGGCATGCTGACCCTGGCGTTCGTGTTCCAGACCCTGGCCAACCGCAAGCCCGAGCTGGATTCCGGGGTCTATGCCTACGCCAAGGCCGGGTTTGGCGATTACATGGGGTTTTCGTCGGCGTGGGGTTACTGGATCAGCGCCTGGCTGGGCAACGTCGGCTATTTCGTGTTGCTGTTCAGCACGCTCGGTTACTTCTTTCCGGTATTCGGCCAAGGCAATACGCCGGTTGCCATCGGCTGTGCGTCGGTGCTGTTGTGGGCCGTGCATTTTCTGGTGATGCGCGGGATCAAGGAGGCGGCGTTCATCAATCAGGTGACCACGGTCGCCAAGATCGTGCCGCTGATCATGTTCATCGTCATCGCGGCGGTGGCGTTCAAGGCCGATATCTTCACCCGCGACATCTGGGGCCGCAGCAACCCGAGCTTTGGCGGGGTGATGGATCAGGTGCGCAACATGATGCTGGTGACGGTGTTCGTGTTCATCGGCATCGAGGGCGCCAGCGTCTATTCGGCGCGGGCGGAGAAACGCACCGATGTCGGGCGCGCCACGGTGATCGGTTTCCTCGGAGTGCTGGCGCTGCTGGTGCTGGTCAACGTGCTGTCGCTGGGGATCATGAGCCAGCCCGAATTGGCCAGGTTGCAAAACCCGTCGCTGGCGGCGGTGCTGGAACACATCGTCGGGCCGTGGGGCGCGCTGCTGATCAGCCTCGGTCTGGCGGTGTCGCTGCTCGGCGCATTGCTGTCATGGGCGCTGCTCTGCGCCGAAATCCTCTTCGCCACGGCCCGGGACAAGACCATGCCGGCGTTCCTGAAAAAGGAAAACGCCAACCATGTGCCGGTCAATGCGTTGTGGCTGACCAACGTGATGATTCAGCTATTCCTGCTGATCACACTGTTTTCTGCCGGCACCTACACCAGCCTGATCTACCTCGCTTCGTCGATGATTCTGGTGCCGTATCTGTGGTCGGCGGCGTATGCGGTGTTGCTCAGCGGGCGCGGCGAAACCTACGAACATGCTTCGGCCGAACGCACCAAGGACTTGCTGATTGGCGGCATCGCCCTGTGCTACGCGGTGTGGCTGTTGTATGCCGGCGGGGTGAAATACCTGCTGCTGTCGGCGCTGCTGTATGCACCGGGGGTGGTGCTGTTTGCCAAGGCCAAGCAGGAGCAGGGCGAGCCGCTGTTCACTCATGTCGAGAAGGGCATTTTTACTTGTGTGGTGATTGGCGCGGGGCTGGCGGCCTATGGCTTGTACAGCGGATTGTTAGCGTTGTGAGGTTGAGGCTTGCGTATCAGCCGCCGTATGACTGGGAGGCTATGCTCGGTTTTCTTGCAGCGCGGGCGGTGGTCGGGATGGAGACCGTGGCTGATGGTGTGTATTCGCGCAGCATCGGTTTGAACGGTGTGCATGGCACGGTTTCGGTTTGGCCTGGCACGGGCGATGCGCTGGAGGTCGAACTGGATTTTCCTGATCCGGCGCTGCTGCCGCAGATTGTTGCAAGGTTGCGCCGGCTGTTTGATCTGGACGCAGATCTGGCAGTGATGCAAGGGCATCTGGCGAAAGATCCATTGCTGGCACGATTGATCGCCGAGCGCCCGGGGCTGCGGGTACCGGGGGCGTGGGACGGTCTGGAGCTGGCGTTTCGCGCGGTGCTCGGCCAGCAGATTACCGTGGTGGCAGCGATTCGCCTGGCGGGCAAACTTGTGGCGCAATATGGTGCGCCGTTACGCTCGGCGCTGCCGGTTTTGAGTCATGTTTTCCCTCAGGCGAGTGTGTTGGCGACGGCAGATCTGGCGGCGCTGGGCATGCCGAAAAGTCGCGGGCGAACGTTATCGGGTGTGGCGCAGGCGCTGCTCGATGATCCGCTGTTGTTCGCGCCGGGACGCGAGGGCGGGGTGGCGCGGCTGTTGGCGTTGCACGGAATTGGCGAGTGGACGGCGCAGTACATCGCACTGCGGCAGTTGCGCGATATGGATGGCTTTCCTCATGGCGATGTCGGGTTGCTGCGGGCGCTGGAAGTGCTGGAAGGTGTGCGGCCGACAGCGCGGGAATTGGCTGATCGTGCTGAAGTCTGGCGACCCTTTCGGGGGTATGCGGCGCAGGTGTTGTGGACGTCTTTGAGTCGGGCGGATTGAGCCTGAACCAGTGTTGTCGGTGCAGCCGTCTTCGCGGGCAAGCCCGCTCCCACAGGGGAACACATTTCACCTGTGGGAGCGGGCTTGCTCGCGAAAGGGCCCGAATGGTCATCACCATTGCGGGCGATGTGAACCCAATTCGGTGGCCGGCAATGCCCATTGCAGCGGGGTCCCGCTGATCTTCAGCGGTGCCAGCAAGCGGTGCGCCGGCCCCCACGGTGTCTGTTCCAGCGACAGGCTTTGATCCTGCTCATCTTCGGCGCGTAACGGATCGCTCGACCCCGGCCCCTGTTCGATCAACAGCTTGGCCGTACGCGCCAGCGACAGGCGCGCAGAGCCACCCTGACCGGTCCTTAAACGTTCGGTCAAAAGTCGGATCGCACTCGCCGCCATCAAATACCCGGTCCCGTGATCCAGCGCCTGCACCGGCAACGGCGTCGGTTTGTCAGCCTGTTTCCAGCGCTGCCCGGCTTCGGCGATGCCGCTGCTCATCTGCACCAGGCTGTCGAAGCCGCGCCGGTTGTGCCACGGGCCGCTCCAGCCATAGGCGTTGAGGCTGACGTCGATCAGCCCCGGCGCCAGTTGTCGGCGGCGTTCGGCGCCGAAGCCGAGATGTTCCAGGGCATCGGCGCGGTAGCCGTGCAGGAGGATGTCGGCGTCTTTCAACAGGTTTTCGAACAATGCACGATCGGCCGGTTGCTGCAGATCCAGTCGCGCACAACGTTTGCCCAGGGTGACTTCCGGCACCACGCCCGGCTCGTTCCAGCTCGGCGGGTCGATGCGCAGCACATTGGCGCCGAGGCCGGCGAGAAAACGGCTTGCGGTGGGGCCAGCGAGCACGCGGGTCAGGTCCAGCACTTTGAGCCCGGCCAATGGTTGCGCGACTGAGCCTGCCCAGGGTTGCGCGATCTGTTGGTGATCGGCACTGAAATGCACCAGCGGCTCAGCATTTACTGCCAGCCCCTGCGGGTGTTGCTGCCACTGCGCCCAGCTGCGCATTTCGGCGGCGCAGCCCTTGGCGTCGACTATCGCTTGCTCCAGATCGGCGCCGCTCCATTGCGCGACTTTTGCCGCCATCGCTGCACGATCGGCGCAGGCCCCGAGCACGCTTTCGGCAGCGGTGCGGTGATGCGGGGCGTTGGTGTGCAGGCGGATCCAGCCGTCGCGGGTCGCGTAGTCGCCGGCGATCGGGTCCCACAGCGGCGGTAACTCCCAGCCCATGGGGCGGATGGAAGAAGCGAACCAGAACGAGGCCAGACGCCGGTCTACTTCCACGGCGGGCAAGTGCCCGGTCCGTTGCCGGAGCAGTTCGCTGACGGCCTGACCGGCAGCGGCGATGCTCGCGCAGGCCAGATCGGTGACGGCGAACGCCGAGGGCAGGGCGCCACGGTCAGTGTACGGAATCGGCGTGTGGGGCAAGCCGAGTGCGGCTTGAATGGACGTGAGTAAATCAGTCATCGAAGGCCCTCCGGGAGAGAGGGCGATGATAGTGCAAAAGATCATCGAGTCAGATTAAACAACCGAACGACGAACACTTAACCCTGTGGGAGCGGGCTTGCTCGCGAATGCGGTGTATCAGCAACATCTAAAGTGACTGACACACCCTATTCGCGAGCAAGCCCGCTCCCACAAGGGGACTGTGGTGGATTTCAGACGCGGAACTGATCCATCAATTTCATCTGTTGACTGGCCAACGCATTCAACTGACTGCTGATCGCCGCCGATTCAGTGGCCTGTTCGGTCAGCGTCTCAGTCACGGTACGAATCGCCGAGACGTTGCGGTTGACCTCTTCGGCCACGGCGCTCTGCTGTTCGGCGGCGCTGGCGATCTGCAGGTTCATGTCGCTGATCACCGTGACCGCATCGCTGATCTTGCCCAGCGCATCCACCGCCTGACGGATCTGCCCGGCGTTGTTGTGCGCCTGGGTCTGGCTCGAATGCATGGTCGCGACCACGCCGCGGGTGCCGGTCTGGATGCGTTCGATGACGATGCGGATTTCTTCCACCGAATCCTGAGTGCGCTTGGCGAGGTTGCGCACTTCATCGGCTACCACCGCGAAACCACGACCGCTTTCCCCGGCGCGGGCGGCTTCGATGGCGGCGTTGAGCGCCAGCAGGTTGGTCTGTTCGGCGATGCTGCGGATGACTTCCAGCACCGAACCGATCTGCTCGCTGTTGACCGCCAGTGCTTCGACTTCGGTTACCGCTTTGCTGACTTCATCGGCCAGTTGATTGATGTCGCGGGTGCTGCGCTCGATGATCGACATGCCGTCCTTGGCCGACTGGTCGGCGCCCTTGGCGGCGTTGGCCGCGTTCGACGCGCTGTTGGCGACGTCATGCGCGGTGGCGCTCATTTCGTTGGACGCGGTGGCGACCTGATCGATTTCGCGGAACTGCACCTGCATGCCTTCGCTGGTCTGGCGGGCGATTTCCGAAGACTGATCAGCAGTGCCACGCGCTTCGGTGATGCTCTGTTTGATCTGGGCGATGGTCGGTTGCAGCTTGTCGAGGAAGCGGTTGAACCAGTTCACCAGTTCGCCCAGTTCATCTTTCTTGCTGTAGTTCAAGCGCTGGGTCAGGTCGCCTTCACCGCTGGCGATGTTCTTCAGCATTTCAGCAACGCTGTTGATCGGCCGGGTTACGCCCGACGCGGTGAGCCAGATCAGCAGCAGGCCAATCAGACCGGCGACTACCGCCACCAGCAACGCGGTGATCACCCCGGTTTTCTGCGCATCGTCGAGCACCGCTTGCAGCTTGACCGAATCGGCCAGCAGCACCTGTTTCGGCAGGTCGATGACCACGCCCCAGGCCCGCGAGTTACCAATCGGATCGACCGGGTACACGGCGCGAATCAGGTCGCCCTGTTCGAGAATTTTCGGCGTGCCGCTGCTGACCAGTTGCAGGACATCCTTGCCTTCGGCACCGAGCGTTTCGCTGATTTGTTTGCCGACTTTCTTCGCATCGGAACTGTCCGCACCGAGCACGCCGCTGCCGGAGACGATCAGCATGTGCCCGGCGCCGTTGAACAGGTCGCGCTGCGAGTCGAGCGCCGCCGCTTGCAGGGCGTCGAGGGCGATGTCGACGCCGACCACGCCGATGGCCTTGCCGTCGACGATCAACGGCACGGAAATGGTGGTCATCAACATTTCCTTGTTGCCCACGGTGTCGGCATACGGGTCGAGCAGGCAGGTACGCTTGTTGTCGCGAGGGCAGGTGTACCAGCTGTTATATGGCGTGCCGCTGACGCTGAGGGTGGTCTTGGTCATGTCTTCTTCGACCATGATCGTGTTCAGCGCCGAGCCGGCGGCGCGGCTCCAGTAGGTCGCAAAACGCCCGGCTTCGTTGGACTGGCGCGCCGCATCGTTGACGAATTCGCTGTCCTTGCCATCGAGGCCGTTGGGTTCGAAAGCGAGCCAGATGCCGAGCACCTTGTCGTTGCGCTCGAACGCGGTTTTCAGGCTCTGATTCAACTCTTCACGCAGGGCCCCGGCCTCCAGCGAACGCTTGGCGGCCATCACGCGCATGTCCTTGATCTGGTCGGCCAGGGCGGTGATCACCGTCAGGCTTTCGCCAAAGGTCTTCTGTACTCGCACCGCCTGCTCGGCCGCCTTGGCCTGCAACAGGTTCTGCACACTCGCGGTGAGCATCTTGCTGCTGGAGTCGCTGACCACTTCGTCGTTCTGGTTGGTCTGGTAAATGTTTATGCCGACGATCAGCGCAACCACACCGAGCAGGCACAGACCGGAGAGCAGGACGATTTTCAGGCGAATGGAGAGAGAGTCGAACATGGGGCGATCTCGTGAATGAATGAGCAGGTGGCCACGGGATGAACTACCCGGTTCGCCAAATCCATTCAGCGCCATGCATTGCTCATCGGCGCGCAGCGAGGGCGCATGAGGCGCTTGCCGACGAACGGTCAGCGCTAAACGTTTGCGCAGGGGATTGTCCTGAAAAGGCGATTAATTACAGGGAAGTTTCAGCCTGATGAACGCCGGAGTGCTGCGGGTGATGAGGCTTTGTGGTGAGGGGATTCATCCCCGATGGACTGCGCAGCAGGCCCAAAACCTGACCACCATTTTTAACTGAAACTCTGCGGAGCCTGATTAGTGGCTGCTGCGCAGCCAATCGGGGATGAATCCCCTCACCACAAAAGCTCATTTGCCAAAAATAGCGGGCGGTCAGGCGGGGGCGGGAGGGCTTCCGGGCGTGACCAGATCCACAGATTGCCCAGACTCATCCCGGCAATCGCCAGATACACCGGCCAGCCGTGATCGAGCATCACCAGCATCAGCGTCGCGCACAGCAGCATGCTGACGGTGGCGCTGACCTTGGCCTTGCGCGCGATGATCTTGCCGTTGCGCCAGTTGCTCAGGATCGGCCCGAACAGCCGATGGTTTTCCAGCCAGGCACTCAGGCGCGGCGAGCTGCGAGTCGCGGCCCAGGCGGCGAGCAGGATGAACTCGGTGGTCGGCAGGCCGGGCACGACGATGGCGATCAGGCCAATGCCGAGGCTGACATAGGCCAGCAGGCCGAACAGCAGGCGGGCGAGTTTTGACGAGGCGGGTTGCGGCATGGGCTCGGGATTGCTGTGAGGCGAAACGGGGGATTCTACAGGCTAGCGCTGTTCCCATGTGGGAGCGGGCTTGCTCGCGAATGCGGTGTGTCAGTGACATATCAGGTGACTGACACAGCGCATTCGCGAGCAAGCCCGCTCCTACAAGGGGAATTTGCGGTGTATCAGGCCGGTTCGGCTTCGGTCGCGTAAGCCTGTTCCAGCAGCACGGTGAAGCGGTTGAACGCGTCGATCGCGCCTTGCTCGACTTCGGCTTCTTCCTCGGCAGTGAACTGCAGCGAGTCGAGGGTGCGCACGAAGCTTTTCCAGCCTTCGGCACGACCCCCTTCCGGCTCGCCCAGGTGACGGGCGCCGAAGGTTTCGCTGAGGTCCAGCGCCACCGCGCGTTTGATCAGGAACGCGGCGCCGAGCTTCGAACCTTCGGAGACGAAGATCCAGCCGAGGGCGCGAGCCTTGCTCGGGTTTTTCAGCGCACCGGCCACCGGTGCCGGGATGTCGGTGTCCAGATCCGCCAGGTCAGCCTTGGCCGCTTCGGCGCGGCATCGGGCTGGCAGATCCGGGACGATGGCAGCCAGTTCGGCGTCGTTGTACAGGTCTACCAGCTCCGACTGGAACAGGTACTGCGCGACCACGAAACGCGCGAAGTTGGCGCGGGTCTCGAACGGCGCGTGGGCCTTGACCAGGGCGTCGAGCTTGCTGTGCGGCTCGTGGGTGATCTGGTTCAGGCGTTGTGAACGCAGGGCTTTTTCCGATGTGGTCATGGGGTGTCCTTGATAAAAGAGGCGCTTGATAACGAGACGAACGGGCAGGTGCCAAACCGTAAAAAAAGCCCTGCGATGCGCTGAACAATGCGCGTCGCAGGGCCGTCCGGATCAGATGTCCCAGACCAGATTGATCGCGAAGTTGCGGCCCGGTTGGGTCAGACGATCGAGGTTGGCCGGTTGCGTTACAGAGGCTTCGCCGACGCTGTCGTAACCGCGCACGTCATCCCACAGCCAGTACTTCTTGTCGGTCAGGTTGTAGATGCCGCCGCTGACGGTGACGTCGTCGGTGACTTTGTAGTAGCCGGCCAGATCGAGAATGCCGAAGCCCGGGGTCTTGAACTGGCTGCTGACGCCATCCGGCGACTTGAAGTTGCTGTCGTCGACGCGATCCTTTTTCTTCACCACGGTCCAGCTCAGCAGGCCGCCGTAGTTGTCCTGGTCGTAACCCAGGCCGAACACGCCGGTCAGCGGATTGACGCTGTTGAGCGGTTCGCCGTTGTCGTTGTTGCGACCGTAGGCGTAAGCGATCGAGCCCTGGGTGTAGAGGCCTTGCGGCGCACCGAACGCATCGAGGTTCAGACGACCTTTGACTTCGGCGCCCTTGATGGTCGCGTGCTTGATGTTGCTCGACTGGAAGGTCAGCTCGTCGTAGCCGGGGGTGACGGCGTCTTCGTTGATGAAATCGCGGTACTTGTTATAGAACACCGCCACGTCGAACGAGCCTTGCTCGAAGTTGCCGCGCAGACCGGTTTCATAGCTTTTGCTTTTTTCCGGTTCCAGGTTCGGGTTCGGCGCCACGTTGTAGCCGGTGGTGCTGTTTTCGAAGCGCCCGTACAGCGCTTTTGCGGTCGGCGTGCGGAACCCTTCGGCGTATTGGCCGTACCAGGTGTAATTGTCGGTCAGGGCGTAGGTCAGGCCGAACTTGGGCGAGACTTTGTGCCAGGTCTTGTTCTCGTCGCTGACCGTGCCGTTGCCATCGGCGGCCACGGTGTTGAGGAATTCCTGAGTGATGTGCGGCTTGAGCTGGGTGTAGTCGTAGCGCAGGCCCGGCAGGAAGGTCCACTTGTTCCAGCTGATCTGATCCTGGGCGAACAGGCTGTAGGTGTTGATGGTCGGGTCCGGGAAGTCGCTGGATTTTTTCAGCACATCCGCCGCGCTGGTGGCGCCGATGGCGGTGCAGCCACGACCGACCGCCAGGCACTTGCCGTCGCCGCTGCGCGAACCGGTGACTTTCTGTTGTTTGATCGTGGTGCCGTAGGTCAGCACGTGATCGGTGTCACCGATGGCAAACGCCTTGTCCAGTTGCGCATCGAACACCCACTGTTTTTCCTCGTAGACCGTGTCGCGGGTGCGCAGCACTTTACGGGTCATCGGGTAGTAGAACTCTTCGGTGCTCTGGTCGGTCTTGGCGATCTGGTGATTGAGGCTCCACTTCACGTTATCGGCCAGCAGGCTGTCGAGGGCGAAGCTGTGCTCCAGGCCGAAACGCTCGCGGGTGATGGTGTCGTTGCCGGTACGCCACTGGTACATGCCGCCGGGCAGCACACTGTTGGGAATGGTCGGCGCGCCATTGAAGTACGGGCCGCCGTAGGCGCTTTTCTGATCGGTGTCGCGATCGTCCTTGAATTTCTCGTAGGTCAGGCCCAGGCGCGAACCTTCGTTGTAGTTCCAGCCGATCTTCGCCAGCACGTTGGTGGCTTTGACGTCTTCCGGGTTGGCGGCAGTGCGCTCAAGGCCAGTGCCGTTGTTGCTGCCGTAGGAGTCGGTTTCGTGACCGTCGCGCTGGCTGAAGTGCAGCAAGCCGTCGAACTGCTCGGCACGGCCGGCGACGGTGGCGGATTTCAGCCAGCTCTCATCGGCGGAGCTGTAACCGGTTTTGAGGCGAGCGCCGACGTCTTTGCCGGGCTTGATGATGTCGTCCGGGTCGAGGGTGTAGTAGCTGACGGCGCCGCCGATGGCGTTGCTGCCGTACAGCACCGAGGCCGGGCCACGGAGGATTTCCACGCGTTTGACGATTTCCGGGTCGACGTAATTGCGCTGGGTCTTGGCGTACGGGCCATTGAAGAAACCGTCCGGCACTTCGACGCCGTCAACCTGCGTCAGGATGCGGTCGCCGTCGATGCCACGGATGTTGTAGCCGCTGATACCGCCACGCTGGCCGGCGCCGCCGACCGACACGCCCGGCTCGTAGCGCACCAGATCCTTGATGGTGTTGACGTTGTTGCGATCCAGATCCTGGCGGGTCTGCACGGTGACGGTGGCCGGCACGCTGCTGACCGATTGTTCCTGGCGGGTGGCGCTGATGGTCACCTGATCCAGATTGAGTGCGCCGCTGGTGCTGCGCTTCTCCAGCACCACGTTGTTGTTGCTCAGCTTGCGGAAGCTCAGGTTGGTCCCCACCAACAGGCGCTCCAGGGCTTTTTCCGGCGGCAGCGAACCGCGCACACCCGGCGACGATACGCCCTGACCCAATTCTGCCGGCAAGCCGACCTGCCAACCGGTGACAGTGGTGAAGGCATTGAGCGCCGACACCAGCGGTTGCTGGCCGATCGAGAACGAATAATCACCCATGTTGCGCGCCGGTTGTTCGGTGGCAGCCATCAGCGGTGCAGTGCCGGCCATGAGAATGGCGGCCGTCAGCAACGACAATACGCGGGAAGGGGAAGCAGTCTGGCGGGTAAGGCGAGAGGACATCGATAGCGCTCCGTGTCGCACGAATCTTTATAGGTGCTGATCCGCCTCCGAAGATGCGAATCAATTGCATTGGCTATAACGAGACGAACGGGCTTTCGCTATCGAGTAAAAATAATTCTCATTTAGTTCAGGATCACCAGCGCGGGGAATTCCTGCAGGCGCGCCGAGGTGATGTGGGCGAGGGAGCGCACCACGTCCAGCGGCTGGTCGAGGCGGTAGTTGCCGGTGACGTTGACGTCGGCCAACTGTTCGTTGGTGTTGATGATCCAGCCCGGGTAGTAGCGGCGCAGTTCGGCCAGCACCTGATTCAACGGGCAGTTCTCGAACACCAGTCGGCCCTGGACCCAGGCCAGGTCGGTCGCGGCATCGAGCTTGCCCGGACGATCGAAACCGTTGGGGCCGATGCGGATGCTTTCGCCTGCGCTCAAACGCACTCGCGCATCGTTGTGCGTGGCGCGCAGATCGACATCGCCGCGTTGCACATTGACCTGCGCCACGCCGTCCAGATAGCGCACGGCGAACGCGGTGTCGCGCACGCTGGCCTGCACCGGGCCGGCATCGATTTCCAGCGGTTGAGCACGGTTGGCAGCCACCTCGAAAAACGCTTCACCCTGATACAGTCGCGCCACGCGCTGGCGCTCATTGATGGTGCTGGAGAATGCCGAGTTGGTGTTGAGCAGCACCTTGGAACCGTCCTCCAGTTGCAGGCGCTGACGCTCGCCGACCACGGTCAGATGATCGGCCTGAAGGCGCATCGGCAGGTTGCTGAAACTGAACAGACCGAGCACCAGCACCGCAGCCGTCGCCAACGGTTTCCAGTGCGGACGCAGACGTTTGAGCAACGTGACTTTCGCCGGCTTCGCCGCGAGACTCTGCGCACACTGCACCACTTGCGGCCCGTCCCAGATCGCCTGAGCCTTGGCGAATGCCTCGGCATTCAACGGATCGGCCGCCAGCCATGCGTGAAATTGCCGGGTCTGCTCTTCGTCCGCACTGCCGAGCACGATGAGCCAGTCCAGAGCCTGGTCCATTGCACGGGCGGCGTCCTGCGCCGTTGCAGGCGAAGGCGGGCGGTGGGTGTCCGTCACGGTGTGTCCTCGGCAGTGTCTGTGCACGGCTGTTTTTTTAGTGAAGCGTAAAAGTCGGGCAAGGGTAACAAAGCCCGATGATCAGTGCAGTCGAAGCTGCTGACTGAAATCGCCTGCAACCTCAGGCGCCATTCAAGCGCTCGGCGACACCGATGCAGATCGACATGATCAGCTTGAGTTCCTTCTGCACGGTGCTGAGGGACACATTCAGCTCGTCGGCGATTTCCTGGTAGCTGTGCCCGTGCAGGCGGCTGAGGATGAAAATCTGCTGCTGACGCGGGCTGAGTTGACTGAGGCTCACGTTCAGGCGCTCCAGCAATTGTTCGGCGTGGGCGGCGTCTTCGGCGCTGCTGGCGGGGGCGGCGACGCTGTGCACCACGTCCTGCGGCACGTCATCGACCATGGTCCGCGAATGGATCTTGCGCGCACGCAGGTGATCCAGCGCCAGATTGCGCGCGGTCTGAAACACGAAGGGTTCAAGGTGATCGATGGCGCGCTCGCTCAACGCCCGCGTGACGCGCAGGTAGGTTTCCTGCAACAGGTCTTCGGCGGTGCTGTGGTTGTTGACCATGCGCTCGATCGTGCGCAGCAGGGATGTGCGCTGAGAGAGAAAGACATGATTGAAGCGCGATTGACTCACGGGGGAACCTGATCCATTTCGAGCGAATGATAATGCTTATCATCCAGTCGAGTGGTCAAGTGTTGATTTCAGACTGAAATCAAAAACCTGTGGGAGCGGGCTTGCTCGCGAATGCGGTGGGTCAGTCGATACATCAATTGCCTGACACGACGCCTTCGCGAGCAAGCCCGCTCCCACATGGGGGAAGGGGATTACTCCGCGTTGCAGAGCGCCAGGCAGTTATCCAGCATGCGGTTGGAGAAGCCCCACTCGTTGTCGTACCACGCCAGCACCTTCAGCAGTTTGCCGCTGACTTTGGTGTGGTTGGCGTCGAAGATCGACGACAACGGGTTGTGGTTGAAGTCGCTGGAAACCAGCGGCAACGTGTTGTAACCGAGAATTTTCGAGTGTTGGCTGGCAGCCTTCATCAGTGCGTTGACTTCCTCGGCCGTGGCTTCCTTCTTCAACTGCACCGTCAGGTCCACCAGCGACACATTGATCACCGGCACCCGCACGGCCATGCCGGTCAGTTTGCCCGCCAGTTCCGGCAGCACCAGGCCTACCGCTTCGGCGGCGCCGGTCTTGCTCGGGATCATGTTCTGCGTGGCCGAACGCGCGCGGTACGGGTCGGTGTGGTAGACGTCGGTCAGGTTCTGGTCGTTGGTGTAGGCGTGAATGGTGGTCATCAGACCGCTTTCAATCCCCAGCTCGCGGTGCAGCACCTGCGCCACCGGCGCCAGGCAGTTGGTGGTGCACGAAGCGTTGGAGATGATCTGGTGCGACTGGCGCAGAATGTCGTGGTTGACGCCGTAAACCACGGTGGCGTCGGCGCCCTTGGCCGGGGCCGAGATGATGACTTTGCGTGCGCCGGCAGTAAGATGCGCAGCCGCTTTGGCGCGGTCGGTGAACAGACCGGTGCATTCGAACACCACATCAATTTTTTCCGCGGCCCACGGCAGGTCGGCCGGGTTGCGAATCGCGCTGACCGAAATACGGTCGCCATTGACCGTCAGGCTCTCATTGTCATGGGCCACTTCGGCGTCGAATGTGCCGTGAACGGTGTCGTATTTGAGCAGATGGGCATTGATCGAGCTGTCGCCCAGATCATTGATGGCGACGATCTGCAAATCCTGTCGATAGCCTTGGGTATACAGTGCGCGCAGGACATTACGGCCGATGCGGCCAAAACCATTGATTGCGATTCGAAGAGTCATTGAACAGCGCCGCCGTCGTTTTGTTGTTGGAATTACAAGATTATTCGCATAAAAATAGAAAACAAGCCTTTTTAGTGGCAATATTTTGTTTTATCTACAACGAGTGACCTGAATCAACTGGTCCGAATGGTCAAAAAAACCGTCTGTCATTCCAACAACAACGGCGTTTGATCAGCATAGACAATCAGGTCGCCACATCCGTTAGCCTGGAGTTCTACACATGCATCCCCGCGTTCTTGAGGTCACCGAACGGCTTATCGCCCGCAGCCGCGCCACGCGTCAGGCTTACCTTGCACTGATTCGCGGCGCCGCGACTGACGGGCCGATGCGCGGCAAGCTGCAATGCGCCAACTTCGCCCACGGCGTGGCCGGGTGTGGCAGCGAAGACAAGCACAGCTTGCGGATGATGAACTCGGCGAACATCGCCATCGTTTCTTCGTATAACGACATGCTCTCGGCGCACCAGCCGTACGAAGTCTTTCCCCAGCAGATCAAAAACGCCTTGCGCGAAATCGGTTCGGTCGGCCAGTTCGCCGGCGGTACGCCAGCGATGTGCGATGGCGTGACCCAGGGCGAGCCGGGCATGGAGCTGAGCCTGCCGAGCCGCGAAGTGATCGCCATGTCCACGGCGGTGGCGCTGTCGCACAACATGTTCGACGGCGCGCTGATGCTCGGCATCTGCGACAAGATTGTGCCGGGCCTGATGATGGGCTCCCTGCGTTTCGGCCATCTGCCGACGATTTTCGTTCCGGGCGGGCCGATGGTCTCGGGGATTTCCAACAAGGAAAAAGCCGACGTGCGGCAGAAGTACGCCGAAGGCAAGGCAACCCGCGAAGAGCTGCTGGAATCGGAGATGAAGTCCTACCACAGCCCGGGCACCTGCACGTTCTATGGCACCGCCAACACCAACCAGTTGCTGATGGAAGTCATGGGCCTGCACTTGCCGGGCGCGTCGTTCGTCAACCCGAACACACCGCTGCGTGATGCCCTGACCCGCGAAGCAGCGCATCAGGTCACGCGTCTGACCAAACAGAACGGCAACTTCATGCCGATCGGCGAAATCGTCGACGAGAAGGCGCTGGTCAACTCGATCGTCGCGCTGCACGCCACCGGCGGCTCGACCAACCACACCCTGCACATGCCGGCCATCGCCATGGCCGCTGGCATCCAGCTGACCTGGCAGGACATGGCCGACCTCTCCGAAGTCGTGCCGACCCTGAGCCACGTCTACCCGAACGGCAAGGCCGACATCAACCACTTCCAGGCCGCTGGCGGTATGTCGTTCCTGATCCGTGAGCTGCTTGAGGCGGGCCTGCTGCACGAAGACGTCAACACCGTGCTCGGCCACGGTCTGAGCCGCTACACCAAAGAGCCGTTCCTCGATAACGGTGAGTTGGTGTGGCGCGAAGGCCCGATCGAAAGCCTCGACGAAAGCATCCTGCGCCCGGTTGCCCGTGCATTCTCGCCGGAGGGCGGTCTGCGGGTGATGGAAGGCAACCTTGGTCGCGGGGTGATGAAAGTCTCCGCCGTGGCGTTGGAAAACCAGATCGTCGAAGCACCGGCCATGGTGTTCCAGGATCAGCAGGACTTGGCCGATGCGTTCAAGGCCGGTCTGCTGGAGAAGGATTTTGTCGCGGTCATGCGCTTCCAGGGCCCGCGCTCCAACGGCATGCCGGAACTGCACAAGATGACGCCGTTCCTCGGCGTGCTGCAGGATCGCGGCTTCAAAGTCGCGCTGGTCACCGACGGGCGCATGTCCGGCGCGTCGGGGAAAATCCCGGCGGCGATTCACGTCAGCCCCGAAGCTTATGTCGGTGGTGCTTTGGCGCGGGTGCAAGAGGGCGATATCATCCGCGTCGATGGCGTCAAAGGCACTTTGGAACTCAAGGTCGACGCCGCCGAATTTGCAGCGCGTGAACCTGCCAAAGGCCTGTTGGGCAACAACATCGGCAGCGGTCGCGAACTGTTTGGCTTCATGCGTTTGGCCTTCAGCTCGGCGGAGCAGGGCGCCAGCGCCTTCACTTCTGCCCTGGAGACGCTTAATTGAAACTGGCTTTGGTCGGTGATATCGGAGGCACCAACGCGCGGTTCGCGTTGTGGAAAAACCAGCAACTGGAATCGGTTCAGGTGCTGGCGACAGCCGACCACGCCAGCCCGGAAGAGGCGATCAGCCTCTACCTGAGCGGCCTCGGTCTGGCGCCGGGTTCGATCGGTTCGGTGTGCCTGTCGGTGGCAGGGCCGGTGAGTGGTGATGAATTCAAGTTCACCAACAACCACTGGCGCCTGAGCCGCACGGCATTCTGCAAAACCTTGCAGGTCGAACAACTGCTGCTGATCAACGACTTCTCGGCGATGGCGCTGGGCATGACCCGTTTGCAGCCCGGCGAATTCCGCGTGGTCTGCGAAGGCACGCCGGAGCCGTTGCGCCCAGCGGTGGTGATCGGTCCAGGCACTGGCCTGGGCGTGGGCACCTTGCTCGATCTGGGCGAAGGGCGGTTTGCCGCGTTGCCGGGGGAGGGCGGTCATGTTGACCTGCCGCTGAGCAGCCCGCGTGAAACCCAGCTGTGGCAGCACATCCACAACGAGATCGGTCATGTCAGCGCTGAGACCGCACTGAGCGGCGGCGGTTTGCCGCGAGTCTACCGTGCGATCTGCGCAGTGGACGGACATGAACCGAAGCTTGATACGCCGGAAGCAATCACCGCAGCCGGTCTGGCCGGTGACCCGATTGCCCTGGAAGTGCTGGAGCAGTTCTGCTGCTGGCTCGGCCGTGTGGCGGGCAACAACGTGCTGACCACCGGTGGTCGTGGCGGCGTGTTCATCGTAGGCGGGGTGATTCCGCGCTTTGCCGACTTCTTCGTCAACAGCGGTTTCGCCCGCAGCTTCGCCGACAAGGGCTGCATGAGCGATTACTTCAAGGGCATCCCGGTGTGGCTGGTGACGGCGCCGTATTCCGGGCTGGTGGGTGCCGGTGTGGCACTGGAGCAAGCAATCCCTGCCTGAAATGCAATCAAACTGTAGGAGTGAGCCTTTGTGGCGAGGGGATTTATCCCCGATGGCCTGCGAAGCAGGCCCTGCTTTTCCAGGGTCGCTGCGCAACCCATCGGGGATAAATCCCCTCGCCACAGGTTTTGTTCCTACAGGTGTTTTGTGGTGTTTGTAAAATCAGTGCTTAAGGCATAATCCGCCCCAATTCCAACAACAAGGATGCCTTCGAAGTGAGCTCAGTCAACAAGTCGATATTGTTGGTCGATGACGACCAGGAAATACGCGAGTTGCTGGAAACCTACCTGACCCGCGCCGGGTTCCAGGTGCGGGCCACAGCCGATGGCGCCAGTTTTCGCCAGGCACTCAACGAGGCGCCCAGCGATCTGGTGATCCTCGATGTGATGCTGCCCGACGAAGACGGTTTCAGCCTGTGCCGCTGGGTGCGCCAGCATCCGCGTCAGGCGCAGGTGCCGATCATCATGCTGACCGCCAGTTCCGACGAAGCCGACCGCGTGATCGGGCTGGAGCTCGGCGCTGATGACTACCTCGGCAAACCCTTCAGTCCCCGCGAGCTGCAAGCCCGAATCAAGGCGCTGTTGCGACGTGCCCAGTTCGGTCAGGAGCGCAGCGGCAGCGACGTGCTGGCGTTCGACGAGTGGCGGCTGGACATGGTCAGCCATCGACTGTTCCACACCGACGGCGAAGAAGTGATTCTCTCCGGTGCCGACTTCGCGCTGCTGAAGTTGTTTCTCGATCATCCGCAGGAAATCCTCGACCGCGACACCATCGGCAACGCCACCCGTGGCCGCGACCTGATGCCGCTCGACCGGATTGTCGACATGGCCGTCAGCCGCTTGCGCCAACGTCTGCGCGACACGGAAAAACCGCCACGACTGATCCGCACCGTGCGCGGCAGCGGCTACCAACTGGCAGCCAATGTGGTTGCCGGCAATGGTCACTGAGTCGCTGCGCCGGCTCGCCAGCAAAGTCCCGGTGCCGCGTTCGCTGCTCGGGCGGATGCTGCTATTGACCCTGTTGGCGGTGCTGTTCGCGCAGACGTTGTCGAGCGTGATCTGGGTCTCGCAACTGCGCGCGACCCAGCTCGAAGGCCTGGTCACCAGCGCCCGCAGCCTCGCCCATTCGATGACCGCCAGCGTCAGTTATTTTCGCTCGCTGCCGGTGGCGTACCGGCCGCTGGTACTCGACCAGTTGCGCAGCATGGGTGGCACCCGTTTTGTGGTGACGCTCAACGACAAGCCGCTGGGTATGGACGTGCTGCCGATCACCCCGCGCAAGGCGGCGGTGATCGAGGCAGTGGACGAAGTGCTGCGTCAGTCGCTGGGCCATGACACTGATATCTCGGTGACCTTCGTCAGCCCCGAGGATCTGCGGATCTTCAATGCCGGGCTGAAACTCGATGAGCTGCCGCGCTCGTGGGCGCATTACGCGTTGACCCTGGAACCGGTGAATCCGCCGGTGCTGGTGACGCAGATTCAGATGGCGCCGGGCGAATGGCTGTACATCGCGTCGTTGTTGCCCGAACCCTACACCAGCCTCGAAGAACAAGGCCTGCCGGCGCAGCAGGTGTGGTTCATCGTCCTTACCAGCGGCTTTTTACTGCTGTTCATCGGCCTGCTGGTGCACTGGCAGAGCCGGCCGCTCAAGCGTCTGGCCCGGGCGGCGCGAGATCTGTCGCTGGGTGCCGATGTCGAGCCGGTGGCCGAGGGCGGCGGCAGCGAAGTGGTGGAAGTGGGCCGTGCGTTCAATACCATGCGCGAACGCATCAGCCGTTACCTGACCGAACGCAGCCAGTTGTTCAGCGCGATTTCCCATGACCTGCGCACGCCGATCACTCGTCTGCGCCTGCGCGTCGAACTGCTCGAAGACGAGAAGCTGCAAGCCAAGTTCGGCCGCGATCTGGATGAACTTGAGTTGCTGGTCAAAGGCGCGCTGCAATGCGTGAAAGACACCGACATCCACGAGAACATCGAGCCGGTGGATCTCAATCATGTGCTCGATTGTCTGGTGGAGCCGTATCTGGCGCCCAACGGCAATGGCCGCGTGACCCAGCAAGGCAAGGCGCTGGCGGCGTATCCGGGCAAGCCTTTGGCGTTGAAGCGCTGCATCGGTAACCTGATCGACAATGCGTTGAAGTACGGGCAGAACGCGCATCTGCACATCGATGACGATGAGCGCGCGTTTGTCCTGCACGTCGACGATGAAGGCCCGGGTGTCCCGGAGCAGCGCTTGGAGCAGGTGTTCGAGCCGCACTTTCGCTTGGCCGGGCAGCAGCAGGGTTATGGGCTGGGCCTGGGCATTGCGCGCAACATCGCTCACAGCCATGGCGGTGAAGTGACGTTGCAGAATCTGCGTGAGGGTGGGTTGCGGGTGACGTTGCAGTTGCCGCGCAGTGTTGACTGATACCACCCCTGTGGCGAGGGAGCTTGCTCCCGCTGGACTGCGCAGCAGGCCGTCTTTTGGGTGCCGCTTCGCGCCACAGCGGGAGCAAGCTCCCTCGCCACAGGTTTCACTTCTGATCTATGTCACGAGCTGGTGACAAAACCCGCCCCCTTCGTTACAAGCCCACCGCGGCCCGTTGTTTAGACTCCCCGCAGTCATAACAACAAAAAAGGCCACCCATGGATCTTTTCCACCCAGGCTTCAGCAGTTGGCTGAACGCCCCTGCTCACCAGCAATGGCTCGGCGACGAAGGCCTGCGTCTGCTGGCATTCGCCAAGGCTTCCAGACTGCCCGAAGGTTTCGGCAACCTCGACGAGCGCGGCCGTTTGCCGGCGAGCGCGCAGGCCGAAACCATGAACACCGCGCGCATGACCCACAGTTTCGCCATGGCCCATATTCAGGGGCTGCCGGGGTTTGCCGAACTGGTCGATCACGGCATCGCGGCCCTGCGCGGGCCGCTGCGGGATGCGCTGCACGGTGGCTGGTTTGCGGTCGCCGAACATCGCGACGGCAATACCGGCAAGAACGCCTATCTGCATGCTTTCGTTGCGCTCGCAGCCAGTTCTGCGGTGGTTGCGCAACGTCCCGGCGCCCAGGCGCTGCTGGATGATGCGATCGATATCATCGACACCTATTTCTGGAGCGAAGAAGAGGGCGCGATGCGCGAATTCTTCAATCGCGACTGGCGCGAAGAAGAAGCCTATCGCGGCGCCAACAGCAACATGCACGCCACCGAAGCATTCCTCGCGCTGGCCGATGTCACCGAAGACCCGCGCTGGCTGGTGCGTGCGCAACGCATCGTCGAGCGAGTGATTCACGGTCACGCCGCCGCCAATGGCTACATGGTCATCGAACACTTCGACCGCGACTGGCAACCGCTGCGCGAATACAACCGCGACAATCCGGCCGACGGCTTCCGCCCTTACGGCACCACGCCGGGCCACGGTTTCGAGTGGGCGCGGCTGTTGCTGCACCTCGAAGCGGCGCGGGTCCAGGCCGGGATGCTCACGCCGGGCTGGCTGGCGACCGATGCGCAAAAACTCTTCGAACAGAACTGCCGAAACGGCTGGGACGTCGATGGCGCCCCGGGGATCGTCTACACCCTCGACTGGGACAACAGAGCAGTGGTCCGCCATCGCTTGCACTGGACCCATGCCGAGGCCAGCGCCGCCGCCAGTGCCTTGCTCAAACGCACTGGCGATCAGCAATACGAAATCTGGTACCGCCAGTTCTGGGAATTCTGCGAGATGTATTTCATCGATCGCTGCGACGGCAGCTGGCATCACGAACTCGATCCGCAGAACCGCCCGAGTGCCGATATCTGGGCCGGCAAGCCGGATCTGTATCACGCCTGGCAAGCAGTGCTGATTCCTCGTCTACCCTTGTCACCGAGTATGGCAACGGCTCTGGCGCAATTATCTCGGTCCGTTCCTGTGTAACCATGTGGTGACATTTGCGCGTCCCTTCGTTACCTGCGGGGGGAAACGCCCTGTTTAAACTCCTGTGCAGCGCAAGCACCAGACTTGCATGCATAACAACAAGAAAGGTACATCTCAGATGAATGCGATTTCTCGCCTCGCTACTGTCATTTCTGTCGCCTCCCTGTTCCCGCTCGCAATTCTGCCCCTCAGTGTGTCCGCTGCCGAATCCAAAGGTTCGGTGGAAGTCGTGCACTGGTGGACGTCCGGTGGCGAAAAAGCCGCTGTCGATGTGCTCAAGGCCCAAGTCGAAAAAGACGGCTTTACCTGGAAAGACGGCGCTGTCGCCGGCGGTGGCGGTGCCACGGCCATGACCGTACTGAAAAGTCGTGCGGTTGCCGGCAACCCGCCGGGCGTCGCCCAGATCAAAGGCCCGGACATTCAGGAATGGGCCTCCACCGGTCTGCTCGACACCGACGTCCTGAAAGACGTGGCCAAAGAAGAGAAGTGGGACAGCCTGCTCGACAAGAAAGTCTCCGATACCGTGAAGTACGACGGTGATTACGTGGCCGTGCCGGTGAACATTCACCGTGTGAACTGGCTGTGGATCAACCCGGAAGTCTTCAAGAAAGCCGGCATCACCAAAAACCCGACCACCCTCGAAGAATTCTACGCCGCTGGCGACAAGCTCAAGGCTGCGGGCTTCATCCCGCTCGCCCACGGCGGTCAGCCTTGGCAGGACAGCACCGTGTTCGAAGCCGTGGTGCTCTCGGTCATGGGCGTTGATGGTTACAAGAAAGCCCTGGTCGATCTGGACAACAAAGCGCTGACCGGCCCCGAGATGGTCAAGGCGCTGACCGAGCTGAAGAAAGTCGCGACCTACATGGACGTCGACGGCAAAGGCCAGGACTGGAACCTGGAAGCGGCCAAAGTCATCAACGGCAAGGCCGGCATGCAGATCATGGGTGACTGGGCCAAGTCCGAGTGGACTGCTGCCAAGAAAGTCGCCGGCAAGGATTACGAGTGCGTAGCCTTCCCGGGTACCGACAAGGCGTTCACCTACAACATCGACTCCCTGGCGGTGTTCAAGCAGAAAGACAAAGGCACTGCGGCCGGTCAGCAGGACATCGCCAAAGTGGTGCTGGGTGAAAACTTCCAGAAAGTCTTCAGCATCAACAAAGGCTCGATCCCGGTGCGTAACGACATGTTGAACAACATGGACAAGCTCGGTTTCGACTCCTGCGCGCAGACCGCTGCCAAGGACTTCCTGGCAGACGCCAAGACGGGCGGCCTGCAGCCGAGCATGGCGCACAACATGGCGACCACGCTGGCGGTGCAGGGCGCGTTCTTTGATGTGGTGACCAACTACATCAACGACCCGAAAGCCGATCCGGCCGATGCGGCCAAGAAGCTCGGCGCGGCGGTTCAGTCGGCCAAATAAGCATCAGCACCGCAGCCCCTGTGGGAGCGAGCTTGCTCGCGAAAGCGGAGTGTCAGGCAATCGCAATATCAACTGACAGGACGCCTTCGCGAGCAAGCTCGCTCCCACAAGGGGAAAGCGTGTGAATTTTCTACCCTCGTACTGGATTTCCCCATGAGTTCTGTTGCTGTGTTCAGCAAAGCCTCGCCGTTCGATGCACTGCAGCGCTGGCTACCGAAACTGGTGCTGGCGCCGAGCATGTTCATCGTGCTGGTGGGCTTCTATGGCTACATCCTGTGGACGTTCGTGCTGTCGTTCACCACCTCGACGTTTCTGCCCAACTACAAGTGGGCCGGTCTGGCGCAATACGCCCGGCTGTTCGACAACGACCGCTGGTGGGTCGCGAGCAAGAACCTCGCGGTGTTCGGTGGCATGTTCATTGGCATCACCCTGGTGATCGGCGTGCTGCTGGCGGTGTTCCTCGACCAGCGCATCCGTCGCGAAGGCTTTATCCGTACCATTTACCTGTACCCGATGGCGCTCTCGATGATCGTCACCGGTACCGCGTGGAAATGGCTGCTCAACCCGGGCATGGGCCTGGACAAATTGTTGCGTGACTGGGGCTGGGAAGGCTTCCGTCTGGATTGGCTGATCGACCCGGATCGTGTGGTCTACTGCCTGGTGATCGCTGCTGTGTGGCAAGCCTCGGGCTTCATCATGGCAATGTTCCTCGCCGGCCTGCGTGGCGTTGATCAGTCGATCATCCGTGCCGCACAGATCGATGGCGCGAGCATGCCGACCATCTACTGGAAAGTGGTGCTGCCAAGCCTGCGTCCGGTGTTCTTCAGTGCGGTAATGATTCTGGCGCACATCGCGATCAAGAGCTTCGACCTGGTCGCGGCGATGACGGCCGGTGGCCCGGGTTATTCCTCCGACCTGCCGGCGATGTTCATGTATTCCTTCACCTTCAGTCGCGGCCAGATGGGCATGGGCTCGGCCAGTGCGATTCTGATGCTCGGTGCGATTCTCGCGATCATCGTGCCTTACCTGTACTCCGAGCTGAGGACCAAGCGTCATGACTAGTCTCGCTGCCAAACCTGCCTTCAGCCTGAGTCGCGTCGCGATCTACGCGGTGCTGATCCTCGCGGTCCTGCTGTACCTGATTCCGCTGGTGGTGATGCTGTTGACCAGTTTCAAGACCCCGGAAGACATCAGCACCGGCAACCTGCTCAGTTGGCCGACCGTGGTCAGCGGCATCGGCTGGGTCAAGGCCTGGGCCACGGTTGACGGTTACTTCTGGAACTCGATCAAGATCACCGTGCCGGCCGTGGTCATTTCCACTGCCATCGGCGCGTTGAACGGCTACGTGCTGTCGTTCTGGCGCTTCCGCGGTTCGCAGCTGTTCTTCGGTCTGCTGCTGTTCGGCTGCTTCCTGCCGTTCCAGACCGTGCTGCTGCCAGCCTCGTTCACGCTCGGCAAGATGGGCCTGGCGAGCACCACCACCGGCCTGGTGTTCGTGCACGTGGTCTACGGTCTGGCGTTCACCACGCTGTTCTTCCGTAACTATTACGTGAGTATTCCCGATGCGCTGATCAAGGCTGCACGGCTGGATGGCGCGGGTTTCTTCACGATTTTCCGGCAGATCATTCTGCCGATGTCGACCCCGATCATCATGGTTTGCCTGATCTGGCAGTTCACCCAGATCTGGAACGACTTCCTGTTCGGTGTGGTGTTCTCCAGCGGTGATTCGCAACCGATCACGGTGGCGCTGAACAACCTGGTCAACACCAGCACCGGGGCCAAGGAATACAACGTGGATATGGCAGCGGCGATGATCGCCGGCCTGCCGACCCTGCTGGTCTATGTGGTCGCAGGCAAGTATTTCGTGCGCGGGCTGACGGCCGGCGCAGTCAAGGGGTAATCATGGCAACGCTCGAACTTCGCAACGTCAACAAGACCTACGGTGCCGGCCTGCCGGACACCCTGAAGAACATCGAACTGTCGATCAAGGACGGTGAGTTCCTGATCCTGGTCGGCCCGTCGGGCTGCGGCAAGTCGACCCTGATGAACTGCATCGCCGGCCTCGAGACCATCACCGGCGGCGCGATCATGATCGGCGACCAGGACGTCAGCGGCATGAGCCCGAAGGATCGCGACATCGCCATGGTGTTCCAGTCCTACGCGCTGTACCCGACCATGAGCGTGCGCGAGAACATCGAGTTCGGTCTGAAGATCCGCAAGATGCCGCAGTCGGCAATCGACGAAGAAGTCGCACGCGTGGCCAAGCTGCTGCAGATCGAACACCTGCTCAACCGCAAGCCGGGCCAGCTCTCCGGTGGCCAGCAGCAACGTGTGGCGATGGGCCGTGCACTGGCGCGGCGGCCGAAGATCTATCTGTTCGACGAGCCGCTGTCCAACCTCGACGCCAAGCTGCGCGTCGAGATGCGCACCGAAATGAAACTGATGCACCAGCGCCTGAAAACCACCACGGTCTACGTGACCCACGACCAGATCGAAGCGATGACCCTGGGCGACAAAGTGGCGGTGATGAAGGACGGGATCATCCAGCAGTTCGGCACGCCGAAAGAGATCTACAACGATCCGGCCAACCTGTTCGTGGCGAGCTTCATCGGTTCGCCACCGATGAACTTCATCCCGCTGCGCCTGCAACGCAAGGACGGTCGTTTGCTGGCACTGCTCGACAGCGGCCAGGCCCGTTGCGAGTTGCCGATGAGCATGCAGGACGCCGGTCTTGAGGGTCGCGAAGTGATCCTCGGCCTGCGCCCGGAACAGATCGTTCTGGCGAGCGGCGAGGGCAATGGCCTGCCGAGCATCAAGGCCGAAGTGCAGGTCACCGAACCGACCGGTCCGGACACCCTGGTGTTCGTCAACCTGAATGAAACCAAGGTCTGCTGCCGCCTGGCACCGGACGTGGCACCGCAGGTGGGCGAGACCCTGACACTGCAATTCGATCCGTCGAAAGTGTTGTTGTTCGATGCCAAGACTGGCGAGCGTCTGGGCGTTGCGGGCCAGGCGCAGACCGAAGCGCGGTCGGCGAACGTGGCACAATTCAAGGGTCGCTGAAGAACAAAAATGTGGGAGCGGGCTTGCTCGCGAAAACGGAGTGTCAGGCAGCACACATGGCGACTGACATGACGCCTTCGCGAGCAAGCCCGCTCCCACAGGGGAAAAGTGGTGTTCGGCCTGTCGTTCGCCGCACTTTTTATGTAAACCACGTTGGAAAAAAACAGTTAATAACAATAAAGACGAGGATGTAGGGATGAAAAAGAAACACGTCAATGCCCGGTTGATCTGCCAAGTGTCAGCTGCGGCGGCATTGGTGCTGGCCGGCAATGCAATGGCTGACGATGCATTCAGCTCCGATTCGAAATGGATGACCGGCGACTGGGGTGGCGAGCGTACCAAGCTGATCGAGCAGGGTATCGACATCAAGATGGACTATGTCGGTGAAGTTGGCGGCAACCTGCACGGAGGCTACAACGACGACAAGACTGCACGCTACAGCGATCAGTTTGGTCTCGGCGCGGCGCTGGATCTGCAGAAACTGCTCGGCTGGGACAACACCCAGGCCAAGATCCAGCTGACCAATCGTAATGGCGAAAACATCTCCAACGACCGTGTTGGCGATCCGCGTGCCGGCACCTTGTCGTCCTCGCAGGAAGTCTACGGTCGTGGCCACATGGTGCGTCTGACCCAGTTGTGGATTCAGCACCAGTTCTTCGACAACAAGCTCGACGTCAAGGCCGGTTACTTCGGCGAAGGCGAAGACTTCAACACCTTCCCGTGCGACTTCCAGAACCTGGCGTTCTGCGGTTCGCAAGTGGGTAACTGGGCGACCAACATCTGGTACAACTGGCCAGTCAGCCAGGCCGCGATCCGCGTCAAGTACAACATCAACGACGAGCTCTACGCGCAGATCGGTGCGTACAACCAGAACCCGTCGCAGCTGGAACACGGCAACGGTTTCAAACTCAGCGGCAGTGGCACCAAGGGCACCGTTCTGCCAGTCGAACTGGTCTGGTCGCCGAAGGTCAACAGCCTGCCCGGCGAATACCGCGTCGGTTACTACAAGAGCACGGCTGACGCCAATGACGTCCGTGAAGACGTCAACGGCTTCGACGCTGCAACCACTGGCGACGCGTACAAGACCCACAGCAGCAAACACGGCTACTGGTTCGTCGCGCAACAGCAACTCACCAGCCATAACGGTGATGCCTCGCGCGGTCTGAACATTGCGGCCAACGCCACGTTCCACGACAAGGACACCAACTTCATCGACAACTACCAGTCGGTGATGTTTGTCTACAAAGGCCCGTTCGACGCGCGTCCGAAGGATGACGTCGGCATCGGCGCGGCACGTATCCACGTCAACGATGACGTGAAGAAAAACGCCGAACTGCTGAACGCTTCCAACGGTGTTTCGGACTACGACAATCCGGTGTTCTCGCCGATTCGTGATACCGAATACAACTACGAGATCAACTACGGCTTCCACGTCACCAACTGGCTGACTGTACGTCCTAACCTGCAGTACATCACTCACCCGGGTGGTGTCGATGCAGTGGACAACGCTTTGGTCGCTGGCCTGAAAATTCAGTCTACGTTCTGACGCGTCTGCGATAAGCTCCTCTCTATGTGCGCATATTTGCGGACAGCCAAGGCTGTCCGCTTTTTTTTGCGACACTCGTATACAAGGTTTGTGGCGTACCCATTTGTGGCGAGGGAGCTTGCTCCCGCTCGGCTGCGCAGCAGTCGTAAATCCTGATGATGAGGTTTAAATGACACACCGCAGTGAAAGGTTTCGGGGCCGCTTCGCAGCCCAGCGGGAGCAAGCTCCCTCGCCACAAGAGCAATGTGGATTGTTGAGTACCCCCATGATTTTCAGGACCGTGGCCAATGCATGAGCATCCGCTGCAACGCTTCTTCAAATCCCTGCGCGAACGACCGGTGTTTGCCTGGGAGCGCTATCAGATGCGCGATGTGCTGGTGATCGACCATCCGCTGTGTCAGGCGGTGTTCAGTCGGCAGGGCGCGCAGTTGCTGCACTTTCAGCCACGCGGGCAGAAACCGTGGTTGTGGTGTGCGGCGAAGTGGCCGCACGTTGGCGCCATTCGTGGCGGCGTGCCGGTGTGCTGGCCGTGGTATGGCCGCCATCCGAGCGAAAACGCCTGGCCATCCCATGGCTGGGCACGACTGCTCGACTGGAAGCTGCTCGACAGCAGCAGCGCCGAAGATGGCGTGCGCCTGCACTGGCAATTGCAGTTGTGCGACTGGCAGGTCGACCTGCACGCGCACCTCGGTGAACGCATGGAATTACGCCTGAGCACCGAGCATCAGGACGACATGCCGTGCCAGTTGAGCCAGGCTTTGCACGCTTACTGGCGTATTGGCGATGTCGGTGAGATAGCGCTGTCTGGCCTCGAAGGCGCGCAAGGTTACGACCAGTTGAGCCGCCAGTCCTGCCAGCAGGAAGGCGAGTTGCGCGTCGATGGTGGTTGTCAGCGGGTGTTCCAGCACGACGGCGAATTACAGCTCAAGGATCACGCCTGGCAGCGCGAGTTGTGCATCGATACCGGTGACAGCGGCGACACCGTGGTCTGGCATCCGGGCTCGCGACCGCTGTTGGGCGTGAGTTGGGATGAAGTGACGGAGTTTGTCTGTGTCGAAGCGGCGGCGGGGGGTACCGACAGCCTGCATCTGGCGCCGGGAGAGAAGGCGCATTTGAGTTTGCAGGCGTGGGCTGCGGCCTAGATTTTTGGTGTGTCTGCTGGCCTCATCGCGAGCAGGCTCACTCCTACAGGGGAACGCATTTCAAATGTAGGAGTGAGCCTGCTCGCGATGACGGTTGATCATTCAGCCGAAATTCTGGATCAGTTGAACTCGTCACCCACCGGATACCGGCTCGCATTCAAGCTCTCTTTGATCTTGCGCAGATGCGGCTGGAAATCCACCCCACGGCGCAAGGTCATGCCGGTCGCCAGCACATCCAGCACGGTCAGCTGAATGATCCGCGAGGTCATCGGCATATAGATGTCGGTGTCTTCCGGCAGCGGAATGTTCAGACTCAGGGTGCTGGCCTTGGCCAGCGGCGAATTCTCGGCGGTCAGGCCCAACACCGAAGCGCCGTTCTCCCGGGCGATGCGCGCCACTTCCACCAGCTCGCGGGTGCGGCCGGTGTAGGAAATGATCACGAACAGTTCACCGGTGTGCGCCACCGAAGCAATCATCCGCTGCATCAGCACATCCGCATGGGCGGTGACGGCGAGGTTGAAACGGAAGAACTTGTGCTGCGCATCCAGCGCCACCGGCGCCGAAGCGCCGAGGCCGAAGAAGTGGATCTGCCGGGCCTGAATCAACAGGTCGACGGCGCGGCTGATCAGGTTCGGATCGAGCGCCTGACAAGCACTGTCCAGCGAAGCGATGGCGCTGCCGAAAATCTTCTGCGTGTAGGCCTCGGGATTGTCATCGGCCTCCACCGCACGGCTGACATACGCCGCGCCGCTGGCCAGGCTCTGCGCCAGTTGCAGCTTGAGTTCGGGGTAGCCGCTGACACCGAACGAACGGCAGAAACGGTTGACCGTCGGCTCGCTCACCTTTGCTGCCTGGGCGAGGGCGGCGATGCTGAAGCGGGTGGCCTGCTGCGGGTTGAGCAGGATCACCTCGGCGACTTTGCGTTCGGCCTTGTTCAGCTCTTCAAGGCGACTCTGGATCTGTTCCAGTAAATTTCGCACGCGGTCCATATGGAATTCCTAATTCACCTGCGCAAAGGTGCGCCGGGCTATGCAAATTGGGCCTTTGATATGGCCCGTAACGGTGGCCTATCCTACTGATGGCTCCGACCGACCACCACTCGGAATCTGTATTTTGCGAAAATGTTGTGGTTATTACTACATTTTCCCTTGAGTGATGCCTTGAAAAAAGGTATTTGTAGCTTAACTTGATAAAAGAACAAACATCATGCCTTCGATTACGGTTGAACCGTGCACCTTTGCCTTGTTCGGCGCTCTGGGCGATCTGGCCCTGCGCAAGCTGTTTCCTGCCCTTTATCACCTCGATGGCGCCGACCTGTTGCACGAAGACACGCGCATCATCGCGCTGGCCCGTGAACCCGGTTCCGAGCAGCAGCACATGGCGTTCATCGCCGCCGAATTGCGCCGTTACGTCGGCAAAGAGCTGGACGAGGCCGTGGCCGAGCGCTTTCTGGCGCGCCTGAGCTACCTGCACGTCGACTTCCTCAAGGCTGAAGACTATGTGGCGCTGGCCGAAGCCGCCGGCACCACGCAACGCATGATTGCCTACTTCGCCACACCGGCAGCGGTGTACGGCGCGATCTGCGAGAACCTGGCGAAAGTCGGTCTGGCAGAAAACACCCGTGTGGTGCTGGAAAAACCAATCGGCTCCGATCTGGAATCCTCGCGCAAAGTGAACGACGCCGTGGCGCAGTTCTTCCCGGAGAACCGCACTTACCGCATCGACCACTACCTGGGCAAAGAGACCGTCCAGAACCTGATCGCCCTGCGTTTCGCCAACAGCCTGTTCGAAACCCAGTGGAACCAGAATTACATCTCCCACGTGGAAATCACCGTGGCCGAGAAGGTCGGCATCGAAGGCCGTTGGGGCTATTTCGACAAGGCCGGCCAACTGCGCGACATGATCCAGAATCACCTGTTGCAGCTGCTGTGCCTGATCGCCATGGACCCGCCGGCCGACCTGTCCGCCGACAGCATCCGTGACGAAAAGGTCAAAGTGCTCAAGGCGCTGGCACCGATCAGCCCGGAGGGCCTGACCACTCAGGTGGTGCGCGGCCAGTACATCGCCGGCCACAGCGAAGGCCAGTCCGTTCCGGGTTACCTCGAAGAACCGAATTCCAACACCCAGAGCGACACCGAAACCTTCGTCGCCCTGCGTGCCGACATCCGCAACTGGCGCTGGGCCGGCGTGCCGTTCTACCTGCGTACCGGCAAGCGCATGCCTCAGAAACTGTCGCAGATCGTCATCCACTTCAAGGAACCGTCGCACTACATCTTTGCGCCGGAACAGCGCCTGCAGATCAGCAACAAACTGATCATCCGTCTGCAACCGGACGAAGGCATTTCCCTGCGTGTGATGACCAAAGAGCAGGGCCTGGACAAGGGCATGCAACTGCGCAGCGGGCCGCTGCAACTGAATTTCTCCGACACCTGGCGCAGCGCACGGATCCCCGATGCCTACGAGCGGTTGTTGCTGGAAGTGATGAACGGCAATCAGAACCTGTTTGTCCGTAAAGATGAAATCGAAGCCGCGTGGAAGTGGTGTGACCAGTTGATCGCCGGCTGGAAAAAATCCGGTGACGCGCCCAAGCCGTATGCGGCCGGGTCGTGGGGGCCGATGAGCTCGATTGCACTGATCACGCGGGACGGGAGGTCGTGGTATGGCGATATCTGATGTGAAACTGCCTGCGGGCGTGCACGCTCACCCATTCAAGAGCCCGGTGCTGTTGGCTGAAGGTCTGGCGCTGAATGTCGCCAAGCAGCTGAGCGATGCCATCGCTGCACGCGGCAACGCGGTGCTGGTGGTCTCTGGCGGTCGCAGTCCGGTGGCGTTTTTCCAGCACCTGGCCAAGCAGGAGCTGGACTGGTCGAAGGTCGTCGTGACCCTTGCCGACGAGCGCTGGGTGCCGGTGGAGCATGCCGACAGCAATGCCGGCCTGCTCAAGCAGTATCTGCTCAAAGGGCCGGCGGCCAAGGCAACGTTCTTAAGCCTTTATAGCGCGGCGGCCAACGTCGAGCAGGCTGCGGAGCACGCCGATCGTCTGCTGGCCGAGTTGCCGCCGATCGACGTGCTGGTGCTGGGCATGGGTGATGACGGTCACACCGCGTCGCTGTTCCCCGACAGCCCGAACCTGACCGAAGCCTTGCAGATCGACGGCACTCGTCGCTGCTGGCCGATGCTGGCGCCGAGCGTGCCGCGTCAACGCCTGACCATGAGCCGCGCGCTGCTGGCTTCGGCAAAGCACAAGATTCTGTCGATTTCCGGTCAGTCGAAACTGACCACCCTGAATGCCGCGCTGGCATCCGACGACGTCGCGGCCATGCCGGTACGCGCGTTTCTGCAACCTACGTTAGAGATTTACTGGTGCCCATGAGCCAAGGATCAGCCGCTATGAAAAATCCATCCCCGACCGTTTCCATGGCGGACAAAGTTGCCCTGATCGACAGCCTCTGCGCCAAGGCGCGGATCCTGCCAGTGATCACCATCGCCCGTGAACAGGACGTGCTGCCATTGGCCGACGCGCTGGCCGCCGGTGGCCTGACCGCGCTGGAAGTGACCCTGCGTTCGCAGTTCGGGCTCAAGGCGATTCAGATCCTGCGTGAACAGCGTCCGGAGCTGGTGACCGGTGCCGGCACCGTACTGGATCGCAACATGCTCGCGGCGGCAGAAGCGGCGGGTTCGCAGTTCATCGTCACCCCGGGCATCACCCGTGACCTGCTCGAAGCCAGCGTCGACAGCCCGATTCCGCTGTTGCCCGGCATCAGCAACGCCTCCGGCATCATGGAAGGCTATGGCCTGGGTTATCGCCGCTTCAAGCTGTTCCCGGCGGAAGTCAGCGGCGGCGTGGCAGCCATCAAGGCCCTCGGCGGCCCGTTCGGCGAAGTGAAATTCTGCCCGACCGGTGGCGTCGGCCCGGCCAACATCAAGAGTTACATGGCGCTGAAAAACGTCATGTGCGTGGGCGGCAGCTGGATGCTCGATCCCGAGTGGATCAAGAACGGCGATTGGGCGCGCATTCAGGAATGCACCGCCGAGGCCCTGGCGCTGCTGGACTAAACGTTTTACCTGACACTTCGTTGTGTGTTCTACGGCTTTACGGTGCGCTTGGTCGGTGCACCGTTTTTTTTTGCCCCGAGAAATGGCGCGATACATAGTTACCGCACTGCGGCGCTCGTGCGCCGTTAATCTGCGTTCTCTTATGGAAGAGAGAACGCGTCATGGAACGAGATACTTCAACCGCACCGTCATCATCGATCTATCAGTTGGCCCCCGAACAGATCGCCGGGCCGTATTTCCGCAATCCAGAACTGCTGCGTCGCAACATCAGCGAAGGCGCTGAAGGGCTGCCCTTGCTGTTGCGCCTGAGCATCGTCGACGCGATGACCGGCGAGCCGGTGAGCGGGGCGCTGGTGGACATCTGGCACTGCAATGCACGGGGCGCCTATTCGGGTTGGAGCCGGATCAATCCGGATCAGGAGGTCGATTCCGATGCCATCGGCTCAGTGCCGCGTACCGACAATGACACCTACCTGCGCGGCAGCCAGTTCTGCGATCAACAGGGACGGGCACGATTCACCACGATCTATCCGGGGTTCTATGCCGGGCGAGCGCTGCACATTCATGTGGCAGTGCGCATTGTCGCCGGCACTGAATATCTGGCGGAGCGCAACGTGGCCTGGGTCGGCCAGCTGTATTTCCCCGAAGTGGTGTCACGCGCGGTGCTCAATGCCCGGGACTATCGCGGGCGTGCCTCGGCACCCTTGAACAACGCCGATGACAGCTACTACAGCAACATGGGCGGCGAAGATTCGACCCTGACCGTGTGGCCGATCGGCCGTGACTCTCACGAGGACGGTTTCTTCGGCCATCTGACTATCGGCATCGACACCTTTGCCGCCTCGTCGCAGATCAAACCCGAGGACTTCGACAAGTACACCGTGTGAGCGATCAGCGCAGTTCGTTGAGCGCGCGGGTCAGCAACTGCATGTCATCGGCGGTGGTGGTCAGCCCCGGGGTGATACGGATGCTCGGCCCGCTCGCTGCGCCGTTGCGTACCACGGTGAACAGGTTGTACTCGTCGAGCAGGCGCTCGACCATTGCCTGTTGATCGGCGTGGCGAGTGAAACGCATCGAGGTGATCCCGCAATACAGGCGCGGATCGTCCGGGGTCATGACCTCGATCCCTGGCAAGTGCCGCACCGCGCTGACCCACAGGTTGCGCAGGTAATTGAGGCGTGCGCCTTTGGCTGCGGCGCCCCCGAGTGAACGGTGCTCCTCGAATACCAGCGGCAGGGTCATCAGTGCCGGAATGTTCGGCGTGCTGTAAGGCGTGCGCGCGCGGATATCGCTGGCGGGGAAGTGCATTTCGCCCATGTCCGGGTCGATGTCGGCCAGCCGCTGTGGCGCGATATACAGAAAGCCCAGGGTCAGCGGTGCGCCGATCCACTTGTGCAGGTTGAAGCCGGCGAAGGCGATGCCCATTGCTTCGAGATTGAAGTCGATCTGGCCGAGGGCGTGAGCGCCGTCGAGGATGATGTCCACGCCATGTTGTTTCGCCAGCGCGGCGATGGCCTGCACCGGCATCACCAGCCCGGTGCGGTGGGTGACATGGGTCAGGGCCATCAGTTTGAGTTTCGGATAGCGGATGAAGGCTTCGCGGTAACTGTCCAGCAGGCTGTCGAAACTGGCCGGATGCGCATGGTTGATCTCGATCACATCGACGCCGCGATGCCGCGCCAGCCAGCGCATGGCGCCTTTGACGGTGTCGTATTCCAGGTCGCTGATCAGCACCTGATCGCCGGGTATCAGGCGATTGTAATTACGGATCAGCGACTGCAGCGCATCGCTGGCGTTGCGGGTGAAGGCCACGCTCTGCGCGCGCACGCCGATCAACTCGGCCAGTTGCGCACGGATGTCGAGGCTGTCGTACTGTTCAAAACGTTGGCGCACATACACCGAGTTGCTGGTGTTGATCATTTCGATGTTGCGCTGGTAGTCCTCGATCACCGTGCGCGACATGCGTCCGAAGTAACCGTTCTCCAGGTTCAGCGGGCCGGTTTGCGCTTCGTAGCGATCGGCGAAGGTTTGCCAGAAAGCTTCGTCACGGGCGCGGCGGGTGTTGTCAGGCATGGTCGAGGCTCTAGGGGAGGAGGGCGCTTCAGTGGCGCGGGGCAGGTTTGCCGTGTTTGGCGCGTAGCGGTTCGAGCAGGTCCGACAGGCCGTTATGGTCGATTTCCTGCATCAGCGCCAGCAGTCCGCCGAGTTCGCCGTGAGGAAAGCCTTCGCGGGCAAACCAGTTCAGGTAAGGCCCTGGCAGGTCGGCAATGATCCGGCCCTTGTACTTGCCGAAGGGCATTTCACGGGTGATCAGTAGTTCAAGCTTTTCAGGATTCATCAGTGGCAATCATCTGGGGTCGAAACAGTCTGGAAAATACAGGCATTCTGCATGCAGGCCAAATGACAGTTCATGCAAATAACCGTGATACAGATAGTTCAACTATCTTTAAGTTATTGATTTTTAAGTGATATTTATTTTTGAAAAAGCTGGCACGCACACTGCAATAACCCTTGCATCTTCAACCAACCGCAAGGAATTGAAAAATGACTGACATGAATAAAGAAGCCATCTCTGTACTGAACGACCTGATCGAAACCTGCAAAGACGGTCAGGAAGGGTTCAAGACTTGCGCTGAAGACATCAAGTATCCAGAACTGAAAACCCTGTTCGTGACCCGTTCTGCCGATTGCGCGACTGCCGCCGCTGAACTGCAGGCTGAAGTACGTAAACTGGGCGGTGATCCGGAAACTTCCACCAGCGTCAGCGGTGACCTGCACCGTCGCTGGGTCGACGTAAAAGCCATGTTCACCGGCAAAGACGAAGAAGCGGTGCTCAACGAAGCCGAGCGCGGTGAAGACCATGCGCTGAAGGCTTATCGTGAAGCCATCGAGAAAATCAACAAGCACAGCCTCGTGGGTATTCGTGACCTGGTCGAGCGTCAGTACCACGGCGTACAACGCAATCACGACCAAGTGAAAGCCCTGCGTAACCAGGCTCGCGCTCGTTCGTAAGCCACGCTGGGAAAACTGTGGGAGCGGGCTTGCTCGCGAAAGCGCTGTGTCATGCAACGATGATGTTGCTGACATAACCGCTTCGCGAGCAAGCCCGCTCCCACTTTTGTTTTTTGTGTACCTGATGATCAGCCGATGCTGATCGCCGGCAAAGTCGGCAGGGTCACGGTCTGTTGTTTACGCGGCGCCAGAATTTCGGCCTCGCCATCCACTACCAGTTCATCACGCTGGTTGAACACGCGAGTGGCGATGCGTACGCGAAACTTCGGCAGCTTCTCGAGGATTTCCAGGCGCACGGTCAGGGTGTCGCCAATTTTCACTGGCTTCTGAAAGCTCATCTGCTGACCGATGTAGATGGTGCCCGGCCCAGGCAGTTCGCACGCCACTGCCGCGCTGATCAACGCACCGCTGAACATACCGTGGGCGATACGCTCCTTGAACATGCTGGCCGCGGCGAACTCGGCATCCAGGTGCACCGGGTTGTGGTCGCCCGACATCGCGGCGAACAGCTGAATGTCGCGCTCTTCGACGGTCTTGCTATAGCTGGCGGTCTGGCCGACTTCGAGGGCTTCGTAAGGGATGTTGGTAACCTGGGTCATCGGTCTTGATTCCTGTGACGGATTAAAGTGAATCCACAAAAAATTATTCGCTGCGTTGAGGGCGACGATGGCTCAGCGCCTGGTCGATCCAGGCCAGCACATCGGCAATCACTTCGTCGCGATTGGTTTCATTGAACAATTCGTGCCGCGCCTGCGGGTAGATCTGCAGTTGCAGGTTCTGGCTGCCGGCCGAGCGCAACGCCTCGGCCAGATCTGTCAGACGCTTGCCTTCGCTCACCGGATCACATTCACCGCCGATTACCAGCAGCGGCAGGCCCGGGTCGATCTGGGCGAGATTGGACGCTTTGCTGATCTGCTGCAAGCCACCGAGCAAATCGATCCATAACTGATTGGTGCAGCGAAAGCCGCACAGCGGATCGGCGACGTACTTGTCGACCTCGACCGGGTCGCGGCTCAGCCAGTCGAACGGCGTGCGCGCCGGTTTGAATTTCTTGTTGAACGAACCGAACGACAACCACTCGATCAGCGCACTGCGGCCCTTGCCGCCCTGGCGCAGTTTCTCGAAACGGGCGATCTGCCGCGCCGCACCGTACAACGCCACTGGCTGGAAATTCGAACCGCTGAGAATCGCCCCGTCCAGGCTGGCGCTGTGATGCAGCAGGTAACCCTGAGCGAGGTAGCTGCCCATGCTGTGCCCGAGCAGGATGATCGGTACCTCGGGATGCTGCTGGCCGATGTGCTGATTGAGGCTGGCCAGGTCGCCGATCACCTTGCACCAGCCGTCGTCATCGGCGAAATGCCCGAGCGTCCCGTGTTCGGCGGTTTTGCCATGGCCACGCAAGTCCGGGGCGTATACCCCGTAGCCTTGCTCGCAGAACGCATTCGCCAGTCGCTCGTAGCGAGCACTGTGTTCGGCCATGCCGTGGGCCAGCAGGATCACCGCTTTCAATGGTGCGGATGGCAGCCACTGGTTGACGTACAGGCGGCTGCGGTCACTCGCGTCCAGCCAGAAGGCGTGGTGGATCATGGCAATTCCTTTTTATCGAGCGGTAACGGCCCGCAGTCGTAGCATTGTATAGCGCGTCCGATCAGCTCACGCCACGGCAGGAAGATTCATACGATCAATGACGACTACGCCCATATTTGCCTCACTGGCCATAGCTGCTAGTGTCCGTGAAGCTCCGCTTTTTGCTTTCTGCCCTTTAGGGGGCGGCGCGAAACCACAGAAAAGCGGCTCCCGGAACGATTCAGGTAAAGAGGACAAGAACAATGCAACCTGATTTCTGGAATGACAAACGCCCCGCCGGCGTACCACTGGACATCGACATGGGCGAGTTCAAGTCGGTGATCGAGGTGTTTGAGCGTTCCTGCAAGAAATTCGCGGACCGTCCGGCCTTCAGCAACATGGGCGTGACCCTGACCTACGCGGAACTCGAGCGCCACAGCGCAGCGTTCGCCGGTTACCTGCAAGCCCACACCGATCTGGTGCCGGGGGATCGCATCGCGGTGCAGATGCCCAATGTGCTGCAATATCCGATTGCCGTGTTTGGCGCCTTGCGCGCCGGGCTGATCGTAGTCAATACCAACCCGCTGTACACCGCGCGTGAGATGCGCCACCAGTTCAAGGACTCCGGTGCCCGGGCGCTGGTGTACCTGAACATGTTCGGGCAGAAGGTCCAGGAAGTGCTGCCGGACACCGAGATTCAATACCTGATCGAAGCGAAGATGGGCGACCTGATGCCCACCGCCAAGGGCTGGCTGGTCAACACCGTGGTCAGCAAAGTGAAGAAAATGGTCCCGGCCTATTCGCTGCCCCAGGCCATCTCGTTCAAGAGTGCGCTGCGCCTGGGCCGTGGTCTGGGGATCAAGCCGCTGAAAGTCGGTCTCGACGACATCGCCGTGTTGCAATACACCGGCGGCACCACCGGCCTGGCCAAGGGCGCGATGCTGACCCACGGCAACCTCGTGGCCAACATGCAGCAAGTGCGCGCGTGTCTTGCGCAACTGGGGCCTGACGGTCAGCCACTGCTGCGCGAAGGGCAGGAGGTGATGGTGGCGCCGCTGCCGCTGTACCACATCTATGCCTTCACCGCGAATTGCATGTGCATGATGGTGTCCGGCAACCACAACGTGCTGATCACCAATCCGCGAGACATCGCAGGCTTCATCAAGGAACTGAAGAACTGGCGTTTCTCGGCGTTGCTCGGCCTGAATACGTTGTTCGTCGCGCTGATGGATCACCCGGACTTCAAGACCCTGGACTTCTCCAGCCTCAAGCTGACCAACTCCGGCGGTACTGCGCTGGTCAAGGCCACCGCCGAGCGCTGGGAGCAGATCACTGGTTGCCGCATCACCGAAGGTTACGGCCTGACCGAAACCTCGCCGGTGGCCTGCACCAACCCGTATGGCGACCAGTCGCGCCTGGGCACGGTCGGTCTGCCGGTGCCGGGTACGCTGCTGAAGGTCATCGATGACGAGGGTGTCGAGCAGCCGATGGGTGAGCGCGGCGAGTTGTGCATCAAAGGCCCGCAGATCATGAAAGGCTACTGGCACAAACCCGAAGCCACTGCCGAAGTGCTGGATGCCGAGGGCTGGTTCAAGTCCGGTGATATCGCGGTGATCGACCCGGACGGTTTCGTGCGCATCGTCGACCGCAAGAAGGACATGATCATCGTCTCCGGTTTCAACGTGTACCCCAACGAGATCGAAGATGTGGTCATGGCCCACCCGAAAGTCGCCAACTGCGCGGTGATCGGCGTGCCGGACGAGCGTTCGGGCGAGGCGGTGAAACTGTTTGTGGTGGCGCGGGAAACCGGGATCAGCCTCGAGGAACTGAAGGCGTACTGCAAAGAGAATTTCACTGCTTACAAAGTGCCGAAACACATCGTACTGCGTGAGTCGTTGCCGATGACGCCGGTCGGCAAGATTCTGCGGCGGGAGTTGCGCGATATCGCCTGATCGGTGAATGGCCGCGCGTTGCGCGGATCGCGGGCAAGCTACGCTTCCACAGGGAACCCCATCAACCTTGTGGGAGCGGGCTTGCCCGCGATGCTTTTTGGGCGGTGAAGGCCCGGAAAACCGGGGCTTTCAGGGTGGTATAGGATTTTTGCTCTAAAATGACTGTTAGAAAGTCTTGAGTCATTAAAGTGACCATGAAGGCCGCTTTTGGCTCTAGTCGGCCCTCGGCAAAGCTGCTACTCTCGGCGCGCTTTGTGACTTCTCGGCCTGTATGAAAGCCAGATTCACCAATACAAAACACACACCAATAATAATCGCATCAAATGCGGTGAAGAATTCGCGTTGCTGAGGAGTGGGCTTCCATGATCGAAGACTTTTGGAAGGATAAATACCCGGCTGGAATTGCTGCCGACATCAATCCAGACGAGTACCCGAATATTCAGGCAGTGTTGAAGCAATCCTGCCAACGCTTCGCCAACAAACCGGCTTTCAGCAACCTGGGCAAGACAATCACCTACGGTGAACTGTACGAATTGTCCGGTGCATTTGCCGCGTATCTGCAACAGCATACCGACTTGCAGCCCGGTGATCGAATCGCCGTGCAACTGCCCAACGTTCTGCAGTACCCGGTCGCCGTCTTCGGTGCGATCCGCGCCGGGCTGATCGTGGTCAACACCAACCCGCTGTACACCGCGCGGGAAATGGAACACCAATTCAACGACTCCGGCGCCAAAGCCCTGGTGTGCCTGGCCAACATGGCGCACCTGGCGGAAGCCGTGGTGCCGAAAACCGGGGTCAAGCACGTCATCGTCACCGAAGTGGCCGACCTGCTGCCGCCGGTCAAGCGCCTGCTGATCAACAGCGTGATCAAGTACGTGAAGAAGATGGTGCCGGCTTATCACCTGCCCAAAGCCGTCAAGTTCAACGACGTGCTGAGCAAGGGCCAGGGTCAGCCTGTGGCCGAAGCCAATCCGCACAGCAGTGATGTCGCGGTGCTGCAATACACCGGCGGCACCACCGGCGTGGCCAAGGGCGCGATGCTCACCCATCGCAACCTCGTCGCCAACATGCTGCAGTGCAAGGCGCTGATGGGCTCCAACCTCAATGAAGGCTGCGAGATCCTGATCACCCCGCTGCCGCTGTACCACATCTATGCGTTCACCTTTCATTGCATGGCGATGATGCTGATCGGCAACCACAACATCCTGATCAGCAACCCGCGCGACCTGCCGGCGATGGTCAAGGAACTGTCGAAGTGGAAGTTCAGCGGTTTCGTCGGCCTCAACACGCTGTTCGTCGCGCTGTGCAACAACGAAGGTTTCCGCAAGCTGGATTTCTCCAATCTGAAAGTCACCCTGTCCGGCGGCATGGCCCTGCAACTGGCCGCGGCCGAGCGCTGGAAAGCGGTGACCGGTTGCTCGATCTGCGAAGGTTACGGCATGACCGAAACCAGCCCGGTGGCCACGGTCAACCCGATCCAGAACATCCAGATCGGCACCATCGGCATTCCGGTGCCGTCGACCCTGTGCAAAGTCATCGACGATGCCGGTGTCGAGCAGCCAATGGGCGAAATCGGCGAGCTGTGCGTCAAGGGCCCGCAAGTGATGAAGGGCTACTGGCAGCGTCAGGAAGCCACCGATGAGATCCTCGACAGCGAAGGCTGGTTGAAGACCGGTGACATCGCACTGATCCAGCCCGATGGCTACATGCGCATTGTCGATCGCAAGAAAGACATGATCCTGGTCTCCGGTTTCAACGTTTACCCGAACGAGCTGGAAGACGTGCTGGCAACCCTGCCGGGCGTGTTGCAGTGCGCGGCCATCGGCGTGCCCGACGAGAAGTCGGGCGAGGCGATCAAGATCTTCATCGTGGCCAAACCGGGTGTGACCCTGACCAAGGAAACCGTGATGGAGCACATGCGCGCCAACGTCACCGGTTACAAGGTGCCGCGCTCGGTGGAATTCCGCGATGCGCTGCCGACCACCAACGTCGGCAAGATCCTGCGCCGCGAGTTGCGTGACGAAGAGCTGAAGAAGATCAAGGCCAAGTCCGCCGCATAAAACAAAAAGCCCCGCCGATGCGGTAATGCTGTTCACTTAAGCATTTGAGTCTCAGCAGGGCTTACTTGAAAATCCGATGCCAGACCTCTGGCATCGGATTTTTTATGTCTGTTCAGCAAGACCTGCTCGACCTTGGCGATCTTTTTAACTTCTGCGATCTGAGTACCTTTACCCAACATATTCCGGTTGAGTGGGTAGCGTCTGCACTGGATCTCTCCAGTCAGGCGACCATTCGCCGACGTCGCTTGCCCGCCGATCAAGTGCTTTGGCTGGTACTCGGCATGGCGCTGTTTCGTGACGAGCCGGTCCACGAAGTGGCCAGGCGTTTGAACATTTGTGCCCAAGGGCTGGCCTCTGACCAGCTATTAGCACGAAGCGGTGTAACCGAAGCGCGTAAGCGGCTCGGTGCCGATCCTGTTGAATGGTTATTTCGCAAGACAGGTCATCAATGGGGCGCGGAGCGTTATACCGATGATGCTTGGCAGGGCCTGCAAGTGTTTGCAGTGGACGGTGCGCTTTTGCGTACTCCGGATACGCCCGAACTTCGAGATCATTTCGGGTCGGGAAACACCCGGACCGAGCGCCAGACTCCGTTCCCCATGCTGCGCTTGGTGGCGTTGATGAATGTGCGTTCGCACGTAATCCTGGATGCCCAATTGAGCCCTTACCGACGCAGTGAAATGCGCTTGGCCGACGAGTTTTTGCAGCAGGTTCCCGATCACTCGGTGACGTTATTCGATAAAGGGTTCTGGGGTGCCGAACTACTGTCGAATCTGAATAAAGCCGGTACACATCGGCACTGGTTGATTCCAGCCAAAAAAGGCACGGTTTGTGAGGAAGTGGCTCGTTACAACCCGCATGATCGCCTGGTGCGCATGAAGGTCTCACCGCAAGCCAGAGCCCGAAATCCGGCCCTCTCAACACATTGGGAGGCCCGCGAAGTCAGCTATGAAATTCAAGGCAAACTCAAGACAGTCATGACGTCACTGCCGGCGAGCACCTACAGCACCGAAGCCGTTGCCCGGCTTTATCAGGAACGCTGGGAAATCGAGTTAGGCTTCAGAGACATCAAAAGCTCAATGCAGCAGAACGCAGTGACCTTGCGTAGCAAAAAAGTCGACTTGATCTATCAGGAAGTCTGGGGACTGTTGCTGGCTTACAACGTGGTTCGTCGGGAAGCCAGTCAAGCGGCAGTTGCATTGGGTCGCCTCCCTTCGGACATCCGCTTCAAACCAGCCTGTCAGTACATCGCGGTCCAACTGATCGTAATGGCAGCAGCCAATCCGATTTCAGCGACAGGGAGGCGGCTATCAGAGTTGAGGGCAGGTATTGGAGGATTGTTTCTGGATCACCGCCCAAGGCCTTCAAGACCTAGGACGGTGAAAATTTCAAAGACCCGGTTTCCTGTGGATCGTAAGGCTGCTCCACTTAAGTGAACAGCATTACGCCGATGCGGGGCTTTTTATTGGAATAGGTGGTGGACTTGCAGTGACTGTGATGCCGCTTTCGCGAGCAAGCCCGCTCCCACATTCAACCGCGTTCCTCCAGTTGGAATACAGTCAAATGTGGGAGCGGGCTTGCTCGCGAAGCTTTTCGGTTACTGGCGGAACGGCGCGAAGTTTACGTTGGTCCCCGTCGGACGCATGTCCTGCAGATACGAATCCTTGTCCGCACTCAATTCCAGGCTCAACGCGGCCTTGCGCTTGCCTTCGTTGCGAATCACCAGACCTTCGAGCTTTTCCCGCAGGAACACCGTCGGCACTTTCAGGTGCAGCAGTTCGTCGGTGGCCGGGGTGTGCATCAGCAGGTGAATCCACTCGTATTGACCGACGGCCAGGCGCGAGACCGGCAGGTCGAACCACCAGATGTTGCGGTTGCGGTTCAGTTCGGCGAAGTGACAGTTGTTGGTGCCGAGCACAGCGCCGCCCAGTTCCTGGTTGCGACGGGCAATGGCCTGCTTTTTATCGAGTTTCATAACATTCCTGCGGGATCTGATCGTTGGCGCGCGGCGCCCATAGGTGCGCATTCTCGGGGCTTGAAGGGCAAACATAAAGCCCAACCTGCATTGCACGACGAAATGAACAGCAAAAATAAATGAAACTCGTGGCAAACCTGCCCGGTCAATCATTACGTACTGACTTTTCCCCCTAATTGCACCAAGGAGAAACACCATGAGTAGCACAGGCGATAAAGTGAAAGGCATGGCCAACGAAGCTGTCGGCAACGTCAAGCAAGGCGTCGGTAAAGCCACCGACAACACCAAGCTGCAAGCCGAAGGCAAGGTTCAAGAGAAAAAAGGCGAAGCCCAGCAAGCAGTCGGCAAAGCCAAAGACGCCATCAAAAAAGGTGTCGACAAGGCGTAATCCAGCCTTGAACGCAACATATGAGCGGCCATCCAGGGATGGCCGTTCTTATGTCAAAAGCTTGCGCGAGCCACCAAGGGTCGCCAAGTGAGCTACCTTGATGTAAAAAACCGCCCCTGAGTCGCCACGACTTCAACCTGTAATGCGGCGAAAGGAGACGCGAATGATTTTTCCGGACATGAAAGGTCTGCCACTGCACCGGGTGATGGTGCGCACAGTGACTGAATTCATCGATGACGAGATGTCGACCTACGCCTCGGCACTGGCCTACCAGATGCTGTTCTCGCTGTTCCCGTTCATTCTGTTCCTGATTGCCCTGATCGGTTTCCTGCACCTGCCGGACTTCTTCACCTGGCTGCGTCTGCAATCGGAACTGGTGCTGCCACCGCAGGCGCTGGAACAGGTCAACCCGGTCATCGATCAACTGCAGCAGTCTAAGGGCGGCTTGCTCTCGATCGGTATCGTCATCGCCCTGTACACGGCATCTGCCGGCGTGCGGCTGATGATGAGCGCGATGAACGCCGCTTACGACGTGGTCGAGGGCCGGCCGATCTGGAAGCGTTTTCCGCTGTCGGTGTTCTACACCGTCGGCATTGCCGGCATGTTGCTGGTGGCGGCCGCACTGATGGTGCTCGGGCCGCAAGTGATGGGCTGGATTGCCGCGCAGGTGGGCCTTGAAGATTTCATTGTCACCGTGTGGACGATTGCCCGCTGGCCAGTGATCGTGATTCTGATGATGGTCGCCGTGGCCCTGATCTACTACGTGATGCCCGACGTCAAACAGGAATTCCGCTTCATCACCCCAGGCTCGGTGCTGGCGGTGGTGGTGTGGATCGTGGCCTCGTTGGGGTTCGCGTTCTACGTCAAAACCTTCGCCAACTACAACGCGATGTATGGCAGCATCGGGGCGATCATCGTGCTGTTGCTGTATTTCTATATTTCCGCCGCCGTGCTGCTGCTTGGGGCGGAGATGAACGCGGTGATCGAACACATGTCCAGCGAGGGCAAGAACGAGGGCGAGAAAGTCCCCGGCGAACTCGATGAACATCCCAAACAACACGTTTCAGGGCTTGGGCGCGACCAGTCGCTGAAACCGAATACCGACGAAGTCTGATCATGATCCGTGAAATCCTGAAAATGGGCGATGAACGCCTGCTGCGCATCGCTCCGCCGGTGCCCCCGGAAATGTTCGACAGCCCCGAGCTGTGGCAACTGATCGATGACATGTTCCAGACCATGGAAAGTGTCGGTGGCGTCGGCCTGGCCGCGCCGCAGATCGGCGTCGACCTGCAACTGGTGATCTTCGGTTTCGAGCACAGCGAACGCTACCCGGACGCCGAAGCAGTGCCGCAGACGATTCTGATCAATCCGCTGATCACACCATTGAGTCCGCTGACGGAAGAGGGCTTCGAAGGCTGCCTGTCGGTACCCGGCCTGCGTGGCGCGGTGGATCGTTATCAGCAGATTCGCTACGAAGGGTTCGATCCCAAGGGCGAACCGATCGTGCGCGTGGCGTCAGGCTTTCATGCGCGGGTGGTGCAGCACGAGTGCGATCATCTGATCGGCCGCTTGTATCCGTCGCGGATTACCGATTTCAGCAAGTTCGGGTTTACCGAAGTGATGTTCCCGGATCTCGATCCCGCAGCCGACGACTGATCCTGAGAACATCTCTATCCCAATGTGGGAGCGGGCTTGCTCGCGAAGGCGTCGTATCAGTCAATTGATGCAGCGACTGACACGACGCCTTCGCGAGCAAGCCCGCTCCCACAATTGATTTTTATGGTTCCAGCCCCATCGCAATCATCGGCTTGCTCCGCGCATACCGGCTCAACCGTTCGACCAGTGCGTAGGGCAGGGCGGGATCGAAGCTGAAACCGCGCCGCTCGTAAAACCCGCGCAAGTCCGGATGACAGAACAGCCACACCGGCTCCTGCAAATCCTTCACCGCCGCCGCGATCAACTGCCCGGCAATCCCTTGCTCGCGGCAACCCGGATCAACAAACAACCCGGTCAACCAGTGTCCGCCCGCCACCGGCCGCAAGCACAATGCGGCGACGATGTCCTCGCGACGGGCCACCCACAACTGCGCGTCGCGCACCGCCTTCATCGACGATTGGTGGCTGCGGTAAAACTTGTTCATCAACGGCCACAAAGGCTCGTCGAGCAGGACGTATCGGGTATCGGGCATGGGATCGGACTGGCGGCGGGCAAAGCGCCGATTATAAAAGAACGCGCGCCGCGCGATAGGTGTATACCTGAGCCTACATCCCTGTGAGTGGAGTACGCATCATGTCCAAAGGTATGGATTCAAAGAAAGCCGCGAAGAAGAAACCGGTGAAGACGGCGATTGAAAAGCGTGCAGAGAAGAAAGCCAAGAAGGTCGATATTTTCGGTCATTGATCACGTCCTTCGGGAGCCCGTCCCCCGGGCTTCCGTTTCAGCGCAAAAATAATCTGCAAGATTGCTCGGCCTTGTTGCACAGAAGGGGAAGATTCCCGTTCCGAGCCACGCCATGCCGAATTACTTCGACGCCGACCATCGCCAGCAGATCGAAACCCTGCGCCAGCGCTTCACCGCCCGCACCGAGTGGCCAACGTGGCTGCTGTTGATCGGCGTGTATGGCGGCTGGTTCACCATCATCCTCAATAGCGCCTGGCTGGGTCACGGCTTGAGCACCTTGTTGCTGATTCCGTTGCTGGTGCTGTGGCTGTCGGTGCAGCATGAATTGCTGCATGGACATCCGACCCGCTCGGTGCGGTTCAACAAAGTCCTCGGTTATGCGCCGTTTGCGGTGTGGTATCCGTACACGCTCTACCGCGACAGCCACCTGCTGCATCACCGCGATGAAGACCTGACCGTGCCCGGCATTGATCCGGAAAGTCGCTACCTCACGGCAGCACGCTGGCAGGGCAGTTCGCTGTTTGAACGCAGCCTGCACTGGCTGAATAAAACCGTAATCGGCCGCTTCATCATTGGTGCTCCGCTGGGATTGATCGCGCTGGCCGCCGAAGAACTGCAACGGCTGAAAAACCGCGAGCGTCAGGCCTGGCTCATGTGGCTGACCCACGGGGCCATGACTGTACTGATGTTGTGGTTCGTCGCCCGCTACAGCGTGCTGCCGGTCTGGCATTACCTGCTGCTGATCAGCGTACCGGCACTGTCGATCGCGATGATCCGCTCCTACTATGAACACCGTCCGCATGCACAACCGGAACAGCGCACGGTGCTCAACGAGGCTGGCTGGCCGTGGCGCTGGCTGTTTCTGAATCTGAATTTTCATCTGGTGCATCACGACCTGCCGGGGCTGGCGTGGTACGACTTGCCCCAGGCCTATCGCATGCGCCGCGAGCAATGGGTGGCGCGCAGTGGCGGGTTTCTGGTGCAGGGTTATGGGCAGTTGTGGCGGCAGCACGGGTTCAGACCGATCGACAGTCCGCAGCATCCTTTCCACTAATCTCAAGAACACCACAAAACCCCTGTGGGAGCGGGCTTGCTCGCGAATGCGGTAGAACAGTGACATGTCTGGTGTCTGACACACCGCTTTCGCGAGCAAGTCGAATCGTCGCACCGCCGCTCCCACAGGGGTAAGTATTTGCAGGGAAATAACGTGTATGACCCAACACCATCTCGAACTGCTGATGTACACCGCCCCCGAGCCCATCCGCTTGGCCAACGAACGCTGGATTTCCCGCATCCTCGAACACCTTGGCCACTCCCGCTTGAACGCCGCCAGACTGTCGCTCCCCGAACTCTGGTTATCCCCGGATCTGCTGCTGACCCAAACCTGCGGCTATCCACTGATGACCTTGCTGCGCGGTCAGGCGCGCATCGTCGGTCGCCCGCGCTACGAACTGCCCGACGCCACTGCCGGCAATCATTGCAGCCTGATTCTCAGCCGTGCTGACGATTCGCGCGAAACCCTGATGGATTTTCGTGGCAGTCGCGGGGTGATCAACAGTGACGACTCCAACAGCGGCATGAACCTGTTGCGCCATTGTCTGGCGCCGCTGCACCGCGACGGGCAGTTCTTCGGCGCGGTCGGCATCAGTGGCGCGCACCGCGAGAGCTTGCGCTGGTTGCGGGACGGTCAAGCCGATCTGGCGGCTATCGACAGCGTGACCTACGCCTATCTCGCTCAGCATGCGCCGGAAGAAGTCAGCGGTTTGCGGGTTGTGGCGCGCAGTGCGTTGAGCCCGACGTTGCCGTTTATCACGGTCGCTACCGCTACTGATGAGCAGATCGAACAGTTGCGCCGGGTTATGAATCAGGCGTTGCGTGAGTTGCCGGATGTGGCGCAGACGTTGGGATTGCCTGAGGTGCTGCCGGCCAGTGAAAGCGATTATCGGGTTGTGCTCGACTATCTGCGTGAGGCTGAAGAATTGGGCTATGGCCGCTTGCGCTAAAGATCGCAGCCTTCGGCAGCTCCTACAGGTTGAACGCTTTCCAATTGTAGGAGCTGCCGAAGGCTGCGATCTGTTGCTCTTATATCTCCAAAAAGAATATAAAAATGAAATATAAATATTATTAATGCATAAAGCGCCTTGCTAGGATCGCGCCACCGGATCACCGGACATTCAGCGACCCTTACCCAGGAGCCCTTATGTCCGGCGCCGACACCGCTCATCGCAATCATCTTGATGCTCTGTTCCGCGCCCATTACCGCTGGCTGTGCACGTACCTGCGCCGACAGCTGCACGACGCCGCAGGCGCGGAAGACATCGCTGCCGAAACCTTCGCGCAATTGCTTCAGGCGCCCAGTGTCACGGCGATCCGTGAACCCCGCGCCATGCTCACCACAATTGCCCAACGCTTGCTTTATCAGCGCTGGCGCCGGGCGGATCTGGAGCGCCGGCATGCGCAGCAGATCGACGTCGAGGTCGCTATCTCGCCTGAAGAAATCGCCCAACTGAGCCAGACCCTCAAACGCCTCGATCACAGCCTGCAACGCCTGCCGGGCAAAGTCCGCTCGACCTTTCTGCTGGCGCGGATCGATGGCCTGACTTACCCGCAAATCGCCGCCGAACTGGGCATCTCGCAACGTTCGGTCAGTGTTTACATGACCCGCTCCCAGGCCCTGTGCGACCGCCACAGCGCCAACCAAATCCTGACAGACAAGAGGTCCGCATGAGATCGATCAAAACCCTGCTCGGCCGTTCGTTGCTGGCGCTGAGCCTGAGCGTCGGCGCCGTTTCGGCGGCGGAGAAAACCGCGCCGATCCACTTCGGTGACATCACTTGGGAAAGCGGCAGTTTCATCACCGAAGTGCTGCGCCTGATCGTCGAAAAAGGCTACGGCTATCCGACCGATACGCTGCCGGGCAGCACCGTCAGCCTGGAAGCGGCGTTGGCGAAAAACGATATTCAGGTGATCGGCGAGGAATGGGCCGGGCGCAGTCCGGCGTGGGTCAAGGCGGCCAATGAAGGCAAGGTCTTCGGCCTCGGCGATACCGTCAAAGGCGCGACCGAGGGCTGGTGGGTGCCGGAATACGTGATCAAGGGCGATCCCGAACGCGGAATCAAACCGTTGGCCCCGGAGCTGAAATCGGTGGCCGATCTGCCGCGCTACAAGGACGTGTTCCGCGACCCTGAAGACCCGAGCCGCGGACGTTTCCTCAACAGCCCGACCGGCTGGACTTCGGAGATCGTCAACAGCCAGAAACTCAAGGCCTATGCGCTGACCGACAGCTACGTCAACTTCCGCACCGGCTCCGGCGCGGCGCTGGATGCCGAGGTGGCATCGTCGATCAAACGCGGCAAACCGGTGCTGTTCTACTACTGGTCGCCGACGCCGCTGCTCGGGCGATTCAAACTGGTGAAGCTCGAAGAGCCGCCGTTCGATGCCGAAGCCTGGAAGACCCTGGCCGATGCCAACAATCCGAATCCCAAGGGCACGCGCTCGATGGCCGCAAGCCTGGCGATTGGCGTGTCGGCACCGTTCAAGGCGCAGTATCCGGAACTGGTGTCGTTCTTCGAGAAAGTCGATTTGCCGATCGATCTGCTGAACCAGACCCTGGCCGGCATGAGCGAAAAGCGCCAGCCACCGCGGCAGGTCGCCGAAGCGTTTTTGCGCGATCAGCCGCAGGTGTGGAAGGCGTGGGTGCCGGGGGAGGTGGCGAGCAAGGTGACGGCGGGGCTTTGAGTTTCAACTGTTTGATCTGTGGCGTTTGAGCCATCGCCTTCGCGAGCAAGCCCGCTCCCACAGGGGGGGGCGGGCGCGCCACAAATCCAGTGTGGGAGCGGGCTTGCTCGCGAATGATCTAAAGGCCTACACCGCTTCCGCCGCCAGCGCCGCCACCACGGTCGGCCGCCGCTCAATCCGCGCCTGAAACCGCGCCAGCGCCGGCCACTGCGCCAGCTCGATCCCGAACAACCCGGCCCAGCGCAACACCACAAACAACAACGCATCCGCGACGCTGAAGCCGCTCGGCAGCAGATACTCCTGCTGCTCCAGCACCGCGACCAACACGGCAAAACGCTTGAACAACTTCTCCTTGATCGGTTCGGCCGGCAGTCGCTCATCGAACAGTGCGCCGAAGCCGCCGTGGATCTCGCTCGAAATGAAATTCAACCACTCCTGCAAACGCAGCCGTTCGAAACTGCCGGGCGCCGGGGCCAGCCCTGATTGCGGTTGCAGATCCGCCAGATACTGCAGGATCACCGCCCCCTCGGTCAGTACCGCGCCGTTGTCCAGTTGCAGTGCCGCGACGTAACCCTTGGGGTTGATCGCAAGAAAGTCTTCGCCGCTGGCCGTGCGCTTGCTGCGGTTGTCGACGCGGATCAGCACGAAGGGCAGCTTCAGTTCGCGCAACACAATGTGCGGCGCCAGCGAACAGGCTTGCGGGGCGTAATACAGCTTCATCGGCAGTTCTCTGGTAGGGATTTGGCGCCAGTGTCATAGTGCGCCGCACCCTCGGTAAAATTAATCTTTCAGAAACCTTCCATAAGGACAGCTACTGGCATGATGAACCTGATGCATTGGCGGCTGGTGGTCGCCGTCGCCGATCACGGCAACATCACCCGCGCTGCCGAGCGGATCGGCATGACCCAGTCCGGCGCCAGCCAGGCTTTGGCGCTGATGGAGGAAACCCTCGGCGTGCAGCTGTTCAGCCGCGAAAGTCGCCAGACCTTGCCGACCGCCATTGGCTTGCCGGTGATCGAACAGGCGCGGCTGATGCTCGGTGCACTGGAGACCATTCGCCAGACTGTCGACAGCGTGCGCCCGATGCTGCGCGGGACGATCCGCCTGGCGAGTTTCCCCATGGTGCTGGCGAGTTTTCTGCCGCCGCTGCTGCGCCAGTTCAATCGGCTGTATCCGGGGATCGAAGTGGTGGCGCTGGAGGTCAGCGACGATGAGGTCGAAACCCTGCTCGCGGCCGGTCTGGTGGATGTTGGCGTGGTGCTCAACCCGGCACCCGAGCGCAATGCCGGGCCATTGGGTCGGGATGAATGGGTAGCGGTGGTGCCGGCAGGGAATCCGCTGGCGCTGCGAGGAACCGAGCAGGGCGTCAGCCTGCAAGAACTGACGGCGCTGCCTTTTGTACTGGCCACCGGCGGTTGCTCGACCAACGCCCGCAGCCTCGCCGCCGAAGCCGGGTTGCAGCTGCAGGACGTGCGGGTCGAGGTGCGCGAATGGAGCAGCGCCTTCACGTTGGTGCGGGAAAACCTCGGTGTGACCCTGGTGCCGGAAATGACCTTGCCGGCCGATCGTCAGGGCTTGCGCGTGATTGCCCTGCAACCACGTATCGAACGGGTATTTTCACTGGTATTACCCCCGGGACAGGCCGCATCGGCGGCGGTGCAGGCATTGCTGGATCTGGTTGCCAATCCGCTGATGACGTCCGGGCGCTGAACCGATTCTTGTGCAAAAAGTGCCAGATACTGGCCGACTAATGGCCTTGCGCGCGGTATTGCGCTGTCTATGCTCTCCTGTAACTAACTGTGTCGGCCAACCCCGGCCGCCGCTGATTAGCCTGTCAGAGTGCGCAATCAAGGCACCGATCTGTAACAACAAGGAGCAATCATTAAATGGAAGTTCTTCGACACGTTAGGGCTGGCCCGCTCGCGGGCTATCAAGAGAAGGATGTCTTGATTAGAGCGTCGCGGCATGGACACTCCGATTGAACGTCATTTATCACCTGACAACTTCCTCCCGTGGAGGAATGCGTGTGCCTGTTCTGTGGAACGTAGTGGTGGATTCTGAAAGACCTGAACTTTCATCAAATCAAAAGACCGCGCGGAAGGTGATACAACCATGTTCAACCTACATCACAAGGCTGACCTGCAGGAAATCGAGCGTTTCAGCTGCGCCTTGACCGAAGCCAACGCCAAGCTCGAAGCGATCAGCCGTTCGATGGCGATGATCGAATTTACCCCCGAAGGCATTGTTCTGGATGCCAACGAAAACTTCTGCAAGACCATGGGTTACAGCGCCGAGGAAGTGCGCGGCAAACATCATCGGATCTTTTGTGAAGAAGCGTTTTACCGCAGCGAGGAATACGCAAAGTTGTGGCGCGACCTGGCCCGGGGTGAACCGATCAGCGGCACGTTCCTGCGCTTGAACAAGAGCGGCAGGGAAATCTGGCTCGAAGCCAGTTACATGCCTGTTTATGGTCCCGACAAACAGGTTCGAAGTGTGATCAAGGTGGCCTCGGACATCACCGCCCGGGTCAACAAAGAGCACGAAGAAGAAAGCATGCTGGCGGCGATCAGCCGTTCGATGGCGGTGATCGAGTTCACCCCGGAAGGCAACGTGATTACCGCCAATGACAACTTTCTGAAAACCATGCAGTACTCGCTCAACGAAATCGTTGGCCACCACCACAGTATGTTCTGCCACCGTGCCGAATCCGAGTCGGCGCAATACAAGGCATTCTGGGCATCGCTCAATCGCGGCGAATATCACTCGCACCGTTTCGAGCGCAAGAACAAGTCCGGGCAGATGGTTTATCTCGAAGCCTCGTACAACCCGCTGTTCGACACCAAGGGCCGTTTGTACAAAGTGGTGAAGTTCGCCAGCGACATCACCCAGCAGATGACTACCTTGCAGAACGCCGCGGAATCGGCCCACAGCACTTCGGTACAAAACGACGCCTGCGCGCAAAAAGGCTCACAGGTGGTGCAGCAAACCGTGCAGATCATTCAGGACATTTCCCGCGACCTCAACGAAGCGGCGCTGAGCATCGATGCGGTGAGCAAACAGTCGGACATCATCGGCAGCATCGTCCAGACCATTCGCGGGATCGCCGATCAGACCAACCTGCTGGCGCTCAACGCTGCGATCGAAGCGGCCCGGGCCGGTGAGCACGGGCGCGGGTTTGCGGTGGTGGCGGACGAGGTGCGCAGTCTCGCGGCGCGGACCAGTCAGGCGACCCTGGAGATTGTCGAAGTGGTGCGCAAAAACCATGACCTGTCGCTGAGTGCGGTGTCGAGCATGCAGTCGAGCCTGAGCCGCACCGGGCTGGGTGTGGAACTGGCGAATGAGGCGGGGGAGGTGATTCTGGAGATCCAGCAGGGATCACGGCATGTGGTGGATGCGATCAGCCAGTTCAACGATACGTTGCAACTGAACTGACACCCATCAACAACTGTAGGAGTGAGCCTGCTCGCGATTGCGGTACATCAGTTACTGATCCAGTGACTGACACACCGCATTCGCGAGCAGGCTCACTCCTACATTGGTTTCTAAGCGACCTTCAGGTCACAGCGAAGCGAGAAACTTGTTCGCCAGTTTGTCGCTGTCCTTGACGTCATTGCTGTTTTCTTTGTCCGACTGCGCCAGTTTCATCTTGTCCTGCAGGCGCTCGGCGATCTCCTTGCCGATGGCCTGCTGCTTCTCCGGCGGCATGGCTTTGATGTCGTCTTCGGTGAGGCCCATGCTCTGAAGGACACTGTCACGCAGACGCTGTTCCGGCGACTTGCTCATGTAGTCCTTGAACGCGTCGGTGGCCGAGGTGCCGGTAGTGCTGCCGGCAGCCGTGGCGTCGGTGGTTTGCAGGCCGACGCGGGTCTTGGCGAAGGCTTCGTCGACGTTATCGCTGATGCGCGTGGCGGCGGCCACTTGCTGAGAGGCGATCTGCGTGGCCGAATCCTGGACCGTTGAAGTCGCATCGGTGGCTTGCGACTGGGTCTGATTCTGCAGCGATTGCAGCATGGCGCCGTGCAGGCCGCTTTGCAGACCGGCAGCGGCGGTCGTGGTCGCGTCTTCCGCCAGCCGCTTGGGCAGGTGGATGAGCTGCTGCTGTTTGGCACTGACCAACATCATGATGGAGACCTTTGGATAATTGCTGACGGGCGTATCCGAGCAATTACCGTGCCTTTGCAGCAAGTTCCGCTATTTCAAGGAGTTGCTGCTCTGGCATGCGCAACAAAGCGGTCATCCCTTGCCGTCAGGCGGCAGAGGATGACCGTGCGGCCGTCAGCGATGGGCAATGTTTTCCAGCGCCAGATTGCGCGTGCGCGGGCCGAACCAGCCGATGGTCAGCATCACGATCAGCATGCTGCTGACGATGAACGCGAGTACCCCGGGCGTGCCGAAGTGGTCGAGGAACAGCCCGATCAACAGGCTGCTGAACACCGTCGACAAGCGACTGAACGAATAACAGAAACCCACCGCCCGGGCGCGGATGTTGGTCGGGAACAGTTCGCTCTGGTACGAGTGATAACTGAAACTCAGCCACGCATTGCAAAAGGTGATCATCACCCCGCAGAAGATCAGGCCGAAGGCGCTGGTCTGCAACGCGAACAAAGTGCCGAAGGTCATCGCGCCGAGGGCCGAGCCGACGATCTGCCATTTGTTCTCGAAACGGTTGGCAAACTTCACGAACAGCAACGGCCCGAGCGGGTAGGCGAGGGTGATGATGAACGCGTACATCAGGCTGTGGGTGACGCTGACGCCCTGGCCGGAAAGCAGCGCCGGCAACCAGTTGCCGAAACCGAAGAAACCGATCGCCTGGAACACGTGAAACACGATCAGCATCAGTGCCCGACGGCGATACGGTGGTTGCCATATGTCGGCGAAACGACCCTTGCCTTCGACATCCACCGGGACGGCTTCGGGGGCATCCAGCGGTTGGCGGTGATCCTTCTCGCAGCGTGTTTCGATGTTGTCGAGAATTCTGTTCGCTTCATCGAACCGCCCATGCTGCGCCAGCCAGCGCGGCGACTCCGGCAGACGCTTGCGCAGCCACCAGATGAACAGCGCAAACACCGCACTCGCCAACACCACCCAACGCCAGCCGGACACACCGAACGGCGCCTGCGGCACCAGCCACCAGGACATGAGTGCCACCGCCGGCACCGAGAGAAACTGCACGAAAAACGCGAAGGCAAACGCCGAACTGCGCATGCGTTTGGGCACCAGCTCCGAGAGGTAGGCGTCGATGGTCACCAGCTCGATCCCGAGGCCGATGCCCACCAGAAAACGCATGCAGATAATGCCCAGCGCCGAGCTTTGAACGCCCATCAGCACCGTGGCCACCGTGTACCAGACCAGCGCAAAAGTGAAGATTGCGCGGCGGCCGAAACGGTCAGCCAACGGACTGAGCAGGCTCGCGCCGAGGAACAGGCCGAGGAAGGTCGCGGAAGCGAAGGCCGCCTGATCGGAGAAACCGAACACGCCCTGATTGCCGGTGGCAAAGATCCCGTCGCGGATCAGCCCTGGGCTGATGTAGGCGGTCTGGAACAGGTCGTAGAGTTCGAAGAAGCCGCCGATCGACAACAGCGCCACCAGACGCCAGATCGTGGCGACGGCAGGGAGGCGGTCGATGCGGGCGGAAATCTCGGCGGCGCGTATCGGGTCGATGCCGTCGCGTTGCGCGGCGGCGGGGGCATGAGCAGTCATCGGCTGATCCATTTTTTATTGATGGAAAAGCTTAGCCTGCTACCGGAGTGGATGGGTTGTGAATATCGGCGGTTTTCCCGGGAATACCGCCGATTTTTTGCAATAACTGCTTACGAATTAACGATTTATGCCGCAGCGGCCGAATCGGGCAGCGCTGAGGCCGGCAAGCCGAAGAGGCGATCGAACAGCCAGTTGAAGGCAAACGTGTAGCACGGGATGAAGATGATCAATGCCAGATCCAGCAGGAATGCCTGCACCAGACTGATGTTCATCCACCAGGCGATCAGCGGAATCAGGAACACGATCAGCGTCAGTTGAAAACCCACGGCGTGGGCGATGCGCCGTTTGACCGTGCGGGTGCGCGACTTCTGGCGGCTTTCCCAGTGCTCGAACAGCGAGGTGTAGATGAAATTCCAGGTCACCGCGATGGTGGTGATGATCACCGCCAGCGGGCCTGTGCTGCCGGGCGAAGTGCCGGACAACAGCGCCAGACCGAGGGCCGAGAAGGTCATGCCGATCACTTCGTAGAGCGACACGTAGACCAGTTTGCGTTTGACGCCTTGCATGGGGATTTGCCTCTTTCTTGCAACGTGTTGGCCAGCGGGGCTGGCGAAGACGGCGAAAGATAGCTTCAATAGACGTGACAGAAAAAGTCAGCAGCTTTCAGTTTTGGTGATAGGTAGGCGAAGTGAATTTCAACAGCGACAGCATCGAACTGTTTCTGGCGGTGATCGAGCGTGGCTCGTTCTCCGCTGCTGCCCGCGCTTTGGGCCGGGTGCCTTCGGCAGTCAGCATGGGCATCGGCAATCTTGAGGCGGAGCTTGGCTATCCGCTGTTCGACCGCAGCCACCGCGAACCCCAACCGACCGCGATGGCACTGTCACTGGTGCCGCATGCGCGGCTGATCGCCGAGCAGCTCAAGCAACTGCAGGTGCACGCGGTGGAGCTGTCACTGGGGCTGGAGAGCAAGTTGTCGATTGGCGTGGTGGCGGACATTGACCGGCGCCGTTTGCTCGCCGCGATCAAGGTGATTGCCGAGCGCCATCCGCTGCTCGACATCGAAGTGCTGACCGCACCGCAGGACGACGTGCTGGCGCTGCTGCACAGTGGTCGTGTCAGCGTCTGTCTGGCGTTTGCCGGGTTGAGCATGAACGTACTGGAGCGTTTTCAGTTTGTCGGCAGCGAACGAATGATCGCCACGCTGGCGGCGGACAGTCCGTTGTTGCAGGGGCAGGATCTGTTTCTCGAAGACCTGGTGCACGTGCGGCAGATCGTCGTCGCCAGCCGCGATTTGCCGATCAGCGAGACCCGGCCATTGGTGGCCGAGTCGCACTGGCGCACCGACACCCTGGAGGCGGCGCTGGAGATGGTCGAGGCAGGGCTGGGCTGGGGCAATTTTCCGTTGTCGATGGTGCAGCCGTGGCTGGACAGCGGGCGCTTGAAGCGGCTGAATTTCCGCAACATCGAGAATGGCCTGGTGCTGCCGGTGCACGCGGTGTGGCTCAAGAGCCAGCCGCTGCAGAAGGGCGCGTTGGCCCTCGTCGAATTGCTCGGTCACTGAGCCCAACACAAACCCCCTGTAGGAGCGGGCTTGCTCGCGAAGGCGTCGTGTCAGCTGGCATTTGCTTATCTGGCACACCGCCTTCGCGAGCAAGCCCGCTCCCACAGGGAGATTGGGTTTCACCTTGGCATTTGTGACCATCCGAGAGATTTCAGAGGTCAGGTACTCTCGCGAATCTTCAACTCGAAGCCCATATCCTCAACCGGTCGCGCCACGCTGTTGCCGGCCATCAACGTCAACATCTGCTCCGCCGCGCGCCGGCCGATTGCCTCGCGCGGGGTGTTGATGCTGCTCAGGCGCGGCACCATGTGTTCGGACATCGGCAAGTCGTTGAAGCCGAGGATCGCCACCTGCTCGGGGATCCTGATCCCATTGCGCAACGCTTCCAGCAGCGCACCCTGCGCGAGGTCGTCGTTACCAAAGAAGATCGCATCAACGTCCGGATGCGCCGCCAGCAGTTGCAGGAACAGCTCGCCGCCCAGGCCAACAGACGAGGAACGTGGGGTCAGCACTTCCAGATCCGGGTCGTAGCGACCGGCCTTTTGCAGGGCTTTGCGGAAACCTTCGCCGCGCAACAAAGTGCGCTGATCGAGTTGTGCGCCGATGTAGGCCAGACGCTTGCGCCCACGAGAGAGCAAATGTTCGGCAGCGGTTTCGCCGGCATTGAGCTGGGAGAAACCCACGCAATTCACCCCGGCGGCGCTGTCCAGTTCCATCATGTACACGCAGGGAATGTTGCTGGCCTCGATCATCCGCCGCGAACTTTCAGTGCGGTCGAAGCCGGTCAGCAGCAAACCGCGCGGCTGGTAGGCCATGTAGTTGCGCAACAGGTTTTCTTCTTCATCGCGTGAGTAGTGGAAGTTGCCGATCAGCACTTCGAAGCCCTTGGGCGTGAGTACCCGATGAATGGCTTCCAGCGTATCGATGAACAACAGGTTGGACAGCGATGGCACCAGGACCACCACCGAATGGCTCTGCGCCGAGGCCAATGCGCGGGCGGCAGGGTTGACCACGTAGTTGAGTTCGAGCGCGGCTTTCTGCACTTTTTCCACCAGTTCGGTGGCCACGGTGCTGACCCCGCGCAGGGCACGGGAGGCGGTAATCGGGCTCACGCCGGCGAGGCGGGCAACTTCATTAAGGGTGGGACGGCCGGTGGTGCGAGTGTTTTTATCGTTTTTAGGGGTGGTCATCGGGCGGCTTGCCAAACAAAAATCAAGGCACTAAGGTAGCGCTGTCCTGATGCAGCTGCAAATGCGTAAGCGAGGTCCTGCCTGATCTCGCTTTTTGGCGTTGGGCCGCAAACCTGCTGCAACCCAAAAAAACGACAAGAAGGCGTCGGCAACTTCTGCCTGTGCACTAGAGTCATAGCTAGCAAAGGTAGCGCTGTCTGCGCGCTGAGGTGTTATATGAGTCATCCCATCACCGCCCTGGTCATCATGGGCGTTGCCGGTTGCGGCAAGACGTGCGTCAGCGAGGCCCTGTGCCAATTGAGCGGCGCCACTGCCATTGAAGGCGATACTTTTCATCCGGCCGCCAACATCGAAAAGATGAGCGCGGGGATCCCCCTGAACGACGACGACCGTGCCGGCTGGCTCGACAGCCTGTGCGATGAACTGCGCCGTGTCGACGCCCTTGGCGAGCGTCCGGTGCTGACCTGTTCGGCCCTCAAACACAGTTATCGCGAAGTGCTGCGCAGTGCCTTGCCGGGCCTGGGCTTCGTGTTCCTGGAGCTGACCCCGGAAGTGGCCGCCGACCGCGTATCGCATCGCCCGGGCCACTTCATGCCGGCGACGCTGATCGAAAGCCAGTTCGCCACCCTCGAATCGCCGGTCGGCGAGCCGCTGACCCTGGCGCTGAATGCTTCGATCCACAGTGTTGAAGAGCTTGCCGCGCAAGCCCACGTCTGGTGGCAGGCCCATGGTCTGAAACAGGCGGTATGAGTGTGTTCATGCAGATAGCGCAGTCCTCACGATTTCTGTTCAACCCGCTTTAATAACAACAACAAGCCAGGAGACACCCCCAATGTTTGGCATGTCCCACGACACGTTTCTGCTGCTTGATGCAGTGGTCACGGTAATCGGGCTGATTGTCCTGATTACCAAGTTCAAGATTCACCCCTTCATCTCCCTGACCATTGCCGCTGCCTTTCTCGGGCTGACGTCCGGCATGCCGATCGGCACCATCATCAAGGCGTTCCAGGACGGCTTTGGTGGCGTGCTCGGTTTCGTCGGGATCATCCTTGCGCTGGGCACCATGCTCGGCAAAATGATGGCCGAATCCGGTGGTGCCGATCAGATCGCTCAGACCCTGATCCGCGCCTTCGGCAAGGAAAGGGTCCAGTGGGCGATGATGTTCGCCGCGTTCCTGGTGGGTATTCCGCTGTTCTTCGAAATCGGCTTCGTGTTGCTGATTCCGTTGGTGTTCATCGTCGCCCGGCGGACCGGTGTGTCGATCATCAAGATCGGTATCCCGCTGCTCGCTGGCCTGTCTGCGGTACACGGTCTGGTGCCACCGCACCCGGGCCCGCTGCTGGCGATCGGGGTATTTGGCGCCGACATCGGCAAGACCATTCTCTACGGTCTGATCGTCGCACTGCCGACTGCAATCATTGCCGGTCCGATCTTCGGTACGTTCATTGCCAAGCACATTCCCGGCACGCCGAATCAGGACCTGGTCGATCAACTGGCCCGTGAGAACGACGAATCGGCCAAGCTGCCAAGCTTCAGCATCACCCTGATCACCGTGCTGCTGCCGGTGTTCCTGATGCTGCTGAAAACCTTCGCTGACGTGGCGCTGCCGGACGGTCACTTCTTCCGCACCTGGATGGACATGATCGGTCACCCGATCTCCGCATTGCTGCTGGCGTTGCTGCTGTCGCTGTACACCTTTGGCCACAAGCAGGGCATCGGTTCGCAGCAGATCCTCAAGTGGCTGGACGCGAGCCTGGCGCCGACCGCCGCGATCATCCTGATCATCGGTGCCGGTGGCGGCTTCAAGCAGATGCTGGTGACCAGCGGCGTGGGCGACGTGATCGGCCACATGGCGGTCAGCGCGCAGATCTCGCCGATCCTGCTGGCGTGGCTGGTGGCGGCGGTGATTCGTATCGCCACCGGTTCGGCCACCGTGGCGACCATCACTGGCGCGGGCATCGTGGTGCCGGTGGTGGGGATGATCCCGGGCGTCAACCGTGAACTGCTGGTGCTGGCCACCGGCGCCGGCTCGCTGATCCTGTCCCATGTGAACGACGCCGGTTTCTGGCTGGTGAAGCAGTACTTCAACATGACCGTGGCCGAAACCTTCAAGACCTGGACCGCGATGGAAACCATCCTGTCGGTGGTTGCGTTGGGCTTTATCCTGCTGTTGTCGCTGTTCGTCTAAGCAGCTTCTTGCAGACACAAAAAAACCGCAGCGATGCGGTTTTTTTGTGGGTGACGGTATCAGGCTCAATACATTACCCCTGTGGGAGCGGGCTTGCCCGCGAAGGCGTCGTGTCAGTCGACATCAATGTTGTCTGAACCACCGCATTCGCGGGCAAGCCCGCTCCCACAGTGTGACGTGTTGTCAGACGGCTTTCGGTGCTAATCCATCCGCCCGGAACATCCCGCGAATCCCGCGCACTGCCTGACGAATCCGGTCCTGGTTTTCGATCAGCGCGAAGCGCACGTGATCATCACCATACTCACCAAAGCCCACCCCCGGCGAGACACAGACCTTGGCCTCGGCCAGCAGCTTCTTGGCGAACTCCAGCGAACCGAGGTGCGCATAAGCTTCGGGAATCTTCGCCCAGACATACATCGAAGCCTTCGGATTCTCGACCATCCAGCCCAGCTCATGCAGGCCTTTGACCAGCACGTTGCGACGCTGGCGATACTGCTCGGCGATGTCGCGCACGCATTGCTGATCGCCTTCCAGCGCGGCAATCGCCGCCACTTGCAGCGGGGTGAAGGTGCCGTAGTCGTGGTAGCTCTTGATCCGCGCCAGGGCGTTGACCAGCTCCGGGTTGCCGACCATGAAGCCGATGCGCCAGCCGGCCATGTTGTAGCTCTTGGACAGGGTGAAAAACTCCACCGCGATGTCCTTGGCGCCGGGCACCTGCATGATCGACGGGGCTTTCCAGCCGTCGTAGACGATGTCGGCGTAGGCCAGGTCGTGCACCACCAGTACGTCGTACTGCTTGGCGAGGGCGATCACCCGTTCGAAGAAATCCAGCTCCACGCACTGCGCGGTGGGGTTGGACGGGAAACCGAGGATCATCATCTTCGGTTTCGGGATCGAGCCACGGATGGCCCGTTCCAGCTCAGCGAAAAAGTCTACGCCGGGCACCAGCGGCACCGAACGCACCTGGGCGCCGGCAATCACTGCGCCGTAGATGTGAATCGGGTAACTCGGGTTCGGCACCAGTACCGTGTCGCCCTGATCCAGGGTCGCCAGCATCAAGTGCGCCAGGCCTTCCTTGGAACCGATGGTGACAATGGCTTCGCTTTCCGGGTCGATATCGACCGCGTAGCGTTCCTTGTACCAGTTGGAAATCGCCCGACGCAGACGCGGAATGCCCTTGGACGTGGAATAACCGTGGGTGTCTTCGCGCTGTGCAACCTGCACCAGTTTTTCGACGATGTGCGGCGGTGTGGCCCCGTCGGGGTTGCCCATGCTCAAGTCGATGATGTCTTCACCACGACGCCGCGCGGCCATCTTCAGCTCGGCGGTGATGTTGAAAACGTAAGGGGGGAGTCGATCAATGCGCGCAAAGCGGCGCGGCGAACCTTGTTCAGCCATTGTTGCCTCGGATAACGTAAGCGCCCGGAACCGTCCGAGCGACGCTGGTCACTGCGGTGACCTGTGGCGGAAGATAAGGGCAGCGATGGCGGACTGTCCAGCGTGCACGACAATAATTTTTCCAAGGAAATGCTTAATGGAATTCACCAGCGGCTTCTTGCTGAGCCTCTCGCTGTGCCTGGATATCGGCGTGGCCAACATCGCAATGATCACGTTGGCGATGCAGCGCGGATACTTTCAGGGCTTCGCGCTGGGCCTCGGCACCTGCGTCGGCGACCTGATCTACGCGGTGCTGGCGCTGGCCGGGATGACCGTGCTGTTGCAGTACGAGACCGTGCGCTGGGTGCTGTGGATCGGCGGGTCGGCGCTGCTGATCTACTTTGCGGCGAAGATGATCTATTCGGCGATTCACCACGAGGCGCAGTTGGCAGCGACGGCGGAAGTGGGGCAGAACTCGCATCGCAAGGAGTTTTTTCGCGGGATCTTCCTCGCCATGTCCTCGCCAAGCGCGATTCTGTGGTTCGCCGCGGTTGGCGGTACCCTGATCGCCCGCTCCGGTGGCGGCGGCCCGCTGAGCTCGGCGTTGTTCCTCGGCGGTTTCCTCTGCGCCGGGCTGCTGTGGTCGGCCGGTCTGTGCTTCGCCGCGAGCCACGGCGGCAAGCTGCTGGGTGACAAGCTGTTGCGCTATTCCTACATGGCATCGGCGGCGATCTTCTGCTATTTCGCGGTTTACGTGATCGTATCCGGTTATAACGAGTTCGTTGGCTCCGGGGCCGCCGACCAGTTGCATGCCCTGTAACATTGCGAATCGGGTTTGGCTTCTATACTCAGCAGCCGAACCCCTTCTTTTGTTCCAGGAGTCGAGTCATGGATGAGCAAAAACGCGTCGAAGTGGCTGAACCTCGCTTCGAACATGGACACTTCCTGCTGATCGCAGGATTTCGTGGTCGATTTACCCAGGACACCGCCAAGGACATCCCTGCGCTGTGGGAAAAGTTCTTGCCGCACCTGGGAAAGATACAGGGACAAAAAAACGAAGTGACCTACGGCGTCTGCAGCAATTTCGACGGCAAGGGCGGTTTTGATTACATCGCCGGGGTGGAAATCAGCAAGCTCGATGAACTCGACCAGAAGATCTACCAGTGGGTTGAAGTGCTGCCCCGGCAGTACGCGGTGTTTGAGCACAAGGGTCCGCTCGATCAGTTGCCGCAGACCCTGCAATACATCTACAAGACCTGGCTGCCGACCTCCCACTACGTGGAACTGAATGCCCCGGAGCTGGAACGCTACAGCGCCGATTTCAATCCGCGACTGCACACCGGCAAACTGGAAATCTGCGTGCCGGTCGATACCAAGGTCTGAGCCATAAAACATGAGGCGGATCACTGATCCGCCTCATGTTTTCAACCGCGTTTACCCTTGCCTACCCGTCGCGCCCGCAACAGGTCAATGCCCAAGGTGATAAAGCCGAACGTACTGATGCCCAACACCATCAACAGGCCGATTTCAACGCTGCTCATAAGCGGTTCCCCTCAAGGGTGATCAGAGACACACTCCAGAAATAGCCCGCCGCCCGCACGAAGAAAAGCGCTTATACGCAGGCTTTACGCCCCCCGTGCGGATCGATATGAACACCTTATTCCTTTATGCTTTGCGCACTTTTCTCCGCTGATTTTCGAGCTGCCATGAACACCGTCATCCGCAACGTCACCGCCGCCGACCTGGATCGCTGCTACGCGATCGAAACCGTTGCCTACGAAGGCGATGAAGCCGCCACCCGCGAAAAGATCGCCACGCGCATTGCCACTTGGCCAGAGGGTTTCATCGTCGCCGAAGTGGACGGCGTGGTCGCCGGTTTCATCAACTCGGGCGCGGCGTTTGAGGTGCAGATGTCGGACGAGGCGTTCAAGGAACTGATCGGCCATGATCCGAAGGGCCCGAACGTGGTGATCATGTCGGTGGTGGTGCACCCGGACTATCAGGGGCAGGGCCTGGCCAAGCGGCTGATGGCCGAGTTCATCGAGCGTATGCGCGGGATGGACAAAGCGACGATTCACCTGATGTGCAAAGAGAAGCACATTCCGCTGTATGCCGGGTTTGGCTTTGCCTACATCAAGCCGTCGGAGTCAGACCATGGCGGGATGGCGTGGCACGAGATGATCCTGACCCTCTGACCCAACACCGATCAAAAAAACGGTAGGAGTGAGCCTGCTCGCGATAGCGGAGTGTCAGACAACATCGATTCAACTGACACACCGCGATCGCGAGCAGGCTCACTCCTACAGGGGACCGTGTCGGGTCTGCAGAGGGCCGGCCGATGTTCCGCACGACTCAGAAAAACAAACCCATGCGCCGCTCGTACCCGATCCGGCCCTTGTACGCTTCGCCGCTGTCGACGAAACCGTATCTGGCGTACAGCGCAATCGCCGCGTCGTTATCGGCGTCCACCGACAGTTCCAGCCCCTTGATCTCTGACCATGCTTCACGCGCCACGTCGGCCAGCGCTTGCAGGCAGGCCTTGCCGTAACCCTTGCCTTGCGCGCGGTGATCGACCTGCAAGGCGTGCAGGGTGGCGCTGTGTTCATTGGCCCAGGCCGGCAGCACGGGCGGGCGCTTGAGCAGCAGGAACGCCACCGGCACCTGATCGGCCAGCAGCGCGAAACCCTTTACGCCAGGACCGGGTTTGGACAGCAGCGTGTGCAACGCGCCGTGAATGTCGCCGGAGAATTTGATCTGCTCGGGATGAATTTCAATCGCTTCGACTTGCTGACGCTGCAAGGCGTTCAGGCTGTCGTACGGCACGAGTTGGGCTGACACGGGAATTTCCTTTTTCCTACAAAAGATGAGCCTCGGATTCTAGCGACTTTGTGTCCGGCGCAATTTATTTGTTTGGCCTGTCGATCAGCACGTCGACCGAACGACTAAGGATGTGCCCACGAACATGGACGGCGCTGTTCGATCCGATGAGCGGCGCCACGCTGTTCGATGTGCAGCCCTGATCTTCAGCCATAGTTGATTCGTTCGATTCAGGAGAAAGCCATGAAGTATCTATGCCTGGTCTACAGCGATGAGCGCCTGCTGCACACCTCGCCCGACAGCCCGGAAGACGCCGAATGCTGGGCCTACGCCGAGTCGATTCAGGGCAGCGGGCGGATGGTCGCGGCCGAAGCGCTGGAGTCGGTGCAGACCGCGACCACGGTGCGTATGCGCAACGGCAAGCTGTCGATCACCGATGGCCCGTTCGCTGAAACCAAGGAGCAACTGGCCGGGTTTTACCTGATTGACGCCAAGGATCTGAACGAAGCGATTCAGGTCGCCGGGCATATTCCGGCGGCCCGGATCGGCAGCGTCGAAGTGCGCCCGGTCCGGCAGTTGAATGTCTGACGTTCGGGCGCGGGTCGAGCAGGTCTATCGCGAAGACTCGCGGCGGATTCTGGCGACGCTGATTCGTCTGCTCGGCGATTTCGACCTCGCCGAAGAAGCCTTGCACGAGGCGTTCTTCGTCGCGGTCGAGCGCTGGCAGCGCGACGGCGTGCCGGACAATCCGCGTACCTGGCTGGTGTCCACCGGGCGCTTCAAGGCCATCGATGTATTGCGCCGCCGCGCCCGCTTCAAGGCCTCGCAGCCGCTGTTGCTGGCGCAGCTCGAAGAACTGGAGCAGGCCGACTGGAGTGGCGAAGACGTGGAAGACGACCGCCTGCGGCTGATCTTCACCTGCTGTCACCCGGCGCTGGCGGCAGATGCGCAAGTGCCGCTGACCCTGCGTGAAGTCTGCGACCTGACCACCGAGGAAATCGCCCGCGCGTTTCTCTCGGCACCGGCGGCGATTGCCCAGCGCATCGTGCGGGCCAAGGCCAAGATTCGTGATGCGAAAATCCCTTATCAAGTCCCCAGCCTGAGCGAATTGCCCGAGCGCCTCGACAGCGTGCTACGGGTGATTTATCTGGTGTTCAACGAAGGCTATTCGGCGTCGATGGGGGCGGAGGTGACGCGTGAAGAGCTGACCCGCGAGGCGATCCGGCTCGGGCGGTTGCTGATGGAGCTGCTGCCGGAACCGGAGGTCATGGGCTTGCTCGCGCTGATGCTGTTGCACGAATCACGTCGGCCGGCGCGCACTTCGCCCAGTGGTGAACTGGTGCTGCTGGATGACCAGGATCGTTCGCACTGGGATGCCGGGTTGATTGCCGAAGGCTGCGCGCTGGTGGAGCGGGCGCTGACCACCCGACGCTTCGGGCCGTATTGTCTGCAAGCGGCAATAGCGGCGGTGCACGCCGAAGCGCCGTCAGCGGCGGAAACGGATTGGCAGCAGATCGTGGGTCTGTATGACGTGTTGTTGCGGGCGTCGCCGTCGCCGGTGATCGAGTTGAACCGTGCGGTGGCGGTGGCCAAGCGCGATGGGGCGTTGGCAGGGCTGGCGCTGATCGAGGGGATCCTGGATCGTGGCGAGTTGCAGGATTACCACCTGGCGCATTCGGCGCGGGCGGAGTTTTGTCGGCAGTTGGGTCGGGTCGAGCAGGCGCGGGCGGCTTATTTGCGAGTCCTGGAGCTGACCCGGCAGGAGCCGGAGCGGCGGTTTATCGAGGGGCGGCTTCGCGAACTGGATTGATCCGAGATGTTCATTCGCAATGCCGGCCCTTTCGCGAGCAAGCCCGCTCCCACAGTTGGAACGCGGCCAACTGTGGGAGCGGGCTTGCTCGCGAAGGGGCCAGTGCAGCCGACCTCAAACCATCAGGCCTGCTGCCGGGTCGCAGCCAGCACGATCTCGCGAATGCACACGCCCTGCGGCTGCTCATACGCATAGGCAATCGCCGTCGCCACATCCTCGGCGCTCAATACCGTGCCGCCCATCTCCTGCTTCCACGCCTGATAGCCGGTCTTGATCGCCTCATCGGTGGTGTGGCTGAGCAATTCGGTCTCCACCGCACCCGGTGCAATGGTGGTCACGCGCACGTTGTGCGGCGCCAGTTCTTCGCGCAGGTTTTCCGACAAACCATGCACCGCGAACTTGGTGCCGACATACGCGACGTGATTCGGGAAAGTCTTGCGCCCGGCCACCGAGCTGACATTGATGATCGTGCCGTGCTTGCGTTCGACCATCCCGGCGACGACGGCATGCACGCCGTTGAGCAGACCCTTCACATTGACGTCGAGCATCTGCTCCCACTGCGCCGGATCCTGCTCGCTCATCGCCCCCAGCAGCATCACGCCGGCGTTGTTGATCAGCGCGTCGGCCGGGCCGAATTTTGCTTCTGCTTCGGCGACTGCCGCGAGCAGGGCGGTGCGATCAGTGATGTCGACCTGACGGCTGAGGCTGTTCGGCAACTCCAGCGCATCCAGGCGTTCGATCCGGCGCGCCAGCAGCAACAACGGATGCCCGGCAGCGCTGAAACGGCGAGCGGCGGCTGCGCCAATGCCCGAACTGGCGCCGGTGATGATGATCAAGGGCTTGCTCATACGTGAACTCCTGAAATAAGAAAATCAAATGACTGAATACTGGGCGCAGTATATTTAGCGCGTTCTCGGCTGAAAAATGCCTTATTCCTCTGTCTGTCATCGGAATCATCTATGGATATCCGTCACCTCAAAGCTTTCCTCGCGGTGTTCGAAGAACGCAACATCACCGCAGCGGCGCAACGCTTGTTCATCAGTCAGCCGACCCTGTCGGTGACCATCAGGCAGCTTGAAGAAGAACTCGGCGCGACGCTGTTCGTGCGTCAACCGCGTGGGGTCGAGGTCAGCGCGGAGGCGCGGTTGCTGTACCCGCAGGCGCGGCGCATGGTCGCTGAGGCCGAAGCCTTGAGCCGGATGTTTCGCGGCGGCGAGAATCGCGCGCCGCTGACGCTCGGCATCGAAGGCGACATCGCCGCCAGCCACATCGAAGCCTTCGTGCGCATGGCCCATCAGGCCTTGCCCAATCTGCTGCTGACGCTGGAGGAGGGTTGTCACGGTGACGGGCGGCTGGCGGTGGAGGAGATGTGCTGCGAGGACGAACTGTTCCTGCCGCTGTGGGAAGAACCCTATGTGATGGCGCTGCCGCTGGAGCATCCGATGGCGGTGGCGCAGGCCGGATGGGCGCCGATTGAAGACTGGATCACCTGCCCGCAGCATCCGTCGCATCAGCGCTTGATGGCGTTGTACGGGCGTTCGCCGGAGGCGGTGGCGGGGCATGCGGGCTCGTTGCAGCAGGCGCTGCACATGGTCGCGGCGGGTGTCGGCGTGGCGATGTTGCCGCAGTCGCTCGTCAGCGGGCATGCGCGGGTGGTGGTACGTGCGCTGCACTTGCCGGCGCCGACTCGCCGGGTCGGCTTGTGCTATGCGGCGCAGGCGCTGGAGTTGCCGGCGATGCGTGGGTTGCAGGCGTATTTCCAGGAGAATCGGCCGGTGGAAATTGCAGCGGCCTGACCGATCGCTTTCGCGAGCAGGCTCGCTCCCACATTGGATCTGTGGTGTTCAAAAAATCCTTGTGGGAGCGAGCCTGCTCGCGAAGGGGCGCACCACCTATTCCAGCATCTTGCTCAGTAGCCAACTTCCCGCCGGCCCCGGCGGATAAGTCCGCGACCACAATGCATCGACATACACCGGCCGCGGCCAGCCACGCACCGTCAACTCCACCAGCGTGTCGTTGCCGAAGCGCGCCACCAGCCAGCGCGGCAACGCCGCCCAGCCGAAACCCATTTCCGCCATTTCCATGAGCATCAGGTAACTCGGCGCCGACCATACCCGACCCTTCGCCCGGCTGTTATAGGGATTGACGATGGTCGCCAGGCGCAACTCGCGATGCTGCTCCAGCACTTGCTGGTCGACACATTCGATGCCGGTCAACACATGATCACGTTTGACGAACAGCGCCAGGTCCGTGCGCTCGGCGACGGTCGAGGTCACCAGATCCGGCGGATAGGTGTCCTGCATTTCGGCAAACGCCAGGTGCGCGCGGCCACGCTGGACCAACTCGATCAGGTCGTCGCACTCGGCGATCAGGCATTCCAGTTCCAGGTCCGGATAACGCTGTTCGAAGCCGACCAGCGCCGCCTCGAAACGCGCCGATTGATAGGTGTCGGAAATCGCCACGGTCAGCTTCGGCTCGACGCCTTCGGCCAGTTGGCGGGCAGTCATTTGCAGACGACTGGTGGCCGCCAGAATCGCCTCGGCCCGTTGCAGCATCACATGGCCAGCCGGGGTCAGGGTCGGTTTGCGGCTGCTGCGGTCGAACAGCACCAGATCCAGATCGATCTCCAGGCTCGCCACTGCCGCACTGATGGTCGACTGACTGCGCCCCAGTTTGCGCGCCGCCGCCGAAAACGAACCTTGAGTGGCCGCTTGGACAAACGCCAGCAGCACTTCTTGCGAAGCCATGAACTATCGCCTTGATCGATGGTTATTGGTTATGAAGTATCGGTGTGAGGGCCGATCATGGCAACTCTCTTCACTCAAGGAGTCAGGCCATGACGGCTAACAAATCCATTGTTGAACGTATCTTTCAGGCCATCGGTTTCGAGTTTCTGGCGATCCTGATCTGTACGCCGTTGCTGGCGTGGATCATGGACAAGCCGCTGTTGGACATGGGCGCCGTAACCGTGCTGATTGCTCTGCTGGCGCTGGCGTGGAACGTGCTGTTCAACGGTTTTTTCGACCGCATGCTCAAGCGCCTGAACGTCGCGCACAACGCCTGGACGCGGGTGGTCCATGCGCTGTTGTTTGAAGGCGGGTTGATCGTGATGGGCGTGCCGCTGATTGCCTGGTGGCTGTCGGTCAGCCTGTGGCAGGCGTTCTTGCTGGACATCGGCGTGCTGCTGTTTTTCCTGCCGTACACCTATGTGTATCACTGGGGGTATGACGTGGTGCGCGAGCGGTTATTGATGGCCCGTGCTGCTTAAGTCTGGAACACAACCTGTGGCGAGGGAGCTTGCTCCCGCTCGGCTGCGCAGCAGTCGTAAACCCGATAAACGCGGTCTGTCTGTCAGACCGCATTGGCCGGTTTTGGGGGGCGCTTCGCACCCCAGCGGGAGCAAGCTCCCTCGCCACAATGTTTGGGTTTAGAGGAACATCCCGCCCGATGCCTCGACCCGCTGCCCGTTGATCCACTGCGCGCCCGGCGCCAGCAACATCGACAACGCACCACCAATATCATCCGGTTGCCCGGCGCGACCCAGTGCGGTGTTGCTCGCGACCATCGCGTTCAACGCCGCGTTGTCGCGCACCGCACCGCCACCAAAGTCGGTCTCGATAGCGCCCGGCGCCAGGATGTTCACGCCGATCTGCCGCGCGCCCAGCTCCTTGGCCTGATAGCGGGTCAGCACTTCCATCGCGCCTTTCATCGCCGCGTAGGCGGCGTAGCCCGGCAGGCTGAAGCGGGTCAGGCCGCTGGAAATGTTGATGATCCGGCCGCCGTCATTGATCAGCGGCAGCAGTTGCTGAGTCAGGAAGAACGGCCCTTTGAGCTGGATGTTCATCAGCAGGTCGAACTGTTCCGGGGTGGTCTCGGCGAACAGCGCGTGGACACCGATCCCGGCGTTGTTGATCAGGAAGTCGAAGCGCGGACGCTCCAGTTGCTGCAGCGCTTGCGCAACCCGCGAGGCGAAATCGGCAAAGGTTTCGCTGCGGCCGACGTCCAGTTGCAGCATCACGGCTTTGGCGCCGCGTTGTTCCAGTTCTGCAACCAGTGCCTGGGCTTCATCGGCGCGGCTGTTGTAGGTGCCGATGATGTCCACGCCCTGCGCGGCGAGGTGCAGTGCGGCGTTCTTGCCCAGGCCCCGGCTGGCGCCGGTGATCAATGCGATTTTGCGGCTCATGTGAAATCCTCGATTGCGGTGAGTGGTGATGAGCAAAGTTTATTTATCCGGCATTGGGTGATAAACAGACTGAAACCGGAATCACTGATCGACTCCGCCGAACAATCAACGGGTGTCCTGATGAACAAACTGGAACTACTGCGCACCTTCGTCCGGGTCAGCGAACTGTCGAGTTTCACCCTCGCCGGGGAGAGTCTCGGGCTGCCACGCTCGACCGTGTCCGAGCACGTTCAGGCCCTGGAAACCCTACTCGGCACACGCTTGCTGCAACGCACCACCCGCAAGGTGCAGGCGACTCAGGACGGCCTGGTGCTGTACGAACGCAGCAAGGATCTGCTGTCGCACATGGACGAGATCGAAGGTCTGTTTCGTCAGGATCCGGCGTCGCTGAGCGGGCGGATTCGTGTCGATATGCCGAACATCCTCGCGCGTCGCTTGATCATGCCGCTGCTGCCCGAGTTCATGGCGCGCCACCCGAATCTGGAATTGGAGATCAGCAGCACCGACCGCCGCGTCGATCTGCTCAGCGAGGGCTTCGATTGCGTGGTGCGCATTGGCGCGCAGCCGGATCAATCGGTGGTGGCGCGGCATCTGGGCGACTTTCCGATGATCAACTGCGCCAGCCCCGCTTACCTCGAACGCCATGGCGTACCGCAGACGCTGGAGGATCTGGCGCAGCATCGGCTGGTGCATTACGTCGGCGTGCTGGGTTCGCGTTCCGAAGGCTTTGTGTATGAACAGGACGGACAGGTGCGGCGCCTGCCGATGGCTGGCAGTGTCACGGTCAACAGCACCGATGCCTATGAGTCGGCGTGCCTCGGCGGCTTCGGCCTGATCCAGGTGCCGCGCACCGGCATGCAGCCGCATCTGGACAATGGTGAACTGCTGACTGTGCTGCCACAGTTCACGGCGCCGGCGATGGGCATTTCTATCCTGTATGCGCGGCAACGGCACTTGCCGCTGCGGGTGCGGGTGTTCATGGATTGGTTGGGGGAGGTGATTCGTTCGACGCTCTGACTGATACCGCAGATCAACTGTAGGAGTGAGCCTGCTCGCGATGGCGTGCTGTCAGTCGATGCAGATGTGACTGAAGCACCGCTATCGCGAGCAGGCTCACTCCTACAGGGGGGCCGGGTTGTTCAGAAAATCTGGGTGAACAGCCAGTACAGGCTGCCCGACAGCAGAATCGCCGCCGGCAAGGTCAGCACCCACGCCATCAGCAGGTTGCGGATGGTCTTCATCTGCAGCCCGCCGCCATTGGCAACCATGGTCCCGGCCACACCCGATGACAACACGTGGGTGGTCGACACCGGTAAACCGAACATGTCCGCCGCGCCGATGGTCAGCATCGCCACGGTTTCCGCCGAGGCGCCCTGGGCGTAAGTCAGGTGGGTCTTGCCGATCTTCTCGCCGACCGTCACCACAATGCGTTTCCAGCCGACCATGGTGCCGAGGCCCAGGGCGATGGCCACGGCGATCTTCACCCACAACGGAATGAAGCGCGTGGCGTTGTCGATCTGCTGCTTGAACAGCTGCAGTTTGTCAGTGGTGTCGGCGTCGAAGTTGCCGACCTTGTTCTTGTCCATCAGGCGGATGCTTTCGCTGGCCAGGTACATGTCGTTACGCACGTTGCCCATGGCTTCGGCCGGGACTTTCGACAGCGAGCCATAGCCTTTGACCTCTTCGCCAATGTGCCCGGTGAGGGCGGCGAGGGCGGGGATCAGTTGCGGGGTGGCTTGCTTGCTGCGCACGTAATCGGACAGCACCGGGCGCGGATCCACCGGGGCTGGCAGCGGGGTATTTTTCACCAGCGCTTGCTGGGTGACTTCGGCGACGGCAGCGAACTGCAACGCCTGATCGGCCGGCATGGTGCGGTTCAAGGCGTAGGCCATCGGCAAGGTGCCGACCAGAATCAGCATGATCAGGCCCATGCCTTTCTGCCCGTCGTTGGAGCCGTGGGCGAACGACACGCCGGTGCAGGTGGCGATCAGCAAACCGCGAATCCACCACGGTGGCGGGTTGTTGCCTTCCGGCGCCTTGTACAGCGCGCGATTCTTGATGAAGGCGCGCATGGCCAGCAGCAACAGCGCCGCGCAGCCGAAGCCCACCAGTGGCGACAACAACAGCGCATAACCAATCTTGGTCGCCTGCGCCCAGTCCACGCCACTGGTGCCATCGCGCCCGTGCATCAAGGCATTGGCGACGCCGACGCCGATGATCGAACCGATCAGCGTGTGGGAAGAGGAGGCCGGCAGGCCCAGCCACCAGGTGCCGAGGTTCCACAGGATCGCCGCGATCAACAGGGCGAAGATCATCGCGAAACCGGCGGACGAACCGACCTGCAGAATCAGCTCCACCGGCAGCAGGGCGATGATGCCGAACGCCACGGCGCCGCTGGACAACAGCACCCCGAGGAAATTGAAGAACCCCGACCAGACCACCGCCACGTTCGGCGGCAGCGAGTGGGTGTAAATCACTGTCGCGACCGCGTTGGCGGTGTCGTGGAAACCGTTGACGAACTCAAAGCCCAGCGCAATCAGCAGCGCCACGCCGAGCAGCAGAAACGGGGTCCAGGTGGTGACGGTGGTGCCCAGCTCATGCATGTCGTGCATCAGGCTGTAAGCGGTGAACAGCATCCCCATCGCGAGCACCGCGAAAAAAATCACGTAGGTGAACGGGCCGGTTTTCTTGTCGAGGGCTGGCCTGCCACTGGGGGCAGAGGCCTGGCGGGCGGTCAGGGAGGGAGTAGCCATGAGCGGACAATCCTGAGCGAGGGAAGGAATGTCGGTCATGATCGTTGCTAAATATTACAGAGAGACTGCGACAGGTCAGTGTTTGCTTTATTAGCCCTACCGCTGATCTAAAGCCGAGAGATACCCCCTGTGGCGAGGGAGCTTGCTCCCGCTGGGGTGCGAAGCGCCCCCGAAACCCATTCACATGAATGTATCAGTGAGCCCGCGTTGACTGATTTACGACTGCTGCGCAGCCGAGCGGGAGCAAGCTCCCTCGCCACAGGGGACGGTGTCACCCCGCCGAAGGCTGCGATCTTTTGCTCTTAATAATCCCCACGCTTGCGAAATGCCCAACGCCCGGCAATCGCGGTAAACGTCACCACCAGCGCCACCAGAATCCAGAACCCCTCCGGATCACCTGCCAGCGGCACGCCCCCCACGTTCATGCCGAAGAAACCGGCGATGATGTTGATCGGCAGCGCCAGCACCGTGACCACGGTCAGGGTGAACAGGGTGCGGTTGCTCTGTTCGTTGAGGTTGGCGGCGATTTCTTCCTGGAGCAATTTGATCCGCTCGCCGAGGGCGGTGAGGTCGTTGATGATCAGCGCAAACTCCTCGGTGGATTTGCGCAGCTCCTTGACGTCTTCCTTCTGCAGCCACGGCGGCGGACGGTTGAGCAGGCGCAGCAGCGAACCCGGCTCCAGCGCCAACAGGCGTTGCAGGCGCACCAGCACCCGGCGATTGGCGCCGAGTTCGGCGCGGTTGGTCGACAGGCGTGAGGAGAGCAATTCGTCCTCGACCTGATCGACGCTCATGCTGGTCTTGCGCACGATCTGCGTCAGCACTTCGCCCTGATCGCGCAGCAAGTGCACCAGCAGTTCCGACGGCGAGCGAAAGCATTCGCCGGCCTTCACCGACGAACGCAATTTGTCCACCGAGTGCAGCGGTTGCAGGCGTGCGCTGACGATCAGTTTGCTGCGCACGCAAACCCACAGCGTCGACACGTCCGAGGAAACCATGCTGCTGAGGTTGAACACCACGTCGTTGACCACTGCCAATAACGCCGAGTCAACGTGCTCGATACGCGTCGAACGCGAACCTTCGTGCAGCGCTTCGAAAAACTCTTCGGGCAATTGCAGATGACTTTTCATCCAGCGCTCGCACGCGGCATGCGCCAGGTTCAAGTGCAGCCAGAGGAATTCATCACTGTCGCTGTCGTCTTGCAGACAACGCAGGGCGGTCGCCGAGTCGACTTCGCGGCCACGTTCACCGGGACGAAAACGGAAGCCGTAAAGCAAACCGAACAAATCAGGATCGCGATGACTGATATCGAGGCTGTGATTCATGGAGGCTCGCTGCGAGGAGGGGTGTCGGTCGCGGAATGGCAGGTTCACTGAGCCGCATCATCGCAATCACACATGACACTTGTGTGACTGCAAAATGACAGTGATCGTGATCATTACCGGCAATCCTGTGGGAGGGGGCTTGCTCCCGAATGCGGATGATCATTGAGTGATGATGTGGATGACACGCCGCTTTCGCGAGCAAGCCCGCTCCCACCCTGTGCCATGGTCGATCACAGTCTCTTAATTCACCTACCAATGGTCGGATTTTCTTCAAGAAGCGCTCTGGTACGCCGATCACGCTTAGGTTACGTTGCGCGCGCTTGGCCATGAGCCAAGGCTCGCCGACACGGATGTCCGGCAAAATTCCACGCCTTACCGGGCGTGCCTCATCCCTGTCCTGAGTATCTCGCGATGCTGCAAAAATCCCTGAGAGCACAAATTCTCGCCCTGCTGAGCGGCAGCCTGCTGGCGATGCTGTTGATCGCACTGGCCTGCTTTCACTTCCTGTCCAACGGCGTGCAGAACTACAGCCAGTTGATCGCCGGCCCGTTGCACACCTCGCAACTGATCGACGAGGCCAACCTGCAATTCAAGGTGCAGGTGCAGGAATGGAAAAACGTCTTGCTGCGTGGCAAGCAACCGGCGGACCTGGCCAAGTACTGGGGCCAGTTCGAAGATCGTCAGCGCGATGTGCAAAGCATTCTCGGTGAACTGGCCGGCCAGAAAGGCCTTGAGCCGGCGCTGAAAACCCGCATCGAACGTCTGCGTGAAGAGCACCGCCAACTCGGCAGCGCCTACCAGAAAGGTCGCGATGCCTACGTCGCTGCCGGTGCCGATCCAACGGCCGGCGACAGCGCCGTCAAAGGCGTGGACCGCGCCACCAGCGATCAGATGAGCGAACTGGTGGCCGAGCTGCGCAAACAGGGTGATGTGTTGTCGGCCAGCATCAGCGAAAGCGCCGACCGTACGGTGTTGCTGGGGATTCTGGTGATGCTCGGTTCCGGTCTGCTGATCGGTTTGCTGAGCCTGTGGCTGGTCAACCGCAACCTGATCGACCCGATCCGCAAGCTGATCGATTACGTCACCCAATTGAGCCGTGGGCGCCTCGCCGAACGCGTCGCCAACGACCGTCAGGACGAGTTGGGCAACCTTGCCGCCGCGGCGAATACCCTGCGTGATTTTCTCGCCGAAACCTTCACCCAACTGCAACGCAGCGCCAGTGATCTGGACAGCGCCAGCGGCGAGCTGAACGCCATCGCTACAACCATGGCCGGCGGTACCAACGAGCAGTTCAACCGCACCGATCAGGTGGCCACGGCAATGAACGAAATGTCCGCCACCGCCCAGGAAGTGGCCCGGCATGCCGCCGATGCGGCGCGGGCTGCCGACGATGCCGACCAGTCCGCCCAGCAGGGTGAAAAGGTCATGCAGAGCACCATCCACAGCATCACCCGGATGCGTGGCGAAATCGCCAACACCGCAGAGGTGATCCGTCGTCTGGAAGCCGACAGCGGGCGCATCGGCAAGGTGCTGGAAGTGATCCGCGGCATCGCCGAACAGACCAACCTGCTGGCGCTCAACGCGGCGATTGAAGCGGCACGGGCCGGCGAGGCCGGGCGTGGTTTTGCGGTGGTCGCCGACGAGGTGCGCAACCTGGCGCAGCGTACGGCGGAGTCGATCATCGAGATCAACCAGATTATTCAGAACGTGCAGACCGGTGCCGTGGACGCGGCGCAAGCGATCGAAAGCGGTCAGACGCGCAGCGACGAAAGTGTCGAGCAAGTGACCCAGGCCGGCGCCATGCTGGAGCGCATCACCCACGCCGTGGAAGCGATCCGCGACATGAACCGCCAGATCGCCACTGCTGCCGAAGAGCAAACCTCGGTGGCCGAAGACATCTCGCGCAACCTGACCGAGATCACTTCGATCGCCAGCACCAACCTCAACAGCGTGCAGCGCACCGAAAGCGCCAGCCAGAACCTGCATGGCCTGTCCGGGCAGCTCAATGAAGTCACCGCGCGCCTGAGCGCCTGACGTCAGCCGACGTGTACCGGTTCGGTTACCGAGTCGGTACACAGTCGATCTCAAATCCGTGCGACTGCCGCCGATGGCCGGTTATCTATAACCGGCATTGGAGCCATCCCATGGTCAGCATCACCTCTGTTTCAATCAATCAGACCGTCACCACCGCCACCAGCAAAACCAAGATCAGCGACGCCAGTGACGACACCTCAACCAGTGCAACCAGCAGCGCGGGCGTCAGTGCCGATACCAGCAAAGTGGCGGCCGGCGGTGGCGCGGCTCCGGCGGGCGACAGCAGTTCCGACAGCAGCGGTGAGTCGGATTCGGTGAAAGAACTGCGCAAGCAGATCGCCGAGCTGCAAAAGCAATTGCAGGAACAGCAGCAGGCGCTGCAAGCGGCTCAGGCCAAGCAGGAAGACGCTGATGCCAAGGCTGCCGACGTGGCCTCCGCCGAGTCGCAAATCTCCAGCACCTCGGCTTCGTTGCAGACCGCGACGGCGGCGTTGTTGCAGGCGTTGCAGGATTCCGGGTCGAGCAGCTCGGGTTCGCTGGTCAGCACTTCGGCCTGATTCCCAAAGGCACTGAAAATCCAATGTGGGAGCGGGCTTGCTCGCGAATGCGGTGTATCAGTCACTGAAAATATTGACTGACACGACGCCTTCGCGAGCAAGCCCGCTCCCACAGGGATCTTTGGTGTGTTTCAGGTGGTGGGCAGGCTGAAGGTGAACAGCGTGCCGCTTTGGGCGGTGGACGCCACATGCAAATGCCCGCCGTGGGACTGCGCGATCTGGCTGGCGATGTACAGACCCAGCCCGAGGCCGGCCTGGGGCGCGCTGCCGGCAGGGCGCGAGTAGGGGTGGAACAGGTGCGGCAGGACCGCATCGGGAATATGCCCTTGATTTTTCACCGCCAGCATCAACGCACCTTGCTTGACCTGAGCGATGACTTCGATATCCCCGGTCGGGTCGCCATGGGCCACGGCATTGGCCAGCAGGTTCGACAGCAGCTGGGCAATCCGTCCACGGTCGCAGTGCACACCCTGCAAGTCGCCAATGGACGCACTGATCGTACGTCCGGGATGCACGTTGCGGATCTCCGTCACCACCTGCTGCACCGCTTCGGTCAGGTCCGTGCAGGGCTGGATATCCACCGGAATGCCTTTGCCCAAGCGCCCGCGAGCAAAGTCGAGTACGTCATCCACCAGCCGCGTCGCCCGTTGCGCACTGCCAAGGATATTACGCACCCGCACCTCGATGGCCGGATCCGGGTGCTTGCGCAGGAGCATTTCGGCGCCGGCGCTGATGGCGAACAACGGGTTGCGCAAGTCATGGCCGAGCACGGCGATGAACTGTTCTCGCAGCTCGGCGGTTTCGCGCTCCTGCAACAGCGCTGTTTCGGTGCGTTGCGCGTTTTCTTCTGCTTCGATCTGCAACGCGAGCATCCGCGCGAAAGACTCCATGGTGCTCTGGATGGTACTGGACCTGAGCTGCGCCGGGATCGGATCGAGGGCGCAGATGGTGCCGAAGAACCGTCCGTCAGTGCGGAACACCGGCACCGAAATATAGCTCTCGAATTTGTACAGGCGCGGGGTGTGGTGATCACGGTAGAGCGGGTCTTCGCTGGCTTTGTCGATCACCACCGAGACATGTGACTGGCGGATCTCGTGGCACAGAGTGGTGACCACATCCAGTTCGCCGCCGACTTGCAGGCCGAATTCCAGTTGATCGAGCACCGCACACGTGGTCCACGAGTCCTCGGTGACTCGAGCCACGGCGGCAAAACGCATCCCGGTCAGTTCGCGGATCACCTGAAGGATGGCCGGCACCGCGCTAATGCGTCCGATGGTGGCGATGTCTGCTGCTTTGCTCTGCCCCATGCCATCGTTCCCGGCTGCGTTCGTCGATTAATGGGGGCCATACTAGCGGTCTGATGGCGGTTTTGGCATCCCTTCAGGCTGCATCCGCGTGATTTGCCGGCAAACGGACGCAAAAAAGCCGCACGATCGGTGATCGTGCGGCTTTCGGGTGACGGTGTATCAGGTGTCTAGCTTGTTGCTCAGCACCTTGCCGGTGGTGGCGTCGAAGTCGACGTCAAACTCTTTGCCATCGGCGGTTTTCAGCTCGACTTCGTACTCGTAACCGTTGAAGTGGTTATCCAGGTCGGTGTCGGTGATGGTCGCACCCGGGTGCAGTTTCAGCGCTTCGGCGTTCATCGACTCCAGCGACTTGATCTTGCCTTCCTTCACCAGTTGCGGGATCTGGTCGACGCGGACGTCAGCCTGGGCCAGGCCAGCGGTCAGGGTCAGAGCAGCGGCGGCGAACAGGGCAGTCAAAGTTTTCATCGTTTCGTTCCTTGGGTATCGAATGGGGTTGATCTGTTTCAGTGGGGCCAGACTAACCAGCGCAACTTAATTCACCCTTAATTGGCCTTGTTCGATTGCGTCGTTTGTTCAATTGCCGTTCGCCGCGCGCTCGCATGCTGTGCCTTCGATCAACGGAGGTGCACATGAAACGCAGGGTTGCCGGGTTGTACGCGCCAGTGTTCTGGGGCGGATTCATCGGGTTCGGAGTTTGGGTGTCGGAAGTGTCGACGTTGTGCTTGTTGCCGCTGTTTGTCAGCGCGCTGCTCGTTTCGTTTGTTGCCGAATGGTCGCTGCCCTATGAGCCGGGCTGGAACCATCCGGCCGGTGACCGGCGCCGCGACATCCTGCACGCATTAGTCAACGAAGCACTGAATGCACTGGGCCTGCTGGCATTGCCGGGCCTGGTAACGCTTTTTGCGATTGACGGCGCATGGCCGCGAGAGTGGCCGTTATGGCTGCAGCTGGCGCTGGCGATATTCATTGCCGACGCCGGGATCAGCCTGATGCATTACGCCAGCCACCGCGTGGCGTGGCTATGGCGGCTGCACGCGGTGCATCACAGTGTCGAGCGACTGTATGGTTTCAACGGTTTGATGAAACATCCGCTGCATCAACTACTGGAAGCGACGTCGGGGCTGCTACCGTTGCTGGTGCTGGGCATTCCCTCGCAGATCGCGGCGTTACTGGCGTTTGCCATTGCCATTCAACTGCTCTTGCAGCACTCGAATGTCGATATCCGCATGGGGCCACTGCGCTGGATTTTCGCCTGGGCGCCGCTGCACCGCTTTCATCACATGAAGTACGGGCGGGCCGGGGACGTCAATTTCGGGCTGTTTTTTACGCTGTGGGACTGGCTGTTGGGCACCGGTTTCTACACCCCGGACTATCAGATCCGCCAGGGTGATCTGGGAATCGGCAGCCGCCCGGATTTTCCCCGTGACTACGCCGCGCAATTGCTTGATCCGTTCGCGACGGTCACGTTGAGTCGCGAGCCAGTGGTGCCACCAGCGTTGCGCCGTTGAGTCAGTCCAGCAGCTGTAAATCGATACGCCGCAACGCTTGACACGCGGTGACGCCGAAGAGTTTTTTCACGCTGCGCGAGAAGTGCGCCGAATCGGCAAACCCCGCCGAATGTGCCGCAGCGGTCACTGGGCTGCCCAGCAGAATCGCCGCCATCGCCAGGCGCAAGCGGCGCCACAGCACCAGTCGGCGCACCGGCAGACCGACCTGACTGACGAACAGCCGCTGCAACTGACTCAGCGACACATGTGCGGCGTCAGCCACGGCGCGCGCCGCGACTTTGTCGATCAGCGAAGCATCGATGGCAGCCAGTGCGCGTTCGATGCGTGGATCGCTCAACGAGCGGCGCGGACATTGGCGTATCGCGCGATCAAGTGCGGGCAGCGACAGTTCGGCGGCAGACAGTCGATCGACAAGCGTCTGCGCATCAAACAGCAGCGGTTCGGCGTAAACGGTAAACAGCGGATCCGGCGCGTCGACAATCGCGTGGCGCACATTGGAAGCAATCAGCAGCGGGGAGGCGGTGACAGGCGTGCCGTCCAGCAGCACGGTGGCCGGACGCTCGGGAGCGAGGATGATCTGGTGGGCGTAGTGGGAATGGGGCGCGGTGCGCCCCGACACTCCGTGGATCAGGCCATAGTCGTGCCCCAGCCAGAGGCGGCCTGTCCACTCGGTGTGCGTGTTCACTCAGAACCCGTTGTTCTTCAACACCTGATCAACACTGGCCGCCGCCGGGCGCTTGTAGAACTTCAACAGTTCGCTGGCGCGGTTGGTGAAGATGCCGTCGACACCCGCCGCCATGACTTTCTCGAAGTCCACCGGCTCATCGACGGTGTAGACGTGCACCAGCATGCCCTGATCGTGGGTGTATTTGTTCATCCACGGTTGCACCAGATCCGAATAGCTCTGGTCGCCGCCCTTGGTCAGCTTGGCCGAAGGGCCGGTGCCGATGGCGCCCTGCGACTTGGCGAAATCAACCCATTGTTTGAATTCGGCTTCGGACTTCGGCTCTTGCTTGCCGTAGAACACGTTCTTGTCCTTCTCGCCGGACTCGGCAAAGGTCACTTTCGACTTCGGCTCGATGCTGCCTTCGCCAACCCACAGCAGGAGGATTTTCGGCACTTGCGGCATTTCCTTTTGCAGCAGTTCGAGGCTGTTTTTCTCGAAGGTTTGCAGGATCACTTTGCCTTTACCCTGGCCAACGCCGAGTTCGCTCTTGGCCAGTTTCGAACCGGCCGGGCTCAGCCAGCCGCGATCCTGCAGCTTCTCTTTGAGGTCATGCTCGATGCCGGGAAACAGCTGCGGCTCCTTTGTTTCGATGTACAGGCCCGGCTTGTGCTGCGGGTTGGCCTGGGCGATGTCGATGATTTCGTCGAGGGTCAGGATCTTCAGGCCGGCGTAGGTCGGACGCGCGCGATCCGGGTAGGCCTTGTTGTACCAGCTGCCGGCGTCGAGGGTTTTCAGTTCGGCCATGGTGAAGGCATTGGCCGGGCTGTCTTTGCGCTCAGGGAACTTGCTGGCGACATCCGTGGTGCGTTGCAGGTTGTTGTCGTGCAGCGCGAACAACACGCCGTCCTTGCTGCGTTGCAGGTCCATTTCCAGGTAATCGGCGCCGAGGTCGCGGGCCAGTTTGTAGGACGCCGCGGTGGACTCCGGTGCATCGAAGGATGCACCACGGTGGGCGATCACGGCTGGATGCGGGATGCCATGGGCGGCGGCCAGCGCGTCGATGTTGGTCTGGGCGGCGGCGTGGGCCTGGCCGAAACCGAGCATCAGGCTCAGCATGAGAGCGCTTTTGGTGAAAGTGGCGGGCATGTTCGAGTTCCTTTCGCAGGGCATTTTCAAAGACGTACCTTTTAACAACTGAATCGATTGCGTGCTATCGCCAGACCGACATAAACGTATTAAAAGCGATTTTTCCTGCACTTTTGTGGCGCGGTTTGCAGTACGCTTGCCCGTGGCAGACGCCCCGGCAGAGGGCGGGCCGAGTCTGTTGCCCTGCGTGTAAACCATCGATGATTTTTCGTGAGGTTTACCATGCGCATCACTTCCCAACTCATCTGTCAGGCCGCCGATGACCTCAAGGGCTTTGTCGGCCTCAACCGCAAGACCGGCCAGTACATCGTGCGTTTCAGCGAGGATTCGTTCGGCATGGACGTTGCGGATGACGGCATCATTCCCACCAGCGAATTTGTCTGGGCGCGGGTTTCGGATACGACCATGACCCTGAAGCGTGAGCTGATCCAGTTGTTGCTGGATCAGAACATTGATGACCGGATCAACATCACCGAACCGTTGCGGGTGTACATGAGCAAGGTTGAGGTGCCGGAGATTGTGGCGGTGCGCAGTCTGGTGAAAGGCTGAAGTTTTGTAGTGGCTGTTGCGGCCTCTTCGCGAGCAAGCCCGCTCCCACATTGGATCTGTGGCGTTCACAAATTCCTGTGGGAGCAGGCTTGCCAGCGATGGGGCCAGTGAGAAAACAACCAAATTCAAAGCCCAAACGCTGTACCTGTGGGAGCGGGCTTGCTCGCGAAGAGGCCAGTCAGCGCGCCGCAATGGTCACTGCCCAAACCGGTATTCCCGCTCCACCCGACACACCCGCGTCTGAAACTTGGAATACCACTCCGCCCGCCCACGCGCCTGAATCACCCGGTGCTCGGGATGCTCGCGCCAGGCCAGAATCGCCGCCTCGCTCTGCCAGTACGAAATGGTGATCCCGACCCCGTCCTCCCCGCGAATCGAATCAATGCCAAGAAACCCCGGTTGCTCGCTGACCAGTTCCATCATGCGCTCGGACGCTGCGGCGTAACCGTTGTCACCCTCGGTGCGGGTCGAGGTGAAAATCACGGCGAAACAGGTTTCGTCCGGCTTCATGGGCGCTGCTCCACGCACGCTTCGACGAACGCCCGCACCAGTGGCGGGATCTGGCCCTTGAGCGCGGCGCGTTCCGGCTGGAATAGCGTGGCGACAAAAAACACATGGTCTTTCAATTCGATCGCCCGCAAGTCGCCCGCCGAATCGTGCCCCACGGCGTGTAGTTGATGAGTCAGCAATTCTCTTTCGAACTGCGGATTCACACCGTAGCGGCAGCGATAGCCTTCATGAATCTCCGACGTTTCGTACGCCTTGGCGATCAACGAACCGGCGACCAGATGAATGCTGTCCACCGCTTCCACCAATGAACAGGTCAATGGCGTGAGCACCGCTCGCTGCGAGTCCGGCGACGTTTCACCATGCTCGGCATCGGCCCAGCCCAGCACGTTGCGGGAAAATTCCAGCACCGCATGCTGAAAACCGCCGCAGGTGCCGAGGAAAGGGCGCTGTTGTTCGCGGGCAAAACGGATGGCCCTGAGTGCGCCAGCTTCACTCTTGTAGGGGCTGGCCGGGACGCACCAGAAACCGTCGAAGTTTTGCAGCGGAGCATCGGCGTGGATCTGCTCGGTGGGCAGCCATTCGAATTGCACATCGCGGCCGCTCTGCTCGGCGATCAGGCCGAGGGCAACGGGGATCGCCTGGTGGGCGGTGACTTGGGGATCGTGATCGCCGATCAGGGCGATGGAAATAGCGTCCATGGGATTTCCTTGATTTGAGTGAGTGATGAATCTCTGTGTGCAGTTGTCGATCACCGGGGCTCACTATAGATTGGCGTTCACGCACTCAATATTGGCGTTTCCCCAAGTGATCAATGCAGCCATGCACTATCGGCTCGACTACCCGGATCTGGCGCTGATCCTCGCTTTGGTGCGTGGCGGCTCTCTGGCCCGGGCGTCGCAGTTGCTCAGGGTCGATGTGTCGACGGTGTTTCGCGCGGTGCGTCGTCTGGAGTCAGCGCTGGGTCAGCAATTGTTCGAAAAGAGCCGCGCCGGTTACCTGCCAACCACCCTCGCGCAGACTTTGGCCGAGCAGGCCGAACGCGCCGAGCAGGCACTGGAAGCGGCGCGGATCGGCGTGGAGCAGGGCGGCGAAGTGGTCAGCGGCACGGTGCGCCTGACCTGTACCGATTCGGTGCTGCAAGGTCTGCTGCTACCGGCGTTGGCGCAGTTCATGCCGAACTATCCGGCGCTGACCATCGAGCTGAGCACCACCAACGATTTCGCCAACCTCAGCCGCCGCGATGCCGACATCGCCCTGCGCCTGACGCGTACGCCGCCGGAGCACCTGGTCGGACGGCAATTGGCGAAGATTTCCTACCGGGTCTGCGCCAGTGCGCGTTACCTGCAAAACGTTGATGCGACGGATCTGGCGGCGCTGACCTGGATTGCTCCGGACGAGTTTTTGCCCGATCACCCGACCGTCGCCTGGCGGCGCCAACAGTTGCCCGGCGTGATCCCGAGTTATCGCTGCAACAGCATGCTTTCGGTCACTGAACTGGTGCGTGCCGGGCTGGGCGTGGCGGCGTTGCCGGACTTTCTGATGACCGAGGGTTTACAGGCCTTGAGCGAACCGCTGCACGGTTATGACACCGCGCTGTGGTTGCTGACCCGCCCGGACTGCCGGGCGTTGCGCTCGGTGGTCACGCTGTTCGATGAACTCGGGCGGGCGCTGCGACTGGCGTGATCAGGGCTGGCGAGTCTGGCAAATGTGTTCGTGCAACTCGCGGGTCAAACCCTCAATGCGTTCGGTCAGGCTTTTGGTCATTTTGGTGAGCTGGGTGTTCTGCTCCAACAACTCGAGCAGTTGCGCAGTGGTCTTCGCCGCCTGCGCCTGACGTTCGGTGTTGGCCTCCGCCAGCGCTTCGCGGTGCTGTGCATCGGCATCCGCTTGCGCTTTGTCGCGCGCGGCCTGACGGGTTTGTGCCAGCAGAATCAACGGTGCGGCATAAGCCGATTGCAGGCTGAACGCGAGGTTCAGAAGAATGAACGGGTAAACGTCGAAGGTGGTGACGCCCGAAACGTTGAGTGCAACCCATAACAGTACGATCAGGGTTTGCGCGCCCAGAAACGTTGGCGTGCCGAAGAATCGCGCGAACGCCTCGGCGCGCAGGGCGAACTTGTCGTTGCCGAAAGTGGTGTTCAAGTGGGCGTGAGTGCGGTGGAAACGCAGATGATCGACTGGGGCAGCAGCGGGCGTGTCAGTTTTTTCTGTGGTCATGATGGGCTCGGCAGGATTTGGGACTGAAGATCACTATAGCCCTGCATCAAGGCTGACGGCCCCTTCGCGAGCAAGCCCGCTCCCACCCTGGAACGCATTTCCCTGTGGGAGCGGGCTTGCTCGCGAAGGCCGCGACTCGGTCTAAAGACTCAGCACCGCGATCACCCGGGCGCCCGCTCATTGGCAAACATGCTCCCACCCTGGAACGCATTTCCCTGTGGGAGCGGGCTTGCTCGCGAAGGCCGCGACTCGGTCTAAAGCCTCAGCACCGCGATCACCCCGGCGCCCGCTCATCGGCAAACATGCTCCCACCCTGGAACGCATTTCCCTGTGGGAGCGGGCTTGCTCGCGAAGGCCGCGACTCGGTCTAAAGCCTCATCACCGCGATCAATCGGGCGCCCGCTCATCGGCAAACATGCTCCCACCTTGGAACGCATTTCCCTGTGGGAGCGGGCTTGCTCGCGAAGGCCGCGACTCGGTCCAAAGCCTCAGCACCGCAATCACCCCGGCGCCCGCTCATTGGCAAACATGCTCCCACCCTGGAACGCATTTCCCTGTGGGAGCGGGCTTGCTCGCGAAGGCCGCGACTCGGTCTAAAGACTCAGCACCGCGATCACCCCGGCGCCCGCTCATTGGCAAACATGCTCACTGCCTGCACCGCTTCACTGGCGCCATCGCGAATCTGCAAAATCACGCTGCCGGCCTGATCCGCCAGTTCAACGCCTTGTGCTGCCCGCCCTCGGGTGTCTTCCATGCTTTTGATCGCCTGGCGGGTTTCGCTCTGGATCAAACCGATCATGTTGGAAATCTCCGCCGTCGAGCCGCTGGTACGCGCCGCCAGTTGCCGCACCTCATCTGCCACCACCGCAAAGCCGCGGCCCTGATCCCCGGCGCGCGCCGCTTCAATGGCGGCATTGAGCGCCAGCAGGTTGGTCTGGTCGGCAATCGCGCGGATCGTGTTGACGATCGCCGTGATCTGCTCCGAGCGCTCGCCGAGTTGCGCGATCAAGGTCGACGACTGCGCGATGTCGTCAGCGATCTCCCGCATTTCACTGGCCGCTTGCTGGATCACCTGGGTGCCTTGCTCGGCGACTTTCCGGGTTTCCACGGAGATGTGATAAGCCGCGCTGGCGCTGCGGGCATCCTGCTCATGTTGCTCGACGCGGGTGGTGACGTCCGTGGCGAATTTCACCACTTTGCACAGGCGCCCGGAGGCGTCGTACACCGGGTTGTAGTTGGCTTCGAGCCAGATCGGCTGCCCCTTGCTGTCCACGCGCTCGAAGGTACCGGACTGGAACTGGCCGTTTTTCAGGCGCGACCACAATTCGGTGTATTGCGCGCTACGGCCAAACTCCGGGGTGCAGAACAAGCGATGAGGCTGGCCGATCACCTGTTCGGCGCGGTAACCCATGGTTTTGAGAAAGTTGTCATTGGCCTTCAACACCACGCCATCGAGGTCGAACTCGATCACCGCCATGGAGCGGTTGATGGCTTCGAGCAGGCCATTCTGTTCGGTGATGGTGTGTTGAAGGTCGTTGAGAGCGGACTGATGGCGATTGAAAAACATGTGAGCAGTACCTGGAAGTAGGGAAAGACGAGGTTTGTGTCCCTGTTTCCGCGCTGGCAGAGCAAATGCCGGATGAACATTTGCCATTAACTGCAAAGTGCCAGCATCCAGGCTGACGCGCCAATCTTATACAAACTAATTAGTCTTGTACAAGAAAGTGCGCACCAACATGTGTAGAGCTTTTTCAAAGGCTGAATTGGCTGGCGTCGTTTGAGCTCGGACGACCCAGCGCCACGCTGATCGTGTTGCGCCCCGTGTGTTTGGCGGTGTACAGCGCCTTGTCGGCGTCATCCAGCCAGGCAATCGCATCGGTGTAGGAAGGCTGAAAGCGCGCCAGGCCGATACTCAGGCTGACCCGCAATTCCGGCACATCGGGATGACGGTACTGGTGCAAGGCCTGGCGCAATTGTTCCATCCGCGCCTCGGCCTTGAGCAGTGGTTGGTCGGGCAGGATCACGCAGAACTCGTCGCCGCCATACCGGCCCGCCGGTTCACCTTCGGCCAGCAGTTTGAGTTCACGGGCCAGATGGCGCAGCACAGCGTCACCAATGATGTGCCCGTAGTTATCGTTGATGGTCTTGAAGTGATCGATGTCGATCAGCGCCAGAATGTCTGGGACGTGCTGCTGCTGGCAGCGCTCGAATTTACTGTGCAGCAGATCTTTCCAGGCGCCGTGATTGAGCAGCCCGGTGAGGCTGTCGGTGCGGCTCAGGGCGCTCAACGCTCGTTTGTGCTGGGCGAGTTTGATCGCCAGTTGATAAGACACCATGCCCAGTGCCAATGGATAAAGGGTGAGCATCGGCAGGCAGGCCCAGACCTGAATCTGCGTCATGGTCAGGCTGAACTTGAAACCGAAAATTGCCCAGCCCAGCAGCACCCCGGCGAACTGGGCGAGTGCACCGAATACGAACAGGCGTCGGCCCCCGGCGGCGACATTGTTCATGGTCATCATCGACAGGATGGTCACGGTGGTCAGCGGGTTGAACTGAAAACACGCGGTCCAGAAGCCGCCGCACAACGAGTCGTACAACAGATTGCGACGTTCGGCGTGGTAGGGAAAGTTCGAGCGGGTCGAAACCTGAAAGGCCAGATGCGGCCAGATAAAACCGTTGAACACCAGCAGCGCCCATAGCCAGGCCGGCATGTGCAGCGGATACAGTGCTGCCGCGACGCTGAAAAAGCCGACGCCCAGACCGATGGCCCTGGGCAAATAGATGCGTCTGGCGAATGACAAGCCTTTGCCGCGTTGGTTTTCCATGATGTCCTGCGCCAGATTCATCCTGAAATACTTTGCAGTGTCTTTTTCAGGCTGACCGTTCGTCGGTCAAATGTCGGACATTGTCATTTATTCCAGCGGGAATAATCAGTGTCCTTCCGAGCCATTTAATCGCGGTGGGTGTAGGAGAGGGGCGGTCTAGAGATGGTAGCGCGCCAGAAACATCTCCATTGCCGACTCGGCCACGGCTTGTTGTGTTGCCGCATCCAGCGGCGCCTGGCCCATGGAAATCTGCGGCCAGAAACCAAACGACTTCAACAGCCCCTGCACCTGCTGCGCGGCGAACTCCGGATCAACGGCTTTGAGCCGACCATCCGCCTGAGCGGCGCGAATCCACACCGTCAAGCCTTCTTCCCGCTCGCCCATGCGCGCCACCATATCCTGCGCGCGCTCCGGAGAATGGATGGTGGCGGCAATCGCCACCCGCGCCAGACCGAGAAAATTGTCATCGGCCATCATCTGCAGTTTAGCCAACAACATCTGCTGCAGTTGCTCGCGCAGCGGCTGATCCGGGCGATAGGTCACGGCCTGTTCGGCAGTGATGCGTGCCCAGAGCTGGTTGAGAATTTCGGCGAACAGTTCTTCTTTGCTCGGGAAATGGTTGTACACCGTGCGCTTCGACACCCCGGCGGTGGCCGCGATCTTGTCCATGCTGGTGATCTCGAACCCGTTGGCACGGAATTCGGCAATCGCCGCCTGAATGATGGCTTCGCGTTTGCGGTCGGTGAGGCGCTTTGGAGCTGTCATAAGTACGCTTCGGCAGAGAAGGGGGGGAATTACACTTGGCAGTTTACTTGTCATCCGGTTTGATGCAACCTAGAAACTACACCGTCCAGTGTAATGTTGCGTTAATCCGCGCAACCTAAAAACCAGACAGTTCGGCTGATGCGTGCGTGCCTTGGCCATTTATCGTCCCACCGTGAAAAACCGTGAATTACGCGGTTTTTCTGGAGTCTCTCAGTCATGGCCAATCCAGAATTCCCAGCGGATCAAACTTCCACGCCTGAAGCCTCTCGCCAGGATCAAGGACTGTTCCGAAACCATGCGCCGGTGCAACGCGAAGGCCTGCGCAAGATGCTGCGGATCATGTGGAACATGATCTTTCACAAGCCACGCAATACTCGTCCCGCCGCTGCGATCCCGGTGCACGCGCTGACGCGTGAAGACTTGCTGGCAGCCCCCAACCACAGCGTCTACCGCCTCGGACACTCGACCTTGCTGCTGAAACTGCGCGACAAATTCTGGATCACCGATCCGGTCTTCGCCGAGCGCGCCTCGCCAGTGCAATGGGCCGGCCCGAAACGCTTTCACCAGCCGCCGATCAGCATCGACCAGTTGCCGCCGATCGAAGCGGTGATCCTGTCGCACAACCACTACGACCACCTCGATTACCAGGCGGTACTGAAACTGGCGGCTAGAACCAATTACTTCCTGACCCCGCTGGGCGTCGGCGATACCCTGATCAAGTGGGGCATCGACGCCGGCAAAGTCCGTCAATACGACTGGTGGCAGGGCACTGAAATTGCCGGTATCCGCTTCGTCGCCACCCCGTCGCAGCATTTCTCCGGCCGTGGCCTGTTCGACGGCAACAGCACCCTCTGGGCCTCGTGGGTGATGATCGACGGCGACACGCGGATCTTCTTCAGCGGCGACAGCGGCTACTTCGACGGCTTCAAACGCATCGGCGAACAGTACGGCCCGTTCGACCTGACCCTGATGGAAACCGGCGCCTACAACGTCGAATGGCCGCACGTGCACATGCAACCCGAAGAAACCCTGCAGGCCCACATCGACCTCAAGGGCCGTTGGCTGTTTCCGATCCACAACGGCACCTTCGACCTGGCGATGCACGCCTGGCACGAACCGTTTGATCGCATCCTGTCACTGGCCTGGGAACGCAGTGTTGCGATCACCACGCCGCAAATGGGCGAGGCGTTCAACCTGATGCAGCCGCAGCGCGGGAGTGCTTGGTGGTTGGCGGTTGAAGGGGAGGGTGAGGGCGTGGTTCAGAACGCCTGATGAGTTAAAACCGGTTCGCCTCTATAGAGGCGAACCTTATTTTTCGAGATTGTTTTCCGACATCAAGTCCCCATAGCTCACCAACGTGGAAACGTTTATGTCGCGGAATTTCCCCCGGAGAATCTCCTCCAGACTTTCCGGATTCAAACCAAGTCTTTGAGCTACGTCGGCTTTGCTCATGGGAGCTGTTTCGATGAGTGCAGCTAATCGTGTGACATGCCGGACCTTATTTTGCATGTCACCCGCATCCACGCCTTCCAGATCCTTATAAACGCAACCTTTGCTTTCTTCGATTTCACTCAATTTCCGCGTCCTTATTCAGCCATCGCATAATCCCCACGCCCCACTGCATCCGATGGCGCACCCATACTCGCACTGCGACCCGGCGCAAACCCCGGAAAGAACACCAACCCCTGCGCCTCAAATCGATAAGCCAACGCCAGGCGCGCTGCATCCGCCACATCTTGCTGCGCTTCAAACCGCTGAATATCGTCCACCGCAACCTGCGCCTCGCGCGACAGCTGTTCCACGCTCCAGCCCAGCATCGCTCGGGCCTGGACGCAGTGTGTCGGGGTGAACTGGAAAAGGGCAATGCGTTCGAGGATGTGGTTCATCGCAAGAGAGGCCATGGTGTGCTCCGGGCTCAAGAGTGCTGATTGAAAATATACTGTGTTTTTGTACAGTTGTTTTCGGCCGGGATCAAACGCATTTTTTGATTTACCCTAGTTCGCCGCCTCCAACCAGACGGACGGTGCCTGTCCAAGGATGCGCCGAAACATCGCCGAGAACGCCGCCGGGCTCTCATAACCGAAGTCCAGGGCGATTCGCGTCACCGCTTCACCGGCGGCCAACCGCGCCAGTGCCAGCACCACGCAGGCCTGTTGCCGCCATTGGCTGAAGCTCAACCCGGTCTGCTGCCGAAACAGTCTGTTGAAGGTGCGCAAGCTTATGTGCAACTGCTCGGCCCAGTGTTGCGGCGACTGATGGGCGTTCGGCTGAAGCAGAAAGGTCTGACACAAAGCGAGGAGCTTTCCGTCAGTCGGCAGCGGAATGTGCAAGGGCAGGGGCGCACTGCGCGCCAGTTCATGCAGCAGCAGGTCGATCAATACCCCGTCGCGTCCTTCGAGGTCATAAGTCAGCGGCACTTCCACGGCTTCCATCAACAAGTGGCGCATCAACGGTGAAACGCTGATCACCTGACAACGCTGGCCCAAATCCACCGCCCCCGGCTCGATGTACAAACTGCGCGTACTCACGCCGAGCATCAGCACTTCATGCGCCACTCCCGGCGGAATCCACACCGCCCGTTGCGGCGGCACTACCCAGTTGCCGTCATGAGTACGAACCTGCATCACCCCGGTCGCGCCGTACAGCAATTGCGCCCGCCGGTGCGTATGAAATGGCAACAGATGGCCGTGGGAATAATCCGTACCGATCGCCACCACCGGGCGCGGAGTGTCATCCAACTGACTGATCGAAATATTGCGCATCGAGGGCGTCCCGGTGATTGGCGTAAACGCAAACATTATTGGCTGAGTTGCTGAAGCAGGCCAAGCCGCGTCGCTCTATCGTCGACCGCTCCCCACCACCGGAAGACGCGCCATGTTCTACCTACTGCTGACTCTCTTCGGCTGCCTGACCGGCGTCACCGCCGTCCTGTTCGGCTTCGGCGGCGGCTTCGTCGTCGTGCCGCTGCTCTACCGCGTGCTCAGCGCCAGCCACGGCGCCGACGACCCCATCGGCCAATCGGCCATGCACATCGCCGTCGCCACTTCGACCTGCGTGATGATCGTCAACGCACTGATCGCCACCGACAAACACCGCCGGGCCGGCAACCTGATCCGCCAATACCTGTGGCCGCTCGGCGGCTTCATCGCCCTCGGCGCGATCATCGGTGCGATCGCCGCGGTGTGGGTCAGCGGCGAGGTCATCCGCTACGCCTTCATCGCCTACCTCGGCGTGACCATCATCGACTGCCTGCTCAGACGCGGCTTCCTCACCCGCAGCGAAGGCGTCATCCCACGCCGACTCCGCAGTACAGAGACATCCGGCGGCGGTGTAGGCATCGGCGCCATCGCCACGTTCCTCGGTGTAGGAGGAAGCGTCATGACCGTGCCGCTCCTGCGCCGCTGCGGACTGAGCATGTCCCAGGCCACGTCCATGGCGAATCCGCTGAGCGTGCCGGTGGCAGTGGCCGGGACGCTGACGTACATGGCACTGGCCGGTTTCAGCGAGACGGATCTGGGCGCATGGTTTGTCGGGTATGTGGATTTGCTGGCGTTTGCGGTGCTGACGCTGGGGTCATTGGTCGGGATTCGCTTGGCCACGCCGTGGATCGGGCGGATACCGGATCGGGTGCATGCTTGGGTGTATATCGGTCTGTTAATCGTCGTGATGCTGGGCATGCTGCTCAAGTAGAGCCTCGATTCCTGCGCGCATCCTCTGCATACTTCGCAGCCTCATTCATTCAGGGATCGATCCATGCTCAAGGGACTGCTGCGCCTGGCGCCATACGCTGCGGCGCTGTTCACACTGATTTCCACCATCACCCATGCCGAAGATGGCCGGCGCGTGTTCACCGGTACGCTGGGCAAGATGCCGGTTGTGGTGGAGCTCAACACCACGCGGCAGGACGAAGTCACCGGCCGCTACTTCTACGAGAAGTATCACCGCGACCTGGAACTCAGCGGCTCGCTGCAGGACAGCACGTTGAACCTTGTTGAAGGCAACAACCGCTATGGCGACGACAAACCGCTGCCAACCCTGGAGTTGAAATCCACCGCCAATGGCTGGCAGGGCGAATGGCAAAACCCCAAGGGCAAGAAGCTGCCGGTGCAACTGACCGAAGCCAAACTTCCTGCGCCGAGCGCAACTACGCTGCCCTTTATTGCCACTTTGCCGAAGAGCGATCCCTACGAGTATTTGCGCTTGCAGGGACTCAAGCTCAAACCGGAGAAGAAAGAAAACTTCATGGGCTACGACCTGCAATGGTGGACGGAGCCTGAGTCAAAGATATCGTTGTTCAGTGTCGAGTCCGGCTATACGAAAGAAGAGCAGCAGCGGATTAATAACCACCTGCTCGGACGGCTCTGGACTGAAGTCATCGACTATCACCGCTGCATGATGGATGGCGGGGAATATGCCGAGTTCGATCAAGGGGCTGCCCCGAAGTTTCTCTCGCCGGACGTGGTCAGCCTGGACATTTCCACCGGTTACAGCTGCGGCGGTGCCCACCCGGATTTCGGCAGTTCGCCAATCAACCTCGACGTCCACACCGGCGAATTGTTGAAACTCAAAGATGTACTGTGGATTGGTGAACCCAATAGCGCAGCCACCGAATACGATCAGATGAAAGTCATGGCGCCGTGGCTGGTCAAACAGTTCACCACGCTCTATCCCGAAGAGATGAAGAAGCCCGCGGAAGATGACGGCAGTTGCGATTACACCGATGAAAGCGTCTGGGGTTATTCCAACTGGCACTTCACGCCGAAGGGGATTTACCTGGGCGCTTACTTCGCCCGTTACCAACGTAACTGCGACAACCCCGATTGGTCAGTGCTGCCGTACTCGCTGGTCAACCAGCACCGTGGTGCAGCCAAACTGCAGTTGCCCAAAGGTTAACCATCACGCCAACCCCGGCGCTTCCCGCATAATGAAGTGATCCAGGTTCTCGATGTTGGCACTGAACACCCCGAACGTCTGTTCGGGGTTCTTCTTGCTCGGCACCTGCTTCAACTCCGGCATCACACCGTAAAAGAAACAGAACAACTCCTTATCACTCTCGATCGCATGCTTGATCTCTTCCAGAAACGCCTTGCGCTTGCGGTAGTTGTCGATCAACTTCTTGCTCAAGTAAACGTTCACCGAATACGGCTTCTTCTTCGCCTCATCCGCCTGCTTGAACCAGACCTTCTGCTCGAAATCGATGCGAAAACTCTGGGTGTAATCCTTGATCTCCTTGATCCTGCCCCAGTAAATCAGCCCCTTGTTGTCCGTCAGATACTCGATCTTCTTGAAGAACGAGCCATAAGGCGCCGTGTGCTCACCGATCTTCAACGGCATGCGCTTGAGCAACTCCTTGTCGGCGAAGTTCGACACAAAACACTCCACTGGATGCGCAAACACACTGGTCTTGTCCGGCGCCGTCTCACGCCCCGGCGACTCCCCGGAACTCACCTGCGCCACCCGCACCGGATCATCCCGCAACACATCCGCCGCCCCCGCAGGCACAGCTGGCTTGCGCACATACTCACGCCGCGTCAGCAACAACTCCGACGGAAAATGCTCCTCCCGCCCGTCATCCACCTCGCCATCCGCCGCCTCAACTCCCGACGCCGACGACTTCAAACTCACATACGGACAACCCGCCACATGCTGCGTACCGGGCAGGTTCTTGAAGTGCGGCGTGCGCACGTAATTCACGTTCTTCGCGTTAAACGTGCCCAACTCGTTGGAAGCCTCGAACGCCGAACGACAGGCATCGTTGGGGCACTGGAAGTGCTCCTTCGCAGAATCGAACGCCACCGTCTCGTCGAAATTGAGATCGCGAACGTCATAGATCGACAACTTGTCGTCGAGGCTGAGGCAGTAGGCGAGATCGAATTTCATGGCAGGGCTCGGATCCTTGAGTGGGGGAGGGGTATTAATAGCGGGAGGCGCGGCGGGTTGCACTGATTGTTTTCAGGATGATGCAAAATCTGTGGGAGTGAGCATGCTGGCGATTCCAGGCATCAATCCAGATTTCAATCCACTGCGGGCAGCACATCACCCCTGTGGCGAGGGAGCTTGCTCCCGATGGGCTGCGAAGCAGCCCCAAGAACAACAAATACGGTTAGGCAGATAAACCGCGATTATTCCTTTTCAAGCCTTCCAACGTTGTCATACAGCCAAGCAGTGAAAGCCTCTCTGTCGTCCGAATGGTGGCAGCGTTGGTGACAGTTGGGACACAACGCCACGACATTTGAAGGCTGGTCTGTTCCCTCTTGCGACATATGCTTGACGTGATGAACTTCCAGAAACGGGTTTCCATTTTTCTTAAATGGCGCTTCTTCGCCACAACCTTCGCACTTCCCATTCGCCTCCTGACGAACCCAGCCCCTCAACTCGGGATCACGAAAGTAAACCTTTCTGGTGGACGTCGTTTGGAGAGGTGTCTTTATACCTTTGGGGACATAGTCAAATTGCTTCCGCTCAAATTTGGCCGCGCGTTGGTCCAGCAATGCTTCGTCCGCAGCTGGCTCAGAATCTTCACGCGTCAGAACAGTAGAAGCATCAAGCGCCTTACGGATGCTGCGCGCGACATTTGCCCCAACATTCTTGGCAGGCTTGTAGCCTTCAATACGCTCTCTATCCATCTCGACCAACACGGTAGAAATGTTCTGCATCCGGAACTCGACAGAGCCTTTAGTCCGACCGGCTAGCGGGCCTTCACGCAAGATTCGATTTTCCTCAGTTTTGACGAATTTCTGACCACTTTGCTCGAGCGCAAGCATCTTGAGATAGGCATCGACCGCCGCCTGAATCTCTGCGTCATTCCAATCGCTGCTGCTTTTTTCCGTGTCCATAGCATTGCCGAGGGTTGAAATCCCTCGGACGATACTGAGTGGCCATCAATGATGTCTACGAAAATTCCTACAGAAAATAGCGAATAACCGCGTACGATCCTACAAATCCTACAAATCCTACAAATCCTACAAATCCTACAAATCCTACAAATCCTACAAATCCTACAAATCCATCAAATGCTTCGGCGACTGAAACAATTTCGTAACATTGCCGTGACTCCTATCATTTATCAGACATGATCAGGTGACCGTTCAGATAGACACCATCTATCGTCGAGTTTCGCGCCCCGTAGATCACCACTGGTTTTCAAAGACATCGGTTTGAAGCTCCATGAGGAGCTTGGGAGTGCAGGGCACTGCTTGGGCGAGCATGCCCTGATAGGTGTGCGCTTTTACGACCGGGGCGTTGAAAAACTCCTGATGAATGGTCCCGAGGTTTCGTCCTGTCGAATGTCCGCATTCCTTAAAAATAAGGCGTCGAGACCTGGGCGCCGCCTTCATATGGTCAAGCCTGAGTAGATTGTGGAAAGCAGGAATTGGTTGTAGGGTACGCCAATAAGGGAGTGAGTACGTGAAAGGAATGAAGAATGTCGATGTGCATAAAAAAGTTGGGTGTATTAGGTTTGTTGGATTTCAATGTGCTGAGTTTGCTTGGGCGTTATGGTGAAAAGTGTGATTTTGTTGTTTTGCCAAGTGAGCGGAATATATGAAAATTGAATCAATGACAATTTTCAAGAGTTTGAGGAAGTGGTTTCTACGGAAAACTTCTTCGAGCGGTGTCCGACGCATACCTTCGATTTTTGGCGCATTAGCGTCTGATATAGGTGTTGGAAGAGATGATAATCAAGATCGAACAGCTATTGTAAGGTTTTATGATTATCACGGCGCCCCCTATACCTTAGTGCTTATTAGCGACGGAATGGGGGGGATGAAAGATGGGGGGATATGTGCTGCAACCACAATGGCAGCTTTTTTAGCTTCGTTTTTAACTCGTAGTAAGCAAGAAGGGAAAGTTAGTGAATGGCTTACTCGTGCCGCTCTAGATGCAAATGAAACAGTCTTCAATGAATACCTAGGTAGAGGTGGTGCAACTCTCTCCGTGTTGTATTTGAATGAAGAGGGAAGTGGTGGGATTCTTCATATAGGTGATACTCGCGTTTATGGCTTTGATGGGGAAAGCTTAATTCAGCTTACAGTTGATGATACTATTGCAGGTCAGCTCGGAGATAAAGTCGAGTCTCTAAAAAATAGAAATGAACTTTTGCAGTTTATAGGGATGGGGCAGGATTTAGATCCTCATTATTTGGGATTTGTTCCGAGTGGTTTGAAGATGTTTATCTTAACTACTGATGGAGTGCATTTTCTCGATAAGGAGGTGTTGCGAGATCTTGTAGCTAACTCTGAAGATGTTGGTGTTTGTGTTAAGAGACTGGTAGACGTTGCGAAGTGGTGCGGTAGCAAAGATAATTGTAGCTCAGTTGCTATTTCGATCGAGCCCTTAGCTTCTATAGTTGCAGAAGAAGTAGATATAAATTTGTGCGAGGTGTGGGACTCTTTTGGAGATTTACAGACCCATTTAATTCCTATGGTTTCTGGTGAATTGAATAAAGCCAGGTCTTTCTCGATTGACAAAAGTGTAGGGCTTAAAAAGTGGCTAAAATCCGCTGATAAGATCTCTCCAAAAAATAAAAAAAATCTAGCCGGGGCTAAAGAAGATAGCTATGTGGTTGTAAGTGAGCTTGACGGGGTTCATGAGGAGACTCTGCTAATAAAACAAGTCGATAACGAAAGCTCAAAACCGAAAGATAAAAAAGAACCTCAGCTAAAGATTTCTTTTCCGAGCAAGGAGTAGCTCATGTTGGAATTGCCTGAACGTTACAAGCCGTTAGGTAATGTAGCTCTTGGTGGTATGGGGGAAGTTGTATTTTGTGAAGATGTAGTGTTGGAGCGATGTGTTGCAATAAAGGTTGTTCAGAATAGTGTGGATCAGCGACGCATGTTTGATGAGTTAGCAGCTTTGATGCGGGTGCGCTCCAAGCATGTCGTGCAAGTTTATGATTATTTGCAGCTTGATGGAAGAGGTCTTGGGATAGTACAGGAGTATGTGGAGGGAGATGACTTGTTTGAGGTGGATTTCTCTAATTTAACTATTTCGGAGTTTTATAAAAATATTTGGCAACTGGCTTCGGGTATCAGTGATATTCACAGCGTTGGGGTAATCCATCGAGATATAAAACCCAATAATGTGAAAGTGGATCCTGAAGGTGTTTTTAAAATATTCGATTTTGGCTTAGCTAGAAATGATGGAGTCGACGCATCTACGGTGGGGTTCATCGGGACACATGGCTTCGCAGCTCCGGAGCTATACTCTTCTTCTGTTGAGTTTACTAACGCTATTGATGTTTACGCATTTGCCGCAACAGCATTGTATATTGCATTAGGGCGATTGCCAGATCAGATGATGCGACCTTACCAGTATTTTGGATCTGTGGATTATTTCTGTACCACGAGATTCTCTATCGATAATCATCTTGCGGCTATTTTGAATAATTGTCTTCATTCTGACCCTTCGTTAAGGCCTTCAATTTCGTTGGTCCGTGATGAACTGCAAAAGCATATTCTTTTTGATAGTCATCAAGCTTTGGTGGTTTATAAAGGGCAGGCTAAATATCTCGGTTCTAGTAGTAGATCAATTAATCTAAAGGTTGCCGGGGTTGGAGATGTGGATATAACTTATAATGGACTTGGATTTTTTGTAACTCGAGTCGCCGGTGAGGTTTTTATTAATAATGATGCGGTTTCAACTGGGTATGTTCTACCTGGTAGCTGTGTCGTCGCTTTAGGTGGTGGGTGGCGCGATAATTCGGAGCGTGCATTTATTACTTTTGATCTTTCTCATCCGGAAATAGTATTATGAATGGTCCGCACGGTAATGGGGATACAGTTGGTTCAAGATATGTTGTGATTGGATTTGTTGGGCAGGGAGGTATGCAATTTGTCTATAGGGCGCATGATACTTTAATGCAGAGAATTGTCGCCTTGAAGACGCCAAAGAATAACTCGGCAACTAAGAGGTTTAAACGTAGCGCTGTTGTCGCGGCTAAGGTTAATCATCATAATGTTGCGAAAACCCTTGATTATGTCAGGGAAGGGGATAGTAGATACTTAATTGAGGAGTTTGTTGAGGGCGAAGATCTTCAACAGGCTTTGTTGGAAAGAGCTCCCTTCGTTGATCCTTATCTGGCAGCAAAAATATTTCACAATATCTCTAAAGGCTTAGCGGCAGCACATCATGCTAACGTAATTCACCGAGATTTGAAGCCTACGAATATTATGGTTGTAGGCGGATATAGTCTTGAGGAAATAAAAATCACGGATTTTGGTATTGCCAAAATGGCTGATGAGGAACTTATTGATGCTGCGGAAGGTGGGGAGTCGACTATGACTGCTTCTCAAACAGCGGTCGGTGCTCTTCCATACATGGCGCCAGAAGCAATTGAGAGGCCGCGAGAGGTTGGGCAGGCTGCTGATATATGGTCTGTTGGTGCAATGATGTATCAACTCATTACTGGACAACTTCCTTTTGGTAATGGTCTGAAGGCAGTCCTTAGAATTCTCCAGCAAGATCCATTGCCGGTGCCCTCGTTTGTAACTGCTAATCCGCAATTTAGCCCGTTGTCGAGTGAACTACTCAAGATTTCTCTTGCGTGCCTGAATAAAGATCCTGAAAAAAGACCATCGGCTGATGGGTTGGTCTCTTTGTGTGGTGCGCTTTGTTATTCACAATCTCAAAGGATAGAGGGTGTGATTGATGACTTTAGGTTTAATGCGTGGGGGTTTATTAAGCCTGCTCAGGCTAAAGTGTTCTTTCATCGTTCTAGTGTCTATGGCCCCGCAAAAATAGTCCAAGGGGCAAAAGTTATTTTTTCTCCTCATTTAGGGAACGGCGCAAACAGGGCTCACCCAGTTATGGTGTTAGATATGTCTAGTCCTGAAATAGGTTTACACCTGTTTCAGTCTCAAACGCCCGATGCACCGCATCGGGCGTTTTGTATTTCAGGGCTAAGTGCGGCCGCTCCCGGTTGTAGATTTGCACCGATTCATCCACCATTTTCACTGCATCCGCCAGGTCTTTGGGGCGATGCAGCAAAAACTCAGTCTTCAAAATCCCATTTACCCTCTCCGCCATAGCGTTCTGATAGCAATCATAACCGTCAGTCATTGAGCACCTGATTCCATGCCGGGTATGCATCCGTTGGTATAAGTCGGAGCAATACTGGGCTCCGCGATCTGAATGATGAATGAGCGGTTGATCGGATTTTCGCTGACTAACAGCCTTCTGCAGCGCCCTGACCACCGACTCCGTATGCAGGCTGCTGTGCACATGATGACCCACGATTTTGCGTGAGTACGCGTCTGTTATCAGGCTAACGTAAGCGACACTTTCCCGCGTTGGGAGATAGGTAATGTCTGCGACCCAAACCTGCTCAGGTCTGCTGGCTACAACTTGTTCCGGGCCAGCTTTGAGTAGGTTGGGGTGACGGCGGAAGCGATGATGGCTATGCGTGGTTTTATGATAAGCACGTTTGCGAGGAACCAGCTCTCGCGCCTCTCGCAAGATAGAAAACAGGCGGTCTCGACCGACACGTAGCGTCGCTGCAGCTTCAATTAGCATCAGGTGGTGCAGTTTGCGCGTCCCAAGCCTCGGCTGGCGCCGACGCTTTTCCAGAACGAATTCCACTACCTGCTGGTCTTGGCAAACTCTCGCGTCAAAGGCTCGGTTGCGCTTGTAATACGCTTGGCGCGAAATGCCCATAAACAGGCAAGCCCTGGTAATGCTCAGGTCTTGGATTTGCCCTTGCGAGAGGACTTGCCGGGTCGCTTTTTTACGATGGACACACCGTAATCATTTTTCAAGACGTTCACGACAGCTTCAAAGAACTGGGCCTTCTGATTGCTCAGCGCCAACTGTTCTTCAAGCTCTTTGATCCGCTGTTCGGGTGTCAGCGGTAGGTTGGGGTCGGTCATCGGCCTGCTCCGCGGCGCTCGGATTGAGGCGCCTTGGCTCCAGTCCTGTCGGCCATGCTTGCGTAACCAAACCAGTACCGTGGACCGGCCTTGAATGCCAAAGCGCCGTTGAGCCTCTTTATAACTCAACTCGCCTTTTTCGACTTGATCTACGACTGACAATTTAAAAGCTAGCGTGTAATCGCGCTGGCTCCGCCTTTTTCCGGTATCCATTGAATCCTCCTGAAGATTGGTCAGAAGGTGTAAACCTTATTCAGGACGCGACAATAAATGAAAAAAAGCCCTGAATGTCAGGGCTTTTTTATGTGTCTTAACTAAATAGTTCCATTTCTAGAAGATCAATCCCAGCTCAACGCACCACCAGTTTGGTATTCGATCACGCGAGTCTCAAAGAAATTCTTCTCTTTCTTCAAGTCCATGATCTCGCTCATCCAAGGGAACGGGTTAGTCGTCCCTGGATACTCTTCCTTCAAACCAATCTGCGACAGACGACGGTTAGCGATGAACTTCAGGTAGTCCTCCATCATCGCCGCGTTCATGCCCAGTACGCCGCGAGGCATGGTGTCACGGGCGTATTCGATCTCCAGCTGCGTACCCTGCAGGATCATCTGGGTCGCTTCTTCCTTCATTTCGGCATCCCACAGGTGTGGGTTTTCGATTTTGATCTGGTTGATCACGTCGATGCCGAAGTTCAGGTGCATGGATTCGTCGCGCAGGATGTATTGGAACTGCTCGGCGACGCCGGTCATTTTGTTGCGGCGGCCCATGGAGAGGATCTGGGTGAAGCCGCAGTAGAAGAAGATGCCTTCCAGAACGCAGTAGTAGGCGATCAGGTTGCGCAGCAGTTCTTTGTCGGTGTCCGGGGTGCCGGTTTCGAACTTCGGATCGGAGATCGAGCGGGTGTACTTCAGGCCCCAGGCTGCCTTTTTGGCGACCGACGGGATCTCGTGGTACATGTTGAAGATCTCGCCTTCATCCATGGCCAGCGATTCGATGCAGTACTGGTAGGCGTGGGTGTGGATCGCCTCTTCGAAGGCCTGGCGCAGGATGTACTGGCGGCATTCCGGGTTGGTGATCAGGCGGTACACGGCCAGGACCAGGTTGTTGGCAACCAGGGAGTCGGCGGTGGAGAAGAAGCCGAGGTTGCGCATCACGATGCGGCGCTCGTCGTCGGTCAGGCCTTCCGGGTTTTTCCAGAGGGCGATGTCGGCGGTCATGTTGACTTCTTGCGGCATCCAGTGGTTTGCGCAGCCGTCCAGATACTTCTGCCAGGCCCAGTCGTACTTGAAAGGTACGAGTTGGTTGAGGTCGGCGCGGCAGTTGATCATGCGCTTTTCGTCAACGGCGACACGGGCGGAGGCGCCTTCGAGTTCGGCGAGGCCTTCGGCGACGTCGAGGGAATCCAGTGCTGCCTTGGCGCGGGCCACGGCGGCCGAGTCGTCGGCGGTCACGGCGCGGGCTTCCAGCGCTGCGGCACCGCCGGCGCTGTCGAGGCGGTCCATGTTGGCTTCAGTAGCGTGGCCGGCGTTGGCGCCTTTCACTGCTGCTACTTCACTGTCTTCTTTGTCGAATTCGTCCCAGCTCAGCATGACGTGTCGTCTCCTGCGTGAGGGCCTGTCGCCCCGTGTGAAACCTGATTGGTTGGTTTTTCACACGGTCGTACAGACCGCGTTGGATCTTAAGGAATCGTTTTTTGCAGCAGCTAAGGCAGGCAATAAAACAGAATTTTGTACGGGTTTCCGAGAGCCTCTGACGGGCGCAGATCAGCGTTGACGCTGCTGCGGGGCTTCAGAATGGCTTTTGTTCCCTGTAAGGGAATATTGCTGACCCGATTAGGGCGGCATTATAGGGAAAAAAACACGGCTGTGCTGAGGCGAATCCGCGCATGGAGCGGTCGAGGAGGCTGGTTTTTCGATGAGAGTGCGGGTTTACAGGGCTTTGCCGGGGATAGATTTTTTTTCGTAAAAATCTCGCGATTGTGGATTTGCTCAAAAAACGAACAAAAAAACCGGTTTTTCACTACATCTAGTGTTTTGCAAGCATTTTTGACGACTCCAGACACAACTGAGCCCGACCGAAGCCGGGCTGTAATCGACCCTAAAATGAGGCGCTGAGCGGTCCGATTCGGTACAGTCTCTATCATCAATTGGTGCAGCCGTTACCCATCACGCTGTAGCGCAGGATGTGACGCTGACCCTTGGAGTCGTCGTATTCCATTTTCATCGGAACAACTTCGCAGACGTTTGGAACTTCGCTCATGGACACTACGTTGGCGATGTCCAGGTGAGTCGAGTAAGTGTATTCCTCGATAGCCGGTTGTTGCTGTGCGACATCAGTCGGGACCTCGTCTGCCATGGCGGTTGCGCACAGACTGCTGAGGGCCAGAACCAATAAAGCTTTCATTTCAGATTTACCTTTTTGAGGTCGAGTGGGGTCACGCAACCTTTTTAGGGTTGCGTGTGGAACTTCATTACTTGGATAAGTTGATTAACGGCCTTCGTGGGGGCTGTAACGTTGTTAATCGGTTTGCCTTGTCGGCGATGCGGATTTTAGGGAGGTGGGGTGGGGGTAAACAGGTGGGGTTTTGATAAACACTTTTCGCGGTTTTGGTAACAATCGCCGCAAAACACCAAAAATCTCCTGTAGGAGCTGCCGAAGGCTGCGATCTTTTGATCCTGTTTTTAAAGGGCAAGATCAAAAGATCGCAGCCTTCGGCAGCTCCTACAGGGGTGGGGGTCTTGAGGGCGCAGGGCTTGTTACTACCATCGTCGAATGGTTCTATGGGCCCGGCCCGGCTACAACGGGGTCATACAAAAACAACTATTTCACCGAGGTAAGAAAGATGAGTGCGGCTTCTCTGTATCCCGTTCGTCCCGAGGTTCTGGCCAATACGCTGACTGACGAGGCGACCTACAAAGCCATGTACCAGCAGTCGGTCGTCAACCCTGACGGTTTCTGGCGCGAGCAAGCCAAGCGCCTCGACTGGATCAAGCCTTTCACCACGGTGAAGCAGACTTCCTTCGACGATCACCATGTCGACATCAAATGGTTCGCCGACGGCACCCTGAACGTTTCCTACAACTGCCTCGACCGTCACCTGGCCGAGCGCGGCGATCAGATCGCAATCATCTGGGAAGGCGATGACCCTTCCGAAAGCCGCAACATCACCTACCGCGAACTCCACGAACAAGTCTGCAAACTGGCCAACGCCCTGCGTGGTCAGGACGTGCACCGCGGCGACGTGGTGACTATCTATATGCCGATGATCCCCGAAGCCGTGGTCGCCATGCTGGCCTGCACGCGGATCGGCGCGATTCACTCGGTGGTGTTCGGCGGCTTCTCGCCGGAAGCGCTGGCGGGGCGGATCATCGATTGCAAATCGAAAGTGGTGATCACTGCTGACGAGGGCATCCGTGCCGGCAAGAAGATCTCGCTGAAGGCCAACGTTGATGACGCGCTGACCAATCCGGAAACCAGCAGCATCCAGAAAGTCATCGTGTGCAAGCGCACCGGTGGCGACATCAAGTGGAACCAGCATCGCGACATCTGGTACGAAGACCTGATGAAAGTGGCGGGCACCGTCTGCGCGCCGAAAGAGATGGGCGCTGAAGAAGCGCTGTTCATTCTTTACACCTCCGGCTCGACCGGCAAGCCGAAGGGCGTGCAGCACACCACTGGCGGTTATCTGCTGTATGCGGCGATGACCCACGAGCGTGTGTTCGACTACCGTCCGGGCGAAATCTACTGGTGCACCGCCGACGTCGGCTGGGTCACCGGCCACAGCTACATCGTTTACGGCCCGCTGGCCAATGGCGCGACCACCCTGCTGTTCGAAGGCGTGCCGAACTATCCGGACATCACCCGGGTGGCGAAGATCGTCGACAAGCACAAGGTCAACATCCTCTACACCGCACCGACCGCGATCCGCGCGATGATGGCGTCGGGCACCGCTGCCGTTGAAGGCGCTGATGGCAGCAGCCTGCGTCTGCTCGGTTCGGTGGGCGAGCCGATCAACCCGGAAGCCTGGGACTGGTACTACAAGAACGTCGGCAAGTCGCGTTGCCCGATCGTTGATACCTGGTGGCAGACCGAAACCGGCGGCAACATGATGAGTCCGCTGCCGGGTGCGCATGCGCTGAAGCCGGGGTCGGCGGCACGTCCGTTCTTCGGTGTGGTGCCGGCGCTGGTCGACAACCTCGGCAACATCATCGAGGGCGAGGCCGAGGGCAATCTGGTGATTCTCGATTCGTGGCCGGGTCAGGCGCGTACGCTGTATGGCGATCATGACCGCTTTGTCGACACCTACTTCAAGACCTTCCGTGGCATGTACTTCACCGGTGACGGTGCGCGTCGTGACGCCGATGGCTATTACTGGATCACCGGACGTGTGGACGACGTGCTCAACGTCTCCGGCCACCGCATGGGCACCGCCGAGATCGAAAGCGCCATGGTTGCGCACCCGAAAGTCGCCGAAGCAGCGGTGGTCGGTGTGCCGCACGACATCAAGGGGCAGGGCATTTATGTCTATGTCACCCTGAAGAATGGTGAAGAGCCGAGTGAGCAACTGCGTCTGGAGCTGAAGAACTGGGTGCGCAAAGAGATCGGCCCGATTGCTTCGCCGGACGTGATCCAGTGGGCGCCGGGGCTGCCGAAGACCCGTTCGGGCAAGATCATGCGGCGGATTCTGCGCAAGATTGCTACGGCTGAGTACGATGGGTTGGGGGACATCTCGACCCTGGCGGATCCGGGTGTGGTGCAGCATTTGATTGATACGCACAAGACGATGAATGTGGCGTAAGCGTTAGCTCTGTAGAAGCCCTGTCCGGTGATGCCGGGCGGGGCTTTTTTGTGTCTGGAAGTTTTGGGGTGGCAGGGCCGGCCTCTTCGCGAGCAAGCCCGCTCCCACAGTGGGCCTGCATTCTTTCAGACAGGATGCGATCAACCTGTGGGAGCGGGCTTGCTCGCGAAGGCGATCTGTCAGGCGGCGGTGTACTTCGCTGTCGGAATCCAAACCCACCCAACCAATAATTATCGATTTCCTGCGCAAGCCCTTTCCCGCTGTTACCCGCACTCGTCCGAGTAACCAAATGTGTAACCGCCCGCCCCGCAGCGGGGCGAAGGGAAACGCAATGCCCCGTTTTAGAGCCTTAAAACGCCCGGTGAAAAATAAGACACAACGCTGCGCTTGCCGGATTAGAAGGGTTTGCGAATAATAGGCCCGCAATTTGCAGCATAGATCGGTTCACTGTCTTTCGCTCTTGCATGAATTTGCAAGGCTGTCAATGCGCTCAAGCGGGTTTCTCTGTGCATCTGTAATTAGTTGTCGCATTGAAGAAATATCGGCTTCGGGCCTGTCGTTAGAATGCCGATCACTCGCTCATCGTGGCTGACGTTGAAACCCCCGAGGGTTTCAATGGGAAATTTCCCACCGATGCTGCGCCGCTTTCCCGATTCACCCATTCGCATATTGGGCTGTCGCTCACTCTGCCGTTTTTGCCCTTTACCGATGGAGTCCCAAGATGAAGAAACTTGTGCTGCTTGGCGCCCTGGCACTGTCCGTGCTGTCGCTGAATTCCTTCGCTGATGAAAAACCTCTGAAGATCGGTATCGAAGCGGCTTACCCTCCGTTCGCTTCCAAAGCGCCGGATGGCAGCATCGTCGGTTTCGACTACGACATCGGCAACGCCCTGTGCGAGCAGATGCAGGTCAAGTGTGTGTGGGTCGAGCAAGAGTTCGACGGTCTGATCCCGGCACTGAAAGTGCGCAAGATCGACGCGATCCTGTCGTCCATGTCGATCACTGAAGACCGCAAGAAATCCGTGGACTTCACCAACAAGTACTACAACACCCCGGCCCGTCTGGTCATGAAGCAAGGCACCGTTGTCAGCGACAACCTGTCTGAGCTCAAGGGCAAGAACATCGGTGTGCAACGTGGTTCGATCCACGAGCGTTTCGCTCGCGAAGTCCTGGCCCCGCTGGGTGCCGAGATCAAGCCATACGGCTCGCAGAACGAAATCTACCTCGACGTGGCCGCTGGTCGCCTCGACGGTACCGTGGCTGACGCCACTCTGCTGCAGGACGGCTTCCTGAACACTGATTCCGGCAAAGGCTTCGCCTTCGTTGGTCCGCAGTTCACCGACGTCAAATACTTCGGCGACGGCGTGGGCATCGCTGTGCGCAAGGGCGACGCGCTGAAAGACAAGATCAACGCGGCCATCGCGGCCATCCGTGAAAACGGTAAATACAAAGCCATCCAGGACAAGTACTTCGCCTTCGATATCTACGGCAAGTAACACGTCTCTGCGACAAGTCAGAAATGGCGCAAGCAACAGGATCTCTGCGGTTTGCGCCATTTTTTCATCCCAACTTTCGAGGACCTGAATCATGTTGAAAGGCTACGGGGCTGTCATCCTCGATGGCGCATGGCTGACGCTTCAGCTCGCCTTGTCGTCCATGGCCCTGGCCATCGTTCTCGGGCTGATCGGGGTCGCGTTGCGCCTGTCGCCGATTCGTTGGCTGGCGTGGCTGGGCGATCTGTATTCCACGGTGATCCGCGGGATTCCCGACCTGGTGCTGATCCTGCTGATCTTCTACGGCGGTCAGGACTTGCTCAACCGCGTCGCGCCGATGCTCGGTTATGACGACTACATCGACCTGAACCCGCTGGCCGCCGGTATCGGCACCCTCGGTTTCATCTTCGGTGCGTACCTGTCGGAGACGTTCCGTGGCGCGTTCATGGCGATCCCGAAAGGTCAGGCTGAAGCCGGCATGGCGTACGGCATGAGCAGTTTTCAGGTGTTCTTCCGGGTGATGGTGCCGCAGATGATTCGTCTGGCGATCCCTGGTTTCACCAACAACTGGCTGGTGCTGACCAAGGCCACCGCGCTGATTTCGGTGGTCGGTCTGCAAGACATGATGTTCAAGGCCAAGCAGGCGGCGGATGCCACCCGCGAGCCTTTCACCTTCTTCCTCGCAGTGGCGGCGATGTACCTGGTGATCACCAGTGTCTCGTTGCTGGCGCTGCGTCACCTTGAGAAGCGCTACTCGGTAGGCGTAAGGGCGGCTGATCTATGATCTTCGACTACAACGTCATTTGGGAGGCCATGCCGCTGTACCTCGGCGGCCTGCTGACCACCCTCAAACTGCTCGCGCTGTCGCTGTTGTTCGGTCTGTTGGCGGCACTGCCGCTGGGCCTGATGCGCGTCTCCAAGAACCCGATCGTCAATGGCGCCGCGTGGCTCTACACCTACGTGATCCGCGGCACGCCGATGCTGGTGCAACTGTTCCTGATCTACTACGGTCTGGCGCAGTTCGAAGCGGTGCGTGAAAGCTTCTTGTGGCCGTGGCTGTCCAGCGCCACGTTCTGTGCGTGCCTGGCGTTCGCGATCAACACCAGCGCCTACACCGCCGAGATCATTGCCGGCAGCCTCAAGGCCACGCCGAACGGCGAGATCGAAGCCGCCAAGGCCATGGGCATGTCGCGCTTCAAACTGTACAAGCGCATCCTGTTGCCATCGGCCCTGCGCCGGGCGCTGCCGCAGTACAGCAACGAAGTGATCATGATGCTGCAGACCACCAGTCTGGCGTCCATCGTGACCCTGATCGACATCACCGGCGCGGCCCGTACTGTCAACGCGCAGTACTACCTGCCGTTCGAGGCGTACATCACCGCCGGCGTGTTCTACCTGTGCCTGACCTTCATTCTGGTGAAGCTGTTCAAGCTGGCCGAGCGCCGCTGGTTGAGCTACCTGGCCCCGCGGAAGCACTGATATGGAACGCATCGACCACGTATTGCCGTGGAGCCACCTGGGCAGCGAGCGCAAGATCTCGGTCTTCCGCTTCGGCAGCGGCGAGCGCAAGGCTTACATCCAGGCCAGCCTGCACGCCGACGAACTGCCGGGCATGCGCACCGCCTGGGAGCTGAAAAAGCGTCTCGGCGAACTCGAAGCCCAGGGCCTGCTCAACGGCGTGATCGAACTGGTGCCGGTCGCCAACCCGCTGGGCCTCGGTCAGTTGCTGCAAGGCAATCATCAGGGGCGTTTCGAGGCGGGCAGCGGCAAGAATTTCAACCGTGATTTCGTCGAGCTGAGCGCACCGGTCGCGGCGGCGCTGGCCGAGCGTCTCGGTGACGATCCGCACGCCAACATTCGCCTGATCCGTCAGGCCATGGCTGATCATCTGGCGGCATTGCCCGAGGCGAGCAGCCAGTTGCAAGGCATGCAGCGCGTTTTGCTCAGCCACGCCTGCACCGCCGACGTGGTGCTCGATCTGCATTGCGACGCTGAAGCCGCGCTGCACATGTATGCGCTGCCGCAGCACTGGCCGCAGTGGCGTTCGCTGGCCGCGCACCTGAATGTGAAGGTCGGGTTGCTGGCGGAAGATTCCGGCGGCAGCTCCTTCGATGAAGCGTGCTCGTTGCCGTGGTTGCGTCTGTCGCGGCAGTTCCCGGATGCGCAGATTCCGCTGGCGTGCCTGGCGACCACTGTCGAGCTCGGCGGTCAGGCCAATACCGACCGCGCGGATGCGGTGGCCTGGGCCGAAGGCATTCTGGCGTTCCTTGCCGAGCAGGGCCTGATCACGGGCGAGTGGCCGAAACCGGCCAACGAAGCGTGCGAAGGCATGCCGTTCGAAGGCACTGAATTACTGTTGGCACCGCACCCCGGTGTGGTGAGTTTTCTGCGTAAACCCGGCGAGTGGGTTGAAGCCGGGGATGAGATTTTCGAAGTGATCGACCCTGTGTCCGATCGGGTCAGCACGGTGTGTGCTGGTACGTCCGGGGTGCTGTTTGCCATTGAACGGCTGCGCTATGCCCAACCCGGTTTCTGGCTGGCCAAGGTGGCGGGGCGCGAAGCGCTGCGTCACGGGCGCTTGCTCAACGACTGACTGACTGTTTTTGTGAGAACCGACCGCATGTACAAACTTGAAGTCCAAGACCTGCATAAACGCTATGGCAGTCACGAAGTGCTCAAGGGCGTGTCCCTGAAAGCGGCAGCCGGCGATGTGATCAGCATCATCGGCTCCAGTGGCTCCGGCAAAAGTACTTTCCTGCGCTGCATCAACCTGCTTGAGCAGCCGCACGCGGGCAAGATCCTGCTCAACAACGAAGAGCTGAAGCTGGTGGCGAACAAGGACGGCGCGCTGAAAGCCGCTGATCCGAAACAGCTGCAACGCATGCGCTCGCGCCTGTCGATGGTGTTCCAGCATTTCAACCTGTGGTCGCACATGACCGCGCTGGAAAACATCATGGAAGCGCCGGTCCACGTACTGGGCGTGTCCAAGGCTGAAGCGCGCGAGAAGGCCGAGCACTACCTGAACAAGGTTGGCGTGGCCCATCGCAAAGACGCGTTCCCGGGGCACATGTCCGGTGGCGAGCAGCAGCGTGTGGCGATCGCCCGTGCGCTGGCGATGGAGCCGGAAGTGATGCTGTTCGACGAACCGACTTCGGCCCTCGACCCGGAGCTGGTTGGCGACGTGCTGAAAGTCATGCAAGCGCTGGCTCAGGAAGGTCGCACCATGGTCGTGGTCACGCACGAAATGGGCTTCGCCCGTGAAGTGTCGAACCAGTTGGTGTTCCTGCACAAAGGTGTGGTGGAAGAGAGCGGAAACCCGCGCGAAGTGCTGGTCAATCCGCAATCCGAGCGCTTGCAACAGTTCCTGTCGGGTAGCCTCAAGTAATCGCTCCCGTTACGCACCAAATTAGGTCATGCTTCGCGACCTGAAGACTTGCTCGGCCCTCTGTGGGAGCGGGCTTGCTCGCGAAAGCGGTGTTTCAGTCGACATCATTGGTGTCTGATCTACCGCATTCGCGAGCAAGCCCGCTCCCACAATGGATCTGCGACAGTTTCGATTACGGGCTAGCATTGGCCCATGCCTTCATCACCGTTCTTCGTTTCGGATTGCCCGCCCATGACTGCCCATCGAATTGGTTTCCTGATTTGGCCCAGCACTAAAGCTCTGACGCTGGCGCTGGCGGAGGAGGCCTTGCGTGTTGCTCAGCGGGTGCACCCGGAGGTGGTTTACGAGCTGTCGTTCCTGCAGGCCGAAGCCAGCACCGAAGCCACGGCCGAAGGCGCCTGGCAACTGCCCGGCGAGGCCTGGACCGGCAAGCTGGAAAACTTCCAGAAACTGTTCCTGCTCGCCGACGAGCCGCCGACCACCCTGGCCCCGGCACTCAGCAGCGCGCTCAAGCAACTGGTGCGGGCCGGTTGCGTGATCGGTGGCCTGTCGGCGGGCGTGTATCCGTTGGCGCAACTCGGTCTGCTCGACGGCTACCGCGCGGCCGTGCACTGGCGCTGGCAGGACGATTTCGCCGAGCGCTTCCCGAAAGTCATCGCCACCAGTCACCTGTTCGACTGGGATCGCGATCGCCTGACCGCGTGCGGCGGCATGTCGGTACTCGACCTGCTGCTGGCGGTGCTGGCTCGCGATCACGGTGCGGAACTGGCCGGTGCGGTGTCCGAAGAACTGGTGGTCGAGCGCATCCGCGAGGGCGGCGAGCGTCAGCGCATCCCATTGCAGAACCGCCTCGGTTCCAGCCATCCGAAGCTCACGCAAGCCGTGTTGCTGATGGAAGCCAACATCGAAGAGCCGCTGACCACCGACGAAATCGCCCAGCACGTGTGCGTGTCCCGTCGGCAGTTGGAGCGGATCTTCAAGCAATACCTCAACCGCGTGCCGAGCCAGTACTACCTGGAACTGCGCCTGAACAAGGCCCGGCAGATGTTGATGCAGACCAGCAAGTCGATCATCCAGATCGGCCTGTCCTGCGGTTTCTCCTCGGGGCCGCATTTCTCCAGCGCCTATCGCAACTTCTTCGGCGCCACGCCGCGGGAAGATCGCAACCAGCGGCGCAGCAGCAGTCCGTTCGAACTGTCGTCGGTGCCGCCGGAGCGCGGTTGACGCGTCCCGGCCAATCGCGCTGAACATCACTCGTCGGCTTCGGATTCTTCGGACGTCGACACCTCCATTTCCGCGCGGTCGATGACCGCCTCCACGCCAAAGTCGATGCGGTATTTTCTGAAGTAGGCGATCAGCCGTTGAATGCTGATTTCAGAGAGCGGGTTGTCCCGCAGGTTGATTTTGTCTGCGCGCTCCTCGGGCAGTTCGAGGATGTCGCTGGGGATATCGCTGATAGCGTTGCAATCCAGCGCGACGACATCCAGATGTTCGAGCTGCAGCAAGCCACGGGGCAGGCCGGTAATGCCGGTGTTGTCCAGCAGCAGAGTCGACAGGTCGCTCATCTGGCTGACATCCGGAATTTCTCCCAGTGGGTTGTCGCTCAGATCCAGATGATCCAGGCGCTCCATTTGCGCCAGCTCCAGAGCCGTTTCGCGGGTCAGGGTGATGTGGCATTCCGAGAGCGACAGGTAGCTGAGGTCGGCCATCCGGAATATCGCCGCAGGAATCTGTTCGAGCCGGAACTGGTAGAGCGTCAGCGCCTTCAGGTTGGGAAAGGTCTGCAGAAACTCCGCAGTGCCAGAGGTGTGTCCCGGTCGGCTCCTCATGTAGAGATGCGTGAGGTGGGAAAAGTCGGCGTTGAGCGCGGGCAGATCACCGGTGATGGTCATGGACAGGTTCAGGTCGTAGAGCGGTTGGCTGTCCTGATCAAAATCATCCTGTTCGGTTTCCCGGCGCCAGCTCTGTTCGATGCGGTTCTTGAATTCGAGGCGTGCTTCCTGCTCGTTCAGTACCTCTTCGAGGGTAAAGGGTTCGCCACTGATCGGATGCAGCAAGGGGTGTTCGGTGCTCCAGTCGGCGAGGCTGTCGCTCATGTTGCGAAACTCGGACTCGCGGCGCGTCAGCTCGACTCGGCCCTCAGCCAGCGTGCCGGGCAGCAGGTAGAAGAGCTCGCTGGCCTGTTCCTGATCCATCTGGGTGTACAGCGCTTGCACGCGCTGCAGGTCGGCGGACTCGGCCAGTACGCCGAAGTCCTGACGGGTTTGATTGAAGTGATGTTTGATCCGTTCGCGGTCTGCGGCACCGATCGGGTTACCCCCGAGGTCGAAGCCCTCCGGAATGTTGTTGGGCAGTTCGAAAAGTGCCGGGGGTAACGCTTCGATCGCGTTGTCATTGAGCAATGCGGTGCGCAGTTGCTGGCGCGACAACAGGCCGGCCGGCAGCGTCGAAATGCCGGTTTCCGAGACGTCGATGTAACTCAGCCTGGCCATTCTCTCGACGTTGGGCGCAAGGCCCAGCGGGTTGTGGAACAGGTCGAGGATTTTCAGATTTGTCTGGGCTGCCAGTGTTGCTTGAGTTTCGGGCGTCAGGGTAATGCCGCACTCGCTGAGCACCAGTTCGCGCAGTTGCGGTGAACGGTTGATGGCTTGCGGCAGTTCGCCCAGAGGCATGCTGCGCAACACCAGGCGCCGCAGGCCGGAGAAGTTGTTGAGGAACCCGTGCACCCCCCGAGTGCCGGCGACACCTTCGATCGTCAGGTAATCCACGTGACTGAAATTGACCTCCACTTGCGGCAGCTCGCCGAGAATCGGATGGGACAGGCGCAGATCGATCGTGTGTTCGGTGTCTTCCGGCAGCACCACCTGTTGCTTCCAGCAGTCGATGAGGTCGACGCGCATTTGCCGTCGGCGCTGGCGCTGGATGGCGTACTGCTCGGTGTTGAGCTGGACCCCGGTTTCCGGGTGCACTTGGGGCACCGCATCGACCCACGGATCGAGGACTGCGACCAGGCGCTGACGCTCGGTGATCAACCGGTACAGCTCGCTGCGCGGGCCATTCGGGTGGCGTTGCAGGCGGGCGACAAATTCTTCCAGCTCTTCCGGAAGCAAGTGCGGCAGCAGCCAGTGCGCGTGTGTTTGCAAGGTCGGCGTGTCGGTGGGCATGCGCCGATGGCCGGTGGCGCCTCCGCGCAAGCGCATGATCGTCGGGTCGTAGGCGGGTTTGCGGTTCGGGTTTTGTGCGAGCAGTGCCAGTAGCGTTTCCCGGGGCAACGAGTGTTGGCGAATCAGTTGTTCGAACTCGGTCATTTCGCCAGTGCCGATGTTCAGCGCCGAGCGCTCGGTGTCTGGCAAGGCTTGCAGCAGGCTGGATGACAGTGAGCCGGAGGTGCGCAGTGGTTGGTCGGTCTCATCGAAGGGCTGATAGTCACCCTGTTCAGTCAGCACCAGTGTCCTGCGAATGGTAGCGCTCTGCGGGCCAATGCTGTCGAGCAGGCGCCCGTTGCGGCTGTAATGCCTGACTTCAAGGCGCAACGAATCCGACCAGCCCGGCAGGCGTGGCAGCGTGTGCAGGATCAGACGATCCGTGTCGAGATTGTGCGCTGTGGCTTTCAGCGTCAGGCCCTCCAGGGCTCGGCTTGCGCGCACTTGCAGGCGCGCCTCCTGAGTCAGTTCGACCAGACGCTGGGACAGCGTCGAGCGCTGCAGTTGCTGACACTCGGTGTCACTCGCGGTTTCGACGATCGCCTGGGCCAGATGCCTGGGCAGGCCGGGTTCGGCGTCCATCAATGCCTGGGTCAGCGCGCCGGCACCCCGTTGCAGTTGGCGATAGCGATCTTCGAACAGGCGTTGGCGCTGCTGTTGCGCCAGTTCCGCAACGGTGTGGCGCAGGCGCGTGGCACCGGCCTCTGGCGTGGGGGGCGGTGCCTGCGGGGCTTCGCCCAGCAGTGTGTTTCTTTGTGCAGGGGTCAGACGTCGCAGCCAGGTTTTCAGCAGGTCGCCATCGTCCAGCCGTGTTCCTTCAATCTGGATGAATGGCACATCGGCGACGGGACTGCGCCACAGGGTTCGCCCCTGACGATCAATCAGTTTCAGGCCGCAGTCGGCGGGCCAGTGGCCGTGGTCAAACAGCAGTTGCAGTTGGCTGGCGGGATCGGCCTTGAGGTAGTCCTCGGCACGGTGGCTGCCGACCTGTTCGATGAACAGTTGAAGGTCCTGGTCGATCTGCCAGCGTTCGAGCGTGTCGACCAGCAGCGGTGGCAACTGACCGAGCTCGACATGCATCTGGCGCAAGGCGTTTTCTTCGCAGCCGCTGATGTTCAGCAGACGTTCTTGCAGCTCGGCGGGAAGACGCTGCATCAACGGGCTGCTGCGGCTCAGCACGGTGGCGCGGTCCCAGCCCAGTGGCTGGTCGAGTTCGGTTTGCCAGGCGCCGGCGGCGTTGTGCCGCAGGGCCGGTTTGTAGGCCTCGGGACGCGTCGGATGGTCGATGCGATGCGCGCCCGTTTCGGCGGCGCGGCTGACGGCATAGCGCTTTTGTCCCAGGGGCAGTAGGGTCTTGCCTTGGTGGTGTTGCAGGCCCAATGCGTCGGTTTTCAGGTCTTTGGGCAGGGCGCCGGGCAATTCGTAGGGGCGCAGGTCGGGCTTCCAGTAGAGGGTCTTGCCATTCGCGGCCTTCACCGGAATGAAGCGGTCGATGAACTTGACGACATCGCTCGGCAGCAGTGCACGAAACTCGCCGGCCGTGATGACGCCTCCGGCAGCAAAGGTGCCGACTTGCACAACGGATTCCACGGCGCCCATGAAGTGCCCGAGGGCTTCACGTGGCAGTCCTTCGGCCCAGTCGACGATACTTTCGAACGCCTCGTCGAGCATCTGGTAGGCGGTGTAGGCGAGCATCAGTTCACCGAGAAACGGCACGAATGGCAGGGCGACGAAAGCGACGATATTGAGCAGGGTCTGGGCGATTTCGGTGAAGGAATCCCAGAGTGCCCACCGCGCTTTGCGATCGACCGTGGCGGTCGAAACGGCGATGACGCGGGTATCGTTGAGCATCTTGTCGAGCTTGCGTTGGTACAGATAGGTGAACAGCTCAGCGCGAATCGCGGTCGCGGCTATTTGCAGGAGCGGGCGTTCAGTCGAGGTCTCGCGCCAGGTGGGGCGTGGGTCGCCGGTCTGTACCGGTTGCCAGGTGACAGGGCCGAGGAGGTTGTTCAACCGGCCGAAAAAATGACCGCGGTCGGCATGCTCGATAAAGCGGCTGAAAAAGGCCTGGTATTGCGGATCGCGCAGGCGCTGGGCCAGCTCCTCGGTGAAGGCGCCGGTGCTGGCGTACTCCTTGACCGGGTGCAGCGGGTCATCGGGAAGGTACACCACCACCCGCGCTGGCGCGTTTGCTGCTTCAAGGTTCGGCGCGAACAGCACGATGCCGGTCAGGCTGGCGTCCAGCATCGTCAGCGCATGGCATTGCCACGCCTGACGATTGAGGCGCAAATGCTGCAAGCCATCGAGCAGGCCGAGAATCAGGCGATGCACATCGGCACCGAGGTTTTTTTGCATGTAGGCCATCTGCAGGGCGGCGACCAGCGCGGCTTTTTCGCTGGCGCAGACTCTGGCTTGCAGCACCGCCGCGACCAGCGGATTGCTCAAGCCCAGGTTGTCTTGCAGATACACGCTGTAGCGCCGGCCGATATCCAGTTCGCGGCACAGGCGGGTGAAGGCGATGATCGGCATCGACTCAAGCATGCCCGGCAATATGCGGAACCGGCCTTCGGGTGAAGGCTGGCTGATATAGGTCGAAGCGGGTTCGAAAGCGTCATCGGTGGTCTCGCTGCTTTCAAAATTGTGCAGCGCGGCGTCCAGCAGCGAGACGGTCCAGGTGCGCGCGGCGCCCGATTTGATTCGCAGCCACGGAACATGAGCTGGCAGGTACAGGCGCAGGAAAACCTGTCTGACATCCAGCAGCAGGCCAAAGCGTTTTTGCAGCTCGGCGCGCAGTAACGGTTCGGCGAAGGTTTTGGCGTCTTGCAGGCGGGCGAGGCTTTGCTCGACTCGGTTGTGTGCAGTCCAGTGCGCGGCATTCAGCGTGCGCAGCTTTTCATGGTCGTTGCGCGAGGCTCGCACGAGGCTGACGGGCAGTAGAGGACTGGCCTGTTTCAAAGCTTCGCGCTTGTGTGCTGCAGCCTTGCTCAACCATGTCGGAATGGCTTGGAGCAGCGGTTGATAGTGTGCGTCCTGCCGGGGAAGCAGCAGTGCGTCGGGCAGTGTCGCGAGGGTGGAGGTGGTTTCGTGAATCATGGGGTGAGGCCATTTGCCTGGGAAAGGTCCATAGCAAACACCGGCCATAGATTCGATGTGCGGTACATATATACCGCACCCCATAAAACTCTCTTGCGTAAGATCCCGAGTACGTCTGCGCAAACGGCGGCGCGCAGTTTAAACTGCGCCTTTGCGACGCTATATGTCGCATTGCCGTAAACCCGGGAAAATCCGGGGTTTGCGCTATAAGAAGTTGTCGCTTGGCGGCAAGGCCGGGCTGAAAACTGTCCTTACAATCCCCCCATCGCTCGCCAGTTTCAGGCGGGTGGCCCTCATCAGGAGACTCCGATGTCCGTTGAGCACGCTGCGGTACAACGCGCCGATTTCGACCAGGTAATGGTTCCCAACTACGCGCCTGCCGCTTTCATTCCGGTGCGTGGCGCCGGTTCCCGCGTCTGGGATCAGGCCGGCCGCGAGCTGATCGACTTTGCCGGCGGCATCGCCGTTAACGTATTGGGCCATGCGCATCCGGCGCTGGTCGGTGCCTTGACCGAGCAAGCGAACAAGCTGTGGCACGTATCCAACGTGTTCACCAACGAGCCGGCCCTGCGTCTGGCGCACAAGCTGATCGACGCCACGTTCGCCGAGCGCGTGTTCTTCTGCAACTCGGGCGCTGAAGCCAACGAGGCCGCGTTCAAGCTGGCCCGTCGCGTAGCGTTCGACCGTTTCGGCAGCGAGAAGTACGAGATCATCGCCGCGCTCAACAGCTTCCACGGCCGTACCCTGTTCACCGTCAACGTCGGTGGCCAGTCGAAGTACTCCGACGGTTTCGGTCCGAAAATCACCGGCATCACCCACGTCCCTTACAACGACCTGGCCGCGCTGAAAGCGGCGGTTTCCGACAAGACCTGTGCGGTCGTGCTCGAACCGATCCAGGGTGAGGGCGGCGTACTGCCGGCCGAACTGGCTTATCTGCAAGGTGCCCGCGAACTGTGCGACGCGAACAACGCGCTGCTGGTGTTCGACGAAGTGCAGACCGGCATGGGCCGAACCGGTCACCTGTTCGCCTATCAGCATTACGGCGTGACCCCGGATATCCTGACCAGCGCCAAGAGCCTGGGCGGTGGTTTCCCGATCGCCGCGATGCTGACCACCGAAGCGCTGGCCAAGCATCTGGTCGTCGGCACCCACGGCACCACCTACGGCGGCAACCCGCTGGCGTGCGCCGTTGCCGAGGCAGTGATCGACGTGATCAACACCCCTGAGGTGCTGAACGGCGTCAACGCCAAGCACGACAAATTCAAGACCCGCCTGCAGCAGATCGGCGAGAAGTACGGCCTGTTCACTCAGGTGCGTGGCCTCGGTCTGTTGATCGGTTGTGTGCTGAGCGAAGCCTGGAAAGGCAAGGCCAAGGACATCTTCAACGCCGCTGAAAAAGAAGGCCTGATGATTCTGCAGGCTGGCCCGGACGTGATTCGTTTCGCCCCGAGCCTGGTGGTGGAAGATGCCGATATCGACGCCGGTCTGGACCGCTTCGAACGCGCCGCGGCAACACTGACGCAAGCCTGATAGACCCTTCGACGCCTGAGGATTTGGGCGTCGAACCCAATTTTTGATACCGGGCAATATCAAATGTGGGAGCGGGCTTGCTCGCGAATGCGGTGTATCAGTCGACATCTACGCTGACTGATACACCGCATTCGCGAGCAAGCCCGCTCCCACAATGTTCGGTGTTTTTTCTGTGATTTTTATAAGAGAAAAGGAGTGACACCATGCTGGTGATGCGCCCTGCGCAAATGGCTGATCTGGGCGAGGTACAGCGTCTGGCCGCGGACAGCCCGATTGGTGTCACTTCCTTGCCGGATGACGTGGAACGCCTGAGCGACAAGATCGCCGCAAGCGAAGCCTCGTTCGCCGCCGAAGTGAGCTTCAACGGTGAAGAGAGCTACTTCTTCGTCCTCGAAGACACCGCCACCGGCAAACTGGTCGGCTGCTCGGCGATCGTTGCCTCGGCCGGTTACTCGGAGCCGTTCTACAGCTTCCGCAACGAGACCTTCGTCCACGCGTCCCGCGAGCTGAAGATCCACAACAAGATCCACGTGCTCTCGCAATGCCACGACCTGACCGGCAATAGCTTGCTGACCAGTTTCTACGTGCAGCGCGAGCTGGTGGGTTCGCCGTGGTCTGAGCTCAACTCCCGTGGTCGCTTGCTGTTCGTCGCCAGCCACCCGGAGCGTTTCGCCGATTCGGTGGTGACCGAGATCGTCGGCTACAGCGACGAGAACGGCGACTCGCCGTTCTGGGACGCCATCGGTCGCAACTTCTTCGACCTCAACTACGCCGAGGCCGAGCGCCTGTGTGGCCTGAAGAGCCGCACGTTCCTCGCCGAACTGATGCCGCATTACCCGATCTACGTGCCGCTGCTGCCGGATTCCGCTCAAGAAGCGATGGGCCAGGTGCACCCGCGTGCGCAGATCACCTTCGACATCCTGATGCGCGAAGGCTTCGAGACCGATCACTACATCGACATTTTCGACGGTGGCCCGACCCTGCATGCGCGTGTTTCGGGGATCCGTTCGATCGCTCAGAGCCGTGTGGTGCCGGTGAAGATCGGCGAGCCGGTCAAAGGCGCCGGGCGCCAGTATCTGGTGGCCAACGCGCAGTTGCAGGATTACCGCGCGGTGCTGCTGGAACTCGATTACGCGCCGGGCAAACCGGTGACCCTGGATCTGGAAGCAGCCGAAGCCCTGGGCGTCGGTGAAGGTGCCAGCGTGCGCCTGGTGGCGGTTTAACGCCTTAGCGAGTTTCACGGGTGGCGAAGGCGGCCCGTTTGAGGAGATAGCATGATTGTTCGTCCCGTACGCAGCAGCGATTTATCCGCGCTGATCGACCTGGCCCGCAGCACCGGCACCGGCCTGACCACTTTGCCGGCCAACGAAGAGCGCCTGACCCACCGGGTCGGCTGGGCCGAGAAGACCTTTCGCGGCGAAGCCGGCCGTGGCGATGCGGACTACCTGTTCGTGCTCGAAGACGACAACGGTCGCGTGGTGGGGATTTCCGCCATCGCCGGCGCGGTCGGTCTGCGTGAGCCGTGGTACAACTTCCGCGTCGGCCTGACCGTCAGCGCCTCGCAAGAGCTGAACATCTATCGCGAGATTCCGACGCTGTTCCTCGCCAACGACCTGACCGGCAACTCCGAGCTGTGCTCGCTGTTCCTGCACGCCGATTACCGCACCGGTCTGAACGGCCGCATGCTGTCCAAGGCGCGCATGCTGTTCATCGCCGAGTTCCCTGAGCTGTTCGGCAACAAGATCATCGCCGAGATGCGCGGTGTGTCCGATGAAGCCGGTCGTTCGCCGTTCTGGGAGAGCCTCGGTCGGCACTTCTTCAAGATGGAATTCAGCCAGGCCGATTACCTGACCGGGGTTGGCAACAAGGCGTTCATCGCCGAACTGATGCCGAAATTCCCGCTGTACACCTGCTTCCTGTCACCGGATGCGCGCAACGTCATCGGCCAAGTGCACCCGGACACCGAGCCGGCGCTGGCGATGCTCAAGAGCGAAGGTTTCAGCTATCAAGGCTACGTCGATATCTTCGACGCCGGCCCGGCCATCGAATGCGAAACCAGCAAGATCCGCGCAGTCCGCGACAGCGAAGCGCTGGTGCTGGCGATCGGTACACCGGGCGATGACGCCACACCGTTCATCATCCATAACCGCAAGCGCGAAGACTGCCGCATAACGGCTGCGCCGGCCCGTCTGGCCGCTGGCACGCTGGTGGTCGATCCGCAGACCGCCAAACGTCTTCAACTCAACGCTGGCGATCAAGTGCGCGCCGTGGCGTTGTCTGCTGCTCGGGAGTCGAAATAATGAATTCGCTATACATCGCAGGTGAATGGCTGGCCGGTCAGGGCGAAGCTTTTCAATCACTGAACCCGGTGACCCAGCAAGTGCTGTGGTCGGGGGAGGGTGCTACCGCCGCTCAGGTCGAGTCCGCCGTGCAGGCTGCGCGTCAGGCGTTTCCGGGCTGGGCGCGGCGTTCGCTGGACGAGCGTATCAGCGTGCTCGAAGCCTTTGCTGCCGCCCTGAAAATCCACAGCGACGAACTGGCCCGCACCATCGGCGAGGAAACCGGCAAGCCTTTGTGGGAAGCCGCGACCGAAGTCACCAGCATGGTCAACAAGATCGCGATCTCGGTGCAGAGCTACCGCGAGCGTACCGGCGAGAAGAGCGGCCCGCTGGGCGACGCCACTGCTGTGTTGCGCCACAAGCCACACGGTGTGGTTGCAGTGTTCGGCCCTTACAACTTCCCGGGCCACTTGCCGAACGGGCACATTGTGCCGGCACTGCTGGCGGGTAACAGCGTGCTGTTCAAGCCGAGCGAACTTACGCCGAAAGTCGCCGAGCTGACGGTCAAGTGCTGGATCGAGGCCGGTTTGCCGGCCGGCGTGTTGAACCTGCTGCAAGGCGCTCGCGAAACCGGCATCGCGCTGGCGGCGAACCCGGGCATCGACGGTCTGTTCTTCACTGGCTCCAGCCGCACCGGCAATCACCTGCACCAGCAGTTCGCCGGGCGTCCGGACAAGATTCTTGCTTTGGAAATGGGCGGCAACAATCCGCTGGTGGTCGATCAGGTGGCTGATCTGGACGCGGCGGTTTACACGATCATTCAGTCGGCCTTCATCTCCGCCGGTCAGCGCTGCACCTGTGCGCGTCGTCTGCTGGTGCCGCAAGGCGCGTGGGGCGACAGCCTGCTCAAGCGTCTGGTGGAAGTCAGCTCGACGATTGAAGTCGGTGCGTTCGATCAACAGCCGGCGCCATTCATGGGCTCGGTGATTTCCCTTGGCGCGGCGAAAGCGCTGATGGATGCCCAGCAACACCTGCTGGCCAATGGCGCGGTGGCGTTGCTGGAGATGACGCAGCCGCAGGCGCAGTCGGCATTGCTGACCCCGGGCATTCTTGACGTGACGGCGGTGGCCGAGCGTCCGGACGAAGAGCTGTTCGGCCCGTTGCTGCAGGTGATTCGCTACGCCGATTTTGCTGCGGCGATCGCTGAGGCCAACGATACCGCTTATGGTCTGGCGGCGGGTTTGCTGTCGGATTCCGAAGCGCGTTATCAGCAGTTCTGGCTGGAAAGCCGCGCCGGTATCGTCAACTGGAACAAACAGCTGACCGGTGCCGCGAGCAGCGCGCCGTTCGGCGGTGTCGGGGCTTCGGGCAACCATCGCGCCAGCGCCTACTACGCCGCAGATTACTGCGCGTACCCGGTGGCGTCGCTGGAAACCCCGAGCCTGACGCTGCCTGCGGCCCTGACGCCTGGCATCAAAATGGCGTAACGGCCATCGCGAGCAGGCTCACTCCTACAGGATTTGTGTCGTACACAACATGGGTGTTCCCCGCCAAACCTGTAGGAGTGAGCCTGCTCGCGATAGCCGCGACGCGGTCTGACTGAATTGTTAATTGAAGCCTATAACAACAGATTCTCGTGGAGCCTCGCTGATGAAATCCTATGAAGTCAATTTTGACGGTCTAGTGGGGCCGACCCATAACTACGGCGGTCTGTCCTACGGCAACGTTGCGTCCCAGAGCAACAGCCAGCAATCTTCGAATCCGAAGGAAGCGGCGCTGCAAGGCCTGGCGAAGATGAAAGCGCTGATGGAAATGGGCTTTCAGCAAGGCGTGCTGGCGCCACAGGAACGTCCGGACGTGGCCGCTTTGCGCCGTCTGGGTTTCAGCGGCACCGACGCGCAAGTGATCGAGCGCGCCGCGAAGGAAGCCATGCCGTTGCTGGTTGCCAGTTGCTCGGCATCGAGCATGTGGGTGGCCAACGCCGCCACCGTCAGCCCGAGTGCCGACACCGCTGACGGTCGCGTGCATTTCACCGCCGCCAACCTCAACTGCAAATACCACCGCAGCATCGAACACCCGACCACCAGCCGCGTGCTCGGCGCGATGTTTGCTGATCAGCAGCACTTCGCCCATCACGCCGCACTGCCAGCCGTTGCGCAGTTCGGTGACGAAGGCGCGGCCAACCACACGCGTTTCTGCCGTGAGTACGGCGAGGCCGGTGTCGAGTTCTTCGTGTTCGGTCGCAGTGCGTTCGACACCCGTTACCCGGCGCCACAGAAGTACCCGGCGCGTCAGACCCTGGAAGCCTCGCAAGCGGTGGCGCGTCTGCACGGTCTGCGTGACGAAGGCGTGGTTTACGCGCAGCAGAACCCGGCGGTGATCGACCAGGGCGTATTCCACAACGACGTGATCGCGGTGGGTAACGGCGAGGTGCTGTTCTATCACGAGGATGCGTTCCTCGACACCGAGCAGATGCTGGCCGAGTTGCAGCGCAAACTGGCCAAAGTCGGCGGCAAGTTCCAGTCGATCTGTGTGCCGCGTTCGGCGGTCACCGTCGACGACGCCGTGCGCTCTTACCTGTTCAACAGCCAGTTGCTGTCGCGTCCTGACGGTTCGATGCTGCTGATCGTGCCGGAAGAGTGCCGGGGCAACGAGCGCGTGTGGAACTACCTGCAAGGTCTGACCAGCTCCGGCGGCCTGATCCGCGAAGTGAAAGTCTTCGACCTCAAGCAAAGCATGCAGAACGGCGGTGGCCCGGCGTGCCTGCGACTGCGCGTCGCGCTCAACGAAACCGAGCTGGCGGCCGTCAATCCAGGGGTTATCATGACGGCCCCGTTGTACGGTTCGTTGACCGCATGGGTTGAAAAGCACTACCGCGACCGCCTGAGTGAAACCGATCTGGCGGACCCGCAGTTGCTGCTTGAATGCCGGACGGCACTGGATGAACTGACGCAAATCCTTAAACTGGGCGCGGTTTATCCATTCCAGATCAATTGATGGCCGGCGCGTCGCCTGAACGCGACGCGCGGCTTGTCTACCCAAGAGAGTAAAAACATGAGCGATTCCCTGCAGCTGATCCTTGAAGACACCGACGGCACGCAACTGCAAACCTCGTGCACCCGCGTCGCGGTCATGTGGCAAGGCAAAGAGCTGTGGATCCAGCAGGACGGCCGTGGCCAACTGCTGATCGGCGTGGACGTCGAGGAAGGTGACGAAGAGTACGCCAACCTGCTGCTGCGCCCATTGGCAACTAATCTGGTAAGTCTGCAACTGGAAATGGAACCGGCTGACCTCGGCGATGACGAGGAACATGTGCACGGCCCGGATTGCAACCACGACCACTAAGGAAACCGCTCTATGCTCGCCCTCGGCAAACTGCTTGAACTGACCCTCGCCGGCCGCGAACCGGCGGAGAAGACTCAACTGACTGTCGAAGGCGTGCGCATGCGCTGGTTGAGCGAGGGTGCGCTGGAAGTCCGGCCACCCGAAGCGCGCGACAATGGCCTGGACCTGCTGTTGTCGGCAGGCATCCACGGCAATGAAACAGCGCCGATCGAGTTGCTCGATCGGCTGCTGCATGACATCGCTCGCGGCGATCTGAAGCCGCGTGCACGCATTCTGTTCCTGTTCGGTAACCCGGAAGCCATTCGCAAAGGCGAGCGCTTCGTCGAGCAGGACGTCAATCGGCTGTTCAACGGCCGGCATGAACAAACCAGCGGCTCCGAAGCCATCCGCGCCTGCGAGCTGGAACGGCTGGCGGCAAGTTTCTTCAGCCTGCCGGACCGTCAGCGTCTGCACTATGACCTGCACACGGCGATTCGTGGTTCGAAGATCGAGCAGTTCGCGTTGTACCCGTGGAAAGAAGGTCGCCAGCATTCGCGCCGCGAACTGGCGCGCCTGCGTGCCGCCGGGATGGAGGCGGTGCTGCTGCAGAACAAGCCGTCGATTGTGTTCAGCTCCTATACCTACGACAAGCTCGGTGCCGAGGCCTTCACCCTGGAACTGGGCAAATCGCGGCCGTTCGGGCAGAACGAAGGGGTGGATGTGTCGCGGCTGGAAACGCGTCTGAAGCAGATCATCGAAGGCAGTGAGCCGGATCTGGCTGCAGAAGGTCTGGAGGGTTTGCAGCTGTTCAGCGTCGCCCGGGAAATCATCAAGCACAGCGATGCGTTCCGCCTGAACCTGCCGGCGGACATCGAAAACTTTTCCGAGCTGGATGTGGGTTATGTGCTGGCCGAAGATCTGGCCAATACCCGCTGGATCATCGAGGAAGAGGGCGCGCGGATCATCTTCCCCAATCCCAAGGTCAAGAACGGCTTGCGTGCCGGCATCCTGATCGTGCCGACCACCGACGAACATCTCGCCTGAGTTCAACACCTATCCAATGTAGGAGTGAGCCTGCTCGCGATCGCAATGTGTCAGTCGCCATCGTGGTCGACTGATACTCCGCTATCGCGAGCAGGCTCACTCCTACAGGTTTGGTTTCGTGATCAGACGGCGACCGCACGCGGCTCACTGCGACGCAGCGCACGAACCTTCTGCAGCGTATCCGCGCAAGTCCGCGCCGCTTCCTGACCCTTGTGCACGAAGTGCTCGAAGAAGAATTTCTGATGTTCTTCACCGGCATGGAAGTGATGCGGGGTCAGGGACACCGAGAACACCGGCACTTCGGTTTCCAACTGCACCTGCATCAGGCCGCTGACTACGGACTGGGCAACGAACTCGTGACGGTAGATGCCGCCGTCCACGACCAGCGCCGCCGCGACGATGCCGGCATAACGACCGGTCTTGGCCAGCAACTTGGCGTGCAGGGGCATTTCAAAGGCGCCGCCGACTTCGAAGAAATCGATGTCCGATTCCTGATAACCCTGAGCCAGCATTTCGGCGACGAAGCCTTTACGGCTCTGGTCGACGATTTCCTTGTGCCAGCAGGCCTGGATGAACGCAACGCGCTCGCCGTGAGGGTGTTTGGTTTTGCTGTCGATAGCGGTGGGTTGCATGTTCTGACTCCTGTTTGTGTGAAAAACAGGGCGTTATGAATCGAAAGGGATTCAAGGGTACGCACGAGCACACAAGCGCGCGGGCGGCCCTTTGGTGTCAATCCCGTTCTCTCTTCATCCGGACTATGACCGTCGGCCCCGGAATCACACCGGGTCTGCTGACCTTGCCGCCGATCACCGCCAATGCCGTGTCGTCGCCAAGCGCTCGCGGGCTATGCGCATTGCGCGCAATTACCGCCGGTGGGGAATTACACCCCGCCCTGAGAACGTTTTTGCCGCCCTTTCTCGGGCGGCGCAGCGTTTTTATCACAGATTTTCCGGCCTTGCACAGAACCTGTGGGAGCGGGCTTGCTCGCGAAGGCGGTGTGTCAGTCAGCAGATGTGTCACTGACAGACCGCTTTCGCGAGCAGGCTCGCTCCCACATGGATGGCGTGTTCTCAAGACGTAACCTGACCTTTTCGCGCTCAGGGGTTGATTAATCGGCGCCATGACCGCAGTAATTCAACTTCGAAAAGGGATTTCCCCTGCTGACTCTGAGGCCAGGTTCATGAGCGTTATCGATCTTCGCAGCGACACCGTCACCCAACCGACTCCTGCCATGCTCGACGCGATGACTGCGGCGGCCACCGGTGACGATGTGTACGGCGAAGATCCGACGGTCAATCGTCTGGAGGCGGAACTGGCAAAACGCCTGGGCTTTGCCGCCGCGCTGTTCGTGCCAACCGGCACCATGAGCAATCTGCTGGGCCTGATGGCGCACTGCGAACGTGGCGACGAATACATCGTCGGCCAGCAGGCGCATACCTACAAGTACGAGGGCGGTGGCGCGGCGGTGCTCGGTTCGATCCAGCCGCAGCCGCTGGAAGTGCAGGCCGACGGTTCGCTGGATCTGGCTCACGTGGCGGCAGCGATCAAGCCGGACGACTTTCACTTCGCCCGTACCCGGCTGCTGGCGCTGGAAAACACCATGCAAGGCAAGGTGCTGCCGCTGGAGTATCTGGCCCGGGCGCGCAAATTCACTCAGGAGCACGGCCTGGCTCTGCACCTGGACGGCGCGCGCCTGTACAACGCGGCGGTCAAGCTCGGGGTGGATGCCTGGGAAATCACTCGGCATTTCGATTCGGTGTCGGTGTGCCTGTCCAAAGGCCTTGGGGCGCCAGTCGGTTCAGTGTTGTGTGGCACTGAGCAACTGATCGGTAAGGCCCGGCGTCTGCGCAAAATGGTTGGCGGCGGCATGCGTCAGGCCGGGTTGCTCGCGGCGGCGGGACTGTATGCGCTGGATCACCACGTCGAGCGCCTGGCGGATGACCATGCCAACGCACAGTTTTTGGCCGAAGGCTTGCGCGAGGCCGGGTTCAGCGTCGAGCCGGTGCAGACCAACATGGTTTACGTGCAAATGGGCGATCAGGCTGAAGCGCTCAAGGCGTTTGCCGCCGAACGCGGAATCAAGTTGAGCGCCGCGGCGCGCTTGCGCATGGTCACGCACATGGACGTCAGTCGCTCGCAAATCGAGCAAGTGATCGCGACATTCGTCGAGTTTTCGCGCAAGTGACAGCGTTAGCCGCCCAATTGACCGTTACTATCGTATAAACACGCTGTACCCCACGCGAAGGGCCGATATAATGCGGCCCTTTGCCGTCGTTTCGTCTGTTGACGTTTCGTACAGGCCTTTGGCCGCAGCCTCCGTGGAAGAACCTAATGAAAAGCGCAGAAATCCGTGAAGCCTTCCTTCGCTTCTTCGAAGAGCAAGGCCACACCCGTGTAGCCTCCAGCTCTTTGATTCCGGGCAACGACCCAACCCTGCTGTTCACCAACGCGGGGATGAACCAGTTCAAGGACTGCTTCCTGGGCCAGGAAAAGCGCGCGTACACCCGCGCAACCAGCAGCCAGAAGTGCGTGCGTGCCGGTGGCAAGAACAGTGACCTGGAAAACGTCGGTTATACCGCTCGTCACCACACATTCTTCGAAATGCTCGGTAACTTCAGCTTCGGTGACTATTTCAAGCACGACGCGATTACCTTCGCCTGGACCTTCCTGACCGGCGTTCTGAAACTGCCGAAGGAAAAACTCTGGGTCACCGTCTACGCCTCCGACGACGAAGCGTATGACATCTGGACCAAGCAGATCGGCGTGCCGGTCGAGCGCATGATCCGCATCGGCGACAACAAAGGCGCGCCTTACGCCTCCGACAACTTCTGGACCATGGGCGATACCGGTCCGTGCGGCCCATGCACCGAGATTTTCTACGATCACGGCGACCACATCTGGGGCGGCCCACCGGGTTCGCCGGAAGAAGACGGCGACCGTTACATCGAGATCTGGAACAACGTGTTCATGCAGTTCAACCGCACCGCCGATGGCGTGTTGCATCCGTTGCCAGCACCGTCGGTCGACACCGGCATGGGCCTGGAGCGGATCAGTGCGGTGATGCAGCACGTCAATTCCAACTACGACATCGACCTGTTCAAGAACCTGCTGAAGGCCTCGGCTGAAGCCATCGGCTGCGAAAATGGCGATCAGTCGTCGCTGAAAGTGGTGTCCGACCACATCCGTTCGTGCGGTTTCCTGATCGCCGACGGCGTGCTGCCGTCCAACGAAGGCCGCGGCTACGTGCTGCGCCGGATCATTCGTCGCGCCTGCCGTCACGGCAACAAGCTGGGCGCCACCGGCAGCTTCTTCTACAAGATCGTTGCCGCGCTGGTCGCCGAGATGGGCGAAGCCTTCCCGGAACTGCAGAAGCAGCAGAGCAACATCGAGCGCGTACTCAAGGCCGAAGAAGAACAGTTCTCCAAGACCCTGGAGCACGGCCTGAAGATCCTCGAACAGGATCTGCTGGAACTCAAAGGCACCGTGGTGCCGGGCGACGTGGTGTTCAAACTCTACGACACCTACGGTTTCCCGATGGACCTGACCGCCGACATCGCGCGTGAGCGCGGCCTGACGGTCGACGAAGTCGGCTTCGAGCGTGAAATGGAAGCTCAGCGTGTGCGTGCGCGTTCGGCCAGTTCGTTCGGTCTGGACTACAACACGCTGGTCAAGGTTGATGTGGCCACCGAGTTCACCGGTTACACCGACACCAGCGGTTCGGCAAAAATCGTCGCTATCTATAAAGATGGCCAATCGGTCGACGTCTTGAGTGAAGGCGAAGAGGCGGTAATCGTGCTGAATCAGACGCCGTTCTACGCTGAATCCGGCGGCCAGATCGGCGATTGCGGTTATCTGCAGGCGGGCAACGCGCGTTTCGACGTCCGTGACACCACCAAGACTGGCGGCGCATTCCTGCACCACGGCGTGCTGGATTCCGGCAGCCTGACCATTGGCGCTCCGGTGGAAACTCACGTGGATGCCGAAGTGCGTCACGCGACCTCGCTGAACCACTCGGCCACCCACTTGCTGCACGCTGCATTGCGTCAGGTGTTGGGCGAGCACGTGCAACAGAAAGGTTCGTTGGTGGATAGCCAGCGTCTGCGCTTCGACTTCAGCCACTTTGAAGCGATCAAGCCGGAGCAGATCAAAGCGCTGGAAGACATCGTCAACGCCGAGATCCGCAAGAACTCCGCGGTTGAAACCGAAGAAACCGACATCGAAACCGCCAAGCAGAAAGGCGCAATGGCGCTGTTCGGCGAGAAATACGGCGACAACGTGCGCGTGCTGAGCATGGGCGGCGATTTCTCCGTCGAGCTGTGTGGCGGTATCCACGCCAACCGTACCGGCGACATCGGCCTGCTGAAAATCATCAGCGAAGGCGGTGTGGCGTCGGGCGTGCGTCGTATCGAGGCAGTCACCGGTGCTGCGGCACTGGCCTACTTGAACGCTGCTGAAGAACAACTCAAGGAAGCGGCCAACCTGGTCAAGGGCAGCCGCGACAATCTGATCGACAAGCTGTCGGCCGTGCTGGAGCGCAACCGCGCGCTGGAAAAGCAACTCGAGCAGTTGCAGGCCAAGGCTGCCAGCGCCGCGGGCGACGATCTGTCGAACTCGGCAGTCGACGTCAAGGGCGTGAAGGTTCTGGCTGCACGTCTGGATGGTCAGGACGGCAAGGCGCTGCTGGCGCTGGTCGATCAGCTGAAAAACAAACTCGGCCGCGCAGTGATCCTGCTCGGCAGTGTCCATGAGGAAAAGGTCGTACTGGTTGCAGGTGTAACCAAGGACCTGACTGGCCAACTCAAAGCCGGTGATTTGATGAAACAGGCTGCTGCGGCAGTGGGCGGGAAGGGCGGTGGTCGTCCGGACATGGCGCAGGGCGGCGGTGTCGACGCCGGCGCACTGGATGGCGCACTGGCGCTGACCGTTCCATTCGTCGAGCAGGGTTTATAAAACGGCCCGTCGGGCCCGCAGTCTAGTGGCGGGCCCGGCGGCTGTTCGAGTGATTATTGGGCGCCCTTCATGGGCAGAGGCGGCTTTGAAATGGCTTTGATCGTACAGAAATTTGGAGGCACCTCGGTCGGTACTGTCGAGAGAATCGAGCAGGTCGCCGACAAGGTTAAGAAATTCCGCGATGCCGGCGATGACCTGGTGGTTGTGCTGTCTGCAATGAGCGGCGAAACCAACCGTCTGATCGATCTGGCCAAGCAAATCAGTGGCGACGCGCAACCGGTTCCGCGTGAATTGGACGTGATCGTTTCCACCGGTGAGCAGGTGACGATTGCCCTGTTGGCCATGGCGCTGATCAAGCGCGGTGTGCCGGCGGTGTCGTACACCGGTAATCAGGTGCGGATCCTGACGGACAGTGCGCACAATAAAGCGCGTATCTTGCAGATTGATGACCAGAAGATTCGCGGTGATCTGAAAGCAGGTCGCGTGGTGGTTGTCGCCGGTTTCCAGGGCGTCGACGAGCACGGCAACATCACCACCCTCGGTCGTGGCGGTTCCGACACCACGGGCGTGGCACTGGCGGCGGCATTGAAGGCTGACGAGTGCCAGATCTACACCGACGTCGATGGTGTCTACACCACTGACCCGCGTGTGGTGCCAGTCGCCCAGCGTCTGGACAAGATCACCTTCGAAGAGATGCTGGAAATGGCCAGCCTCGGTTCCAAGGTGCTGCAGATCCGTGCGGTGGAATTCGCCGGCAAGTACAACGTTCCGCTGCGCGTACTGCACAGCTTCAAGGAGGGTCCGGGCACCCTCATTACTATTGATGAAGAGGAAACCATGGAACAGCCGATCATTTCCGGCATCGCTTTCAACCGCGATGAAGCCAAGCTGACCATCCGTGGCGTGCCAGACACCCCGGGCGTGGCGTTCAAGATTCTCGGCCCGATCAGTGCCGCGAACATCGAAGTCGACATGATCGTGCAGAACGTCGCGCACGATAACACCACCGACTTCACCTTCACCGTGCACCGCAACGACTACCAGGCCGCACAGACCGTGCTGGAAAACACCGCTCGCGAGATCGGTGCCCGGGAAGTGGTGGGCGACACCAAGATTGCCAAGGTCTCGATCGTCGGTGTCGGCATGCGTTCTCACGCAGGCGTGGCCAGCCGCATGTTCGAATCCCTGGCCAAGGAAAGCATCAACATCCAGATGATCTCGACGTCGGAAATCAAGGTTTCCGTGGTGATCGAAGAGAAGTACCTGGAACTGGCCGTGCGCGCCCTGCACACGGCTTTCGAACTGGATGCGCCGGCCCGTCAGGGCGAGTAAATCCGGTCACCTGAAGGGCGCGGTCTGACCGCGCCCTTTATTTTTTGAATGGCGCGAGCCCTGAACTGTTCTTTTGCTCGCGCTGGTCAATACTCAGGCATGTAGGGCTACGATCGCTCCGGTTGTAGGTCGGGTGCCTTTTTTTTGCAGACTGTTGTCCCTGAAATGAAATGCGTGAGGAGAAAGGTATGCTGATTCTGACTCGTCGGTGCGCAGAAAGCCTGATTATCGGTGATGGCGAAATCACCGTGACCGTGCTCGGCGTCAAAGGAAATCAAGTGCGTATCGGCGTCAACGCCCCGAAAGAGGTTGCCGTGCACCGTGAGGAAATTTACCTGCGTATAAAGAAAGAGAAGGACGAAGAACCAAGCCATTAATTTTTATCGATTTTTATGTTTGCAAACGGGGAAGAAGGTGGTTAATATACGCCCCGTGTTGCGGAGAGCTGGCCGAGTGGCCGAAGGCGCTCCCCTGCTAAGGGAGTACACCTCAAAAGGGTGTCGGGGGTTCGAATCCCCCGTTCTCCGCCATTATTTGCTTAGTACGTTGTAATCTGGCTTTTTCTGTAAGTTGTTGAATTTATTAGAAAAAGTGGTTGGAATAGAGATTAGACGGGCTATAATGCGGCGCAACAAATGCACTCGTAGCTCAGCTGGATAGAGTACTCGGCTACGAACCGAGCGGTCACAGGTTCGAATCCTGTCGAGTGCACCATTTAAGAGTTGTTTATAGCGATATAAAGAACTCGGCTTCAGCCAGTTGTGGTCTGGTTTAAAAACACAAATGCACTCGTAGCTCAGCTGGATAGAGTACTCGGCTACGAACCGAGCGGTCACAGGTTCGAATCCTGTCGAGTGCACCATTTAAGAGTCGTTTGTAGCAATACAGGCAACTCGGCTTCAACCAGTTGTGGTCTGGTCTAAAAACACAAAATGCACTCGTAGCTCAGCTGGATAGAGTACTCGGCTACGAACCGAGCGGTCACAGGTTCGAATCCTGTCGAGTGCACCATATTCAAGAAGCCCGCGTTTAACGCGGGCTTTTTGTTGTCTGCGATTTGGCTTTTCCTTTCACGCAGCCCTTCTCATCAAAATCGACTTGAGCACTGCGGCCTCGTTTCAGGTCGTATCGATAGCTTGTCGTCGACGTTCGAATATTCACCTTGTCCGGTTTGCCCAGAGCGCTTTCAACATCCCGTTGGCTCATTCCGGCAATCACTCGTTGATTGATGATCGCTGCGCGGCGCTGCCTGGCATTGATCAGGTTGCCGCATTTGTCCTCCAGGCGGCCAACGATGCCTGGTTCACGTCCCCTGATTGTCATACCGGATATTTCTTCGTGGTTGTGTTCCGGCATGATCGGCACGACAGATCCGGGCGAGTAGGGCTTGACTTGCTGCAGCGAGCGCTGCTCATCGTTCGCACAACTCAGGGTGGTGAAGGTGATGCCGCCGTCGGGTGCTTCGCAGCGGTGAAGGGTGTTGGCAACCCCGGCGGGCGGCAGGCAGAGCAGGCTGGCGACTACAAAACGGAATGTTCTGGATAGCATTCGACGTCCTCCATGACGATCTACGCTCAAGGGTAGTCGCTACATTTTTCAGTGCCGGTGTGTTTTCTTTTCAAGATGAGTCGTCGCATCTGCACGGGTCAGGACAGTGCTCAGCTTTGTCGCGCAAGCGCTTGTTTCGACCGCGATTTTTTAACGTTTAAAACTGTCAGGCGGTGTATCATTGCGCCCGTCAGCCCCGCCGGGGCTTATGGAAAACCTCCATGGACTTACCCAGTAGTTACTCAGTAACCCGTTTCACCAATCATGAATTGACTGATTGATCCTTCCGGCGTGCCCCGCTGCTGGGAGTGGAGTTCGCCTATGTCCGAAATCGAAGTAAAGAAAATACAGGAAAGCCTGCAGGATCGCCTGGCTCAGGTCGTTGAGCTGCTGCAGCGCCAGAAGGTCGTCGAAGACCTGACTCATCGCCAGGAAGGCGCGCATCACGACCGGGTCGAGAACCTGGTTCACCGGCAGAACCTCGTCGAGCTGCAGCGCAAACTCGATGATCTGCACTCCGCCGACGTTGCCTACATCCTTGAAGCCTTGCCGCTGGACGACCGTCTGACGCTCTGGCAACTGGTCAAGGCTGATCGCGACGGCGACATTCTTCTCGAAGTATCCGATTCGGTTCGTGAAACGCTGATCGCCGACATGGACGATCACGAGCTCCTGGCTGCGGCCAAGGACATGGACGCCGACGAACTTGCTGACCTGGCTTCCGAGCTGCCGCGAGACGTCGTCCATGAGCTGATGGAGACGCTAGACCAGCAACAACGCGAGCGCGTGCGTTCGGCGCTGTCCTATGACGAGGAGCAGGTCGGTGCGCTGATGGACTTCGAGATGGTGACCATCCGTGAGGATGTCAGTCTCGAAGTGGTTCTGCGTTACCTGCGCCGTCTCAAGGAGCTGCCGGGGCACACCGATAAACTGTTCGTGGTTGATTACGACGGCGTGCTCAAGGGTGTGCTGCCGATCAAGCGTCTGCTGGTCAACGATCCGGACAAACAGGTTTCTGAAGTCATGGCCAGCGATCCGGTGAGTTTTCACCCGGACGAAGACGCCTATGACGCTGCTCAGGCGTTCGAACGTTACGACTTGATCTCGGCCCCGGTGGTCGACAAGAACGGCAAGCTGATTGGCCGTCTGACCATCGACGAAATGGTCGACCTGATTCGTGAGGAGAGCGAAAGCGAAGTCCTCAACATGGCGGGTCTGCGGGAAGAGGAAGACATCTTCGCCTCCGTCTGGAAATCCCTGCGCAACCGCTGGGCGTGGCTGGCAATCAACCTGATCACTGCCTTTGTCGCTTCGCGGGTGATCGGCCTGTTCGAAGGCTCGATCGAGAAGCTGGTGGCGCTGGCGGCGCTGATGCCGATCGTGGCGGGTATTGGCGGTAACTCCGGTAACCAGACGATCACCATGATCGTGCGCGCCATGGCGCTCGACCAGGTCAGCACGGGCAACACCTCGCGCTTGATGCGCAAGGAGCTCGCGGTGGCGTTGATCAACGGTCTGGTCTGGGGCGGGGTGATCGGTGTGGTCGCTTACTTGCTCTACGGCAGTTGGTCGCTGGGCGTGGTAATGACGGCGGCTATGACCCTCAACCTGCTACTTGCAGCGCTGATGGGGGTGTTGATCCCGATGACGCTGGCCAAGATGGGTCGCGACCCGGCAATGGGCGCCAGTGTGATGATCACGGCCATGACCGACAGCGGTGGCTTCTTCATCTTTCTGGGGTTGGCGACGATCTTCCTGCTCTGATTCGCCGCAATGCAAAAGCCCGCCAATTGGCGTAATGCTGTTCACTTAAGCATTTGAGTCTCAGCAGGGCTTACTTGAAAATCCGATGCCAGACCTCTGGCATCGGATTTTTTATGTCTGTTCAGCAAGACCTGCTCGACCTTGGCGATCTTTTTAACTTCTGCGATCTGAGTACCTTTACCCAACATATTCCGGTTGAGTGGGTAGCGTCTGCACTGGATCTCTCCAGTCAGGCGACCATTCGCCGACGTCGCTTGCCCGCCGATCAAGTGCTTTGGCTGGTACTCGGCATGGCGCTGTTTCGTGACGAGCCGGTCCACGAAGTGGCCAGGCGTTTGAACATTTGTGCCCAAGGGCTGGCCTCTGACCAGCTATTAGCACGAAGCGGTGTAACCGAAGCGCGTAAGCGGCTCGGTGCCGATCCTGTTGAATGGTTATTTCGCAAGACAGGTCATCAATGGGGCGCGGAGCGTTATACCGATGATGCTTGGCAGGGCCTGCAAGTGTTTGCAGTGGACGGTGCGCTTTTGCGTACTCCGGATACGCCCGAACTTCGAGATCATTTCGGGTCGGGAAACACCCGGACCGAGCGCCAGACTCCGTTCCCCATGCTGCGCTTGGTGGCGTTGATGAATGTGCGTTCGCACGTAATCCTGGATGCCCAATTGAGCCCTTACCGACGCAGTGAAATGCGCTTGGCCGACGAGTTTTTGCAGCAGGTTCCCGATCACTCGGTGACGTTATTCGATAAAGGGTTCTGGGGTGCCGAACTACTGTCGAATCTGAATAAAGCCGGTACACATCGGCACTGGTTGATTCCAGCCAAAAAAGGCACGGTTTGTGAGGAAGTGGCTCGTTACAACCCGCATGATCGCCTGGTGCGCATGAAGGTCTCACCGCAAGCCAGAGCCCGAAATCCGGCCCTCTCAACACATTGGGAGGCCCGCGAAGTCAGCTATGAAATTCAAGGCAAACTCAAGACAGTCATGACGTCACTGCCGGCGAGCACCTACAGCACCGAAGCCGTTGCCCGGCTTTATCAGGAACGCTGGGAAATCGAGTTAGGCTTCAGAGACATCAAAAGCTCAATGCAGCAGAACGCAGTGACCTTGCGTAGCAAAAAAGTCGACTTGATCTATCAGGAAGTCTGGGGACTGTTGCTGGCTTACAACGTGGTTCGTCGGGAAGCCAGTCAAGCGGCAGTTGCATTGGGTCGCCTCCCTTCGGACATCCGCTTCAAACCAGCCTGTCAGTACATCGCGGTCCAACTGATCGTAATGGCAGCAGCCAATCCGATTTCAGCGACAGGGAGGCGGCTATCAGAGTTGAGGGCAGGTATTGGAGGATTGTTTCTGGATCACCGCCCAAGGCCTTCAAGACCTAGGACGGTGAAAATTTCAAAGACCCGGTTTCCTGTGGATCGTAAGGCTGCTCCACTTAAGTGAACAGCATTACGCCAATTGGCGGGCTTTTTTGTGCCTGTGTATTTATCTGTGGCGAGGGGATTTATCCCCGATGGGTTGCGCAGCGACCCCAGGAGAGGCCTTGGTACCATCGGGGATAAATCCCCTCATTACAGGTCTACCTCGGATTGTCGTGATTAAAATCCGGGCAAAAAAAAGCCAGCACTTAAGCTGGCTTGAGATGTTCGGCGCAACTCAAGACGCGTCTGCGGCCATTTCGGCGTCGTGAGCGATCAGCGACACCAGGGCGTTCTGTTGACGGTGCGACAGCTGACGGAAGCGTTGCAGCAGCTCACGCTCGTGCAGCGAAAGCTCAGGGCTGTCCAGGCGCATGCTCAACTCTTCGCCCAGTGCACCTTCCTGAATAAGACTCTGCTCAAGGCGCGCAATGATTTCGGAGTTCATGCTGCGATGATGATTGCGAGCCACCTCGGCAATGCGTTCACGCATCCCGTCTGGCAGACGTACGACGAACTTGTCAGCCGTACGGCTGGAATAAATTGCCTGTTTCAATGGGCGCATATATTTAACCGGTTAGTTCAGGGGAGCGGTTCTCGGGATTGGCCGCAGGATGTGTGGTAGGACAAGCATCCGCGCCAAATGGTTCAACCTGAATTGTTAAGAGGCCCGCATCATGCCTCAAAATTGCCAGATCATTGGCGTCAATTCTGTGACAAATATTGAGCTGGGTAAAGGCGTAATGCCAGCACCAATTATCAGAAATGCGGACTGGTTTGAAAACTTTGCCTTGGTCCGCATCTATGACCGCTTCCGGGTGCACATCTGTTGATGTCCAAAGACGTCAGAACGTGCATGCTATGCGGCTTTCGATCCTTGTTCCTTACCTGTACAGGATAGTGGCAATTTGCCGATTTACTAGGGGCAAACACCGGCCGGAGGGCGTTTTCAGGATGGATGGCAAGCTTATTTATCTGATGGGACCCTCCGGTTCAGGCAAGGACAGCCTGATCGAGGCCGCGCGTGAGCCTTTGCGCGAGTTGAACTGCGAAGTCATGCGTCGAGTAATTACCCGATCAGCGGAATCCGTGGGCGAGGACGCTATCGGCGTGACGCCCGAAGAGTTCGAGCGACGCCAGCAAGCCGGGGGCTTCTCGCTGGCCTGGCACGCCAATGGGCTGGCTTATGGCATCCCGGCAGAAATGGACGAATGGTTGCGTGCCGGGCGACGCGTACTGGTGAACGGCTCACGCGCCAACCTGCGTCAGGCGCTTGAGCGCTACCCGACACTGCTGCCGGTGCTGCTGACGGTCAAGGACGAGGTCTTGCGTGAACGCCTGCTCAGGCGTGGCCGGGAGACGCCTGAGCAGATTGATGCGAGGCTGGCGCGCAATGCGCTGTTCAAGGACAGAAGGGCAACTGATTTGCCCGTGCATCTGATCGACAACTCAGGCGACCTGGCGGACGCCGTTAAGCAATTGCTGAACTTGATCCGGCTTAACGCAGCACCGGATCAAATTTGATCTTGCGCCCGGCCACCAGGGCCAGCACAAACAACACCGCAAATACGCCGCAGCCAATCAGGGGAAGGGTGACTGCGGTTTCCTCGAACAGCGAAAAATGCACAACGCCACTCAATAAGGCGAGGATCAGAAACCCTGCGGCTGATTTGGACATGCTGTACTCCTGAAGATATTTCAAAAAACCAGACGTTCGGTGTCGCGCGTCGGCAGTGCTTGCTCAGGCTCATTGACCGCCTGCGCCGCGAAGTCGCTCTGATCGCTCAGTACCGCCCACTGCGGCGCTTTCTGCACCTGCAAGTAATGCGGCATACGCTGAGCAACCGGTTCAGCACTCTCGGGGACAAAATGAAAGCCAACCAAAACCGCCAGTGCGATTGCGTTTGCGAGCAGGAGAGTGCTGTTCATGGGGCGGACTCCGTTTGTTCTGTTATGAGAACAGACATAGCAGCCGTCGTGCCAACAGTCTAACCGCTGTGAAGTCCTTTAAAAACAAGCATTTGGAAGGGTTTTTCATAAGGCGCGGGTTGCAATCTGCAATGATGGCTTTTTGGAGGAGTGCAAATTGCACGGTAAATGTTCCCGCAGCATTGCAAGGCGCCTGCCTACACTTAAAAAGCCCACGGACGACATGACAAATCAAGGGCCGGCCGTTAACATGCACGCCGTCCGTCGCGCCGTGTCCGGCCGTGACAACTCAGTGTCCCAGTAGCTCAATTGGATAGAGCATCCCCCTCCTAAGGGGAAGGTTGGCAGTTCGAACCTGCCCTGGGACACCATAATTATCAAGTGGTTAGCGAGACTTGGTGTTAGCTTTTTCGATTATCCTTGTCGCTAGTCCCCACTTTGGTCCCCACTTCTCTGCACGTTCATTATCGAGAGATCCACCAAGGAACCATGGGTGTTTTGGTCGATTTCCGAAACTGGTGCTAGCTCGTTCTCACTTTCTTTGAATTCCATTCCAATTGAAAAGTCATTTGCGCTGCAGTTGATCTCGATACGTCGGAATTGGCCGGGACGTTTGAGCCGCCCATGTAGGGGCGGCTGACAGAGATAAACCCTTACAGGTCATGTGTGCTTGTGCCCAAATCCCCGAGGCTGAAGAAACATGTTTTCTAGGTCATTTGGGCCAACATCGGAAGCGTCCTTCACCTGCAACGATCTCTTAAGCAGATAGATTCCGTCGATGAATTGCGGTGGTTGCCCAGGCACCATTACAACTGGCATTAAGAGATAAGCACCAGCCTTCTTGTAGTCGTCCAAAAACCTTGTGAGGTTGACGTCATCAGCAGGTTCCATGGTCAGGGAGCGCGACGCCAGCATCGCAACTTGTAGATCCCCTTGATCCCTCGGGATCTTTGAGGTGATGACCATTCCGTAATGCGTCGGATGCTCGATGGAAAACCGGCGAACAATGCCTACGTGGATTTCCTCCTCCTTGTCTACTGTCCCGAATCGCTCTCGCCACCGCTCAAATATTTTTACGGCCGCATCCCTATCCTTAAACATTATCGCAATGAAGGGCGGCGCCATGGGATTAACCACTCCATAAGCTATGCCCATCCAGCCAGCGCGATCCCAGAGGTGGACATCGATCACCGATCGGACTTTCACATTGCGGTGGTCTGTCAACGTCGGGAATTCCCTCTCATCGAGGATCTCGTCTTTGGCTTGCGTTTCTTCTCTGGCTGGTCGCGGCTCCCGTCTAACCTGCGGCCTTTCCAGCTTGGCTTCGAACCTTTTCGGTGAACGCTTATCCCAGGAGTTCAGGCGCGACACGCCGTCGAAGATGCGCTGGCGGCTGATGCACAGTGAACCAATCATCGCAACGCGTTCCATTGCTGCGTCTGTCTTGAATAGCCGATCAGCCGCTTCTTTGAAGTTTTTCGCAGTGCAAGTCGCTGAAAAGATGATGGCGGCGACTTCCAGCAACATGGAGAGAAAGTCGCCATGCACCGACGGGGTCCCGGGAAACACGTCATTGGGCCAGCGAACCGTCGCTCTCATACGGTCCAAATCAGCCGTCACCTCGAAACGCGCGATGCTCGCATCGACAACTGTGACATCGAAACGCTCCGCGTGAGCGAAAGCGCCCAGTTCGAACGCGGTCGCGAAGAACGCCTCGACTGTTCCAGCAATGGCTTCGGCGACGGTTATACCTGTGTCGGTGGGCTCATGTATGACGTTTACCTGAACGCCAAGTACTGAGGTGGCAAACACCTGAGTATTCTGGTCGTTGAAAATTGATGGTCGCCAATGTGCGTCGCCAGCGGGCTGCCCCGCCAACTGATTGAAAAAACTCTGTACGTCCTTGGGAGATTCGCTTTCGGGAACCCATCCTTCCTGCCTCAGAGCGTCCTCATATCCCAGCAGGTATAGCAGCGTGAACCTGCTGATGTTCAGGTCCAGCCCTTCCAAGATATCAGGGATCAATTCTAGTCGCGGTATCTCCTCCGAGGAGAGGTTCGTCAGTTGACAGGCTAGGACCATGTCGAAGTCCTTCAATTGCGCAGCGGCACGACTCTTCGACTTGTCGTCGAGTGGCAAAGCGTTCAGGCATCCGCGCGCGATCTGAACCATTCCCAGCAACTCAGGGAAGTGCTTAAGCTGGACCGCTTGCCATGCCGCATTCATCAGCGTCGGAAATAGAGTTGACGGGAGTTCGCCGTTTTCTTCACCTTCAATGAACAAGGTCGCGGCGGCCGAGGTGCAGCTCGCACGTGCCGCCCAGAGTAAACCAGCGCTTTGGTAAGCGACCGAAAGTTGAAGCAGGGCGTCAACCAGGTTTTCCGCATGCTCCTTTTTGGAAAGCAGCCGGGCGGCTTTGCCAAGAAGCCGGATCATCTCCATGTTTTCGTCGAAGTCGAGTTGCTTGGCGCGATTGAGCAATACCACCGCGCCTTGAACCTCCCCCGTACGTTTAGACACGAAGTCGGAGAGTTGGTCCACAAGGTTCCGGTAACCTCGGTCTTTGCCGGCGACCTGGCCGAACACCTCAATTAGCCTAACCAGGCGTTTAGCATCAAACTCCCCCAAGCCGTCAGCCTCGACGAGGATGTCTGCAAACTGTGGCCACAGCGAGGAAATTCGTTCTGGCTCGCCGGCAATCAGGGCTTCGTTGAGCTGGATGGTCAGCAGCGAAGTCTTTGCCTCCAGCGCATTGTTTGGCCGGCTGCTGTCGCTCGCTAGTTCGGCAAGCCTTGATGATAACCGGGCAATTCGGGGTTCCAGTCGGACTTGCTCCGACGTGAGGTGCTCATGAATGACGGTATTGAATAATAACTGCGCCAAGTTGCACAGCATCTCAAGATTAGTCGCATGTTCGTTTCCGATGACAAGGGCTTCAAAGCCATCATAGCCGTCGACGATGGCCTTGATGTCGTCGAACCACCAGAACGCCGTCCAGAGCGACTCGTAGCGCGCGTTGAGCTGCTGCCGATGCGTTCCTCCATCGTCCGCCAGGCGAACGGCCCGAACAAACCTGCCGTCGACGTCAGTTCGCGGCAGTTCCAGCTCTCGCGCCAGCTTTGCTGCCACAAGCGCTTCGGATGCGCGCTGCATCTTCATCCCGACAAACGTAGAAGGGTCCGCAAGTTCCTGCTCTATGTCGGCTAGTTGCTGCTTTCGCGAATAATCAGATGGGCCAAGATCAAGATCGCTCGTTTCTTCACCGATCCTCAGATAGTTAAACGCAAGATCGCGGCGATTCTTATCGATGACCTCATTGATGATCCAGGCACGGTCGTGGATGATCACTTGAACACCGTGCTTACGGGTGAGTTCATCTTCCACTCGGGCTCGATCCTTCGCACGCGCGGCTCTGGACGTCACAAAAAAGATCTTTTTGTAGTCGCGGTCTGTGGCCACGATTCCATCCACGTCCGACCTCGCTTTGTCGGCCCACGTTTTTTTCGCGCTGAAGGCGAAAGCCCATCGCTCGCTGCCGCTATTGGCCATACCGATAAAGGTGAGCTTGCTAATCTCATCGGAGACCGGAGAGGTCTCGGTGTCGGCCTTGCTGTCACCGCCACCCTCCGGGCCAGTTGCCGGCCTTAGGTTTGGACAAATCGTCCGTTCGCAAAGCTTGCGGCAGAACAGTTCAAAGTCATGCGTTTGGTTACGCTCGGTGATGGTGTCCAGGTGATGCGACAGGATTTCGGCTTTGAGCTGATGCTTGACGCTAGAGGTTGAGTCCGAATAGAGCTCAGGTCGGATCTGGCGCATGAACTGTGATGGCGAAACAACCTTTTCTTCAGCCTTCATCTGCATCCTGTGGCTCTCTGTTCGCGGGGGCATCGGCGGTCCTTGGCAATGGAAAGCGTGCTGTTGCGTCTAAAAACACTAGCGATTTTTCCGAGATTGTATCCCATCGCGGCGGATCGGCTTGGGGTGTCCTCTGTACTGGCGTAACAACCAGGCGTGATGCTCACAATCGACGTAAATCTAAATTTAGCTAGATTAGTTAGTTATAATTACAAGTGTTTTAATTCATTTCTGTCGCTTTGTTTGTTAGCACCTCGCTGTGGCGCCGCATAAATATATTCAGATGCAATTGCGATAGAAAAACGACGGGGAAAACAGCAAGTTAGTGCCAAAGTTCAGCGGATTGACGTGTCAGCTCGTGTCGCGAATGATCAGCGTCACAGGCTTCGACAACGAGACGTATGCGATGCAAATTCAAACTACTGAGCAAGTTTGCGAGATCTTTAAGATTTCACGATCAACGCTTTATCGACTATCGAAAAACGATCCCGCCTTTCCACAGCCGTTGCACTTCGGTCGCGCAATTCGCTGGAACCTCGCAGACATTTGTGAGTTTTACGCGCAGCAGCGACACGCTCCGCAAAAACGGGCATAAAAAAGCCCGCACGAGGCGGGCTTTTCCTTAATTACGTTCGGCAGCTGATTTCTTGGCGGAAACCTGCGGAACGCAATCGGTGAGCACAGTATGTATATGCCTTTGCAGATCTGCAAGCATCAATTCTGCGTGCGCGTTCACCGCCGATCAGGCGGTGGTCGATGGCGGCAATAGTTCATTGTATTGGGACATCTTCACTGATCGATACACCTCCATCCCGATTCTTTGAGCCGGGCGGTGTGTTCAATCGCGTGTTGATGGAGGCCCCGTATCTGGCTCGCTGTAGCGATAACAAAACCGCCGCGCGAGTTCGCCCCCGCGAGCACGCCATTCGCTATCCATACATGCAGATCAATCGTCCAGGGATGGTGTCTTGGCTGATCTTCGACCTCGATCACATTAATTCACTTGCCTGGGACGACGAAGGTCTGCCGCCGCCGAACCTGATCGTGCGGAACAGGAATAATGGTCATTCACACCTTTTCTACGCCATTCCTCCGGTCTGCACGACTGAGAACGCCCGAGACAAGCCGATTCAGTACATGAAGGCGGTCTACACCGCCTTTGCCCTGCGCTTAAAGGCCGATACCGATTACAACAGTGGCCCAGTCGCCAAGACTCCAGGGCATCCGTGGTGGTCGACCTCAGAGTTGCATAACCACGTCTACGAGTTAGGCGAACTGGCCGATTATGTGGAGCTGGAGGTTTCGCCCTGGAAGACGGGGCCACAGCTGGAAGACCTCCCGCACTCCAGACACTGCATCCTGTTTGAACAGCTTCGCTATTTCGCTTACAGCATCGTGAACCAGGAGCGCGAGCGCGGGACGCTTGCCACGTTGACACGGCGACTGGAAGCCTTCGCTCACAACCATAACAAGTTCGCTAGGAATGGCTTTACCCAGGACTTAATGCTGTCCTCAGTAAGAGCGACGGTCAGATCCGTCGCACGTTGGACGTGGACGCGCTACGAGGGCAGCGCTAGGTGTTGCCGGGGGGCGATGGAACTCGACAAGTCGTTACCACTAAACGAGCGTCAGAGCCTCGCAGCCAGGCGCACCCACGAATTGCGGCATAAGGCTACCGAATCGAAGATCCGAGCGGCGTGCAGAGGACTCCAGGAGCGCGGTGAAAAGCTGACTCAAGCCTCGATAGCCAGCTTTGCAGGTCTCTCTCGGCAGACGGTGGCCAACTATGGCCACGTCCTGGATGAAGTCTCGCGGCCGCAGATCATAGCCGTCCTGGGCGCGGCTAAATCCCCTTGCATGCAATCACAAATCGTCGCTGGCACCAGCGATCGAGGAAGCGAATGCAATCATTCCGCGGCCTCTACCAGCGCGACCTTGGATGTTAATTATGGTGCACATCAGGTAACCGCCCCTTTGACGTGGGCTTTGAAAAGCAACTCGCGGGAAGTGGGGGTAGACAAGGAAGCCGGGGGCTCTGCCCCTCTCGACCCCGGCAGAGCTGCGCCCTGCACCACAGGTCAGAAACAATCCAGACGACGCCAAACAGTGGATTATAGATTGTGCAAACACTCAAGCGCCGAGACAACAGCTATGAACCCGAAATGCCCCCTAGAAGGGAAAGGAGTGAGTTCGAGTATCGGCGTGCGGCCTGGAGACTATGAAGGGAAGCCAACAGAATTTGGATAAAATCGTACGCTAAGCGTGCGGCCTGTCAGGTTGAGACGCTGTGTGAGCCGACTAGGCCAGCGACTCTGGCCTATGAGTTGAAGTTCGTGGCTGCGAGCTTTGAACAAGGCAAGGGCCATTATTCAGCGTGAAGCATGATGAACAAAAATGATCAATGGGCCTTTTGGACGCTTGTAGATCCTTGCATAATCAACTTGCGACTTAGTCGTGTACCACAGGGTGGTTACAGGGATCCGCAAGGATCGCACCCCGTTACTGCGAAAGCAGTTCGCCTAGCGCGACGCAAGAACGACCTGCCCCGTCGAACGTACGCAATCGATGGCTGAGAATCCCTCCTAGAGAGGGATTCGCCGTTTCTGGCCCCCGATTTTCCTCTCATCACGTTTTGGGCCGGTTCCGGACTTCTTTTCGGGACACTGACCCTTTGGCTTTTTCTGGGAATCGGCCGCGACCTTGAAAATGCTGACCCCTTCTTTTTGATTGGCATTCCCTCAAGGCTTCAAGCTCTATGGACTCAACCTGACAGGCCGCACGCTTAGCGTACGATTTTTTCGTATTCGCTATCGACCCATAGGAGTGCTTATCGTCGGGGTATCTGCGTGCCTGCGAGGCGGCATGCCCAATCTTTGATCAAGCGCCTGAGGCGCTTGAGAGGCCCCGGAAGGGAAGGAAGTGAGTTCAAGCATCGACACGCATCCTGGAGGCTGTGAAGTGGCAGGCGAAGGGCGAGGAGATACCGCGCGATCTAGTGAAGCCTCAACGTCCAAGCGCTTGCTAGGTGACATCAAAACGATATTGATAGGGAGCTGAGAAGTAGTAAATGAATCGGATAAACTGGGTAGAGCCATCCTTTGACGGAGCGTAACGGTGGCACCTGGACCTGCAGCAGAGTCAGTCCGAGCACTGGTGCCAATGCGGCTGCGATGATTACCGCATGATCCATCGTGGGCAGATCAGGCAACAGCAAAATCGAGCTGCCGACATTTGCGATAGCGGCGAGGAGAGCGGATAGGGACCAACTTACGATTTTAATCTCTAGCTTCCGTGCCTGAAGCGCGATTACTAGTGCAGTAGGTAACAACACTCCAGTTAGGCCGTAGCTCAGTATCGGACGGAGCGCGACTGTGGTCATCAGGGCTAGGATCCCGCATAAGATCAGTCCGGGAGTTCGATGATGCATCGCCTGAGCGATAACTAGCCCAAGTGCTATGACGAACAGAATGTTTAAATGCCCATTATCGAAATATCTCGAATACGGCCATTGGCTCAGGATGGCGAATAGTAATATCCCACTCAGATATTTCCATCCGATTGGACAACTGATTGGCTGCCGGACAACATTTGTCGCAGTTGCGAGACAGAATAAGGGGTATGCAAGTCGTCCGATAATCCGCATCGAGGACAGATTTTCCTGGATTTCATTTGGTAGCACGAACCAGGTGTGATCGATGATCATCGTAAATAGTGCGATCCACTTAATTAGATCGAGCGAGCTGTCTCTTTCGAAAGTATTCATCGTTAGTCTGCAGCGGCTATTTGTTGTCGTTAATTATATATGGCTTTTGGTCTTGTGATATATATTTATCATGAAGAAGTTGGCGGTTTGTTACTTGTATGTGCGGTAATGCTGGTACATAATTATGCCTAGAAAGTAATTAGCAGTTAATCGCTGTGTACCAAACTACTCCCGAGCAGCGATAGGGGTAGGGAGGCAATAACTAAAATAGCCCGGTCGGGTGCTCGCTGTTATTCGTATATATCCGGTTGACTCTATCAACTGGCTCGGACGCACTTTCTCCATTCTACGACTAACAATTAGAGGCCTCGACATGCAAAAAGCTATTACCTCCGTGCTGGTTACCAGCATTCTCTTCTCTCTCACTGGCTGCGCTCGTACTGGGTTGCAGGATCAGGATGGTTCCCGCAACCAGACCCTGACCTGGGGCTCCATCGGCACTATTGCAGGAGCCGCAGCAGGGGCGCTGATCAACAAGGACAACCGTGGTAAAGGCGCACTTATTGGCGCTGGTATCGGTGGCTTGGCCGGCGCAGGTTACGGCGTGTACGCCGACCGTCAAGAGGCTGAACTCCGCAAAGCGACTGCTGGCACTGGCATCGACGTACAGCGCCAAGGCGATGACATCAAGCTGGTGATGCCTGGTGCGATCACGTTCGCTAATGGCTCGACTGAACTGTCTCCTGCTGCCCAATTTAACCTGGACAAACTGTCTGGTTCCTTCAAGCAGTACGGAGAAAACAACATTGAGGTTACTGGCCACACCGATAGTGTCGGTAGCAACTCTAGCAACATCGAGCTGAGCCAGAGGCGCGCTATTAGCGTCGGTAAGCACCTGATGAGCCAGGGCATTGATAAGAATCGCATTCAGGTGTTCGGTGCCGGTCCGTCGCAGCCGATCGCAAGCAACAGCTCGGAGCAGGGGAGGGCGCAGAACCGTCGTGTGGAGATCAAGCTGAAGGCGCCGCTGCAGCCCGTCGCTATGGAGCGGACGCAGTAACAAATCTACGTCTGGCTCCTTTGCCAGGTCTCGATACCGCCCCGCTGTTACAGCAGGACGAGATCCTGGCACATTAAATTGAGGGAATCTGATTATGAAAAAGCTGAGCATCATCGTTGTCACCATGGTTTTGGCTGCACTTGTCGGCTGTGGCGAACCTAAAATGAATAAGGTCATGCCGGCAACTGCGACGGCTGATGCTGTGTACAGCGAAAACACCTCTCGATACTTGGATAAAGCTGTAGGGCGACCGAAGGCAGAAAGTATTCAACTCACTTTCTGGAATGAGCCAGGCAATCGCGACACCGGATATATGTCACTGCTGATAAATGGCGTTCAGAAGGTGCGTCCGATAGACAATATCGGCGGTTACAGCCGCCAAACTGCTGGTACAGACGCTTTTAAATTTGTATATGAAAATGGCAAGTGGTCAGCGTATGTTTCAGAAAATGATATAGAGACGCATTCCAACCATCCCGAAGAATTTTTTGCGGGTGTTGCGCAAATACTTCGACATTATTGATTTACGTGCTTGTTCAGAAGCCCCTTCATTGGGGCTTTTTGCTGGCATATAGGTTGGCTCTATGATGGGTTTTCTTTGTGCTCTGAAAATCAAGCTAATAGCCATCCAATTTATTCTTATGTAATTGCAAAAGCATTTTCATATTTGTGAATAATCAATTAGATGGCTGAGCTTTAGGGTCATAGAATTATGTGTGTGAACATGAAGAGGCTTTGGTTATGTCGTATGAGCAGCTAAAAAAGGTTCTCGCAATACTGCGAGAGATACAGGTTAAAGCATGTGAGTTGCCAGAATCATGCATGCATGACGGCTATATCATTTCAGCCCTTGCTGGAACTGTGGAGGAAATTCTTTCGAAGGAGGGCGGGAACTATGTTTAAAGAGGCTAGCGTAAAGATTCCAAGAGCTATCGGCGTTTTTCTAATTATTTATTTCGGCTTGGTCTTGCCGGCTCGTGAAATGTCGCAGCTTGATAGAAGCGAAAGCACGATGCAAATCAAGGCTCCAGAAACTCCAATTCCTCCTGTTTATATGGGGAGTAGTAATCATGAGTAAGATTAGAACGGCGTTTGGTTACCTGAGTGGTTACCGTCAGACTGTCAATGCTGGTCGTGAGCTTAAAAATGCCGCTACTCTTCCGATTTATTTTATTAAAAATATTTACCATTGGGTCAGTGAAATACGGATACAGGCGAAAGCTGGTCGCCATCTCGCAGAGCTTGATGATGAACTTTTGTGGGATGACATTTGTTTGAAGAGTCAAGTTACGAATGAGTCACTGCGGCGGGCTTATAAGTCGCTTATTTTTGTCAATTTTGTATTAGTTCTTAGTGTGGCGGCTGTGCTTTCTTATTTTGTCGCAAGCTGGGGGCAGGGCAAAATGCTTCTTTTCGCTAATGGTGTTTTTCTGAATATGGTGCTGATGTTGCTTTTTCAGAATGCCTACCGCATTCATATGGCTTATACGCAAAGCGCACCACACCCGTTGCGATTTTTGCGAGAGATTTTTAAACGGCCGTCGTTGTTGATAGGGCGAGTGCTGCCTAATGATTACTGTGTGCGGGTGAGGGCTATCGAATGAATAGTTTCTCCGCACTTGTACTGACATGGCTTTTCGGACGTTGGATATTTGATGCGGCAGAACTCCCAGGAATAGGTGCTCAGGACGTAACACCACTGACGATATTTGCATCCGCTTTTTCAACACTCGGTCTAGCCATGTTCGGCGCCCTCGCGGCTTGGGCTATATTTCTCGGAATTTTCCGACTCAAAAACAACGGGAATTTTTTCGGTGCAAAAGATGGGAACGAGGCTTTTTTCTACCCGCTGCGGGTGATCTTCGCCTTGACTCTAATTGCACCGGTTATTCCTGTCTCTAGTGCCGGCGGGATTCAGATCACTTTGACGCCAGGACACGCTCTTGTGGCCGGTGTCTCCAAATCTGCGGCCGAATTCGGCGACACGATGCAACACAATGCATTTGAACTGATGCATCGCCATAACCTGTTTAGTGATCCGAAATTCCGAGTTGAAGTCGACGCGAAAGTCGCTTTGGACATGCTAAACAGTTGGAAAATCTCAGCGGTCCAACTCGCTGGTCTGAAAATATTCCGAGATCCGAACGATCAATTAAATTCGCTATCGAGTCGTGACCTTGCGAATGAGGCTTTAAAAATAAAATGGAATCAGGTTTACGGCGGTAAGTATCCAGCTGCGGGGTCGACTGAAGCCGCTGCTGCAGGCGTGTATATCGCAAACGCGGGCCGATCTTTACAGATACCGTTAATTCCTCCGAGCGACGAATTGGCCCGTGCTGTCAGCATGGGTGTCCAACGATTGATCGATCCCGACGCGGTTACTGGTACGGTCGAGGGGGAGATGGAAACCGAGGGGTGGTTTTGCCAATCCGGTTGGTTGTCGTCAATGACATGCAGTGATGAGTATGAACAGGTCAAGAAAAACAATGCCGCCTCTATCGAGGTCGGTATAGCCTCGGCTCAGCGTCAGATCTGGATCGGTCTGGTCGAGCATGCCGTCCAGCAGGCGATTTTGGCTCGGGACGGGACTGTGGGGGCAGGGGACGCGAAGACGTTTTTTGAGGAAAGTATCACATGGGCTAGTCAGTCCGCAGACTGGTACAAAACCATGGTTGAGCAAACCATCAGCACCACGATTGCAACTGACCAGGCTGCTCGTAGTGCAGCGTATTTTGACGAAGTAAAGAACTGGGGTTGGATGCTCGGCGGCACTTTCGTGTTGCGCGCAGCGAGCGACTTCTCACGTGCTGCTAGCTACGCAGAGGGCGCGACCGCACAGATGATGCCAAAATCCACGCTTTCGGCGATGACTCCGGGCGACTCGCTCTCAAAACTGGTCGAAAGCGAAGCCCTGGCACAGATTCAACCTGGAAATGTTGGTGCTGAAAAGTCGCTGCTGGCTAGAGTTTTTTCGCTCGACATCCTCAAGTCCACGACCGGGCCCTCGAACCAGAATATCCACAACATTGCGTCCTGGGGACGCTCGCTCGTTGGCACTGGCATTGGATTTTTTGCGGGCGGGACGATCGCGAAATATATCCCCGGTCTTAACTCAATCACTGATGGGACGCTGCCAAAAGCAATCGGAGGAGTAATGATTGTCTCCGGCGGGTTACTTGGCTACGTGATGCCTCTATTGTTTGCAATCTATGGACTGATGGGGGCAATCAGCTGGCTCGTAGCCGTTGCTACGACCTTTTTCGGAGTGACGCTCTGGTCGGCTGGTATGGCCGCACCGAAAGGCGAAGAGCACACCTCTCAATTGTCGGCCAAAGGGTGGAACGCCTTCATCTTCATCTTTCTCTATCCTGCTTTGGCCGTGGGTGGCCTGGCAGCAGCGATTGTGATTAGCGCTGTCGGCCTGGCAATGGTCCAAGCGATGGCTATGGGACTTTGGGGGATGTTTGATCCTGGTGTCGCCGATGTCGGCCGTCCGCTGGAAAGCCTCGGAGGGATTCTGATTGGCGGATTGCTGATGGTCGTAGTGATTATCCTGCTGTCCTGGAACGTAGTTGTCACAAGTGCTCAACTGATCACCTCATTTCCCCGTAGTGTGCTCAATATGATTTCGCTCAGCGAACCGGGCCTCAATCCTTACGAGAACTCGATGCAGGGGATTATGGGGGGGCTTTCTATGAGCACCCGGCAGATTCTGACGGGATCTATAAGCCGGGCGATCACCCCATTTCGACCGCCACAGCCCCCGCAGGGCGGAGGCATCTAATACCGCACTTTATATTTCGGCGAGTCTTCCGGTCTGGAAGCTCGCCGATCTTATATGCGAGTGGTACTGATATTGGCATGCCCCAGCCACTGCTGGACCTTGGCGATATCGGCCTCATGCTGACTGCTGCGGACACCTCAGCCAGGGTCTGAAACTGCGCTGCCGTCAGACGACGGTCTGCTGGGGCTGGCAATAGCTCACCAGAGCCGGATGGGTTGATGTCCTTCATTTTATGCCGGGCCCTGCAGGCCGACCTGCAGCGTGCTCACTCGCAACCCATTCCCAATACTTACGGATTGAACGGTCTACCTCAGACTCCGGTACCAGGTGTTGCCAGCGCTCGGACTCTTCGTCCATCTGAGCCTGAGATCCCAACTGAGGGCCGATTTCAGCACCTGCAGCTTTGAACCTGGCCCGAGCTTTGTCCCAGAACCCGTACGATAGCTCGTACTCGTAGAGAGGAATGATTGGCACCTGGTGCGTTTGCCAGAGGTGCCATAGCAGTGCCAGTCCGTTGCCCTGACGATGATGCTCGGGCTTTATCTCGATCTTGTTGATATACACCCGGTCCTTGAGCACGTTGAGGCTGTAGTCAACATGGCCGATGCGGACACCGTCCCGCTCAGCGACGATAAACGATCCCGTCCCTGGAAACGGAAACTGGAGCCGCTGGGTGTCGTTGGAATGGTCGATACGGATCGACAGTGACGACAGACTGGTTGTCAGGTTGTTTGAAGCGCGCCGCTGGAAAAAATCGCGCATTGGGTCAAAAAGCGACATACGGCCTACCTGTCTAAAAAGTTCGCGTATTTTATCGGTAATTTTCAAACCTGCTGGGAATTGAGGCGAGGAGGGTAGGTCGGTAGCATCCAAGTCATGAAACCTCACCTGAATGATCTGCTCCTCGATCACATCATTAACTCCGTTCCCGTCCTGCAGATCGGGCGTGATCGTATGGCCTACTATCCAGGCTCTGCGTTCGCCGGCCTGGCCTGCAACGCCTACCCGCAATCCTGGAGAGCCAAGGCATCGAAAGAACCCAGTGGTTCACTTTGGTTCGCGATCCACCTTGATGCGATCGGAATTTACTGGGAAGTTGACTATGTTGCATGGGCGAAAGGCTGCGCTTTCGTCTCTACCCCCGAGCATCGATTCTATTGGGCGCACGGCAAACCCGGGCTGGCTGAGAGGGTGCTGCGCCCCTTGTATCTGGACTGGATGCTTCAAGGTGCTCTTGCGGCTGAGTACGGGCCTGATTATTTACCAGGGTTAGCCGGCGACCCAGTGCTCCTGGACGAGTACAGCGAGTACCAGGAGCAAATGGTCCAGCTACTGAGCAGATTCGCAATCGAGGCGCGATAGGTTGAGCAAGCATTGACGACAACCGCGAATATCCTTAGATTGAATCCAGTAGCCGAGGGAAACGAGGGCGAAAGCCTCCACCCGCGGACATATGAAAGTGCCTAACGAAGAAACCACCTCACGGTGGTTTTTTCGTTTCTGGCGCCGAATTTACCAGCAATCCTTCAAAGCCTCCCCCTGGTGCGCAAGGACATGTCCCGCCCCGGCGCTCACCGTTTTCCCTTCTGGGCTCGGCCCGCGCAGCGGGCATAAAGATCCCGGCCGAGGCCGGGATCCTTTAAGGCGCGAGCCGACAAGACTACCAGTCCAGGACCTGGACCTTGCCAGGCACGCCCGTGGGCGCCGCGCGAGGCTTTGCCGCCGGCGCGGGTGCTGAAGTTTCCAGCGGCATGAGCGGCTCGGGTGCTGCCGGCGCGGCCGGCATAGAGCGAGAAGCTGCCGGCTTCGCTGGGGACGCGGGATCTTTCAGCTCCCGCGTCTCATTTTTTGAGCCTGTGGCCGTTTTGCCTTGCGCAATCAGCAGTAGCTCGCGGTTGATTTTGTCCAGGTAGTTCATGCCTTCCTGGATCTTTGCGTTTTCAGTTTGATAATGCTCATCCAGTTTCGGACTGGTTCCATTCGCAACCCAGCTGTCGCGATCGAGTTCGATGAAGACCTCGAATGCAGCTGGATCAATGCCCTGAAGGGGCTTGATTGGTGCTGGATAGCGCTGAAGCAGATAATCCACGTCAGGATCTGTTTCTCGATTGGCTAGTAGCGGCCCGAAGCGTTCCAGTAAGGCATCACGCTTAGAACTGATCCGAGATTGCAATGCCGTCAGACGTTGTTGTAGGCCCACCACCTGGATGGCCGCAATGCGCTTTTCCTCGGCCCCCCGTGCAGCCTTTGCCTTCTCGGCAGCAGCGATACGAGCAGACTCTTCCCGAACACCTTGGGTGAAGTGCCCCGCGCCGGCGACAACTGCGATGCAGAGCGCCGCGACACCGATCGCTTTCATTAACCGGCCAGACTTGAGTTGTAGCGGCTCGCCGACGATAACCGAACCGACCTGGAGCAGGTCGCCATGCTGGGCGAGGAGATGTGCGGAAGAGTTTTTCATGCTGCTACCTCCTCAGCAGGCTGTTCAATTTGCTGCTCGGTTGGGAATGTGAACATCGGATTGAGACGGATCTGGGCGCGGCGGACGGTGCCGCAACGATTCACCGCAGCCAGGGCCGTGAATTTTTTCATCGTCAGCGACCGGATCTCCTCCGGCGACACGAGCGGGATCTCGCCAATTTTTACGCTGCCAGCCGGCCGCTCCCGACGAATTGCGGCAGGCAGCTGCTGCCATGCCTGTTCAGCACCCAGTTTCTTCGCCAATTCAGAGACAGTGCTGATAGCCTGGCCGACTTGGCTATACGAGCGGCCAACTTTGATCATCTCGTCGGATGTCTGCGCTCTGGCAGCCAAGGTTCCAGTGGAGTAACCGCCCGCATTTGCGCCGTAAAGGTTTGCCGTGGCCACCGGATCAGTTGTGTTCGCAGCGACCTCAGAAAACACCACGCGAGGTGCAGCTCCCAGGCGCTGGGAAACGTAGTCGAGGGTCATCTCGGAGCCGACTTGCATGCTCACCACAGAACGGTATTGATCCAGGAGCATGATCGTGGCCTGCTCGTCCTGCAGTGCAACCTGCAGACCATCGAGGCCCTGAGTTGAGTACAACGCGCACAGACCGAGCGAGCGGGCTTTAGGCAGGATCGCCAGCTCTTCATGCGAAACCAGATCCTGTGCCTCGTCGACTACCAAGAGCACAGGCTCCTGACCTTCGGTTTTCCAGTTGTCGCCACGGCGCTTGATCGCGCTATAGAAGCGACGCTTGGCCAGCGCCGAAATGGCAACGCCACTTTGGGTATCAGGTAGAGCCAGCCCAATCATTGCGCAGTAGAGGCAGTCCTCGATCTCGACACCTTCAACACAGTCAGCCCACGCCCCAAGCTCTTGATCATTGATGAGAGTACCGAGCCAGGTTTCCAAATTGAGTTCGATGGACGAACGGGTTTCGGTAGCTTTCTGCAGGTGGCGCACCATGAACGAGTTATAAGCACGATGCAGGTGTCCAGGGAGAAGATGCATGCAATCGCCTTCGATCAGTTCTTTTGCGCGATCACGGCTACTTGGCTCGAATGCGAGTTTGTAGATTGAGCTGAGATTCCATGGCCACTCGACCGGCTCCAAGGCATTCATGAGGGCAAGAACTTTCGCCGTGCTGCGCAGTAGCTCACGGGCGAATTGCTCCCACTCGCTGCCCGAAACGTCGCCCGCATTACCTTTATCGGAACTGAATAGCTGGAAAAGAGTATCGGCGACTTCATCCGGCTGGAGATTCTGGATGGCGTTGAAGTTCGACGATTCGGGACTGATAACCTGGTAACCGGGCAGGCCGGCGAGCTCTTTCGGAAGTTGACCCTTGCCGTCCAGTACCAGCAGGCCGCCTGCTTTCGCCTCTTGCCATTGCCAGACCACTGGCCGAATCACCGCTGCCGTTTTACCGGTTCCGGTTTGGCCCAGTACAAGCATGTGCGTCGAAAGGTCCCCCACAGACAGGCCGAAAGGCATGCCCGCTTGGGCGGGGCTATACGGATCACGTCGTTCAGCAAATAGATCAGTTGCAGTGCCCAGGTTGATGAACGAAGACTTTTCGTTCATTGCTCGTTCGATCTGTTCATTCAATGCGCGATCGAAGTCCGCGAATTTGCTCTTACCTTCCTGCTCAATGAGTTTGGGATAGGCAGAGACCGCCAGGGCCTCGCGGGCCGCCGCAGCTCGGGTCTTAGCGATTGAGGACAGATCGAAGATCGCCAGGAGCGACCAAGCTGCAGCGCCGCCGGCGGCGACCGGCGCGATGAACCAGCTCAGGGAATCTGAAGCGACGAATAGACCTGCCAGCAGAATGGCGATTCCGGCGACAGCCATTGGCATCGACTCATCAACCAGGGCTTTGCGCAAGTAGGACACCGATAGGTCATCGGGTACGATCTGGCCATCAACAGGATTGCCGTCGCGATCGTACGTCCATGATCGATACGAGCCCACCAGATCGGCAGGAGTTCGAGGCGGAGTTACGCGCAGCAACACGCGAGCGCCGAACTTTTTCACATCCTGGATTTCATCCTCAGTCAGCAGCGGGCCGGCCGGGACCATCAGGCGCCAAGCGGCAGGCGTGAGACCAAGCGAGCAACGGAAAACGTACCCCCCCGCCACAGCGATGCAGAGACCGGCAGTGATCGAACCCCATTGCCAGGCGAGGCTGGAACCGTTGCGACCCAAGAGGTAGGCCGTTGCGGATACCAGGAAGAACGCACCGACGCTCAGCGCGAAATTCCGGGCGCGTAGGCGCTTCTGGAGTCGAGCGCCCGCATGGAATGCAGCGCGGCCATAGAAGGCGCGGCGCGTAAGCGACGCACGATCCGATGGGAGGGCCTCGATCACATCATCGTGGAGGATCTGATTGGCCGGCCAACCGCGAGTATCCGCGCTCAGTTGTGGGCCAAGCGCTATGCGAATGGCCTGTGTACGGCGCTCGCGCCAGGCGCGTTTTGCTGCTTCAGGATCTGTGACCCAAAGAAGCAGATTTTCCATGTAATTACGGAATTGCGTTACCATACAATTTCTTCCTTTCGTGGGTTTTTCCTGCCGCGAAACCGGCTCACCTGAGTTGCCGCTCAGGTGAGCCACCCTTTCACTGCGCTTGCTTAGTGGCGTTCGCCGCCGCAGCAATTTGAGCGCTCTCGATTACCAGCGCCCGCGACGCATCAGCAATTTTTGCTCGGGTGTCAGCATTGCGGACCCGTTGCTCAAAATGACGCAATTGCGGCATCCGGCCAGTTGTTTTTGTCTGAATCAGGTCCGATTTCATCGCGTCTAGAAAACTGTTCAGGCTCGGATAAAGCTTGAGGCTGCTGACGTCAGGTGGAGTGCCAGTTGCCAAGGCCAGACGAAGAGCGCGATTCTCAGTTTCGAGTAGTGCGATTCTGAAATCAGCGGCGATTAGCCCAACGTGCATTGCCGCTTGTCCAGACTGCTTCAGGTCATACACACCGAGCATGTCTTGGTCACGAGACTGAAACTGAGGCTCGCTCAATCCAGGCAGGCAATCTTCAAGAGGGCAAGCGCCCACCTGGCCAGTAAAAACTGCGACCAGTGCCGATGCTGCAATGAGGGTTCTGTTATCCATCACATTGATCTCCCGGCGTATTCGCTCTGTTTTTCCTGGTTGACCTGTTGATCAGTCAGCTTTTTTTGCTCCTCCTGGACCACCTCCTGGGCATCTTTGCTCTGCTCAGCGTGGGATGCTGGAACGTCGTCCCGCTGCTGATGTTGCTTATGCAACTCCTCCATGCGCGGATCCTTGGCCAGTGTGTCCAGCTCATGAAGGTCGCGCCCCTCAAGGCGCTTGAACTCTTCGCGCTCCTCGCGTCGGGCACGGATAAACGCCTCCGCGTCACTGCCAAGCAAGCTCACCTTCTTTTTTCGGGCACGAAAATCCCCGTCATCGCTATGGTTGCTCATGCGATTTTCTCCGTCAGTAGTGGTTGCGCGTTAGCGCTATTGGTGGTGGTTTTGGGTAGATTGTTTGAGGTACAGCTCAGCCGCCGGCACAAGTGTGGTCAGAGATACAACGACACCGATAACCAGGCCGGCGCATAGGTCGAGCAATCGGGCCTTGCCGGCGCGATTGCTCGCGGCGGCAAAGTCGGCCGAGATCAAGCGAAGTGCGTTGTCTTTGTCCTGCTCGAAGTACTTCATTCGTTGGACCAGCACGGCGTTCTTTTCTCTCTCTGCTTCGAATTTGCCTTTCAGCTGATTCCGCTCGGCAAACAGATTTGCCGAGCTCTCACCTACATTGGCCATGGCAAGGTTAATCTTCATGCTCAACTCATCGATCGCGATCTGAGCCGCTTCGTCTTGCACATGGCGTTTGGCGTCAACGATCGAGTCAGCCAGTACCTGCGCGATCGACTCACGCAAGGCCGCCCTGAACTGCATGTCATCTGCCGACCGCAGCAGGCGGTCAGGCAAGGCCCCCAGTTGTTCGCTCAACAGGGAGGCGCTGGCAAGATGGCCAGCAACACCGTCCAGCCTATCGATGAGTTTCACAGACTCTTCCAGGATGCCTGGATAATCGCGATTGCCGCGCAGGAGAACGTGGAGTCGTGTCACTTCATCAACGAGCTCATCAATCGAGCGGATTGCGCCGCCGATGTCACTCATGGCGGCCACCCAACGAATAGAGCAGGTACGGCGCGATCAGCTGCTGTGAGGTAAACGATTTGCCGACCCCGCCCTTGGTCGAAACGACCATCATGCGCAGACGATCGCGTTCACCGAGGATCTGATCGAGGCGCTTGAACACCACATTGATCATTTCACGCACGGTTTTTGAGCCGGTCACGGCACGCATCAGGCGGGTATTAAGCTTGGCGCGGTCGAGGTCACCAGCCTGCTCGGCCTCGATGATGATGCTGCGCAGGCGATCAGCGATCGCTTCGCGCTCTTCGGAGATCTCCCACTGAGTCAGGCCGATGCGCCGACTACGGCCATAGCGTTCGATTCGAGGCATGACAAGGAGCTCGGTGCCGGTCTGCTCAGCCAAATCGAACACTTCTGCAAACGCTTCGCGCAGCGCGAGATCCGTGGTGTCCTGGGTGCGACTGGTGATGTCGTTGAGCAGGATGGCGATCGGAGTTTGCTTATCGAATTCGCGGATCAGCTTGATGGTTTTGAAGGCGTTATCAACATCCTGGCCTTCGTCGCGTACGGGAATCAGAGTCAGGTCGAAGTGCCGCAGTAACATCTGCTCACCGATGGCCATGATGGTCTTGCTCGCTGTCTCATTGCCACCGATGTCCAAAACGAAGCTGTCCAGCCCGCTGCCGTAGATCAGGTGTTCAATCGACGCGCCAGGGTCACTACCAACTGGGAGTTGCAGCGGGCGGATTCGCGATGCAGTGAGCCACGACGAATCGAGGTTAAGGTCGTCCATTTCTACCAGGTGAGCAACTGCTGCTGCTTTTGCCATTTTCTCTTCCTTCTTGCTCATGGGTTTTCCCGTTGATTTCTAGAGAAACTTTCGAGGGGTTGCCGCCCGCTCTAAGTCAATATTTCCTGCAGTTGAACCGCTTTCTTCCTTAATGCTTGTTGTTTCTGCTGGTCGCTTATCGAAGGCTTCAGGGGTGTTTGTGCGGATGACTTCAGGGTGTAACTCACGCCCAAAATCAGGATCAGCTCCGGTCGTTCGTATGTTCGCCAGAAACTCTCGGTACTCGCGAGCCAGGAATTTCTGGATGAACTTGCGCAAGCTGTTGTAGCTAACAACGATTCCTGCCCTTTCCAGCATTTCCTGCTGTTGCGTGATCGGTGTTCCTAAGCGCGTTGCCTCGCGGAGGATTTCGATCCTCGGCAGCAAAGCTTTGGTGACGCTTCCCCTTACGTTCTTCTGGCCACTGCCAGATTCAGCGGCGGCCTTCATACGCTCCAGCTCGGCTTTCAATGCCGCCGTTTTGCGATCGGCCTCTTCCTGCTGCATCCGCATCCACTCCAGCTGGTCCTGCTCATCACGGGCGCGTTCGGCGTCTGTGCGTCGGTCAAACATGGCATTCACCTATGGTCGCTGCGTTTGTTTAAAACTGCTTGCTAACTCTACCAAAGGTTCGGCTTCTAGTTGGCGGTTTGTTGCAAACAAGCTGCAAAGGTTGACCGCTTAGGGCTCATATTAGTTGCAAACTAGTGCGAGTCAAGCAAAACTTGCTTAAAGTGATGCGAGATGCTTGTATATATACAGCTTTCGTTAACACATCTGCACCCTTCGGGTGCTTCGCGTCGGCCCGGATCCCGCGCAGTTCGCGGACTCCAAGCCGTAAAGCCAACAAAGCAAAAGCAAGGTACGCCGGCTAAAGCCGTCTACCTGAGAAGCGTTCTCAGAAGGGAAAAGGAAAATGGCGCGGAAAAAGGCTGGGGCAAAGACCTCGACCCAGTACCTGAATGAAGTTGCAGCGGTGCGCTTGGAGCGCCTTTCGGCACGCTTGGGCGTTGCTCAAGGCCGCGTACTCGATGCCCTCATGTCCCAGCGTACAGACGAAGAGATCGCGGGCTTCCTAGAGGCGCAGCGCTTCTGTGCCGAGCCGTCTCGTCCGGTACCTGTTCTGCTCGATGGCCCGGTTGTGGCTTCGATTGCAGGCGCAATTACCCAATCCGTTTCTTCCCTTCTGGGCTCTGCTCTTCCTGATCTGCTGTTGCAGGTTCTCGCCAGCCAGGCCGAGCGTCGGCCTGAACTGCTCGCTGGCACCATCGAGCCGATGCTCAATCGGCTCGTGCCGATGGTTATGGATCGCCTCATTGCCGAGCAGACAGGCATGGAGATTGAGCGATGAGTCACTACGGGATGAGCAACCAGAAGACCACGGCCGGTAATTTTGCGGCCAAGGCTTCCTACTTCGAAAAGAAGCTGAAGGAGCTCCAGGCCTTACGTGAGAAGCGCATTGATCTCGGCGCAGAGCGTGGCGTGACAGATGAGGTCATGGCTGCCGAACTGGCGAAAGTCGACGCCGAGATCGCCGCTATTGTCAGTCAGGTGGAGGGCGACCAGGGCACAGGGCGAGAGGACTACTACCACAAGTCCGGCAACGACACTTTGGCATCGGGTATTGCAGGACCGTTGGCCAACAAGCTGGGCCTCGGTGAGCATCCCCAGGACGGTGATTACCTAGCTCTTTTCCGTGGAATCAACCCACGCACCGGAGAGGCGTTCCTTGATGAGAAGCGCCAAAAGGCCATCGACAAGGCTATTCAGGAAGCTGAATCGAAGAAGGCAAATCCGTCCTCGAAAAAGCAGCTAGACGCCGGCGACCTGGAGCGACTGGAGAAGGACGGGAAAGAAAAATCGGCAAAGGATCCTGTTCTCGGCTTCAGCTCGTGTGTGAGCCTCCAGAAGTCCATCAGCATCTACTGGGCACAGGCCGACGACCAAACCCGTCGCGTGATCCAGGAATGCATGATGGGGGCTGTGAACGATGCGATCGAGCGCGAGCACCGTACTGGCCGGATTCGCGGACGTGAAGGCGCTCAGGGCGCAGAATCTGTAACCGGCGAGTGCGTCACTCTGACATATGCCCATTGCACAGCACGTCGCGCCCCCGGCCAGGACTTCCCTGATCCTCAGCTTCACGTACACCTGGAACGGCCGAATTTCGTTCGCACCGTCGACGGCAAGTTCCTGACCCTCGATGCGGGGTGGCTGTACAAGAGCCAGAAGGAGTTTGGTGCAGTCGTCGACGTGGCCTTTTATCAGCGTCTCCAGGCACGCCTCCCTGAGTTGGCTTCTGCGATGGTCGTTGATTGGAGCGGGCATGGCCTGCGTCTCAACGATGCTTCAGTTTCGAAGGAACTCGTCGCCGAGTTTTCCAAGCGCAGCGAGCAGATCCAGGCAGAGAAGAAGACTATGGCCACCGCTGGCCAAGCTGCAGCTCAGGCTATCGCCGTCCGAAGCCGCAATGCGAAGGACATCGAGCTAGGCGACAGCCTGGATGGTCATTGGCGCGAAGCGATTCCCACTGTCGAGCTGAAGGCATCAACCGCCAAAGATCTCCAGGCACCGAGTCTCGCTGAGCTGCAGCGCATGGTGTTCCGCGGATCCACCGTGATCGATGAATTCGCGATCGATTCCGCGGCCGCGCACCTGACCATTGGCAAAGGTGGCCTTGAAGAAATCGAAGCAACCAAGTCGGAGATTTACAAACAACTCGGCCTCATCGAAATTCCCCAGCAGCCGGACGAAAACGGCCGCATGCCGCCGAAGCGTTACACGACGAAGGAGCTCTTCACCCTTGAAGCCGACTGCGTAAAGGCGGTGCATGCTGGTCTCGATGATCCGAGTTGGAATGTTGGCCGTGCCTTTGTTGACCAGGTGATTGACGACTATGAGAAGGAAAAACAGGCGACCCAGAAGCCAGGCGAAAAGCCTTTTCGGCTCACTCAGGAGCAGCGCCAAGCTGCCTACGATCTGACTGGACCAGGTCAGTACACATTCTTTAAGGGGGCCGCTGGCGTTGGTAAGTCTTCCACTCTGGCACCGACCTTCCGCGTATACGCCGAAGTTTTCAAGGCGCAGGGGCGCCGTGTAATTGGCGTTGCGCCTGCAAACAAGCAGGCAACGGAGCTGGCTAAGTCGACCGGTATTCAGGCCCAGACTGTCCATTCACTACTGATCAAGCACCAGAACGCGCTTGCCGCGCAGCAGGCTGGGAAGCGTTTAAAACAGCAGGATCTCATCGGACGCGGCGATATCGTCGTGTGCGACGAAGCCGGCATGCTGGACACCTACCAGATGCATAACCTGGTGGTGGCTTGTCATCAGGCAGGCGCCCGCCTGATCTGCGTTGGTGATAGAAACCAGCATGACGCAGTGGAGACCGCCGCATTGTTCGGCCTTCTGCACGACGTTGTTGGGGATCGCTGCGCCAAGATCGAAACGATCGCCCGCCAAGTCGACCAGTTCAGGCCTACTGCTCAGGCCCTTTATGAAGGCAAGGTGAGCGATGCGGTCCGCCACATGCAGCGCGATGATCAGCTCAAGGTTTTCGCTGACGGCGTGAACGAAGCAGACGAGTTGGTTGGCGATGTTTTCGCTGACATGAAAGCTGGCCTGCCAGGGAAGGATAGCGTTGTCCGTGAGTTGGACTGGTCCCAGATTCTTGTCCTCACTGATACGAACGAACAGGTACGGGCGCTCAACGACAAAATTCGTGATGCCCGATTCGCTCGTGGTGAATTGAGTGCTGTAGGCAGCGTAAGCATCGAAACCGAGGTACTGCCCGGCGAGCGATTCACGATTCAGGTTGCGATTGGTGACCGCCTGCTTTTGCGCAAAACGGCCAAGGACTCTCAGAATGAACCGATCTACAACGGGGACCTTGGCACCGTGCTGGGTATCGAGCGAGTCACCCGCGAAGTCGACGGTGAGCGGATCGAGGACATTCTGTTCACGATCACCCGGGACGATGGGAGGACGGTCAAGATCAATGCCAGTGAATACGAGTCGCTGCAGCACGGCTATGCGATGACCGGCCATAAAGCGCAGGGCATGACTGTTATGCAGTCTTACTACCTGCCGTCATCCTACGCTTCTCTGCAGGCTTGGTATGTCGCCTATACCCGCGGAATCCACGGGTGCAAAACGTACCTGAGTGAAGCCAACTGGCTCCCATTCAAGAAGTCGACGGCGGAATTCGTCTATAAAGAGAACGCTCTCGACCTGATGCCTCAGGCTCGCGAAGCTATTCGCGCATCCGTGCACACTGGCCAGCCGTTCAGGCTGACCCCTCAGAAACTTTCCGTCCTCGATCGTCTCCAGGGGGCCTCTCCACTTTTCCAGTTCCCCGGCCAGGCGAAGGAACAGCCCCAAGAACAACCCCGCCAGTCCGTCACCGTCCTGCCGCCCGTAGAGGTTGAGATCGAGCACGCCAAGGCCTTCGGCGCTGAAATCGTCGACTTTCGCATCGACGAACAGACCTGGCCGGCTGATGCCCGCCGCGTTGCCGTTGTAGCTGCAGAAAACCCCGCTCCAGGTGCAGAAGTTGCGCGATGGACAAACCCCGGCTCATCCGTTCCCCCAGAGCAGCGCCGCGACCTTTGCGAAACGCTCCAGGGAATGAAGACCGCCTTATTCACCACGAAGCTGAAACTGATCAAGCCTGAGCCTCAGGAGGCCCGCTATGTCCGAATTGATCCTGTCCGACCTGCCACCCTTGCCGGCCTCGGCCGATACCCCCGCGTTGATGGACGACCTGTCGCCGCCGCCGATGGAGTTTCCCGACCCGAATCCCGAGCCGACGCCGCAGGCCAGCGAGTCGCCGGCAGCCTCGGCCAATTTGACCGCGCCGCCGGCGCCGGTGACGCAGCAAACGAAGAAGCCTTCTCCCGTCCGCTCGGCAACATTAAACGCCCTGCAGGGCGAGCTCCCTCAGACTGTCTGCGTACGTTGTCCACATGCGATCTGGCAGCAGGTCCCGGAAGGGGACGTGAGGGTGTATTGCCCGATAACACACTCGCTGATCGACAGCCTCTTGGTCGAGTGCGACGGCAGGTTCCTGGTACTGCTTTAGCACGCTCGATGAAATACGACAAAGCATCAGACGCCCGCGAAGTCGCCGCGATGAAACGCGACGTTGACCTGACCGACTACGCTGCTCACCTGGGCATGGAGTACGACAAGAAGGCCTCGTACAAAGGACATGCTGTTTTCCGCCACGCCTCAGGGAAATACGACATTTACCAAGCCGCTGATGACAATTGGGTCTGGCATGACCGCCATTCGGGCAAGAGCGGTGACATCTTCAAGCTCTATCAGGAAGTCAGTGGCGGCACCTTCATCCAGGCCAAGGACGATATTCGTGCGTTTCAGGGGGGCGTTCTGCCTTCGCTGGGTAAATCAGCGGAAGAGCAGGCCCGTATTGATCGGGCACGCGAAGAGTCGCGACAGAGGAAGGAACGCGAGCGCCTAGAGACAATCGCAACCAGCACGGAAAACCACTACCGCACTTTCGGTTTCATGTCTCGCCGTGATAGCTATCTGAGCCAAGAGCGAGGTATCTCGTCCGAAGTGTTGGCCGAAACGCGCTGGCGTACGAGCCGGCATGGCTCCGCTGTGTTTCCTCACATTGATGCTAATGCCAAGTTCTGCGGGTATGAGTACCGCGGCGCTCAGGTTATCAATGGCGAACGACGTGAGTACAAGGGTTTTACGACAGAAACTGAAAAAGGTGTCTACCTCGCCAACCCGAAATGCGCGAACCCCACCGAAATCCGCTTCAGTGAGGGCGGCGTCGACACCCTGAGCACCTACCAGTTGGCTAGCCCAGAAGAGCGGCAGCGGATCCTGTTCATCGGCACAACTGGCGAACCTGGTCCAAACACTGAGGCGGCAATCATCGCCCTGGCCGAGCGCTATAAAATCCAGCGCTTTTCGCTTGCTTATGATCGTGACCAAGGCGGCGATAGCCTTACGGTGAAGCGTCATGCTCGACTCGTCAGCCAGTTCGCTGGTGTGCAGATCGAGGATGTTCGCGAGCGTATTGGTCTGCAGCTTGGCGAAGATCCCAACGAAGCCCTGAAGCGTATCGAAGCGATGAGCGCCCAGCGAGAAGTGCAGAATTCTGAAACCGTTGCTCTGGCAGAACCGACAACAAGGCCGGTTGCCCAGCCAGAAACCCAACCTTCGTATGACGAAGATGAAGCAAATTATAGTCACAGGAGTTCGATCTAATGTCCCGGGATCATGAAAAATTCCTTAATCAGATCCAAGCTCTTGGCAAGCAGATGCGTGCTTTAGAGATCTCCAATCTCGCGGTCCAACTTGAACAGCTTCGCGCTTCGCTTACCAACGAAAACGCAGGTCCTTTCGTACTTATGTTAGCTATCGCTCAGCAGGTGTTGCCGATTAAAGAGGCGTACGTCGTTCCCGATCCGCTATCCGATGAGAAATGCTGGGAGGGAAGTGGTGGTTGGCACCTGGTGCTATTTTCGGAAAACGCCCCTGATGAGATCGGCTTACTCAATCTTCGTAATCGCCTTTTCGACGACGGCCCTCGCTCGGTAGCCAGTCGATTCGAAGTATTCAGCTACATCAAACATGCTGGGTATCTAGGACAGGCGATGGCCGTCGGCATCCAGATCCCTCTTTTGGAGTTACATCATGACTAAACGCTTGAGCTTCAGCCTAGACCTGAACGCAAATGACCTTGATGCGCTACAGACCGTGCTGGCAAACCCGAGGGCCGTCGCGACGGCTGTTGCACCGAATGATCCGTGGGAGCATGCGCGGATTGTTGATGTGTTGGTGGAAATGGCTGGGACTGTTGCCGTTGCGCTGAAGCCAACAATGGATTGCGAATCGCCAGGTTAAATCACTCCACGCCCTCATGGTTGGGCTATGTCGCGGAAACGTATTTGGGGTGACTTACCTATGCACCGTGCATAGCTCGCCATTTGTGCGGATTGCAGCAGTCAAAGCGGATTTCAGTAGTAGCAGATAGCAAGCGCGCAATCTGCATAGCCTCGCCATGCCATATCAATTCAAAAAACACACCCGATACATGGCTGAGGCTAGCGCACAGGCTTCGTATTAAGCTAATTAACTTAGGCTAAAAGTACTGATGATTTCGCAATCACGACATGTCAGGTAGATACTAATATCTTTCATCTTCAGAGAGTGCTCCAGCGAACCGCATTCTGGGCAGAAAAGATTGTTTTCTCGTTTGATTGTTTCGTCGCGCGGTAGACGGTGGCTTAGTACATCTCTCCAATATTTACCTGGTGCGATCTTGAACGCCGCGTCTACTTCACCGAGATAAAAGTCGAAGAATATTTTACTAATTACTGAGCGGGGAGCGTTTCTATCTCTCGAAAACCCGAATACTTCGCGTTTTTTTATAGCGTGCGCCTCTGCAAGGGATAGCATTTTCCCGGGAATAGTATTGGCTGCATGTCTATGGCTAACGTGTTTTTTTTTGTGAAATAGATGGGCGTTGTCAACGGCGTTGGAGGCTAACGTGTAGAGTTGTGATGTGGAATGGGTTTCGAGAAGCTGCATGATAATCGCAGGAGTTTTTGTTTCGGCACCAAAGCTCACATCTAGGATATTTGCTTTAAGATGTAGGTATTGAATTACCTCCTCCTGAGGTATTTGGAATAGCATTTCTTTTATCTGTGGAGACCAGCTGCTTGATATATTTTCATTAAGGTCTTTGTTTATTGCGCTGTACAACGCTGTGAGTGTTGAACGCTTCTGCCCGTCAAGTGTTACGTTTGATAACCATTGCACATTGAATATGTCAGGGTCTTTGTTTCTAAGTGAGTTGGGTGGCGAGTTAGGATCGATGATAATTGCTTTGCATTTGCAAAGTGATGCTAGTAATTGTTCTGTAAAATTTGCTGTTGGAGTCAGCAGGTAATTTCTATGGCTTTGTGTGATGGGGATTATGTAGTCGAAGCTCTCCGGGGTTTGGCAGCGAAGTAGGCTTATTAGCGTAAGCTTGTGTTTGAAATTTAGGTCTGTATAGGGTGTCGGTGCTACTAGCTCGGGGTTGAATTTGTCTTTTATTGTTTTTTGGAACTCAATTTCCCTACGTGCTTCAGCCTCCTTTCGTTTTAATTGGCATGGTTTGCAATTACAGTGTTTTTTGAATCGCCCAGACTGCGGGTCTTCAAAGTGACCGCAGTCTAAGCATTTTATTATGTTTTCCTCGGAGGCCCGTTGAGTCTTATTTTTGCGTTTGCTTGACATGGCGCAGTGGCAATAAGGGCAAAGCTTTTCGTTCAGTATAAGAGGGGGGAATAGATATATAAGTTGTTTGGCTGTACTAGGGATTCGGAATTCAGCCTGAAGCACGGATATTTTTTCACCAGCAAGATAGCGCGTGTATAGCGTTTCAATCTCTTCCGGATCAAGATGAGCGATTTCTGGTGCTAATGGCGGAAGGTTTCTCATAAAAGTCCAAATAATATGATTTTAACGAAAACTGTTCGTGGATCCGTATAACCCGGTCCGGTTGTTGGCGCTGATGCGATTTTGACCCAGCCAGCCAGATTCATTGAACCATCCAAGAGTGCAAAAAATACTGACTTTACGGATGTCACCAGAAGCAGAATGTGGGCCATTGGAAATCAGTTCGTATTAGAGACGACACGCGGATACTATAGAGCCGACAACTGGCACCCAGGTTACCGGTGCCTTTTTCCAGCAAGCTGACAGCCTTTCCATCTTTCTTCATCCTTCCTCCTAACTGCGCGCTGACTCCTTGCCGGTGGCGCCGTTCAAGCTATGCCATGGCAGCGATGACCCGCTTTAATCTGAATGACGTCGATAGTATCGACATTTGATCCCCTAGCGGCATAGTACAGAGGGCATGGATGTGAAATACGAGCCGACCCAGCCAGGCAACCCCCACAAATTCACGATCAACCAGCACGTGTTTCCGAAGGCGAGCATTGAGCGCTTCGCGGGCGGGGACGGGTGCGTTGAGGTTTTCTCGATATCGCACCGTAAGGTCATGAGGCTCAAGCCCAATAATCCCATCTTCTGCGCGCAGCGTGTCTGGGACCAGAAGACGGAAGCAGCTGTGAGTCGGCGCATCGAAGACAATTTTCAGATGCTGGCGTACGCGATCGAGCGCGGCACCGTAACCACCATTGGGATTTGGGAAAAGCGTACCGTTGAACAGTTTTTCTCTCTCTGGCGTACGAGGCAAAAATTCAGGCTTGAGGGCTTGGAAGACGTGAGGCTTCACAACGTCGAGAGTGAATCACTGACCAAGGCGCAGCAGGAGGCCATAGAGAGCAAGCACGCCATGTACGTTTCGGATGGGGTCTTGAAGGGTAGGCTGCTCGCGAGCATTCACGTCTTCGGCTACGAGGCCACCTTTATCCAGGCAAATGAGTCGATGCAATGGGGCATCGTTCGCTCCGTTTCGGACGATTTTCTAGTGCCCGATTGCTTTGAAGACATGATGGTCGTACCGATCTCACCCAGGTTGGCGGTCGTTGCCGGCGTGCCTGATTGCGTGCTGAGCAGCGATGAAGTGGCGACCATCAATCAAAGCGCGATCTCCCGCGCGAGAAACTACTACTTTGCTCGACAGCTTTCGTCAGCACCCGTGATTCGTCGCTCCACTAGCTCACAATTCAGGGGCATCTTTCCAGAGCGCCGAGGCTGATTTGAAACCCGTTGTAGGCTAGGTTGGACCCGCTTCTGGAGCGGGATTTATCCGGGGGAGGTGGGGCTGGATGGGAGAAGTGAATCGCCCCTGGTGTTGTAGGCATCACATATGGTTTCGTAGATACTTCCAAGCCTCCTAATGAGGCGCAAATGGATGTGCCGTGAACCGTCAGCGTTTTAGTTTTGGCTGGAGCTCTTGGCTTCGCTAGTGAGAAACTTCATATAGAGACCGTGTTCCCGAGCTCTAAGTGCGGCCGTTTCAGCCTCCATCATCTCACCTACAGTGCCAGGAATTGGGCCCAGAATTTTGGGCAGATCTGACACAAGGACTGCGAGCGCATCCAGCGATGCCTTGCAAGCTTTCCCCATTTCGCGCAAGCGGTAGGGCATTATCTGGGCGGCCGAGAGCTGTGTATCTGTCAATTGGCTAGGGCGCGCATCAGTGAGTTTTTTAGTGTCCGCCTGTATCCCCATGCGTCGGTCAGCGCAGGCTGTGAGTAGTCCAGCCACGTTACTGTCGGTATGAGCCAACGCGGTGATCTGTTCGGGAGAGAGCACTAACTCTGGAAGTTCAAGGTTTACGGCAAACCCTATGATGTAGTCATCCATCTGAGCATGGTCTTTGGGGTTAGCTACCTTGTGGTCCAGAAATCCCTGCATAAATTGAGCAGAGAGTTCAGCGCTATTGGCGATCGATCGCACCTTGCCACCAATAGCGATAGCTACGGCCTCAGCCTCCCGCCGTTCCGCTTTTTCCGCGCGACTTTCAGCCTGGTATGCAATGCCGGCCGCTGCCGCTGCAAGTACCAAGGCAAGCCCCGCGATCGCGTCAGATCGAGTCCACTCTGTTGCCCACTTGAATGACATCAGCAATGCCCCTCCTTTGCGTAATAATCGGTTATTCGTTCAGCGAGTCACTAGTCCATTGTGCGTTCGGGTTCAAAGCCTGCTGGCGATTTCCTTCCAGATGTAGGCGTAGTTGTATTGCAGCCAGCGAACAAGCACTTTATCGAACTGCCGACGAAACCAGTTACGCTCTCTCGCTGCTAGCCTTTCTTCTATCGATTCTCTGAGTATGTCGGGGTCGAACCCCGTCCATACCGGAGGCACAGCTGCCACGAGATTGGTGAAGCACACTGGCGCGACCTCTGAATAGAGGATTGTGTAAAGTATTTCAGGGTCGACGCCTCTCACCTTATTCGCCAAATAGTCATATTCGACGGGAAAATCATTGAATGGCTCGGAAAGAGCAGCTCTGACTTTTGTCAGTAGTGGTTCAGTCAAAAGATGTCCCAATGTGTGAGCTCCTCTAACTCTTCGTCCAGTGAGCTCGCCACCGCTTCGCCTGCGACACCACCGGCGATTGTCCCTGCTAAGACAACTGCTATTGCACAAATGGGGGCGCCTGGGCCGCACAATGCGCTAACCCCCATCCCCGCAAGAATACCGCCGACCGCACCAGCACCGACGATGATGCCTTGGCGAGCTGCTTCTTTGGGTTTGTTGTCAGCATTCAATATTTGATAGGTTGCTAGAGCCGCAGTCACGAGGACACCAAGCTTGCCCATGATCAACATTTTTTTTGTGCCGGTCGTGAATTTCGCGTTATCACGGCCCGAAGATTCCAGGATGGCGTAGTGAACCTTGTTCTTTTCTACTTCTGAAAGGCTGTCGTAACCCTTCTGAAATAGGTTTTCAGAATACATATCCAAAAGTGTTTTGAATCCCTTCCCCTCTTTTTTCTTCCTCTGAACGATCGCCAACCCCTGCGCTGAAGTGAATTTGCGATGCTCCATCATGATTTTATTTCGCATCTCATGACTGAACTTCACCCCTTCATGCGCCGTAATCCTTCCCGCTTTCACGTCATCTCTGACTTGCTGAGACATGCGTTTGATATTCTTGGTATAGCTCGATCTGATTTTTTCATCAGAGATCGCATCCAGTGAAAATCTCAGCGCAGAACCCTCCATCAGTTCTAACGCCCTGTCGAGGGGAGAGTCTTGCAAGGCGTGCTCACGCTGGACGACATAGCTGCCGGTGACAATGTACGGCTCTGTCATAGGATGGTCCTTATCCTAAAATTGTGTTCAATAGGCTCTCGGTGATAGAGGGGGCCTGAGTGGATGCTTGCTCTTCAAACTTGAGCATCACGCAGGTCTTACCGGACGGATTCGAAAACTTAACGGCGTTGTCTTTATTGAATACACCTGGCAGTGATGATCCATCCTCAAAATGCGCGGTACACGATAAGCCCTCATAGCATTCGTCAGCAGGAATCCTGAAGCCGATCCAGCTCGCGAAACCCGTTAATGGAGTAGGAGGAACAAACTCGCACGGTGTATGGGTATCGCCAATTATTACCGTACCCGAACCTCCAATCACGATACCGCCGTGGGTGCCTCCGGTATCGATGGTCGCCGCATTCTTGCCGTTAATGAACACGGTCGCAGACAGCCCCGAAGAGAGCGCACTACCGCAAGTGCAGGTGTCGCCCTGACTCGCTGCGGGAAGGCCGTCGAAGAATACGTCAGGAGATCCTGATGCTATAGGGTTGGTACCGTGCCCCGGCAGAGGGCAGCTGTATGGATCACTTTTCCGCGCTGCTGGCTTAGCCACTATGACCTCCTGTCAATAATCCTTGTGAGCGTCGTAACCTACCAGAATAGATCGCCCATTAGAAATCTCGTGGTGATGGGCGCATGTAATGATCAGCGATCAGCGATCAGCGTCTGCGCGAGTTGATCAGCGATTGAGCCAAGAATTCACTATGGCGTGAAGAAAAAAGCCCATTTGATTGCAAGGGTCAAGGGCAGCAATCGGCCGAGGCTGTGTAAAAACGTTTTTCAGCGCGACAGGTACTCAAAACCGGACTGGAAATCGCGCTTCTACGCAAAATACACATCTGCTGACGTGCCGATAAATTTCAGATTTAACGTAGACGCGCACACCTCAATTTTGGCGAAGCGTTTTTACGCACTCTGGGCCAGAAGCAGCCGTTTGAGGAAGGTGACTCAGATTCGTTTTGAAATGCGGCTTATTAATGGCAGTGCACAACGGAGCTAAGGGCGTACTGCTCCTGTTGCTATGGGTGGAAGATGCATTGCTCCCCTGCAATGACCGGGTCACTCGAAGCCGCTATAGTTACCTCCACCTCACTACAAGAAATTCATAATGAATCAGACTCAATACACAGCATCGAACTCCAGAGACCAAATATCTCCCGGATTGATTCGATTACTTGAGCTAGGTGTTCTAGGTCACTACCAATGGTTCGAGGTTGTTGAAGTAGGCTGTTCTGACAGTAAGGGCTTTCTGAACGTTTTTACCATCTGTGTGGCAATCGAGGGAACACCTTCAGAGGAGCAAAAAAAAACCTTATTCCTAAATGGGAGTAATAGAACAGTCAATGGCATAGCCAACCGCGCTTTTGGGGTGGTCAGGAGATATATTTCATTAGAATCGTTGCTCCAGGCGGCAGCACGGTTCGACACCAATGGGGAATGGCAACCCCACGACGCTCCCTTATTGCATGGAAAACTGAAGGCGAGTGCACCTGCTTTTTATGCGGTGGATGGAAGCATTCCCGTCCCGCTGAACCGTGTACTAAAGAATAATTTTTGGAATGGCTCATATGTTGTTGAGTTGGCTGATTCAACAAAAGATAGTTTGCGGTTTATTACTGATAGCCCGAGCTATGTAGAGGCGGTTGGTGCTTGGGTAAAACAGTTTTCCAAAATTGATTTATCTATGATTCCAGACAGGCTCGGAAATATCGTGATTCAATTGCCGGTAAACTCAATAGCAACAAATTTTTCCGGCTCGCAAGATAATATGATTGGTGTCACTGTTGCATGGCATCCTGATGTAGAGCCTCGTCGCCTTAGTGGATCCATTCAACTCGTTTTTGATGAGGCCATCGTAGCTTATGGGCAACAAGAATTGACCGAGGGAGATAACTCAATCGTTGCAGACATATCAAGTAGACCATTCAGGGGGATAGTTTGGGATCTTGATAAAAATATTATTTTAGCTGCACACCCTCCGACGACATTTATTGGTGGGGGTGGTATGCGCGGAACAGTATCAAGTGTGGGTGACTCTGTTCGAATTTTTCATGATGTTGGTAGTGACGGCTCTAAGATTCGCAGAGAAGTACCTCTAGTATCTGTTCAAAGAACTTGGTCTCATGGGGAAACGTTAATCCGTCCAAATGGAGTGTGGACTGAGAGGCGAATCAGTGACACTGAAATCAGAAAGCTGGTAAGTTTGAAGCGTTTTGTACAGTACGGGGGTAAGGTTCGCGGTGAAACAGAGCATCAGAGATCTTTAGCAGATATAAGAGAGCTGGTGAATATGCATGGCGAAGATGCCGCTTATCTCTGGGATCCCTACCTTTCAAGTGCAGATATTTTAACAACGTTTTTTTATTGCAAACATGAGAAGTCTAAGTTGCGAGCAATAACCTCCACCAAGGTGTGTGGGAAGATCGACAAACCGAAATGTAAGGTGTGCGAGACATCCAAGGATATATCGCCAAGCTTATCAGAAGAGTCGAGCCAGGAACCGGATTCGTCAACACGAGAGCATTGGATAATAGACCAAGTGAAGTTACTATCTGAGTCCATTGAGGGGAAATCTCATATTGATCTTGAATTTAGAATTAGCTTTGGTCCTAAAGGCTGGCCCTTTCATGACCGTTTCCTCATATTTCCCAACGGAAGTGGTAATGGTCCCGAGGTATGGTCTTTAGGCGCATCCGTGAATCATCTTGGTTCCGTTCACGCAATCGTGCAGCAGGTAGCTCACCCTCAGCCTGTTGTAGATGCATTCGATACGTTATGGGCGCACTTAAATTCAAACGAGCACTTGATATGGAAGTCGGTGTAATGGAAGAGCGTATTGGATTTCTGAAAGATATTGGGGCAAGGGCACGAGATACTCCTGCCTTAGAGCCTAAGGGAATAGTCCAGTCGAGATATTTTCATGATGCTAATGACCTTGAGATCTTTCAATTTAATTTTGAGCAAGAGTTTCCTTTTCTTTTCAATTTTTCACCACTTTCACTAGAGGATGCTGAGAGGGTGTATGGCATCTTTCAGTGGTTAGTTGCTCAGCTTGTTAAGGCACAAATCGATAGTTCTAGTGCATCTCTAATTCAGGTCATTACGGTGGCTGCTGCTCTTGACCTCGGCGATGGTCAGCTTTGGAGAGAGCTTCAAAGTTCTGGCCCTCTCAGAAGTGATCGATTGGATGAATTGATGCAGCTAATAATGGCGTATAAAATTACAATAACGCGCCATCACCGCCATATGGAGCATATCGATACAGTTTTTCTTTCTGGCTGCATGCTTCACAATTGGGAGAGCGTTGATCAGTCACTTCGTTATGTTACCGATTATCTATATGACCCTCTGCTTTCATGTGCCGTTAGAATGCTGAGTATTTTTTCGGAATCTTCGCTCGAGATTGTTCTGAGTGAGTTGCAAGACGTTGTCGTATTAATAGCTGTGATTGAGATTTTGAATCCTCTGCAAGCTGCTAAAACGCTTCAGGTCGCCGTTAATTCTAATTCTTGGCCTTTGAAATTTTGCGCGTTGCGACTCTCGTTAAATTGCATAGCTTCTGGTGTGAATGACGAATTCCAGGTTCTTTGGGAGCAACTCTTGCGCCAAAGTGCTGACAATAGTCAAGAGTGGATCAAGTGGGTTGCAGTATTCAACAGTTATCCATCAAGATATCCAGAGCTACAGTGCGCTATGGGGAAAGCTCTGCTTAGTATGTCCGAAGCGGCGATCACCCAGTATTTAAATGCTATTCGCTTGTCAATTACGAGCAGCAGAAAGGATTTGATGCTCGCGTTTGAGAAGGTACAGCAGAGCAGTGACGAAGTTCAGCGCAACCTTATTTGGACGCTTGCGCATAAACGGTGGAGCGCATGGGATTTTGATAGCGATGACGCAGATAAACATGTCTTTTCGATGCAAACATCTGCGTTGGATTTTGCAGTTGCTATGTATTATCTAGATTGTTTAAGCGATGATGGTCGAGGCAGTGTTGAGAGTAGGCTTCGATCCGAATTTGATGAAGTTAGAAATTCATGGTACGAATCTATTACAGATTATATGTCGGCATACAATCGGCATATTTCGCGCTATCAACCCCTCGGGCATGCAAAACACAATTTACATGAAGATCACGACTGGCTTGAGGGGCGTCATTGGTACAATCCCGACTGGATTTCGAAGCATTTGTATTGGGAGATAAGAAACCGCCTGTAAAATACGAAAAGCGCTCTGGGGTTTTTCTCAGGATTCGAGGTTATATGTTGGTCGTGAATTGATCCTCATTATTTAGATGAGCCTGAATCTATCGCTATAGGGTGAGCGTTGCACATACGAATGGTTATTCCCTATTCTCATTGCGGCTGTTAGGTAAGCGACGCATGGCGTAAAAAGATGGCAGTTGCGTTTTTTTGTCTGGGTGAGCAGGCCTCGCCTAACGAGGTTCCTGCTTGGTAGTGAACGTCTCTAATGTCTGCTATTTGCCGAAAACTGCCGTTCTTCACTGACCACTTTCGGCCGGTTGCTGTCTGTCGCCACCGTCAGCTTGGGTTGTGGATTGCGGCCCTTCGTGGCGGGCAGCAATTGGCCGCTCTCTGTAGGTATTCACTACTGCGCCTGTTGGTCAGTCGAATCACGGCGTCAGCTTTTTGTGATCTCCTGAGGCCGCTTTCGGCTGAGCAAAATAACCTTGCCTTGATCCCACTCTTTCTCCGTATACAAACAGTCTAGGTATCTACCCCATAACTCCAGAGCAGTCTTTTTCTCTGGTAGATAGCTGTATCGATCGTAGTGAATCGATTGCACATCGTTGCGTCCGTGAGATAACAGCCAGCTACGGATTTCCTTTGTAATTCCAAGTGCAGCCATCAGCGTTTCAGCACTTACCCGGACGTTCGCGTAACTGAAATATCGCGTTTTACCGGAGCCACTCAAGGCTTTTCCAGCATCACTGAATCGTTTGCCCGCTGTATCCGGACGAATACAGCGCCTGCCAATACAAAACGGGCCAGGCCCGATTTTGCTCTCAAACAAAGGCGTCAGGATTTGTTTAATCCTGGCGGTTAGGGGTAGCAGGTGATCCCATGCTTGAGTCTTTTGCCCTTTTCCGTCAGTAAGGTGCAGAAGGTCATCGGACGTATCCTCCCAGGTGACACGGAGCAGTTGCTCCATTCGTTGGCCGCCCAGGTAGATTAAACCTTTGCAGATCGCCATCTCTCGCGGAGGCAGGGTATCCAAGTGACGTAAAAGCTCACCAAGCTCTTCTGGCGTCAGGGATTCAGTCTGACCGCCGCGTGTATTAGCAAGGGTAGGGACCTTGGTAGCTGGATTGACCCCGATGTCGAAAACTTTCGAATCACTTACATCTCGATCCAAGGAGAGGTGTGCCTTCCCGCCATAGCTGAATGCAGCCTTTAGATATCGGTGGACGCTGGCGGCTGTTGATCGCATGTCAGTATTGGCCGTTTTTGCTTTGTTCCCGATACCTCGACCTTTAGGCTTGCGTGCGAGTAGCGCGCTCATCACTAAATGAATGTCTTCGCCGGTGATGGACTTTGCTGGACGCGTCATCAGATCTGGGTGGTGCTGGATTACGTGTGTCTGAAATAGGCGCTCGACTTCTTTCGCCTTGACCTTGCCGCGAGCGGTCAGATCTTTGACGTATGCATTTAGCAGTTCTTCGAAGCTACCTTGTCGGGTCGCAAGCTGCTGCGCGAGCACTACAGCTTGTCGTTGTGTTTTCTCTGCGGCGGCTCTGGCCGCCAGGTACACTTTTACGTCGCCGTGCTCGGAAGCAATCAATGCCATCTCTGCCGCTTTGTCGCGTAGCTCAGACAGCGCCAGTCCCGGCGCTCTGGCGCTCAAGCGATATTGACCCAGAGAGATCATCGTGTCCTTTGCGTTGAGTCGATAGCGGAAGTAGGCGCTGATCGCACCACTTTGGCTGCGCTTGAACAAAAGGCTACCCCGGGAACGGCCAGGCAAGCTTTCCGTCAACTTGGATGCTGGCGGCATGCCCTTGAGCTTTTGATCGTTCACGCTTTTGTCAGCAGTATTGGTGGCCAATTCTAGTCCCCACTTCGGTCCCCACTTCTCATGATGCAGAACGCTACAAGGAGAAACCTCAAGACACAAGTAGAATAGATAGGGCCTTTAAAAACAGAGGTTTGTGGTGTTTCAGGAAGCGATCGGAATCAAGCTGACTCACCAAAGCATATGCCTCCTAAGGGGAAGGTTGGCAGTTCGAACCTGCCCTGGGACACCATATACATATCAATGCTTCCAGCGATTTAATCTGCCAACGTCCAATCTTTAAGGGGTGAAGGGTGGGTGCAAGTGGATCGCTTCAAGCATTCAAAGAGCCCCGCTCAGGTAATTGCCTGTCGGGGCTTTTTAGTAATCGCGACCTCGTATCAAGGTATTGCTCTGGGAGAAGAGCTCAGGCTTTGGTCGACGATAGCTACTGCTCACGTAGATTTTCTAGCTACCGAACTTGCGTCTCTCGGCTTGTGTTGAAGGTCCACTTCGTAGTGAACTCCAGCCGATGGCTCATTCAGACTAATGAGGATGAACCTTGAATCATGAACTATGGCTGGAACCCGATGGCTTACAGTTGTTTTGTCCCTCTGGGCCTCATGGCGATGAATCGCGCGCCCTCCTTGAGCCGGGGTCGAAACTGATTTGGGAAGTTGAGGCGGCAAGCCGCTTCGAAGCGATGAGCAAGTACTATGAGTACATGGACTGGGGCGAATGGACGACGGATTTTCCCGAGCTGGATAAGACGCCTTACGGAGGGCCTGGCTGGGAGGATTACCCCGCATGACCTGTGAATCTCCTTGGCACTCCATCTTCAATTCATTCGCGCCAACGTTCTTCCGATTCCGTAAACCGCGAATTCAAAGCCCTTTCGGTTCGCGTGCGCGAGAAGCACCGCGAAACCAGAATGGTTGACGTCGATAGCCTTCAGCCATCGCACGTGTCGCCAGTCGAGATAAACCCTGTAGTGAAAAGATGACTCGGCGCGCAGGGTAATCGCTGCACAAGGAATCTTGAACCCCTCCACTTCAGAGAACCCCACTCCTTGCCGATAACTCATTCGGCGACCTCAGACTCGCGCGAAATCGCTTGATAGCATTTGGCCTCCAGCTATCATCTGCGCGCCTGTGAAAACGCCCCCGGTTCACCTACTTCAATTGCCTGGAAATCCTCGATGCTGTCGTATCACCAAAAGAGTTTTCTGATCGTCGATGATTTCTCGGATTTCCGCAGTTCCGTACGCTCGATGCTGCGCGAGCTGGGGGTCAAGGACGTGGATACCGCCGATACCGGCGAGCAGGCGCTGAAGATGTGTGCGCAGAAGTCTTATGACTTCATCCTGCAGGATTTCCACCTCGGTGACGGCAAGAAGAACGGCCAGCAGGTGCTGGAAGACTTGATGTCGGAAAAGCTCATCAGCCATGAAGCGGTGTTTGTCATGGTGACGGCCGAGACCAGTCAGGCGATGGTGCTCAGTGCCCTGGAGCATGAGCCGGATGCCTACCTGACCAAGCCGTTCAACCGCTCCGGCCTGGCGCAGCGCCTGGAGCGTCTGGAGCAGCGCAAGACGTTGCTCAAACCGATTCTGCAAGCCCTTGATCGCGGTAAACCGGTCGAGGTGCTCAATGCCTGCATTGCGCTATGCAAGCAGGACATCCGTTATTCGCCGCTGTGCCTGCGTTATCGCGCCGATGCGCTGCGTGACATGAATCAGAACGAAGCGCTTGAACGCCTTTACGACAGCATCATCGCTGACCGGCCGTTGCCGTGGGCGTTCGCCGGGCTGGGCAAGTTGTTGTTCAAGCGTGGGCAAGTGGCGCAGGCCAAGGGTGTCTACGAAAAAGCCCTGAAAGTGTTCCCGATGATGCCGGCGCTGTACGACGGCATGGCTGATGTGCTGGTCGCCGAGGGCGATACCAAAGGCGCGCAGCGGGTGCTGGAGGAGGCAATTCGTTTGTCGCCGCTGGCGGTGCGCCGGCAGGCGTTGCTCGGCAAACTGGCGATGGCCAACGAAGACTTCGACACCGCGTCCCGTGCCTATCGCCAGGCCGTGGCGCAGGGCGCGCAGTCGCGGTTCAAGGACCCGGAAAGCAACCTCGGTCTGGCTCATGCCTTGATCAGCAAGGGCAGTGAGCGCGGTCTCGACACGCGCACGCGGCTGGAGATCAACACCACGCTCAGCGCCGTCGCCAAAGAGAACCCTTCTGACCCGGGCCTGCAGATTCGTGCGCGCTTGATGAAGGCCACCAGTCTGCTGCTCAACGATGCCGAGACCGCCGACAAGCTCACCGAACAAGCGCTGATGCGCCTCGACGGCATGGAGCAGTTCATGAGTCCCGAGGCGGCGTTGCTGGTCGCCAAGCAGTTGCAGATGCTCGGTCAGGCCGAGGCGGGCACTTCGATGCTCAAGAGCTGTGCGGAGATCTACGGCGACGATCCGGCGGTGATGAAAGACATCGCCAAGCTCACCGATGACCCGACTATTCTCAGTTCGAGCAACGCCGCCGCCGACCTCAACCGTCAGGGCGTGCGCGTGTACAAGACCGGCAATCTGGTGGAGGCCCGCGAGGTGTTCCGCAAGGCGCTGAAGCTGCAACCGAAGAACATCAGTATCGCGCTGAACATGGCCCAGTCGCTGCTGCACGGCACCGACACCAGTGTGCCGTCGGCGGAGCTGGAAGAATGTCGGGCCTGCCTGAAAATGGTCGGCCTGATGCCCGACACCGACGCGCGTTATGCGCGTTATCAGAAGCTGAAAAGCAAGGCGTTTGGCGAATGAACCAAGACGAGCAGGCGCTGGATTTCTCCACGGTGATCGCCTCCACCGTTCACGATATGAAAAACTCGCTGGCGATGCTGATGCAGGCCCACAGCCAGTGGCTGGCGCGGTTGCCTGAAGGGCAGCGCGGTGGGGCGGAGCAGGGTGTGATCGATTTCGAGTTCGCCCACCTCAACGGCATGCTGGTGCAGTTGCTCGGGCTGTACAAGCTCGGCGTCAACCAGATGCCGCTGCAACCGGCGTATCACGAACTCGATGATTTCATCGAGGCGCAACTGGCATCGCACCAAGAGGTGTTCGCCAGTCGCGGGATCATCGCCACCTATGAAGTCGATCCGCTGAGCCCGTTGGGTTTCTTTGATCGCGAATTGGTTGCATCGGTGCTGGGCAACTGCATCAACAACGCCATCCGTTATGCCCGCGAGTCGCTGCTGATTACCGTCAGCGACGAGGCCGGGCAACTGGTGTTGAGCATCAACGATGACGGCGACGGCTACCCGACCGAGATGCTCGAGCGGCAGGCCGATTACGTGCAGGGCATCAATCACAGCAGTGGCAGCACCGGGTTGGGTCTGTATTTCGCCAACCGGATTGCCGCGTTGCATCAGCGCAATGGCGTGGTCGGGCACACCGAAATCAGCAATGGCGGACCACTGGGTGGCGGGGTGTTCAGCCTTTATCTGCCGTGACCCGGGTTTTTGTTTGACGCTGCTTGATATTCCGAACAGCCGGAGCCTATTTTGTACGGGTCGCCGTTCGCGGCTCGCACAATAACAAGGATTGCGTCATGACAACCGATGGCCAGCGTTCACTCGCGCAGCGACTGACCGGCATTGATGAGATTGAATGTGTCACGCCAGATTTGAACGGCGTTCCGCGCGGCAAAGTGATGACCGCCGAGGGTTTCCTCGAAGGGCGGCGTTTGCAGATGGCACGGGGGGTGCTGCTGCAATGCATCATGGGCGGTTATCCGCCGGCGCGGTTTTACGGCAGCGATGACGGCGACCTGGCACTGGTGGCCGAGCCGAGCATGATTCACCCTCTGCCATGGAGCGACGAGCCACGTGCCCTGGCCATCTGCGATGCCGACGAACTGAGCGGCGAAAGCTCCAACCTGTCGACCCGTGGCCAACTCAAGAAAGTCATCGCCCGTTACGCCGCACGCGGTCTGGCGCCGGTGGTGGCAACCGAGCTGGAATTCTTCGTCTTCGCGCCGAACATCGATCCGACTCAGCCGTTCCGTCCGCCGGTAGGCCTGGATGGACGCCGCGAGGATGGTCAGTCGGCGTTCAGCGTCAGTTCCAACAATGGTCTGCGGCCGTTCTTCAGCGAAGTCTATAAATGCATGGCGGCCCTCGGTCTGCCACGCGATACCTTCATGCATGAAATGGGCGTCAGCCAGTTCGAGATCAACTTGCTGCACGGTGATCCGCTGTTGCTGGCCGACCAGACTTTCCTGTTCAAACACCTGCTCAAGGAAGTCGCGCTCAAGCATGGTCTGAGCGTGGTGTGTATGGCCAAGCCGCTGGCACACACGCCGGGCAGTTCGATGCACATTCACCAGAGCATCGTCGAGATCGCCACTGGCAACAACGTGTTCAGCGACGAGAACGGCCAGCCGACCGCAATGTTCCGCCATTTCATCGGCGGGCAGCAGGCGGGCATGGCTGATTTCACCGCACTGTTTGCACCGAACGTGAACTCCTATCAGCGTCTGTGTCATCCGTATGCTTCACCGAACAATGCCTGCTGGTCCCACGACAATCGCGCGGCAGGGCTACGGATTCCGGCCAGTTCGCCGGTGGCCCGGCGGGTCGAGAACCGTTTGCCCGGCGCCGATGCCAATCCGTATCTGGCGATTGCCGCGAGCCTGGCCGCGGGCTTGCATGGTATCGAGCATGAGCTGGAGCCGAGCGCGGCGATTCAGGGCGAGTTCGAAGTGCCGGACAATCTTTCGTTGCCGTGTACCTTGCATGCCGCGCTCGAGCGTCTGAAACGTAGCCAATTGGCCAGGGAACTGTTCGGACAGGAGTTCATCGAAGGCTACATCGCTTCGAAGACCATGGAGTTGACCAGCTTCTTTGATGAAATCACTCCCTGGGAACGGCGTGTTCTAGCAGCCCAGGCCTGACGAACTGTCGTCATCGGGCTATCGTTTGGATAGCCCGATACTTACTGCAAGGAGCCGCTCGGAACGCCGATGCGCCAAATCTGGAAATCCTTTCGAGCGCTGTATTTCGCCTCGCTGATGATGTTGATCGGCTCGGGCCTTCTATCTACATACTTGGCTTTGCGCCTGGCCGCTGACCATGTCGATGGGCTATGGGTCGGTGCGCTGATGGCGGCCAACTATTTCGGCCTGGTGCTGGGCGGCAAGATCGGTCACCGGCTGATCGCCCGGGTCGGACACATTCGGGCGTATTCGGCGTGTGCCGGGATCGTCGGCGCGGCGGTGCTCGGACATGGTCTGGTCGACTGGCTGCCGGCATGGCTGGTGCTGCGGACCATCGTCGGTCTGGGCATGATGTGCCAATACATGGTGATCGAGAGCTGGCTCAACGAGCAGGCCGACGCCAACCAGCGCGGGCTGGTGTTCAGCGGTTATATGATCGCTTCGTATCTGGGGCTGGTGCTGGGTCAGCTGATTCTGGTCATGCATCCGGGCCTCGGCCTGGAGCTGCTGATGCTGGTCGCGCTGTGTTTTGCCTTGTGTCTGGTGCCGGTGGCGCTGACTCGACGGATCCACCCGGCGCCACTGCATCCGGCACCGATGGAGCCGCGCTTCTTTATCAAGCGGGTGCCGCAGTCGTTGAGCACGGTGCTGGGGGCCGGTCTGATCATCGGCTCGTTCTACGGTCTGGCGCCGCTGTATGCGTCGCAGCAGGGGCTGTCGACCGAGCAGGTTGGTCTGTTCATGGGTAGCTGCATTTTTGCCGGGCTGCTGGTGCAGTGGCCGTTGGGCTGGTTGTCCGACCGTTATGACCGGGCGCTGCTGATCCGTTGCTTTGCCGGGTTCCTGGCGGTGGCGGCGTTGCCGTTGGCGATCCTGCCGCAGGTGCCGCTGGAGGTGCTGTTTGTGGTTGGCTTCCTCTGCTCGCTGGTGCAGTTTTGCCTGTATCCGCTGGCGGTGGCGTTCTCCAACGACCACGTCGAGGGCGATCGCCGGGTGTCGCTGACGGCGATGTTGCTGGTGACCTACGGTGTCGGCGCGAGTATCGGCCCGCTGCTGGCGGGTGTGCTGATGAAGCTGTTCGGCAGTCAGAGTCTGTACGCGTTCTTCAGCTTCTTTGCACTGGTGCTGGTGTGGCGCATTCGCCCGAAAGCCGTGACCAATCTGCATCAGGTCGACGACGCACCGCTGCATCACGTGGCGATGCCGGACAGCATGTCGAGTTCGCCGCTGGTGGCTGCCCTCGACCCACGGGTGGATGAGCAGGTGGTGCAGGAGCAGATGCAGACGACGGTTACGCCGGAGCCGGAGCCAGAACCCGAGGTTCAGCCTGAAGCAGCGGTGGAAAGTGATGCGGCTGAGGGCAGCGATAAACCGACACCGGACATCAGTGGGGCCAGACCCTGAGTCGGGTGAGGGTGAGGCTGTTCAGAGGCAGACACTGTAACTGTGGCGAGGGAGCTTGCTCCCGCTGGACTGCGCAGCAGGCCCCGCTTGCCAGATAAAGGTCGCGCCCCAGCGGGAGCAAGCTCCCTCGCCACAGGTGTCCGTTGCTGGCAGAAAGATTTTTGGCATAAAAAAGGGCAGTCCCGCGAGGGGCTGCCCTTTCTATTTGCCTGTACGAATCACAGATCGTCTTTATCGAACCGGCGTGCTTCACGCTGCAGTTGATAAACGAAGCGCTCGACGTTGCGCGCCGCCTGACCACTGATGTTGTGGAAACGCAGGCCGGCGAAGGTGATGTTGAGCTTTTCTTCGAAGTGCAGATACCGCAGTTCGACCGAAGTCGGCTGATTGCCGAACAGCGGGGTGGCGATCATGCGGTCATAAACCTGGCCCAGTTGCAGGCGGTCGGTAATGTCGCCTTCAAAGCGCAGCTTGCAACCGGTGGCGGAAATATCCAGCAGTTTACCGTTGATCGGTGCCTTGAGCTTTTCGCCGCCGAGTTCAACGCTGACCAGGTCCGTCAGCTTCAGGGCCGCGCGAAAAGCGTTGCGGCGCTGGTGGTAAACCACTTCGGTCGGCAGTTCGCCGGTGTAGAAGCGGTCGCCTTCGGATTCTTCAATGTTCAGCGTGCCGTTGCATTCCCAGGCGATGCGCACGCCTTCGTGGAAGCCTTCGACCTTGAACGGTTCGCCGGCCAGCAGAAAACGCTCGCCATCGCGCGGGATCATCTCGTCCAGGGCAATCGTCGCGGTTTCCCGGTCAACCTTGATCAGGTAGCTCTGGAAGCGCTGACTGCGCTCGTGAAAGGTGATGATCAGCGGATCGTGGCTTTCTTGCAGCTGGCGCAGGTTGCTGGAGATTTCCAGGGGCGTGGTCAGCACCTTTGGTGGCTGCGGAGTATCATCCGCGCTTAGGGCGTTTGGCACGTTTTCTCAATCTCCAGACAAAATTTGACTACGACTAGCCAGCATTTTGCCAGCATGTTTCGCGGGTTGATAGTGCAGGCACATCGAATGGCTCACGCCTGGCTGAGCGTACGCGGCTTGGTGGGCTTGGCGAAAGTGCCTGTTGCGTCATACAACGCTGGTGGCTCGCCCCCGGTGAGGATTTTCAGCTGATTGGCCGTGGTGGCCTGCTGAATCTGGATCGACTGACCGTTTTTGACATTGGCCGCCTGGCACTGGGCAATCAGGTCTGTCAGTACGTCGCTCTGGGACAGCAACTGATCGCCAATGCTCGACTGGCTGGCCAGTTGCTCCAGGCCCTGACGATCGAGCGGCAAATTGAGGCTGGCGAGGATTTCGCTGCGCTTGCGGCCATGCTGTTCAAGCAGAATGATCAATGCCTGTTTGCGCGCCAGAATATCTTCGAGCAAGGGCATGTCGCGACCGTGCAAGGCGAGGGACTCGGTTTGCAATAACTCCAGCAATTGTTGAGCTGGAGCAAAGTCGTCGGTGATCAGTTGCAATAAATTAGTGTCGTGCATGGCTGGCCTTGGGTTCTAAGCGTCCAAAAGCCTGGCGCCGGCAAAAGCCTAGCGCTGGGCTTCGAAGTTGAGCAGTTTGCTGGCTACACGGTTGCTGTCGACTTTATAGCTGCCATCGGCAATCGCTGCTTTCAACTCGGCCACTCGGGCTTTATCGACGGCAGGCTGATCGCGCAGCTTGTCAGTGACCTTCTGCAACTGTTGAGCCTCATTGCTGAGGTGTACCGATTCCCCGCTTTTTACGGTACTGGCCGTTTCGGCCGGGGTATTCAGCGGCGCGGAGGTGCCGGTATCGGCGGTTTCCTTGGCGTTGCTGGTACGTGTACTGCCCGTAAGTGACGAGGAGCTGTTCAAACGGCTGAAATCGATGACCATGTTAAAAACCTCTGGGAATTTGGACGCTTGCCATGTTCTCGGCCATCCCCTGGAAAACTTTAGGCTCATTTGCAATGAGCTGCATGCGTCGAAGCGTGTCCTGCTTCGGCACAGTTTAGGGAAGCGTCGAGGCCGGCGCCAGTTTTCTGCGTGAGCGTTTTACATGGCGACTTCCACTTGGCCCGGCGCGATGACCTGCGCCTTGATCACCCGGTTGGAGTTCAGGTTTTTCACCCGGATCTGTTCCTTCAGACCGCCATTGGCCAGGGCTTCGCCGGGCATGCGTACGGCGAGCGTACCGCTGCGGGCGATGATGACCACCTGATCGCCCTTGCGCACCACTTCAGCCTGTTCCAGGTGCACCAGAGTAATGACCTGATCGGCGACCGTTGGTCGGGTTAATTTTTGCCCGATGGCTTCATCCACCGACGTCAGGAAACCCTGATTGATCTGGCTGACGTCGCGTTCACGCAAGGTCACGTCCTGCGGCTCGATAATCCCGGCGCGTTTGAGCGGTCGTGTGGTGGTGACAATCTCGCGAAACAGGCGGACTTGAGCGGGCACGAACACCGTCCAGGGCGAGCTTCCCTCGCACCGGACCTTGACCGTGACCCGGCCCAGCGGACGTGCCGGACTCTCCAGCGACGCTGTCAATTCCTTGTCGCACATAGGCATGCGCATACGTGGATCGAGCTGGTTGACCTCGATTTCGTATCGGCCTTCGGTTTGACTGGTAGCCAGATAGTCTTCTACGGTGAACTCAAGAAAGCCCTGAGTGACGCCGATAAGCATGTCAGGCAAGGTAACCGTATCAGCACCGGCAGGGCTGCCAGCGAAAAACAAGCAGACGGCAGACGTCGCGCACAACGCTTTGCGGGTGCGGGAGGTCAGGCGTCGGAAAAATGTCGTTTGAGCGTTCATACGAGTTAAAAAGCAAGCGCCGTGCCGTTTAGCAATGAATGTGCGTCGCAACAACACTTGGCGTTGGTGTAGGAGTCTGGGCATGGCTGGTGTAATGGATTCGGTGAACCAGCGCACGCAACTGGTAGGGCAGAATCGCCTGGAGCTGTTGTTGTTCCGTCTCGACGGTCAACAGCTCTACGGAATCAACGTGTTCAAGGTGCGGGAAGTGCTGCAATGCCCGTCGCTGACGTTGATGCCCAAGTCCAGTCCTGTCGTGTGCGGGGTGGCGAATATTCGGGGGGCGACCATTCCGATCCTTGATCTGGCAATGGCGACCGGTTCCGGGGCGTTGAAAGACAAGAAAAATCCGTTCGTGATCATCACGGAGTACAACACCAAGACCCAGGGTTTCCTGGTCCGCTCGGTGGAGCGCATCGTCAACATGAACTGGGAAGAGATCCATCCGCCGCCCAAGGGCACGGGGCGCGATCATTACCTGACCGCTGTGACTCGAGTCGACAATCAGTTAGTCGAAATCATCGACGTCGAGAAGGTGCTGGCGGAAGTCGCGCCGACGCCGGAAGCGATTTCGGTCGGTGTGGTCGATGTCGAGACCCAGAGCAAGGCGTTGTCGCTGCGGGTGCTGACGGTCGACGACTCGTCGGTGGCGCGCAAGCAGGTCACGCGTTGCCTGCAGACGGTCGGTGTCGAAGTGGTGGCGCTGAACGACGGCAAGCAGGCGCTGGATTACCTGCGCAAGCTGGTCGATGAGGGCAAGAAGCCGGAAGAAGAGTTCCTGATGATGATTTCCGACATCGAGATGCCGGAGATGGACGGGTACACCCTGACGGCGGAGATCCGCAGCGACCCGCGCATGCAAAAGCTTCATATCATCCTGCATACTTCGTTGTCGGGGGTATTCAATCAGGCGATGGTCAAGAAAGTCGGTGCCGATGACTTCCTGGCCAAATTCCGTCCTGATGACCTGGCATCCCGGGTAGTCGACCGGATCAAAGCAGCAGATATCAGCTAGGGGCCTTCTGCCCCTGGCGGTCAACACGATTTAAGAGGCGGCATCATTGTCTACGGGTAATTTGGATTTCGAACAGTTCCGGGTCTTCCTGGAAAAAGCCTGTGGCATTTTGCTCGGTGAAAACAAGCAGTACCTGGTCTCGAGCCGTCTCAACAAACTGATGGAGCAGCAAGGCATCAAGTCCCTGGGTGAGCTGGTACAGCGCATCCAGACCCAGCCGCGCAGCGGTTTGCGCGAGCAGGTAGTCGATGCCATGACGACCAACGAAACCCTGTGGTTTCGTGACACCTATCCGTTTGAAGTCTTGAAGAACAAGGTGCTGCCCGAGGCGATCAAGGCCAGTCCCAACCAGCGTCTGCGGATCTGGTCGGCGGCGTGCTCGTCGGGTCAGGAACCGTATTCGCTGTCGATGTCGATCGATGAGTTCGAGCGCAGCAACCTCGGTCAGTTGAAGATGGGTGTGCAGATCGTTGCCACCGACCTGTCCGGCAGCATGCTGAACAACTGCAAGACCGGCGAGTACGACAGTCTGGCGATCGGTCGCGGTTTGTCCGCCGATCGTCTGCAGCGCTACTTCGACCCGAAAGGGCCGGGGCGCTGGGCAGTCAAGGCGCCGATCAAGAATCGCGTGGAGTTCCGCTCGTTCAACCTGCTCGACAGCTATGCGAGTCTTGGCAAGTTCGACATCGTGTTTTGCCGCAACGTGCTGATCTACTTCTCCGCCGAGGTGAAGAAAGACATCCTGTTGCGCATTCACAGCACGCTGAAGCCGGGCGGGTATCTGTTCCTCGGCGCTTCCGAAGCGCTGAACGGTTTGCCGGATCATTACCAGATGGTCCAGTGCAGCCCGGGGATCATTTACCAGGCGAAGTGATTGCATCGGCAATACAAAAAACGGGAGTCCTCAGGGGCTCCCGTTTTTTGTGCCTGAATTATCTCCCTCACACACCACAAATCCCCTGTGGGAGCGGGCTCGCTCGCGAAGGCAGTGTGTCAGAAAAACAGATATCGACTGACTTGACGCTTTCGCGAGCAAGCCCGCTCCCACAGTGGGTCTGTGGTGTAGGTGCGAGGGGAGGGCAAGCGGCAGAAAAGCGGCAGCCAGCGGAAGCCGTTTGCCGCTTTTCTGGCATTGCCGCTTTGCCAATGCCCTGCAAAGCCCCGGTTTTCGGGGGTTTCTCGCATTGGCACGCGGCTTGCTAAAGCTCAGGTACGAAAAACCGGTCACCCGAAGGTTCCCGACATGAGCATCAGCTTCGATAAAGCGCTCGGCATTCACGAAAAGGCATTGGGCTTCCGCGCCCAGCGCGCCGAAGTGTTGGCCAACAACATCGCCAACGCCGATACCCCGAACTACAAGGCTCGGGATCTGGACTTCTCCAAAGTGCTTGAAGCACAAACCCAGAAGAACGCCAACGGCACCATCGCCCTGAACATGACCAACAGCCGTCACATCGAAGCTGAAGGCGTGGGCAATGGCGACGAGTCGCTGATGTATCGCACGCCGATGCAGCCTTCGATCGACCAGAACACCGTGGACGCTCAGCTCGAGCAGTCGAATTACGCGGAAAACGCGGTCGGCTTCCAGGCCAGCTTCACTCTGCTCAACAGCAAATTCAAAGGGCTGGTGTCAGCCCTGCGCGGAGAGTAATCCATGTCCCTGTCCAGCGTTTTCAACATTGCCGGCAGCGGCATGAGCGCCCAAACCACGCGTCTGAACACCGTGGCTTCGAACATCGCCAACGCCGAAACCGTCTCATCGAGCATCGACCAGACCTACCGCGCCCGTCACCCGGTGTTCGCCACCATGTTCCAGGGCGGCCAGAACAGCGGCAGCAACTCGCTGTTCCAGAGCCAGGACGCCGCAGGGCAGGGCGTACAGGTACTTGGCGTGGTCGAAGACCAGAGCAACCTCGAAGCGCGCTACGAGCCGAACCATCCGGCCGCTGACGCCAAGGGCTACGTCTACTACCCGAACGTCAACGTGGTGGAAGAAATGGCTGACATGATTTCCGCGAGTCGGTCGTTCCAGACCAACGCCGAAATGATGAACACCGCCAAAACCATGATGCAGAAGGTGCTGACCCTCGGTCAGTAATAAGGGGCGACGGCCATGAGTGTTTCCGATACCACCAGCAGCTTGAGCATGAATGACATCCTGGCGAACTCGTCGAAGAAGACCAGTTCGACCGCCGATGGCATTGCTTCTGCGACTAACAGTTCCACCGGCGGCCAGGCGCTGGGCAAGGATGCGTTCCTGCAATTGCTGGTCACCCAGCTGAAAAACCAGAACCCGCTCGACCCGCAGGACAACAGCGCGTTCGTTGCGCAGTTGGCGCAGTTCAGCAGCCTGGAAGGCATCACCACGCTTAACAGCACCGTCAGCTCGCTGGCCGGCAACTACAACTCCTCGCAGGCCCTGCAGGCGTCGTCGCTGGTGGGCCGCAACGTGATCGTGCAGACCAACACCGTTCAATTGGACGACCCGAGCAAAGGCATGACCGGTTCGGTCACCGTTCCGTCGTCGATTGCCGGCGGCACCGTCAGCATTACCGACAGCAGCGGCACGGTCGTTCGCACCATCGATCTGGGCAGTCGCGCCGCAGGCAGCGCGAGCTTCACCTGGGACGGCAAGGACAAGGACGGCAACCTGGTGAATACCGGTACCTACACCGTCAAGGCCAACGCCTCGATCAATGGCACCTCGACCGATATGGCGACCTATCTGCCAGCCACGGTCAACAGTGTGACCATCAGCCAGACCGGTGGCGAGCTGATGCTCAACCTGTCCGGCAAGGGCACCGTCGCCCTGTCCAAAGTACAAACCATTGGTATATAGAGCCGACTAACCGGCACAAAGGAGTGGAATATGTCTTTCAATATCGGCCTTAGCGGTCTCTATGCAGCCAACAAACAACTGGACGTGACCGGCAACAACATCGCCAACGTCGCGACCGCCGGTTTCAAATCGTCCCGTGCAGAATTCGAAGACGTCTACTCGGCCACTCGCCTGGGTAGCGGCAGCAAAGTCATCGGCAACGGTGTGCGCCTGGCCAACGTCTCCCAGCAGTTCACCCAGGGTGACATCAACAACACCGGTAACGTGCTGGACATGGGTATCAACGGTTCCGGTTTCTTCACCATGAGCAACAACGGCGCGATCACCTACACCCGTGCCGGTACGTTCAAGGTCGATAATAACGGCTTCATCACCAACACCGACTACACCTCGCGCCTGCAAGGTTATGGTGTGGATGCCAACGGCAAGATCATCAACGGCGTGTTGACCGACCTGAAGATCGACACCTCGAACCTGGCGCCGAAATCGACTTCGCTGGTGACTTCGTCCATCAACCTGAACTCGTCGGCCCCAGTGATCGACGACACAGTGGCGGCAGGCAAGTTCGACCCGGCAAAACTCGAAACCTACACCAAGTCGTTCAGCACACCGATCTATGACTCTCAGGGCAACTCGCACGTCATGGATCAGTACATGGTGAAAACCGGCCAAAACACCTGGAAGGTCTACACCCTGGTGGACGGGCGCAATCCGGATGCAACCGGCAGCGATCCAACCAAGACCGCCCCGACTGCTTCGACACTGACGTTCGACAGTTCGGGCAATCTCACTCAGGTCAGCACGCCTAACCCGGCGGATGCGACCAAGCCGATCATCAGCAGCGACTTGAAGCTGACCGGCTGGGTACCGGGTACCGTGACCAACGGCACCTTCACGCCAAACGGCGCGTCTGCCAACACCAATGGCGTGACCATTTCCATGGCCAAGACCACTCAGTTCAACGCTGATACCGCGCGTTCGATCCCGACTCAGGATGGTTACGCCACTGGCCAGATCACCAACCTGACCATCGACGGCACCGGTACGCTGTTCGCCAACTTCAGCAACAACCAGAGCAAGGCCATCGGCCAGGTCGCGCTGGCCAGCTTCACCAACGAACAAGGCCTGCAGGCTGTCGGCGGTACTAGCTGGAAAGAGACTTTCGCTTCGGGTATCCCGGGTTACGATGCGCCGGAAACCGGTACCCTGGGTTCGATCGCGTCCAACTCGCTGGAAGAGTCCAACGTTAACCTGACCAACGAGCTGGTGGACCTGATCAAGGGCCAGAGCAACTATCAGGCGAACGCCAAGACCATTTCGACTCAGAGCACCATCATGCAGACCATCATTCAGATGACCTGATTGCGGTTTCTGGTTGTGCAAGAGCCCCTCTTTTTGAGGGGCTTTTTTGTGGGCGGCTATTGGGTGGCAGCTGTTTTGATTGGGTGAGTATCCGGTTCTTTGGGTGCTGCGGCTGGCGGTTTCGCCCTTACGGCGAGTCACTTTTTCAGACGCCAAAAAGTAACCAAAAGGCTTGGCCCCAGCGTTCGGCCCTCGCTTAGGCTCGGGTTCCTTCGCTGCGGGATTCATCCGGGGGCATCGCCTACGGTTTGCTTCGCTGCACCTCCTCTCGATGTGTTTGGCTTCGCCAAACGGTCGCTTCGCTCCCACCCCCGGATAAATCCCTCCACTCAGCCTGCCGACGGGGCCGGTACGGCAAAATCAAAAGCTTTCGGCGAGCTGACACTCGGCCATTGAGTGGTGAAAAGCATGCGCTTGGCTTTTGCTCTTCTGTGGAAGCCAGCCTGCTGGCGATGGCGGCCTGCCAGCCGACCACTCTCTATCCGAATGCATCCAGTCCCGGTGGGAGCTGGCTTGCCAGCGATGGCGGCCTGCCAGATGTACTCATCCTCTGGGGCTGCCGAAGGCTGCGATCTTTTGATCTTTGGCAGCAGCACTGAAGATCAAAAGATCGCAGCCTCGTTGCTCTCGACAGCTCCTACAGGTAAATGGCGGGCAAAAGAAAACCCCCGACAAACCAGAAGTCTGTCGGGGGTTTTCTTTTGCCTGGGAGAATCAGGCGCCTCGCGACGCCTGACTCAGCTCAGCTTATTGGCAAGCTTCGCAATCCGGCTCGTCGATCGCGCAAGCCTTTGGCACTGGAGCCGGACCTGCCGGAGCGGCCAGAACCGAATCGTCGCCGTGGTTGCCGCCGCTGGAAACAGCGTTCAGCTTGCCGGTGTTGATGGTCGACTTCTCGGTGCTGGTCGCGGCCAGGGCACGGAGGTAGTAGGTGGTTTTCAGACCACGGTACCAGGCCATGCGGTAGGTCACGTCGAGCTTCTTGCCCGAGGCGCCGGCGATGTACAGGTTCAGCGACTGGGCCTGGTCGATCCACTTCTGACGACGGCTGGCGGCGTCAACGATCCACTTGGTGTCCACTTCGAACGCGGTCGCGTAGAGCTCTTTGAGTTCTTGCGGGATGCGCTCGATCTGCTGAACCGAACCGTCGTAGTACTTCAGGTCGTTGATCATGACCGAGTCCCACAGACCGCGCGCCTTGAGGTCGCGAACCAGGTACGGGTTGATCACGGTGAATTCGCCCGACAGGTTCGATTTCACATACAGGTTCTGGTAGGTCGGTTCGATCGACTGCGATACGCCGGTGATGTTGGCGATGGTCGCGGTCGGTGCGATGGCCATGATGTTGGAGTTACGAATGCCTTTCTGAACACGGGCGCGAACCGGTGCCCAGTCCAGGGTTTCGTTCAGGTCAACGTCGATGTACTTCTGGCCACGTTGCTCGATCAGGATCTGTTGCGAATCCAGCGGCAGGATGCCTTTGGACCACAGCGAACCGTTGAAGGTCTCGTAAGCACCACGCTCGTCTGCCAGGTCGCAGGACGCCTGGATCGCGTAGTAGCTGACCGCTTCCATCGACTTGTCGGCGAACTCGACGGCAGCGTCGGAACCGTAAGGGATGTGCTGCAGGTACAGCGCGTCCTGGAAGCCCATGATGCCCAGGCCGACCGGACGGTGGCGGAAGTTGGAGTTCTTCGCTTGCGGCACCGAGTAGTAGTTGATGTCGATCACGTTGTCGAGCATGCGCACGGCAGTGTTCACGGTGCGTTGCAGCTTGGCGGTGTCCAGCTTGCCGTCGACGATGTGGTTCGGCAGGTTGATCGAGCCCAGGTTGCAAACGGCGATCTCGTCCTTGTTGGTGTTCAAGGTGATCTCGGTGCACAGGTTCGAGCTGTGAACCACGCCGACGTGCTGCTGCGGGCTACGCAGGTTGCACGGGTCTTTGAACGTCAGCCATGGGTGGCCGGTTTCGAACAGCATGGAGAGCATTTTGCGCCACAGGTCTTTGGCCTGGATGGTCTTGAACAGCTTGACCTTGCCCGGGTACTCGGTCAGGGCTTCGTAGTACTCGTAGCGCTCTTCGAAGGCTTTACCGGTCAGGTCGTGCAGATCCGGAACTTCGGATGGCGAGAACAGGGTCCACTTGCCGTCATCGAAGACGCGCTTCATGAACAGGTCAGGGATCCAGTTGGCGGTGTTCATGTCGTGGGTACGACGACGATCATCACCGGTGTTCTTGCGCAGCTCGATGAACTCTTCGATGTCCATGTGCCAGGTTTCCAGGTAGGCACACACAGCGCCTTTGCGCTTGCCACCCTGGTTGACGGCTACAGCGGTGTCGTTCACCACTTTCAGGAACGGAACCACCCCTTGCGACTTGCCGTTGGTGCCCTTGATGTACGAGCCCAGTGCACGAACCGGGGTCCAGTCGTTGCCCAGGCCGCCAGCGAATTTCGACAGCATGGCGTTGTCGTGGATCGCGTGGTAGATGCCCGACAGGTCGTCCGGAACGGTGGTCAGGTAGCAGCTCGACAGCTGTGGACGCAGGGTACCGGCGTTGAACAGGGTCGGAGTCGACGCCATGTAGTCGAAGGACGACAACAGGTTGTAGAACTCGATCGCACGGTCTTCTTTCTGCTTCTCTTCGATTGCCAGGCCCATGGCCACGCGCATGAAGAAGATCTGCGGCAGTTCGAAACGCACGCCATCCTTGTGGATGAAGTAACGGTCGTACAGTGTCTGCAGGCCAAGGTAGGTGAATTGCTGATCGCGCTCGTGGTTGATCGCCTTGCCCAGTTTTTCCAGGTCGAAGGTGGCCAGCACAGGGTTCAGCAGTTCGAACTCGATACCTTTGGCAACGTAGGCTGGCAGCGCCTTGGCGTACAGCTCGGCCATTTCGTGGTGAGTGGCGCTTTCGGCCACACCCAGGAAGCCCAGGCCTTCGGCACGCAGGGTGTCCATCAGCAGGCGCGCGGTCACGAACGAGTAGTTCGGCTCACGTTCAACCAGGGTACGCGCGGTCATCACCAGTGCGGTGTTGACGTCGTTCAGGGCCACGCCGTCGTACAGGTTCTTCAGGGTTTCGCGCTGGATCAGGTCGCCATCGACTTCAGCCAGGCCTTCGCAAGCCTCGGTAACGATGGTGTTCAGGCGGCCCATGTCCAGCGGCGCGAGGCTGCCGTCGGCGCGGGTGATACGGATCGACGGGTGCGCGTCGACCGCAGCTTCGACCGGAGCGTGGGCAGCGCGTTCTTTCGAACGGCCGTCACGGTAGATCACGTAGTCACGAGCGACTTTCTGCTCGCCGGCACGCATCAGGGCCAGTTCGACCTGGTCCTGGATTTCTTCGATGTGGATGGTGCCGCCCGACGGCATGCGACGCTTGAAGGTCGCGGTGACTTGTTCGGTCAGACGGGCAACGGTGTCGTGGATTCGCGACGAAGCGGCAGCGGTGCCGCCCTCAACTGCGAGAAACGCTTTGGTGATAGCGACGGTGATCTTGTCATCGGTGTAAGGAACGACAGTGCCATTACGCTTGATCACGCGCAGTTGACCAGGCGCGGTGGCAGCCAGATCCGAATTCGAATCGGCGGCCTGCGGCAAGGTGCCCTGCGGGTTCTCGCGAGTTGTGTCGGTTTGCATGGGGGGTGATCTCCACATTCTCTATGTTTGTTTGGGCACCATCATGGTGCTCACCGTTCTGGTCCGAAGCACTACAACCGACGGGCGTCGGGCATAACAACTTCGGACCAGTAGGAAAAAGGCTAATGACGCCGCATCCTTGCCGAAGTTTTTGGCTGCGAGCCAGGGCTCGAGCCGGATTCCTTCCAGGGTGACAGTCATGACTGCAACACCCGTACCGTTCCGGTCGTTTCCAACCTAAAAAACGGTGCCATCCGCAAGTGCGGTTTGGGCTTTGAAAAACTTGCTTGGTTCAACCGGAAACCGGCAATAAAGCGCTTGAGTTTCAGGTCCGAAATGTGGTTGGGCGTTTGAGCGGAAAACCCTATATGTAGGGTCTCTCCTTGTGCCGTGCTACAAGATAATGCGTTTCGAGGGGGCTTGCAACGTACTAGCTGTGGATAAGCCTGTGCGTAAATTGTGTAAGAAACCAGGAATTCCCGTGTAGGCCGCGAACCTGCTGAGCTAGACCGTTTGTCACTGTTTTTCACTCGGGAAAAACGCTTCAGCGGATTTTTAAGGGCGCGAACCCTATCACAAAAAACCGGGTTGTCCGAACGCATTTGGCGACTTGTGTTCTGGTTGTACGCCGTTTATACAATCGGCTCATGCGCAAGCATTCTTATCCTCCCCAAACATGACAAAAGGTCGGGAGGATCTAAACCTGTGGGAGCGAGCCTGCTCGCGAATGCGTCGGTAGGTTCAGCATCAATGTTGACTGATCCAACGCTTTCGCGAGCAGGCTCGCTCCCACATGAATTGTGCTGTGTCGTACGGTTCTTCCTTTATTAATAAAAACAGCAAGCAGAGGTCACTGGTGGAGCAAGAAGCCTGGCAGGTATTGATAGTCGAGGACGACCAGCGTCTGGCCGAACTCACCCGCGAATACCTGCAAGCCAATGGATTGCAGGTGGAGATTGAAGGTAACGGCGCGCTGGCGGCGGCGCGGATCATCAAGGAGCAGCCGGATCTGGTGATCCTCGACCTGATGCTGCCCGGTGAAGACGGTCTGAGCATCTGCCGCAAGGTGCGCGACCGTTATGACGGGCCGATCCTGATGCTCACCGCGCGCACCGACGATGCCGACCAGATCCAGGGCCTCGACCTCGGCGCCGACGATTACGTGTGCAAACCGGTGCGTCCACGGCTGTTGCTCGCGCGGATTCAGGCCTTGCTGCGACGCAGTGACACAGCCGAACCCGTCGCGGAGAAAAGCCGTCGCCTGCAATTCGGGCCGCTGGTGGTTGACAACGCCTTGCGCGAAGCCTGGCTCAGCGACAGCGGCATCGAACTGACCAGCGCTGAATTCGACCTGCTCTGGCTGCTGGTGTCGAATGCCGGGCGAATCCTCTCTCGCGAAGAGATCTTTACTGCGCTGCGGGGCATCGGTTACGACGGCCAGGACCGCTCGATCGATGTGCGTATCTCGCGCATTCGCCCGAAAATCGGCGACGACCCCGACCACCCGCGCCTGATCAAGACCATCCGCAGCAAAGGCTATCTGTTCGTCCCTGAAGCCTGCGTAGACCTGGCGCTGTGAACTCGATCTTCCTGCGCATCTACGGCGGTATGTGCGCAGCGCTGATCCTGGTCGCGGTGCTCGGCGTGCTGGCGTTGCATCTGCTCAATCAGGTGCGCAGCGAGCAGTACCGCGAGCGCCTCGCCCACGGCACGTTTTCGCTGATGGCCGACAACCTGCAACCGATGAACGAAACCGAGCGCCATCGGGCGCTGTTGGTGTGGGAGCGGCTGCTGGGGATTCCGCTGGCGCTGAAGAAGTTTTCCGAGACTGATCTGGACTTGTCACAGCGCACTCGGGTGCAACGCGGTCAAGCGTTGGTGGAGCAGACCGGCCCGCATGCGGCGCGGGTCTATCGACTGGTCAGCGACAAGGAACAGTTGCTGCTGACCGGTGACGTACAACAGATCAGCGAGCAACTGGCCCGCGCGACCATTTATCTGCTGGCCGATGAATTGGTGCGTTTTCCGGTGGGCGAACAACCCAAGCGGCTGGCGCAGTTAAAGGAAGAGAAGGGCTTCGGTTTTGATCTGCGACTGGTCACGGTCAACGAGGCCGATATGGACGAAGACCAGAGCCGTCGCGTGTCCGAGGGCGACACGGTGATGGCGCTGGGCAAGGGCGGGGATTCGATCCGGGTGTTTGCCGGCATGGTCGGCACGCCGTGGGTGCTGGAAATCGGCCCGCTGTATCAGATGAATCCGTATCCGCCGCAATGGCTGGTGCTGATCGCCGTGCTCGGCCTGAGTCTGATCGGCCTGATCGTTTATCTGTTGGTGCGCCAACTCGAACGGCGTTTGCGCGGCCTCGAAGCCGCCGCCACGCGCATCGCCAAGGGCAGCCTGGAAACCCGCGTGCCGGCCCGGGGCGCTGACTCGGTAGGACGGCTGGCGGCAGCGTTCAACGGCATGGCCGAGCACTTGCAGCAGTTGCTGGCAATCCAGCGTGAGCTGGTGCGCGCGGTGTCCCACGAACTGCGTACACCGGTGGCACGTCTGCGTTTCGGTCTGGAGATGATCGGCTCGGCCACCACCCCGCAGGCGCTGGAGAAGTACCGCGAGGGCATGGATCACGACATCGAGGATCTCGATAAGCTGGTGGACGAGATGCTCACCTACGCGCGACTGGAGCAGGGCTCGCCGGCGCTGACCTTTCAGCGCATCGACCTCGATGCGTTGGTCAATCAGGTGATCGAAGAGCTGGCGCCGTTGCGTGCCGGAGTCACGGTGCAGCGTGGTATGTGCCTGTCATCCACCGATAACGACGGCGCCTGGGTCGAGGCCGAACCGCGCTTCCTGCACCGGGCGTTGCAGAATCTGGTGAGCAACGCGATGCGCCATGCGCGCTCGAAAGTCACGGTGAGTTATCAGGTCGGGCAGTTGCGCTGCCGGGTCGATGTCGAGGATGACGGGCCGGGCGTGCCGGAGGTGGCGTGGGAGCGCATCTTCACGCCGTTTCTGCGTCTGGATGACAGCCGTACCCGTGCGTCGGGCGGGCATGGGCTGGGGCTGTCGATTGTGCGGCGGATCATCCATTGGCATGACGGCCGGGCGCTGATCAATAAGAGCAAGAGTCTGGGCGGGGCCTGCTTCAGTCTGAGTTGGCCGCGGAATCAGGAACGCCGCTGAGTTTTGTGGTGGCAGGGATGATGCCTTCGCGAGCAAGCCCGCTCCCACAGGGGAATGCATTTCAAGGGTGGGAGCGGGCTTGCTCGCGAAGGCGGCGGGACAGGCTGAAAAATCCTCAGGCCGGAATGCTGACCAGACTCAGCAACTGCCCATCCTGCACCCCAAATTGCGCTTCCAGCTCGGTGCCATGACGCCATTCGCCAGACAAGTCAGTCAGCAAACGCAACCGAACCTGCCCTTGCTCTGTCCACTCCAGCACCTCGGCGTGCTCGAAATAAAAGCGCTTCTGCACAATCGGGTACAACGCCTTGAACAGGCTTTCTTTCACCGAAAACGTCAGCGTCACCAGCAACGCCAGTTGTTCCCTCGAACCGGCGGCCATGCGCTGCAGTTCCGCAGGCGTCAGGATCTCCCCGGCCAGGCGTTCGGCGCGGTCGGTGTCGAGCAGGTTTTCCAGGTCCATGCCCAAGCCACGCCAATGCTGCTTGTTGGCGACAATGGCCGCCGCACGCCCGGTGCTGTGGGTGATCGAGCCGCAGATGTGCGCCGGCCACACCGGTGCACGGTCTTCGCCAATCGCCGGAATCACGCTTGAGCCTTCCAGTTGCTGCAACGCCGCCCGGGCGCAAATCCGCCCGGCAAGAAACTCTGCCTGGCGCTTGGCAACCGAACGCTGAATGCTCGGCGGCGGCTCGATGGCGCTGCGCTGGAAGTCATCGCCGAGCAATTGTTTCGGGTCGAAACGGGTGCTCAGCAGGACGGTCTCGCGCAGCACGCTGGGCAACGGCCAGTGAGCGTCGAGCGCGGTGCAGCAGGTGGGGAGGGGCGGGCTGGAATTCATGGCGGGCATTTTGCCGGTTCGCAGGGGCAAGGTCGAGATCGGCGGTGCGGCTTTCGCGAGCAGGCTCGCTCCCACATTTGGAACGCATTCCCATGTGGGAGCGAGCCTGCTCGCGAAGGCCGCGCTGCAATCTATCTGATCAGCCAAAGATTTTCTGGAAGAACGCTTTCATGTCCGCCCAGGATTTTTCATCGGCCGCTTTGTTGTAGCCGATATCCGGGCCACCGTGTTCACCGTGGCTCAAACGATCGGCATCGGGATTGGTGAAACCATGCTTGGCGCCGTCGAGGCTGACGAATGTGTAGTCGGCGCCGGCCTTGTCCATCTCGGATTTGAATGCGGTGACGTTGGCCGGGGTGACCATGCTGTCCAGCGCACCATGCTCGACCAGAATCTTCGCCTTCACACTGCCGGGCGTCGCCGGGGTGGTGGTCGCCAGCGCACCGTGGAAACTCACCACGCCCGCCAGCGGCTCGCCCTGACGCGCCGCGTTGAGCACCACGCCGCCGCCGAAGCAGTAACCGATGGCAGCGATTTTATTCACGTCGGTCTGTGGCTGCTTTTTCAGCAGGTTCAGCCCGGCCTCGAAGCGCTTGCTGGAGGCGGCGGCATCCTGGGTCGCGGCCTGCATGAATGCCATCGCATCCTTGGGGTGCTCGGTGTTCTTGCCTTCGCCGTACATATCGATCGCCAGTGCGCTGTAGCCCAGCTCAGCGAGGTCGCGGGCGCGGCGTTTGGCGTAGTCGTTCAGCCCCCACCATTCATGCACCACGACGATCCCCGGGCGCTTGCCCTTGATCGCGTCGTCGTAGGCGTAGTAGCCGATCAGTCTGGTGCCGTCGGCACTCTGGTAGGGAATCTCCTGGGTCTTGATCGCGGCGTTGGCCAGGCTGCTGGCCGCGAGCAGGGTGAGGGCGAGGAACAGGCGCATGGTCGGTCTCCTTATCGAAAGTGGTCAGGACAGCCTAGTCGATTTGATTCAGTGCAGGTTCAACGAGCGTTCAGGGCAGGTACAGGGGCGGCTTGCTAACCTTGCATCCAGTCGAACAGCAATGAGAAAGTTGTCGCCCGTGCCGTCGCCTTCGCGAGCAGACTCGCTCTCACAGGTATGCTGTTGAAGTTGGAGCTTTTGATTTACCCGGGAGAGCGTTATGAAACTGTTGGTCGTCGAAGATGAAGCGCTGTTGCGCCATCACCTGCAAACCCGTCTGACGGAGAGCGGTCATGTGGTCGAGTCCGTGGCCAATGCCGAAGAGGCGCTGTACCAGACCGGGCAGTTCAACTTCGATCTGGCGGTCATCGACCTCGGTCTGCCGGGCATGGGCGGTCTGGACTTGATCCGGCAGTTGCGCTCGACCGGCAAGACGTTTCCGGTGCTGATCCTCACTGCGCGCGGCAACTGGCAGGACAAGGTCGAAGGCCTGGCCGCCGGTGCCGACGATTACGTGGTCAAGCCGTTCCAGTTCGAAGAACTCGATGCACGACTCAACGCCTTGCTGCGTCGCTCCAGCGGGTTCACCCAGTCGACCATCGTCGCCGGACCGCTGTTGCTGGACCTCAATCGCAAGCAGGCATCGCTGGATGAAGAGCCGCTGGCGCTGACAGCCTACGAATACCGCATCCTCGAATACCTGATGCGCCACCACCAGCAAGTGGTGCCCAAGGATCGTCTGATGGAGCAGCTCTATCCGGACGACGACGAGCGCGATCCGAACGTGATCGAAGTGCTGGTCGGCCGCCTGCGCCGCAAGCTTGAAGGCACGCGCGGGTTCAAGCCGATCGATACCGTGCGCGGTCTCGGCTATCTGTTCAATGAGCCTTGCACTTGATTCGTTCTCTTCGCGTTCGCTTGATGCTCGCCGCCACCACGTTGGCGGTGTTGTTCATGCTCGGCTTGCTCCCCGCCATGCAGGGCGCGTTCAGCCTGGCGTTGCAGGACTCGATCGAGCAGCGGCTGGCCTCGGACGCCACCACGCTGATCTCTGCCGCCCGCATCGAGAACGGCCGCCTGATGATGCCGTCGCAGTTGCCCGATGAGCGTTTCAACCTCACCGACAACCGCTTGCTCGGCTACATCTACGATCGCGAAGGCAAACTGGTCTGGCGCTCGAAAGGCACGCAGGAAGAGCAGATCAACTACAAGCCGCGTTACGACGGCATGGGTAACGAGTTCGCGCGGATCCGCGAGAGCGACGGTCAGGAGTTCTTCGTCTACGACGTCGAAGTCAAACTGCTTGGCGGTAAAAGTGCCGCGTTCAGTATCGTTGCCCTGCAACCGGTGCGCGAATACGAAAACACCCTCGAAGGCCTGCGCGAAAATCTCTATCTGGGCTTCGGTGCCGCATTGCTGGTGTTGCTGGCGCTGTTGTGGATCGGCCTGACCTGGGGCCTCAAGGCGCTGCGCCAGCTCAGCCAGGAACTCGACGAAATCGAAAGCGGCACCCGCGAAAGCCTCACCGAGCAGCACCCGCGCGAACTGCTGCGCCTGACCGGCTCGCTCAACCGTTTGCTGCTCAGCGAACGCCAGCAGCGCAGCCGCTACCGCGACTCCCTCGATGATCTGGCGCACAGCCTGAAAACCCCTCTGGCGGTGTTGCAAGGGGTCAGCGAAGACATGGCGAAACGTCCCGAAGATCGTGATCAAGCCTGGGTGCTGCAAACCCAGATCGAGCGCATGAGTCAGCAGATCAGCTACCAACTGCAACGTGCCAGCCTGCGCAAAAGCGGGCTGGTGCGCCACCAGGTCCGTCTGCAGCCGGTGCTCAAAAGCCTGTGCGACACACTGGACAAGGTCTATCGCGACAAACGTGTGCGTGTGGCCTTCGATCTGCCGGAGCACTGCTATGTGCCGATCGAGCAGGGCGCTTTGCTGGAGATGATGGGCAACCTGCTGGAGAATGCCTATCGCCTGTGTCTGGGCGAAGTGCGCATCAGCGTTCGCGAGAGTCTGGCCGGGACCGAGTTGTGCATCGAAGACGACGGCCCGGGCGTACCGCCGAATCAACGGGCGCGGATTCTCGAGCGTGGCGAGCGTCTGGATCGACAGCACCCGGGGCAGGGCATCGGGCTGGCGGTGGTCAAGGACATTATCGAGAGCTACAACGCCAAACTGATGCTCGGGGATTCGCCGATGGGCGGGGCGGCGTTCAGGATTCAGTTTCCTGCGGTTTAGGTGTTGGCAGTTCTGACGTCATCGCGAGCAGGCTCACTCCTACAAGGGGAATGCATTCAAATGTAGGAGTGAGCCTGCTCGCGATAGCACCGGTCAGTTCACCGCAGGTCTTACTGCTCCTGCGCCCGATACGCCCCCGGTGTCAGCCCCGTCCATTTCTTGAACGCCCGGTGAAACGCCGACGGCTCGGAAAACCCCAACTGCTCGGCAATCTGTTGCAACGACAGATCCGCCCGTCCCAGATGATAAATGGCGATGTCGCGGCGCAACTGATCCTTCAATTCCTGAAAACTGGTGCCTTCCTCACGCAAATGCCGACGCAGGGTTTGCGGGCTGATGTGCAGGTGCGCGGCCACCGCTTCCAGATCCGGCCAGTGCGCGCTGTCGCGGCTGAGCAAGCGGCGCAGGCGGCTGCTGAGACTGTCGCCGTCGTCCGGGCGTGACAGCAGGTCGGCGGGGGAGCGTTCAAGGAAGTGCTTGAGGGTGCGTTCGTCCTGCAACAGCGGCATGTGCAGGTAGCGGCTGTGAAACAGCAGGCTGCTTTGGCCCTCGGCAAACACCAGCGGGCAGGGGAACAGCAGGTCGTACTCGGCACCGTGCGCCGGTTTCGGGTAACTGAAAGTGGCCTGCTCCAGACGAATCCGCTGGCCGATCAGCCAACTGCCGAGCCGATGCCAGATCACCAGCAGGCTCTCGCTGAGAAAGTGATCCGGGTCCCATAGCTGCGAATCATCGAGGCTCAGGCGCACCCATTCGTCTTCGCGGCTCAGGTCCAGGCGCGGGGCCCCCGGGAATAGGCTATAAAACAATAAACCGCGTTGCAGTGCCTTCTCCAGGTTGCGGCAGTGGATCAGGGCGTGGCACATCATCGCGAAGCTGCCGGGTTTGCTCGGTACGTTGCCGAAGCCCAGGTACTCATCATCCAGCGCCAGCCACAGGCTCTGGATCAGTTGGGTGAATTGCTCCGGTGCAATTCGCGCCCGCGGCTCATCCAGCAACTCGGGACTGATGCCCAGTCGCTGCAGCAGTGGCGAATAGTCGAAGCCCGAACGGCGTGCGCCACCGAGGGCGGCACGGGCGAAATGGCTGGCGATGGTGCGTTCGCGCATAAGCGGCAGATCCTTCCTCAGGCGCCGGATGGTAGCCGGGGCATGCGCAGGGCAACAAGGCGGATTTCCGCCAAATTGTAGGACGAGAACCAACGAGTTGGCGGAAATCCGCCACACTTACGTCACCGGGCAGTGACAAAAATTACCCTGCACTCCCTGATATCAAAAGGCTTGTAGCGAATTGCACCAATGTGGCACGGCGTTTGCGATAAGAGCGACAGAAGTGTGCGTCTATCCCGCCGGAGAAGCGCCGCTCGACACAACAAATCCCTCCAGTGCAGGAGGGTTCGCAATTCAGGTTTTGCGCTCGACAGATGGATGTTGCCCGCAGGACGCTTGAGGAAACTTGCAATGACGACTCGTCAGCCACTGTACAAATCCCTGTATTTCCAGGTGATCGTCGCAATCATCATCGGTATTGCACTCGGTCACTACTACCCGCAGTTCGGTGTCGCGGTAAAGCCGCTGGGTGACGGGTTCATCAAACTGATCAAGATGATCATTGCCCCGATCATCTTCTGCACCGTGGTCAGCGGCATCGCCGGCATGCAAAGCATGAAATCGGTCGGCAAGACCGGTGGTTACGCACTCCTGTACTTCGAAATCGTTTCGACCATCGCGCTGCTGGTCGGCCTGATCGTGGTCAACATCGTGCAGCCGGGCAACGGCATGCACATCGACGTCAGCACTCTGGACGCTTCGAAAGTTGCCACCTACGTGGCTCAAGGTGCTGATCAGAGCGTTGTCGGCTTCCTGCTCAACGTGATCCCGACCACCATCGTCGGCGCGTTCGCCACCGGTGACATCCTGCAAGTGCTGATGTTCTCGGTGATCTTCGGTTTCGCCCTGCATCGCCTGGGTGACTACGGCCGTCCGATCCTCGACTTCATCGATCGTTTCGCCCACGTGATGTTCAACATCATCAACATGATCATGAAGCTCGCGCCAATCGGTGCCTTCGGTGCGATGGCATTCACCATCGGTGCCTACGGTGTCGGCTCGCTGGTGCAGCTGGGTCAACTGATGGCCTGCTTCTACATCACTTGCGTGCTGTTCATCCTGATCGTGCTGGGTGCCATCGCCCGCATGCACGGCTTCAGCGTGCTGAAGATGATTCGCTACATCCGTGAAGAGCTGCTGATCGTACTGGGTACTTCTTCGTCGGAATCGGTACTGCCACGCATGCTGATCAAGATGGAGCGTCTGGGCGCGAAGAAATCGGTAGTGGGTCTGGTGATCCCGACCGGTTACTCGTTCAACCTCGACGGTACCGCGATCTACCTGACCATGGCCGCGGTGTTCATTGCTCAGGCCACCGACACGCACATGGACATCACACACCAGATCACCCTGCTGGTGGTGTTGTTGCTGTCCTCCAAAGGCGCAGCCGGTGTGACCGGTTCGGGCTTCATCGTGCTGGCAGCTACCCTGTCGGCGGTCGGTCACCTGCCGGTGGCCGGTCTGGCGCTGATCCTCGGTATCGACCGCTTCATGTCCGAAGCCCGCGCCCTGACCAACCTGGTCGGCAATGCTGTAGCGACCATCGTGGTTGCCAAGTGGGTGAAAGAGCTGGACACCGACGTGCTGCAATCCGAGCTGGCTTCGGGCGGTCGCGGTATCGCGGATACCCGTCCGGAAGATGACCTGGGTGTGGCTGAAGGCGTGGCTCCGAGCAACGTCAAGTAATCTGAATTGGCTCCAGTGTAATGCTGGAGTCTGAGAGCCCTTGTGGTGAGGGGATTCATCCCCGATGGACTGCGCAGCAGGCCCTTTCTATCTAAAGAAGGGGCCGCTGCGCGACCCATCGGGGATAAATCCCCTCGCTACAGGGGTTTTTTATTGCCTGCGATTTGAGCATTACGGTCACTGCCGCTGATGCATCCGGTGATTGCCGTGCGCGGCAGCGCTGCCTAGGCTGGGTGTATCCCCCAAGGAGATCGCCCATGTCTGCGCCGCTGGCCTCACTGAAAATTCTGGATTTCTCGACCCTGCTGCCGGGGCCGTTCGCCTCGCTGTTGCTGGCGGACATGGGCGCCGAGGTGCTGCGCATTGAATCACCGACGCGCATGGATCTGCTGCGGGTGTTGCCGCCGCACGATCAGGGCATGTCGGCCAGTCACGCTTACCTGAACCGCAACAAGCGCAGTCTGGCGCTGGATCTCAAACAGCCGGAAGCGCTAGAGGTGGTCCGGCAGTTGCTGGCCGAATACGACATCGTCCTCGAGCAGTTTCGTCCTGGTGTGATGGAGCGTCTGGGCCTGGGTTACGAGGCACTGAAGGCAATCAACCCGAAGCTGATTTACGTGTCGATCACCGGCTATGGCCAGACCGGCCCGTACAAGGACCGCGCCGGGCATGACATCAACTATCTGGCGCTGGCCGGGCTTGCCAGTTACACCGGCCGCGCCGACAGCGGGCCGTTGCCGCTGGGCATGCAGGTGGCGGATATCGCGGGTGGTTCGCTGCATGGCGTGATCGGCCTGCTGGCGGCGGTTATCGCCCGGCAGCAGACAGGGCAGGGCACGCACCTGGACGTGAGCATGACCGATTGCGCCTTCAGCCTGAACGCCATGGCCGGTGCCGGGTATCTGGCCTGTGGCGAGGAGCCGCATTGGGAAGAGCAGATGCTCAATGGCGGCAGCTTCTATGACTACTACCGCTCGCGCGATGGACGCTGGCTGTCGGTGGGCAGTCTGGAACCTGCGTTCATGCAGCAACTGTGCACGGCGTTGGGCCGGCCGGAGCTGGCGGCGCAGGGCTTGTCGCCGAAACCCGAGCAGCAGCGGTTATTGAAGGAGGCGTTGAAAGTTGAATTCGAGAAGCACGACTTTGCCGAGCTGTGCGAGTTGTTTGCCGGAGTTGATGCCTGTGTCGAGCCGGTATTGAACCTGAGCGAGGCGGTGCAGCATCCGCAGTTGCAGGCGCGTGAATTGGTGACCCAGGTGCCGCGGGGGGACGGTACGACGCAGGCGCAGATTGCCTGTCCGCTGAAGTTCTCCGAGGCGCTGCCGGCGCCGTGGCATGTTGGTGCGGGGTTGGGGCAGCATACGGAACAGGTGTTGGGGGAGTTGGGGTTTAGTGCTGAGCGGATTGCCGAGTTGCGGCGTGCCAAGGTGATTCTCTAGCGTCTGTGCCGCCCCTTTCGCGAGCAAGCCCGCTCCCACATTTTGAAATGCGTTCCCCTGTGGGAGCGGGCTTGCTCGCGAAGGCGTCGGCGGCGACAACACCAAACCGGCTATTCCACCCGCATCTCACCACTGAACACCAAGGTGTTGCGGCATCTACGGCACAAATACCGTCGCCCCTGCCGCACCAGGCTATGGCGCTGCGCCGAAAACGGGAAATCACTGTCGGCGCACGGGCATTTGTAGATATAGCGGGTCACGCTGCGGCGTTTGATTGCGTAGGTGTGGCAGCGATCCGGCGGCAGTTCGTAAACCCCGCGCATGATCAGTTGCCACTCCTCGCCATGCGGCTGGATGCGGTCGCCGAACAGTTGGTGGGCGATCAGGTGCGCGACTTCGTGGGCCACGGTCTGCTTGAGGAAGTGTTCGGTGTTTTCCCGGTACAGCTGCGGATTGAAGCGCAGCAGATTCTCGTGCAGATGCGCGACACCGGCTTTTTGCCCGCGCAGCTTGAGGCTGACGACGGGGCGTTGGAAATGACGTTTGAAAAAGGCTTCAGCGAGTTGGTAACAGTCTTCGACGCGGGTATTGAGTTGCTCGGGCATGCTTGATGGATCTCCAGAGGCGTCGAGTATGCCGCAACCTCCCGGACTTGCGAATCGCTGACCTGCCGAATGGTCATCCGCCATACGAGAAGGCCGCCTTGCGGCGGCCTGTATTGGCAGATCTTGTTGTTCTCGGGGGTGAATCATGTCAGTTGGTATACACCGGCCCCACGCCGAGGCCCCAGACAATCACGGTGAACGCCATGATGGCCACCAGTACCACCAGACCCACCGCCAGCACCGAGCTGGAAAACAGGAAGCCTTCGTCCGATGGAATGTTCATGAACGTCGGCAACCCCACATACAGCAGATAAACCGTGTAGCAGATGGCCGCCGTGCCGACGATCATCCCCAGCCACATATGCGGATACAGTGCCGCCAGTCCGCCGACGAACAACGGTGTCGCGGTGTAGGTGGCGAAGGCCACGCAACGGGCCAGGCTCGGATTGGCGTCATAGGTGCGGGCCATCCAGTGCACGAACGCGCCCATCACCGCGACGCCGCCGAGCATCGCCAGGTACGACATTACGGTCATCCAGATTGCGCTTTCCACGGTGAGCATCACCGGCGCGCGGCTGCCGATCACCCAGCCGACCTGAGTGGTGCCGATAAACGCCGAAACGGCCGGAATCGCCGCCAGGATCAGCGTGTGCGTCAGGTACATGTGGCTGATGCTTTCCTCTTGGTCGCCACGGATTTCCTTCCATTCCTGATCGGGGTGGGTAAAAAGTCCCACTACGTGATGGATCATGCCAGTCACTCCTCTTGTTATTGCCATCGCCCCCCAGCGGAGCGCCTACGGGCCAAGGTGGCCGAGCAAATACAGGTCTTCAGATGTGTGCGACCTTATGTCGCAGTATAGAAAGGACTTAACCGCACAGGTGATAGGGGCTTAGAGCAAATCGCGCTGTAAACACGGGGGGTAATCGCGGCAGGGTCTTGCACGGTTGAGGCCGGATCACCTCTGTGGCGAGGGAGCTTGCTCCCGCTCGGCTGCGCAGCAGTCGCCAATCCTTCCGGTTCGGTGCGTCAGGAAAATAGCGGCTGCAGGTTTGGGGGCGCTTCGCACCGCAGCGGGAGCAAGCTCCCTCGCCACAGGGGATCGGGTGAAAGGGACAGACCCACGGCCCTTCGCCCCCAGCGGGTTTTTTGCGTAAAATGCCCGCCTTTCGTCACACCTCACGGATTTCGCGTCATGGGCACTCTTACGGTCAACCAGAACAAACTGCAAAAGCGCCTGCGCCGCCTGGCCGGCGAAGCGGTCGCCGATTTCAACATGATCGAAGACGGTGACAAGGTCATGGTCTGCCTGTCCGGAGGCAAGGACAGCTACACCATGCTCGACGTACTGCTGCATCTGCAGAAGGTTGCACCGATCAAGTTCGAGATCGTTGCCGTGAACATGGATCAGAAGCAGCCGGGCTTCCCCGAGCATGTGCTGCCGGCCTATCTGAAAGAGCTGGGCGTCGAGTACCACATCGTCGAGAAGGACACCTACTCGGTGGTCAAGGAACTGGTGCCGGAAGGCAAGACCACCTGCTCGCTGTGCTCGCGCCTGCGTCGCGGCACGCTGTACACCTTCGCCGACGAAATCGGCGCGACCAAAATGGCCCTCGGTCACCATCGCGATGACATCGTCGAGACGTTCTTCCTCAACATGTTCTTCAACGGCACCCTCAAGGCGATGCCGCCGAAGCTGCGCGCCGACGACGGCCGTAACGTGGTGATCCGCCCGCTGGCCTACTGCAACGAGAAAGACATCCAGGCCTACTCGGACTTCAAGGAATTCCCGATCATCCCGTGCAACCTCTGCGGTTCGCAGGAAAACCTGCAGCGTCAGGTGGTCAAGGAAATGCTTCAGGACTGGGAGCGCAAGACTCCGGGCCGAACTGAAAGCATCTTCCGCAGTCTGCAGAACGTGGTGCCGTCGCAACTGGCCGACCGCAACCTGTTCGACTTCACCAGCCTGAAGATCGACGAGACGGCGGCTTCGCGCTTCGTCAACGTGGTCAATCTGTAAACCCATTCCAGGTGGGAGCGGGCTTGCTCGCGAAGGCGGTGTATCAGTCGCTATATGCGCCGACTGACACTCAGTCTTCGCGAGCAAGCCCGCTCCCACATGGGTTTCTTCGTTTCATTCAATAGGAGAGGGCATGCGCGATTACAAGTGGCTGCACGAATACTGTCTGAACCGCTTCGGTTCGGCGGCTGAACTGGAAGCCCATCTGCCCGTTCCCAAGACTCCCGCGCAATTGCGCAAGATCAGCGACGATCGTTACCTCTCGACCATGGCCCTGCGGGTATTCCGTGCCGGGCTCAAGCACAGCCTGGTGGATGCCAAGTGGCCGGCCTTCGAAGAAGTGTTCTTCAAGTTCGACCCGGAAAAAGTCGTGCTGATGAGCGCCGAGCACCTCGAACGCCTGATGCAGGACGCGCGAATCATTCGCCACCTGGGCAAGCTCAAGAGCGTGCCGCGCAATGCGCAGTTCATTCTTGATGTGGAGAAAGAGAAGGGCAGTTTCGGCGCACTGATCGCTGACTGGCCGGTGACCGATATCGTCGGTCTGTGGACCTACCTGAAAAAGCACGGCCATCAGTTGGGCGGGCTGTCGGCGCCACGCTTCTTGCGCATGGTTGGCAAGGACACCTTTGTGCCGAGCTATGACGTGGTCGCGGCACTGAATGCGCAGAAGATCGTCGACAAGGTGCCGACCAGTCTGCGCGATCTGGCGATTGTGCAGAACGCGTTCAACCAGTGGCATGAACAGAGTGGTGGACGGCCGATGAGCCAGATTTCGATGATGCTGGCTTACACCGTCAATCATTAAGACCGCATCGCTCCATTCGCGAGCAAGCCCGCTCCCACAGGATCCTTGTTGAAACACAATATTGTGATCGACACAAAAACTGTGGGAGCGGGCTTGCTCGCGAAGGCGTCAGCTCAGGCGACGGAAATCTCGCCCTCGCCAGCCAGCTTGCGATTCAACTGATACCGCCACCGCACATACAGCAACGCCGAGCAGAACAGCGCCAGGCTCGCGACCATCTCCAATACGCCAAACAGCTGCCGGTTCGGGTCATACGCCGCCAGTGCGCCTTTGATGAAATACAGATTCACCACAAAACACATCCACGAATGCCCACGGGCGCTGCCCATGATCATCGCCGGGGCGAGAACGATCCACGGGATCAGCTCGACCAGCAGAATCACCCACGGTCGGGCGCCATGCAGGTCGGCGAATACCAGGTAGTAAGCGGCGAGCAGCCCGGCGAGGCCGAAGAAGCACAGCAGGCTGAGGGCCCGCATCGCCCTGACGCGGGGTTCGAGCCACTCCACCGAGGGCAGGATTTTCGCCTTCTTCGCCACCCTCAGCCCTCCAGTTTTTGCGCGGTTTTCGCCAGGCGGGCGCCGAGTGCGCGACACAGCGCCATCTCGTGCTGATCCAGACCTTTCTTGCCATCGGCGCCAGCGTGATGACTGGCGCCATACGGCGTGCCGCCGCCCTGGGTTTCCAGCAGCGCGGACTCGCTGTACGGCAGGCCGGTGATCAGCATGCCGTGGTGCAACAGCGGCAGCATCATCGACAGCAGGGTGGTTTCCTGGCCGCCGTGCAGGCTGGCGGTGGAGGTGAACACGCCGGCCGGTTTACCGACCAGTGCACCGGTCAGCCAAAGGTTACTGGTGCCGTCGAGGAAGTACTTGAGCGGTGCGGCCATGTTGCCGAAACGCGTCGGGCTGCCGAGTGCGAGGCCAGCGCAGTTCTTCAGATCGTCGAGGGTGGCGTAGAGCGCACCTTCTTCCGGGATCTGTGGGGCGACCGCCTCACATTCGGTGGAAATCGCCGGCACGGTACGCAGGCGCGCTTCGAGGCCGGCCTGCTCGACACCGCGGGCGATCTGCCGGGCCATCTCGTTGGTCGAACCGTTGCGGCTGTAATACAGAACCAGAATGTATGGCGCGCTCACGGCAACAGCTCCAGGATCTGCTCCGGAGGACGGCCGATCACGGCCTTGTCGCCGACTTCGAGAATCGGCCGCTCCATCAGTTTCGGGTGTTCGGCGATGGCGGCGATGAGTTGGGCTTCGCTGAGGCTCGTGTCCGCCAGCTGAAGCATTTTGTATTCATCTTCTCCCGTGCGCAGCAGTTGCCGTGCGCTGATGCCGAGCTTGCCGAGCAAGGCCTTGATCTGCGCGGCGTCCAGCGGCGTTTCCAGGTAACGCACCACGTTCGGGGTCAGGCCACGGGCCTCGAGAAGTTCCAGTGCGCCGCGGGATTTCGAGCAGCGCGGATTGTGATAAAGCGTCAGATCGGTCATGGCGGGTCGCTTCTGGCGTAAAGTGGCGGCTATTCTAACTGTGCAGCGCGCAATCCAGAACCTTCAGAGGCGATGGGTCGCAGGCGCATCCAATTTTTGACCAGGGAACACGACATGACACGGCGATTGGCAGCAGCATTGACGATAATCGGGGCGTTGATGCTGGGGGGCTGCGGGAATGACTACGGCATTGACCAGAATGGTCAGAAGGTGGCGTCCGAGCGTCTGGACAAGCAATGGGTAGTCATCAATTACTGGGCCGAATGGTGTGGCCCGTGCCGCACGGAAATTCCTGAACTCAATCATTTGGCTGATGAGTTGAAAGGCAAGAACATCGGGGTGTTCGGGGTCAACTTCGACAACGTGCAGGGTGAAGACCTGAAGAGCGCCAGCGAGAAGCTGGGCATCAAGTTCACCGTACTGGCGCAGGATCCGGCGGACCTGTTCGACCTGCCGCGCAGTGAGGCCTTGCCGGTGACCTACATCATCGACAACAAGGGCAAGGTGCGTGAGCAACTGATGGGCGAGCAGACGGCGGCGGGGGTGATGGCCAAGCTGGAGGCGTTGCAGGCGACAAAGTGAGTTGAATGGGCTTTTGTGGCGAGGGAGCTTGCTCCCGCTGGGCCGCGAAGCGGCCCCAAAACCTGCTGACTCGGTGTCTCCGGCAACGCGCGGTTAACGGTTTTGCGACTGCTGCGCAGCCGAGCGGGAGCAAGCTCCCTCGCCACAGTAACCTCAGTGTGCGTCTAAGGGGGTTAACCCTCTTCCAGCCACCAGCGCAACGGCTTGCCTTCCGCCGGCCAGAAGCGCATCTGCTCGATCGGCGAGATGTCCCAGCGTTCCACGCCTTGCAGCGCCTGCAGGAAGCGTTGTTCCTGCTCCATCAGCGCCGGGGCGCAGAGTTTGCGGGTCTTGCCGATCGGGCCGAAGCTCAGCTTGTCACCCTCGAGGGTGTACGGTGCGAACCAGTGGTTGCAGCCGCCATTGCCATACGCGCGGCCATCGTCACCGAGGGTCACGGTCAGGTGGCTGTAATCCATCAATGGCCGCTCGCCGATCCACTCCAGAATGTAGCTGCGGTTCTGTTGCAACTGCACTGGCTCTGCGGCGCAGCCCACCAGACCGGCACCGACCAACAGGGGCAGGGCAAGGCGTTTCATCACGCAGGCTCCTGGCATTTCGGGCACAGGTGTTTGTCGCCGACGGCTTTCCAGCCCAGCTCGGCGATGCGCGCCGTGGCGGCCGGTTTCTCGGCAGTCTTGCCCAGCTTGGCGTCCACCGCGAACTCGAAGCTCAGCTCTTTGGCGCAGCTGTCGCAGTTGACCTGCCAGGTGTGGATTGCCAGTTCGCCGAATACCGGGCCCGTGGTCATCGCGGTCCATTGGCCCGGCGGATTGATCAGGTGGCGCACGGAGTCGACGGTCAGGCGCATGGACAAATCCTTGCTGCCTTTGAGGGTGACCAACAGGACGTCACCGTTACGGATCGAGCCACCGTTGCCGGTGACCTGATAGCGGCCCGGTACGAGGGCGCGGCATTCGGTGAGGGTGTGTTGCGGGTTCATCAGGGTGTAGCGGAAATCGTGTTCGACCATGGGTCCTCCAAATCTGCGCGACATGCTAGCACGGGCAGGATTGCAGGATGGCGTACGTGTGCGACCTTCGATCCGGTTCAAATTGCTCGGCGCTCATGGCAAACTGCCGCCCTTCAATCTGAGGGAACGGAACATGGCGCTGATCGAATGTTATGAATGCAAGCGGAGCATCAGCTCTGAAGTCAAGGCGTGCATTCATTGTGGTGCTCCGATGGCGCAGCAACACGGGCACAATCCGCAGCAGGCGACGGTCGCCGCTGCCGCGACGACGATTTCATTTGGCAGTCTGCCGCGCAACAAGTCCGTGCCTGAAGCCTTCGTCCCGCCGCCAGCCCCGGAGCCCGAGCCGAAAGTGACACCGGCAGCAGTCGGTCGCCGTCGTCGGCAGCCCGAGCCAACCCCTCAACTTCAGCCCAACGCCGACGGTTCTCGTCCGGTGGAAGGCTGGTTGAAGATCATGGTGTTTCTGTTGCCGATGGTCTTTGTCTGGTTCCTGCTGCGTAACGGTCATTCGATGAAGCAGCGTTTTTTCGGTTTCGGCTGGCTGGCCCTGCTGATCCTGGCCTCGTCGCTGTCGCCGAAATAAGCCGGTAATCCTCAGCCTTCGACCTGGTTCTGCGGCGCGCCTGCAGCCCAGGTCGCGATGTTGTGCAGGGTGGTCGCGGCAATCGCGCCCAGCGCCTCGTGGGTCAGAAACGCCTGATGCGCGGTGATGATCACATTCGGGAAGGTCAGCAGCCGCGCCAGCACATCATCCTGCAACGGCAAGTCGCTGCGATCCTCGAAAAACAACTGCGCCTCTTCCTCATACACATCCAGTCCCAGATAGCCCAGTTGGCCGTCCTTCAAGGCGTCGATCAGCGCGGGTGTGTCCACCAGACCGCCGCGTCCGGTGTTGATCAGCATCGCCCCCGGTTGCAAATGTGCCAGTGACTCACGGTTGATCAAGTGTTTGCTCTGCGCGTTGAGCGGGCAGTGCAGGCTGATGATCCGCGACTGCGCGAGCAATTCCGGCAGGCTCAGATAACGCGCGCCCAAGGCCACAACCTCGGGGTTTGGATACGGGTCGTACGCCAGCAACTCACAACCGAAGCCGTGCATGATTTTCGCGAAGGTCGCGCCGATCTGCCCGGTGCCGACGATGCCGACGGTCTTGCCCACCAGATCGAAACCGGTCAGGCCGTGCAGCGTGAAGTCGCCTTCGCGGGTGCGGTTGTAGGCACGGTGCAGGCGCCGATTGAGCGCCAGAATCAACGCCACCGCATGTTCGGCCACCGCATGCGGCGAGTAGGCCGGCACCCTCACCACGGACAGCCCGAGGCGTTTCGCCGCGACCAGATCGACATGGTTGTAGCCCGCCGAGCGCAGCGCGATCAGCCGCGTGCCGCCGGCCGCCAGCCGCTCCAGCACCGGCGCACTGAGATCGTCATTGATGAAGGCGCAGACCACCTCGTGCTGTTCGGCCAGGGCGGCGGTGTCGAGACTGAGCCGGGCCGGCTGAAAGTGCAGTTCTATTCCGGCCGGGCAATCGACGGCGAGGAAACTGTCGCGGTCGTAGGTCTGGCTGCTGAAGACGATCGTGCGCATCAATTCCTCCTGGAACGGGGTGGCGAGTCAGCGTTGACGGCCACCACTTTAACGACGAATGCCGCTGCCGGCATTGCCGTGGATCAGGCGCTGATCCTGGCCTGAGTGGCGAGGCGATTGATCGCCCGCTCCAGCTCTTCCAGCGCTGCCACGGCTTTGGGATCGCCCTGTTTGAGCAGGGTTTCACTGCGCTGACAGGCCGCGCGCAATTGCGGCACGCCACAATATCGGGTCGCACCGTGCAGGCGATGCACGCGCTCAATCAATGCGTTCTGATCACGGGCTTCGCTGGCGGCACGAATCGCTTCGCGGTCGGCTTCCAGCGACGCGAGCAGCATTGCCAGCATGTCGGCGGCAAGGTCCGCCTTGCCGGCGGCCAGGCGCAGGCCTTCCTCATGGTCGAGCACCGGCAGCTCATTGCTGCCTGCTGCGCTGTCGCTGGCGCGCTCCGGGCCTTGATTACGCAAGGCCAGACCGGTCCATTTCAGCACCACTTGCGCCAGTTGCCGCTCGCTGATCGGTTTGGTCAGGTAGTCATCCATGCCGCTTTGCAGCAAGGCGCGTTTTTCGTTGGCCATGGCGTGGGCGGTGAGGGCGACGATCGGCAGCGGCGTGCAATGCCGTTCGCTTTCCCATTGGCGGATGGTTTCGGTGGTTTGGCGTCCGTCCATCCCCGGCATCTGCACGTCCATCAGCACCAGATCGAAGGATTCGCTCTGCACCGCTTTGACCGCCGCATAGCCGCTTTCTACGGCTAGAACCTTGGCGCCCATGTCTTCGAGCAGGGTCTGCACCAGCAACAGGTTGGCCGGGTTGTCGTCGACGCACAGTACTTTCGGCGCGCGACTCGACAGCGGTTCGCCCGGTTCGCTACGTGGTTGGCGCGGGTTGGCCAGATCCGCCAGCGCCCGGCGCAGTTTGCGCGTGCAGGCCGGTTTGGCCTGCAACTGGCTATGCGGGTTCGGTACCGAGAGATGGAACAGCGTCTGTTCGGTGGTCGGGCACAGCACCAGTACTTTGCAGCCCAGGTGCTCCAGATCCCAGATGTGCTGGTTCAGACGCTCCGGGAGCATGTCGTTGCTGGTGATGCCGAGCACCGCAAGATCGATGGCCTGATCGGTCTGGTGCGCGCCGGTGACGCCGTTGGTCAGGCTCTCCAGCGTATTGAACGGCGTGACGTCGAGGCCGCAGTCTTCCAGTTGATGCTGTAAGGCCTGGCGCGCCAATTCGTGATTTTCCAGCACCGCCACACGGCGTCCGAGCAGCGGCGGGGCCGGCAGGTCTTCGGTGTCGTCGCGGGCTTTGGGCAGGCTCAGGCTGATCCAGAATTCCGAGCCTTCGCCGGGGGTGCTGTCGACGCCGATTTCGCCGCCCATCTGTTCGATCAGGCGCTTGGAAATCACCAGACCCAGACCGGTACCGCCAGGCTGGCGCGACAACGAGTTGTCGGCCTGACTGAACGCCTGGAACAACGCGCGCACATCCTGACTCGACAGACCGATGCCGGTGTCCTGAATGCTGATGCGCAGTTGCACGCTGTCTTCGTGTTCTTCTTCGAGCATGGCGCGGGCGACGATAGTGCCTTCGCGGGTGAACTTGATCGCATTGCTGACCAGATTGGTGAGGATCTGCTTCAGGCGCAGCGGGTCACCGACCAGCGACAGCGGCGTGTCGCGATAGACCAGACTCACCAGCTCCAATTGCTTGGCGTGGGCTGCCGGCGCCAGGATGGTCAGGGTGTCCTGCAACAGGTCGCGCAGGTTGAACGGAATATGGTCGAGCACCAGTTTGCCGGCCTCGATCTTCGAGAAATCGAGGATCTCGTTGATGATCCCGAGCAGGCTGTCGGCGGACTTTTCGATGGTGCCCAGATAGTCGAGCTGGCGCGGGGTCAGCTCGCTTTTCTGCAACAGATGCGTGAAACCGAGAATGCCGTTGAGCGGCGTGCGGATCTCGTGGCTCATGTTGGCAAGGAACTCGGATTTGATCCGGCTCGCCTCCAGCGCCTCTTTGCGTGCCAGATCCAGTTCGATGTTCTGGATCTCGATGGTTTCCAGATTCTGGCGCACGTCTTCGGTGGCCTGATCGACGCTGTGCTGCAGTTCTTCGCGAGCGTTCTGCAGCGTGCCGGCCATGCGGTTGATGCCCGAGGCGAGCTCGTCCAGTTCCTGACTGCCGAGCGGTGGCAGACGGGTTTCCAGATGACCGTCCTTGAGCTGGGCGACCGCGTGTTTGATCTGGCTCAGCGGGCGGTTGATGGTGCGACCCATGCGCAATGCGAGCAGGGCCGCGCCGGCAAGGCCAGCGGCAATCAACAGCAGGCTGGCAAACAGGCTGCGATAACCGCGCAGCAGCATGCCGTTGTGCGACAGCTCCAGTTCGACCCAGCCGAGCAGACGGTCGGACTCTTGCGGAATCACGTCGCCGGCAAGATTGCGATGCTTGCCGAACACCGGCATCAGGTAACGGGTGGCGTCATTGCCGCTGCGCCGTTGCAGTTGCGCACTGTCGCCGCTGGGCGCCTGATTGAGCATGGTCGGACCGGCGTGCGCCAGCGGTGTGCGGTCGGGGGCGAGGAAGGTGACGGCACGCACGTCGGGTTGTTCGAGAGACTGGGTGGCGATGCGTTCCAGCAGATCGGTGTTGCCGTGGCCCATGGCGGGCGCCACCAGCGGCGCCAGTTGCTCGGCGATCATCTCGCCGCGCTGCATCAATTGGGTCTGCAGGTCGGACTGTTGCATCCAGGTGAAATAACCACCGAGAACCAATGCCATCAGGCTGGTCGGCAACAGGGTCAGCAACAATACGCGACCTTTGATTCCCAGTTTCTTGAGCACACCCATCTCCTGCATCCCGCTGAACTGTTGACTCTTACGTGCATCCGGCACGCGACATTGGCGCAGTGTAGCGATTTGCAGGCAGGCAATCTCCGGAAAAATGATGTCGTCATCGGTCGACGGCGCATGGCGCGTTTGTCCGCCAGGTCAACCTTGGGTTGCCCGATAGCGGGCAATCTTGAATAATCGGCCAACTGAGAATTATTTGCAGATACTCATGACGCTTGCCTCCAACGATTTCCCACGCATTCTTGCCATCGAGGACGACCCGGTTCTGGGCGCCTATGTTCACGAACATCTGGGGCGCAGCGGCTTTAAGGTGACCTGGTGCCAGAACGGTCAGGAAGGGCTGAACATCGCGCGTCGCCAGCCGTTCGATGTGGTGCTGATGGACATACTGTTGCCGGGGCTCGATGGCCTGAATGTGCTGACCCAATTGCGCCAGAGCCATTCGACGCCGGTGCTGCTGATGTCCGCCCTGGGTGCCGAGGCCGATCGCATCAGTGGCTTTCGCCTGGGGGCCGATGATTATCTGCCAAAGCCGTTCAGCATGGCCGAGCTGCATGTGCGCATCGAGGCGATTCTGCGGCGGGTGGCCCTTGATCGGCGCCCGGCGGCAGTTACTCCGGCGATGGCCAGTGGCACGCTGCGCTTTGACGATGAACAGTGCGAGGTTTTCTATAACGCGCAAGCCGCCGGCCTGACCCGCAGCGAATACCGCCTGCTGGAAACCCTCAATCGCAACGATGAAGAAGTGTTGAGCAAGGCCTTCCTTTATCAGCACGTTCTGCAACGCGGTTACGCCGCCCACGACCGCAGCCTTGACATGCACATCAGCCAGATCCGCCGCAAACTCAAGGCCATCGGTTACCTCGAGCGTGAAGTGCGCACGGTGTGGGGCAAGGGCTACGTGCTGAGTGCGCCCGATGAAAATCTCTGACCTGCCGGGCCGGCATTCGCTGTTCTGGAAACTGGCGTGCCTGCTGGTGGCGTTCTGTCTGCTGATGATCTGGCTGAGCTGGTCCTGGGGCCGCTACATGGAGGAGCGCAACCAGTTTCTCTCCGACGAGGCGCGCGGCACGCTGAGCCGTTATGCCGCTGAAGCCGAACGGGCGTGGCAGCGCGGTGAGCGTGACGGGGTCGATAACTGGTTGCAGAGCATGGAGCTGCGCGAGGCGGGTTGGGTCGGAGTGATCGATCGCAATCTGCAGTCGTTGAGCAGCGATCCGCTGAATGAACAGGAAATCCAGCACCTGACTTTTTTGCGCGGGCTCGACTGGCCGATCCACAAGCAGGGCCGGCCGTGGCTGCGGGTGCCGTTTCCCCAGGACCCGTCTGCCGGCAGTCTGGTGATCGAGTTGCCCGAGCGATTCCTGCCGGGTAAATACCGGGTGTTCTGGAGGGTGATCACCAACGGGGTGATTCCGGGATTGTTCACCTTGCTGCTGTGTGTCGGCCTGTATCGCTTGCTGGTGGTGCCGCTGAACAACCTGCGCGAGCAGGCCAACGCCTGGCGCGCCGATCAACTGAATGTGCGCCTGTCGAGCGGCATCACCCAGCGCCCGGACGAACTCGGCGAGCTGGCGCGGGCTTTCGACTCGATGTCCGAGCGCCTGCAATCCACTGTCGCCCTGCAACAGCAACTGCTGCGCGACCTGTCCCATGAGTTGCGTACGCCGCTGAGTCGATTGCGGGTGGCCAGTGAAAGCGAACAGGATCTGCGGCAACTGCGCGAGCGCATCGGCCGTGAAGTCGACGGCATGCAACGCCTGGTCGAGGACACCCTGCAACTGGCCTGGCTCGACACCGAGCGTGCGCCACTGCCGGAGGAGGCGATCCAGATTCAGGCGCTGTGGGAAATGCTCACCGACAACGCCTGTTATGAAAGCGGCTGGCCGAGCCTGCAATTGCAGTGCGCGGTGCCGTCGTCGTGCTGGGTGCGCGGTAATCTCAATAGTTTGGCGCAGGCGCTGGAGAACATTCTGCGCAACGCCATTCGTCATTCGCCCGTGGGCGGCATCGTGTGCCTCGATGGACGGCGTGACGGCGATTACTGGCATCTGTGGCTGGAAGATCAGGGCGGCGGTGTGGCTGAAGCGGATCTGGAACGGATCTTCTCGCCGTTCACCCGCCTCGACGGCTCGCGCCCGGGGGATGGCGGGTTTGGTCTGGGGTTGAGCATTGCGAGGAATGCGGTGCAAAGGCAGGGTGGGATGTTGTGGGCGGAGAATAGTGGGGCGGGGTTGCGCTTGAATTTTCGGCTGATTGCCGATGACGGCGGCGTGACGGCTGACGCCTTCGCGAGCAAGCCCGCTCCCACAGTGGATGTGGGGCGTCCGCAGATTGTATAACCAACATCGTCACCCTCCTGTGGGAGCGGGCTTGCTCGCGAAGGGGACCTTCGATTCAACTAATAGTCTCACCACTGGTGAGACTGTTACTGCTTATTCCCAGAAACCATAAGCACCGCACTTTGCGTGATATGGCCTGCGAACGTTTGCCGGTATGATAGGCGCCCCCGCACGTCTGGATTGCGAATACGCCATGACCCTGCAGTACCCAACCATCGCCGATTGCGTCGGCAACACTCCGCTGGTGCGTTTGCAGCGCCTGCCCGGTGCCACCAGCAACACCCTATTGCTCAAGCTCGAAGGGAACAACCCGGCGGGTTCGGTCAAGGATCGTCCGGCGCTGTCGATGATCACCCGTGCCGAACTGCGCGGGCAGATCCACGCTGGTGACACGCTGATCGAAGCGACCTCGGGCAACACCGGGATTGCGCTGGCCATGGCCGCCGCGATCAAGGGTTACAAGATGATCCTGATCATGCCGGACAACTCCAGCGCCGAGCGCAAGGCGGCGATGACCGCTTACGGTGCCGAGCTGATTCTGGTCAGTCAGGAAGAGGGCATGGAAGGCGCTCGTGATCTCGCCCAGCGCATGGAAGCCGAAGGCCGTGGCAAGGTGCTCGATCAGTTCGCCAACGGCGACAACCCCGAGGCGCACTACACCACCACCGGCCCGGAAATCTGGCGTCAGACCCAGGGCACCATCACCCATTTCGTCAGTTCGATGGGCACCACCGGCACCATCATGGGCGTGTCGCGCTACTTGAAAGAGCAGAGCGACAGCGTGCAGATCATTGGCCTGCAACCGATGGAAGGCTCGGCCATTCCGGGCATCCGCCGCTGGCCGCAGGAATACCTGCCGAAGATCTATCAGGCCGACCGCGTCGACCGCATTGTCGACATGGCGCAAAGCGAGGCCGAAGACGTCACCCGGCGTCTGGCTCGCGAAGAAGGTATCTTCTGTGGCGTGTCCTCGGGCGGTGCGGTGGCAGCGATGCTGCGCCTGTCCAAGGAAGTTGAAAACGCGGTGATCGTCGCGATCATCTGCGACCGTGGCGACCGTTATCTGTCGACCGGCATTTTCGACGCGCCCAACTGATGGCCAAGCACGAGAGAGGTCTGCGCTTCCAGCCCACCGGCGGCAGCAAGGCCGCGCAAATCCCGACCGGCAAAAAACAGCGCTTGAACATCGAGCGCCTGGCCAATGACGGTCGCGGCATCGCGTTTTTCGAAGGCAAAACCTGGTTCGTCCTCGGCGCCCTCGCCGGTGAAGAAGTCGAGGCGCGGGTGCTTGGCGCCCGCGGCAAAGTGGTCGAGGCGCGCACCGAGCGCGTGTTCAAGGCCAGCGAATTGCGTCGTCCGGCAGCGTGTCAGCACGCCGGCCGCTGCGGCGGTTGCAGCGTGCAACACTTGCCCCACGCCGAACAGCTTGCCCTGAAACAGCGCATGCTCGCCGAGCAGCTGTCGAAGGTTGCCGGGGTCGAGCCTGAAGAATGGGCGGCGCCGTTGACCGGCCCGGAGTTCGGCTATCGCCGCCGCGCGCGGATCGCCGTGCGTTGGGACATGAAGGCGAAGAAGCTCGAAGTGGGTTTCCGCGCCGCCGGCAGCCAGGACATCGTCGCCATCAACGAATGCCCGGTGCTGGTACAGCCCTTGCAACCGATCATGACCCGTTTGCCGGAGATGCTCCGTCGTTTGAGCAAACCGCAGGCGCTGGGGCATGTCGAGTTGTTCAGTGGTTCATCGCTGGCGGTATTGCTGCGACACATGGCGCCACTGTCCGAAGCCGACCTGACGATCCTCAAGGATTTCTGCCAGTTCCATGCAGCGCAACTGTGGTTGCATGGCGAAGGCGAGCCACAACCGGTGGATGCCACGCAGGCGCTGGGCTATCGCCTGGAGCAGTGGGATCTGGATCTGGCCTGGCGGCCGGGGGATTTCATCCAGGTCAACGCCGGGGTCAATGAGGCGATGGTCGCGCAGGCGCTGGACTGGCTGAAGCCGACCGGTGACGAGCGCGTGCTCGACCTGTTCTGCGGTCTGGGCAACTTCGCCTTGCCACTGGCCAAAAGCGTGCGTGAAGTGGTGGCGGTGGAGGGCGTGCAGACCATGGTCGACCGTGCCGCTGCGAACGCCGCTAGTAACAATTTGCATAACACAAAGTTTTTTCAAGCCGATTTATCCCAGCCTTTGACCGATGCTCAGTGGATCGGAAACGGCTTTTCTGCGGTACTCTTGGACCCACCGCGTGACGGTGCTTTCGAGGTGGTGCGCAAGCTCGCGACCCTGGGTGCCAAACGGTTGGTGTATGTGTCGTGCAACCCTGCAACTCTGGCGCGCGATACGGTCGAATTGATCAAGCAGGGCTACCGGTTAAAACGTGCCGGGATTCTCGATATGTTTCCTCAGACGGCGCATGTCGAGGCCATGGCGTTATTTGAAGCGAGCCAGGATGGCTCGTCTGAATCCGTCTGACCTGTCCGGGCGGCGCTCGCTTTAGCCCCGCGAGCGCATCCGGGCATTGGGGGTCAGCGATTTGACGCATTGAATCTGCGTCGTAGGGAAGGTAAAGCAGCATGGTACAGGTGAGAGCACACCAGCCGATCAACACTGACGGCAGTATCAATCTCGAGGCTTGGCTCGATCACGCGGTCAGTGTCGACATGGCGCTGGATCGCGAAGCCTTGAAGGAAGCCTGCGAGTTCGCTCGCGAGGCCGAACAGCAGTCCAACGCCGCGAAGAATCTGTGGGCCGAGGGCAGCGGCAGTTTCAGTACGGGACTTGAGATCGCCGAGATCCTCGCCGACCTCAAGCTCGACCAGGACTCGCTGGTCGCGGCGGTGCTGTATCGCGGCGTCCGCGAAGGCCAGATCGAACTCGCGGCGGTCAGCCAGCGCTTCGGTCCCGTGGTGGCCAAACTGATCGACGGCGTGCAGCGCATGGCGGCAATCAGTGCCAGCCTCAGCCCGCGCCAGTCGATGGTGATGGGCACTCAGGGCCAGGTGGAAAACCTGCGCAAGATGCTGGTGGCAATGGTCGACGACGTTCGCGTCGCGCTGATCAAACTGGCCGAACGTACCTGCGCAATCCGCGCGGTGAAAACCGCTGACGACGAAAAGCGCAACCGCGTCGCCCGGGAAGTCTTCGACATCTATGCGCCGCTCGCGCACCGACTCGGCATCGGTCATATCAAGTGGGAGCTGGAGGACTTGTCCTTCCGTTACCTGGAACCCGATCAATACAAACAGATCGCCAAGCTGCTCCACGAGCGGCGGCTGGACCGTGAGCGGTTCATCGCTGACGTGATGACCCAGCTCAAGGACGAATTGCAGGCCACCGGTGTCGACGCCGACATCAGCGGCCGCGCCAAACACATCTATTCGATCTGGCGCAAAATGCAGCGCAAGGGGCTGGAGTTCAGCCAGATCTACGACGTGCGCGCCGTGCGCGTGCTGGTGCCGGAAATGCGCGACTGCTACACCGCGCTCGGCATCGTCCACACCCTGTGGCGGCACATCCCGAAAGAATTCGACGACTACATCGCCAACCCGAAAGAGAACGGCTACCGCTCGCTGCACACGGCGGTAATCGGCCCGGAAGGCAAGGTTCTCGAAGTGCAGATCCGTACGCACTCGATGCACGAAGAGGCCGAGCTCGGCGTCTGCGCGCACTGGCGCTACAAGGGCACTGACGTCAAGTCCGGTTCCAACCACTACGAAGAGAAAATCTCCTGGCTGCGGCAGGTGCTCGAGTGGCACGAAGAGCTGGGCGATATCGGTGGTCTGGCCGAACAGCTGCGGGTCGACATCGAACCGGACCGGGTGTACATCTTCACCCCCGACGGTCACGCCATCGATTTGCCGAAAGGCGCGACGCCGCTGGACTTCGCCTACCGCGTGCACACCGAAATCGGTCACAACTGCCGTGGCGCGAAGATCAACGGGCGGATCGTGCCGCTCAACTACAGCCTGCAGACCGGTGAGCAGGTCGAGATCATCACCAGCAAGCACGGTACGCCGAGCCGCGACTGGCTGAACCCGAACCTGGGCTACGTCACCACCTCGCGGGCGCGGGCGAAGATCGTTCACTGGTTCAAGTTGCAGGCGCGTGACCAGAACGTTGCGGCCGGTAAAACCCTGATCGAACGCGAACTCAATCGCCTCGGTCTGCCGGCGGTGGATTTCGACAAGCTGGCTGAAAAGGCCAACATGAAAACCGCCGAAGACATGTTCGCCGCCCTCGGTGCCGGCGACCTGCGTCTGGCGCAACTGGTCAACCTGGCGCAGCAACTGGTCGAGCCGGAACGCGGCAACGAACAGCTGGAACTGATCCCGCGCAAAGCCACCGGTTACAAACCGGGCAAGCGTGGTGACATTCAGATCCAGGGCGTCGGCAACCTGATGACGCAGATGGCTGGCTGCTGCCAGCCGCTGCCGGGCGACGCGATCGTCGGCTACATCACTCAGGGTCGTGGCGTGAGCATTCACCGTCAGGACTGTGCCTCGGTGCTGCAACTGGCCGGGCGCGAGCCGGAGCGGATCATCCAGGTCAGCTGGGGCCCGGTGCCGGTGCTCACCTATCCGGTGGACATCGTCATCCGCGCCTACGACCGTTCCGGTCTGCTGCGTGACGTCTCGCAGGTGCTGCTCAACGAGCGGATCAACGTGCTGGCGGTCAACACCCGCTCGAACAAGGAAGACAACACCGCGCTGATGTCGCTGACCATCGAGATTCCCGGGCTGGATGCGCTGGGACGCTTGCTGGGGCGGATTTCGCAGTTGCCGAACATCATCGAGACGCGGCGTAACCGTACTCCGTGAAGATGGCTTCGTTCGAATGTGGGAGCGGGCTTGCTCGCGAAGAGGGCGTGTCAGTCGATATTTACGCTGAATGACACACCGCATTCGCGAGCAAGCCCGCTCCCACATTGGTTTTGTGTAGAGGCATGACAGATGTATTCACTTGAAGACCTGCTCCACCTGATGAACCGCCTGCGCGACCCGCAGTTCGGTTGCCCGTGGGACATCAAGCAAACCTACGCGACCATCGTCCCGCATACCCTCGAAGAAGCCTATGAAGTGGCTGACGCCATTGAACGCGGCGACTTCGATCACTTGCAGGGCGAGCTGGGCGATCTGTTGTTCCAGGTGGTCTATTACAGCCAGTTGGCCCGGGAAGAAGGGCGCTTCGAATTTGCCGGAGTGATCGACAGCATCACTCGCAAGCTGATCCGTCGTCATCCGCACGTGTTCCCCACCGGCGATCTGTACGCGCCGCTGGATGTGCCGCGCCTGAGCGAAGAACAGGTCAAGCAGCGTTGGGAAGAGATCAAGGCCGAAGAACGCGCCGAGAAATCCGCCGCGCCCGAGCAGCTGTCACTGCTCGATGATGTACCTGCCGCGCTGCCGGCACTGTCGCGTTCGTCCAAGTTGCAAAAGCGTGCAGCGCAGGTCGGCTTCGACTGGCCGGATGCACTGCCGGTGCTGGACAAGGTGCGCGAAGAGCTCGACGAAGTGCTCGAAGCCATGTCCGAAAACGATCCCGACGCGGTGGCTGACGAGATCGGTGATCTGCTGTTTTCCGTGGTCAATCTGGCCCGGCATCTCAAGGTCGATCCGGAAACCGCACTGCGCGGTGCCAACGGCAAGTTCGAACGACGTTTCCGATTTATCGAACAGGCATTGCGCGACACCCGTCGTCCCATGGAAGATTGCACCCTCGAAGAGTTGGACGCCCTGTGGGGTGAAGCCAAACGCCAGGAAAAGAATGTGCCCAGCTGCGGCTGAGCCGTTGCCCAAGTGAGTAAGCATTAATGAGCCTTTCCCTTCGCGACCAGTTGCTCAAAGCAGGCCTGGTCAACCAAAAGCAGGCCAAGCAGGTCAGCAAAGACAAGCAGAAGCAACAGCGTCTGGCCCACAAGGGGCAGGCCGAGCTGGATGATTCGCAGCAACGCGCCGCTCAGGAAGCCATGGCCGAGAAGGTCAAGCGCGACCAGGAGCTGAACCGTCAGCAGCAGGAGAAGGCCGAGGCCAAGGCCCGTGCCGCGCAGGTCAAGCAGTTGATCGAAGTGACGCGTCTGCCGAAGCTCAATACCGAGGACTACTACAACTTCGTTGACGACAAGAAGGTCAAGCGCATCTGCGTCAACACGCTGATGCGCAACAAGCTCAGCAACGGTTCGCTGGCGATCGTGCACCATGCCGGTGGCTACGAAGTGATCCCCCGTGAAGCGGCCCTGAAGATCCAGGAGCGTGATCCGCAGCGCATTGTGCAGCTCAACGTGCAGACCGAAGAGGTCGCAGCTGAGGATGATCCGTACGCGGCCTACCAGATCCCTGATGACCTGATGTGGTAAACCGATAAAGCTGTAACAACGACAAACTGTGGCGAGGGAGCTTGCTCCCGCTGGACTGCGTAGCAGGCCCCTGCTCTTGAGTTGTAGAACAGGGCCGCTTCGCGCCCCAGCGGGAGCAAGCTCCCTCGCCACAGGTTCAATATTCGCCTAAGCGGATTTCAGATCCCGTTGCTGTTCCTGCAGTTCGAGTTCGGCCTTGTAGTTGTGGGCGTCGATCTCGTTGTGGAACATGCCGACCAGCAAGTCTTGTTGATGCACATCCCAGATCCGTACACCGGCGGCTACGCCTTCATGGGACATGTGTGAATCGTCGCGTTCAGTTACTTTTACAGTCATCTGCTAGCTCCAAATCTCAAGTTATCTGCAGCAAGGCGTGTGCAGGACTCTTTTATATGATTTGTTAGCTTGCTAAGTAAACGCTTGATTTGTGCAAGGTGTTGTTGCGGTTTTTGCAACAGTGCTGCAGCCCGCTAAATCCGCGACATTCGGTCGCAGGGCGGGAAGTTGCATGACAGAAGTTTCATTTTCAGGCGCACTGACATCCTCTGTGGGAGCGGGCTTGCTCGCGAAGGCGGTATATCAGACAGACTGATGTCGACTGACACGACGCTTTCGCGAGCAAGCCCGCTCCCACAGGGTTTTGCGCTGTGGCTGCTGGTTTCAAGCCGGCCAAAAAAAACGCCCCGAACCAGTCGGGGCGTTTTCATGTGGAGCTCAGCAGCGGGGAATTACTTGCCTTCCCAGCGCTTCAGCACCAGCGTGGCGTTGGTGCCGCCGAAGCCGAAGCTGTTGCTCATCACGGTGTTGATGGTGGCGTTCTCGCGGGTCTTGGTCAGCACCGGCAGATCGGCCACTTCAGGGTCCAGCTCGTCGATGTTGGCGGAACCGGCGATGAAGTTGCCTTCCATCATCAGCATGCAGTAGATCGCTTCGTGAACGCCGGCGGCGCCCAGGGAGTGACCGGACAGGCTCTTGGTCGAGCTGATCGCTGGCGCCTTGTCGCCGAACACTTCACGCACACCTTTCATTTCCGCGACGTCGCCGACCGGAGTCGAGGTGCCGTGGGTGTTCAGGTAGTCGATCGGGGTGTCGACGGTGGACATTGCCATCTGCATGCAGCGGATCGCGCCTTCGCCACTTGGGGCAACCATGTCGTAGCCGTCGGACGTTGCGCCGTAGCCAACGATTTCGGCGTAGATCTTGGCGCCACGGGCCAGCGCGTGTTCCAGCTCTTCAACCACGACCATACCGCCACCGCCAGCGATGACGAAACCGTCACGGTCGGCGTCGTAGGCGCGGGAAGCTTGTTCCGGGGTGTCGTTGCGCTTGCTGGACAGGGCGCCCATCGCGTCGAACAGGAACGACTGGCTCCAGTGCTCTTCTTCACCGCCACCGGCGAAGACGATGTCCTGCTTGCCCATCTGGATCTGTTCCATGGCGGTACCGATGCAGTGAGCACTGGTGGCGCAGGCAGAGGCGATGGAGTAGTTCAGGCCCTTGATCTTGAACGGTGTGGCCAGGCACGCGGAAACGGTGCTGCTCATGGTCCGCGTTACACGGTATGGGCCGACGCGCTTCACGCCTTTCTCGCGCAGGATGTCCAGCGCTTCCATCTGGTTCAGGGTCGACGCGCCGCCGGAGCCGGCGATCAGGCCGGTACGCGGGTTGGACACTTGCTCTTCGGTCAGGCCGGAGTCAGCAATGGCGTCTTTCATGGCCAGGTAGGCGTAAGCCGCTGCGTGGCCGACGAAACGATAGATCTTGCGATCGATCAGTTCTTCAAGGTTGAGGTCGATGGAGCCGGAAACCTGGCTACGCAGACCCATTTCAGCATATTCCGGGTTGAACCGGATGCCAGGGCGGCTTGCACGCAGGTTAGCGGAGACGGTCTCTTTGTCATTGCCCAGGCACGAAACAATGCCCAGACCAGTGATAACGACGCGGCGCATGCGAATAACCCTTAGAAGTTGTCAGTGGAGGTGAAAACGCCGACGCGAAGGCCTTCGGCGGTGTAGATTTCGCGACCGTCGACAGTCACCGAACCATCGGCGATGGCCAGGTTCAGCTTGCCCTTGAGGACGCGTTTGATATGGATGTTGTAGGTGACTTTCTTGGCGGTCGGCAGGACCTGGCCGAAGAATTTCACTTCGCCCGAACCCAGCGCACGACCACGGCCCGGCAGGCCTTGCCAGCCGAGGAAGAAGCCGACCAGTTGCCACATGGCGTCCAGACCCAGGCAGCCCGGCATCACCGGATCGCCCTCGAAGTGGCACGCGAAGAACCACAGGTCAGGGTTGATATCCAGCTCGGCGACCAATTCACCTTTGCCGTACTTGCCGCCTTCTTCGCTGATCAGGGTGATGCGATCGACCATCAGCATGTTCGGGGCGGGCAGTTGCGCGTTACCTGGGCCGAACAGCTCACCGCGACTGCAGCGCAGCAGGTCTTCCCGAGTAAAGGCGTTTTGTTTGGTCATGCGAGCTCCTCAATAATCCCATGCGGCAGGTGGGGCAAATCTTCCCGGCCGATCGACGCGTTCATGCCTCGTACCGGCAGCCTACTCATAGACTATTGCGTTGTGGTGAAAGTCACAGCACCAAGGACATGAATGTACACTTGTGCACTGAAATTTTTATTCAAGCCTCTTTTGAGGCTCGTTCGGGTGCCTAAGACTGCCGCACTTTCGCTTTTCACGCCAGTCGCAGATGGTCGAAAAACCGTCACTACTGCACCCAGCGCTGCAGAATCTGTTGTAGGTCATTGCGTTTGAACGGCTTGGCCAGATAATCGTTCATGCCCGCCGAAAGGCAAGTTTCGCGGTCGCCCTGCAACGCGTTGGCGGTCAGCGCGATGATCGGCACCTCGCGGCGTCCGGGCAGTTGGCGGATCTGCCGGGTCGCCTCGTAGCCGTCGATGATCGGCAGCCGGCAATCCATCAGAATCACTTCGAAATCATTGCCTTCAGCACTGCGCACCGCTTGCGCGCCATCGGTGGCGACGCTGACGGTAAAGCCCAGACTGCGCAGCATCGCTTCGATGACGGTCTGGTTGACCGGATTGTCCTCCACCAGCAGCACATTGCGCCCCTCGCCATGCCCGTTGCCATTGGCCGCGCGCGGCGCCGCCAGTGTCGGCAGCGTCTGCTTATATAGCGCCAGCGGGATTTCCAGGGTGAACACCGAACCCAGGCCTTCTTCGCTCTGCGCCCGCAACGTGCCGCCCATGCGTTCGGCCAGGGTGCGGGCGATCGGCAAACCGAGACCGGTGCCGCCATAGCGCCGGGAAATCGAACTGTCGGCCTGCTGGAAGGCGTTGAACATCAATTCCAGACTCTCAGACGAAATGCCGATGCCGCTGTCGCGCACCGAACAGGTGAACCACAGCAATTCGTGATCCAGCGACTGCCACTGTGCCTCGATGCTGACCCGACCACGCTCGGTGAACTTCAAGGCGTTGCCCACCAGATTGACCAGAATCTGCCGGATCCGCGTCGGGTCGCCCTGCACCTGCAAGTCGCGCATGTCCTCGGGAATCTGCAGGTTCAGGGCGAGGCCACGCTGCACCGCGCTGTGCTGGAAGGATTGGGCGCAAGCACCGATCAGGTCGGCGAGGTTGAACGGAATGTGCTCAAGCTCCAGCTCCGAGCGTTCGATCCGCGAGAAGTCGAGAATGTCGTTGATGACTTTCAGCAGGTGTTCGGTGGACTCGGATGCGAGCGCCGCGTACTCGATCTGCTCCTCGGTCATGTCGGTGGTTTCCAGCAACTGCAACATGCCCAGCACGCCGTTCATCGGTGTGCGCAGTTCATGGCTCATCATCGCCAGAAAATCGGATTTGGCGTTGTTGGCCTTTTCCGCTTCTTCACGGGTCTGGATCAGTTGCGCCATCGCCTGATGCTGTTCGCGGCTGGCCTGCTCCAGTGCCTGGGCGAGGTTGTTGATGTGCTGCGACAGGGCGCCCAACTCGGTGTCATCGACGATCGGCAGCGGGGTCTTGTAATCGCCTTGCTGAATCGCCTTGACCGCGTTGCCGATATCGCGGATCGGCGCCGACAGACTGCCGGCCAGACGCCGCGCCAGAACAAAGGTGAAGAGCAGGGCGAACAACGCCAGAATCCCGGCCTTGAGCAGAATTTCCTGTTGGCGCTGACTGAAGGCATCGTTGGACAGACCGACGATCACCCGGCCCAGGTAATCCTCGCTGGTCACGTTGTTGCTGGCTTTGGCGTCGTGGAAAAAATCGCTGTTGAGGGCGATTCGTTGCAGGCGCACCGGGGCCTGGAACACCTCGACCTGATGCGGGCGGTTGTGCGCGTCGGCGGCTTGTTCAACGTAGGCCAGAATCCGGTTGGCGCTGTCCTGCACTTCCAGAAAGCGTACGTTCGGTGTTGCGAGAGTCGCCTTGAGCAGGCTTTCCAGCACTTCGTTGTTGCCGGAAATCACCCCGTACTCGGTGGCGGGCGCCAGTTGATTGGCGATCAGTTGCCCGGTGTGATTGAGCTCCTGACGCAAATCCTGAATCCGCACGAAGGTAAAGAAACTGATCAGCAGCAGCGTGAGCAGCAGGGCCGGGCCGAGGCTGATCAATTGCGTGCGGGTGTTGATGTCCCAGCGGCGACGCAGATTCATGGGTGGCTTTCTCCTTCAGCCAACTGGCGGGCAACAGACGCTTCATCGATTGGCTCGATACCGAGGGAACGAGCGACCTGCACATTACTTGAGACTTTGAAACGATCGGGGTAGAGCGAGCGCGGCCACGTCGCCGGGGGACGATCCAGCAACCGGTCAAGGATCGCCAGCCAGTCGGGCTGATCGCTGTAAGTGCTGGCGAGGCTGCCGGCACGCACGAACGCCGCGTTCGGCCCGATCAGCGCCACTTGCCGGGAGTAGCTGCTGAGCAGCAGGTTTTTCGCGGTTTTCGGGTTGTACAGATCGGGATCGTCGAGGCCCAGCAACACGTCACTGTTTCTCAGCACGGTTTGCAACGGGCGACTGTCCTGGGTGTTGTCCCAACGCTGACTGACGATTTGCAGGTTCAGCGGTGCAGCAGCCTGGTGCAGCTCCTTGAGCAGGAATTCGCTGTGCTGGTCGAACAGCACGCCAACCCGCCGCACCTGCGGCAGAATCCGCCGAATCAATTGCAGTTGGCGGCCCAGCGGCGGGTCGCTCCACAGCAGACTCAAGTGCGGCGGTTGTGCGCCACCCAGGCGTTGCCGCGCTTGCAATCGGCTGATGCGCAACACCAGCGTCGCCGGCCCCTGAGACTCTTTCAGACGCCAGTCGAGGCTGGGCAGGTCGAGCAGAATCATCCGCAGATTGGCCGGCAACTTGCCCGGTGCCGGCAGGCTGGCCAGTGGCTGGAAACGTACGTTGTCGGTGGGGCGCAGCTCGCTCAACGCCTGGACGAAGGCCTGCACACCGGGACTTTCTTCTGCGCCGGTCAACAGAATGTCGGCGGCCTGCACCGCCACCCCGTGCAGCCACGCGGTCAAAAACAGACACGCACCGGCCAGCCAGTGGCCCAGGGTTGGTGTCTTGTTTGCCGTGCCGAAGCGCACCCTAGAACTCCAGCTCGGCGCTGAAGTACAGCACCCGGCGTTCGTCGTAATTGTTGTCGACGAAAGTGGTCGGTTCGTTGTCGAGCCGTTGTTGCAGCACGCCGGCCAGTTGCAGTTGCGCCTTGCCCAGCGGGAGGCGTTTGGCGATGCGCGTGTCGACCCGTTCGAAGCGGTAGCCATTGAGCGCGTTGTCGCCGTAATAGAACAGGGCGCTGTTCCAGCCATGGCCCCAGTCGCGCAGCCAGCCGGCAGAACCGCTGTTGCGCGAGGTGAATTGCTGATCCAGCGGATTGCTCGCTTCGGCGTCGACGAAGGCGTAGGTGAAGCGCAGGCGATCGATCATGCTCAGACGCCAGTCGAGCTGGGTTTCGGTGCCGCGAAAGCGTGAGCTGTTGGCGTTGCTGGCGATGTATTGGTTGTTGCGCAGTGGCTCGCTGATCATCCCGGTGATTTCGTCGTAGAACAGCTTCACGTCCACGGCCAGCCCGAGTTCGGCGAAATAGCCGTTGTAGCCCAGTTCGCGCGAGCGCATGTGTTCCTGATCGAGATCGCCCGGGCCACGGGTCTTGACGAAGTAGCGCGCCGAGGACTGACCGTAGGCCGAGGGCCGCAGGTTGCTCACCTGATAGCTCCAGTTGACGTTGTTCTCGAACATGTCCGGCGAACGGATCGCCTCCGAGTACACCGCGCGCAGGCCATGACGCGGGTTGATCAGATAGTTGACCGCAAATCTGGGCGTCAGCGAACTGCCGATCAGTTGGGTGTTTTCGAACATTGCGCCGCCCTGCAACAGCCAGTGTTCGCTGGCGCGCCACTCCAGTTGGCCGAACGCGCGCCAGGTGGTGTCGTCCAGTGTGCCGTTGAAGTAGGTTTCGGAATCGGCCCGGTCATAACGATAGTTCATGCCGCTGACCAGCCGCAGGCTGTCGGACAGGCTGAGGGTGTCCTGCAATTCCAGGTCGTAGCGCGACTCGCGGGCGCTTTGATCGATGTCGCCACACAGGGTCTGGCTGGCACCGTTGCGCCATTGGTCGAGCACCTGATTGGCCAGGGCCATTTCCTGTGGCGTTCCGGCTTCCGGGCCGGGGCCAGTGAAACGGGTGATGTTGCGCGCGAGGCGTTCGGTGTAGTTCGGGTTGAGCTGCCACAGCTGGGTCAGTTGCGGGCTGAACGACACTTCGGCATCGCAGGCGCGCCACACTTGCTGACGATCCCAGTGCTGGGCCGAACCTTGTATATAAAGGCTGTGTTCGGGATTGATGTCGAGATTCCAGCGCACCGAACCGGCGTAATCCTTGGCGACCACGTCGGAATTGTTCCCGGCAGCGGTAATCCCCGAGAACACCGGGCGGTAGGTGTAGGGCCGCTGATTGCTGCCGTCCTTCGCGTTGATCTGCCAGTCGAGGCTCTGGTTGTCGCTCAGGGTCTGGCTGACGGCGAGGCTGAAGCGGTTCAAGCGGCGGCTGTCACGGTAATCGGCGCCGGTGCGGTCGCTGTCGAAGCCATCGTCTTCCTGGCCGGACAGCGACAGACGCAGGTCGCCGCCATTCCACCCCGTGCCCTGGCTGGCATAGAAGTCGTTGATGCCGCGCTGGCCTCGGGTGACCTTCAGGCGCGTGCCGTGGCTGTCCGCCGGGTTGCGGGTGATGATGTTGACCACCGCCATCAGCGCGTTGGCGCCGTAGCTGACGGTGTTCGGCCCCCGAAAAACCTCGATGCGTTCGATGTCTTCCATGGCCACCGGAATGTCGCTCCAGTCCACCGTGGCCAGGCCTGCGCGGTACACCGAGCGGCCATCGATCAGCACCTGCATGCGCCGCGCTTCGCTGGCGTTGGTCCCGTGATAGTTGACCGCCGCCTGATTGCCGCTGATGTTGCCGACCATCATCCCCGGCACCAGCCGCAGCAACTCGCTGATGTCCCGCGCGCCACTGGCACTGATCAGCTCACTGTCGATGACGGTCATGCTCCCCGGCACTTCCGCCGGCGTCTGTTTCAGGCGCGTGGCCGTCAGCACCTGCGGCAGCGTTTCGCTGTCGACAAACAGGTCGTCCGCCTGCAACACCGGGCTGAACAACAGCGCCAGCAACAGCGACGAACGCGAAGGGGCAGAGGCAAAAGACACAACACAGCCTTGATCACAAAGAATTGGCGCGCATGTTAACCGAGGACAGTGACTTTTCCAGTCACGATGCGGGCATTTTCCTCGGTTTTATTGGTCTTCTTCCTACAAGTGCCGGTAATTGACGCAGGGGCTGGCCGCGCTTCGGTCGCCCCGTATAATGCCGGCATCGTCACTGGTATGGATTAACGGATTGCATATGACTGAACAGCGCCCGATTGCGGTCCTGGGAGGCGGAAGTTTTGGTACCGCCGTGGCTAATCTCTTGGCCGAGAACGGCCATCAAGTCCGGCAGTGGATGCGTGACCCCGAGCAGGCCGAGGCCATCCGGGTCAACCGCGAGAACCCGCGTTACCTCAAGGGCATCAAGATTCTGCCGGGGGTGACTGCCGTCACTGATCTGCAGGAAACCCTCGACGCCTGCGAGCTGTGCTTCGTCGCGCTGCCCTCGAGCGCATTGCGCACGGTGCTGGCCGCCCACGCCGAGCGCCTGAGCGGCAAGATGCTGGTCAGCCTGACCAAGGGTATCGAAGCCCACCCCTTCAAACTGATGAGCCAGATCCTCGAAGAAATCGCCCCGCAGGCGCGCATCGGCGTGCTGTCCGGACCGAACCTGGCGCGGGAGATCGCCGAGCACGCGCTGACCGCCACCGTGGTCGCCAGCGAGGACGAAGATTTGTGCAAACAGGTGCAGGCGGCGCTGCACGGTCGCACCTTCCGTGTTTACGCCAGTGCTGACCGATTCGGCGTCGAGCTGGGCGGCGCACTGAAAAACGTCTACGCAATCATCGCCGGCATGGCGGTGGCGCTGGAGATGGGCGAGAACACCAAGAGCATGCTGATCACCCGCGCACTGGCCGAGATGACCCGGTTTGCAGTGAATCAGGGCGCCAACCCGATGACCTTCCTCGGTCTGGCCGGGGTAGGGGATTTGATCGTGACCTGCTCGTCGCCGAAGAGCCGCAACTATCAGGTCGGGTTTGCCCTCGGTCAGGGCTTGAGCCTCGATGAGGCGGTGTCGCGCCTGGGCGAAGTGGCCGAAGGCGTGAACACCCTGAAGGTGCTCAAGGCCAAGTCCCAGGAGGTGGGCGTGTACATGCCGCTGGTCGCCGGGCTGCATGCGATCCTGTTTGAGGGGCGCACGCTGGAGCAGGTGATCGGTCTACTGATGCGGGCCGAGCCGAAAACCGACGTCGACTTTATTTCCACCAGCGGTTTCAACTGATTCAACAGGAAGCGAGCCATGAACGATCCGAAAACCGAAGCCAAGTACGAATCCATTCTCCTGCGGGTGCTGTGGATGATCGTCTATGTGCTGGTCTGGCAAGTGGCGCAGTTCATCCTCGGCGCCGTGGTGCTGGTGCAGCTGATCTATCGTTTGATTTATGGCGCGCCGAGCGCCGGCCTGATGAATTTCGGCGACAGCCTGAGCCAGTTTTTGGCGCAGATCGGCCGTTTCGGCAGCTTTCACAGCGACCAGAAACCCTGGCCGTTCGCCGACTGGCCAACCCCGCGTACTCCTGAAGGCGAAGCACCGCACGCCGTGCCGCCAGCGCCGCACCCGGCCCGCGATGAGGAACCCAAGCTATGAAACTCTGGGTGTTGCGTCACGGTGAAGCGGTGCCTTATGGCTCGTGCCCTGACTCCGAGCGGGAACTGACCGATCACGGTCGTCAAGAAGCCTTGAAGAGTGCGGCCCGGCTGATTGGTCAGCCGCTCACGGCGATCTACGCCAGTCCTTACCTGCGTGCGCAACAGACCGCACAGATTGTCCGCGAAGCCCTGGGTTTCGAGCCGGAGATTCGCACGGTCGGCTGGCTGACGCCGGAGAACGATCCGGACAAGGTGGCGGATCAACTGGTGTCGGTGAGTGATGTGCTGCTGGTCAGTCACAACCCGTTGGTGGGCAATCTGCTGAGCTATCTGCAGCATGGCGCCGGGTATCCGCCGGAGAAGGTCGGCACTGCCGGTCTGGCTGAGCTGGAAAGCCCTGAACTGCTGATCGGCTCGATGACCCTCAACAGCCTCAAGCATCCCTGACGCTGATTCCTTGTGGGAGCGGGCTTGCTCGCGAATGCGCTGTGTCAGTCACTGTAAATGTCACTGATAGACCGCATTCGCGAGCAAGCCCGCTCCCACAGGGCCCTCATTTTCAGCTGAAATTATTTGTTGGAATTTTCCAACCAAGCACTTGCTTGGTTGACTACGCTTGCTCCAGACCAAAAAAACAGGAGCGAGTCGCATGTCTGCCGCATTCCGTTTGCCGCTGGACGTGTTTTACGAGCGTGAGGCCCGGCACCCGCGCCAGCGTTTTCTGGTGCAGCCCATCGGCGGCGGGCAGGTCGAGACTCTGACCTGGGCCGATGTCGGTCATCAGGCCCGTTGCGCCGCGCACTGGCTGCGCGCGCGGGAACTGCCGCAAGGCAGCCACATCGCACTGATCTCGAAAAACTGCGCGCACTGGATCATTGCCGATCTGGCGATCTGGATGGCCGGGCACGTCTCGGTGCCGCTGTATCCCAACCTCACGGCAGACTCGGTGAATCAGGTCCTGACGCATTCGGAAAGCGTGCTGGCGTTCATCGGCAAACTCGATGACTGGCCGGGCATGTCGGTCGGTGTACCGGCGGATTTGCCAACCATCAGTCTGCCGCTGCATCCTCCGGGCGAGTTCGCTTTCAGTTGGGACGACCTGCAACGCAGCTCGCCGATCCAGGACGATCCGCGCCCGGCTGCCGAGCAACTGGCGACGATCATTTACACCTCCGGCACCACCGGCCAGCCCAAAGGCGTGATGCATAGCTTCGCCAATCTCGGTTTCGCCACGACCCACGGCACCCGGTTGTTCGGGCTCAATGAGCATGACCGGCTGCTGTCCTACCTGCCGCTGTGTCATGTCGCCGAACGGATGTTCGTCGAGCTGGCGTCGATCTACACCGGGCAAACCGTGTTCTTTGCCGAAAGTCTCGACACCTTTATCACCGACCTCAAGCGAGCACGACCTACCGCGATGTTCGGCGTGCCGAGAATCTGGACCAAATTCCAGATGGGGGTGTACGGCAAGATCCCGGCTAAACGCCTGGATTTCCTCCTTGGCCTGCCGTTCATTGGCAAACGGGTCGGGCGCAAGGTGTTGGCGGGGCTGGGGCTGGATGCCTTGCGCGTGGCGCTGTCCGGCGCGGCACCGGTGCCGCAGACCCTGCTCGACTGGTATCAGAAACTCGGCCTCGATGTGCTGGAGGTCTACGGCATGACCGAGAGTTGCGGCTACTCGCACATCTGCCTGCCGGGCCAGTACAAACAGGGCTGGATCGGCAAGCCATGTCCGGAGGTCGAGGTGCGGATCGACGAGTCCGGAGAGGTGCAGGTGCGCAGTCAGGCAAACATGCTCGGCTATTTCAAGGAACCGCAGAAAACCGCCGAAACCCTCACCGAGGACGGCTTTCTGCGTACCGGCGACAAGGGCGAACAGGATGCCGAGGGGCGCTTGCGCCTGACCGGACGACTCAAGGAAATCTTCAAGACCAGCAAAGGCAAATATGTGGCCCCGGCGCCAATTGAAAACCGTTTGGCGGTGCATTCGCGAATCGAGCAGGTCTGCGTGGTTGGCGATGGTCTGAGTGCACCGCTGGGCTTGTGTGTACTGTCGGTGGTCAATCAGGAGGAAGCGCGGGGCAGTCTGCATTCGAGTCTGGAAAAACTGCTGGAAGAGGTCAACGCCGGGCTCGACAAGCACGAGCGTCTGCGGCGGCTGGTGGTGGTCAAGGACAGCTGGGCGGTGGAGAACGGCTTTCTTACACCGACGTTGAAGATCAAGCGCAACGTCATCGAAGACACCTACGGTGCGCGGTTTGAGGAATGGAGCGCGCGCAGCGAGGTGGTGCTGTGGCAGGATTGAGCGACGATCAAAACAACAAAGGAAGCCTGCGATGACCTTGTGGCGCACCACTCCGAACATCGAGCAGTTGAATGCAATCCAGAAAAACACCATCGGCGAAGTGCTGGATATCCGTTTTGAAGCCTTCGACGAAGCGTCGCTGACAGCGAGCATGGTCATCGACCACCGCACCCACCAACCCTACGGTCTGCTGCATGGCGGCGCCTCGGTGGTGCTGGCGGAAACCGTTGGCTCGATGGCCAGTTACCTGTGCATCGATGCGAGCAAGTTCTACTGCGTGGGGCTGGAGATCAACGCCAACCATTTGCGCGGTTTGCGCAGCGGGCGGGTGACCGCCGTGGCCAGGCCAATTCACATCGGTCGCACCACCCACGTCTGGGATATCCGCCTGACCAGTGATGAAGGTAAGGCCAGTTGTGTGTCGCGGTTGACCATGGCGGTGGTGCCATTGGGCGAGCAGCCGCCGGCGCGCTGAGGTTCGATGTGCCCATAGCCATGACCGGACTGTCATCATTCCTGGCAGTTACGGTCATTGCTGCGGGGCGCGGTCTTGCGGACAATCAGCGGCATGTTTTCCGCTCATGGATTTACCGGCATGTCGCAACCGATCTTTTTCGCCCACGCCAACGGGTTTCCCTCGGGCACCTATGGCAAGTTGTTCGCGGCGCTGGCGCCCGAGTATCGGGTCGCGCATCTGGAGCAGCATGCCCATGACCCGCGTTTCCCGGCGGACGACAACTGGTACAACCTGGTCGACGAACTGATCCACCATTTACAGCAGCAGGATCAACCGGTGTGGGGCGTCGGCCATTCGTTTGGTGGTGTGTTGCACCTGCATGCGGCGTTGCGCTGCCCTGAGTTGTATCGCGGTGTGGTCATGCTCGACTCGCCGGTACTGACCCGCACCGATCAGTGGGTGATCCGCGCTGCCAAGCGTTTCGGCTTCATCGACAAACTGACCCCGGCCGGACGTACGTTGGGCCGGCGCGAAGAATTCGCCGACCTCGACAGTGCGCGCAGCTATTTTGCCGGCAAGACGCTGTTTCGCGGTTTCGATCCGGAATGTTTCGATGCCTACCTGCAACACGGGCTGCATGCGGTCGGCGACAAGCTGCGTCTGCGCTTCGACCCCGCCACCGAAATCAGTATCTATCGCGGCGTGCCGCACACCAGTCCGGGCCGCACGCGCCAATTGCAGGTGCCGCTGGCCGTGGTGCGTGGCCACAAGAGCCGCGTGGTCATGCGTCATCACACCCGATTCGTCGGGCGCCTGCCGCAGGGTGAAGCGCTGAGCATGCCCGGCGGGCACATGTTCCCGCTCGAGCGTCCGCAAGACACGGCGCGCCTGCTCAAAGAGCTGTTTACGCGCTGGGAGCGCCGCCAACAGAAGGATTGCGCATGAACCCGACCTTCGAAGAAGTGCGCCTGAGCCTGCCGCATATCGAACTGGCGGCGCACTTGTTCGGTCCCGAGGACGGCCTGCCGGTGATTGCCCTGCATGGCTGGCTCGACAACGCCAACAGCTTCGCGCGCCTGGCGCCCAAGCTCCACGGCTTGCGCATCATCGCGCTGGACATGGCCGGGCATGGGCATTCCGGGCATCGACCGAATGGCGCCGGTTATGCGCTGTGGGATTACGCCCACGACGTGTTGCAGGTCGCCGAGCAACTGGGCTGGAAACGCTTCGGCCTGCTCGGGCATTCGATGGGCGCGATCGTTTCGCTGGTGCTGGCCGGTTCGTTGCCGGAGCGCATCACTCACCTGGCGTTGATCGACGGGGTGATTCCTCCTACGGACAAAGGCGAAAATGCCGCCGAGCGCATGGGCATGGCCCTGCAAGCGCAGCTGGATCTGCGCGAGAAGCGCAAGCCGGTCTACAACACCCTCGATCGTGCCATCGAAGCGCGGATGAAGGGGCTGGTGGCGGTCAGTCGCGAAGCCGCCGAACTGTTGGCGCAACGCGGCCTGATGCCGGTGCCCGGCGGTTATACCTGGCGCACCGACAATCGCCTGACCCTGCCATCACCGCTGCGCCTCACTCAGGAGCAGGCAATGGCCTTCGTCCAGCGCATCACCTGCCCGGCGCAACTGGTGGTGGCCGCCGACGGCATGCTGGCCAAACATCCGGAGTTGCTGGAGCGTCTACCCTTTAGCCAGGAACAGTTGGCGGGCGGGCACCATTTGCACCTGAACGATGAGTCCGGTGCCGACCTTGTCGCAGACTGTTTCAATCGCTTCTTCGCCATTCCTTGACTTGCACCGGGCAACTGTCGAGGCTGGGCGGGTTGAAATGGGAGACAACCACGATGGATTTCTATACCGCTGCGAACCCGACCCGCCAAGCCATGCCGATCCGATGAGCCTGACTATGCGGTCACTCAGTCTGTTGGCGCTGTGCTGCTTCAGTTCCGTTTCGTTCGCCGCCGACGTGCCCGGCAGCCAGGATCTGCAGATCGTGCCGCGTCTGGCCGATGCGCAGATCGTCGACTATCGCCCTCCCGTGGAGCTTGAGCGGATCTATCCGCTGGGTTCGATCCGCAAGATCAGCGGCCAGTTACGCTTTGACGGCCAGGTCACGGCGCGTGGCCAGACCACCTCGGTCACCTATGAGTTACCCCCGGAGCATTCCGCCACCGAAGCCTTCACCGCCGCTCGCGAAGCCCTGCAAAAGCAGGACGCCGAGTTGTTGTTCTGGTGTCAGGCCCGCGACTGCGGCGAAAGCAGCCTGTGGGCCAATGAAGTGTTCGGCAATTCCAAGCTGTACGGCGCCGATGAGCAACAGGCCTATCTGCTGTTGCGTCTGGCCGCGCCGAAGGACAACACCCTGGTGGCGCTCTACAGCATCACCCGCGGCAATCGCAAAGCCTACCTGCATGTCGAACAGTTTGAAGCGGGCGCACCGTTGGGCGAGTTGCTGCCGACGTCGGCCACGCTGTTGCGACAGCTCAAAAGCACCGGTGAGCTGGACTTTCCCAAGCTGACCGGGGATCCGGATGACACCTGGCTACGGCTGATTTCCCGTGGCTTGAACCTCGACACCACCCAGCGCGTGACGATTGCCGGACCCAAGGCCGAGGCCTGGCGGCAGGCGCTGATCGGTCAGGGTGTGCGCGCGGCGCGGATGGAGGCGGGGAGCGCCGACGGCTCTGGCCTGCGCATCGATCTGTTGCGATAAGCTGCACCGGGCGTGCGCGCGTGGCGTGTTCGCCTACTCTTTGACGAACTGAATTCTTCGAGACTTTACATGCTCAATAACGATCGGCTGTTGGTGCAAATCCTCCTGCTGGTGCTGTTCGGTGCCAGCCTGTGGGTGATGGCGCCGTTCTGGTCGGCGCTGTTCTGGGGTGCGGTGCTGGCCTTTGCCAGTTGGCCGCTGATGCGCCTGTTGACCCGTTGGCTCAATGGCCGCGAATCGCTGGCCGCAGCCATTCTGACTCTGGGCTGGATGTTGCTGGTGGCGGCGCCGCTGGTGTGGCTGGGGTTCAACCTGGCCGATCACGTACGCGACGCCACGGTCTTCATCAAGGACGTGCAGGTCGACGGTCTGCCTGAGGCGCCGGTCTGGCTCGGGACTATCCCGTTGGTGGGCGAACGTCTGGTGGGCCTCTGGAACAGCATTGATGAGCAGGGCGCGGCGCTGATGGTATCGATCAAGCCCTATCTGGGGCAGGTGGGTAACTGGTTGCTGGCGCGCAGTGCACAGATCGGTGGCGGCATCCTTGAACTGACCCTGAGCATTGTCTTCGTGTTCTTTTTCTATCGCGACGGGCCGCGATTGGCGGCGTTCGTTCACAGCCTGCTGCAGCGGCTGATCGGTGAGCGTGCCGGGTATTACATCGAACTGGTGGCCGGTACGGTGCAGCGGGTGGTCAACGGGGTGATCGGTACGGCGGCGGCGCAGGCGATTCTGGCGTTGATCGGGTTTCTGATTGCCGGGGTTCCGGGGGCTCTGGTGCTGGGGATCGTGACCTTTCTGTTGAGTCTGATTCCGATGGGGCCACCCTTGGTGTGGATTCCGGCCACAGCCTGGCTGGCGTGGAAGGGTGAGTATGGGATGGCGGTGTTTCTCGGGATCTGGGGGACGTTCATCATCAGTGGCGTGGATAACGTGTTGAAGCCTTATCTGATCAGCCGCGGTGGGAATCTGCCGTTGGTGATTGTGTTGCTTGGGGTGTTTGGCGGGTTGATTGCTTTTGGATTTATCGGGTTGTTTATCGGGCCTACGTTGTTGGCGGTGGCTTATAGTTTGTTGACGGATTGGAGTAAGAGTCAGGCTCGGGTTTAGGCGCCCTGGTTTTTTTGGGGTTGTGGGCATATCCGTTGGTTTGGGTGTGGCGGCTGGCGGTTTCGCCCTTACGGCGAGTCACTTTTTACAAACGCCTAAAAAGTAACCCAAAACGCTTGCCCCGACGTTCGGCCCTCGCCGTGGCTCGGGTTCCTTCGCTCCGTGATTCATCCGGGGGGCATCGCCTCCGGTTTGCTTCGCTGCACCTCCTCTCGATGTGTTTGGCTGCGCCAAACGGTCGCTGCGCTCCCACCCCCCGGATGAACCCCTCCACTCAGCCTGCCGAAGGGGCCGGCACGGCAAGATCAAGAGCTGCAGCCGAGCTTGCGCTCATCCTGTTGAGTGGTGAAAAGCATGTGGTCGGCTTTTGCTTTTCTGTAGGAGCCAGCCTGCTGGCGATGGCGGCCTGACAGCCGACCAATCTGCAACTGAATGGCCTCAATCCCTGTGGGAGCTGGCTTGCCAGCGATGGCGGCCTTACAGCCAGCCAACCTCTAACTGCCTGCGCTTGATCCAATTGTAGGAGTGAGCCTGCTCGCGAAGAGGCATATCAGGCAACCAGCCTCTCACGGCCACACCCAAATGACCGTTCCCACACCGCTGCATGGAAACGATCACCCATCACGACATCATCTCAGGTCGCCACATTCAGGTATTTGCCCACCGGCGCGGCATTGTCGAGCGAGTATTGTTTGCTCAAGTTGGCAATCATCCGGTTCAGCGCTTCGCTGGTGGTCTGGGTGCTGGCGGTCTGCTCTTCGGGCGGGCGTTCCCGACCTGCTTGTAGCGCGGCTTTCAGTTCGTCGCTGCTCACGCCACCGCTGCTGTCGCTGTCCAGTACTTTGAGCAGTGCGGCACTGGTGTCGGTGCTGGTTGTCGAGGTGTTGTCGCTGGTCTGCAGGGCACTGCTCAGTTCGGTAGCGCTGATGTTGCCATCACCATCGGCATCCAGTTGGCTGAACAGTTCGTCGCTGGAGGCTTGTTGCGGGGGCGGAGGTGGGGTCAGGCTGGCGGAGAGTTCGTCCTGGCTGACGGTGCCGTCCTTGTTCTTGTCCAGGGCCGAGAATATTTGGTTGCTGTCGGCGCTGCTGCCTGCGCTGGTCAGGCCGGTGCTCAGTTCGTCGCTGCTGATGGCGCCGTCGCCATCGGTGTCGAGGGCGCTGATCAGGGCGTCGGCGAGGTCGGTGTTCGGTGCTTGATCCTGCGGAGGCGGCGGGGGTGCCATCGCGGTCATTTCTTCGGCGCTGAGGCTGCCGCTGTCGTCGCTGTCCAGATCGCCGAATTGCTTGCTCAGGTTGACCAGCAGGCCATCGTCGGATTTCTGCGACAGAGCACTTTTCAGTTCGTCCTGATCCACCGCGCCGTCGCCGTTGCTGTCGAGTTTGGCGAACAGTTCCTTTTGCAATTGCTGGCTGCGGGCGTTCTGGGTGGTGCTGCTGGTGCTGGTATAGCTCGTGTAGTTGCTGACGCTACCGATCATGGGCTCACTCCTTGGACTGTCAAACCGGTTCGCGTACCGGCTTGTGCAGACTCAAGGGGCAAGTTGTCCTGGGTATTTGGGATTTGTACCGGTGGGTATACACGATGGAGTGAACACCACTGAAACCTGTGGGAGCGGGCTTGCTCGCGAAGGCGGCCGATCATTCAACACAGAAGTCGACTGACACACCGCTTTCGCGAGCAAGCCCGCTCCCACGGGGGATAGGTGTGTTTCTTAAGTGCGCGGCAGGCGGATGATTGCGGTCAGGCCGCCACCCGGGGTTTCTTCCAGATTCAACTGGCCACCCAAACGCTGCGCTGCCTCGCGGGCGATGGTCATGCCCAGGCCGACGCCGCCGGAGTTGCGGTTGCGCGAGCCTTCCAGGCGATAGAACGGTTCGAACACCGCCTCGCGCTTGTCCTCGGCAATCCCCGGGCCGTGGTCGATCACGCGGATCAGCAGTTGCTCGCGTTGATCCTGCAGTTCGATGCGCGCCTGCCCCGCATAGCGCAGGGCGTTGTCCATCAAGTTGTTGATGCACGAGCGCAGCGCCATCGGCTGCACCTGCAGCGGTGCGCAATGGCCGCTGACGTCAACGTCGGCGCCCTGATCCTGAGCGTTTTCGCACAGCGATTCGACCAGCGCCTGTACGTCCATCAACTGCAACGCTTCGCTGGTGCGCTGTTCGTGCAGGTAGGTGAGGGTGGCGTCGAGCATGCCGATCATGTCGTTGAGGTCTTGGCGCATCTGGCCTTGCAGTTTTTCGTCGTCGATCTGTTCCAGGCGCAGCTTCAACCGCGACAGCGGAGTGCGCAGGTCGTGGGAGACGGCGCCGAGCATGCGTGCCCGTTGCTGCACCTGTTCGCGAATGCGTTGTTGCATCAGGTTGAAGGTGTGCGCCGCCTGCCGCGCTTCACGCGGGCCGGATTCGTCCAGCGGCGGGCTGTCGAGATTTTCGCTGAGGCGTTCAGCGGCGTCGCTCAGGCGCTGGATCGGCCGGCTGAGCAGTTTGGCGCCGTACCACGCGGCGATCATCAACGAGATGAACTGGAAGGTCAGCGGCACAAGCGGCCCGCCGAACCACGGACGCGGCGGGCGATGGGCGAAACGTGGATCCGGTGGTGGCCGTTGGCCGTCGACGCCCTCGGCAAACTCCGGCGGGGGCGGCGGTGGGGGTGGGCCATAGTGATGAAACCAGGCAAAGGCCAGCAGGTGCGCCAGGACGATCGCCACGAACAGCATGCCAAACAGGCGGCCGAACAGCGTGTCGAAGCGCCCTCGCATCAGCCGATGTCTCGTGCGTCGAACAGGTAACCTTCACCGCGCACGGTTTTGATCAACTGTGGGGCTTTCGGGTCGTCGCCGAGTTTTTGCCGCAGGCGCGACACCAGCAAATCGATGCTGCGGTCGAACGCTTCGATCGAACGGCCACGGGCGGCGTCCAGCAGTTGTTCGCGGCTGAGAACGCGGCGCGGGCGTTCGATGAAGACCCAGAGCAGGCGGAATTCGGCGTTGGACAGCGGCACCACCAGGCCATCGTCGGCGATCAACTGGCGCAGGACGCTGTTCAGGCGCCAGTTGTCGAAGCGGATGTTGGCCCGCTGTTCGGTGCGATCGTCACGTACCCGGCGCAGGATGGTCTGAATCCGCGCCACCAGTTCCCGAGGTTCGAACGGTTTGGCCATGTAGTCGTCGGCGCCCAGTTCGAGGCCGATGATGCGGTCGGTGGGTTCGCAGCGGGCGGTGAGCATCAGGATCGGGATGTCCGATTCGGCGCGCAGCCAGCGGCACAGCGACAGGCCGTCTTCGCCGGGCAACATCAGGTCGAGGACCACCACGTCGAAATGCTCGGCCTGCATCGCCTGGCGCATGGCCGCGCCGTCGGTGACGCCGCTGGCGTGGATGTTGAAGCGGGCCAGGTAGTCGATCATCAGCTCGCGAATCGGCACATCGTCGTCGACGATCAGCGCGCGGATGCTCCAGCGCTTGTCGTCTTTCTGCTCATCAATCACGGTCGTTTGGGTGTTGTGCATGGGGCTGTTCATCTGCCTGTAGGCCCGCCAACCACAAGATGGGCGCGAGGTGGTGGTTTCAGCATAGGCGTCCGGCCGTAAAGCGGGAAGTGCTGATGTAAGGACGTGTTGCGGCTGGCGAGGCTAGCGCGCACGCTTGTTGGCCGCGTGTCGGTTGTGTATCGCATTCGACACAATAACGCCGCAGGCTAAGCTGATCACGCCAGCGGCGACGATTTACCGATCATCGGGTGCCGCGCCGCCGCCGCTTCCGCTACAATGCGCGCCGATTTCGACTTGCCTGAGAGCCCATCCATGTCCGCCTGCCAGACTCCTATCATCGTCGCCCTGGATTTCCCTACCCGTGACGCCGCACTGAAGCTGGCCGACCAGTTGGACCCGAAACTGTGCCGGGTCAAAGTGGGCAAGGAACTGTTCACCAGTTGCGCCGCGGAAATCGTCGGCACCTTGCGTGACAAAGGCTTCGAGGTGTTCCTCGACCTGAAATTCCATGACATCCCCAACACCACTGCGATGGCCGTGAAAGCTGCTGCCGAGATGGGCGTGTGGATGGTCAACGTGCATTGCTCCGGTGGCCTGCGCATGATGGCGGCCTGTCGTGAAGAGCTGGACAAGCGCAGCGGCCCGCAACCGTTGCTGATCGGCGTGACCGTGCTGACCAGCATGGAACGTGAAGACCTGGCCGGCATCGGTCTGGATATCGAGCCGCAGGAGCAGGTGCTGCGCCTGGCGGCACTGGCCGAGAAGGCCGGGATGGACGGTCTGGTGTGCTCGGCGCTGGAAGCCACCGCATTGAAGTCGGCGCACCCGTCGCTGCAATTGGTGACTCCGGGGATTCGTCCGGCGGGCAGTGCGCAAGATGACCAGCGCCGTATCCTGACGCCACGTCAGGCGCTGGATGCCGGTTCCGATTATCTGGTGATCGGCCGTCCGATCAGCCAGGCGGCAGATCCGGCCAAGGCACTGGCTTCGGTTGTGGCCGAAATCGCCTGATCAAACACGCAAGATCCAACAATGTGGGAGCGGGCTTGCTCGCGAATGCGGTGGTTCAGTCGAAATTGATATCGACTGACACGGCCTCTTCGCGAGCAAGCCCGCTCCCACAGTGGTTTTAGGGTGTTGTCGAGTTAAGTTTCAGACCTTCAGCACCAACTTGCCGAAATTCTCCCCGCTGAACAACTTCATCAGCGTCTCCGGAAAGGTCTGCAGACCTTCGACGATGTCTTCCTTGCTCTTGAGCTGCCCCTTGGCCATCCAGCCGGCCATTTCCTGCGCGGCGCTGGCGTACTGTGCGGCGTAGTCCATCACCACAAAGCCTTCCATACGTGCGCGGTTGACCAGCAATGACAGGTAGTTGGCCGGGCCTTTGACGGCTTCCTTGTTGTTGTATTGGCTGATGGCGCCGCAGATCACCACCCGGGCTTTCGGGGCCAGGCGGCTGAGCACTGCGTCGAGGATGTCGCCACCGACGTTATCGAAGTACACGTCCACCCCTTTCGGGCACTCGCGCTTGAGTCCGGCCAGTACGTCCTCGTGTTTGTAGTCGATGGCGCCGTCGAAGCCCAGTTCATCGATCAGGTATTTGCACTTGTCGGCACCACCGGCGATACCGACGACCCGGCAACCTTTGATCTTCGCGATCTGCCCGGCAATGCTGCCCACCGCACCCGCAGCCCCTGAAAGAACCACGGTGTCGCCAGCCTTCGGTGCGCCCACGTCGAGCAGGGCGAAGTAAGCGGTCATGCCGGTCATGCCAAGGGCGGACAGATACACCGGCAGCGGCGCCAGTTTCGGATCGACTTTGTAGAAACCTCTGGGTTCGCCAAGGAAATAATCCTGCACGCCGAGGGCGCCGTTGACGTAGTCCCCGACGGCAAAGCCCGGATTGTTCGAAGCGATGACCTGGCCTACGCCCAAGGCGCGCATGACCTCGCCAATCGCCACCGGCGGGATGTAGGACTTGCCCTCGTTCATCCAGCCGCGCATGGCCGGGTCGAGGGACAGGTATTGGTTTTTCACCAGTATCTGGCCTGCGCCCGGCTCGCCGACCGGGACTTCCTGATAAGTAAACGTCTCACGGGTCGCCGCGCCCACCGGGCGTTTGGCGAGGAGGAACTGGCGATTGGTCTGGCTGGTCATGGCAGGCACTCGAACTGAATGAAGCCTTGTTGATAGACCCTCGACGCCAATGCTGCAAGGTTGGCTGATGCGGCGAATGCGCAATGATCCAGTGCAGTGATAGTCCCCCGACAGGTTTTATCACTGCGACGGATGAAGGCATAAACAGCCTTCTGATAGTGCTGACGGCGCGCGCGCCCCGGTGGCTATGCTGCGACTCTGCAAATACCTCCTGCATCTCTCCCTTCGAGGACATAACAATGAGCATGACGTTTTCCGGCCAAGTGGTCGTAGTCACCGGAGCGGCCAACGGTATCGGCCGGGCGACCGCCCAGGCATTCGCCGCCGAAGGCTTGAAAGTGGTGGTGGCCGATCTGGACGCGGCAGGGGGCGAGGGGACGGTGGCGCTGATTCGTACAGCCGGTGGCGAAGCGACCTTCGTGCGCTGCAACGTTACCGTCGAAAGCGAAGTGAAGAATCTGATGGACGAGGTGATCAATACTTACGGTCGCCTGGACTACGCCTTCAACAATGCCGGGATCGAAATCGAGCAAGGCAAACTGGCCGACGGCTCGATGGACGAGTTCGACGCGATCATGGGCGTCAATGTCAAAGGCGTGTGGTTGTGCATGAAATATCAGTTGCCGTTGTTGCTCGCTCAGGGCGGCGGAGCGATCGTCAACACCGCGTCGGTGGCGGGGCTTGGTGCGGCGCCGAAGATGAGCATTTATGCGGCGTCGAAACACGCAGTCATCGGCCTGACCAAATCGGCGGCGATCGAATATGCGAAGAAGAAAATTCGCGTCAACGCCGTCTGCCCGGCAGTGATCGATACCGATATGTTCCGTCGCGCCTACGAGGCCGATCCAAAGAAAGGCGAGTTCGCCAATGCGATGCACCCGGTGGGCCGCATCGGCAAAGTCGAGGAAATCGCCAGCGCCGTGCTGTATCTGTGCAGTGATGGCGCGGCGTTCACCACCGGTCATTCCCTGGCCGTGGATGGCGGCGTCACTGCTTTCTGACGTCTTGCCGCAAGTCCCAGGAAAACCCGCCTTCGTGCGGGTTTTCTCGTTGTTGCCTGTCAGTTCCGTGAAACCATTAAACAATTTGTATCAAGCGGTTAGAACGGTCGCTTTTGACGGCGTTGTCGCACAGCCTGCAGGACGTGGCTGTGATTTACTGCCGCCAGCAAAACGGACAGGAGTTTGCGTGCTCATGGAATTGAGAATTGACCGACAGGCAATGGTGCCGGTCGTACAGCAGATTGTTGATGGCATGACCGAGTGGATCTCGCGAAGTGGTGTGGCGCCGAGCACGCGGCTGCCCTCCGTCAGGCAGATTGCGCGCGCCAATCTGCTCAGTCAGTCGTGTGTGGCGGAGGCCTGCGAGCGCTTGGTGGCGCAAGGCATTCTGGCCTCGCGCCAGGGCGCCGGATTCATGGTGGCCGCGCACGGCAGCGGGTTGCTCGGAATTGACTGCGGGCCGGCAGAAAACTGTTTGAAGCTCGGCGAAGGTGGCTTGCCGCAAAGCTGGCGGGAGTCCGATGACCTGAGTTACGCGATCCGTGAGGTGGCCCGTACCGACATGGCGAGCCTGTTCAATTACAGCAGCCCGCTGGGGCTGCCGGCGCTGCGCGAGCAGATCGTCAAGCGCCTCAGGCTGATCGGCGTCCAGGCCCGGGAAGAACAGGTCCTGACGACTTCCGGTGCCAGCCACGCGCTTGATCTGCTGGTACGCACGCTATTCAAGTCCGGGGATTGCGTTGTGGTCGAGAGCCCCGGGTACGCGCCGTTGTTCGAGCTGTTGCGCCTGCATGGCGTGCAATTGCTGGAAGTGCGTCGCACCCCGAGCGGGCCTGATCCTCAGGCGCTGGAGACGCTGTTGAGGCAATTTCGGCCGGTTGCGATGTTCATCAACAGCCACCACCACAATCCCACCGGCTCGTGTCTGACACTGGGCGTGGCGCAACAGATCCTGCAGTTGTGCAACGCCCACGATGTGCGCGTGATCGAAGACGATGTCTACGCCGACCTGCACAATGGTAACGGCACACGCCTGGCGGCACTCGATGAGCGAGTGATCTATGTCGGCAGTTTTTCCAAGACGCTCAGCAGCTCGCTGCGCGTCGGGTTCGTGTACGCCGAACCCTCGCTGATTGCGCGTCTGGCGCGGGTCAAGATGATCAGCAGCATGGGCTCCTCGAGCTTCAACGAGGCGGTGCTGGCCAGTCTCCTGGCCAGTGGCGCGTACCGCAAAATGGTCCAGCGTCAGCGTCAGCGCCTCAATACTGATCGGATTGCCGCATTACAGGCGTTGGAAGATGCCGACTGGGAGGTTTTCGGCAAGCCGTGCGGCGGGCTGTTCATCTGGGCCCGCGCACCGCTGAGCGATTTTGCCCGCTTGCACAGTCAGGCGCAGTGCAGTGGCGTGCGCCTGTGTGCGCCGGGGGCTTTCAGTCCGAGTGGCGAAGTCGGTGAGTGGCAGCGAATCAATGTCGCCTATGCCTGTGATCCGCGCGCCCGACAGTTTTTTCGCAGCACCCGTGTGAATCGACCTCAAGCGTTCTGAAAACGACGCGTGCGTAGCTTTTTGCCATTATTCCGACGCCAGAGACTTGTGCTGCTCCATGGCCGTTGCGAATCTTCGGCAACAGACTTTGGCAGGGGACTAAGCGCAATGATTTCCGCCGTGCAAGGACGTTTTGCCAACCTCGGTATGGCGAAGAAACTGGGTATCGGGTTCGTGCTGGTGCTGCTGTTGACTGCGCTGGTGGCTGCCATGGGTGTCTGGTCTTTGCAGACCATCAGTCATCGTTTCGATGGGCTGAAGCAGATGTCGTCACTCAACAGCGCGTTGCTCAAGGTGCGACTGCTGGAGCAGGACTATGCGCTGCACAGCAACCCGAAAACCGTCGATGCCTTGCACGAAGGCGTCGACGGTTTGCTGGCCCAGGCGGCGCAACTCAAGGCGCAATCCCCGGCCAACGTGGCGGTGATGGGCGATGTCGAGCAGGCATTGGGTGCCTATCGCAAGGCTTTCGATGAGTTCGTCTCGCTGACCCAGGCCAAGGATCTGGCGCTGGAAATGGCCAGTTGGTCGGTGTCCAGCGTGGCCAACAACCTGGATGTGCTGCAAGCCGGGCTGGCCGATGATGGCGCGTATATCTTGAAGGACACCGAAGGCAAGGACGGTGCGCAGTTCATCGAACAGGCCAGTCAGGTCAGCCAGGTGTCGCGGTTGATGCTGCAGGCGATGAACGAGGCGCGGATTCGTCTGGACCAGAGCCGCAAGGGCGATGCCGACAGTGCCGGCAAGGGCAATATCGAGCAGGCCGCTCAGGCCCAGGCTCAGGCCGAGCAGTTGAAGACCACGGTCAAGGATGAGGGCTACCTGACAGTCCTTAATGAGGTGTCCGGGCACATCGCCGGTTTCAACGACAAACTCGCCGAGTACACCGGCCTGCTGGCCCAGGAAAAAACCGTCTACGAACAGCTGCACCAGCGCGCGGCGCAGGTGATGGAGCGCGTGGATCAGGCGTATGGCGCAGAGGATGGCGCGATGCAGGCGGAACTGAAGAAGAACTCGGTGTTGATCATCGGTTCTTCGGCGCTGGCATTGCTGGTCGGGCTGATTGCCGCGTGGGTCATCACTCGATTGATCGTCGCGCCGTTGCGCAGTGTGATGCGGGTTGCACAGCAGATTGCGGCCGGGGATTTGAGTGCGAGGGTAGAAGTTACCCGTCGTGATGAAATTGGCCAGCTGATGCTGGCGATGCAGCAGATGGGCGCCGGGCTGAGCGCGATCGTCAGCGGTTTGCAGGCGGGAATTGAACAGTTGGCCAGTTCAGCGCAATCGCTGTCCGCAGTGACCGAGCAGACCAACCTTGAGGTCAACAGCCAGAAGGAAGAAACCGAGCAGGTGGCCACGGCCATGAACCAGATGACCGCCACCGTGCATGACGTGGCGCGTAACGCCGAGGAGGCGGCGCTGGCCGCGCAAACGGCGGATGGCAAGGTCGAGAGCGGGCAACAGGTGGTGCGCCAGAGCATGGCGCGGATCGAGCAGTTGGCGGATTCGGCGACGTCGGCCAGTTCGAGCATCGAAAGCCTCAGTGCGCAAATTCAGAACATCGGCACGGTGCTGGATGTGATCAAGAGCGTGGCCGAGCAGACCAATCTGCTGGCGCTCAACGCTGCGATCGAGGCGGCGCGGGCTGGGGAGCAGGGCAGGGGGTTTGCAGTGGTGGCTGATGAGGTTCGTGCGTTGGCGCGGCGTACCCAGCAATCGACCGAGGAGATCGAGCGGCTGGTCAGTGCTTTGCGTTCGGCAGCGCATTCGTCGGTGCAGCAGATTCAGAGCAGTGGTGAATTGGTGAAGCTGGCGGTCAGTGATGCGCTGCAGACCGAGAGTGCGCTGGGCAGTATTGCGGCGGCGGTTTCGTTGATTCAGCAGATGAATCAGCAGATTGCGGCGGCGGCGGAGGAGCAGAGTTCGGTGGCTGAGGAGATCAATCGCAGTGTGACGAGTATTCGCGCGAGTGCGGATCAGTCTTCGATTGCGATGCGGGGGAATGCGGTTTCGAGTGTTGAGCTGGCGCGGTTGGGGGGAGCTCAAGGGGATGGTTGGGCATTTTCGGCTTTGACTTGGCGGCCTCTGGGCCGACCATGTTTTGGGGGGATTGGGTTGCTTATCCGTTGCTTCGGGGGTTGCGGCTGGCGGTTTCGCCCTTACGGCGAGTCACTTTTGCAGACGCCCAAAAGTAACCAAAACGCTGGGCCCCGGCGTACGGCCCTCGCTTAGGCTCGGGTTCCTTCGTTGCGGGATTCATCCGGGGGCATCGCCTCCGGTTTGCTTCGCTGCACCTCCTCTCGATGTGTTTGGCTGCGCCAAACGTCGCTGCGCTCCCACCCCCGGATAAACCCCTCCACTCAGCCTGCCGATGGGGCCGGCACGGCAAGATCAAGAGCTGCAGCCGAGCTTGCGCTCATCCTGTGTAGGAGCTGCCGAAGGCTGCGATCTTTTGATCTTGATCTTGATCTTGATCTTGTGGGAGCTGGCTTGCCAGCGATGGCGGCCTGACAGCCGACCAATCTCCAACTTAATACCCTCAATCCCACTGTGGGAGCGGGCTTGCTCGCGAAGGCGGCCTGACTGCCAACCAATCTCTAACTGAGTGTTCGCAATGGCAGTCAGCCCATCACCCACAAAAAAGCCACCTCTCGGTGGCTTTTCTTCAGCTCTCGACAATCAGTCGTAGATCACTTTCTTTTTCCAGTCCGCATCGGCTTCGACTTCCTTGAGGCCTTCGGTCAACTGGTTCACTTCGCCTTCGACTGGAGCAATCTTGTCCATGACCTGGGCGTTGGCGCGGGCCAGCAGTTTTTCCAGGTATTGCAGTTGTTCCGAGTACATCTGCGGGTCTTGCTGTTTGCGCAGGTATTGCACGCCGCGTTCGAAGGCGAGGCGGGCCTGGCCGGGCTGGTTTTGTTGCAGGGATTGTTGGCCGAGGTTGTTGAAGAATTCGATGTGCAGCAGGACCAGGATGTGGCGGACTTCTTTGATCCAGTGTTTGGCTTCGTTTGGTGGCAGGAAGCCGTCGTGGGCGGCGCGGGTGATCTGGCCGTGCAGGGCTTCGAGCAGGAAGCGGACGTCCTTGGCTTTGGCTTCGGTCAGGATCGGTGCCGGTGGGTTGTTGACCGGGATCGATTCGCCCTGGGCCACCAGTGCGCTCAGTTCGGTGATTCGTGCTTTGGTCGTGGCGCTGGTTTTTTCCAGGTTCAGCAGGCGCTGGCAGACGTTCAGTTCCAGACGGGTCAGCAACAGCTTGAGCGCCGGGGTCATGAACTGGCCGGGGAAAGTTTCGGTCAGTTCGCCGCAGCGGCGCAGGCGATCGTTGAGTTCGATCTTGGTGCGGGCCTTCTCCAGTTTGTTGTTTTCCACCACATGGTTCATGTAGCCAATGGCGATCAGAATTGCGATCCCGGCTACGACTAGCAGGGTGATCATGAGTGGTGTCACCGGTAAGACCTCTTTATAGGGTTCGCGTGCGAGTTTAGTGGCTGGGCATTTAGGCGCCTAGCGCCGCTCGACGAGTTGGATCGGCAGCTTCAATCTGTATCGGCTGCGCACTGCTTATATGAATGCTGGCGCTGGAAGTGCAGATTGCCATCACTGAGCGGTGGACTATAGCGTCTTGGCGAGTGGCGGAATATAGGCGTCAATCGTCGGGCGACGGAAAACCCCGAATGCTCCCGTAAAGCAGGTCGAAGTCATTGATTTAAATAAATTTATATTCGGGGGTTGACGACCTCTCAAACCATCCATAGAATGCGCGCCACTTGCAGCGTAAAGCACACAGCGAAACGCCGCAGGGAGTGAATGTTGTAGCGTGTCCCCTTCGTCTAGTGGCCTAGGACACCGCCCTTTCACGGCGGTAACAGGGGTTCGAGTCCCCTAGGGGACGCCAATGCGGGAATAGCTCAGTTGGTAGAGCACGACCTTGCCAAGGTCGGGGTCGCGAGTTCGAGTCTCGTTTCCCGCTCCAATTTTAAACGGCACTGCCTTCGGGCGGGGCTGAGTGAAACCAGAGCCAAGTCTTCGGATGTGGATCTGGACACCGAAACACACACCATGTGTTCCGGGTAGCGTGTCCCCTTCGTCTAGTGGCCTAGGACACCGCCCTTTCACGGCGGTAACAGGGGTTCGAGTCCCCTAGGGGACGCCATTTGCGGGAATAGCTCAGTTGGTAGAGCACGACCTTGCCAAGGTCGGGGTCGCGAGTTCGAGTCTCGTTTCCCGCTCCAAATTCTAAAAGTGCCGCTCAGTGAGCGGCGTTTTTATTAGTGAAAGTTGTAGCCTGTCCCCTTCGTCTAGTGGCCTAGGACACCGCCCTTTCACGGCGGTAACAGGGGTTCGAGTCCCCTAGGGGACGCCATTGCGGGAATAGCTCAGTTGGTAGAGCACGACCTTGCCAAGGTCGGGGTCGCGAGTTCGAGTCTCGTTTCCCGCTCCAATTTCACAAAAACGCCGATCAGTGATGATCGGCGTTTTTGTTTGTGCAGCATTTTGCACGCCACAAAAAAGGACCTTCGGGTCCTTTTTTGTTTTCACGTCAGGCCCGCTAAATCACGGGCCCGTGTCCTATCAGAGCTTCGGCAGTTGCCCGACACGCCCCATCATTTCCGTGACGATCTGCAGGTCCAGCAGGAACTGGTCAACCGTCTTGAACTCGCCATCGGTATGGCCGGTGTATTTGACTTCAGGTCGGGCCAGGCCGAATTGCACGCCGTTCGGCAATTCATGCACCGAGGTTGCGCCGGCAGACGTGCCGAACTCGTGCTTCATGCCCAGGTTTTCAGTGGCAACTGCCAGCAGTGCTTTCACCCATTCGCCTTCCGGATTGCGGTACATCGGTTCGGCGATCGAATAGGTGAAGTCCACGGCGACGTGAGTTTTCTTGCTCCAGGCCGTGAGTTTGTCAGCGATTTCCTTCTTCAGTACCTCCGGTGATTTACCCTTCGGCACGCGCAGGTTGACCGCCAGTTTGAAGGTTTTGTCGTCCACGCCCACATAGGTCAGGGAAGTGGTCAACGGGCCCATGAACGAATCGGAGAAACCCACGCCGAGTTTCTTGCCCAGGTAATCCAGGCCCCAATTGTTGGACGCATAGCGTGCAGCGTCGGTGATCTGGTTGTGCTTGAGCGCCACCTTGCCGTCGAGGCTGTTGATGAAGTCGAGCATCCGCGCGACCGGATTGACGCCGGACTCGGGCTCGGAGGAGTGCGCGGACACACCGGTAATCGTCAGTTTGACGTCTTTGCCGTCAACCTTGGCCGCGACTTCGAAGTTGCCGCCGTGTTTTTTCGCGTACTCGTTGCCGGCCTTTTGCAGGCTCGCCGCCAGTTGGTCAGGCTTGTCGGTGACGAGGGTAGCAACCGAAACCGATGGAATCTGGTTGGTTGCCAGGCCGCCAGTCATCGAGATGATTTCTGCGCCACTGCCTTCAGCCTTGCGCAGCGGGAAGTTGGCCATGACGATGCCGTAGCCTTTTTCGGCGATAACCACCGGATAGCCGCCGTCCAGCGCCATGTTGTAGTTCGGCGTCGGGTTGTGTTCAAAGTAATACGGGATCGCGTCGCCGGAGGTTTCTTCGGTGGTGTCCACCAGCAGTTTGAAGTTGCGTGCCAGCGGCAGCTTTTCTTCCTTGATCACTTTCATCGCGTACATCGCGACGACGATGCCGTTCTTGTCGTCCTCGGTGCCGCGGCCATACATGCGGTCGCCGATCAGCGTGACTTTGAACGGATCGAGTTTGGTGCCGTCCTTCAGCACCCAGTTTTCCGGGGTGACCGGCACCACGTCGGCATGCGCGTGAATGCCCACAACTTCGTCGCCGCTGCCGTCGAGGGAAATTTCATAGACGCGGTTGTCGACGTTGCGGAACTTCAGGTTGAACGATTCGGCCAGGTTCTTGATCTTTTCGGCGATCTTGATGAACTCCGGATTGTCGTGCTGGGCCACGCCTTCTTTCTGGAAGGTCGGGATTTCCACCAGTTCGCGCAGGGTTTCGAGGGCGGCTTTGCCGTACTTCACGCGGGTGTAGATGCCCAGCAGGCGATAGATCTCGTTCTGCTGTTCGGCGGTCAGGGTCTTGTTGTCGAGAAAGCCATTGATCGCCGGGGCGAGGTTGTCGGTCTTGCTCAGATCACTCTTGGCTACGGTACCGAGAAACTGACGAAAATCGCTGACCGTCGTATCGCTGAAGGTCTTGAGGAGCGCAGCGCTTTGCTCGGGGGTGATGTTGGCCTGAGCAGGCAGGGTGAACGACGAGAGACTGGCCAGAACCAGGCTGGCAGCAGCCAGACGCTTGAGGGAAAAATGCATTGCGATGGGCATTCCTTTGCAGGCAGTTGAGTGGGAAGTGTTTGAAAGATGAAACAAATCTTTTCCAAACTAACACCGCGAAGGTGTTGAAGGGGAGCCCCTGAAGTGGGATCCGTCGCACAGAAATGCAAAAGCGGCGCACAAACGAAAAAGGCCCGATCGGCGTTCAACCGATCGGGCCTTTGCTTTGAACGCGGCTTTTACATCGACAGCACCAGCCTGCCGGCGAACAGAATCAGGATCACGCCCATGCTGCGTTCGAACCAATGGCCCATGCGCATGAACAGGGTTCGCACCCGGCTGCTGGAAAAAAACAGCGCGACGATCACAAACCACAGCGCATTCACGAAGCACATCCACACCCCGTACAGCGCCTGGATTTCCAGCGGGGTGCTGGCGCTGATGATGGTGGTGAAGATCGCCAGGAAGAACAGCGTGGCCTTGGGATTGGTGGCATTGGTCAGAAAACCGGTGCTGAACGCCTTGAACAGCGACTGCTCGACCAGTGGTTCGTCCGTGCTTTTCTCGCCCTCAAGCGTGGTTTTCGGTTTACTGCGAATCAGGCTGATGCCGAGGTAAAAGATGTACGCGCCACCGATCACCTTGGCCACCGTCAGCAACCACGGTGTGGTGTGCATCAGAGCGCCAACGCCGAGCAACGTGTAGAGAACGTGCACGGAAATGCCGGCGCCGATCCCCAGTGCGGTGCAGATCCCCACCAGTCGGCCGAAGCGTACGCTCTGGCGGATGGTGACAGCGAAGTCCGGGCCGGGAGCGACCACGGCCAGAAAGTGAATGGTGGCCAGCGCCAGAAACTCGCCCAGGTAGTTCGATAACATCTCAGCTCCAGAAGGTCAGGGGTGAAGCATTGCCGCGATAGCCGACAAAGAACGAAAGGCTCAGTCGCGGATCCGCCACGCCCGGGGTGACCGAGTGCATGCAGCGCGAATTGAACATGATGAAGTCTCCCGGTTGCGGCCGCACTTCAAGGGTCGGTGGGCCAAGCAGCGCCGGGTCGATGCCGTAACTGTCACCGCGCATCTCGTCGAACTGATCCGGGGTGATGTCGTCGTCCCACATCTGCAGCGCGCCGCCTTCGGTCGGCATGTTCAGGTAGACGTTGCAGGCGAACTGCGCCTCCAGGCTGCGGGCCTGAAAGCTGTCCGGGGCGTCTTTGGCGAAAATGTCGTGATGGGCAAGAAAGCACACGCCGGGTTTGACCACCCGTGACAGGCCGACGTACATCTTGCGGCCGTAGAGGTTTTCCAGATGGGCACCGGCCGGCCATGACTCATCGAGCATGCAGCGCAGGGTGTCGACCGGCGAGGAGTAGGGCGCACAACGCTCGCGCAGTTCGGCGATGTTACTGGCGGCGCGTTCGAAGTAGTCCTCGATCAGCAATGGCTGGTTTTCCGCCTCGTAAAACGCCATGCCGATCCGGCCGATGCTCGGCGCGTTGATGTAGCCTTCGAAGCCCGGAGCCAGAATCTTGTCGCCAATCTGGATCGCCAGCGGCTCGGGCAAAAAGCCTTTGACGCGGATGGCGAGGACTTCTTCGTTGGCCAGTTTTTTTATGCACGTCTCATCGAGACGCTCGACGTCTAGCATCATTGTTTTTAGGTCCATCTATCGATAGTCAACGGAACCAGCGAATGCGGTTCCCCCGGCGTCGGACGCTGCGTGGCGCAACGCCCGAGATGCTTAATCCACGCTGTAGTGGACGGATAACGTGCCTTTCTTCTGCGAAAGGGAGGCGATCGTGACTGTGCCCAAATCCTTCAGGCTGCGTACATGGGTGCCACCGCAACCGTAGGCCGGCAGTTCGCCAAAACCGATTTCCCGCGCGCCCTCGCGCAGCGAGGTCAGGCGCGGCAGATCGTGCTCGATCCACTGACTTATTCCGTGTTGAACGGTTGGTGCGTCGACTTCCTGAGCGGCATCGCCCGGCTTGAACTGCACCCGGCCTTCGTCTGGCCAGTGGTGCGCCTTGATCGGTGTCCAGCCCATGGCCTGGACGAAATGCCCGATCAAATGCCCGGCAGAATGCATGCGGGTGTTGTAGCGGCGACGTTGTTCATCGACGTGAATACAGGTCATGCCCAGTTTCACCGGACGATCGACGTAATGCACGATCCGGTCGGGTTCCTGCACCACGCGCAGCACTTGGCTTTCGCCGATCATGCCGGTATCACAAGGCTGGCCACCGCCTTGCGGGTGAAACAGGGTGGCGCGCAGCACCACGGCAAATTCGTTCTCGTGGGGCGTGCAGTCGAGGACTTCCACATTAGCCTTGAGGTCATCACTATGGAAAAAGAGGCGAAGCGTCATATTCCATGCCCTTATTAAAGTTTCTATTTTTATTATATGAATCGTGCAATAACGTGATAATCCGTTCAAACATCAAAGGACTTGTGCGCTGTGAGCATCAATCTACCGCTGCCACTGCTCGGTGAAATGGCGATTTTCGTCAAGGTCGTAGAGACCGGCAGTTTCTCCGAGGCTGCCCGCCAACTCGGTTCGTCGCCGTCCGCGATCAGCCGCAGCATTTCCCGTCTGGAAAAGGCCTTGGCCACGCGTTTGTTGCAGCGCACTACCCGCAAATTGCGCTTGAGTGACGGTGGCGAGGAAGTGTTCAAGCGCTGTCAGGAGATGGTCAGCGCCGCCAAATCGGTGATGGAGATCAGCGGGCAGTTCACCCACGAGGCGGAAGGGCTGGTGCGGGTCAGTGTGCCGAAAGCGGTCGGGCGTTTCGTGATTCATCCGCACATGCCCGAGTTTCTCCGGCGTTATCCCAAGGTCGATGTCGAGTTGCTGTTGGAAGACCGGCAGGTTGATTTGATTGACGATCATGTCGATCTGGCGATTCGCATCACTGATCGACCACCGGCCGGGCTGGTCGGGCGGCAGTTGCTGACCATCGACCATTTGCTCTGCGCCACTCCGCAATACCTGGCCGAACACGGCACCCCGACCCACCCGCATGACCTGCTTGATCACAGTTGCATCTATCTGGGGGAAACCCCGAGCGATGCACGCTGGAAATTCAAGAAGGGCAGTAAAGCGGTGACCGTCGGCGTGCGTGGTCGTTATGCCGCCAACCATACCGGCGTGCGGCTCGGGGCAGTGTTGCAGCACATTGGTATTGGCAGCTTGCCGTATTTCACCGCGCGCTATGCGCTTGAGCAGAAGTTGATTGTGCAGGTGCTGCCGGAGTGGACGTTCCTTGCTTCCTACCACGGTGGTCTGTGGTTACTGCATTCGCCGACGCGTTACCTGCCGCCGAAGCTGCGGGTATTCATCGATTATCTGGTGGAGTGCCTGGAGAAGGAGCCGACGTTGAGCAAGCCGGGGAAGGCGGGGGCGCCGAATAATCTGGCGATGGCGTATGAATTACCGGAGAGCGAGGGGCTGCTTTAAAAGCAAAAGATCGCAGCCTGCGGCAGTTCCTACACAATCCCTGTAGGAGCTGCCGCAGGCTGCGATCTTTTGATCTTCAAACCATTAAATCAGTGCTTGCTGTCCTGAGCAGACATCGCCATCAGCTGTTTTTCCTGATTCCAGTCGAACGGTTCGTCGTTCTGTTCGGCTTCGTAGCGACGTTCTTCCAGTGCCTGATACAGATCGATTTCTTCATCAGACAGATAGTGCAGGCAGTCGCCGGCGAAGAACCAGAGCAGATCCCGTGGAATCAGGTGGGCAATTTGCGGATAACGGGTAATCACTTGGGTCAGGATGTCCTGGCCCAGGTACTGGCTTTCGATCGGGTCGATCGGCAGGGACGCCAGCAGTTCGTCGAAGCGCTCCAGGAACAAGGCATGGCTTTCTTCGGGAACCTGTTCGGCCTCACCTACGGCGACCAGGATACTGCGCAGATGGTCGAGCAAAACAAGATGATCGGCAACGACGTTGGACACGAGATAAGTCCTCAAGAGCAAAACGGGCGCGGGAGTATAAAGCTCTCGCGCCCGTTTTTCATAAATAAACAGCTACACGGTCGTCAGGATCAGCGGACTTTACCCTCAGCCAGCTTCAGCTCTTCCTTGTCGAAATCATCGACGTCGATCACCTTGCGCCGTGCCGCTTCGGCATCGCGCAGGGTCTGCGTTTCCGCCGCTTGCAAAACCCCGGCCTCCAGTGCAGCGTCGATGGCGTGTTCGCCAGCCACCGGTTTGACCTGACCGCTTTTCAGCGCCGTGTGCAGTTTCTTGTGCAGCGGTTGCGCGGCAGTCAGCAGATCGCTGGCGTGTTGCAGAGCACCGACAGCGTCGTCGGCAGACTGCGGGCGATAGCAGCCGGCGAGCAATTCTTCGAGGGTCGGATCGCCTTTGGCGCGACCGATCACAGCTGCCACTTCGGCACCCAGTTTGTCCGAAGGGCCTTTGTGGCGACGACCGAACGGGAACACGATTACCCGCAACAGATAGCCGAACACTTTGTTCGGGAAGTTGCTCAGCAGTTCGTCCAGCGCTCGTTCCGACTGACCGAGGCTTTCTTCCATGGCCCAACGGAACAACGGCTCCATATGCGCCGGCGAATCCAGGTCGTGATAACGCTTGAGCGCGGCGGAGGCCAGATACAGGTTGCTCAGCACATCGCCCAGACGCGCGGACAGGCGTTCGCGACGTTTCAGTTCGCCGCCCAGCAACATCATGCTGAAGTCGGCGAGCATGGCAAATGCTGCGGCCTGACGGTTGAGTGCGCGGAAATAACCTTGGCTGATCCTGTCCCCAGGCGCATGTTCGAAGTGGCCGAAGCCCAGGTTCAGCACCAGGGTGCTGGCCGCGTTGCCAACGGCAAAACCGATGTGCTTGAGCAGCAGGCCATCGAACTCTTTCAGTGCCTGGTCCTTGTCCTCGCGGCCGGCGAGGGCCATTTCCTTGAGGACGAACGGATGGCAGCGGATCGCGCCCTGACCGAAGATCATCAAGTTGCGCGAGAGAATGTTCGCGCCTTCCACGGTGATGAAGATCGGCGCGCCGTTCCAGCTACGACCGAGGTAATTTTTCGGCCCCATGATGATCGCCTTGCCGCCGTGCACATCCATGGCGTGGCTGATGCACTCGCGGCCGCGTTCGGTCAGGTGGTACTTGAGGATCGCCGACAGCACCGACGGTTTCTCACCCAGATCCACCGCGTTGGCAGTCAGCATGCGCGCCGCGTCCATCATCCAGGCGTTGCCGCCGATGCGCGCCATCGCTTCCTGAATGCCTTCGAAAGCCGACAGCGGGACGTTGAACTGTTCACGAATCTGCGCGTACTGACCGGTCACCAGGCTGGTGAACTTGGCCGCGCCAGTGCCGACTGCAGGCAGCGAAATCGAACGCCCGACGGACAGGCAGTTCATCAGCATCATCCAGCCCTTGCCGAGCATTTCCTGGCCGCCGATGAGGAAGTCCAGCGGAATGAACACGTCTTTGCCCGAGTTCGGGCCGTTCATGAAAGCGGCACCCAGTGGCAGGTGACGACGACCGATTTGCACGCCGGCGGTATCGGTAGGGATCAGCGCCAGGCTGATACCGAGGTCTTCCTTGTCGCCCAGCAGATGCTCCGGGTCGTAGGCCTTGAAGGCCAGGCCCAGCAGGGTCGCGACCGGGCCGAGGGTGATGTAGCGTTTTTCCCAGTTCAGGCGCAGGCCGATGACTTCCTGGCCTTCCCATTCACCTTTGCAGATGATCCCGGTGTCCGGCATGGCGCCGGCATCGGAGCCGGCCAGCGGGCCGGTGAGGGCGAAGCACGGAATGTCGTCGCCACGGGCCAGCCGCGGCAGGTAGTGATTGCGTTGTTCGTCGGTGCCGTAATGCAGCAGCAGTTCGGCCGGGCCGAGGGAGTTGGGCACCATCACCGTGGAGGCGAGGTCGCCGCTGCGGGTCGCGAGTTTCATTGCCACTTGCGAGTGGGCGTAGGCGGAAAAGCCCTTGCCGCCGAACTCCTTGGGAATGATCAGGGCGAAGAAGCCGTGTTCCTTGATGTGGCTCCAGGCTTCGGGTGGCAGATCCATCGACTGGCCGATCTGCCAGTCAGTGACCATTGCGCAGAGTTCTTCGGTCGGGCCGTCGATGAAGGCTTGTTCCTCTTCGCTCAGTTGCGCTTTCGGATAGGACAGCAGTTTGTCCCAGTCCGGACGCCCGCTGAACAGTTCACCGTCCCACCAGACGGTACCGGCATCGATCGCGTCGCGCTCGGTCTGCGACATCGGCGGCAGGGTTTTCTGGAACCAGTTGAACAGCGGCGCGGTGAAGTGTTTGCGGCGCAGGTCAGGCAGCAGCAGAGGCGCGGCAACCGCTGCGAGCACGACCCAGAACACCAGCAGCAACCAGCCCGGAGCATGGCTGAAAATGCCCATCGCCAGCAGGTAAATGGCGACGATACCCAACGCGGGCAGGGGGGCGATGCGACGGTGGGCGAGGTACGCCACACCGACGATCAGAACCAGTATCCACAACAACAGCATATGTAATCCTCCGTGAACCAGGGCAAACCGACCCTCCAGAGCTTAGACGGCATCTGTAAAACGGGTTGGTCAGAACATGGTGATTGAACTTGTGGGAAACCCCGGATGGTTTTCGTAGGTTCGGTGGGCAACATCCGTGGGAAATCGTTCGCCGTTCCCGCGTCTTTGCGTCCATGTTTGGCCGAAACGTCGTTATCTCTGTGCTTGAGCTGTCGCTAGACTCGGGACTCACCCAGGAGAACATCGTCATGCGCGAGTATCTGAGTCCCGGCCGCTTCATCGATAGTGACCACCCGGCGGTGGTGGAGTTCGCCGAACAGCACCGGGGTGCCAGCCGCGACCCGCTCGCGCAGGCGATCAGTCTCTATTACGCCGTGCGTGAAGCGGTGCGCTACAACCCGTATACCTTCAGCCTCGACCCGCAGACCTTGTGTGGCAGTTACGCGCTGGGGGCCGGGGAAAGTTATTGCGTGCCCAAGGCCACGTTGCTCGCCGGGTGTGCGCGGCATTGCGGCATTCCCGCGCGCATTGGTCTGGCCGATGTCAGGAATCACCTGTCGACCCCGCGTTTGCTGGAGCTGTTGCGCAGTGATGTGTTCGCCATGCACGGCTACACCGAACTGTTTCTCAACGAGCGCTGGGTCAAGGCCACACCGGCCTTCAACCAGAAGCTCTGCGAATTGTTCAACGTTGCGCCGCTGGAATTCGACGGGATCAACGACAGCGTTTTCCACCCGTACAACCGTGATGGCGCGCTGCTGATGGAATATCTGGTCGATCACGGCCAGTTCGCCGATGTGCCGGAGCGATTCTTTTTCGAACACCTGGAAAAGTGCTACCCGCATCTGTTCGGCGAACACCGGGCGACGGTGCTGGGCGATCTGCAGAGTGATTTGAGCCGTGCCTGATCCGGCGTATGCTGCTTGCCCACGCATTGGAAAAGAGGCGGTCATGCTGAAGATCTGGGGACGGAAAAACTCATCGAATGTCAGGAAACCACTGTGGGCCGCCGAAGAGCTTGGCCTGGCCTACGAGGCGATTGACGCCGGTGGTGCCTTCGGTGTGGTAGACACGCCCGAATATCGGGCGATCAACCCGAACGGTCGGGTACCAGTGATCGAGGACGACGGCTTCGTGCTGTGGGAATCCAACGCCATCGTGCGTTATCTGCTGGCCAAACATGCGCCAGACACTGCGTGGTACTCGGCTGACCCGCAGGCCCGGGCCATCGCGGACAAGTGGATGGACTGGACCACCTCCAGTTTTGCCGGGCCGTTTCGCACGGTGTTCTGGGGCGTATTGCGCACACCGGCAGACAAGCAGGACTGGCCGGCGATCAACGCAGCAATCAAGGAGTGCACAGCGCTGCTGTCCATGGCCGATCAGGCCCTCGCCCGCCAGCCGTATCTGTCCGGCAGCGACATCGGCATGGGCGATATTCCGCTGGGCAGTTTCATTTATGCCTGGTTCGAGATGCCCATCGAGCGTGCCTCGCAGCCGCATCTGGAAGCCTGGTATGCACGGTTGAAGCAGCGTCCGGCGTATCAGAAAGCGGTCATGACCGCGTTGACTTGATAATAACTATCGACACACTTGACTGTACTTGTGTGGCGGCGGCAAGCACCATTGCGTTCACGCGCCGTGGTTGTTTTGTCCGCCGCCCGGCCCAATCTTTCCTCTTCTTCCCTTCTTGGTGCGTAAATCCGATATGAGTTCCGCTCTGTCCATCCGGCAGCTAACCAAAACCTACGGCAACGGGTTCCAGGCCTTGAGTGGTATCGATCTGGACGTCGCCGAAGGTGACTTTTTCGCCTTGCTCGGCCCTAACGGCGCTGGCAAATCCACGACCATCGGCATTCTCTCGACCCTGGTCAACAAGACCAGCGGCACGGTGAATATCTTCGGTCACGACCTGGACAAGAACCCCGCCGCGCTCAAGCGCTCGATCGGCGTGGTGCCCCAGGAATTCAACTTCAACCAGTTCGAAAAGACTTTCGACATCGTCGTGACCCAGGCTGGTTACTACGGCATTCCGGCGAAAATCGCCAAGGAACGCGCCGAACAGTACCTGACCCAGCTCGGCCTGTGGGACAAGCGCGATGTGCCCTCGCGTTCGCTGTCCGGCGGCATGAAGCGCCGACTGATGATCGCCCGCGCCCTGGTGCATGAGCCGCGCCTGCTGATCCTTGATGAGCCGACCGCTGGCGTCGACATCGAACTGCGTCGCTCGATGTGGACGTTCCTCACCGAGCTGAACCAGAAAGGCATCACCATCATCCTCACCACGCACTATCTGGAAGAGGCTGAGCAGCTGTGCCGCAACATCGGCATCATCGACCACGGCACCATTGTCGAGAACACCAGCATGAAACAGCTGCTGGGCCAGTTGCACGTCGAAACCTTCCTGCTGGATCTGAAAAACGACTTGAACGCCGCGCCGCAATTGCTCGGCTATCCCGCCCGGTTGCTCGATGGCCATACCCTGGAAGTCCAGGTCGACAAATCCATGGGTATCACCGCGCTGTTCACCCAGTTGGCGCAGCAGAACATCGAAGTGCTGAGCCTGCGTAACAAAACCAATCGCCTCGAGGAGCTGTTCGTGTCTCTGGTAGAGAAGAATCTGTCGAAGGTGGCGGTATGAGTTCCGAGTTCCGTCCCAACCTCGTCGCCCTCAATACCATCGTGTATCGAGAAGTCCGCCGCTTTACCCGGATCTGGCCGCAGACGCTGCTGCCGCCGGCGATTACCATGGTTTTGTATTTCGTGATCTTCGGTAACCTGATTGGTCGGCAGATCGGCGACATGGGTGGCTTCACCTACATGGAGTACATCGTGCCGGGGCTGATCATGATGTCGGTGATCACCAACTCCTACGGCAACGTGGTGTCGAGCTTCTTCGGCAGCAAGTTCCAGCGTTCCATCGAGGAACTGATGGTCTCGCCGGTGTCGCCGCACACCATCCTGATCGGCTACACCGTTGGCGGCGTGCTGCGTGGCTTGATGGTCGGGGTCATCGTGACGATCCTGTCGCTGTTTTTCACCCATCTGCAGGTGCATCACCTCGGCGTGACCTTGCTGGTGGTGATCCTGACCGCGACGATCTTCTCGCTGCTGGGCTTCATCAACGCGGTGTTTGCGCGCAACTTCGATGACATTTCGATCATCCCGACGTTTGTGCTGACCCCGCTGACCTACCTCGGTGGCGTGTTCTACTCGATCACCTTGCTGCCGCCGTTCTGGCAGACCGTGTCGCTGGCCAACCCGGTGCTGCACATGGTCAACGCGTTCCGTTACGGCATTCTTGGCGTGTCGGATATCCGGATCGGCATCGCGATCACCTTCATGCTGGTGGCGACGGTGGTGTTGTATCTCGGTTGTGCGCGGTTGCTGGTGAGTGGGCGCGGGATGCGGACCTGATCCAATGTGGGAGCGAGCCTGCTCGCGAATGCAGACAACACAAAACTAAACGGCCTCCCACTGCGGAGGCCGTTTTGCATTCAGCGCATGCGGTTTTTCTTGCGCCGCGCCCATTGCCGCGCCACCCACCAGCGCCAATAGAGCATCACCGTGAAGTAGGCGAGGATGCCGAGTAGCAGTCCGCATACCACCGACCCCAGCAAAAACGGCTGCCACATGGTCGAGAGCTCTCCGCTGACCCATTCCCAGGTCAACGAATCGGGCAGGGTACGGGCAGGCACATTCATCAACCAGGCCCCGGCCTGATAAGTGCAGAAAAATACCGCCGGCATGGTGATCGGGTTGGTCAGCCACACGAGGCTGACGGCAATCGGCATATTGCCGCGCACGGTGATTGCCAGTGCGGCGGCTACCAGCATCTGCGCCGGAATCGGCAGGAACGCGGCGAACAGGCCGACGGCCATCGCCCGGGCCACCGAGTGACGATTGAGATGCCAGAGGTTCGGGTCATGCAGCAACTTGCCGAGAAAGCGTAAGGATTTGTGTTCCCTGATGCTCGTCGGGTCGGGCATGTAACGTTTGAATAAGCGCCGGGGCATAAGGCTTCTCGGTCGGTTAAGGCGGCAAGTATGTCTGGATTCTACGAAGCGCCCATTCAGACTTTGTGACAATTGTTGACGACGCTTGTGCTCCACGCCAGCTAAGCATAGTGAGGGGACTCTCAAGGACAGGCTTATGCGCACAGGGATGATGGCGCTGGCAGCCGGTTTGCTGGTTGCAGGTTTTTTGCCGGTTTTACCGCCGGTCGGGTTGATGATGTTGTTGCCCATGGTGGGGCTGATGTTGCTGCCGTTTCGCAGCTATCCCTTGGCGTTTCTGCTGTTCGGTTTCACTTGGGCCTGCGTCAGTGCGCAGTGGGCGCTGGATGAGCGATTACCGGCGCAACTTGACGGTGAAACCCGCTGGGTCGAGGGGCGGGTGGTCGGCTTGCCGCAAACCAGCGAGGGCGTGGTGCGTTTCGAGTTGGCCGATGCCCGCTCGCGCCACGACAGGCTGCCGTCGTTGATGCGTCTGGCGTGGTACGCCGGGCCAGCGGTCAAAAGTGGCGAGCGCTGGCGTCTGGCAGTGAAACTCAAGCGCCCCGGCGGTTTGCTCAATCCCGATGCCTTCGATTACGAAGCCTGGCTGCTGGCGCAACGCATCGGCGCGACAGGTACGATCAAGGATGGTCAGCGCCTTGCCGAGGCAAACTGGGCGTGGCGCGACGGCATTCGCCAGCGCTTGCTGGCAGTCGATGCACAAGGGCGGGCTGGTGCATTGGCGGCGCTGGTGCTGGGTGATGGCTCCGGGCTCAGTCGCGAGGACTGGCAGATCCTGCAGGACACCGGCACCGTGCATCTGCTGGTGATTTCCGGCCAACACATCGGGATGTTGGCGGCGGTGATGTATCTGCTGGTCGCCGGGCTGGCGCGCTACGGCTGGTGGCCGCTGCGTTGGCCCTGGCTGCCATGGGCCTGTGGGCTGGCGTTTGCCGCGGCGCTCGGTTACGGCTTGCTTGCCGGGTTTGATGTGCCGGTGCAACGGGCCTGTGTGATGGTCGGGCTGGTACTGCTGTGGCGTCTGCGATTTCGCCATCTCGGCGCGTGGTGGCCGCTGTTACTGGCGTTGAATGCGGTGCTGTTGCTCGACCCGTTGGCCAGTTTGCGTCCCGGTCTATGGTTGTCGTTCGCCGCTGTGGGGATTTTGATTTTCACCTTCGGTGGTCGACTCGGTGCGTGGAAATGGTGGCAGACCTGGACGCGGGCGCAATGGCTGATCGCGCTGGGTCTGTGCCCGGTGCTGCTGGCGCTGAATCTGCCGGTCAGCCTCAGCGGACCACTGGCGAATCTGCTGGCGGTGCCGTGGGTCAGCCTGTTGGTGCTGCCACCGGCGCTGCTCGGCACGCTGTTGTTGCCGGTGCCTTATGTCGGTGCGGGGTTGTTGTGGCTGGCGGGTGGCTTGATCGACTGGCTGTTTCGCGGCTTGTCGATGATTGCCGGGGCCTGGCCGGCGTGGATCTCGCCGTCGCTGCCGTGGTGGGCGTTGTTGCTCGGCAGTCTCGGCGCCTTTTTGCTGCTGTTGCCGCGCGGAGTGCCATTACGACCGCTGGGCTGGCCGTTGCTGCTGATTCTGGTGGCGCCGCCTCGCGAGCGGGTGGCCGAGGGGCTGGCCGATATCTGGCAGCTCGATGTCGGTCAGGGCCTGGCGATCCTGATCCGTACGCGTCATCACACGTTGCTCTATGACGCCGGTCCACGCTTCGGCGATTTCGATCTGGGTGAGCGAGTGGTGCTGCCGACGCTGCACAAACTCGGGGTCGAGCGCATCGATCTGATGCTGCTCAGTCATGCCGACGCCGACCATGCCGGTGGTGCGCTGGCGGTATCGCGGGGCTTGAAAGTGACTCGGGTGATCAGCGGCGATCCGCCGGGCCTGCCCGCCATACTGCGGGCCGAGGCCTGCGAAACCGGGCGGCAGTGGCAGTGGGACGGGGTCCGTTTTCAGCTGTGGCAATGGTCGGCCGCCAATGACAGCAATCAGCGCTCCTGCGTGTTGCAGATCGAGGCCAATGGCGAGCGTCTGCTGCTGACCGGCGATATCGACATCGCCGCCGAACGGGTTCTGCTCGACAGTCCGCTGGCCGTGCCGACGCACTGGCTGCAGGCGCCGCACCATGGCAGTCGCAGTTCCTCCTCGATGGCGCTGCTTCGGGCATTGAAGCCGCATTCGGTGCTGATCTCCCGGGGCCAGGGTAATTCGTTCGGTCATCCGCACCCGCTGGTGCTCGCGCGTTATCGTCAGCAAGGGCTGCGCATCTACGACAGCGCGCAGCACGGCGCCATTCAACTGCGCCTGGGCAGCTTTCAGGCGCCGTGGCTGATGCGTCAACAACGGCGTTTCTGGCGTTGAAACACCATTGATCGCGGGATCGCCGAATGTGGCATCAGGTCGTCGGGGCAGCGGGTCTTAATCGCGAACCGGTATGGTAAAGTGGCGCACTTTTTCGAGGGGACTGTCACTGTGTGGGAATTGGTCAAATCCGGCGGCTGGATGATGTTGCCGATCATTCTGAGTTCCATCGCGGCCATGGCGATTGTCGCCGAGCGTCTGTGGACCCTGCGCGCCAGCCGCGTCACCCCCGAGCATCTGCTGGGTCAGGTCTGGGTCTGGATCAAGGACAAGCAGCTCAATAAAGAAAAACTCAAGGAACTGCGCGCCAATTCGCCGCTGGGTGAAATCCTCGCCGCGGGCCTGGCCAACTCCAAGCATGGTCGCGAGATCATGAAGGAATGCATCGAAGAAGCCGCCGCGCGGGTGATTCACGAGCTCGAACGCTACGTCAACGCGCTGGGCACGATTGCCGCCATGTCGCCGTTGCTGGGCCTGTTGGGCACGGTACTGGGCATGATCGACATTTTCAGCGCCTTCACCGGTTCCGGCATGACCACTAACGCCTCGGTATTGGCCGGTGGTATCTCCAAGGCGCTGATCACCACGGCGGCGGGCCTGATGGTCGGTATTCCGTCGGTGTTCTTCCACCGTTTCCTGCAGCGCCGCATCGATGAGCTGGTGGTGGGCATGGAGCAGGAGGCGATCAAACTGGTCGAAGTGGTGCAGGGCGACCGTGACGTCGATCTGGCCGGGGACAAAGCGTGAAATTCCGTCGCAAACCCCGGGAAACGATCGACATCAACCTCGCGTCGCTGATCGACGTGGTGTTCATCCTGTTGCTGTTTTTCGTCGTGACCACCACCTTCACCCGCGAGACACAGTTGCGCGTCGATCTGCCGGAATCGGTCAGCGGTTCGCCCGCCGAAGACCAGCAGCTCAAGCAACTGGATGTCGCGATCAGCGCCGAAGGCGTGTTCTCGGTGAACAACAGGATTCTGCCGAAGAACGACCTGGCAACCCTGATGGAAGCCATGCAGAAAGAAGCCAACGGTGACACCAACATGCCGTTGTCGATCAGTGCCGACGGCAAGACCCAACACCAATCGGTGATCACCGCCATGGACGCGGCCGGCAAGCTCGGTTTCAGCCATCTGCGCATGACCACGGTCGAGGCGGCGCCCAAATCCTGATGAGCCTGTCCGATCGTTTGCTCGCCGCGTGGTATCAGGGGCATCCGGCCCTGACGCTGCTGCGGCCGCTGGAAATGCTCTACCGCCGCGTGGTGGTCAACAAGCGTCAGCGTTTTCTCGACGGTGAAGGCCAGATCTATCAGCCACCGGTGCCGTTGATCGTGGTCGGCAACATCACGGTGGGCGGCACCGGCAAGACACCGATGATCCTGTGGCTGATCGAGCATTGCCGACGCGCCGGTCTGCGGGTTGGTGTGGTCAGCCGAGGTTATGGCGCCAAACCGCCGCAACTGCCGTGGCGGGTCACCGCTGAGCAGAGCGCCGAGATCGCGGGCGACGAGCCGCTGTTGATCGTACAGCGCACTGGCGTACCGCTGATGATCGACCCTGATCGCAGCGCGGCGGTCAAAGCCTTGCTCGCCAGTGAACCACTGGACCTGATCCTCTCCGACGATGGCATGCAGCATTACCGCCTGGCGCGGGATCTGGAGCTGGTACTGATCGACGCTGCCCGTGGCTTGGGCAACCAGCGCTGCCTGCCGGCCGGTCCGTTGCGCGAGCCGATCGAGCGCCTGCAAAGCGTCGATGGCGTGCTGTTCAACGGTGCCACTGCGGATCGTGAAGACGGTTTTGCCTTTCACCTGCAACCGACCGCACTGGTCAATCTGCGCAGCGGCGCGCGCAAGCCGCTGGCGCATTTTGCGCCCGGTCAATGGGTGCACGCGGTGGCCGGGATCGGCAATCCGCAACGTTTCTTCAATACCCTCGAAGCGCTAGACTGGCGAGCAGTCCCCCATGCGTTTGCCGACCACGCCGAATACAGCGTGCAGGCCTTGAATTTCACACCGTCATTGCCGTTGGTGATGACCGAAAAGGACGCGGTGAAGTGCCGTGCCTTCGCAGCAGACGACTGGTGGTATCTGGCCGTCGATGCCGTGCCGTCACCGGCCTTCGTGGCCTGGTTCGACACCCAGTTGATGCGCCTGTTGCCCGATCGTCTTTTGCCTTAACTCTTTATCCAGGGAATGTTCATGGACACCAAATTGCTCGACATCCTCGCGTGCCCGGTCTGCAAAGGCCCGCTCAAGCTCAGCGCCGACAAGACCGAATTGATCAGCAAGGGCGCCGGCCTGGCCTATCCGATCCGCGACGGCATCCCGGTGATGCTCGAAAGCGAAGCGCGTACCTTGACCACTGACGAGCGTCTGGATAAATGACCACTGCTTTCACCGTTGTCATCCCGTCGCGTTACGCCTCGACCCGCCTGCCGGGCAAACCGCTGCTGGATATCGCCGGCAAGCCGATGATCCAGCATGTCTGGGAACAGGCGAGCAAAAGCAGCGCCAGCCGTGTGGTGGTCGCGACTGACGATGCGCGCATCGTCGAAGCCTGCAAGGCGTTCGGCGCTGAAGTGGTGCTGACCCGTGAAGATCACAATTCCGGCACCGATCGTCTGGCTGAAGTCGCCGCCAAACTGGGCCTCGAGCCTGACGCGATCGTGGTCAACGTGCAGGGTGACGAGCCGCTGATCCCGCCAAGCGTGATCGATCAGGTTGCCGCCAACCTCGCCGCCCACACCGAAGCGCGCATGGCCACCCTGGCCGAGCCGATCGAAGACGTCGAAACCCTGTTCAACCCGAACGTGGTCAAGGTCGTCAGCGACCTCAATGGTCTGGCGCTGACCTTCAGTCGCGCGACCTTGCCGTGGGCCCGCGATGCGTTCGCCAAAAATCGCCAGCAGTTGCCGGAAGGTGTGCCGTACCGTCGTCACATCGGCATTTATGCCTACCGCGCCGGGTTCCTTCAGGACTTCGTGAGCTGGGGCCCGTGCTGGCTGGAAAACACTGAATCCCTCGAACAACTGCGTGCTCTGTGGCACGGCGTGCGGATTCATGTGGCCGATGCGTTGATCGCGCCGCCGACCGGTGTCGACACCGCTGAAGATCTTGAGCGCGTTCGTCGCCTGCTGGAGGCCTGATGCGCGTCCTGTTCGTGTGCCTGGGCAACATTTGCCGCTCGCCCACCGCTGAAGGCGTGTTGCGCCACAAACTGCGCGAAGCAGGGCTGGCGGATCAGGTCGAAGTGGCCTCCGCCGGCACCGGTGACTGGCATGTCGGCAATCCGCCGGACAAGCGCAGCCAGGCTGCGGCCAAACTGCGTGGTTACGACCTGTCGGCGCAACGTGCGCAGCAGGTCAGCCGTGCCGATTTCGCCAGTTATGACCTGATTCTGGCCATGGACAACAGCAACCTGCGCAACCTCAAGGCGCTGCAACCGTCCACCGGCAAGGCCGAGCTTGACCTGTTCCTGCGCCGTTATGCCGGTGTGGTCGATGAAGTGCCGGATCCATACTACGACGGCGATCAGGGTTTCGAGCAGGTGCTGGATCTGATCGAGGCAGCCTGTGACCAACTGTTGATCGAAGTGAAGGGTCGGTTATGAGTTTGCAGGTGCAACCACAGGTTTCGCTGAAACCGTTCAACAGTTTTGGTGTGGACGTTCGTGCGCAGTTGTTCGCCGAGGCCCACAGCGATGCCGACGTGCGCGAAGCCTTGGCCTATGCGACTGCCCATGACGTGCCATTGCTGGTGATCGGCGGCGGCAGCAACCTGCTGCTGACGGCTGATATCCCGGCGCTGGTGCTGCGCATGGCCAGCCGTGGCATTCGGCTGATCAGCGATGACGGCAGCCGCGTGGTGATCGAGGCTGAAGCCGGCGAACCGTGGCATCCGTTTGTGCAACACACCTTGGCGCTGGGATTTTCCGGTCTGGAAAACCTCAGTCTGATTCCCGGCACCGTTGGCGCGGCGCCGATGCAGAACATCGGTGCCTACGGCGTCGAGATCAAGGATGTGTTCGCCGGGCTGACCGCGCTGGATCGCCAGACCGGCGAGCTGCGCGACTTCAGCCTGGAAGAATGCAACTTCGCCTACCGCGACAGCCTGTTCAAGCAGCAGCCGGGGCGTTGGCTGATCCTGCGGGTGCGCTTCAAGCTTGATCGAGTTGCCCACCTGCATCTGGAGTACGGCCCGGTGCGTCAGCGCCTGACCGAGCAGGGCATCGAGCAACCGACGCCCACCGACGTCAGCCGCGCGATCTGCAGTATCCGCAGCGAAAAATTGCCGGATCCGGCCGTGCTCGGCAATGCCGGCAGTTTCTTCAAGAATCCGCTGGTGTCGGCGGCGCTGGTCGAGCAGATCAAGGCGCAGCACCCGGATCTGGTGGCCTATGCGCAAGCGGACGGGCAAATGAAGCTGGCCGCCGGCTGGTTGATCGAGCGCGCTGGCTGGAAGGGTTTCCGTGAGGCCGATGCTGGCGTGCATAAATTGCAGGCGCTGGTGCTGGTCAACTACGGCTCCGCGACCGGCCTGCAATTGCTCGATCTGGCGCAACGCATCCAGAAAGATATTGCCGAACGTTTCAATGTCGAGCTGGAAATGGAGCCGAACCGTTATTGAGGCTACGCTTTCCAGAAGCCATCCAAAGCCCTGCACTGAGCAAAAAGTGCAGGGCTTTTTTGTTAACGGTGGGTTAACTTAGCCAGCTAACGATAACCGTCATTTGCTCCACCAAAGGCCCGGTGCAGACGTTCGCGTCGGCACAAGAGAGCCTGTGCCAACCACATATCAGTCAGCGATGACCCTGTGGCGAGGGAGCTTGCTCCCGCTGGGGCGCGTAGCGGCCACGCTTTCAAGAAGGGCCTGCTCCGCAATCCAGCGGGAGCAAGCTCCCTCGCCACAGGATCAGTATTCAGCTTCACTGATGTGTATCGGCCGATTAGCCTGAGTCGATCTGCGTGAACCACCGCCAGTTCTGCTCGACCCCATAACCACCAAGAATATGCGGGCGTGCCCATGATTACCCTGAAACTCAATGGCCAGGATCACCCACTGGACGTCACCGAAGACATGCCGCTGCTCTGGGCAATCCGTGACGTCGCCGGATACAACGGCACCAAATTCGGCTGCGGCATGGGCCTGTGCGGCGCCTGTACCATTCACATCGATGGCTTGCCGGCGCGCAGTTGTATCACGCCGATCGGTTCGGTGATCGGGCAGAACGTCACCACCATCGACAACCTGCACGCCGATCCGGTGGGGCAGGTGGTGCAGCAAGCCTGGCTCGACAGCGCCGTGGCGCAATGTGGTTTTTGTCAGGGTGGGCAGATCATGTCCGCCACCGCGTTGCTCAAAACCAATCCGAACCCGAGCGACGAGCAGATCGAAGAGGCAATGGTCGGCAACATTTGCCGTTGCGGCACTTACAACCGGATCAAGACCGCGATCCGCCAGGCCTCCACTCACTTGAAGGAGGCCAAGGCATGAGCCGCTTGCCGAATGATTTCGCCCTGAGCAATCTCAGCCGTCGCGGTTTTCTCAAAGGCGTCGGCGCCACGGGCGCATTGGTGCTGGCCGCGAGCTGGGGCTGGCAGGATGCGTTGGCTGAAGACAAACCGAAGAAGTTCGGTGCCGACGGCATGCCCAATGGCTGGATCGACGATCCCAAGGTCTACGTCAGCATTGCCGCGGATGGCACGGTCACCGTGGTCTGCAACCGCTCGGAAATGGGCCAGGGCGTGCGCACCAGTCTGAGCATGGTGGTCGCTGATGAACTGGACGCCGATTGGGCCAAAGTCAAAGTCCAGCAAGCGCCGGGTGACGAAGTACGTTTCGGCAACCAGGACACTGACGGTTCACGCAGCATGCGTCACTGGTATGAGCCGATGCGTCGTTGCGGCGCGGCGGCCCGGACCATGCTCGAACAAGCCGCCGCCGCGCAGTGGCAGGTGCCGGTGGGCGAGTGCCAGGCGCAGTTGCACAAAGTCTTGCATAAACCGTCCGGTCGCGAGCTGGGTTACGGCGAACTTGCCGCTGCAGCCAGTGCGCTGGCGGTGCCGGCCCGTGACAGCCTGCGCCTCAAGCAGCCGTCAGAGTTTCGCTACATCGGCAAGGAAGGCACCAAAGCCATCGACGGTGCCGACATCGTCAACGGGCGCGCGGTGTACGGCGCCGACGTGCATTTCGACGGCATGCTCTACGCGACCATCGCGCGTCCGGCGGTGTATGGCGGCAAGGTCAAGTCGCTGGATGACAGCGCAGCGCTGAAAGTCCCTGGCGTGCTGAAGGTCATGCAGATCGAAAGCCGCCCACTGCCTTCGGAATTCCAGCCACTGGGCGGTGTAGCGGTGATTGCCAGCAATACCTGGGCAGCGATCAAGGGTCGTGAGGCGCTGAAAATCGAGTGGGACGACGGCCCTAATGCCAGTTATGACTCGATCGCTTATCGCAAGGAACTGGAAGCGGCGTCGCGCAAACCCGGCAAAGTGGTGCGCAACACCGGCGATATCGACAAAGCCCTGAGCGGCGCAGCGAGCAGTCTCGAAGCGTCCTACTATCTGCCGCATCTGGCGCAGGCACCGATGGAGCCGATGGTTGCCATCGCCCGCTACAACAACGGCGTGTGTGAGGCGTGGGCGCCGAGTCAGGCGCCGCAGGTAACTCGCGAGCGCATCGCCGAGCGCCTCGGGCTGCCGTTCGACAATGTCACCTTTAATGTCACGCTGCTCGGTGGCGGTTTCGGCCGTAAATCCAAGCCGGATTTCGTCGTCGAAGCGGCGATCCTCGCCAAAGAGTTCCCCGGCAAAGCGGTGCGGGTGCAATGGACGCGCGAGGATGACATCCACAACTCGTATTTCCACACGGTGTCCGCCGAGTACCTGAAGGCCGCCGTTGGCAAGGACGGCATGCCCTCCGGCTGGCTGCATCGCACGGTGGCGCCGAGTATTACGGCGCTGTTCGCTCCGGGCATGAACCATGAGGCGGCGTTCGAACTGGGCATGGGCTTTACCAACATGGCCTACGCGATTCCCAACGTGCGTCTGGAAAACCCCGAAGCCACGGTGCACACCCGGGTCGGCTGGTATCGCTCGGTGTCGAACATTCCCCACGGTTTTGCGATCCAGAGTTTTGTCGATGAACTGGCGCACAAGGCCGGTGTTGATCCGCTGAAATACCAGATCAGGTTGCTCGGCCCGGATCGGCAGATCGACCCGCGTACCCTGAGCGAGGAGTGGAACTACGGCGAATCACCCGAGCGCTATCCGATCGACACCGGACGCATGCGCACGGTACTGGAGACCGCCGCCAAGGCTGCCGGCTGGGGGCGCCAATTGCCGAAAGGACGCGGCCTCGGCCTGGCGGTGCATTACAGCTTCGTCACCTATGTGGCGGCGGTGATCGAAGTCGAGGTCAAGGACGACGGCACGCTGATCGTGCACAAGGCTGACATCGCCGTCGATTGTGGGCCGCAGATCAATCCTGAACGCATTCGCTCGCAGTTCGAAGGCGCCTGTGTGATGGGCCTGGGTAACGCGGTGCTGGGTGAAATCAGCTTCAAGGACGGCAAGGTCCAACAGGACAACTTCCATATGTACGAAGTGGCGCGCATGTCGCTGGCGCCGAAGGAAGTTGCCGTGCATCTGGTGACGCCGCCGGGCGACGTGCCGCTGGGTGGTGTCGGTGAGCCGGGCGTGCCGCCGATTGCGCCGGCGCTGTGCAACGCGATCTTCGCCGCCACTGGTCAGCGCATCCGCAACTTGCCGGTGCGTTATCAGTTGCAGGGCTGGCAGAAGGCGCACGCGTAATGGACAGCGTCGACCTCAACGTCCTGCGCAGCGTGCTCGAGTGGCGCCGCGCCGGGCAGCGAGTGGTGCTGTTCAGCGTGGTGCAGACCTGGGGCACCGCGCCCCGGGCACCCGGCGCGATGCTCGCGTTGCGCGAGGACGGCGTGGTGATCGGCTCGGTGTCGGGCGGTTGTGTCGAGGATGACCTGATCGCCCGCCTGCACGACGGGCGCATTGCCAGCGACGGCCCGCCGGTACAACTGATTACCTATGGCGTCACTCGCGAGGAGGCGGCGCGTTTCGGCTTGCCCTGTGGCGGCACGCTGCGTCTGACCGAGGAGCGGGTCGGTGATCCGGCGTGGGTCGCGGAGTTGCTGGCGCGTTGTGAAAACCATGAGATTGTCGCCCGTCAGCTGAACATCGAAACCGGTGAGGTTGTGCTGTCGGCGGCGAGCAAATCCGATGTGCTCGAATTCGACGGCAAGACCCTGCGCGCCATTTATGGTCCACGCTGGCGTCTGTTGTTGATCGGCGCCGGACAGCTGTCGCGTTACGTGGCGGACATGGCGCGGCTGCTGGATTTCGAGGTGCTGATCTGCGATCCGCGTACCGAGTTCGTCTACGGTTGGGAAGAGCACCACGGTCGCTTTGTCCCGGGCATGCCGGATGACGCGGTGTTGAGCATTCAGACGGACGAACGCACGGCCATCGTTGCGCTGACCCACGATCCGCGCCTGGACGATATGGCGCTGCTCACCGCACTCGATTCACCCGCGTTTTATGTCGGTGCTCTCGGATCGCGGGTCAACAGTCAGAAGCGCCGGGACAATCTGGCTCAGCTGGGCTTGTCACCCGAGGCGATCAACCGTTTGCACGGGCCGATCGGTTTGCACATCGGCAGCCATTCACCGGCGGAAATTGCCCTGTCGTTGTTGGCGGAGATCGTCGCGATCAAGAACGGCGTCGAGTTGAAACAGAAGTAAGTTGTGGAGGCGTCATGAGTCGATCCATCGCAGTGATTGTGCTGGCGGCGGGCGAGGGCAGTCGCTTTCGTCAGGTTGCGGGTGACGACAAGGACAAGCTGCTGGCCGATTGCACCGGGCGTGATGGTGCGGTGCGTTCGGTGATCGAGCAGGTATTGCTGAATCTGCCGGCCGGTCTCGACAAGCGGGTGCTGGTCACCACCGAAGCGCGGCCGCAGGCGATGCGCATGGCGCAGGCCTATGGCTGTGAGGTGGTCTCGATTGATTCGAGCGGGATGGGTGACAGCATTGCGGCGGGCGTTGCGGCTTGTCCGGAGGCGGATGGCTGGTTGATTGTGCTGGGGGATATGCCGTTTATTTTGCCGTCGAGTATTGAGCGGGTGGTGGCGGCGATTGCCGAGGATGCGGTGAGTGTGCCGGTGCAGGAGGGCGAGTTTGGGCATCCGGTGGGGTTTGGGCGTTCTTTTGGGCCGGCGTTGCAGGCGTTGAGTGGCGATCGCGGGGCCAGACCGTTGTTCAAGCAGGGGCGGGTGGTTGAAGTGGTGGTGGATGATCCCGGGGTGTTGTGGGATATCGATGTGCCTGAGGCGTTGGTGTTCACTCAATCCTGAGCCCTGCATAAATCCTCTGTAGGAGTGAGCCTGCTCGCGATAGCGGTGGGTCAGTGTCATTTGTGGAGGCTGATACACCGCTATCGCGAGCAGGCTCACTCCTACAAGGGGTCGGGGTGATGCTTGAATTGGATGAGATAAAAAAGCCCCGCCTGATTGCTCAGGCGGGGCTTTTTATTGGCTTTCGGAATCAGACGAGCGGTTTAGGCTCGTGTTCTTTTTCCTGGGCCTCTTGGTGATGCTCGGCCGCGTCCTGAACGGAGCGTGGTGCTTCGGCGATCACAGACTCAACCACCGCTTCTTCAGTCACGGAAGCAGCAACCTCTACGACTTCAGCAGCTGGAGCAGCAGCGGCAGCCAGTTCGGCTTCCTTCTGCAGACGCTCGGCTTCACGCTTGCGGCGACGCACTTCACGTGGGTCGTTTGGCGCACGGCCGTTTGGCGTCAGGGCGCTGACCGGAGCGGCTTCAACCACTGGAGCAGGGGCTTCAGCAACCACAGGCGCTTCGACGACCGGTGCTTCAACCACTGGCGCTGGAGCAGGTTCGGCCACTTCAACCACTGGCGCGGCGGCCTTGGCTTCTTCAACCACCGGGGCTTCTGCTACTGGCGCTGGCGTTTCAGCGACGGCAGGCTCGGCAACCCAGTTGAAGGCGGTCTGTTCTTCGCGAACTTCACGCACGGTTTCGGTCACGGTTTCAGCGACGGTTTCAGCAACCGGCTCTGCGACCACAACTGGCGCCTCGACAACCGGAGCAGGCTCGGCAGCGACTTCAGCCTGAGGCTGAGCTTCGCGAACCGGTGCCACTTCGACTTCCGGAGCAGCAACCACTTCCACTGGGGTGGTGGCTTCAACGACCGGCGCTTCCACTGGAGCAGTTTCCAGAGTGGCGGCGGTGGCGCGTTCAGCTTGCTCGTGTGCCTGTGCTTCGGCTGGAGCGCTGATCACGCTGCTGGCAACAGCGGCGGTCACGGCCAGGCCGGCAGCCAGATCGGCAGCGCTTGGTGCTGTTTCAGCGTTTTCGCCGGACTCGGACTCTTCCGAACCTTCGATCACGTTGCCGTTGGCATCACGCTGACGCTCGCGACGGTTGCTGCGACGACGCTGACCACGGGAGCGACGACGTGGACGATCGCCTTCGGCGTTGTCCTGACCATCTTCCGACAGTTGCTCTTCGCCGGTGATGACTTCTTCTTCGGCTACCGCAGCAGTCTGTTCGGCACGTGGTTGACGCTCTTCACGCGGTGGGCGTGGGGCGCGTTCTTCGCGTGGCTGACGGGCTGGACGCTCTTCTGCGACAACAGCGGCAGCGGCAGCAGCTACGGGTGCGGCCGGAGCGGCGTCCAGTGGCTCGCGCAGTTCACGGACACGCTCTTCACGCTCGCCACGTGGCTTGCGGTCTTCACGTGGCGCACGTGGTGCACGTTCTTCACGCGGAGCGCGTGGTGCGCGTTCTTCGCGAGCGGCTGGCGCTTCGGTGCGGGTTTCACGCGGCTCACGGGCTTCACGAGGCTGACGCTCTTCACGCGGCTCACGTGGTGCGCGCTCTTCACGCGGTGCACGTTCTTCGCGCGGCTTGCGCTCTTCATCGCGGCGACCGTTACGGTTGCGGCTCTGCTGACGACCGTTGCGACGCTCTTCGTTGCGGGCCGGACGCTCGGTGGCCGGTTTTTCAACGACGACCGGAGCGGCTGGCTCTTCTTTGGTCGCGAACAGGCTGACCAGCGATTTCACCAGGCCTTTGAACAGACTTGGCTCTGGCGCGGCAACCGGGGCAGGTGCAGCGGCGGCAGGCGCGGCGACTTCGGTCGGCACCGGAGCGTTGGCGCGGGCCGGAGCAGTCTTGACCGCGGCTTCCTGGCGAACCAGGGTACGGGTCGCAGCGGCTGGCTGGACTTCTTCGACTTCGGCAGCGGCAGCAGCGATTTCGTAGCTGGACTGGTTGGTCGCAGCTTCCGGGCTGTCGTCACGCAGACGCTGAACTTCGAAGTGCGGGGTTTCGAGGTGATCGTTCGGCAGAATGACGATACGGGCACGGGTGCGCAGTTCGATCTTGGTGATCGAGTTGCGTTTTTCGTTGAGCAGGAACGCGGCGACCGGGATCGGCACCTGAGCGCGCACTTCGGCAGTGCGGTCTTTCAGGGCTTCTTCTTCGATCAGGCGCAGGATTGCCAGCGACAGCGATTCAACGTCACGGATGATGCCGGTGCCGTTGCAACGCGGGCAGACGATGCCGCTGCTTTCGCCCAGCGATGGACGCAGGCGCTGACGGGACATTTCCAGCAGGCCGAAGCGCGAGATGCGGCCGATCTGCACGCGAGCGCGGTCGGCTTCCAGGCATTCGCGGACTTTCTCTTCCACGGCGCGCTGGTTCTTGGCAGGGGTCATGTCGATGAAGTCGATGACGATCAGGCCGCCGATGTCGCGCAGGCGCAACTGACGGGCGATTTCTTCGGCGGCTTCAAGGTTGGTCTGCAGCGCGGTTTCTTCGATGTCGCTGCCTTTGGTGGCGCGCGCCGAGTTGATGTCGATGGACACCAGGGCTTCGGTCGGATCGATGACGATGGAGCCGCCGGAAGGCAGTTCGACGACGCGCTGGAAAGCGGTCTCGATCTGGCTTTCGATCTGGAAACGGTTGAACAGCGGCACGCTGTCTTCGTACAGCTTGATCTTGCTGGCGTACTGCGGCATCACCTGGCGGATGAAGGTCAGGGCTTCGTCCTGGGCTTCAACGCTGTCGATCAGCACTTCGCCGATGTCCTGGCGCAGGTAATCGCGGATGGCGCGGATGATCACGTTGCTTTCCTGATAGATCAGGAACGGCGCGGAGCGATCCAGCGAGGCTTCTTTGATGGCGGTCCACAGTTGCAGCAGGTAGTCGAGGTCCCACTGCATTTCTTCGCTGCTGCGGCCCAGGCCGGCAGTGCGCACGATCAGACCCATGTCGGCTGGAGCAACCAGACCGTTCAGCGCTTCACGCAGTTCGTTGCGCTCTTCGCCTTCGATGCGACGGGAGATACCGCCGGCACGCGGGTTGTTCGGCATCAGCACGAGGTAACGACCGGCCAGGCTGATGAAAGTGGTCAGGGCGGCGCCCTTGTTGCCACGTTCTTCTTTTTCGACCTGAACGATGACTTCCTGGCCTTCGCTCAGGACGTCCTTGATGTTGACGCGGCCTTCAGGGGCTTTCTTGAAGTATTCGCGGGAGATTTCTTTGAGGGGCAGGAAGCCGTGGCGCTCGGAGCCGAAATCGACAAAGGCAGCCTCAAGGCTTGGTTCGATGCGAGTGATACGGCCTTTGTAGATGTTGGCCTTTTTCTGCTCGCGTGCACCGGATTCGATGTCCAGGTCGTAGAGGCGTTGGCCATCTACCAGTGCAACACGCAACTCTTCGGGTTGAGTTGCGTTAATCAGCATTCTTTTCATGTAGTACCGTCGGTTTCCGGGCTGCCGGAAACGGCGTTCGGCACACACGACTTCTCACGGTCGGTGTCAGGTGCGTCGGGAGTGGTTGGCCATTCCCGTGTCCAGCGATGTCAGGCCAATTGGGCCGATATCGCGACGTACGCGTCCTGCTTGCTGTGGCTACTTAAGCACTCAGTCAGGAGGAGGAATCAACCAGCGGCTGTGGACGAGATGAAGCGTCTTGATAAAGCCTATTGCTACACAGTCCGGCGGTTGTGCATCTCCACCCTACACGTATCCCTGATAATTCGGGTGCTGCCGCGCGCAGAATCCGCAGCGGGTTGGCATTTACCGTGAGCTCCGAAAGGGGAGGTCACGCATCATGGCTAATTCAGGCGATGTTTCCGAAGCCTTCGCTCGGGGTCATCTGCAGCTGACTGCACTTTGTGAACTGGCCTCGAATATTTGCCTGTCAGGCGAGTGAAAACTCTGCTCGACGGTGTAATTCAGGCCTCATGTCACCTGCGCTTGTTACAACTGCAAACTCCACCGTTACGTAGCGAAAGCCCCGTAGGACGGCCTCGCGTCCTGGTGAATTGCGTTGGTCAGGGCCGGTTTTTGACCGTGGTTCCGCTGTCCAGGCCGCTTTTGGCGGCGTTCGCGACTATAGCAGCAATGATTAAGTGCTTCAATTCCATAAAAATTGTTATCATCCGCGACATGACAACTACTGCCCCTTCGACTCCAGGCGTTCAACTGCTTGAAGTCTCGCCGGAGTATGCCGGCCAACGAATCGACAATTTCCTCCTTGCCCGGCTCAAAGGCGTGCCCAAGACCTTGATTTACCGCATTTTGCGTAAAGGCGAAGTGCGTGTGAACAAGGGGCGGATCAAGCCCGAATACAAGCTGCAGGCCGGCGATATCGTGCGCGTGCCGCCGGTTCGCGTGCCTGAGCGCGACGAGCCGGTGCCATTGGCCCAAGGTCTGTTGCAGCGCCTGGAAGCCTCGATTGTCTACGAAGACAAAGCCCTGATCGTGATCAACAAGCCCGCCGGCATTGCGGTTCACGGCGGCAGCGGCTTGAATTACGGTGTCATCGAAGCCTTTCGTCAGTTGCGCCCCGATGCCAAGGAACTGGAGCTGGTTCACCGTCTCGACCGTGATACCTCCGGTCTGTTGATGATCGCCAAGAAGCGCAGCATGTTGCGCCACTTGCACGCCGCATTGCGCGGAGACGGCGTCGACAAGCGCTACATGGCACTGGTTCGCGGCAACTGGGCGACTTCGATCAAGCAAGTCCGTGCGGCGCTCGGCAAGAGCAATCTGCGCTCCGGCGAGCGCATGGTCGAGGTCGACGAGGAGGAGGGCAAGGAGTCGGTGACCGTGTTCAAGGTCCTGCGCCGCTTTGGCGACTTTGCCACCCTGATCGAAGCCAAGCCGATCACCGGCCGTACGCACCAGATCCGCGTCCACACGTTGCACGCCGGGCACTGCATTGCCGGTGACACCAAGTACGGCGATGACGGTTTCAGCAAGGAAATCCGTGATCTGGGCGGCAAGCGCCTGTTCCTGCACGCCTACATGCTGACCGTGCCGCTGCCTGATGGCGGTGAGCTCAAGTTGCAGGCACCGGTCGATGAAATGTGGGCCAAGACCGTGGAGCGATTGAGTGCGCCCATCTGATTACAAGCTGCTGATTTTCGATTGGGACGGCACCCTCGCCGATTCCATTGGTCGGATTGTCGAGGCGATGCATTCTGCGTCCGGGCGTTCCGGTTTCGAGTTGCGCGATGATTTTGCCGTCAAGGGCATCATCGGTCTGGGCTTGCCCGAGGCGATCCGCACCTTGTACCCGGAGATCAGCGATGCCGAGATGACCTTGTTTCGCGAGTACTACGCCGATCACTACATCGCGGCAGAAGCCGTGCCTTCGCCGCTGTTCGAGGGTGTAGTCGAGTCGATGGCGTCCTTTCGTGAGCAGGGTTTTCATCTGGCGGTCGCGACCGGCAAGAATCGTCGCGGACTGGATCGGGTGCTGAAGGCCAATGGCTGGGAAGATTTTTTCGATATCACCCGCGCCGCCGACGAGACGGCGAGCAAGCCGCATCCGTTGATGCTGGAGCAGATTCTCGACCACTGCGGCGTGCATCCCGAGCAGGCGCTGATGGTCGGGGACTCGTCCTTTGATCTGCTGATGGCGCGCAATGCAGGCATGGCCTCTGTGGCGGTCAGCTACGGCGCGCAGTCGATTGACTCGCTGCAGCAGTTCGAGCCGCGCCTGTCGATCGACCATTTTAGTGAGTTGCATGCCTGGCTGGGGCAGCAGGCCAAATAAGTTTTTTCTGGGGTGGACTGGATGACCGACGAATGGAAAGCACCGGCCAAGGCAAGTGCCGACGACGGTGACGCGAAAAGCTGGAAGCTGTTGGAAAAGACCTTGCTCGCCGGTGTGCAGGAGCAGCGTCGCTCGCGGCGCTGGGGGATTTTCTTCAAACTGCTGACTTTTGTTTATCTGTTTATCGCTCTGATTGCGTTCACGCCGCTGATGGACATGGAAAAGAGCGCCACTCGCGGGCCGAACTACACCGCACTGATCGACGTCACTGGTGTGATCGCGGACAAGGAGCCGGCCAGCGCCGACAACATTGTCGGCAGTCTGCGTGCAGCCTTTGAGGACAAGAAGGTCAAAGGTGTAATCCTGCGGATCAACAGTCCTGGCGGCAGCCCGGTGCAGTCGGGTTACGTGTACGACGAAATCAAGCGTCTGCGCGGTCTGCATCCGGACATCAAGGTTTATGCGGTGATTTCCGATCTCGGGGCGTCCGGTGCCTATTACATCGCCAGTGCGGCAGATCAGATCTATGCCGACAAGGCGAGTCTGGTCGGTTCGATTGGTGTGACGGCGGCCGGTTACGGTTTCGTCGGTACCATGGACAAGCTCGGCGTTGAACGTCGCACTTACACGTCTGGCGAGCACAAGTCGTTCCTCGACCCGTTCCAGCCGCAGAAGCCGGATGAAACGGCGTTCTGGCAGACGGTGCTGGATACCACGCACAACCAGTTCATCAATAGCGTCAAGCAGGGGCGTGGCGAGCGTTTGAAGGACAAAGAGCATCCGGAATTGTTTTCCGGTCTTGTCTGGTCAGGTGAGCAGGCTCTGCCGCTGGGTTTGATCGATGGTCTGGGCAATACCAGTTCGGTGGCGCGGGATGTGATTGGCGAGAAGGAGTTGGTGGATTTCACCGTGCAGGAATCGCCGTTCGATCGCTTCTCGAAAAAGCTCGGTGCCAGCGTGGCTGAGCAGTTGGCGATGTGGATGGGTTTCCACGGGCCTTCGTTGCGCTGACAGTTCGTCTGATAAACAAACCGGCCTTGATGGCCGGTTTTTTGTGCGTCACGGAATTTGCACGCCCTCGGCCAGTAGCATGTCAATCAGGCGGATGAGTGGCAGGCCGATCAGGCTGGTGGCGTCAGGCCCTTCGGTGGATTGAAACAGGCTCACACCCAGGCCTTCGGCCTTGAAGCTGCCGGCGCAGTCGTAGGGCTGCTCGAGGCGCAGGTAGCGTTCGATGCGCGCTTCGTCGAGTTGGCGCATGTGTACGGTAAATGGCACGCAGTCGACCTGGCAGAGGCCGGTCTGGCTGTTGAGCAGGGCCAGGCCGGTGAGGAAGGTCACACTGGCGCCGCTGGCCGCCAGCAGTTGCTCGCGAGCCTTGTCGAAGGTGTGTGGCTTGCCGATGATCCGCTCGCCGAGCACGGCAACCTGGTCCGAACCGATAATCAGGTGGGCAGGGTGGCTGGCAGCCAGTGCCCGGGCTTTCTGTTCGGCGAGGCGCTTGACCAGTTCGATGGCGGATTCGCCGTTCTGGTGGCTTTCGTCGATATCTGGCGAGCTGCAGACGAACGGCAGGTGCAGGCGGGCGAGCAATTCCCGGCGATAAGTCGAGCTTGAGGCGAGTAATAAAGGCAGCATTGGCGTCTCCTGAGGCAGGTGCGAATTCTAGCGGAGGCACGCAAGTGACGGACAGGGCACAATTTCCTTTGACATGGGTGGGTGCATCCCTATAATGCTGCGCCTATGTTGAATGACCCGATTCCACCTCACGTTGACCCGCGCAAATTGGCTGACCGTGGCACCACCCTTCAAGGTGAACTGCTGCTGGCCGATTTGAAGAGACTCTGCGACCCGCTTTCCGACGATGTCGGTAAGGTGCAGGCCAAATTCGTTTTTGAACGAGATGAACGTAAATCTGTGGTGATCCACAGCTTTATCGACACCGAAGTCAAAATGGTCTGCCAGCGTTGTCTTGAGCTGGTCACCCTGCCGATCCACAGCGAATGCAGTTACGCTGTAGTGAAGGAGGGTGCGAATACCCAGTCGTTACCGAAAGGTTATGACGTGCTGGAACTGGGCGAAGATCCATTGGATCTGCAGTCACTGATCGAGGAGGAGCTTCTGCTCGCCTTGCCCATTGTGCCTGCTCATCATCCGGAAGAATGCCAGCAGCCGGCGGGAGCAGATGAACCCGAACCGAGCGAGGACGAGGTAACGCGGTCCAACCCGTTCAGTGTATTGGCGCAGTTAAAGCGTGACCCAAACGTTTAGGAGTTAATCAATTATGGCTGTTCAGCAGAACAAAAAATCCCGCTCCGCCCGTGACATGCGCCGTTCGCACGACGCTCTCGAGGCTAGCACCCTGTCTGTAGAAAAAACCACTGGTGAAGTTCACCTGCGTCACCACGTATCGCCAGAAGGCGTATACCGTGGCCGTAAAGTGATCGACAAGGGCGCTGACGAGTAATCACTTGTCCGCTCAAGTCATCGCGATTGACGCAATGGGCGGGGACTTCGGTCCCCGCAGCATTGTTCAGGCCAGCCTTGCTTGCCTTTCTGCTACGCCCTCGCTGCACCTGACCCTCGTCGGTCAATCCTCCCTTCTTGAAGAACTGATCCAGGGCCAGTCGGCTGCCGATCGCGCGCGCCTGACGATTGTTCCGGCGTCTGAAGTCATCACCATGGACGAAAAGCCGACTCAGGCCTTGCGTGGCAAGCCGGATTCGTCGATGCGTGTCGCCCTGGAGCTGGTGCGTGACGGCAAGGCTCAGGCCTGTGTCAGCGCCGGTAATACCGGTGCGTTGATGGCGCTGTCGCGTTTCGTGCTCAAGACCTTGCCGGGGATTGATCGGCCGGCGATGGTGGCGGCGATTCCGACGCAGAAGGGCTATTGCCAGTTGCTCGATCTGGGCGCCAACGTCGATTGCAGCGCCGAGCATCTGTTGCAGTTCGCGGTGATGGGCTCGGTGGCGGCGCAGACGCTGGGCATCGCCCGACCGCGTGTCGCATTACTGAATATCGGCACCGAAGACATCAAGGGCAATCAGCAGGTCAAGCTGGCCGCGACTTTGCTGCAGGCTGCGCGCGGCATCAACTACATCGGTTTTGTCGAGGGCGATGGTCTTTATCGCGGCGAAGCAGATGTGGTGGTCTGTGACGGGTTTGTCGGCAATATCCTGCTCAAGTCCAGCGAGGGCCTGGCGACGATGATCGCTGCGCGCATCGAGGCCTTGTTCAAGAAAAACTTCGCTTCCCGCGTGGTAGGTGCTTTGGCCCTGCCATTGATGAAGCGCTTGCAGGCGGATCTGGCGCCGGCGCGACATAACGGCGCAAGCTTTCTCGGCTTGCAGGGCATTGTGGTGAAAAGTCATGGTTCGGCCGGGGTTCAGGGGTTTCAGAGTGCGATTCAGCGTGCACTGATCGAGATTCAGGAGAATCTGCCCGAACGTCTCCATGGTCGTCTGGAGGATTTGTTGTCTTAGGCGATTTCGTCGGACAATGCTTAAATGTGACCGCCCGGTTCAAAGGGCCATCCAACTGTCAGTTTCTTGCGTCCCTCAGTGGGGCGTCATTTTCCGACGACAAGATCATTAGGGGCTTGTTACATGTCTGCTTCCCTCGCATTCGTCTTTCCAGGACAGGGTTCGCAGTCCCTCGGCATGCTGGCCGAGCTGGGCGCGGAACATCCGCTGATCCTCGAAACCTTCAAAGAAGCATCCGATGCTCTGGGCTATGACCTGTGGGCGCTGACCCAGCAGGGTCCGGAAGAGCTGCTCAATCAAACCGACAAAACCCAACCGGCCATTCTGACTGCTTCGATCGCCCTGTGGCGCCTGTGGCTGGCTCAAGGCGGTGCGCGTCCGGCATTTGTTGCCGGTCACAGCCTGGGCGAATACAGCGCGCTGGTTGCCGCCGGCAGCCTGAGCCTGGCTGACGCGGTGAAACTCGTTGAGCGTCGCGGTCAGTTGATGCAGGAAGCCGTTCCGGCCGGGCAGGGCGGCATGGCTGCCATCCTCGGTCTGGAAGATGCCGACGTGCTGGCAGCCTGTGCCGAAGCGGCGCAAGGCGAAGTGGTCAGCGCGGTCAACTTCAACTCGCCGGGCCAGGTAGTGATTGCCGGTGCCAAGGCGGCCGTTGAGCGCGCCATCGAGGGCTGCAAGGCCCGTGGCGCCAAGCGGGCCATGCCGTTGCCGGTGAGCGTGCCTTCGCACTGCGAGCTGATGCGTCCGGCGGCCGAGCGCTTTGCCGAATCCATTGCCGCCATCGACTGGCAGGCTCCGCAGATCCCGGTGGTCCAGAACGTCAGTGCGCAAGTGCCGGCCGATCTGGAGACCCTCAAGCGTGATCTGCTCGAACAACTGTACAAGCCAGTACGCTGGGTTGAATCGGTCCAGACCCTGGCTGCCAAAGGCGCCACCAGTCTGGTCGAGTGCGGCCCGGGCAAGGTGCTCGCCGGTCTGAACAAACGTTGCGCCGAAGGCGTTTCGACTTCCAACCTCAATACCCCAGACGCTTTCGCTGCCGCCCGTGCAGCGCTGGCCTGAATCAGGAGAAACTTGCATGAGTCTGCAAGGTAAAGTTGCACTGGTCACCGGTGCAAGCCGCGGTATCGGCCAGGCTATCGCACTGGAACTGGGTCGTCAGGGCGCCGTCGTCATCGGCACTGCGACTTCCGCCAAAGGCGCCGAGGCGATTGCTGCCACCCTGAAAGAACACGGCATCCAGGGCACTGGCCTGGAACTCAACGTCACCAGCGATGAATCTGTCAGCAAGGTTCTGGCGAGCATTCAGGAGCAGTTCGGTGCGCCGGCGATTCTGGTCAATAATGCCGGCATCACCCGCGATAACCTGATGATGCGCATGAAAGACGATGAGTGGTACGACGTGATCGATACCAACCTGAACAGTCTGTATCGCTTGTCCAAGGGCGTTTTGCGCGGTATGACCAAGGCGCGCTGGGGCCGAATTATCAGTATTGGCTCGGTGGTGGGTGCCATGGGCAACGCAGGCCAAGTAAACTATGCAGCCGCCAAGGCCGGTCTGGAAGGTTTCAGCCGTGCGATGGCGCGTGAAGTCGGTTCGCGTTCGATTACGGTCAACTCGGTAACCCCAGGGTTCATCGACACTGATATGACTCGCGAACTGCCGGAAGCACAGCGTGAAGCCTTGCAGACGCAGATTCCGCTGGGTCGTCTGGGGCAAGCTCAAGAGATCGCTTCGGTGGTCGCTTTTCTTGCATCCGACGGTGCGGCATACGTCACTGGGGCTACAATCCCGGTGAACGGTGGGATGTACATGTAAGTAAAATGTGACGGATTGCTTCAAAAAAATGTCATACGAGCTGTCTAAAATCCGTTATAAAGCTGCAATCTATTTATAGGCAGAGGGCCGCAGGGTTTGAGGAGTGAAGCTTTCAGTTGAAAAGCTGAAAAGCCTTTCTATACACTTACCCACTGGCCAGCTGCCTGAATTTGTCCATTAGGAGTGAAAACAAGGTATGAGCACCATCGAAGAGCGCGTCAAGAAAATCGTTGCCGAGCAACTGGGTGTTAAACAGGAAGAAGTGGTCAACACTGCTTCCTTCGTTGAAGACCTGGGTGCCGACTCCCTTGACACCGTTGAGCTGGTGATGGCTCTGGAAGAGGAATTCGAGACCGAAATCCCTGATGAAGAAGCTGAAAAGATCACTACTGTACAAGCTGCAATCGACTACGTTACTAGCCACCAGGCGTAATAGTTTGTAATCGTTGTCTGCTGTCATGGAAAAACCGCACTGCCATCATGGCGTGCGGTTTTTTCTTTAGGCCTGATGCAAAGTCGTCATTTGAAAAAGGAGAGTGCTGTGTCGCGTAGACGCGTCGTAGTCACCGGTATGGGTATGTTGTCGCCACTGGGCACGGATGTGCCGAGCAGTTGGCAGGGCATTCTGGCTGGCCGCAGTGGCATTGGTCTGATCGAACACACCGACCTTTCTGCCTATTCCACCCGTTTTGGCGGCTCGGTAAAGGGCTTCAATGTCGAGGAATACCTGTCGGTCAAGGAAGCACGCAAGCTCGACCTGTTCATTCAGTACGGTCTGGCCGCGGGTTTTCAGGCTGTTCGCAACGCCGGTCTGGAAGTCACCGACGCCAACCGTGAGCGCATTGGCGTAGCCATGGGTTCGGGCATCGGCGGTCTGACCAACATCGAAGAAACCAGCCGTACCCTGCATGAGACGGGCCCGCGTCGAATCTCGCCATTCTTCGTGCCAGGCTCGATCATCAATATGATTTCCGGCTTTCTGTCCATCCACCTGGGTGCACAGGGGCCGAACTACGCCATTTCCACTGCCTGTACCACCGGTACGCACTGCATTGGCATGGCCGCGCGCAACATCATGTACGACGAGGCCGACGTGATGATCGCTGGCGGTGCCGAGATGGCCGCGTGCGGTCTGGGCATGGGCGGCTTCGGCGCGTCCCGTGCACTGTCGACCCGCAACGACGAGCCGACCCGCGCCAGTCGTCCGTGGGACAAGGGCCGTGATGGCTTCGTGCTGTCTGACGGTGCCGGTGCTCTGGTGCTCGAAGAACTCGAGCACGCCAAGGCCCGTGGCGCCACGATCTACGCCGAGCTGATCGGCTTCGGTACCAGCGGTGATGCGTTCCACATGACCTCGCCACCTGCGGACGGTGCCGGTGCGGCTCGCTGCATCACCAATGCCCTGCGCGATGCGAAGATCAACATCGACCAGGTGCAGTACATCAACGCCCACGGTACCTCGACCCCGGCCGGCGACCTTGCCGAAGCCAACGCGATCAAGACCGTGTTCGGTGATCACGCCTACAACCTGGCGGTCAGCTCCACCAAGTCCATGACCGGTCACCTGTTGGGTGCGGCGGGCGCGGTCGAGGCGATCTTCAGCGTGCTGGCGATCAATAGCCAGGTGGCACCGCCGACCATCAACCTCGACGAGCCGGATGAAGGCTGCGATCTCGATTTCGTGCCGCATACTGCGCGCAACATGGACATCGACGTCGTACTCTCCAACTCCTTCGGGTTTGGCGGCACCAACGGCACGTTGGCGTTCCGCCGGTTCGCAGGCTGATGGACAGCTGGGTCGACGGTCAGCCGGCTGACGCTCTGTCGCTGAAAGATCGCGGCCTGGCTTACGGCGATGGTCTGTTCGAGACCATCGCTGTGCACGGCGGCCAGCCAGTATTGCTGGATCGTCACCTGACGCGTTTGGCCGAGGGTTGCTCGCGTCTGGCCATCGCGGCGGATATCGAGCTGGTTCGCACCGAGCTGCTGGCCTATGCCGTGGCGATGGGCGAGGGCGTCCTCAAGCTGATCCTCACCCGAGGTGACGGCTTGCGCGGCTATGCGCCCGATCCTGCGGCGCAGGGCCGACGCATTCTGCAAGACAACCCGCCCGCTGCTTATCCTGCTGTGCATGGCGAGCAAGGCGTGCGCCTGTTTCCCTGCGTCACGCGGTTGGCTAACCAGCCCTTGCTGGCTGGTCTCAAACATCTGAATCGTCTGGAGCAAGTGCTCGCCCGTGCCGAATGGCGCGACAGCGAACACGCCGAAGGCTTGATGCTCGATCAGGCCGGGCGCGTCATCGAAGGCGTGTACAGCAACCTGTTTCTGGTGCGCGACGGCGCACTGATCACCCCGGATCTGAAGCGCTGTGGCGTGGCCGGCGTAATGCGTGCGGAAATTTTGTTTCAGGCCGAGTCCCTGGGGATTCACACGCAAATCACCGACATCAGCCTCGAACAGCTGCAATGGGCTGATGAAGTCTTCGTCTGCAACAGTGTGTATGGCGTCTGGCCGGTACGCGCCTACGCTGCACTGAGCTGGCCGGTTGGCAAACTCACCCGTAAACTGCAAACCATTTCCCGCGCCCTACTGGATGCCTGATTCGTGAGACGTAAACTCTTGCTGCTGCTGGAAACCGGACTGGTTCTCGCAGGGCTTTTGCTGGGCGCCAGCGCCTGGAAAATTCATTCCGCGCTGGAACAGCCGCTGAACATCACGCAGGAAGAACTGCTGGATGTGCCAAAAGGCTCGACGCCGACCCGTACCTTTCTTGAACTCGAAACCGATGGCGTCATCAAGGACGCCTTCTGGTTACGCATCTATTGGCGCTTCAACCTGACCGGTACGCCGATCCATAGCGGCGAATACCGTATGCAGCCGGGCATGACCGTCAACGGTCTGATCGACTTGTGGAAGCGTGGTGAAGTGGTGCAATACAGCCTGACGCTGGTCGAGGGCTGGAACTTCCATCAGGTACGCGCCGCGCTGGCAAAAGATGAAAAGATCGAGCAGACCCTCAAGGGCTTGAGCGACAGCGAAGTGATGGAGAAAATCGGCCATCGCGGTCTGTTCCCCGAAGGTCGTTTCTTCCCGGACACCTACCGCTTCGTGCGCGGGGTCTCCGACGTCGAATTGCTGAAGAAGGCCTTTGATCGACTCGACGAGGTATTGGCCAAAGAGTGGGAAAATCGCTCGGCCGACGCTCCGTACAGCGAGCCCTACCAGGCGCTGATCATGGCCTCGCTGGTCGAGAAGGAGACCGGTGTGCCGCAGGAGCGTGGGCAGATTGCCGGCGTGTTCGTGCGCCGCATGGCGCTGGGCATGCAGTTGCAGACCGATCCGACCGTGATCTATGGTCTGGGCGACCGCTACACCGGCAAGCTGACGCGCGCGCATCTCAAAGAGCCGACGCCCTACAACACCTATGTGATTCCGGGGCTGCCGCCGACGCCGATCGCGATGGTCGGCCGCGAAGCGATTCATGCTGCGCTGAACCCGGTGCAAGGCAACAGCCTGTACTTTGTCGCCCGTGGCGATGGCAGCCATGTGTTCTCCGATGACCTGGACGCGCACAACAGCGCGGTGCGTGAATTCCAGCTCAAGCGCCGCGCCGATTACCGCTCCAGCCCGGCACCGGCGGGGACACCGGCTGCCGCGCCAGCCGCCGAAGCGACTCCTGCGGCTTCGCCCGATACTGCACCGCAGGCGCTGCCGGAGGTTCCTCCTCAGGAACCCACACCGACACCGGATGCCGCCGTTCCGCAAAACGCGCAATGACTTTGATTAAGGACTGCCTGTGACTGGCTTGTTTATTACCCTGGAAGGCCCGGAAGGCGCCGGCAAGAGCACCAACCGCGAATACCTCGCCGAGCGCCTGCGCGCCGAAGGTATCGAAGTGCTGCTGACCCGCGAACCCGGCGGTACGCCACTCGCCGAGCGGATCCGCGATGTGCTGCTGGCCCCGGCCGACGAGGTCATGAACCCCGACACCGAGCTGTTGCTGGTGTTCGCCGCGCGCGCCCAGCATCTGGCCGAAGTGATCCGCCCGGCGCTGGCTCGCGGCGCGGTGGTGCTGTGCGATCGTTTCACTGATTCGACATACGCTTATCAGGGTGGCGGTCGCGGTTTGTCGCTGGAACGCATCGCCGCGCTGGAGACTTTCGTCCAGGGCGACCTGCGTCCGGATCTGACGCTGATTTTTGATCTGCCGGTGGAAATCGGCCTGGCCCGCGCCAGCGCCCGTGGCCGTCTGGATCGTTTTGAGCTGGAAGGTCGAGCGTTTTTCGAAGCGGTACGCAATGCGTTTCTCGAACGCGCCGAAGCCGACCCGGCGCGCTATGTGCGCATCGATGCCGGTCAGCCATTGGTCAAGGTTCAGCAATCGCTGGATACCTTGATTCCGAACTTGCTGGAGCTGATTCGTGGCTGAGGCCTATCCATGGCAGGACAGCCTCTGGCAGCAACTGGCCGGACGTAGTCAGCACGCCCACGCGTATCTGCTGCACGGCCCGGCCGGGATCGGCAAACGCGCGCTGGCCGAGCGCCTGATGGCCAGCCTGCTCTGTCAGCGTCCGACGCCCGAGGCGTGCGGCGAGTGCAAGTCCTGTCTGTTGCTCAAGGCTGGCAGCCATCCGGACAATTACATCCTCGAGCCGGAGGAGGCCGACAAGGCGATCAAGGTCGATCAGGTGCGCGATCTGGTCAGTTTCGTGGTGCAGACTGCGCAACTGGGCGGGCGCAAAGTGGTGCTGATCGAACCGGTGGAGTCGATGAACATCAACGCCGCCAACGCACTGCTCAAGAGCCTTGAGGAGCCTTCCGGCGATACTGTGCTGTTGCTGGTCAGCCACCAGCCGAGCCGTTTGCTGCCGACGATCAAGAGCCGCTGTGTGCAGCAGGCGTGTCCGCTGCCCGGTGAGGCCATGAGCCTGCAATGGTTGGCGCAGGCGTTGCCGGAGTGCTCTGAAGAGGAGCGCGTCGAATTGCTGACGCTGGCCGCCGGCTCGCCGCTGGCGGCGGTCAGCCTGCAGTCCCAGGGCGTGCGCGAACAGCGGGCGCAGGTGGTCGAAGGGGTGAAGAAGCTGCTCAAGCAACAGCAGTCGCCGACGCAATTGGCCGAAGAGTGGAAAAACATTCCGATGCTGCGCCTGTTCGACTGGTTCTGCGACTGGTCGAGCCTGATCCTGCGCTATCAACTGACCCAGGATGAAGCCGGCCTCGGTCTGACCGACATGCGCAAAGTCGTGCAGTACCTGGCGCAGAAAAGCGCCCAGGGCAAAGTCCTCGATATTCAGGACTGGATTCTCGCCCAGCGGCAGAAAGTCCTGAGCAAGGCCAACCTCAACCCGGCACTGCTGCTGGAAGCGTTGTTGGTGCAATGGGCGGGATTGCCTGGTCAAAGATAAGAATGTGTACCTAGACTCTGAACATCAGCAGTGGAGGTCAACATGAATGAAGCCATCAGCCCGGGGCCGCGCAACGGCATCCTGTCCCTGACCATCAAGGACAAATCGGTGCTTTACGCCGCCTACATGCCGTTCATCAGGAACGGTGGCCTGTTCATCCCGACCAACAAGAGCTACAAGTTGGGCGACGAGGTGTTCATGCTGCTGAACCTGATGGACGAGGCGGAGAAGATTCCGGTGGCCGGCAAGGTCGCCTGGATCACCCCCAAAGGCGCCCAGGGCAACCGCGCCGCCGGTGTCGGCGTGCAATTCAACGAGGGCGACAACACCGCCCGCAGTCGCATTGAAACCCATCTGGCCGGAGCACTGAAGTCCGACCGTCCCACTCATACGATGTAAGTTGCAGTCTCTTTTATGCTCGTAGATTCCCATTGTCACCTTGATCGCCTCGACCTCGCCGCCCATGACGGTTCGCTGGATGCTGCACTCGATGCTGCGCGCCAGCGCGGGGTAGGGCACTTTCTGTGCATCGGCGTCAGTGCCGACAACGCTGCCGACGTCAAAGCCCTCGCGGATCGTTATGACGACGTCGATTGCTCGGTCGGCGTGCATCCGCTGGATGTGCAACCGGGCGCCGCGCCGGCGCTCGACTGGTTGTTGCACGAACTCAATCACCCGAAAGTGGTGGCGATCGGCGAAACCGGTCTGGATTATCACTACGAACCGGAAGCCGCCGAGCTGCAGCAGGAATCCTTCCGCCTGCACCTGCAAGCCGCCCAGCAGACCGGTAAGCCGGTGATCATCCACACCCGAGGCGCCCGCGCCGATACCCTCGAACTGCTGCGTGAAGCGGCGTTGCCCCAGGCCGGTGTGCTGCATTGTTTCACCGAAGACTGGGACATGGCCAAGGCTGCGCTGGACATGGGTTATTACATTTCCCTGTCGGGCATCGTCACTTTCCGCAATGCCGACGCCCTGCGTGATGTGGCCAGCAAGGTGCCGGCCGATCGCCTGCTGGTGGAGACCGATTCGCCGTATCTGGCGCCGATCCCTTATCGCGGTAAGCCGAACCTGCCGCAGTATGTGCGCGAAGTGGCAGAGTTTCTGGCGATGCTGCGCGGAGAAAGCTATGAGCGGTTTGCCGAGCAGACCACCGAGAACTTCAAGCGGCTGTTCCCGTTGGCTCATGTAAAAGCCTGAATCGCAGGCAAAAAAAACCCGGGTTCTGGGGGGTGAATCCGGGTTAAGACCATTAGGAGTAAAACAAAGGCACGCGGTCCCTTGGTACCTTTATCGGCACGGCACTTGGGGGAGATGCCGTCCGACAGTTCAAGTATTGATCAGTCTGGCGTGCAGTCCAGTTGGCCGGTCGGGGTTTTTAAACAAATTTGGAATACATGCGCTTCAGATGAGTTCTCATTGCGCCACAAACGTTCCCGAAATGAACAACAAACACAGATATGGTCGGATGATCCGTGCATTTTTGCGCAAGTTAGGCATAATACGCGGCTTCGAATTTTGACCCCTACAGACCTTTTCTTATGCACAAAGAACCTCGTAAGGTCCGTGAGTTTCGTCGCCGCGAGCAAGAAATTCTCGATACCGCGCTCAAGCTGTTCCTCGATCAAGGTGAAGACAGTGTCACCGTCGAGATGATTGCTGATGCCGTGGGTATCGGCAAAGGCACGATCTACAAGCACTTCAAGTCCAAGGCCGAGATCTACCTGCGCCTGATGCTCGATTACGAGCGCGATTTGAACGAGCTGCTGCATTCGGCCGATGTCGACAAGGACAAGGAAGCGCTGTCCCGTGCCTACTTCGAATTCCGCATGCGTGACCCGCAGCGCTATCGCCTGTTCGACCGCCTCGAAGAGAAGGTCGTAAAAGGCAATCAGGTGCCGGAAATGGTCGAGGAGCTGCACAAGATCCGTGCCTCGAACTTCGAACGCCTGACCCTGCTGATCAAGGGCCGGATCAGCGAAGGCAAGCTCGAAGACGTGCCGCCGTACTTCCACTACTGCGCATCCTGGGCGCTGGTGCACGGCGCGGTGGCGCTGTATCACTCGCCGTTCTGGAGCAATGTGCTGGAAGATCAGGAAGGTTTCTTCCAGTTCCTGATGGACATCGGCGTGCGCATGGGCAACAAGCGCAAGCGCGATCCGGAAATCCCAAGCAGCTGAGCCATTCAGCTGCCTTATTGCGCCATGATTTCGCTACATGGCGCAGTAGCGCAGGAATATACTCAGGCATAGGGCTTGCTAAAACTTGATTTGTGAGTCAAGTTTTAGCCGCTCGATTTTCTATCGCCGGAGTGATCATGATCGTTGACCGTCAAGGCAGGCGTTTTCGCAATTTGCGCATCAGCCTGACCTCAGCCTGCAATTACGCCTGTACCTACTGCGTGCCCAACGGCAAGCGGTTGGTGGCTGCGCAGGATGAACTGTCGGCCGAGGCCATGGCCCGTGGCGTGGCTTATCTGATCGAAGCCGCCGGCATCGAACGCTTGCGCATCACCGGTGGCGAGCCGCTGGTCAGCCCCAAACTCGAATCTTTCATGAGCGCCGTCGGCAAGATGGGTCTGGAAGACATCAGCCTGACCACCAACGGTCAACTCCTCGCGAAAAAACTGCCGCTGCTGATGGATGCCGGGCTGCGCCGGATCAACGTGTCCCTCGATACCCTGGATGCCGGCGCCTTCCGCAGCATCGCCCGTGGCGGCGATCTGGCGACCGTACTCGATGGCATGGACCAGGCAAAAGCCGCAGGGATGAAGATCAAGGTCAACATGGTGCCGTTGCGCGGGCAGAACCTGGATCAGGTGATGCCGCTGCTCGATTACTGCCTGGAGCGCGGCTACGAGTTGCGCTTCATCGAGTTGATGCGCATGGGTCACCTCGCCACCGACTCCAACGCATTCCTGCAACAGTTCGTCAGCCTGCAGCAACTGCTGAGCCTGATTGGCGAGCGCTACGAGTACGCCCAGGCCGATGCGCCGGTGGATGCCACGGCTGTGCGCTACGCGATCCCGGGGCTGGGCCATTTCGGTGTAATCGCCAACGAAAGCGTGCCGTTCTGCCGCACCTGTTCGCGTCTGCGTCTGTCCTCGACCGGTTGGCTGCATGGCTGCCTGTCGTCGAGCAACCGCCACTATGTCGGCGATCTGCTCGACAAGCCACGTCATCAGGCGTTGCCGGCGTTGCAGCGTCTGCTGGTCAAGGCGTTGGGCGACAAGCAGGAAGTGGCGTTCTCCGGTGGCGCGACCGTCATGAAGATCATCGGCGGCTGATTCCTCTTTTCGCGAGCAGGCTCGCTCCCACAGGGTTTTGCGTAATCCTGTGGGAGCGAGCCTGCTCGCGAAATCGATTCATCATTCGACGAAGATCCTGAGCTGGCGCAAAAGCTGCATCCAACGGCCATTCGCCGGTTTTCCGTCACCGGCTTCTGGAGGATGAGGATGCGTAGCCTGGTTTTGCTGCTGGCCGTTTTGGCGCTTGGCGGCTGTATGACTGTCAGCGATATGGCCGAAGGCACTCGCTATCAGATGAGCGACGCGGGGCTGCTGGATCACAGCGACAGCCGGCGGGTGAACAACTTCCGCATTCAGCCGGACTCATTCATCTACATCGCCCAGGGTGCATTCGCGCCGCCGGGTGGTTCCTACCCGCGGCCGAACGTAGTGGCCGAAGAGGCCTTCAAGGGGTTTGTCGAATACTTCCCGATGGTTCGCCGTGCCCGTGCACCGGAAGGCCTCGATCAGGCGTTGGGCGAAGCTCGCGATGCTGGCGCCCACTACCTGCTGTACACCCGTTTCGCCAGGTCTGACGACCGCATCGGCAACTCCGATGAGTGGCTCGATCAGGAAGCCGTGGATCGCCTGGGCATCGACAGCGGCGTGATTCAGATCATGTTGATCGAGACCAGCACCCAGTATTTGATTGATACTGCACGGATCAAGAGTCGTGGCGGTTTACTGACGTTCCACGACAACAAGCCTGAAGACCTGATCGGCCCGCCGCTGGCGCAATACGCGCGCAGCCTGCTGGGGATCAGCGACCAATAAACCCAAGGAGTACGCCATGAGTGGCCCGCAAAAAGCCAATGACCTGTTGGGACAGATCCCCAAAACCAAAGGCTTGCCGCCGGTGCACTTGTGGAACCCGGACTTCTGCGGCGACATCGACATGCGCATCGCCCGCGACGGCACCTGGTATTACCTGGGCACGCCGATCGGGCGCAAGCCGATGGTCAAGCTGTTCTCCACCATCATCCGCCGCGACGGCGATGATTACTTCCTGATTACCCCAGTCGAAAAGGTCGGGATCAAAGTCGACGATGCGCCGTTCGTGGCGATTGCCGTGGAAGTCGAAGGCGAGGGCGAAGCGCAGGTACTGCGCTTCACCACCAACGTCGAGGAGACCGCCGAGGCCGGGCCGGAACATCCGATCCGCGTCGAGATCGATCCGGCGACTCAAGAGCCCGCGCCTTATGTGCATGTGCGCAGCAACCTCGAAGCGCTGATTCACCGCAATGTGTTTTACCAACTGGTGGAGCTGGCGGTCAGTCGTGAAATCGACGGGCAACGTTGGCTGGGTGTGTGGAGCGGCGGCGAGTTCTTCCGCATCGGCCTCGAACCCTGACAATGAATCGAATGTGGGAGGGGGCTTGCTCCCGAAGGCGGTGTGACAGTCACCCTATGCAGTGACTGATGCATTGCCTTCGGGAGCAAGCCCCCTCCCACATTGATCTATGTACATCCGCAAAATCTGATTTGACTCCCAATCATATGATCATTAGCGTGGACACCCATCGCCACCCGCTTTGAGGTCTCCATGTCCAGCAGCTTTCATGCATCAACGGTCGATTGGCTGGGCAGCTGGATTGCCGCCGGCCAGGTCAAGCCGGGGCAGGCGATCAAGGTCGAGGCAGATCTGGGCGAGCAGCTCGGTGTCAGCCGCACCGTGATCCGCGAAGCGATCAAGACCCTCGTCGCCAAAGGCATGCTCGAAGTCGGGCCGAAAGTCGGTACCCGCGTGTTGCCGGTGCGGCGCTGGAATCTGTTCGATCCGCAAGTCGTCGGCTGGCTGTCGCGCAACGGTCTGCCGGAAAACTTCGTCGATGACCTGCTCGACCTGCGCCGCACCATCGAACCAATGGCCGTGCGCTGGGCCTGCGAGCGCGCCACGCTTGAGCAGATTCAGGCCGTGCAACTGGCCTACAACGCGCTGGAGCGGGCTGTCGACAGCGGCATCGATTACAACCGCGCCGACCAGTCCTTCCACGAATGCATTCTGGCGGCCAGTCACAACCAGTTCATCGAGCAAATGGTCCCGGCCCTCGGCGCCTTGCTCGCCGTGTCGTTTGAAGTCTCCGCTGCCGACCCCGACGAACTGCGCCGCACATTACCGATCCACAAGGACATGGCCGACGCCATCGCCACCCGCGATGCCGCGCGCGGGGTGTGGGCCTGCATGACCCTGATCGACAACGCCGACCTGGCGATCAAACGCTTTTACCCGCAGGTGATGGCCGACAAAAAAGCCAGCTGAAAACACAAATCCCCCTGTAGGAGTGAGCCGGCTCGCGACAACGGTGGGTCAGTCACAATCGTCGTCACTGACCCACCGCTATCGCGAGCAGGCTCACTCCTACAGTTAAAACAACAACATGAAGGATTCAATATGCCGTTGACCGCCGTAACCCAACACCGCGCCAAGCTCGGTGAAGGGCCATTCTGGGACGCTCCCACCCAGGCGCTGTACTGGGTCGATATCGCCGGCCAGCAAGCGCTGCGGCTGATCGGCAACAATGTGCAGATCTGGCAGATGCCCGAGCACGTTTCGGCGTTCATTCCGTGTGCCAGCGGCGATGCGCTGGTGACCCTGAGCAGCGGCGTGTATCGCCTTGATCTCGATTCCCCCGGCCTCGAACCGCGCCTGACGCTGTTCTGCATCGCCGACCCGCAACCGGGCAATCGGGCCAACGAGGCGCGCTGCGATGCACTGGGCCGGCTGTGGCTTGGCACCATGCAGAACAACATCGGCGAAAATGGCGAAGACCTGCCAATCGTGCGTCGCTCCGGTGGCCTGTTTCGTATCGATCCCGATCAGCGCGTCACGCCATTGCTGCGCGGTCTGGGGATTCCCAACACCCTGCTATGGAGCGATGACGGCACCACGCTGCTGTTCGGCGACAGCCTCGACGGGGCGCTCAATCGCTATTTCATTCACACCGACGGCAATCTCGGCAGCCCCGAGGCCTGGTACGGCGCAGACGGGCAGGGCGGCCCGGACGGTTCGGCGATGGACGCCGAAGGTTATGTGTGGAACGCCCGCTGGGATGGCAACTGCCTGCTGCGCCTGAGCCCGGAGGGCAAGGTCGAGCGCACAATCGATCTGCCCGTCAGCCGGCCGACCAGTTGTGTATTCGGCGGTGAAGACCTGAAAACCCTGTACATCACCAGTGCTCAGAGTCCGCACAACCATCCACTGGATGGCGCGGTGCTGTCGATGCGGGTCGACGTGCCGGGCAAACTCTGCACGCGGTTCGCGGGTTAAATCCCATAATATGGGATGCAAAATTATATATTGAGATTATTCGGCGGTCGGGTTTATAGTCGGTTCCAGCAGTAACACGCACTCACACTTAAAAAGAACAAAACAGGTGAAGTGATGCAGCGAATCTCTATCGCACTCCTCAGCGGAGTCAGCGTCTCGCAACGGCCCAGCGTCGCTCGCCGCGCCTGCCTGTTTTGTTTTCACAGTCTTCCAGACCGGACATCGGCAGATGCCCGGTTTTTTTGTGCTGACGAACAGGAGTCATGATCCATGGCTGAACCTCTTTCCTTGCCGCCGGTGGCCGAGCCGCCGAAGGGTGAGCGCCTGAAAAACAAAGTCGTGCTGCTGACCGGCGCCGCTCAAGGCATCGGCGAAGCCATCGTTGCCACCTTCGCCTCGCAGCAGGCCAGACTGGTGATCAGCGATATTCAGGCGGAGAAAGTCGAGAAGGTTGCCGCCCACTGGCGCGACAAGGGCTACGACGTGCAGGCGATCAAGGCCGACGTTTCGCGTCAGCAAGACCTGCACGCCATGGCCAGACTGGCGATCGAGCTGCACGGACGCATCGACGTGCTGGTCAACTGCGCCGGGGTCAACGTGTTCCGCGATCCGCTGCAAATGACCGAAGAAGACTGGCATCGCTGCTTCGCCATCGACCTGGACGGCGCCTGGTACGGTTGCAAAGCCGTGCTGCCGCAGATGATCGAGCAGGGCGTCGGCAGTATCATCAATATTGCCTCGACCCATTCCAGCCACATCATTCCCGGTTGCTTCCCGTACCCGGTGGCCAAGCACGGCTTGCTCGGACTGACCCGGGCGCTGGGCATCGAATACGCGCCGAAGGGCGTTCGGGTCAACGCTATTGCCCCGGGCTACATCGAGACACAACTGAACGTTGATTACTGGAACGGCTTTGCCGATCCGCACGCCGAGCGTCAGCGCGCATTCGATCTGCACCCGCCGAAACGCATCGGCCAGCCAATGGAAGTGGCGATGACCGCCGTGTTCCTGGCCAGCGATGAAGCGCCGTTCATCAACGCCTCGTGCATCACCATCGATGGTGGGCGCTCGGTGATGTACCACGACTGAATGAATTCGGTTTCAGGCGATGAACTCCGTCTGAAATCCAATCATCATACGATATGACTATTTTCAACAGGCTGTGCAGCAGTACGTGTCACGCCACAAACTGTTTAATTTGCTCAAAAAAAATAACAAGGAGTCAGCTTATGAAACGTCGTTTCGGGATTCGTACCCTGTGCAGTGCCGCGCTGGCGGTCACCGCGTTCAGCCTGAGCAGCTCGCTGCTGGCTGCCGACACCGTGAAAATCGGTTTTCTGGTCAAGCAGGCAGAAGAGCCGTGGTTCCAGACCGAGTGGGCCTTCGCTGAAAAAGCCGCCAAGGACAAAGGCTTCGAACTGATCAAGATCGCCGTGCCGGACGGCGAGAAAACCCTCTCGGCCATCGACAGTCTTGCGGCCAACGGCGCGAAAGGCTTCGTGATCTGCCCGCCGGACGTCTCGCTCGGCCCGGCGATCATGGCCAAAGCCAAACTCAATGACCTCAAAGTGATTGCCGTGGACGACCGCTTCGTCGACGCCAACGGCAAGTTCATGGAAGACGTGCCGTACCTCGGCATGGCGGCGTTCGAAGTCGGCCAGAAGCAGGGCAACGCGATGGTCGCCGAGGCGAAGAAGCGCAACTGGGACTGGAAAGACACCTACGCGGTGGTCAATACCTACAACGAACTCGACACCGGCAAGAAGCGCACCGACGGTTCGATGAAGGCGCTTGAAGATGCCGGCCTGCCGAAAGACCACATCCTGACCGCCGCGCTGAAAACTCTCGACGTGCCGGGCAGCATGGACGCCACCAACTCGGCGCTGGTCAAGCTGCCCAGTGCGGCGAAGAACCTGATCATCGGCGGCATGAACGACAACACCGTGCTCGGCGGCGTACGCGCTACCGAAGCCGCCGGGTTCGCTGCGGCCAACGTGATTGGCATCGGCATCAATGGCACCGACGCCATCGGCGAGCTGAAAAAGCCCAACAGCGGTTTCTTCGGTTCGATGCTGCCTAGCCCGCACATCGAAGGCTACAAGACCGCCGAGATGATGTACGAGTGGGTCACCACCGGCAAAGAGCCGCCGAAGTACACGGCGATGGACGACGTCACCCTGATCACCCGCGAGAACTTCAAGCAAGAGCTGGAAAAAATCGGCCTGTGGAATTGATGGCTGCTCGATCGGTGTGAAGAGGTGACTCAGATGCACGCGCAAGTACAGACACATGCAAGCAGCGCCGGCGGCAGCCTGCGCTTCAACGGAATCGGCAAGACCTTCCCCGGGGTCAAGGCGCTGGACGCCATCAGCTTCGTCGCTCACCCGGGGCAGGTGCACGCCTTGATGGGCGAGAACGGTGCCGGCAAATCGACTCTGCTGAAAATCCTTGGCGGCGCCTACATCCCCAGCAGTGGCGAGTTGCAGATCGGCGAGCAGACCATGGCGTTCAAGTCGACGGCCGACAGCATTGGCGGCGGCGTCGCGGTGATCCACCAGGAGCTGCACCTGGTGCCGGAAATGACCGTGGCCGAGAACCTGTTTCTCGGCCATCTACCGGCCAGTTTCGGCCTGATCAATCGCGGCCTGCTGCGCCAGAATGCCCTGGACTGCCTCAAGGGCCTGGCCGATGAAATCGATCCGCAGACCAAGGTTGGGCGCCTGTCGCTCGGTCAGCGGCAATTGGTGGAAATTGCCAAGGCGCTGTCCCGTGGCGCGCATGTGATCGCCTTCGATGAGCCGACCAGCAGCCTCTCGGCGCGCGAAATCGACCGTTTGATGGCGATCATCAGTCGCCTGCGCGATGAGGGCAAAGTGGTGCTCTACGTCTCGCATCGCATGGAAGAAGTGTTCCGCATTTGCGACGCGGTGACGGTGTTCAAGGACGGCCGTTACGTGCGCACCTTCGATGACATGAGCCAGTTGACCCACGATCAACTGGTGACCTGCATGGTCGGCCGCGACATTCAAGACATCTACGATTACCGCAGCCGTCCACGCGGCGCGGTGGCGTTGAAGGTCGATGGTTTGCTCGGCCCGGGGCTGCGTGAGCCGGTGAGTTTCGAGGCGCACAAGGGCGAGATTCTCGGCCTGTTCGGTCTGGTCGGGGCTGGGCGCACCGAGCTGTTTCGCTTGCTCAGCGGGCTGGAGCGCAACACCGCCGGACGCCTCGAATTGCGCGGTCATGAATTGAAATTGCGCTCACCGCGCGACGCGATTGCCGCCGGGATTCTGCTGTGCCCCGAGGACCGCAAAAAGGAGGGGATCATCCCGCTGGCCAGCGTCGCCGAGAACATCAACATCAGCGCGCGCGGCGCCAATGCCAGCCTCGGCTGCCTGCTGCGCGGACTGTGGGAGAAGGGCAACGCCGACAAGCAGATCAAGGCGCTGAAAGTCAAAACCCCGCACGCCGGGCAGCAGATCAAATTCCTGTCCGGCGGCAATCAGCAGAAGGCGATTCTCGGTCGCTGGCTGTCGATGCCGATGAAGGTCCTGCTGCTCGACGAGCCGACTCGCGGCATCGACATCGGCGCCAAGGCCGAGATCTACCAGATCATCCATAACCTGGCCGCCGATGGCATTTCGGTGATCGTGGTGTCCAGCGACCTGATGGAAGTCATGGGCATTTCCGACCGCATTCTGGTGCTCTGCGAAGGCGCGCTGCGCGGCGAAGTCAGCCGCGACCAGGCCAATGAATCCAACCTGCTGCAACTGGCTTTGCCGCGCCATCGCGCTGACGGCGTGGCGAACTGAGAGGTGAACATGATGACCATCCAAAACAAGGCGTTGCCGACCCCCCGCAAACCGCTGGACCTGCGGCGCTTCCTCGATGACTGGGTCATGCTGCTGGCGGCCATCGGCATCTTCCTCGCTTGCACCTTGCTGATCGACAACTTCCTTTCGCCGCTGAACATGCGCGGGCTGGGGCTGGCGATTTCCACCACCGGCATTGCCGCGTGCACCATGCTGTATTGCCTGGCGTCGGGGCATTTCGACCTGTCGGTGGGCTCGGTGATCGCCTGCGCCGGGGTGGTTGCGGCGGTGGTGATGCGCGACACCAACAGCGTGTTCCTCGGCGTCAGCGCAGCGCTGGTGATGGGCCTGATTGTCGGGCTGATTAACGGCATCGTGATTGCCAAGCTGCGGGTCAATGCGCTGATCACCACACTGGCGACCATGCAGATCGTCCGTGGCCTGGCCTACATTTTTGCCAACGGCAAAGCGGTAGGTGTGTCGCAGGAATCGTTCTTCGTGTTCGGCAACGGCCAGTTGTTCGGCGTGCCGGTGCCGATCCTGATCACCATCGTCTGCTTCCTGTTTTTCGGCTGGCTGCTGAACTACACCACCTATGGGCGCAACACCATGGCCATCGGTGGCAACCAGGAAGCGGCGTTGCTCGCCGGCGTCAACGTTGACCGGACAAAGATCATCATCTTCGCCGTGCACGGCGTGATCGGTGCGCTGGCCGGGGTGATTCTGGCGTCGCGCATGACCTCCGGGCAGCCGATGATTGGCCAGGGATTCGAGCTGACGGTGATCTCGGCGTGTGTGCTCGGCGGCGTGTCGCTGAGCGGCGGGATCGGCATGATCCGCCATGTGATTGCCGGGGTGCTGATTCTGGCGATCATCGAGAATGCGATGAACCTGAAGAACATCGATACGTTTTATCAGTATGTGATTCGCGGTTCGATTCTGCTGCTGGCGGTGGTCATCGACCGCCTCAAACAACGGTAATCACAATTCCCCTGTGGGAGCGGGCTTGCTCGCGAATGCGGTGTATCAGTCGCCGAAAATGTTGACTGACACTCCGCATTCGCGAGCAAGCCCGCTCCCACAATGGACTGCGTCATCCCCCGCCTTCTGTCTGCCCCCGCAAATTTCCCTTGCTCGTCCGCGCCCGTTTCGGTTATCACTTTGTACATGATTAGACAGGTACGATTTGACAAGAAACAACGGGTGGTCGACGAACTCGTCCGGCGCATCGAAAGCGGCCTCATGGAGGACGGCTTTCTGTTGCCCGGCGAGCATCAGTTGGCTCAGGAATTCAACGTCAGCCGTGGCACGTTGCGCGAAGCGCTGGCCGAGTTGAAGCGGCGTAATTACATCGCCACGCAAAGCGGGGTCGGCTCGATCGTCACGTTTGACGGTGTGGTGCTCGATCAGCGCAGCGGCTGGGCGCAGGCGCTGGCCGACAGCGGGGCGTTGATCAACACCGAAGTGCTGCGTCTGGAAGCCGTGACCCGGCCCGATCTGCTCTCGCGCTTCGGCACCGAGCAATTCATCACCCTCGACCGCCGCCGTCGTTCCAACGATGGCACGCTGGTGTCCCTCGAACGCTCTTTGATGCCGGCGACCGGAGGCCTGGAAAGCCTGCCGCGCGTTGGTTTGATCGACAACTCGCTGACCATCACCCTGGCCGCCTACGGCTACATCGGCGAACGCGGTGATCAGTGGATCGGCGCCGAACCGCTGAATGCCGAAGACGCCGAACTGCTCGGGCGCCCGGTCGGTACCGTTTTCCTCAAAGCCCTGCGTACCACCTACGACCGGCAGAACCGTTTCATGGAGCAGGTCGAAAGCCTGCTCGACCCGGTGCATTTCCGCCTGCACCTGCAATTTGGAGAATCGAAATGACCGCGCTCAACCGTGCCCTCGGTGCGTTTTATGGCCTGGCCCTCGGTGATGCGCTGGGCATGCCGACGCAATCGCTGAACCGCGAAACGATCAGGACCCGCTTCGGCAAAATCACTGATCTGCAGGACGCCGGTCCTCTGCAACCGATCGCCGCCAACATGCCCAAGGGTTCGATCACCGATGACACCGAACAGGCGATTCTGGTCGGCGAGTTGCTGATTGAAGGCAAGGGCCGGATCGAACCGGCAGTCCTCGCTCAACGATTGATCGAGTGGGAAGCCGAGATGCAGGCCAAGGGTTCGCAGGACCTGCTCGGGCCATCGACCAAACGCGCCATTGAAATGATCCTCGCCGGTCACTCGCCGGAGGAGGCCGGGCGTTACGGCACCACCAACGGCGCGGCCATGCGCATTACTCCGGTGGGCATCGCGGCAGACGTCGCCGATCCCGAGCGTTTCATCGAGGCCGTGGTCCAGGCCTGTCAGGTCACGCACAACACCACACTGGGAATTTCCAGCGCGGCGGCGGTGGCGGCGGTGGTCTCGGCCGGGATCAACGGTATGGACCTGGGCGAGGCGCTGAACCTCGGCCAGCAGATTGCGCAACAGGCCGAGGCACACGGGCACTGGGTCGCCGGTGGACGTATTGCTTCGCGCATCAGTTGGGCGCGAACCATCAGCGTCGACAGTGACAAGGCACTGCTGGCGGATCTGCTGTACGACGTGATCGGCACTTCGGTGGCATCGCAGGAGTCGGTGGTGGTGTCGTTCGCCCTGGCGCAGCAAGTGGCGGTCGGCGAGATGAGCGCATTCGATGCGTTGTGCATGGCCGCCAGTCTTGGCGGCGACACCGACACCATCGGAGCGATTCTTGGCGCCATGCTCGGGGCCTGCCTGGGTCTCGAGAGCTGGCCGGCACCGATGATTGCCACGGTCAAAGCGGTCAATCATCTGGAGCTTGAACCGTTGGTGCAGGGGCTGTTGGCCTTGCGTTGACCACATAACTGTGGCGAGGGAGCTTGCTCCCGCTGGGCTGCGAAGCGGCCCCAAACCCTGCCGACACACTGTGTCAGACATACCCCATTGTTTGGATTTACGACTGCTTCGCAGCCGAGCGGGAGCAAGCTCCCTCGCCACAAAAGCAAGTTTTATTGAGTCATTGCCACAACCACAATAAAGGCAAACAGGAGCACTGTTCATGAGTTCATCAAACGCCGGGCCAAGCGCCGGGCAGCTGGAAACCCGCGGTATCGAGCCGGTACCGGAAGCCGAGTGCAACGGTCATCCGCTGCAACTGTTCTGGGTCTGGTTCGCCGCCAACATTTCCATTCTCGGTCTGCCGCTGGGTGCCACGCTGGTGGCGTTTCGCGGGCTGGCGATCTGGCAGGCGATCATCGTCGCGATTGTCGGCGCCGCCGGTTCATTCGCGGTGGTCGGGATCATCTCGATTGCCGGCCGCCGTGGCCGCGCGCCGAGCCTGACCCTGTCGCGGGCGATCTTCGGCGTACGCGGCAACATCGGTCCGACGCTGGTCTCGCTGATGTCGCGGCTGGGCTGGGAAACCGTCAACACCACCACCGCCGCGTTCGTGTTGCTGTCGTTGTGCTCGATCCTGTTCGGCTCCCCGGTGGAAGCGAAAAGCGCGCCGCTGCTCACGCTGATTTTCATCGCGATTTTCGTGCTGCTGACCCTGTCGGTTTCCGGCCTCGGCCACGCCACCTTGCTGGTGATCCAGAAGTGGGCGACCTACGTGTTCGGTGCGTTGAACATTCTGGTTGGCGGCTTCCTCTGCGCCACCATCGACTGGAGCGCGGTGTTCAACGCCACCCCTGCGCCGATGAGCGCGATGATCATCGGCATCGGCACTATGGCCGCCGGCACCGGGATCGGCTGGGCCAACGCCGGCGCCGACATGTCGCGCTATCAGCACCGCAGCGTCAAGGCTGTGCGGCTGGTCGCTTCGGCGGCGTTCGGCGCGGGGATTCCGCTGGTGTTGCTGATCACCCTCGGCGGCCTGCTGTCGGTGGGCAACAACGATCTCGCCTCGGCGACTGATCCGATCGTGGCCATCCGCGACATGCTGCCGACGTGGATGGCCGTGCCGTACCTGATCACCGCATTCGGTGGCCTGCTGCTGTCGAACAACCTCTCGGTGTACTCCGCCGGTTTGACCACGCTGACCCTCGGCCTGAAGGTCAAACGCGTCTACGCGGTAGTGGTCGACATCGTGGCGATCTTCGCCGGTTCGATCTACTTCATGCTGATTGCCGACAGCTTCTACGGCCCGTTCATCACCTTCATTTCGCTGCTGGCGGTGCCGATCACCGCGTGGGTCGGGATCTTCGTCGTTGACCTGCTTCATCGTCACTACTACAGCCCCAAAGACCTGCTCGACGTCAGCCCGAGCAGCGCCTATTGGTATCGCGGCGGCATCGAGTGGCGCGCGTTCAGCGCGTGGGCGATTGCCATCGTGCTCGGCTTCAGCTTTACCACCATCGGCACCACGGCCGAGAACGTCTGGTTCAAGGGCTTTTTGTCCGACTCGTGGCTGGGCCACAACGGCCTCGGCTGGATCGTGACCTTCGTGGTGGCCGGTGGCATTTACTGGGTTCTTGGCGGGGCAAAAGATCGTCGCGCCGCGCAAGTCGAGAATGCTCATGCCTAAGATGCTGCACACCGGCCAGGTCATCATCGACCTGGTCATGGCCGTGGATCAGTTGCCGCAAATCGGTGGTGATGTGCTGGCGCAATCTGCCGCTTTTGAGGCTGGCGGCGGTTTCAACGTGATGGCCGCAGCCGTGCGCAATGGTTTGCCAGTGGTCTATCTTGGTCGCCACGGCACCGGGCGTTTTGGTGATCTGGCGCGCCAGGCGATGACCGCTGAAGGCATCCACATCGGCATCGAACAAGCTGCGCAGCGCGACACTGGATTGTGTGTGGCGCTGACCGACTCATCGGCCGAACGCAGTTTCATTTCCTACATCGGCGCCGAAGGCGAGGTGACGCAAGACGACCTGAACAGCGTGGCCGCCGAGGCGGGCGATTATGTCTACGTCAGCGGTTACAGCCTGCTGCATGCAGGCAAGGCGCAAGCCCTGCTGGAATGGACGCTGGCGCTGCCGCAGGCGATCAACGTGGTGTTCGATCCGGGGCCGTTGGTCGAGTCGCCGGACTCAGCGTTGATCCAGGCGCTGCTGCCGCGCATCGATGTGTGGACCAGCAACAGCGTCGAAGCGCTGCGCTTTACCGAGGCGACTGACATTGCTCAAGCGCTGGACCGGTTAGCGGATCATCTGCCGAAGGATGTACTGATGGTGGTGCGCGACGGGCCGCAGGGCTGCTGGATTCAGCAGCGTGGCGAGCGTCGGCATGTGCCGGGATTTGCCGTGAAAGCGCTGGACAGCAACGGGGCGGGTGATGCCCATGCCGGGGTGTTTGTCGCCGGATTGGCGCAGGGTTTGAACGCGCACGAGGCGGCGCGGCGGGCGAATGCGGCGGCGGCTTTGGCGGTGACGCGTTGGGGGCCGGCGACAGCGCCAGGGGCTGCCGAGGTGGACGCGTTTATCAGTGAGTCCTGCGGCGATTGATCTACCGCCTTCGCGAGCAAGCTCGCTCCCACATGGGATTCGCGTCGCTCACAAGTCCCCTGTAGGCGCTGCCGCAGGCTGCAATCTGTTGCTCTTGAAAGATCACATCCTGCAGCAGCTCCTACAGCACTCAACTGCTTGCGGATCTACCGTCAGCTTTCGAGCTTTCTCGCCGCTTCAACTCCAGCCGCACTTAGCTTGATCGGCAGATTCAACGAGTGTTCGCCGGCCTCGTTGCAGGTCACATGACCATGGTGGATCAGTCCGCGATCCTGCAGGGAGGCGAGGGCGCTGGCCACGACTTTCTCACCGCGATAGTTGTCCAGCACCTCTTTGCCCAGTCCGCTCGGATGGGCATGCAGCAGACGGGTGAGGACTTCTTTTTCCAGGTTTTTATCGACGTTCATGGTTACCTCTTCATGGATGTGAATAGGACGCTCGCGTCGGCGAACTACTGGCCGGACCCTTCGGAGCCCGATCCACCGGTGGTGGTTTTGGAGCCGATTCCAGCGCCCGAATTGTCAGGCGTAGCAGGGGAATCTGGCGTATTCATGCCGCCCTGGCGACCGGGATCACTGCCTTGGGTGCGCGGATCGGTGCCGGTGGCGGGTGGCTGGTTGATCAACGGCACGCCCGAGCCATCGGTGTTCATGCCGGGGGCACTGTTGATGGCGGGCGCGCGTGGCGGTGGAACCGGGTCGGTGGGGCCTGTGCCCGCTGCGGTGGTGGACGCGGCGAACACCGCTGGGCAGAGCAGGGCGCTGAATACGAGGGCAGTCAACCTTGACGAGATCATAGGGCTTCTCCAGTGATTGGAATCCTTACCTGTTGTTGGTCTGCCCTTGAATCGGATTGGTGCCTGATGAACGACGAACGGTCGAGACACAGGACTGTCAGTCGAGGCCGATTTCTTCCTTGAACTGCTCCATGAAACCCTTCAGGCGCTGATGCCGGACCTGTGCCAGACGCTGACCGGCAGCGGTCTGGAAACCATCGGCCAGGTGCAGCAGTTTGGTCTGGAAGTGGTCGAGGCAAAAGCGCGTGTCGTCGTAGTCGCGTGCTTTGGCTTCGGGGTCGACAGGGTCATACAACGCACTGCCCATGCGCCCGGCGACGTAGAAGGTGCGCGCAACGCCGAGCATGCCCAGCGAGTCGAGACGGTCGGCGTCCTGAACCAGTTTCGCTTCGAGGGTCAGCGGGGTGATGTTGGCGGAAAAACTGTGGGCTTCGATGGCGTGGGTGACGGCGCTGATTTTGCTTTCGGGCCAATCCAGATCGGCCAGCACGTTGGCGGCTTTTTCTGCGGCGAGACGCGAAGCCTGCGAGCGCAGCGGCGAGTTTTTTTCCACGGACACGCAGTCGTGCAGCAGCACGGCGGCGAGCAACACTTCCAGGTCGCCACCTTCCTCAGCCTGCAAGGTGCGCGCGGTGTGCCAGACCCGTTGCAGGTGGGCGAGGTCGTGGGCGCCGTCGTCGCCGGGTTCGAGGGCGTGGGGCAGCAGTGCTGCTGCGAGCGCCTCCACGGGCACAAAAATCTCAGTGTTCATGAGCATCCTTTCAGATTGTCGAAGTTCCCTGTGGGAGCGGGCTTGCTCGCGAAGGCATCAATCCAGTCACCATCATTGTTGTCTGTCAGACCGCTTTCGCGAGCAAGCCCGCTCCAACATTGCATTAGCGGAGCAGGATATTCTCTGTGTTGCCATGTGACGAGCGCCGTCCAGGGCCTTAGTATGGCGTTTTCCATTTCCGACAAGGCCCGTCCATGACGATCGAAATCCGCCCGGCGACCCCCAGCGATGCACCGCAAATCCTCGCCTTCATCACCGAACTGGCAGATTTCGAAAAGGCCCGCCACGAAGTCATTGCGAGTGTCACCGACATCGAGCGCAGCCTGTTCAGCGAGGGCGCTACCGCCCACGGCCTGATCTGCCTGCGTGACGGTGTGCCGATCGGTTTTGCGGTGTTCTTCTTCAGTTACTCGACGTGGCTCGGCAGCAACTGCCTGTACCTCGAAGACCTCTACATCACCCCCGAACAACGCGGCGGCGGCGCCGGCAAAACCCTGCTGCGGCATCTGGCGAAAATCGCCTGTGCCAATGACTGCGGGCGCTTCGAATGGAGCGTGCTGGACTGGAACACCCCGGCCATCGAGTTCTACAAATCCCTCGGCGCGCAACCGCAGGAAGAGTGGGTGCGCTATCGCATGGATGGCAAGGTGTTGCGCGAATTTGCCGAAGGCTGAGGAGATGATGGCAATCCGATGCTGAAGTGATTGCCGCCACCGCTCTAGTCCGGCATTCTACGCGCCATTTTTGCGCGCTCACGGACGACACCTGCAATGCTTCTGGCAAAACTTCTCCACGCCCGTGGAGCCTTCGCTGCGTCTCTGAGTGAGCGGCGATGAGCGGACTGCGGGCGTCAATGCGCCTGTATGGCCTGGTGAAAAACTCAGGCTGCTCTGACAACCCTCAGCGTCAACCGGTAGACATCCTGTGCATCGTCAATCGCACGGGCGGCAAAGCCATTCGTGCGTTTGTGTCGCGGCTCGACGCCGAACTCATGACACGCAGCGCCGGCCTGGGTGACTACCGTGTGATCGCGTTACGCCACTTCGAGCCGAATGCGTTTATCGACGCGCATCAGGGCTGGCTGACGCTGCACATCTGTTGCGGTTTCGTCGCCCCCGCCAGCCATTCGTTGCTCAAGGACGGCGCGTTGATGCCGATGGGCTGGTACGTCTATTCCGAGATCGGCCAGTGGACCGCCGAACATCATCTGGACCTCGGCGTGCAAATGGCCGATCTGCTGCAAACGGCTTACGAGCGTAATCAACTGCGCAATTACAACGCCTGGCTCAACGAGCTCGACGACGCCGCGCCGGCCGAACTGGCCTGGCAAACCGACCAAGCCTGGCGACATCTGCAAACTGCCACATCCCCCGACAGCCGTGAGCACTGCCACGCACTGTTCGACCCTGTCGACAACCGCTGGCGCTTCGCCGCGACCGACATCGACATCCATCAGCCGCACCCGGAACCTCTGAAGCAAGGAGCTTTGAATTGAGTGGTAAACCCGCCGCCCGCGTCACCGACCCGACCGCCTGCCCATTGCCAGGCCATGGCACCAACCCGATCGTTTCCGGCTCGCCCGACGTCTTCTTCGACGGCCTCGCCGCCGCGCGCATGACCGACAAATCAGCCTGTGGCAGCCCGATCACCGGCGCTGTTTCCGGCACCGTATTCATCAACGGCCTGAACGCCGCAACCCTCGACAGCACCGGTGGCCACGGCAATGTCGTGGTCGGTGGTTCGGGCACGGTGATTATTGGACAAAGTGGCGGAGGGGCAGCGTTTAGTGGGTTGTTGCCGATGCCGGTGCATTTCAATGATCGGATGCAGGTCGTTAATGAAGCCACGGGCGAACCTATTCCCGACCACCCTTATGCGATTCAGCGAGGCGATGGGCGTGTTGAGCATGGCATCACCGATGAACAGGGCTTTACCCATATGGTCAGTTCGCATTTGGCCGAAACTATTAAACTGTTCGTAGAGTGATCGAAATGGAAGTCGAAAATCCCGCACTCAACGATTGTAAAACTGAAGTGGCTGGTCATGAGTTGACCTGCAAGACTGATCAGAGCGTAAAACAGGCTGCGGTTAAAGTAAAAAAGGTTGCAGTGTTTTTTATTGGCGGTGCTGGGGATAAGGAAGAGTACTATCAAAATGAGCCGCCGCATCATAATGTGATGAATGCATGGAAGCAGTTAGAGAAGCGTCTTACTAATGAGCAGAAAGTTGAGGTGAATCTGCCATACATAAGTTACAAAGACGTTCGCGGTGAAAAAGATATTAAAAAGTACGTCGAGCGTCCTTTGAAAGGTGATAAGTCGGTCTATATTGTCGTTGTAGGTCATAGTTTGGGTGGTTGGAATGGTGCACATCTGACTTCGATTTTGAAAGAGCGCGGTTACACCGTAAAGGTATTGGTAACGCTTGATCCTGTTGGCGGTGGCACAGGTGTCTGGATGGTGTCTGATATATATTTCACGACACCGAAGCCCTCGGCAGATTATTGGGTCAATGTATTGGCTTCGCCCAAGGTGACGGATTCATCTGATAACGTTGCAAGCATGGGCGAGCGTTGGGTTATGACATCTGGGCCAGCTATCAACGAAGCGGTAGACGCCAACCATCGTCAGGCAGGTGTCATGTTTGGCGCTACGCTACAGGGTGGTAAATCGGCTTGCGATATTGTGTATGAACGTTTGAGTCAATATTTGGAATCTTCGAAATGAAGTCGTTGTTTGTTTTTCTGACACTGCTGCTGTGCAGTTCTTGCACTAAGCAACCGGTTCTTCCGGTCATTGATATTGACTTGATTTCTGTCAGTGGTGGAGATGATCACTCATCTTTAGGTATTAAGTTTGGTTCGAAAACCGATCTGTTGAATTTTTTTCAGGATGTGACCGGGGAAAGTCAGTTGGGCGAGTCTTTGTTCTGCTCGCTGGATAAGGATGTCGAGTTTAAGGATTTTGACAAGTTGACTCAGTATTTGGTGGGGGATTTTGTTGAGCTTGATAGTTCTGGATCTAAAGCGGAGCATATTTATATGGCCAAATTGTCCTCGTTTAAAAAAGAGGATGAGGGCGTATCAAATATTTTTATGCCTGCCAGTGAATTATTGCAGGTATTAGGTCAGCGTAATGTCATCTCTTGTAAGGTGTTCACTTCTGCTTATTCATTCGGTGGATATTATTCGAAGTCAATGCTCATCCCAGCAACTGACATCGTGCGTGCGATTCAAGAGAAGCGCGATTGATGGGGCTGAGAGGATTCCGGCTGCTACTGATTGCTGGTTTTTTAACGTGTCGTCCTGCCTGCACCTAAACGGACGTCGTTCAGCGTTGGACAAAATGGACTTATTTAGTCCCAAAATATGGGATGCAAAATTACATATTGAGATTTCGCGCTTGAAAGGTCTATAGTCCGTCGCACTCACTGCCAAAAACAAAACAGGTGAAGCGATGCAGGCGCAATTGATCGCGCTCGACTGGGGGACGACCTCATTACGTGCTTATAAACTCGCGGCGGGCGGGGTGGTGCTGGAGCAGCGTGCGCTGTCGTCCGGGATCATGCAGTTACCGAAGACGCCGCGAGTCATCCACGGTGGTGAATGCGCCGACGGCTTTGAACTGGCCTTCGAAGAGGCGTGCGGCGACTGGCTCGATGCGCAGCCGGATCTGCCAGTGATCGCCTGCGGGATGGTCGGCAGCGCCCAGGGCTGGCGCGAAGCGGCCTACTGCGAGACGCCGGCGAACGTCGCCAATCTCGGAAATTCCTTACAAACACTGGTCAGTCTGCGCGGCACGCGGGTACATATCGTGCCGGGGGTGATCCAGCGTTCGCGTCTGCCCAATGTGATGCGCGGCGAAGAAACTCAGGTCCTCGGCGTACTGCAGAACCTGCCGGCCGAGGCGGGCGGCGATCTGTTGATCGGTCTGCCGGGTAGCCACTCCAAGTGGGTGGAGGTGGTCGAGGGCCGCATCACTCATTTCGACACCTTCATGACCGGCGAAGTGTTCGCTGTGCTCAGTCATCACAGCATTCTGGGTCGTACCCAACAGCACGGCGCGGCTTTCGATGGCCCGGCGTTTGATCGTGGCGTGCAAGTGGCGCTGTCGGCGGACGGGGAGCTGGGCGTGCTCTCGACGCTGTTCAGTGCCCGCACGCTGGGCCTGACCGGCGAACTCGACGCCAGTGCACAACCTGACTATTTGTCCGGCCTGTTGATCGGCCATGAACTCGCGGCACTCGCCACGGCTCAGCGCCGCCGACGCAACAGCGTGCATCTGCCTTCGATCGTCCTCATCGGCAACGCGCAACTCTGCGCCCGCTACGGCCGGGCCCTCGATGCCTGCGGTTTCGCCCGGGTCACGCTGGCCGAGCAGGCCACCGAGCGCGGTCTGTGGCAACTGGCGCTGGCCGCCGGACTGCTCGATTCCTCATCCCGTTAACCCTGACTGGAGGCCTGACATGCTCAAGCAAGCACTGGCACAAAACGGTCTGATCGCGATCCTCCGTGGCCTGCATCCGCAGGAAGCCGCTGCGGTCGGAGAAGTCCTGTATGCAGCCGGATTTCGCGTCATCGAAGTACCGCTCAATTCCCCGTCGCCGTACGAAAGTATCCGCATCCTGCGTCAGACCTTGCCCGCCGATTGCCTGATCGGTGCCGGCACGGTGCTGACCCCGGAGCAGGTCGAGTTGGTGAAAGAGGCCGGCGGCCAGGTGATCGTCATGCCGCATAGCGACGCCAAGGTGCTGCGTGCGGCGAAAGCGGCGGGGCTGTACCTGTCGCCGGGTGTCGCGACACCGACCGAAGCGTTCGCGGCGCTGGAGGAGGGCGCGGACATTCTCAAGCTGTTCCCGGCCGAGCAGATGAGCCCGGCGGTGGTCAAGGCGTGGCTCGCGGTGTTGCCGTCCGGGACGGTGCTGGCGCCGGTCGGCGGGATCACCCCGGACAACATGCAAGCGTTCATCGACGCTGGCGTGAAAGGTTTCGGCCTCGGTTCCGGACTGTTCAAACCGGGCATGAGCGTTGAGCAAGTTGCCGTCAATGCCAAGGCTTACGTCGCCGCCTGGAAAGCCCTTCGCTAACCTTTCTGGCGCATCTATAAGAGAGACAAGAAGATGAAAATCACCAAACTCACCACCTTCATCGTCCCGCCGCGCTGGTGCTTCCTCAAGGTCGAAACCGATGAGGGTGTGACCGGTTGGGGCGAGCCTGTGGTTGAAGGCCGCGCGCACACCGTCGCCGCTGCCGTTGAAGAATTGTCCGACTACCTGATCGGCAAAGACCCACGCAACATCGAGGACATCTGGACCGTGCTGTACCGCGGCGGCTTCTACCGCGGCGGCGCGATCCACATGAGTGCGCTGGCCGGTATCGATCAGGCGCTGTGGGACATCAAGGGCAAGGCACTCGGCGTGTCGGTCAGCGATCTGCTCGGCGGTCAGGTGCGCGACAAGATTCGTGTGTATTCGTGGATCGGTGGCGACCGTCCGGCCGACACCGCACGCGCCGCGAAAGAGGCGGTGAGCCGCGGTTTTACCGCCGTGAAAATGAACGGCACCGAAGAGCTGCAGTTCCTCGACTCCTTCGAGAAAGTCGATCTGGCCCTGGCCAACGTCGCCGCTGTGCGCGATGCGGTCGGGCCGAACGTCGGTATCGGCGTCGACTTCCATGGCCGGGTGCACAAACCCATGGCCAAGGTGCTGATGAAGGAACTCGATCCGTACAAACTGATGTTCATCGAAGAGCCGGTGCTCAGCGAAAACTACGAAGCGCTGAAAGAGCTGGCACCGTTGACCAGCACGCCGATTGCCCTTGGCGAGCGGCTGTTCTCGCGCTGGGATTTCAAGCGGGTGCTGAGCGAAGGCTACGTCGACATCATCCAGCCGGATGCCTCGCATGCCGGCGGTATCACCGAGACCCGCAAGATCGCCAACATGGCCGAAGCCTACGACGTGGCGCTGGCGCTGCATTGCCCATTGGGGCCGATTGCGCTGGCGGCGTGCCTGCAGCTGGATGCGGTTTGCTACAACGCATTTATTCAGGAGCAGAGCCTGGGCATTCACTACAACGAGAGCAACGACTTGCTCGATTATGTGAAGGATCCACGGGTGTTCGACTACGACCAGGGCTTCGTGAAGATTCCGAACGGGCCGGGGCTGGGCATCGAGATCAATGAGGAATACGTGATCGAACGCGCGGCGGTCGGCCACCGCTGGCGCAACCCGATCTGGCGCCATGCCGATGGCAGTTTTGCCGAGTGGTGAGTCCCTTCTGACTCACCACAAATCCTTGTGGGAGGGGGCTTGCTCCCGAATGCGGCATGTCAGCTGGAGAGATGTCGACTGATACCCCGCATTCGGGAGCAAGCCCCCTCCCACAGTGTTGATCTCCATGGACGGGAGATTTGCGTCAATGACCTCAAATAATCATAAAAAGAGGCACCCCCCCATGCCAACGCAAACCCTCACCGGGCAGGCGTCTTTAGTCACGCCTAGCCGCAAGCGGTTTTTCATCATGGTGTTGCTGTTCATCACCGTGGTCATCAACTACCTCGACCGCAGCAACCTGTCGATTGCCGCGCCCGCGCTGACCAGCGAGCTGGCCATTGATCCGGTTCACGTCGGGCTGATTTTCTCCGCGTTTGGCTGGACCTACGCCGCGATGCAGATCCCCGGTGGCTGGCTGGTGGATCGGGTACCGCCGCGCATTTTGTATAGCGTCGCGCTGCTGCTGTGGTCACTGGCCACGGTGCTGCTCGGTTTTGCCGCGAGTTTCATTGCGCTGTTCGTCTTGCGCATGGCGGTCGGTGCGCTGGAAGCACCGGCCTATCCGATCAACAGCCGCGTGGTGACCACCTGGTTTCCCGAGCGTGAGCGGGCCACGGCGATTGGCTTCTACACCTCCGGGCAGTTTGTCGGCCTGGCGTTTCTGACTCCGGTGCTGGCCTGGCTGCAACATGAGTTCGGCTGGCACATGGTGTTTGTCGCGACCGGTGTGGCGGGCATTATCTGGGCGGCCATCTGGTACGCGGTGTATCGCGAACCGCGTGATTTCAAAGGTGCCAACGACGCGGAAATCGATCTGATCCGCGAGGGCGGCGGACTGGTGGATATTCAAGCGCAAACCGCCAAGGCCTCGTTCAGCTGGACCGATCTCGGCATTGTCCTGAGCAAACGCAAGTTGTGGGGCATCTACCTCGGCCAGTTCTGCCTGAACTCGACGCTGTGGTTCTTCCTGACGTGGTTCCCGACTTATCTGGTGAAATATCGCGGCATGGACTTCATCAAGTCCGGCCTGTTGGCCTCGCTGCCGTTTCTCGCGGCTTTTGTCGGCGTGCTGTGCTCGGGGTTCTTTTCCGACCTGTTGATCCGCCGTGGCTGCAGCGTGGGCTTCGCGCGCAAGTTGCCGATCATTGGCGGACTGTTGATTTCCACTTCGATCATCGGCGCCAATTTCGTTGAATCGACACCGCTGGTGATTGCCTTCCTGGCGCTGGCGTTTTTCGGCAACGGCCTGGCCTCGATCACCTGGTCGCTGGTCTCGACCCTGGCTCCGGCGCGTTTGCTCGGCTTGACCGGTGGGGTGTTCAACTTCATCGGCAACCTGTCGGCGATTGCCACGCCGATTGTCATCGGTTTCCTCGCCAGCGGTGATTCGTTCGCTCCGGCGATCACCTACATCGCGGTTCTGGCGCTGATCGGTGCATTGTCCTACGTGCTGCTGGTAGGCAAGGTCGAGCGTATCGAGTTGTAGTCGTCTGCGTCGGGCGACCATAATGCCGCCCGTTCCCTCGCTCAACGGTAAAGGCTGGATATGCAGGAAGACGCCCCGGAAAAAACCAAGGACGCCGCGCCCACCGGCACCCAGACCCTGCTTCGCGGACTGGGTGTGGTGCAGGCGGTGGCCAGTGGCGCCCGCGATCTGAAAGAGATCGCCCGGCTGATCGGCACCACGCGCAGCACCACCCATCGTCTGGCCAGTTGCCTGGTCGACGAGCGCTACCTGCGCGTGGTGCCGCAAATCGGCTATCTGCTGGGGCCGAAGCTGATCGAGCTGGGGTTTCAGGCGCGCGAAGAGTTGCCGCTGGTGAGTCTGGCCGGACCGTACCTGGACGAGTTGTCGGCGTTGACCGGCGACACCGTGCACCTGGGCATTCGTGAAGGCGATGAGGTGTTGTATCTGCTGAAGAATCCGGGGCGTAACGGCCCGGAAATGCGGTCGCGGGTCGGCCACCGGATGCCGCTGGCGCGCACCGGGATCGGCAAGGCGTTGATGCTCGATGATTCGCCGCAGGATTGGCAGCGGCTGTACGACATCAGCCTGCCGGCGGGTGGGAAAAGTCAGTTCTGGCCGCAGCATCCGCAGCAGTCGTGGGAACAGCTCGAACAGCGCATGACCGAGTACGTGGCCGGTGGCTACGCCTTCGATCTGGAAGACAACGAACCGTCGATCCGCTGCGTGGCGGCGCCGATTCGCGATGCGAGCAAGCGGATTGTGGCGGCGATCAGCATCGCCAGCACCGTGCCGTACATGCCGCTGGAAAAAATGGCCGAGCTGATTCCCCTGATCAAAGGGGTCACAGCCCGGCTCTCGGCAGAACTCGGTCTGAAGGTTTAAAGCTTCAGCGTCGCCATGTCGATCACGAAGCGATACTTCACGTCACCGGCGATCATCCGCGCGTAAGCCTCGTTGATCTGGCGGATGTCGAGCATTTCGATGTCGCAGGTGATGTTGTGTTCGGCGCAGAAATCCAGCACTTCCTGGGTTTCGGCGATGCCGCCGATCAGCGAACCGGCCAGCACGCGGCGGCCCAGCACCAGGTTGGCAGCATGCACCGGCGGGTCGATCGGTTCGATCAGGCCGACCAGGATATGCACGCCATCAAAGCGCAGGGTTTGCAGGTACGGGTTGAGGTCGTGCTGCACCGGAATGGTGTCCAGCAGGAAGTCGAACCGGCCTGCAGCGGCAGCCATCTGTTCGGCATCGGTGGAGACGATCACATGATCGGCGCCCTGCCGACGACCTTCCTCGGCCTTGCTCGCCGAACGGGTGAACAGCGTCACTTCCGCGCCCAGCGCCTTGGCGAACTTGATGCCCATGTGGCCGAGGCCGCCCATGCCGAGAATCCCGACCTTGTCGCCGGCCTTGACCCCGTAGTGCTTGAGCGGCGAGTAGGTGGTGATGCCGGCACAGAGAATCGGCGCAGCGCTGGCCAGATCCAGCTTTTCAGGGATGCGCACGACGAAGTGCTCGCTGACGACGATGCTGTCCGAATAGCCGCCCATGGTGTTGCTGCCATCGACCCGGTCCGGGGTGGCGTAAGTCATGGTCGGGCCCTCGAGACAGTATTGCTCGAGGTTCTGCTGGCAGGCGGCGCAGGTGCGGCACGAGTCGACCATGCAGCCGACACCGACCAGATCGCCGACTTTATGTTGAGTGACGTTCGCACCAACGGCGGTGACTTTGCCGACGATCTCATGGCCAGGCATCAACGGATAAACGGCGATGCCCCATTCGTTGCGGGCCTGGTGGATGTCTGAGTGGCAGACGCCGCAGTAGAGGATCTCGATCGCCACGTCGTCAGCGCGTGGGCTGCGGCGTTCGAATTTCATCGGGGCGAGGGGAGTGGTGGCCGATTGGGCGGCATAACCGATAGCGGTGTACATGAGGAACCTCGCAGAAGCAGTGACAGGTGAGGTGGCGCATTTTGGGCGCCGTCTGCTGCTGCGGCCATGACGATTCCTCCGGGTCTCATGCCTAATCCTCCGGCATGCAGGTCTGGGCAAGCGCATTGGCAAAAGGATCTGCGATGATGCTTGCATGCCTTTTTCCGTGACTTTTTTGAAGATCCCTCCGATGCAGTTGACCCGTCACCTTGATGCCAATGCCACCCTGGTTTCGCTGATCGAGCCGCTGGCGCTTCGCGATGGTTACAGCCAGACCGGGCTGCCCGGCGTGCAGGTGTTGCGCGCCAGTTGCGACGTGGCGCGTGGCCCGCACATTTATGAGCCGAGCCTGATGATCATCGCTCAGGGCAGCAAACTGGCGTTTCTCGGCCCGCGCACCATGGAGTATGGCGCCGGGCATTACCTGATTCAGGCGCTGCCGGTGCCGTTCGAGTGCGAAACCTTTGCCTTGCCGGATGCGCCGTTGCTCGGCGTGTCGGTAGCGATTGACCGGGTGTTGCTCGGCGAGCTGGTGCTGGCCATGGGGCTGGCGCCGGGGCGGCACATTCCGGCACAGACTCCGGAATCGATGACCTCGGTGGTGCTCGACGATGACATGCGCGGCTGTGTCGAACGCTTGCTGCGTTGCCTGCATGATCCGCTGGAGCGGCAGATTCTCGGGCCGGCGCGGGTGCGTGAATTGTTATTCACCGCGCTGCGTGGGCCGCAGGCCGATGTGTTGCGCGCGCTGGTGGAACAGCAGGGGCAGTTTGCCCGGGTGGCGGCGTCGATCAGCCATCTGCATGCGCATTACACCGAACCGCTGAATGTCGAGACATTGGCCGGTTGCGCCAACATGAGTGTTTCGTCGTTCCATGAGCACTTCAAGCGCAGCACGCTGTTGTCGCCAGTGCAGTATCTGAAGCGCTTGCGGTTGCTCAAGGCGCAGACGTTGCTGGTGGCCGAAGGGCTGGGCGTGGCGCAGGTGGCGCATCGGGTGGGGTATCAGAGTACGTCGCAGTTCAGTCGTGAGTACAAGCGCTATTTCGAGCGCAGCCCTGGTGATGAGCGCGTAGCCTGATTCGACGATGATTCCCTGTGGGAGCGGGCTTGCTCGCGAAGGCTGCGTGTCAGGCAACCTATCCGTCAACTGACACACCGCATTCGCGAGCAAGCCCGCTCCCACATGAGTCATGCGCTGTGGAAAAAATCCTGGGCAACAAAAAGGCCCCCATTTCGGGAGCCTTGATGTTCAGCAGTTCAGCTTACATGTTCGGGTAAGTCGGGCCGCCAGCGCCTTCCGGCGTGACCCAGGTGATGTTCTGCGAAGGGTCCTTGATGTCACAGGTCTTGCAGTGCACACAGTTCTGGGCGTTGATCTGGAAGCGTTTTTCGCCGTCTTCCTTGGTGATCACTTCGTACACGCCGGCCGGGCAGTAGCGCTGCGCCGGTTCATCGTACAGCGGCAGGTTCTTGCTGATCGGGATGCTCGGGTCGGTGAGCTTCAGGTGGCACGGCTGTTCTTCTTCGTGGTTGGTACCGGAGATGAACACCGAGCTCAGCTTGTCGAAGCTGAGTTTGCCGTCCGGCTTCGGATAGTCGATCTTCTTGCAGTCGGCCGCGAGCTTCAGGCAGGCGTAGTCCGGCTTGGTGTCGTGCAGGGTGAACGGCAGTTTGCCGCCGAAGATGTTCTGGTCCAGCCAGTTGAAACCACCGCCGACGATCGCGCCGAACTTGTGGATCGCCGGGCCGAAGTTGCGGCTGGCGAACAGTTCGTCGTAGAGCCAGCTCTTCTTGAACGCGTCGACGTAGGAGGTCAGCTCTTCAGTGCCATCCTTCTCGGCGAACAGTGCGTCGGCCACCGATTCAGCGGCGAGCATGCCGGACTTCATCGCGGTGTGGCTGCCTTTGATCTTGGCGAAGTTCAGGGTGCCGAGGTCGCAACCGATCAGCGCGCCGCCCTTGAAGACCATTTTCGGCAGCGAGTTCAGGCCACCCTTGCAGATCGCGCGGGCGCCGTAGCTGACGCGCTTGCCGCCTTCCAGGTACTGAGCCAGCACCGGGTGGTGCTTGAGGCGCTGGAACTCGTCGAACGGCGACAGGTAGGTGTTGCTGTAGGACAGGTCAACGATCAGGCCGACCACCACCTGGTTGTTTTCCAGGTGATAGAGGAACGAGCCACCGGTGTTTTCGGTGCCCATGATGTCCAGCGGCCAACCGGCGGTGTGCACCACCAGGCCTGGCTGGTGTTTGGCCGGGTCGATTTCCCAGATTTCTTTGAGGCCGATGCCGTAGTGCTGGGCGTCGGCATCGCTGTCGAGGTTGTAGCGTTTGATCAGTTGCTTGCCGATATGACCACGGCAGCCTTCGGCGAACAGCGTGTACTTGCCACGCAATTCCATGCCCGGGGTGTACAGGCCTTCTTTCGGGTTGCCTTCGCGGTCGACGCCCAGATCACCGGTGATGATCCCGCGCACGATGCCGTTTTCGTCGATCAGCGCTTCCTGAGCAGCGAAGCCAGGGTAGATTTCCACACCCAGGTTCTCGGCCTGCTGGGCCAGCCAGCGGCACAGGTTGCCGAGGGAAATAATGTAGTTGCCTTCGTTGTGCATGGTCTTGGGCACAAAGAAGTCAGGAATTTTCTGCGCGCTTTCGGCGTTTTTCAGCACGAAAATGTCATCGCGGGTGACCGGGGTGTTCAGCGGGGCGCCGAGTTCTTTCCAGTCCGGGAACAGTTCGCTCAGAGCGCGTGGTTCGAACACGGCACCGGAAAGGATGTGTGCGCCGACTTCGGAGCCTTTTTCGACCACGCAGACGCTGATTTCCTTACCGGCTTCGGCGGCCTTCTGCTTCAGACGGCAGGCGGCGGACAGGCCAGCGGGGCCGGCACCGACGATGACCACGTCGAATTCCATGTATTCGCGTTCCACAGGCTATCTCCTACTCAAGGCTCAACAGTTTTTTTTCTAATTTGGAGGTTCGGTGTCGCATCCGTTATTGCCTTTACGTTAACGTCAAGGGTAATAATGGGAAACCACCTTTCTCTCTAGGCGGCGCATTATATCTACACCACTCTGAGCGTCCAATACAAACGTTTGTTTGAATCGGCTCCAGCCCAGAGAAATCAAAGAAGCGCGGCTTATGAACGACCATTTTGCCGTATTGACCGGAATAGGCGTTCCGGTCAAGATACGGGCGGTTTTGCGCTCGCCGTAGGCAGACTGGCGGTTTCAAGAGCACCTCTAAAGACAGGGCACAGGCAGTACAAGGTGATGCGCAGCGCAAGTCCGGCGCGCAGTTTACACACCGTGCGAATCAATGACCCGTTGGTCACCACTGACGAACGGTCATCGCCCCCAGCCGGCGTTTTTAGAGGTGCCCTTGTGCCCGATGAGCATCAACCGCCAGGTTCGCCTAGGCGACTTTCTTTTCACCGGAGAGTAACGAGGAATCCATGAAGGTTCTTGTAGCTGTCAAACGCGTTGTGGATTACAACGTCAAGGTCCGCGTCAAGGCGGACAATTCCGGCGTAGACCTCGCCAACGTCAAGATGTCGATGAACCCGTTCTGCGAAATCGCAGTGGAAGAAGCCGTACGCCTGAAAGAGAAAGGTGTTGCGACTGAAATCGTCGTCGTCTCCATCGGCCCGTCCACCGCTCAGGAACAGCTGCGTACCGCACTGGCTCTGGGTGCCGACCGCGCCATCCTCGTCGAATCCGCTGAAGACCTGACTTCGCTGGCCGTGGCCAAGCTGCTCAAGGCAGTGGTCGACAAGGAACAGCCTCAACTGGTGATCCTGGGCAAACAGGCGATCGACAGCGACAACAACCAGACCGGCCAGATGCTCGCTGCACTGAGCGGCTACGGTCAGGGCACTTTCGCCTCGAAAGTCGAAGTCTCCGGCGACAGCGTTGCCGTGACCCGCGAAATCGACGGCGGCGCGCAGACCGTTTCCCTGAAACTGCCAGCGATCGTCACCACCGACCTGCGTTTGAACGAGCCGCGTTATGCGTCCCTGCCAAACATCATGAAAGCCAAGAAGAAGCCTCTCGAAGTGCTGACTCCGGACGCTTTGGGCGTTTCCACCGCCTCCACCAACAAGACCCTGAAAGTCGAAGCGCCGGCTGCACGCAGCGCGGGTATCAAGGTCAAGTCGGTGGCTGAACTGGTCGAGAAACTGAAAAACGAAGCGAAGGTAATCTAAATGACTATCTTGGTTATTGCTGAACACGACAACAAAGTGCTGGCCCCGGCCACACTGAACACCGTGGCTGCGGCTGCCAAAATCGGCGGCGACATCCATGTGCTGGTTGCAGGTCAGGGCGCTGGCGCCGTGGCTGAAGCCGCTGCGAAAATCGCTGGCGTGAGCAAAGTCCTGAACGCTGACAATGCCGCTTACGCGCATCAGCTGCCGGAAAACGTCGCTCCTCTGGTTGCAGAGCTGGGCAAGGGCTACAGCCACATCCTGGCTGCCGCCACGTCCAACGGCAAAAACATCCTGCCGCGCGTTGCCGCTGCACTGGACGTTGACCAGATCTCCGAGATCATCTCGGTAGAAAGCGCCGACACCTTCAAGCGTCCGATCTACGCCGGTAACGCCATCGCTACCGTGCAATCGACCGCAGCGATCAAAGTGATCACAGTGCGTGCCACCGGTTTCGACCCGGTTGCCGCTGAAGGTGGTTCGGCGACTGTTGAGGCGGTTGCTGCTGCGCACGACGCTGGCACTTCCAGCTTCGTCAGCGAAGAACTGGCCAAGTCCGATCGTCCTGAGCTGACCGCTGCCAAGATCGTCGTTTCCGGCGGCCGCGGCATGCAGAACGGTGACAACTTCAAACACCTGTACGCCCTGGCCGACAAGCTGGGCGCTGCCGTCGGTGCTTCGCGCGCTGCGGTCGACGCAGGTTTCGTACCGAACGACATGCAGGTCGGTCAGACCGGCAAGATCGTTGCGCCACAGCTGTACATCGCCGTCGGTATCTCCGGCGCGATCCAGCACCTGGCCGGCATGAAAGACTCCAAAGTGATCGTTGCGATCAACAAGGACGAAGAAGCGCCGATCTTCCAGGTGGCCGATTACGGTCTGGTGGCGGATCTGTTCGAAGCGGTACCTGAGCTGGAGAAGCTGGTCTAATCCGGCGGCTTCACTTATAAAGAGCCCGGCCTTCTGGTCGGGCTTTTTTTTGTCTCGGATTTGAGTGGGAGTGTACTGCCATGGATCTGCGCCGCAGGTTGTTATTGGGATTGATCCTCTTGCCGGGGATGGCTGCGGCCGCCGGCAAATGCGAGCGCCTGGTCGTCACCGGCAGCCCGGATGCGCCGCCGTACCTGTGGCAGGACCCGCAGAATCCCAGGCACTTGATCGGCGCCAGTGCCGACCTGTTGCAGCAAGTGGCCAAGGATCTGGGGATCAAGGTCGAATTGCTCTACGCCGGCAAACGCTCGCAGGCCCTCGATGAGGTGCGCAGCGGGCGCATGGACATGCTGGCCGACACGCCGCTGATGTTCAACGAGCTGGAAAACCTCGACTACATCTATCCGCCGTTGCTGGAAAACGACTATCTGGTGTGGACACGCAAGGGCTCGACGCTGGCCTACAGCGAAGCCAAGGATCTGCACGGGCACACCGGCGGGTTGTCGGAAAAGTCTCGTATGACCCAGGCATTCGGCACTTTCGCCGAGCAGAATCTGACCCTGACCCGGACGGCAAACATCACTCAAGCCTTTCAGAAACTTCTGCTGGGTGAAGTCGAATATGTACTCGCCGGGCGCTACTCGGGCATGGCTGCCGCGCAGGCATTGGGCATGGCCAATGATCTGCTGGCCTTCGAGCAACCGATCGACCGACCGGGGCTGTTCCTCGCGGTTTCGCACAACTCGGCCTGCAACGATCCGTGGTTGCGCGGACAGCTCGCTAAAAAGATGACAGAATTGCCCGCGTCCGGACTGACCGAAGCCGCGCTGCAACGCAACGTCGAGCGCTGGAAGGCTCAGCAGCAACAGCCGCAGCCATCTGTCAGTGCCCCAAAACAGTAGGGATTCTTAGTGAGTATTCGACCTCTTTTCGCGGCCATGGCCGTTCTGGCCCTGGCCGGCTGCGCCAACGATCCGGCACCCAATGAGCAAATGCGCCTGACCGAGCAGGCCATCACCCAGGCCAAGGCTGTCGGTGCGACCGCCGAAGAAATGCCGGAAATGAAACTGGCTGAAGACAAGTTCAACCGGGCCAAGGGCAACATGGCCGACGAGTCTTACAAGAACGCCCGCATGCGTTCCGAACAGGCCGAGCTGGACGCACGTCTGGCAGAAGCCAAGGTGCTGACGCAAAAGAGCGAAGAGCAACTGAACGTGCTGAACACCCGCATCATCCGTCTGCGCAAGCAATTGGGAGATGCCCAATGAGCCTCAAGTCCAAAGCCCTTGGCGGGTTGGTTCTGGCTGGCTGCGTGAGCCTTTTCGGGTGTGCCGGTCAGCACAGTGAAAGCGCATTGCAACAAGCCAGCAGCGACTTCCAGAAGGTCAAGGAAGACTCCAATGTGCTGCGCATCGCTCCCAAGGACGTGATCCGTGCCGGTGAGTCCCTGGCCCGTGCCGATCGCCTGTCGACCTATTGGGGCAGTGGCTCCGACGTGGTGCATTACGCCTACCTGAGTCAGCGTTACAGCGAAATCGCTCGCGAACACACCAATCTGGTGCTCAACGAAGAGCGCGCGGCGAAGCTCGAGCTGGAACGCCAGCGTCTGCAACTGGCTCTGCGTGAGTCCAAACTGCTGAGCGTGCAGCAGCAGGGCAAGTGGCTCGAAGAGCAGATCGTCGCGCTGGCCACCACGCAAACCGATCGCGGGCTGGTGATGACCCTCGGTGACGTGCTGTTCGACACTGGCGAGGCGGAGCTGAAGAACTCGGCCAATCGCGTGGTGTTGAAGATCGTGCAGTTCCTGCAGCTCAACCCGAAACGCGTGGTGCGTATCGAGGGCTACACCGACAGCACCGGTGGCAAACAGGAAAACCTCAAGCTGTCGCGTGATCGCGCGCAAGCCGTGGCCGATGTGTTGATGGACCTCGGAATTGAGGACAAGCGCATTCAGGTCGAAGGTTACGGCGACGAGTACCCGGTGGACGCCAACGCTTCCGAGCGCGGGCGGGCACAGAATCGTCGGGTGGAAATTGTGTTTTCCGACGAAAAAGGCCAGCTCGGCGCCGCCCGCTGAGCGCTGCGTCTCTGGAAAGCCCGGCCTGTCATGCAGCGCCGGGCTTTTTTACGTCTGTCGAATAGCGCGCAAATCCGTACAGTTGTAGCTGACACTGCACTGTACGGTCGACTATGGTGGCAACTGTCCCAGTACACTTCTAAACTGTTCCGGTATTGTTTCACACAAGAATAAAATGCCCGTGAAATCGAGTGCTGCGTCATGACCAACCTCTTGCTCTACCAACGTATTGCTCAACAACTGGCGGAAGATATCCGGCGCGGCGTCTATCAGCCCGGCGAACGCGTGCCGTCGGTGCGCAAGATGAGTTCGCAGCTCAATGTCAGTCATGCAACGGTGTTGCAGGCTTACGCCAATCTCGAGGATCAGGGCCTGATCCGCGCACGGCCGCAGTCCGGTTACTACGTGCACCAGACCCCGGCCCTGACGGCGCCGACACCGGATATCGCCCGGGTCGAACGCCCAGGCCTGGTCACCCGCGCCAGCATTATTCAGCAAGTGTTGGTCGAATCGCGGCGCGAGGGGGTTTTCCCGTTGGGCGCGGCGGTGCCGAGTGTCGATTACCTCCCGGTGCGCGCATTGCATCAGCAGTTGGCCAAGGTCACCCGATTCCATAGCCCTCGGGCTTTCAGCTACATGTTCAGCCCCGGTTTCGAACCGCTGCGCCGGCAAGTGGCGATCCGCATGCGCGATGCTGGCGTGGTGGTCGATCCGTCGGAAGTGGTGATCACCCACGGTTGCGTCGATGCGCTGCAGATGTCGCTGCGGGTGTTGACCCGTCCGGGTGATCTGATCGCTGCCGAGTCGCCAACCTATTACGGCCTGCTGCAACTGGCCGACCTGCTGGGCCTGAAAGTGATCGAGATTCCCAGCGACCCGGCCACCGGCATGAGCCTGGAAGCCTTGCAACTGGCCGCCAACCAATGGTCGATCAAGGCGCTGGTGCTGACCACCCGGCTGAGCAATCCACTGGGCGGCACCATGCCGGAAGAACGGCAGAAGCAACTGCTGCGTCTGGCCTCGGACTTCGATATCCAGATTGTCGAAGACGACATCTATGGCGAGTTGATGTTCGAACAGGGTCGCACCAAAGCCCTCAAGGCCTACGATCGACTGGATCGGGTGATCTACTGCTCGAGTTTTTCCAAGACGTTGTCGCCGGGCGTGCGGGTCGGCTGGATGATCGCCGGTAAGTATCAGCAGGAAATCCAGCGTCTGCAGACGTTCACCACGCATTCGGCGTGCAGCGTCACGCAGATGGCGATTGCCGCTTATCTGGAAAATGGCGGTTATGACCGGCATTTACGGTACATCCGCCAGGAATACCGGAAAAACCTCAGCGCGTTCCAGCTGGCGGTGCAGCAGTACTTCCCCGAAGGCACGCAAATGACCCGGCCCACGGGCGGTTTCATCCTCTGGGTGAGCCTGCCGGGCAGGGTCAACACCCAGGAATTGCACGTCCGCGCCTTGCAGCAGGGCATCAGCATTGCACCGGGGCTGATCTTCAGTAATACCGAGCAGTTCAACCACTGCATCCGCCTGAACTGCGGCACGCCGTGGAATCGCGAAGCGGAAAGGGCGCTGATGACCCTCGGCTTGCTGGCGACTCAACTGTGTCAGGAAACGGCTGGCGGATTCTGAACGAGCGGTGCGTCATGCTTGTCTTGTGACGCTCAACAGGCGAGCATATGGCCCTCTGCCGTTAGTGTTGTAGGGCTCATGAAAGCGATTTTGCCTGCTGCCTGGATTTTGTTTGGTGTGTTGACGATGGGCCATGCGCCCGGTGTCATGGCAGCCGCCGTTCAGGAAAAGCCTGCGGCGTCAGCACCGGCGAGCAAAACGGCCAGCAACAAAGCCGTTGCGGATAAGAAAGCTCAAGTTAAAAAAGCCCCGCAAAAGAAGGCTGCCCCGGTGAAGAAACGGCCCCCGGTCGCTTCCAAGTCGAAACCGGCCAGTGAGGTGGCGAAAACCCGATTGCCGCCGGCCAAGCTCGATCTGAGCCTGCCCAAGGACATGGTGCAGCAGCTCAAACCGGCCGGTACCGTCACGTTGCCTAAACACGACGCTATCCTGCCGCAGATGTTCGGCGAGAAGAACAGCGGTTTCCAGCTCAACGGCCGTCTGCTCAGTAACGAAATGCAGCTGCAACTGCGCAACGAAGAGCGTCGTGAAGTCGAAGGCGCGGCGCTGGATTTCGAATTCAAGCAGTAAATCAAATCGATCCGTGACCCGCAGACCAGACGCTTTGTCGGAGACTGGTCAGTCACTTTCGTTTCTGCGTAAAAACCCCGGTTCAGGGAATTTGAAACAACCGTTTTAGCGGTTACTCTGTGGCCGTCCCTTTAACACATTGCCCGTCGCGAGGACTCGTCGTCATGAAATGCCGTGAAGGCTGTGGCGCTTGCTGTATTGCCCCCTCCATCAGTTCTGCCATTCCAGGCATGCCCAATGGCAAACCTGCCGGCGAACGTTGCGTGCAACTCTCGGTCGAAAACCTGTGCAACATTTTCGGTCAGCCGGAACGCCCGGCGGTCTGCTCGGGATTTGCCGCCGATGTCGAAGTCTGTGGCAGCAGCCGGGAAGAGGCGATCAGGTTGATCGGCTGGTGGGAGCAGATGACGGCGGCGTGATGTGTCAAACGAACGGAACTTCAACAATAAGGAATAAGACTATGGGTTCGCTGCATCGTATCGCTGTGTTGTGTGGTTTGACCGCTGTGCTGGCTACTTCGGTTGCTCAGGCTGAGGACTGGAAAGTCGCCAAGGAGCAGGACGGGATCAAGGTCTCGCTGGCCGAAGTGCCGGGTTCGGATTACAAGTCCTATCAGGGTGTTGCCCTGATGAAGACCACCGTTGCCAAACTGCGTGCCTTGCAGGAAGACGTGTCCGGAGCCTGCGCCTGGATTCACGAGTGCAAAACCCAGAAGCTGCTCAAGCACGAGGGCGATCAGAGCTGGACCTACACCCAGTTCAATACGCCGTGGCCAGTGACGCCGCGTGATTCCGTGCTGCACATCACCACCGTCGAAGGCGCTGATGGCAGCCTGACCCGCAACCTTGAAGGCGTGCCGAAGTACATTCCCGAAGAGAAAGGCTTTGTCCGTGTCGCCCAGGTCAAAGGCTTCTGGAGGTTCGTACCGAAAGGCGATCAGGTCGAAGTGACCTATCAAGTACACACCGAGCCAGGCGGCAGCGTGCCGAGCATGATTGCCAACAAGTTCGTGGTCGACGCGCCATTCAACACCCTGAAAGCCCTGAAAGAACGCGCCGAGAAGTAATTCGCGCGCTGACAGCAAAACGCCCCGACTGATTCGGGGCGTTTTGTTTTGTCGTTATATTGTGTTTCCAGATATGCACTGCACGAAATTTTCACAAAGCGTTCCAGACAATTCGCCCGCGCTCTCTGCAGTTGTCCCCGTATCCCCGCGCCTTGAATGAAAGAGTCCGGCGGTGGGACAGTAATCAATGGCAATGCTGCCGTTGATCGTGCAACATTTGCGCACCGCGCACGCCCCGGGGCCTGGAATGGCCAATAGAGGGCATGGCGCCGCCGTATTTTGCAACTTCAACTTCCAATGGGTCCTAAAACGACATGGCAAACCCGGACGCCCTGAATCAGCAGCGATCTTCCACTCGCCTGCTGCAACCGACCGTCAAATCGCATCTGGCCTATACACTGCTGTGTGCCCTGGTCATGATGGTGATGTTTTCCGTGCTGCGCCTCGCGCTGCTGGTCTACAACCGCGAGATGATCCTCGATACCCCGGCTTCGACCTTCCTCGAAGCTTTCGCCAACGGCCTGCGTTTCGACCTGCGCCTGGTGGTCTACATCTGCGTTCCGCTGGTGCTGGCACTGTTCAGTGCCCGGGCGATGGCCGCGCGCGGCTTTTTCCGTCTGTGGCTGACCGTCGCCTCGAGCATCGCGCTGTTCCTCGGCCTGATGGAGATGGACTTCTACCGTGAGTTCCACCAGCGCCTCAACGGCCTGGTGTTCCAGTACGTGAAAGAAGACCCGAAAACCGTGATGAGCATGCTCTGGTACGGTTTCCCGGTGGTGCGTTACCTGCTGGCGTGGGTCGTCGGCACCGTGATCCTGACCCTGGCCTTCAAGGGCGCCGACCGTGCAACCCGTCCACGTGGCCCGTTCAGCGGCGGCAACGTCGGTACGCGTCAGGTGGCGCCGTGGTACACGCGTCTCGCGGTATTCGTGGTCTGCCTGCTGATCTGCGTCGTCGCTGCCCGTGGCACCCTGCGTCAGGGCCCGCCGCTGCGCTGGGGTGACGTCTACACCACCGAATCGAACTTCGCCAACCAGTTGGGTCTTAACGGCACGCTGTCGCTGATCGCCGCCGCCAAGGACCGCATGGGCGAGGATCGCGACAACATCTGGAAAGCCACACTGCCGCAGGAACAGGCGCAGAAAGTGGTGCGCGAGATGCTGGTGATGCCGGACGACAAACTGGTCGATGCCGACATCGCTGCCGTGCGTCGTGACTACACGCCACCGGCCGACAAGACCCTGCCGATCAAGAACGTGGTCGTGATCCTGATGGAAAGCATGGCCGGTCACTCGGTCGGCGCCCTGGGCGCACCGGGCAACATCACGCCGTACCTCGACAAACTGTCGAAGGAAGGCCTGCTGTTCGACCGTTTCTTCTCCAACGGCACCCACACCCACCAGGGCATGTTCGCGACCATGGCGTGCTTCCCGAACCTGCCGGGCTTCGAATACCTGATGCAGACACCGGAAGGCAGCCACAAGCTGTCCGGCCTGCCGCAGTTGCTCAGCGCGCGCAAGTATGACGACGTCTACGTCTACAACGGTGACTTCGCCTGGGACAACCAGTCGGGCTTCTTCAGCAACCAGGGCATGACCAACTTCGTTGGCCGTAACGACTTCGTCAATCCGGTGTTCTCCGATCCGACCTGGGGCGTGTCCGACCAGGACATGTTCGACCGTGGTCTGCAGGAGCTGAAGGCACGGGAAAACGGCAAGCCGTTCTACGCGCTGCTGCAAACCCTGTCCAACCACACGCCGTACGCCTTGCCGACGCCATTGCCGGTGGAGCGCGTGACCGATCGTGGCAGCCTCAACGAACACCTGACCGCCATGCGTTACGCCGACTGGGCACTGGGTCAGTTCTTCGAGAAGGCGCGTAAAGAGCCGTACTTCAAGGAAACCCTGTTCGTGATCGTCGGCGACCACGGTTTCGGCAACGAGCGCCAGATCACCGAAATGGACCTGGGCCGCTTCAACGTGCCGATGCTGATGATTGCACCGGGCATCCAGGAGAAGTTCGGCACCCGTGACCACACCGTGGGCACCCAGATCGACATCGTGCCGACCATCATGGGCCGTCTGGGTGGCGAAGTACGTCATCAGTGCTGGGGCCGCGACCTGCTGAACCTGCCGGCCGGCGACACCGGTTTCGGTGTGATCAAGCCGTCGGGCAGCGAGCAGACCACGGCCATCGTCACCGCCGACCAGATCCTGGTGCTGCCGAAAGAGAAGGAAATGGCGCCGAAGATCTACCAGTACCAACTGGGCGCGAACCCTTCTGCCGAGATCATTCCGGACGCACCGCGTACCGCCGAACTGAAGCTCAAGCTTGAAGCGTTCCTGCAAACAGCGACCAAGAGCCTGATGGACAACACTGCCGGTGTCGTCAACGGCAAGCCTGACTGATAAAACCGCTGCATGAAAAAGAGGCCCCTGAGGGCCTCTTTTTTTTGTCTTGGGGTTTTATATCCTGCCAAGTAACAGCAAGACCAGCAGCACCACCAACACCACGCCGATAATGCCCGAAGGACCATAACCCCAACTTCTGGAGTGCGGGAAGACCGGCAGACCACCGATCAGCAACAGGATCAGGATAATGATAAGAATTGTGCCCATGTCGATTTTCCTTGTTAAAAGTGTTCGAGAAAACTGGGTGTTCAAGGGCGACTGGAGGCTAACTAATTCCAGACGGCTTACAAATTCCGACCGGTGCGAATGAAAGAAAATTCAATGTTTTTTTAATGTATTTGGGCCGCAGACTTATTTCCTTTAAGCGCAAGATCTTTTGATCCTGTATTCAGCATTCTGATGGAGCGTGGGATACCCAGGTTCCTTCGCTACACTCCGCGTATCTCCTACGAAACAACAAGGCTGTCGGCTATGCAAAATCGCATGATGATCACTGGCGCGGGTTCAGGTTTGGGTCGCGAAATCGCGCTGCGCTGGGCGCGTGAAGGCTGGCAGTTGGCTTTGTCGGATGTCAGCGAGCCCGGCCTGCTGGAAACCCTGAAACGGGTGCGTGAGGCCGGTGGCGACGGTTTCACCCAGCGTTGCGATGTGCGTGACTACAGCCAGCTCACCGCGTTTGCCCAGGCTTGCGAAGTGAAGCTCGGCGGTATCGATGTCATCGTCAACAATGCCGGTGTGGCGTCCGGCGGGTTCTTCAGCGAACTGTCGTTGGAGGATTGGGACTGGCAGATCGCGATCAACCTGATGGGCGTGGTCAAGGGCTGCAAGGCGTTCCTGCCGCTGCTGGAACAGAGCAAAGGCAAGATCATCAACATCGCCTCGATGGCGGCCTTGATGCAAGGCCCGGCGATGAGCAACTACAACGTGGCCAAGGCCGGTGTGGTGGCGTTGTCGGAAAGTTTGCTGATCGAACTGGCGCAGCAGGAAGTCAGCGTGCATGTGGTTTGCCCGTCGTTCTTTCAGACCAACTTGCTCGATTCGTTCCGTGGCCCGACGCCGGCGATGAAAGCCCAGGTCGGCAAGTTGCTGGAAAGTTCGCCGATCACTGCTGCTGACATCGCTGACTATATCTATCAGCAAGTATCCGCGGGCGAGTTCATGATTCTGCCGCACGAGCAAGGGCGCATGGCCTGGGCGATCAAGCAGAAGAACCCGCAACTGATCTACAACGAAATGACCACCATGGCCGATAAAATGCGCGCCAAGGCCAAACAAACCAACGGTTGAACTTGCCCGGCGGGTATCGCGTCGTTAGGGTGGCCGCATTGGTCACCCTGTCGAGACGCATCAATGCTCAATTACCTGTGGTTCTTCCTCGCGGCGCTGTTTGAAATCGCCGGTTGTTTCGCCTTTTTCATGTGGCTGCGTCAGGGCAAAAGTGCCTTGTGGGTGATCCCGGCACTGCTCAGCCTGACCCTGTTCGCGCTGTTGTTGACCCGAGTCGAAGCGGCTTACGCCGGGCGCGCCTATGCCGCGTATGGCGGAATCTACATCGTTGCGTCGATCGGCTGGCTGGCGGTGGTCGAGCGCGTGCGCCCGCTGGGTTCGGACTGGATCGGCGTGGCGTTATGCGTGATCGGTGCCAGTGTGATTCTGTTCGGGCCGCGATTTTCCGCCGCTTGAGGCGAGACTGTTTAGCCATTTGCAGGAAACGTCTGAAGGGCGCAGCGACTCACGGTGTAGGGCAAGACTGAATTGCTCGCGACCCATTGTAGAGCGCCCGTCCGCCGCGCATCTTCAGGGCTGGCTAACCCTGAAGGACGAACTCCATGCTTGTACTCAGCCGTGTTGTGGGCGAGTTGATTTCCATCGGTGACGATATTTCCGTGCGCGTATTGTCAGTCAACGGTTCCAGCGTGCGCTTCGGCGTCGAGGCGCCGCAGAAGGTCAATGTGCACCGCTCTGAAGTTTACGAGCGGATCCAGCGCAAACAGATCAGCGAAAAGGCTCGCTGAGGTTTTCAGTCGAACAGATGCTTGGGCACATCGTGCTTGAGCATCAACTGGCATTGCTCGCTTTCCGGGTCGAAAACAATCAGCGCCTGGCCTTTGGTCAGTGCTTGGCGGACGCGCAGTACACGGGTTTCCAATGGGGTGTCATCACCGTTGTCGGTACCGTCGCGAGTGACGAAATCCTCGATCAGGCGGGTGAGGGTGTCGACTTCAAGAGCGTCGTAGGGAATCAGCATGGGCACCTCGGCTAAATCAATGGCGGGATGCTACGGCGATTGAGGGTTGGCTGCCAGTTTTGTGTAGGCGGGTCTGGCCCCATCGCTGGCAAGCCAGCTCCCACAGAGTTTGTTGATGTACACAAACAGGTGATCCACCTCGAAAACTGTGGGAGCTGGCTTGCCAGCGATGGGGCCAGTCCAGCCACCACAGAACCCCGGATCAGCTGTCCGAGCGCTGCCCCACCAGACTGTCCACCGACGGCACCCGCGTATCGCTCTCCATCTGCGTCTCATGCTCGATCTGATGACTGAAGCGATCCAGCGAAGCATTGGCCGGCGCCGCATCGCTGGCGAATACCGGCGGACTCAGAATGTACGCCCCAAGCAAACGACTGAGCGCCGCCAGACTGTCGATGTGCGTACGCTCGTAACCATGGGTCGCGTCGCAGCCAAAGGCGAGCAGGGCGGTGCGGATATCGTGCCCGGCAGTCACCGCCGAATGCGCATCGCTGAAGTAATAGCGGAACAGGTCGCGCCTTACCGGCAGTTCGTTTTCGCTGGCCAGACGCAGCAAATGCCGCGACAGGTGATAGTCATAAGGGCCACCGGAATCCTGCATCGCCACGCTCACCGCGTGTTCGCTGGAATGCTGGCCCGGCGCAACCGGCGCAATATCGATGCCGACGAATTCGCTGACATCCCACGGCAATGCCGCCGCCGCGCCGCTGCCGGTTTCCTCGGTAATGGTGAACAGCGGGTGACAGTCGATCATCAACTCTTGACCGCTGTCGACGATGGCCTTGAGCGAGGCCAGCAACGCGGCAACGCCAGCCTTGTCATCGAGGTGACGGGCGCTGATATGGCCGCTCTCGGTGAACTCCGGCAGCGGGTCGAACGCCACCACGTCGCCGACGCTGATGCCCAGCGATTCGCAATCGGCCTTGGTCGCGCAGTAGGCATCCAGACGCAGTTCGACGTGATCCCAACTGATCGGCATCTCGTCCACCGCGGTGTTGAACGCGTGCCCGGACGCCATCAGCGGCAGCACGCTGCCACGAATCACGCCGTTGTCGGTGAACAGGCTGACCCGGCTGCCCTCGGCAAACCGGCTCGACCAGCAACCGACCGGGGCCAGGGTCAGACGGCCGTTGTCTTTCACCGCACGCACGGCGGCACCGATGGTATCTAGGTGCGCGGAGACAGCGCGGTCGGGGCTGTTTTTCTTGCCCTTGAGCGTGGCGCGGATCGTGCCGCGACGGGTCATCTCGAAAGGGATGCCAAGTTCTTCCAGACGCTCGGCGACGTAACGCACGATGGTGTCGGTGAACCCGGTAGGGCTGGGAATGGCGAGCATTTCCAGCAGGACTTTTTGCAGGTAGTTGAGATCCGGTTCAGGGATTTGAGTGGTCATGGAAACTCCTGATGAGTTGAGGCGCATCGATGGTTTCGATGAGGGGTGATTTAGGGTGTCTGTTGCGGCCCCTTCGCGAGCAAGCCCGCTCCCACATTTGGAATGCGTTCAACCTGTGGGAGCGGGCTTGCTCGCGAAGGCGTCAGTCCAGACGCCTCGGAATCAAGAAACAGCCGGCTGACTGTGCGGAAACAACAAATCGACAAAGCGCTCCGCCGTCGGCTGCGGCTCATGATTGGCCAGCCCCGCGCGTTCGTTGGCTTCGATAAACACGTACTCCGGTTGGTCCGCCGCCGGCACCATCAGGTCGAGGCCGACCATCGGAATATCCAGCGCTCGCGCCGCACGGACGGCGGCATCGACCAAGGTCGGATGCAGAATCGCCGTAACGTCTTCCAGCGTGCCACCGGTGTGCAAATTGGCGGTGCGGCGCACGAACAGATGTTCGCCCGCCGGCAGGATGCTGCTGTAGTCATAACCGGCCGCATGCAGGGTGCGTTGGGTTTCATGATCCAGCGGAATCTTGCTCTCGCCACTGGTGGCGGCTTGCCGACGGCGGCTCTGGGCCTCGATCAATGCACCGATCGAATGATGGCCGTCACCGACCACTTCCGCGGGACGGCGAATCGCTGCGGCCACCACTTCAAAACCGATCACCAGAATCCGCAGGTCGAGACCTTCGTGGAAGCTTTCGAGCAGCACACGGCTGTCAAAATGTTTGGCGGCTTCGATGGCCTGCTGCACCTCTTCGATGCTCTGCAGATCGACCGCCACACCCTGGCCCTGTTCGCCGTCGAGCGGCTTGACCACCACTCGCTGATGCTCATCGAGAAACGCCAGGTTGTCGTCGGCGTTGCCCGCCAGTTGCTGCGAAGGCAGCTTCAGCCCAGCGGCCTTCAACACCTTGTGGGTCAGGCTCTTGTCCTGGCACAGGCTCATGCTGATTGCGCTGGTCAGGTCGTTCAGCGATTCGCGGCAACGCACCCGGCGCCCACCGTGGCTGAGGGTGAACAGCCCGGCTTCGGCATCATCCACTTGCACGTCGATGCCGCGCCGATGCGCTTCTTCGACGATGATCCGCGCATAAGGATTGAAGTTGGCTTCCGGGCCGGGACCGAGGAACAGCGTCTGGTTGATGCCGTTCTTGCGCTTGATCGCGAAGGTCGAGAGGTTGCGAAAACCGAGTTTGGCGTAGAGGTTCTTCGCCTGGCGGTTGTCGTGCAGCACCGACAGATCCAGATAGCTCAGGCCGCGACTCATGAAGTGCTCGATCAAATGCCGCACCAGCACTTCACCGACGCCGGGCCGCGAGCACTGCGGATCCACCGCCAGGCACCACAGGCTGCTGCCGTGTTCCGGATCGTTGAAGGCTTTCTGGTGATTGAGGCCCATGACGCTGCCGATCACCGCGCCGCTGTCTTCGTCTTCGGCGAGCCAATAAACCGGGCCGCCCTGATGATGCGGAGTCAGCCGCGTGGCATCGATCGGCAGCATGCCGCGTGCCTGATACAGCAGATTGATCGCCTGCCAGTCGGCTTCGCTCTGTGCCCGGCGAATGCGAAATCCGCGAAACACGCGGGTGGCCTGGCGGTAATCGCTGAACCACAGGCGCAGGGTGTCGGACGGGTCGAGAAACAGTTGGGTCGGTTCCAGACCGAGAATCTGCTGCGGCGCGGCGACGTACAGGGCGATATCGCGCTCGCCGGGTTGTTCGTTGAGCAGTTCCTGCGCCAGCGTCGCCGGGTCAGGAAAGGTGTGACCGATCAGCAGTCGGCCCCAGCCGCAATGCACGGCAATGGGGTCGGCGCCGAGTTCGCTGCCGTCTTCGGCCAGACGCGCCTGCAAGCGTTCATACGACGGTGTCTGACCGCGTAACAGACGTTGGTTGATCGCCGTGGCGTGAGGTTTCATCAATCAGATTCCTTGTTCACTGAGCCACAGGTTCAGGGCCGCCAGTTGCCACAGTTTCGAGCCGCGCAATGGCGTCAGTTGGCCTTGCGGGTCAGTCAGCAGTTTGTCGAGCATGGCCGGGTTGAACAGGCCGCGATCCTGACTCGGATCCAGCAGCAGTTCGCGCACCCAGTTCAGCGTGTCACCCTGCAAATGCTTGAGGCCCGGTACCGGGAAGTAACCTTTCTTGCGGTCGATCACTTCGCTCGGAATCACCAGGCGCGCGGCTTCTTTCAACACTTGTTTGCCGCCATCGGGCAGCTTGAACTGGCCGGGAATTCGCGCTGACAGCTCAACCAGTCGATAGTCGAGAAACGGCGTGCGCGCTTCCAGGCCCCAGGCCATGGTCATGTTGTCGACGCGTTTGACCGGGTCGTCCACCAGCATCACCGTGCTGTCCAGACGCAGGGCTTTATCCACCGCCGCATCAGCGCCGGGCTGGGCGAAATGCTCTTTCACGAAGTCGCCGGCCGCGTCATTCGCGGTCAGCCATTTCGGCTGTACGGTGGCCGCGTAGTCGTCGTAGCTGCGGTCGAAAAACGCCGCGCGATAGGCTGCATACGGATCCGCTGCGCCGTCGACTTGCGGATACCAGTGATAACCGGCGAACAACTCATCCGCGCCCTGGCCGCTCTGCACCACTTTGCAGTGCTTGGCCACTTCGCGGGACAACAGGTAGAAGGCGATGCAGTCGTGGCTGACCATCGGCTCGCTCATCGCGCGGAACGCGGCGGGCAATTGCTCGATGATCTCTTTTTCGTCGATGCGCAATTGATGGTGCTGCGTGCCGTAGTGCTTGGCGATCAGATCGGAATACTGGAATTCATCGCCACGCTCGCCGCCGGCATCCTGGAAGCCGATGGAAAAGGTCGACAGGTTCTCCACGCCGACTTCGCGCAGCAGGCCAACGAGCATGCTCGAATCGACACCGCCGGAAAGCAGCACACCGACATCCACCGCCGCCCGTTGCCGAATCGCTACCGCTTCACGGGTGCTGTCGAGCACACGGTCGCGCCAGTCTTCGAGCGTCAGGTTTTTCTCATCGTCGTGTGGGCCGTAGGGCAGGGTCCACCAGGTTTTCTGCTCGGTGCGGCCATCGGCTTCGACGCGCATCCAAGTCGCTGGCGGCAGCTTTTCGATGCCTGCGAGCAAGGTGCGTGGAGCCGGCACCACCGCATGGAAATTCAGATAGTGATTGAGCGCCACCGGATCGAGGATCGGGTTGATGTCGCCGCCCTTGAGCAGCGCCGGCAGGGCCGAAGCAAAGCGCAAACGCTGGCCGGTACGCGACAGGTACAAAGGCTTCACGCCGAGACGGTCGCGAGCGATGAACAGGCGTTGGGCGTCACGCTCCCAGATGGCGAACGCGAACATGCCGTTGAGTTTCGGCAGCAGCGCTTCGCCCCAGGCGTGGTAGCCCTTGAGCAGCACTTCGGTGTCGCCACCGGAATAGAAGGCGTAACCGAGGGCTTCTAGCTCTGCGCGCAGTTCCGGGAAGTTGTAGATCGCGCCGTTGAAGGCCAGCGACAAGCCCAATTGGCTGTCGATCATCGGCTGCGCCGAGCCGTCCGACAGGTCCATGATTTTCAGGCGACGATGGCCCAGGGCAATCGGCCCTTGAGCATGGAAGCCCCACGCGTCGGGGCCGCGAGGGGCCAGGTGATGGGTGATTCGCTCAACCGCTGCAAGGTCTGCAGGTTGATGATCAAAACGTAACTCGCCAGCTAATCCGCACATAAAGTCCTTACCGGTTTTTCCGTTGGGGAGGGGTGATTCAAGTCTGGCCAAAATGGCCGCTACTCAGAAACTGACCCGCTGCAGATGTGGGAGTTTTAGAACGATGAGTTATAAGAGGGCGCGACTGACCAGCGGCCAGTCGCGATTTTTCATTTGCCGCGAATCAACGTGCGCAAGGCGAAACGGTTGGGGTGGCAGGCTTCGGCGACGCTTCTGGGCAGTGGCAGCGGCTCAGTGTCCAGCCATGCCGCGAGCAGTTCGCCAGACAGCGGCGCGGTGATCAGCCCGCGTGAACCGTGGCCGCTGTTGACGTACAGGCCATCGAGCCACGGGCAGGCGATGTCCGGCACTTGTCGTGCATCCTTGCTCAACGCGGCATAGGCCTGAACGAAAGCTGCGCGGTCGGCAAGCGGGCCGACGATCGGCAGGTAGTCGGGGCTGGTGCAGCGGAACGCGGCGCGTCCCTCCAGTGTTTCCGGGGGCAGTTCATCGATGTGCAGGCGCGCCACCAGATCGCTGGAAATCTCTTCGAGCATCGCCAGATTGCCCAGATGCTCGGCGGTGGTCGGGGTCAAGTCGTCACTGTTGAAGTCGAAACTCGCGCCGAGTGTGTGTTCGCCCAAGCGTGCCGGCGCGACATAACCTTCGGCGCAGACCACGGTGCGCAGCGCCTGACTCTCGGCAGTTTGCGGCAGGCGCGTGATCTGCCCGCGAATGCGTTTGAGCGGCAGCTCGGCACTTTGCGCAAAGCGTTTTATTTCCGCAGCACCGGCCAATACCACGACCGGGGCGCTGGCGAGCAGGCGGTCGCCGTCGAAGGCTTGCCATTGATCATCGACCCTGCGCAGTTCCAGCACGTCGTGATGCTTGAGCAGTTCGATGTTCGCTTGCGCGGCTTGTGCCTGGCACAGCGCCGGCGGATGCACCCAGCCGCCTTCGGGGTAGAACAAGCCGCCGTGCGCCACAGCAATCCCGGCTTGAATTTCGGCTTGCGGCTGATCGAGCCAATGCACCAGATCTTCCGGGAACGCCGCGGCCAGTTGCGCCTGACGCTCGGCTTCCTTGGCATTGAAGGCCAATTGCAGCACACCGCAATCGTCCCAGTCCGTGCCGCGTTGCAGGGTTTCCAGCAGACGGCGGGTGTAGCCGAAGCCGCTGACGATCAGTTGCGACAACGCGGTGCCGTGGGCCGACAACTTCAGGTACAGCACGCCCTGCGGATTGCCCGACGCCTCCTGTGCCACGGCCTCGTGACGCTCCAGCAGACTGACTTGCCAGCCGCGTGCGGCGAGGCTGGCAGCGCTCGCACAACCAGCCAGCCCGGCGCCGATCACCAGCGCCCGACGCTCGGCGGTCAGCGGGGCAGGGCGGGCGAACCACGGTTTGTCCGGTGCCGGTGGCGCAACGTCGTGTGGCCAGCCAAGAAACTCGCCGCGCAGGATCTCCCACTTGTGGCCGATGCCCGGGGTGCGTTTCATCTTGAACCCGGCGGCGTTGAGCAGGCGTCGCACCCAACCGGTGCTGGTGAAGGTGCTGATGGTCGAGCCGGGCGCAGCCAGTCGCGCGAGTTCGGCGAACAGTTCGGCGGTCCACATGTCGGGGTTTTTCGCCGGGGCGAAACCGTCGAGAAACCACGCGTCGATCTGCGCATCGAGTTGCGGCAGTTGCTCCAGCGCATCGCCGATCAGCAGCGTCAGCGTCACCCGGCCATTGCCGAGAATGATCCGCTGAAAGCCCTGATGGATCGCCACGTAATGCGCCAGCAACTGATTGGCCAGCGGCTTGAGATCCGGCCACAAGGCCAGTGCCCGTTGCAGGTCGGCCGGACTCAGCGGGTACTTTTCGACGCTGACAAAATGCAGCCGCGCACCGGCCACCGCATGCTGCTCGAACAACTGCCAGGCGCAGAGAAAATTCAGCCCGGTGCCGAAGCCGGTTTCGCCGATCACCAGTCGCCCATTGGCCGGCAGCACGGCAAAACGCTCGGCCAGACGGTTTTGCTCGAGGAACACGTAGCGGGTTTCATCCAGCCCCGACTGGTCGGAAAAATACACATCATCGAACACCCGCGAGCGCGGACGTCCGTGGTCATCCCAGTCGAGTTGGGCGTGGGGCAATACAGGTTTCATGGCAGGCTCGGCAACGACAAGGCGGCCATTCTAGCTGATCGGGCGGCGGGTGCTTGATCCATGGCAAGTGACCCTTGGGTCGAATGCAGGATCATCACCGGCTTTTGTGGCGAGGGAGCTTGCTCCCGCCGGGGTGCGAAGCAGCCCCGAAACCTGCGACCGCAATTTGTCTGGAGGACCGTGGTTGCAGGTCTTGCGACTGCTGCGCAGCCGAGCGGGAGCAAGCTCCCTCGCCACAGTTTGTTCATTCATCCCACTTGCCATGGTGAGCGGAATTTCTCCGCCGCGCCCATGCCCAATCCGCTAGTCTTGCTGAATCCTGGAAGGAGCCGTCCCCATGTTTGAATCCGCCGAAATCGGCCATGCCATCGACAAAGAGACTTACGACGCGGCGGTGCCTGCGCTGCGTGAAGCACTGCTGGAAGCGCAGTTCGAGTTGCAGCAGCAGAAACGTTTTCCGGTGATCGTGTTGATCAACGGCATCGAGGGCGCCGGCAAGGGCGAGACCGTCAAGTTGCTCAACGAGTGGATGGACCCGCGCCTGATCGAGGTGCGCACCTTCGATCAGCAGACTGACGAAGAACTGGCGCGGCCACCCGCGTGGCGTTACTGGCGGATGCTGCCGGCCAAGGGCCGGATGGGGATTTTCTTCGGCAACTGGTACAGCCAGATGCTCCAGGGCCGGGTCCACGGTTTGTTCAAGGATCCCCGGCTGGATCAGGCGATCAACGCCGCCGAACGTCTGGAAAAGATGCTTTGCGATGAAGGCGCGTTGATCTTCAAGTTCTGGTTTCACCTGTCGAAGAAACAGATGAAGGCGCGGCTCAAGGCGCTGGCCGATGATCCACTGCACAGTTGGCGCATCAGCCCGCTGGACTGGCAGCAATCGCAGACTTACGACAAGGTCGTCAAATACGGCGAGCGCGTGTTGCGCCGTACCAGTCGCGACTATGCACCGTGGCACATCATCGAAGGGATGGACGCCAATTACCGCAGCCTCGCGGTCGGCAAGATTCTGCTCGAAGGTCTGCAAAACGCCCTCAAGCGTCCGCAAGTAGAGGCCGATGAGGTCAATGCCGCGCCGCTGAGCACGGCTGTCGATCAGTTGAACCTGCTCGACAGTCTTGACCTGACCCAGCGTCTGGAAAAGAAAGACTACGAAGAACAACTGATCACTGAGCAGGCGCGGCTGTCGGGGCTGATGCGCGATAAACGCATGCGCCGTCATGCCTTGGTGGCGGTGTTCGAAGGCAACGACGCGGCGGGCAAGGGCGGGGCGATCCGACGGGTGGCGGCGGCGCTCGATCCGCGTCAGTACAACATCGTGCCGATTGCTGCGCCGACCGAAGAGGAGCGCGCGCAACCGTATCTGTGGCGCTTCTGGCGACACCTGCCGGCGCGGGGCAAGTTCACCGTGTTCGACCGCTCCTGGTATGGCCGGGTGCTGGTCGAGCGGATCGAGGGCTTTTGCAGTCCGGCCGACTGGCTGCGGGCTTACAGCGAGATCAACGATTTCGAAGAGCAGATCGCCGATGCGGGGGTGATCGTGGTCAAGTTCTGGCTGGCGATCGACAAGGAGACGCAGATGGAGCGTTTTCAGGCCCGGGAGCAGATCCCCTTCAAGCGCTTCAAGATTACCGAGGACGACTGGCGCAATCGCGAAAAGTGGGATGCCTACCGCGCCGCCGTGGGCGACATGGTCGACCGCACCAGCACCGAGATCTCGCCGTGGACGCTGGTCGAGGCCAATGACAAGCGCTGGGCCCGGGTCAAGGTGCTGCGTACGATCAACCGGGCGCTCGAAGAGGCGTTCGCGAAGTCCGACAAGCACGCGAAAAAACACAAGGACTGAAGCGATGGACGCGCATACGCGGGGTGAATGATTGTCGCGGTCGGCGGCGGGCTGGACTTATGCTCGGTTGACTCTCTCCGACAACAACAATTGAGGTATGCCATGCGTGAAGTGGTGATCGTCGACAGCGTGCGGACCGGCCTGGCCAAGTCCTTTCGCGGCAAGTTCAACCAGACCCGTCCCGACGACATGGCGGCCCATTGCGTCAACGCGCTGCTGTCGCGCAACGACGTCGATCCGGCCAGCGTCGAGGATTGCATCGTCGGTGCCGGCTCCAACGAGGGTGCGCAGGGTTACAACATCGGGCGCAACGTCGCGGTGTTGTCGCGTCTGGGCACTGGTGTTGCCGGCATGACCCTTAATCGCTTTTGCTCCTCGGGGTTGCAGGCGATCGCGATTGCCGCCAACCAGATCGCTTCCGGTTGCAGCGACATCATTGTTGCCGGTGGCGTCGAGTCGATCAGCCTGACCCTCAAGAGCGTCAACACCGATCACCTGATCAACCCGCTGCTCAAGCAGCAGGTGCCGGGCATTTACTACACGATGGGCCAGACCGCCGAAGTGGTGGCGCGCCGTTATGGCGTCAGCCGCGAGGCACAGGATCGTTACGCGCTGCAAAGCCAGCTGCGCACCGCCCAGGCGCAGGCGGCCGGGCTGTTCGATGATGAAATCGTGCCGATGGCGGTCAAGTATCGGGTCGAGGACAAGAACAGTGGCGATGTACAGATCCTCGACGGCATCGTCGATCGCGACGACTGCAACCGCCCGGATACCACTTATGAAAGCCTCGCCGCGCTGAAACCGGTATTTGCCGAGGACGGCTCGGTGACGGCGGGCAACTCGTCGCAGCTGTCGGACGGCGCGTCGATGACCCTGGTGATGAGCCTGGAAAAAGCCCTGCAACTGGGACTGAAACCGAAGGCGTTTTTCCGTGGCTTCACCGTGGCCGGTTGCGAGCCGGACGAAATGGGCATCGGCCCGGTGTTCTCGGTGCCGAAACTGCTCAAGGCCAAGGGCTTGCAAGTGGCGGATATTGATCTGTGGGAGCTGAACGAGGCGTTTGCTTCGCAATGCCTGTATGCCCGCGATCGTCTGGAGATCGATAACGGCAAGTACAACGTCAATGGCGGCTCGATTTCCATCGGCCACCCGTTCGGCATGACCGGGTCGCGGCAGGTCGGGCATCTGGTGCGTGAGTTGCAGCGGCGTGATTTGCGTTACGGCATTGTGACCATGTGCGTGGGAGGCGGGATGGGGGCGACGGGGTTGTTTGAGGCGGTGCGCTGACCCTGCAGATTTGTATTGCCTGTCAGGATGCCTTCGCGAGCAAGCCCGCTCCCACATTGGTACGGTGTACACCGATCAAAATGTGGGAGCGGGCTTGCTCGCGAAGGCTTCAACTCGGTTCATCGGTTGGAGTCCACACCCTGCATCCGCGCGATATACGCCTGAATTTCCTGCTCAGCCTTCTCGGCGCTGTCGAACGGCCCCTCAAGGGTGTTCTCCCGCGTGCAGAAAAACAGCTCTCCATTGACCCGACACATCCGCTCGCTGCGAAAGTGTGTGGCGGGGGCGCTGTCCTGGGCGCGCATTCCGTACATGATCCGGCTCCTTGAGTGATCCGTTGCAGGGATCCAATCAGCTTATGCCTGAAGCACTTGGCGCGCCTCACCAGCCGATCAACGGCAAAGCGTCAATTTAATGCTGCGACCTGCACAGTTTCATTAGCGGCCTGGCCCGAACTGTCCCTGTGTTGCATCTGGCGCCGGGCCTAGAATGATCGCTCTCGTCAGCAGGCATTGGGGTTCGCATGCACATTTCATCCGGTCGCTGGGTCTACGGTCTGTTCCTGGCACTGCTGACGGCGGTTTTGTGGGGCATCCTGCCGATCAAACTCAAGCAGGTGCTGCTGGTGATGGACCCGATCACGGTGACCTGGTTTCGCCTGTTGGTCTCCGGCGGCTGCCTGTTCATCTACCTGGCGGCCACGCGCCGCCTGCCGAGCCGCAAAGTGCTCGGTCCCCGAGGCGGCTGGCTGGTGTTGATGGCGGTGCTCGGGCTGGTAGGCAACTACGTGCTGTACCTGATGGGCCTCAATCTGCTCAGCCCCGGCACCGCGCAACTGGTGGTGCAGATGGGACCGATCATGTTGCTGATTGCCAGTCTGTTCGTATTCAAGGAGCGCTTCAGCATCGGTCAGGGCATCGGGCTGGCGGTGTTGCTGATCGGCTTCGTGCTGTTCTTCAACCAACGGCTGGCCGAATTGCTCACCTCGTTGTCGGACTACACCGCCGGCGTATTGCTGGTGCTGTTGGCCTCGACGGTCTGGACCTTCTATGCGCTGGGCCAGAAGCAATTGCTCACGGTGTGGAATTCGTTGCAGGTGATGATGGTGATTTACCTGTTCTGCGCGCTGTTGCTGACACCGTGGGTGCATCCGCTCGAAGCGCTGGAACTGAGCCCGGTGCAGGGCTGGCTGCTGCTGGCGTGCTGCATGAATACCCTGATTGCCTATGGCGCATTTGCCGAGGCGCTGGCGCACTGGGAGGCTTCACGGGTCAGTGCGACGCTGGCGATCACGCCGCTGGTGACCTTTGGCGCGGTAGCGATTGCCGCCGGGGTGTGGCCGGAATATGTGCATGCCGAGCAGATCAATGGACTGGGTTATGGCGGGGCGGTGCTGGTGGTGCTGGGGTCGGCGCTGGTGGCGTTGGGGCCGTCGTTGATTGCCGGGTTGAAGGCGCGGCGGATGAAGATGGCTGCCAGTTAAACCGCGTTGGCCTTATTCGCGAGCAAGCTCGCTCCCACAATTGACCGCGATCCCATGTCAGGAATGCGATCGAATGTGGGAGCGGGCTTGCTCGCGAAGGCGGCCTGTCAGGCGCTACAGGACTCAGCCCTTGGCGCCAGCCTCGATCATGTTCTCCGGCCGCACCCAGGCATCGAACTCTTCACTGGTCAGATACCCGAGCTGCAGCGCCGCCTCGCGCAAGGTCAGGCCTTCACCGTAAGCCTTCTTGGCGATTTCCGCCGACTTGTCGTAACCGATGTGCGGATTCAGCGCGGTCACCAGCATCAGACCGCGTTCCAGGTGCTGGGCCATGACCTGCGCGTCCGGTTCAAGACCGGCGATGCAGTGCTGCTGGAAGTTGCTGCAGCCGTCGGCGAGCAGGCGGATCGATTGCAGCACATTGTGGATGATCACCGGTTTGTACACGTTCAGTTGCAGGTGACCCTGACTCGCCGCGATGCCGATGGTGACATCGTTGCCCAACACCTGACAGGCCAGCATCGACAGCGCTTCGCACTGGGTCGGGTTGACCTTGCCGGGCATGATCGAACTGCCCGGCTCGTTGGCCGGCAGCCTCACTTCGGCCAAACCTGCGCGAGGACCGGAGCCGAGCAGACGCAGGTCGTTGGCGATTTTCATCAGCGCCACGGCGAGGGTCTTCAGGGCGCCGGACAGGCTGGTCAGCGGCTCATGCCCGGCCAGCGCGGCAAACTTGTTCGGCGCGGTGACGAACGGCAGACCGGACAGCGCGGCGAGTTCCGCGGCAATCGCTTCGCCAAAGCCGTGCGGCGAATTCAGACCGGTGCCGACGGCAGTGCCGCCCTGCGCCAGTTCACACACCGCCGGCAGTGCGGCGCGAATCGCCCGTTCGGCGTAATCCAGCTGCGCGATGAACCCTGACAGCTCCTGACCGAAGGTGATCGGCGTCGCATCCATCATGTGCGTGCGGCCGGTCTTCACCAGTTTCATATGACGTGCGGCCAGTTCGGCCAGACCGCCGGACAGCTCGGCGATCGCCGGCAGCAATTGCTCCTGCACGGCTTTGGCGGTGGCGATGCTCATGGCGGTGGGGAAGCAGTCGTTGGAGCTTTGCGAACGGTTGACGTGATCGTTCGGGTGCACCGGCGACTTGCCGCCGCGCGGGTTGCCGGCCAGTTCGTTGGCACGGCCGGCGATCACTTCGTTGACGTTCATGTTGCTCTGGGTGCCGCTGCCGGTCTGCCAGACCACCAGCGGAAACTGGTCGTCATGCTGACCGTCGAGCACTTCGTCGGCGGCTTGTTCGATCAGGCGGGCAATGTCGGCTGGCAAATCGCCGTTGCGGTCGTTGACCCGGGCAGCGGCTTTCTTGATCAGGGCCAGGGCGTGCAGGACCGGCAGCGGCATGCGTTCCTGACCGATGGCGAAGTTGATCAGCGAGCGTTGCGTCTGAGCACCCCAGTAGGCGTCGTCCGGGACTTCGATCTGGCCCAGGCTGTCGGTTTCGATACGGCTCATCGTGCACACTCCTGTTGGTCTGTTTGCGCAGTTTAGGCCCGGTCGGGGCCAGGTGGTTCCATCGAGCCGATTGTTGACCGCTGCGGCATGGCCAATCAAGCGCGGCAAGGCTCGGGGGTTGAGCCGTGGCGTTATTCAGGCGCAGAATGGGCGCCCTTGGGGTTTTACCTCGCCTGCTAGAAAAGGAAACTCGATGACTCGTCTTCGTGCCATCTGTACCGCGGTTGCACTGGTTTGCGCCAGCGGCCAGGTGCTTGCCGATACCGCCAGCCACAACGCCAGTGCCGAAGCTTTCCTGACCCTGGCGCACGCGGACAAACTGGGTACGCCGGTTTACATGCAAGTGCAGCAAATGTTCGCCCAGCGCTTTGAACAGACCAAAGCCCCGGAATCCAAGAAAGCCGTACTGGAAACCTACCAGGCCAAGGCCAATGCCGCTCTGGACCAGGCCATCGGCTGGAACAAGCTCAAGCCTGACATGGTCAAGCTCTACACCAGCAACTTCAGCGAATCCGAGCTGAAAGATCTGGTCGCGTTCTACCAGTCGCCACTGGGTAAGAAAGTCCTGGAAAAAATGCCGCAGCTGACCCAGCAATCGGCCCAGATGACCCAGGCCAAGCTGGAAAGCGCCGTGCCGGTGGTCAACAAGCTGCTCGACGACATGACCAACGAGCTGGCACCGAAAGGCGCAGCCCCGGCCAAGAAGAAGTAAGCGGAGTTCGTGATGACCATGCAACAACGCATCGAATCGACGCTGGGCCTGCTGCAGCCTGAGCATCTGCAAGTGCTGGACGAAAGCCACATGCACAGTCGCGGGTTACAGACGCACTTCAAGGCAGTGGTGGTCAGCGCGCAGTTCGAAGGCCTGAACCGGGTCAAGCGCCACCAGAAAGTCTACGGCACGCTCGGCGAGCTGATGGGCGAGTTCCATGCGTTGGCGCTGCACACCTACACCCCGCAGGAATGGGCAGAAGTCGGCGCCGCCCCGGCGTCGCCGACCTGTGCCGGCGGTAGCAAACACTGATCCTGGATGAGGCGGGATTTTGTGGCGAGGGGATTTATCCCCGATGGGCTGCGAAGCAGCCCTAAAACCACAGAACTCGATATACCTGGAAAAACGCATTCTAAGGGTTTGGGGCCGCTTCGCAGCCCATCGGGGATAAATCCCCTCACCACAGGTTTTGTGTTGTCACAGAAACTCGGTAAATCCAAAATCCACCGTGTTTTTGCTAGAATCCGCAACGCGCCGCTCAGCCGGCGCGTTTTTTTTGAATCCGGTTCACCCTTTGCGAGGGTAGCCACCTGGAGAATTACCCATGACACAACCGATTGTCGTGGCGGCACTGTATAAGTTCGTCACCCTCGAAGATTACGTTGACCTGCGCGAGCCACTGCTGCAAGCGATGGTCGACAACGGTATCAAAGGCACCCTGTTGATCGCCGAAGAAGGCATCAACGGCACGGTGTCCGGCAGCCGCGAAGGCATCGATGGCCTGCTCGCCTGGCTGAAGAACGACCCACGCATGATCGACATCGATCACAAAGAGTCGTACTGCGACGAGCAGCCGTTCTACCGCACCAAGGTCAAGCTGAAGAAAGAGATCGTCACCCTCGGCGTCGAAGGCGTGGACCCGAACAAAAAGGTCGGCACCTACGTCGAGCCGCAGGACTGGAACGCGCTGATCAGCGACCCGGAAGTGCTGCTGATCGACACCCGTAACGACTACGAGGTGGCGATCGGTACCTTCGAAGGCGCCATCGATCCGAAAACCACCAGTTTTCGCGAATTCCCTGATTACATCAAAGAACACTTCGACCCGGCCGTGCATAAGAAGGTCGCGATGTTCTGCACCGGCGGCATTCGCTGCGAGAAAGCCTCCAGCTACATGCTGGGCGAGGGTTTCGAAGAGGTTTACCACCTCAAGGGTGGCATCCTGAAGTACCTCGAAGAAGTGCCGCAGGAAGAAACCAAGTGGCAGGGCGACTGCTTCGTGTTCGACAACCGGGTGACCGTGCGTCACGACCTCAGCGAAGGCGACTACGATCAATGTCATGCCTGCCGCACACCGGTCAGTGTTGAGGATCGCGCTTCCGAACATTACGTGGCCGGCATCAGCTGCCCGCATTGCTGGGACAAGCTGAGCGAGAAAACTCGCCGCAGCGCCATCGATCGGCAGAAGCAGATCGAACTGGCCAAGGCGCGCAACATGCCGCACCCGATCGGCTACAACTATAAACAAGCATCCACCGAGGCTTAATCATGTCTGCGCGCCTGCTCTATGTGATGGATCCGATGTGTTCCTGGTGCTGGGGGTTCGCCCCGGTCGCCAAGGCATTGGTCGAGCAGGCGCAGGCAGCTGGCGTCGAGCTGCACCTGGTGGTCGGCGGGCTGCGCACCGGCAGCGGTGCGGCGCTGGAACCGACCACGCGGCGCTACATCCTCGAGCACTGGCAAGCGGTCACCGAGGCCACCGGCCAGCCGTTCAAATTCGACGGCGCGTTGCCCGACGGTTTCGTCTACGAAACCGAGCCAGCCTGCCGGGCGATCGTCACCGCGCGCAGTCTGGCGCCGGATTGTGCGTGGACACTGGTCGGCCTGATCCAGCAGGCGTTTTACGCTGAAGGCCGCGATGTCACCCAGGCCAGCGTGTTGGTCGAGCTGGCGGAGCAGGCCGGCGTGCCGCGTATCGAGTTTGCCGCGCTGTTCGATCATGCCGATCAGCACAAAGCGACTCAGGCTGATTTCAGCTGGGTGCAGGATCTGGGCATCGCCGGGTTCCCGACCCTGCTCGCCGAGCGCAATGGCCAACTGGCGCTGCTGACCAACGGCTATCAACCGCTCAGCGAACTCTCGCCGCTGCTTGGTCGCTGGCTGGAGCGCGCCGCCTGTGCCTGACCTGGCCGATGACACGCCAGCCGTAAAGCGTGTCGACCGGCTGAGCTGGGCAGAAGTCCGGCGTCTGGCACTGCATCACAAGAAATCCCTGTGGATCGCCAACGGCGTGGCCGTGCTGGCGACGCTGTGCAGCGTGCCGATTCCGTTGCTGCTGCCATTGCTGGTGGACGAAGTCCTGCTTGGCCATGGCGACGCTGCGTTGAAAGTCATGAACCATGTGTTGCCGTCGATGTGGCAACAGGCGGCGGGCTACATCGGCCTGATGCTGGTGGTCACTCTGACCCTGCGTTGCAGTGCCCTGTGCTTTGGCGTGTTGCAGGCGCGGCTGTTTGCGCGGCTGGCCAAGGACATCGTCTACCGCATTCGTGTGCGGCTGATCGAGCGCCTGAAAAGGATTTCCCTCGGCGAATACGAAAGCCTCGGCAGCGGCACCGTGACCACGCATCTGGTCACTGACCTCGACACTCTCGACAAGTTTGTCGGCGAAACCCTCAGTCGTTTTCTGGTGGCGATGCTGACCCTGGTCGGCACCGCCAGCATTCTGATGTGGATGCACTGGAAACTGGCGCTGCTGATCCTGTTGTTCAATCCGCTGGTGATCTACGCCACGGTGCAGTTGGGCAAGCGGGTCAAGCACCTGAAGAAACTCGAGAACGACAGCACCTCGCGTTTCACTCAGGCCCTGAGCGAAACCCTCGATGCCATCCAGGAAGTGCGCGCCGGCAACCGTCAGGGTTTCTTCCTCGGCCGCCTCGGTCTGCGCGCGCAGGAAGTGCGCAACTACGCGGTCAATTCGCAGTGGAAAACCGACGCTTCGAACCGTGCCAGCGGTCTGCTGTTCCAGTTCGGTATCGACATCTTTCGCGCGGCGGCGATGCTCACCGTGCTGTTCTCCGACCTGTCGATCGGCCAGATGCTCGCGGTGTTCAGTTACCTGTGGTTCATGATCGGTCCGGTCGAACAACTGCTCAATCTGCAATACGCCTACTACGCGGCGGGCGGGGCGCTGGCACGGATCAACGAACTGCTGGCGCGGGCCGACGAGCCGCAGTACCCCGGTGGCGTCGATCCGTTCAAGGGTCGGGAAACCGTGGGTATCGAGGTGCAGGGGCTGAGCTTCGGTTACGGCGATGAGTTGGTGGTGGATCAGATGAACCTGTCCATCGCCCCCGGCGAGAAAGTCGCGATTGTCGGTGCCAGTGGCGGCGGCAAAAGCACTTTGGTGCAACTGTTGTTGGGGTTGTACACGCCGTTGTCCGGGACCATTCGTTTCGGTGGTTCTACCCAACAGGAAATCGGCCTGGAGCTGATTCGTGAGAACGTCGCGGTGGTGCTGCAACACCCGGCGCTGTTCAACGACAGCGTGCGCGCCAACCTGACCATGGGCCGTGATCGCAGCGACGAAGCCTGCTGGCAGGCGCTGGAAATCGCCCAACTGGAAGCGACGATCCGCGCCTTGCCCGACGGTCTGGACAGCATCGTCGGACGTTCCGGCGTACGCCTCTCCGGTGGTCAGCGCCAGCGTCTGGCGATTGCGCGGATGATCCTCGCCGAACCGAAAGTGGTGATTCTCGACGAGGCTACTTCGGCCCTCGACGCCGCCACCGAATACAACCTGCATCAGGCCATGGCGCGCTTCCTCAGCGGCCGCACCACGCTGATCATTGCCCATCGCCTGTCAGCGGTGAAGCAGGCAGACCGCGTGCTGGTGTTCGACGGCGGGCAGGTGGCCGAGGATGGCGACCACCAGCAACTGATCGCCGATGGCGGTCTCTACGCCAAGCTTTACGGCCACTTGCAGCGCCTGTAATCAGGCCCAGAGCACTTGCAATGCGGCATCCCCGCCGTCGTGGGCGAACTGTTTCATAACGACCGAACAGGATTCGCACGGGGGCATGGTCGTTGCGATGTCGACCGAGCGGATTTCTTTCCGGTCGGGATACTTATCGCGCAATACGCTGATCAATTTGCTTTCGCTGTCCAGCGAAGTCGGGCGGCTGGTCTGCGTCGGCTGGTAAGTTTTCAGATCCTTGATGGTCAGCGGCACAGCCAGCAGTTGCCCTTGTTCAGTCACCTCCAGTGAGGTGCGCGGGAAGGCCGGATCGTAGTCGATGTTGATGTAGGTGGTCTGGCCGATACGCACGTGATCGGACCCCATGTGTCGAAACAATGGCAGGCGCTGGGTGCTGCCCTGAGCCCCGGAAACGCTGATGTAGATTTCCCGCTGGCCGCTGGTGGTGACGACTTCGGCATAGGCAATGTTGCGTGCGTTGGACGGGCGTTCGCGCACCGGCAGCAGGTTCTGCAGTTTCTGCATGGCGCCGTTGATGCGCAGCGCGGCATTGTTGCTGGCGGGGTTGATCGTCGGTGACAGGAAGAGAGTGTCGAAAATCTCTGCGGTCTTCTGCCGAAAGGCTTCCGGCGCCTCTTTGCTGCGTGCCCAGGTCGCGGCCCCCTCGGGCAGGCGGGTGACGATCATCCGGGTTGAATGATCGTACATCAGTGCCTCACCCGGGCTGGTGTCGAGCTTTATCCATTTCATGTTGGCTGGAGGATTGGCGGTGCTGCCGATGGGAATCGCAATCTCTTCCATAGTGCGCACCGCACGCTGCACTTTTTCCAGGCCGTGCAGGCGCACCATGGTGTTGGCATGCAGCGAGCCGGAGTAGGCCCTCACCAGTTCCGAGCCGCATGTGCCCTCGGCCAGCTCTTGCTCGGAGAGACGATTAAAGGTCAATCGATTGGGCGGTACTTCGCCTTTGGCGATGGTGGCCTGGTAGTTCTCCATGCGATTGACCCGGAAGAATACGTAGTCGGCCGAGTCGTCGATGGCCGGCACCAGGATTGCGCCGACCTGATGCGAATCATCGATCCCCTCATACGTGCCGCCAGTCTTGATCCGGGCAAAAATCCCTTTGCGAAACTGCTGCGTCGCTTGAATCTGCTGCCTCGGTACCAGACTGCTACTACCGAACCCAAGGTGCTTGAGGTCGCCAGTGAGCAGTTTCGGTCTGTTGTCGATGATCTGGTAAAGCTTGGCATCGACCGCGAGGAATGTGCCTCGTTGTCCGGACAAGTCGCCAGGCTCCGAGATTCGCTCGCCGAACCATGGCGCGTAGCCTTTTTCCTTGTCGATGAAGCCGAGCGGTGGCACAGGTGCCGGCTCGCCGGTGATGTAACTGACGCGGCAATCACCCCCGCTACCCGGCGCACGGCGGATTCGGCAGGGCAGTGCGGTCCAGTGCGCACTTTCGTCGAGCAGATCGACCCGGCGCAGTTCATCGCCGTCGAGTCGGTAGGGCACGTCGTCGATCAGCAACGTGGTACGCCCGTCGACCTCAGGCAGGTGCTCTATTCGGGAGTTTTGCGGCAGTTCGATGACGATCTGCTCATCGCCTTTGCGGGTGCCACTGTAGTGCGAGCGACCCAGCGACAGGTCGTGGTCCTGCACGGTCAGCCGGGGGCCGTAGGGCTGGCCAGAGAACGGATCCAGTACGTGATGGCGCGTGCCGTCCACCGCCACATTGCGCACCGGTACGTCATCAATGCCCTTGACCACCGCGAGTTGGTCGGCCTGACTCAGCGGTTTCCAGTGTCCCGCCTCAAGCGTCTGCGGCAACCCCTGCAAAAGATCATAGCTGCCGCTCCTGCCGGCGAGTCTTTTCAGGCGCGACACGGCGAGGCGTTCGGCATGCGCCACGGCCCGCACCGCACCGTGGGTGCCGCGCAACGCGAGCTTGAGCAGGGCGGGGGCGGCGTCCAGTGGATTGAGGTTGCGCAGGCTGGAAACCAGCAGGGTTTTGCTCAGTTGCGCCATGCTCGGCAGCGCCGCGCGAATCGCCAGTTTGCCGGCCGAGACCGCCAGGCGAATACTGCCGGCGACGAATTTGCCCAGGGGAATCGCGAACGAAACGATGTCGAGCAGCAAGCCGATGGCCCCCAGCAGGCGTGTGCCGGGCTTGTCCGATTGCAGATCGTCGAGGCTGCCCCAGAACGGAATGAAGGCTTTGAGTACGTGGATCCAGTGTTGCTTTTTGTCCTCTCGCTCGAAGCGGGTTTCTCCCCATGCTTCGCGGCGCAGTGCCTGCTCGTCGATGTAGAGCAACCGGGTGGCGATGAAACGGCTGATCTGTGCGGTCCGGGCCGAGGTGAAGGTCAGACTCGGCAGGCTTTCGTGATGGACGGGAGGCAGCGCTGACGCTTTGAGGGCGTCGCCCAGCGGCTCAAGAATCGCCGTGCATTTGGCGCCGGTTTTGGGGGGCGCGCCGTCCTTGTGCGCATTGCGATCGAACGGCAGCGTGCGTGCGACGATGCGGGTGATGCTCTGGCCTTTGGTTCTGCCGCGTTTTGGCGGCAGGGGCGGTATGCGTTGACCACCGATATGCCACGTCGTCACGTCCCCGCGCTTGCGGATGATGCCGGCGCGAGGCAGGCATTCGTAGAAATGTGAGACTGTCTGATAAGTCGCCTGCAGCACGAAGCCCATGCGCATGCGCAGCGGCAGGTGAATCTCGGCGGTTTCGAGGTCGGCATGCAGGTGCCGGGTCTCGTTCCTGAGGCTGAGAATCCGTACTTCGCCGTGCTCCAGGGCGCGTCGGTCGGCCGAGGGCAGGGTGACCAGCAGGCTTTTGATCAGGTATTCATAAGCGGCTCGGGTATCGCTCAGGTATTTGTCGAACTGCTCGTCGAATGCTTTTTTGACATCGGGCAATTTGCGCTTGCGTGGAAATCGCGACAGCGGCCGCCCCGGGCCTTTGCTGGCGACGAAACCGCTGTCGAGTGTGCGTTCGGCGCTCAGGCTGATCCATTCCTGGGCGGTCTTGCCGTCGTCGCTGACATACCACTTCATGTCGGGCTCGAACCCGCCGCTGGCATAGACCTCCAGCAGCGGCCAGGCGGGCTGCCTCACGTCTGGGGTGTCGATAATGCTGCGGCGCACGCGCCTGGTGTCTTGATGAGGGTGACGCTTGAGCTGAATGGTGCTGTGTTCGTACAGGTCGTTGGCCAGCGCGCGTTCCAGCATTTGTTTCGCCAGGGGCAGGCGTTGCGGTGGTTCGACATCCAGTTGCAGGATCGCCGTGTTCATCTGCTTGCGGTGATCCTCCAGCGCTTGCAGGGCGAGGGTCGCGGTGGGTGCTTCCTCTGAAGGTGCCAATGCGCCGGTGGCCAGGGCCCAGGTCTGCGCAGCCGCCACGCGTGAGACGGCGATCAGGGCTTGCAGGTCGTGGCTGGCGTGTTCGCTTTTCTTCAGCGGCAGGCCGACCAGTTGTTCAAAGTTCAGAAAGTGCAGCAGCTCTGGATCAAGGGCATGGGCGAGGTGGACGCCATGCACGAAATTGACCCAGACCGCCGAGCTGGCGTAGGGCAAGTCGTCCGGAATGTCGCGCACCTGAAACTCCAGCGGAAACCGCGTCAGGCAAAGCCATCCCAACAGGTGTTGCTCGGTTTCTGTCGAAGTCCGCTTTGAGGTATCGAGATGGAACAAAAAATCCCTGCGGATGGCTGCGTAGCTTTTCCCGTATTGCTCGCGAGATTGCGGGGCGAAACCGGCGACTTGGGGCGAGCCGCGCTCTTCGGGCACCTCGTACCACAGGCACAGCGCTTCGAGCAGCAGGCGCGCGCCGATGTCCGGAACGGTCTGTTCATCGGCTCGGGCGCCGTACCACTGCAGTTTTTGCAGCAGGCGCTGGCCCAGATCCCGGGCCTGGGCGCTGTCGAGCAGGCGTTCCAGGCAAGTGGCGGGATGCCTGGCAATCTGCATGCGCGTCAGCGAGGGGGTTGTCGCATCGGCCAGGCAATCGAGGGCCGACAGGGTTTTACCGTTGAGCCAATCGCCGATTACATCGTGGATCGCCGCTTTATCGTCCGCACTCATCAATATTGCGAGCGCAGGGGCCTGGCGCAGATTCAGGCGGTGGCTGGCGCGCTGTTCTTCCACGGCGTCGATCAGACTGGTCAGCGCCAGGGCATCCACGGTGCCCGGCAAGGTGAACCCGGACTCGCGCAACAGCTGCGACAGCGGCAGCAGCCTGTCGGAACGCAGGTGTGCGCCTATACTCAGCAACGCTTGGTGGAAGCGGCGAATCGCCGCCGATGCCTTGGCCATGTCCTTGAGGGTGTGGCTGGCAATGCTTTGATCGCGACGGGTGAAGGTAAAGCTGCATTGATCGGCCACGGCGCTGACTTGCAGCAGTGAGCCTTTGGACGCTTGCAGATGCGCGGTCAAGGCGGGTTCGCCGCTGTCTGCGAACAGTGCTTGCAGCAGGTTTTGCGCCTGGTCATGGGCTGTACCCAGGCGTGAATGGGTCTGGGGCGCGAGGTAATAGGTCTCCAATGAACTCGAAGCGCTGAGCACGGCGCGCAGGGCGCTGGTCATTGCGCGGTATTCGCTCTGTTGGGCAGTATGGCGTTGCAGCGCGGAAGCAGGTGACGGCATGGGAAACGGCTCTTGAATGATTGAAAGCCGTCAGTGTCGAAGTATCGCTGACCCGGGGTGCGGTACATATGTATCGTCGCTTGAAAGTGTTCCGGCTTGCCGGAAGGGGGATCGCCCCCTAGTCTGGCTCTAGCGGTCTCCTCTTGATGATGGCAGTGCATGTGCAAAGGACCTCATGAAGCAAAAAAGGACTCTCGGAACGCCACGGTTGTTGGGCATCGTCTGGCCATTTATTGCCGTCGTGTTATTTCAGGCTTTATTGGGGGGCGTGAGTCTTTACGTCCTGTCGGCCGTTCGCGGCTATGTCGCCGGTGAAAGTCTTTGGTCCAAGGGCCAGAAGGACGCCATCTATTATCTGAACCTCTACGCCGACAGCCGTGACGAGGCGATCTTCCTCAAGTACAAGGAAGCGATTGCCGTGCCGCAGGGTGGTCACCAGTTGCGCCTGGCGCTCGATCGTCAACCGCCGGATTTGCAGGCAGCGCGCGAAGGGATTCTCAAGGGCGGCAACCACCCCGACGACGTCTCGAGCCTGATCTGGCTGTACCTCAATTTCCGTCATTTCAGTTATCTGGAAACCGCGATCGAGCGTTGGACGATTGGCGATGCCTATCTGGTCGAGCTGGACAATGTCGCTCGCGAGATGCATCAGCGCATCAGCGACAACGCTGCGACGCCGGCTGACATTCAGCGCTGGAAGGCGCGGATTTTCGCCATCAATGACGGTGTGACACCGGCGGCCAGAGCGTTCAGCGATGCCTTGGGCGAAGGCTCGCGGATGATCCTGCGCCTGCTGTTGTTCACCAACCTGGCCACAGCGCTGGGGTTGATCGTGCTGGCATTGTTGCGCACCCACAAACTGCTCAAGCAGCGCCATGCCTTTGCCCAGGCGCTGCAGTTGGAGAAGGATCGGGCGCACATCACTCTGCAATCGATTGGCGACGGGGTGATCACCACCGATGTCAACGGCGCGATCGATTACATGAACCCTGCGGCCGAAGCCATGACGCACTGGAAGTCCGAGCACGCAGCGGGACTGCCGCTGGCCGCGTTGTTCAATCTCCTGGACGACAACGCGCAGGCCGAAGGGCTGACGCTGATCGAGCATATTCTCAGCGGACAACTGGTCGGCGGCAGCGAGCACTCCAAGCTGATCCAGCGCCTGGACGGCAGTACGGTTTCGGTGACGCTGGTGGGCGCGCCGATCCGCAATGCCGAGAAAGTCAGTGGCACGGTGCTGGTGCTGCATGACATGACTCAGGAACGGCAGTACATCGCCAACCTGTCGTGGCAGGCGACCCACGATGCCCTGACCGGTCTGGCCAACCGCCGCGAATTCGAGTATCGCCTGGAGCAGGCCCTGCACAACCTGACGCGCCAGCCCGGTCGGCATGCGCTGATGTTCCTTGATCTGGACCAGTTCAAACTGGTCAACGACACCTGTGGTCACGCCGCCGGCGATGAGCTGCTGCGGCATATCTGCACGCTGTTGCAATCGGGCTTGCGCGAGAGCGACACCCTGGCGCGGCTCGGCGGTGACGAGTTCGGTATTCTGCTGGAGAACTGCGCCCCGGAAGCCGCCGAGAAAATTGCCGAGAGCCTGCGCCAGACCGTGCAGAACCTGCACTTCGTATGGAAGGGGCGGCCGTTCCTCACCACCGTGAGTCTCGGTCTGGTGCACATCGCCCAGACCCCGACCACCCTCGAAGCGTCATTGCGCGCGGCCGACATGGCTTGCTACATGGCCAAGGAAAAGGGCCGCAACCGGGTGCAGGTCTATCACGCCGATGATTCCGAACTGTCCCTGCGTTTCGGCGAAATGGCCTGGGTGCAGCGCCTGCACATGGCACTGGAAGAAAACCGCTTCTGCCTTTATGCCCAGGAAATCGCTCCGCTGGGTTCCACGGCGGAGGGCGGCGGGCACATCGAAATCCTCTTGCGTCTGCATGACGAGGCCGGGCGGATGATCCTGCCGGACAGTTTCATCCCGGCGGCCGAACGATATGGCCTGATGAGTCAACTGGACCGTTGGGTCGTCGAGAATGTTTTTAAAGTCATTGCCCAATGTATTGCCGAACAACATGAAGGTCCGTTGGCAATGTGTGCGATTAATCTTTCAGGCATTACTATCGGAGATGACGCGTTCTTGCACTTCCTGCGTGAACAGTTTGTTGTTTACGCCATACCACCTGAAATGATTTGTTTTGAAATTACTGAAACCAGTGCAATTGCAAATCTCGGGAGTGCAATTCGATTTATTAATGAACTCAAAGGCTTAGGTTGTTACTTCTCCCTTGATGACTTTTGTGCCGGAATGTCTTCATTCGCTTATTTGAAACATTTGCCTGTAGACTTCCTGAAGATCGACGGGAGTTTCGTAAAGGATATGCTGGACGACCCGATTAACCGCGCTATGGTCGAAGTGATCAATCACATCGGGCATGTCATGGGTAAGCAGACAATTGCCGAGTTTGTCGAGACAACCCAGATCGAGCAGGCATTGCTTGAAATCGGGGTGGATTACGCTCAGGGTTATGTCATCGAACGCCCGCAGTTGTTTACCTGCGACAGTTTGCAAAGTCGGCCCGCCAGACCGCAGCCGTTGTTGTTCAAGGCGCCTGGCACGTTCCGTTGAAAGCTCTTGCCGATCCTTACAATCACAAATCAAAAGGAGCCGAACAGTGATCGACACATTCAACCGAACCGGACCACTCATGGAAGCTGCAAGTTATCCTGCCTGGGCACAACAGCTCATTACGGATTGCAGCGAGAGCAAGCGCCGGGTTGTCGAACATGAACTGTACATGCGCATGCGCGATAACAAGCTCAGCGCGAAAACCATGCGCCAGTACCTGATCGGGGGCTGGCCAGTTGTTGAACAGTTTGCGTTGTATATGGCACAGAACCTGACCAAGACCAAGTTTGCCCGTCATCCTGGGGAGGATATGGCGCGCCGCTGGCTGATGCGCAACATCCGCGTCGAACTCAATCATGCCGACTACTGGCTGAACTGGAGTCGCGCGCATGGCGTCAGCCTGGAGGATCTGCAGGCCCAGCAAGTCCCGCCGGAACTGCACGCCCTGAGTCACTGGTGCTGGCATACGAGCTCGGCCGATTCGCTGATCGTCGCCATCGCCGCCACCAACTACGCCATCGAGGGTGCGACCGGGGAGTGGTCGGCGCTGGTCTGCTCTACCGGGGTGTACGCCGCGGCGTTCCCGGAAGAAGACCGCAAGCGTGCGATGAAGTGGCTGAAGATGCATGCCCAGTACGACGACGCCCACCCATGGGAAGCGCTGGAAATCATCTGCACGCTGGCAGGCATGAACCCGAGCAAGGCGTTGCAGACCGAACTGCGTCAGGCGGTGTGCAAGAGTTACGACTACATGTACCTGTTCCTTGAGCGCTGCATGCAACTGGAAACCGCCGAGCGGGCGTTGCATGGACGTGAGCGTCGGGCGCTCGTAGAGAGCTGATCCAAGGTCTTACCCAAAGCAAAAATGTGGGAGCGGGCTTGCTCGCGAAAGCGCTGTGTCAGTCAGCAATTGTTTGACTGACACAGCGCTTTCGCGAGCAAGCCCGCTCCCACAGTGGTTTTTGGGTGTCTGGAAGAACTCAGCCAGCCATCGCCAGGCGGTTACGCCCCTCGCGCTTGGCCACATACAGCGCACTGTCGGCCCGGCGCAGCAGGCTGTCGGCCGATTCCCCGGGCAGCAGCGTCGAGCAGCCAATGCTCACGGTCAGGTCGATCAACTGGCCGTCCGCGAAGTATTCCGCAGCCTGTGCGGCATTGCGCAGACGTTCGCCCACCATGGCCGCCGCATCCCGGCCGGTGTTGGACAGCAGGATCACAAACTCTTCCCCGCCATAGCGAAACACCATGTCGACGTTACGCAACTGACCCTTGATCGACGCCGCCACCGCTTTGAGTACGCTATCCCCGGCGCTGTGCCCGTGGCTGTCGTTGACCCGTTTGAAGTGGTCGATGTCGAGCATCAGCACCGACAACGGTTGCAGGTGTCGACGTGACATGTCGATCTCGCGTTGCAGGGTCTGCTCCATGGCGATGCGGTTGCCGGTTCCGGTCAACGGGTCGCGTAGCGCACTTTGCGTCGCGGCGCGATAGAGCAGGGCATTGCGCATCGGGAACAACAGCGACGACAGCAGGGACTCGAGGTTACCCTGGTCCTGCTCGCTGAAACGCTGGTTGCGGCGAAACACCAGTTCGCCCAAGTGCTCGCCTTCGTGGCTGAGGCTGTAGCTGACCGAATGGTGACCGCGCGCACCGAATTCCAGGCGCAGATCACTGGCCGAATGCACATACACCAAGGCATCCAGCGGCACCAGGCGTTGAACTTCGCGAAAAAACAGACCGAGTATTCGTTGCGGCTCAAGACTGGTTTGCAGTTGCAGGCTCATTTGCTGACGCAATTGCGCCAGACTGGCCGGGCGATCCAGAAGCGGAGGCAGCTGACCAAAGCCCAGGCGTTGCAATTTGGCACTGTCAAAGTCAATTGCATTGGTCTGGGAAGGTGATTTCATATGGCGTGAGCCCCTAAGCAGTAAGTCTGTCTTACAGGCTGGGTGAGAGCGGCTATGGGCTGCGCGTCATACTGATCCATCAGTCCCGTAGGACATTTGGCGTAAGTTTAGTCTGCCTGATGACGATTAGTCAGCTATCGAAATCGGCCTTGCCCCAGTGCCTTCACACGGCATGCTTTGAGGAAAATTAGAGCGAAAGTCGTGCCATTCGGTTCATCTAAATTAAAACCGTTATGAATCAACAGGATGGCGTTTTTCTTTGGGGTTGAGTGGCGGATATTTGACTGGAATGTGACGCTGGCAGGCGGCAAATGTATGCCGCGACGAGAATCCGCCACGGCAACAAAAGCGACGTATGGCAGTTATTGCGCGTTGAACGCCTGGCCGTTGATGCCCGTGCTGTCCGGGCCCATCAGGTACAGATACACCGGCATGATCTCTTCCGGGGTCGGATTGTTCAGCGGATTTTCCCCTGGGTAGGCTTGAGCGCGCATGCTCGTACGAGTGCCGCCCGGGTTGATGCTGTTGGAGCGTACCGGTGCCACGCCGTCGACTTCGTCGGCCAAGGTCTGCATCAGGCCTTCGGTGGCGAACTTCGACACACCGTAGGCGCCCCAGTAAGCGCGACCCTTACGCCCGACGCTGCTGGAAGTGAACACCACCGAGGCATCCTGCGACAGTTTGAGCAGCGGCAGCAGAGTACTGGTCAGCATGAACATGGCGTTGACGTTGACCTGCATGACGCGCATGAAGTTTTCGCCCGACAGCTGTTCGATCGGCGTGCGTGGACCAATGATCGAGGCATTGTGCAGCAGGCCGTCGAGGTGGCCGAACTCGGTTTCGATCATCGCCGCCAGTTCATCGTACTGATGGGGCAGGGCGGTCTCGAGGTTGAACGGGATCACCGCTGGTTGCGGATGGCCCGCGGCTTCGATCTCGTCGTAGACCTGAGTCAGATTGGCCTCGGTCTTGCCCAGCAGCAGCACGGTGGCGCCATGGGCGGCGTAGGTTTTGGCGGCAGCCGCACCGATGCCACGACCGGCACCGGTGACCAGAATGACCCGATCCTTGAGCAATTCGGGACGGGCGGTGTAATCAAACATAAAAACCTCACAATCCATTCATGAAGACCTGCTTCCCTGTGGTGAGGGGATTTATCCCCGACCGGCTGCGAAGCAGTCGTAAACCTGCATGGCGAATCGACCTGAAAGAATGCGGGGGCTGCTTCGCAACCCATCGGGGATGAATCCCCTCGCCACAGGGGCCGTTTTCAGCAGCTGCACAGCGCGCTGTCGAGTACCTTGCGCAATTCCAGCGGATGATCCACCACCACGTCCGCGCCCCAGTGCCGCGGGTTGTCGTCCGGGTGGATATAGCCGTAGGTCACGGCGCAGGTCTTGGTGCCGGCATCGCGGCCCGATTCGATATCGCGCAGATCATCGCCCACAAACAAAACCGTCGATGGATCCAGATCAAGCATCTTGCACGCGAGGATCAGCGGCTCCGGATCCGGCTTGCTGTTCTTCACGTGATCCGGGCAGATCAGCAGCGCCGAGCGCTCGGCCAGCCCCAGTTGCTGCATGATCGGCTCGGCAAACCGTACCGGTTTGTTGGTGACCACGCCCCAGATCAGGTTGGCCCGCTCAATGTCGGCCAGCAGTTCGCCCATGCCGTCGAACAGCTTGCTGTGTACGGCGCAACCGGCCAGGTAGCGTTCGAGGAATTCCTGGCGCAGTTCTTCGAAGCCCGGCGATTCCGGGTCCATCGAGAACGTCACCGCGACCATGGCTTTGGCGCCGCCGGAGATCTCGTCGCGGATGTGCTTGTCGTTCATCGGCGGCAAACCGCGATCCGCGCGCATCGCCTGACAGATGGCGATGAAGTCCGGCGCGGTGTCGAGCAGGGTGCCGTCCATGTCGAAAAGGACTGCTCTGATGGCCATCGGCTTACTCCTCGCGCAGGGTCTGGATCATGTAGTTGACGTCAACGTCGCTGGCCAGCTTGTAGTGCTTGGTCAGCGGGTTGTAGGTCAGGCCGATGATGTCTTTGACGGTCAGGCCGGCGACGCGGCTCCAGGCGCCCAGCTCGGACGGACGAATGAATTTCTTGAAGTCGTGGGTGCCGCGCGGCAGCAGCTTCATGATGTATTCGGCGCCGATGATGGCGAACAGGTACGCCTTCGGGTTGCGGTTGATGGTCGAGAAGAACACCTGGCCGCCCGGCTTGACCATGCGGTAGCAGGCGCGAATCACTGAGGATGGGTCCGGTACGTGCTCGAGCATTTCCAGGCAAGTGACCACGTCGAACTGCTCGGGCATTTCCTCGGCCAGGGCTTCGGCGGTGATCTGTCGGTATTCGACGCTGACGCCGGATTCCAGCTGATGCAGTTGCGCGACCGCCAGTGGCGCTTCGCCCATGTCGATGCCCATGACCGTGGCGCCGCGCTGGGCCATGGCTTCGCTGAGAATGCCGCCGCCGCAACCGACGTCGAGGACTTTCTTGTCGGCCAGGTTGACCCGCTCGTCAATCCAGTTGACCCGCAACGGGTTGATGTCGTGCAGCGGTTTGAATTCGCTTTCACGATCCCACCAGCGATGGGCCAGGGCTTCGAATTTGGCGATTTCGGCGTGGTCGACGTTGCTCATGATCTATTCCTCGAAAAACTTGAAAAGGGCTGTAGCCGCGGAGTCTGCTCCGCGGTGTTTACGATTCGGTGTGGCCGCTGATGCGCTGGCCCCAGGCCCGGGCAGTGACGCCCAGCTGTTGTTCGTCCAGGCGGGTCAGGCGCCGGTCGTCGAGTAACTGTTTGCCGGCGACCCACAGGTGTTTCACGCAGTCGCGGCCGGTGGCATAGATAAGCTGCGACACCGGGTCGTAGACCGGTTGCTGGGCCAGGCCGGACAGGTCGAACGCGACGATGTCCGCAGCCTTGCCGATCTCCAGCGAGCCGACCTGCGCCTCGATGCCCAGGGCACGGGCGCCGTTGAGCGTGGCCATGCGCAGCGCGCGATGGGCGTCCAGCGCGGTGGCCGAGCCAGCGACGGCTTTGGCCAGCAGCGCGGCGGTGCGGGTTTCGCCGAGCAGATCGAGGTCGTTGTTACTGGCGGCGCCATCGGTGCCGACGGCGACGTTCACGCCAGCCTGCCACAGACGCTCGACCGGGCAGAAACCGCTGGCCAGCTTCAGGTTCGATTCCGGGCAGTGGATCACGCTGGTGTTGCTTTCTACCAGCAATGCCAGATCGTCATCGCTGATCTGAGTCATGTGTACGGCCTGGAAGCGCGGGCCGAGCAGGCCGAGACGACCGAGACGGGCCAGTGGCCGCTCGCCGCGATGTTCCAGCGATTGCTGGACTTCGAAGGCAGTTTCGTGGACGTGCATGTGGATCGACGCGTCCAGCTCTTCGGCGATCACACGGATTTTTTCCAGGTTCTCGTCGCCCACGGTGTAGGGTGCATGTGGGCCGAAGGTGATCTTGATCCGTTCGTGATGCTTCAGATCGCCGAACAGCTCGACGCCCTGACGAATGGCCTCGTCGGCACTGGCGGCGCCGGGGATCGGGAAATCGAGGATCGGAATCGCGATCTGCGCGCGAATGCCGCTGTTGTGCACGCGCTCGCTGGCGACTTTGGGGAAGAAATACATGTCGGAAAAGCAGGTGATGCCACCCTTGATCTGCTCGGCAATCGCCAGATCGGTGCCATCACGGACGAACTCTTCATCGACCCATTTGGCCTCGGCCGGCCAGATGTGATTTTCCAGCCAGGTCATCAGCGGCAGATCGTCGGCCAGGCCACGGAACAATGTCATCGCCGCGTGGCCGTGGGCGTTGATCAGGCCCGGGCTGAGCAGCACGTCCGGCAACTCGCGGATTTCCGTGGCGTTACACTTCAATGCTTCGGCGCGCGGGCCGATAAACACGATGCGACCGTCGCGGATGCCCAGGCCATGCTCCTTGAGCACAACGCCTGCGGGTTCGACGGGTACCAGCCAGGTCGGCAGCAATAATAAGTCGAGCGCAATGGCAGGTTTCGGCATCGAGGGTCGGTTCCAGTGCTTTTGTAAAGGATGGCGAAGTATACCCGAGCGTCTTCGCGGGGGGATCGCTATAATCGGCGGCTTTTGTTCATGAGTGCGGGGTGAGGGATGCGCGATCGACTGTTGGCTGCGGAGAAAGTAAAGGCCATCGATTGGCGTGACGGCGCGCTTTACCTGCTGGATCAGCGTATTTTGCCGTTCGAGGAAACCTGGATTGCCTACACCAGCGCCGCCGGCGTGGCTGAGGCCATTCGCTCGATGGTGGTGCGTGGCGCGCCGGCCATCGGCATCAGTGCGGCTTATGGCATTGTGCTGGCGGCCCGTGCCCGGGTGGCCGAGGGCGGTGACTGGTACGCGGCGCTGGAGGAGGATTTCGCGCTGCTGGCCGATTCCCGCCCGACGGCGGTCAATCTGTTCTGGGCGCTCAATCGCATGCACGATCGACTGGATCGCCTGAAGGACAATGCCGATCCGCTGGCGGCGCTGGAAGCCGAGGCCATCGCCATTCATGAAAGTGATCGCGAAGCCAACCTGACCATGGCTCAGCTCGGCGTCGACCTGATCCGCAAACACCAGGGCAATGCCCAGGCGATTCTCACCCACTGCAATACCGGCGCCCTGGCCACTGGCGGTTTCGGTACTGCGCTGGGAGTGATTCGTGCGGCGTACCTGGAAGGCATGGTCGAGCGGGTTTATGCCGATGAAACACGGCCATGGCTGCAGGGCTCGCGTCTGACCGCGTGGGAGTTGGCGAACGAAGGCATCCCGGTAACGCTCAATGCCGATTCGGCTGCTGCGCACATCATGAAAACCAAGGGCGTGACCTGGGTGATCGTCGGCGCTGACCGCATCACCGCCAATGGCGACGTGGCGAACAAGATCGGCACCTATCAACTGGCGGTCAACGCCATGCACCACGGCGTGCGTTTCATGGTGGTGGCGCCGAGTTCGACCATCGACATGCATCTGGCCAGTGGCGACGACATCCCGATCGAGGAGCGTGACGGCGCCGAGCTGCTGGAAGTCGGTGGTAAGCGCGTGGGGGCGGACGTCGAGGCGTTCAACCCGGTGTTCGACGTGACGCCGGCGGATCTGATCGATGCGATCGTTACCGAGAAGGGCATCGTCGAGCGACCGGATACGGCGAAGATGGCCCAGTTGATGTGCCGCAAGCGCCTGCATTGATGGGCTGTGGCGTCTGAAAGGACGCCATCGCCAGCAGGCTGGCTCCTACATTGATTGGTGTCGAACGCAAACCCTGTAGGAGTGAGCCTGCTCGCGATAGGGCCATCAAAGTCAATAAACATCTCCAAATCAAGCCCCAAATCTGCATTCAAAGAAGCTCTGAGCCTCTCTCGTCCCCTTTACGCCTGTCATCGGTCAACTAACTATGCTCCATGCGCATCTGGGGGATAGGTGCGTGGCGGCTCTTGTGATAACATCCGGCGTTTTCCGAGGCAGCTTCACGGAGCTGTCTTTACTGCGCAAATCCACGGTCCGAATTGTTGATTTGTCGTAAGTCGGCGCATGGCACTCAGCCTGCCCCGACGAGCTTCGTACATCCCATATGGATATGACGAAGTTTCACCAGAAAAAGGAATCAGGCTTCTCATGGGCGAACTGGCCAAAGAAATCCTCCCGGTCAATATCGAAGACGAGCTGAAACAGTCCTATCTCGACTACGCGATGAGCGTAATCGTCGGCCGTGCACTGCCGGATGCGCGCGATGGCCTCAAGCCCGTGCACCGTCGCGTACTGTTCGCGATGAGCGAGCTGGGCAACGACTTCAACAAGCCGTACAAGAAATCTGCCCGTGTTGTCGGTGACGTAATCGGTAAGTATCACCCGCACGGTGATACCGCGGTGTACGACACCATCGTCCGCATGGCTCAGCCTTTCTCCCTGCGCTACCTGCTGGTTGACGGTCAGGGCAACTTCGGTTCGGTCGACGGCGACAACGCTGCCGCCATGCGATACACCGAAGTGCGCATGACCAAGCTGGCGCACGAGTTGCTGGCCGACCTGCACAAGGAAACCGTGGACTGGGTGCCGAACTACGACGGCACCGAAATGATCCCGGCGGTGATGCCGACGCGCATCCCCAACCTGCTGGTCAACGGCTCCAGCGGTATCGCCGTGGGCATGGCGACCAACATTCCGCCGCACAACCTCGGTGAAGTCATCGACGGTTGCCTGGCCCTCATCGACAACCCTGAGCTGACCGTCGATGAGCTGATGCAGTACATCCCCGGTCCGGACTTCCCGACTGCCGCGATCATCAACGGTCGCGCCGGCATCATCGAAGCCTATCGCACCGGTCGCGGCCGCATTTACATGCGTGCCCGCTCGATCATCGAAGACATCGACAAGGTCGGTGGCCGTCAGCAGATCGTCATTACCGAACTCCCTTACCAGCTGAACAAGGCGCGTCTGATCGAGAAGATCGCCGAACTGGTAAAAGAGAAGAAACTCGAAGGCATCACCGAGCTGCGCGACGAGTCCGACAAGGACGGTATGCGCGTCGTGATCGAACTGCGTCGCGGCGAAGTGCCTGAGGTGATCCTCAACAACCTTTACGCCCAGACCCAGCTGCAATCGGTATTCGGCATCAACATCGTCGCGCTGATCGACGGTCGTCCACGTATCCTGAACCTCAAGGATCTGCTGGAAGCCTTCGTGCGTCACCGTCGCGAAGTCGTCACCCGTCGTACCGTGTTCGAGCTGCGCAAGGCCCGCGAGCGTGGTCACATCCTCGAAGGTCAGGCCGTTGCCCTGTCGAACATCGACCCGGTGATCGCCCTGATCAAGGCGTCTCCGACCCCGTCGGAAGCCAAGGAAGCGCTGGTCAGCACGCCTTGGGAATCTTCGGCGGTGGTGGCGATGGTGGAGCGTGCCGGTGCCGATTCGTGCCGACCGGAAAACCTCGATCCGCAATACGGTCTGCGCGAAGGCAAGTACTTCCTGTCGCCAGAACAGGCGCAAGCCATTCTGGAACTGCGTCTGCACCGTCTGACCGGTCTGGAACACGAGAAGCTGCTGGCCGAGTATCAAGAGATCCTCAACCAGATCGGCGAGCTGATCCGCATCCTCAACAGCGCCGTGCGCCTGATGGAAGTGATCCGCGAAGAGCTGGAAGTGATCCGCGCCGAATACGGCGACGTGCGCCGCACCGAGATTCTCGATGCGCGCCTCGATCTGACTCTGGGTGACATGATCCCGGAAGAAGAGCGCGTCGTGACCATCTCCCACGGTGGCTACGCCAAGACCCAGCCGCTGGCTGCGTACCAGGCTCAGCGTCGTGGCGGTAAAGGCAAGTCGGCGACCGGCGTCAAGGATGAGGACTACATCGCTCACCTGCTGGTCGCCAACAGCCACACCACGCTGCTGCTGTTCTCCAGCAAGGGCAAGGTGTACTGGCTGAAGACTTACGAAATTCCGGAAGCGTCCCGCGCCGCCCGTGGTCGTCCGCTGGTCAACCTGCTGCCGCTGGATGACGGTGAATACATCACCACCATGCTGCCGGTCGAGGAATACACCGAAGGTCACTTCATCTTCATGGCGACCGCCAACGGCACCGTCAAGAAGACCCCGCTGGAATCCTTCAGTCGTCAGCGCAGCGTCGGTCTGATCGCGCTGGAGCTGGACGAAGGCGACGTGCTGATCTCCGCGGCCATCACCGATGGCGAGCGCGAAGTGATGCTGTTCTCCGACGGCGGCAAAGTGACGCGCTTCAAAGAGTCCGATGTACGTGCCATGGGCCGTACCGCCCGCGGTGTGCGCGGCATGCGTCTGCCGGAAGGGCAGAAGCTGATTTCGATGCTGATCCCGGAAGAAGGCAGCCAGATCCTCACCGCTTCCGAGCGTGGTTATGGCAAGCGCACCGCGATCACCGAGTTCCCTGAGTACAAGCGTGGCGGCCAGGGCGTGATCGCCATGGTCAGCAACGAGCGTAACGGCCGTCTGGTCGGTGCGGTGCAGGTGCTCGACGGCGAAGAAATCATGCTGATCTCCGATCAGGGCACTCTGGTGCGTACCCGTGTCGACGAAGTGTCGAGCCTGGGTCGTAACACCCAGGGCGTGACCCTGATCAAACTGGCCAAGGATGAAACCCTGGTCGGTCTGGAGCGGGTTCAGGAGCCATCGGAAGTCGAAGGCGAAGAGCTGGAAGGTGAAGAGGGTGCCGGGTTCGAGGGGGATGTCGTGATCGACGACGTTGCCGAGGACCAGCAACTCGACGCCGCAGCTGACGAAGAGCCGCAGGAATAAGCGGACAAGCGAGGGGGCGGATGAAAATTCGCCCCCTTGTTATTTGTCCGGTATGAAACATCGGAGATCTCTTGTAGGAGTGAGCCTGCTCGCGATGCAGGCGCCGCGGTGCATCTGAACTACCGCAGTGATGCAATCGCGAGCAGGCTCACTCCTACAGGGTGATGCGCTTCCGGGCCGTTCCGGTGTCGACGATTAATGCGATTTAATGCGTGATATCAAATCAGAGCGAGATTGGATGTGAGCAAGCGAGCCTATAACTTCTGTGCCGGTCCTGCGGCGCTTCCTGAAGCTGTACTGCAACGTGCCCAGGGTGAACTCCTTGATTGGCACGGCAAGGGGCTGTCGGTCATGGAAATGAGCCATCGCAGTGATGAGTTCGTGTCCATTGCCACCCAGGCCGAGCAGGACCTGCGTGACCTGCTGAATATCCCGTCGAACTATAAAGTGCTGTTTCTGCAGGGTGGCGCCAGCCAGCAGTTTGCGCAGATCCCGCTGAATCTGTTGCCGGAAAACGGCAGCGCCGACTATATCGACACCGGTATCTGGTCGCAGAAAGCCATCGAAGAGGCCTCGCGCTACGGCCACGTCAACGTTGCCGCCACCGCCAAGCCTTATGACTATTTCGCCATTCCGGGCCAGAACGAGTGGAGCCTGTCGAAAGACGCCGCTTACGTTCACTACGCGCCGAACGAAACCATCGGTGGTCTGGAATTCCAGTGGATCCCGGAAACCGGCGACGTACCGCTGGTGGCCGACATGTCGTCGGACATTCTCTCGCGTCCGGTCGATATCTCGCGATTCGGCATGATCTACGCCGGCGCGCAGAAGAACATCGGCCCGAGCGGCATCGTCGTCAACATCATCCGCGAAGACCTGCTGGGCAAGGCGCGTTCGCTGTGCCCGACCATGCTCAACTACAAGGTCGCGGCCGATAACGGCTCGATGTACAACACGCCGCCGACCCTGGCCTGGTACCTCTCCGGCCTGGTGTTCCAGTGGCTGAAGGAGCAGGGCGGCGTCGAAGCGATCGCTAAACTCAATGACGTCAAGCAGCGCACGCTGTACGACTTCATCGACGCCAGTGGTCTCTACAGCAACCCGATCAACAAGTCGGACCGCTCGTGGATGAACGTGCCGTTCCGTCTGGCTGACGATCGTCTGGACAAGCCGTTCCTGGCCGGTGCCGACGCGCGCGGCTTGCTCAACCTCAAGGGCCACCGCTCCGTAGGCGGCATGCGCGCCTCCATCTACAACGCCGTCGACATCACCGCCGTCAATGCGCTGGTGGCGTACATGGCTGAATTCGAGAAGGAACACGGCTGATGTCCGAGCAAGAACTCAAGGCACTGCGCGTTCGCATCGATGCTCTGGACAGCAAGGTCCTCGAGCTGATCAGCGAGCGTGCCCGCTGCGCCCAGGAAGTCGCGCGAGTAAAGATGGCCTCGCTGGCCGAAGGCGAAGTGCCGGTGTTCTATCGTCCCGAGCGTGAAGCTCAGGTGCTCAAGCGGGTGATGGAGCGCAATCAGGGGCCGCTGGGTAACGAAGAGATGGCGCGGTTGTTCCGCGAAATCATGTCCTCGTGCCTGGCGCTCGAGCAGCCGCTGAAAGTGGCTTACCTCGGCCCTGAAGGCACCTTTACCCAAGCGGCGGCCATGAAGCACTTCGGTCACGCGGTGATCAGCAAGCCGATGGCGGCGATCGACGAAGTGTTCCGTGAAGTGGCGGCGGGGGCGGTGAACTTTGGTGTGGTGCCGGTGGAAAACTCCACCGAAGGCGCGGTCAACCACACCCTCGACAGCTTCCTTGAACACGACATGGTGATCTGCGGCGAAGTCGAGCTGCGCATTCACCATCATTTGCTGGTCGGTGAAAACACCAAGACTGACAGCATCAGTCGCATCTATTCCCATGCGCAATCGCTGGCCCAGTGCCGCAAATGGCTGGACGCGCATTACCCGAATGTCGAGCGCGTGGCGGTATCGAGCAACGCCGAAGCGGCCAAGCGGGTCAAGGGTGAGTGGAACTCGGCGGCGATTGCCGGCGACATGGCGGCAGGCCTGTATGGCCTGACCCGTCTGGCCGAGAAGATCGAAGACCGTCCGGACAACTCGACGCGCTTCCTGATGATCGGTAACCAGGAAGTGCCGCCGACCGGCGACGACAAGACCTCGATCATCGTTTCGATGAGCAACAAGCCCGGTGCGCTGCATGAGCTGCTGGTGCCGTTCCATGACAACGGGATCGACCTGACCCGGATCGAAACCCGTCCGTCGCGCAGCGGCAAATGGACTTACGTGTTCTTCATCGACTTCGTCGGCCACCACCGTGATCCGTTGATCAAGGGCGTGCTGGAAAAGATCAGTCAGGAAGCAGTAGCACTCAAAGTGCTGGGTTCCTACCCGAAAGCAGTTCTCTAAGGGCGGTAGCAAATGAGTGGCAACTTCCTCGCTCTGGCACAGCCGGGCGTGCAACAACTTTCGCCGTACGTTCCGGGCAAGCCTGTGGACGAACTGGCGCGCGAGCTGGATCTGGATCCGGCGAAAATCGTCAAACTGGCGAGCAATGAAAACCCGTTGGGCGCCAGCCCGAAAGCGCTGGCAGCGATTCGCGAAGAGCTGGCCGAGCTGACCCGTTATCCGGACGGCAACGGCTTTGCGCTGAAATCGCTGCTGGCCGAGCAGTGCCGTGTCGAGCTGAATCAGGTGACCCTGGGCAACGGCTCCAATGACATTCTTGAGCTGGTAGCGCGCGCCTATCTGGCGCCGGGCCTCAACGCCGTGTTCAGTGAGCACGCGTTCGCTGTCTACCCGATCGCCACCCAGGCTGTCGGTGCGCAGGCCAAAGTGGTTCCGGCCAAGGATTGGGGGCATGACCTGCCTGCGATGCTCGCGGCCATCGACGCCAACACTCGCGTGGTGTTTATCGCCAACCCGAACAACCCGACCGGCACCTGGTTCGGCGCCGAAGCGCTGGACGAGTTCCTGCAGGACGTGCCGGAGCACGTGCTGGTGGTGCTGGACGAGGCGTACATCGAATACGCCGAAGGCAGCGATCTGCCAGACGGTCTGGACTTCCTCGCGGCGTACCCGAATCTGCTGGTATCGCGCACGTTCTCCAAGGCCTACGGTCTGGCGGCGCTGCGCGTAGGTTATGGCCTGTCCACTGCGGTGGTGGCGGACGTGCTGAACCGCGTGCGTCAGCCGTTCAACGTCAACAGTCTGGCCCTGGCCGCGGCCTGTGCGGCGTTGAAGGACGAGGAGTATCTGGCGCAAAGCCGTCAGCTCAACGAATCCGGCATGCAGCAGTTGCAGGATGGTTTCCGTGAGTTGGGTCTGAGCTGGATCGAGTCCAAAGGCAACTTTATTTGCGTCGACCTCGGTCAGGTGGCAGCGCCGATTTTCCAGGGCCTGCTGCGTGAAGGCGTAATCGTGCGTCCGGTGGCCAACTACGGCATGCCGAACCACCTGCGGGTGACCATCGGTCTGCCGGCGGAAAACAGCCGCTTCCTCGAAGCGCTGCGTAAGGTTCTGGCTCGTGGGTGATGTCACTGCTCTGCAATCTGCTGCACCTATGATCGGTCGCCTTGTGGTCGTCGGTCTGGGATTGATCGGTGGTTCGTTTGCCAAAGGCTTGCGTGAAAGCGGTATCTGCCGTGAGGTGGTCGGGGTCGATCTCGACCCGCAATCGCGCAAGCTGGCGGTCGAGTTGGGCGTGGTGGATCGTTGCGAGGATGACCTGATCGCTGCGTGTCAGGGCGCCGACGTGATTCAACTGGCGGTGCCGATTCTGGCCATGGAGAAGGTGCTGGCCCGTCTGGCGAGCGTCGATCTGGGTCAGGCGATTCTGACCGATGTCGGCAGCGCCAAGGGCAATGTGGTGCGCGCGGCGACCGAGGCGTTCGGTGGCATGCCGGCGCGTTTCGTCCCGGGGCATCCGATTGCCGGTTCCGAGCAGAGTGGGGTGGAAGCTTCCAATGCCGAGCTGTTCCGGCGGCACAAAGTGATTCTGACGCCGCTCGAGCAAACCGACCCGGCCGCACTGGCGGTGGTCGATCGCTTGTGGCGCGAACTGGGTGCCGACGTCGAGCACATGCAGGTCGAGCGCCACGATGAAGTGTTGGCGGCGACCAGTCATCTGCCGCACCTGCTGGCCTTCGGTCTGGTCGACTCGTTGGCCAAACGCAATGAAAACCTTGAGATCTTCCGTTACGCTGCGGGCGGTTTCCGCGATTTCACAAGAATCGCCGGAAGCGACCCGGTGATGTGGCACGACATCTTCCTCGCCAACCGCGAGGCTGTCCTGCGCACACTCGATACATTTCGCAGCGACCTCGACGCCTTGCGCGACGCGGTCGATGCAGGGGATGGGCACCAATTGTTGGGCGTCTTCACGCGCGCCCGGGTTGCCCGCGAGCATTTCAGTAAAATCCTGGCCCGCAGGGCCTATGTGGACGCTATGAATTCCAACGATCTGATTTTCCTGGCTCAACCTGGTGGCCGCCTGTCCGGTCGGATTCGCGTACCAGGTGACAAATCGATTTCCCACCGTTCGATCATGCTCGGCTCGCTGGCCGAAGGCGTGACCGAGGTTGAAGGGTTCCTCGAGGGCGAAGATGCCCTGGCGACCTTGCAGGCTTTTCGCGACATGGGCGTGGTCATCGAAGGCCCGCACCACGGTCGTGTGACCATTCACGGCGTCGGCCTGCATGGCTTGAAGCCGGCGCCGGGTCCGATCTATCTGGGCAACTCCGGCACTTCGATGCGTCTGTTGTCCGGCCTGCTGGCGGCGCAGAACTTCGACAGCACCCTGACCGGTGATGCGTCGCTGTCCAAGCGTCCGATGAATCGCGTGGCCAACCCGCTGCGTGAAATGGGCGCCGTGATCGAAACCGCTGCCGAAGGTCGTCCGCCGATGACCATTCGTGGCGGTCACAAGCTCAAGGGGCTGACCTACACCATGCCGATGGCCAGTGCTCAGGTGAAGTCCTGTCTGCTGCTGGCGGGTCTGTACGCCGAAGGCAAGACCACCGTCACTGAACCGGCGCCGACCCGCGACCACACCGAGCGCATGCTGCGTGGTTTCGGCTATCCAGTAAGCGTCGATGGCGCCACGGCGTCGGTCGAATCCGGCGGCAAGCTGACCGCGACCCACATCGAAGTGCCGGGCGACATCTCGTCGTCGGCGTTCTTTCTGGTGGCGGCCTCGATCGCTGAAGGCTCCGAGCTGGTGCTGGAACACGTCGGCATCAACCCGACGCGTACCGGTGTGATCGACATCCTGCGCCTGATGGGCGCTGATATCACCCTGGAAAACCAGCGTGAAGTCGGCGGCGAACCTGTAGCTGACCTGCGCGTGCGAGCGGCTAAACTGAAAGGTATCGAGATTCCGGAAGCGCTGGTGCCACTGGCCATCGACGAATTTCCGGTGCTGTTCGTGGCGGCGGCCTGCGCCGAAGGCCGTACCGTGCTGACCGGTGCCGAAGAGCTGCGCGTCAAGGAATCGGATCGTATTCAAGTCATGGCGGACGGCTTGCTGGCGCTGGGCGTCAAGTGCCAGCCGACCCCGGACGGCATCATCATCGATGGCGGCCAGATCGGTGGTGGCGAAGTGCATGGTCACGGTGATCACCGTATCGCCATGGCTTTCAGCGTCGCTTCGCTGCGCGCCACTGCCCCGATCCGCATCCATGATTGCGCCAACGTCGCGACGTCGTTCCCGAACTTCCTCGCGCTGTGCGCGCAGGTCGGCATTCGTGTGGTTCAAGAGGCTCAGTCGTGAAAAACATTGCACCGGTCATCACCATCGATGGGCCAAGCGGTTCGGGCAAGGGCACGGTCGCCGGGATTCTGGCCAAGCGTCTGGGCTGGAACCTGCTGGATTCCGGTGCGCTGTATCGCCTGCTGGCGTTCGCTGCGCACAATCATGGTGTCGACCTGACCAATGAAGAGCTGTTGAAGAAACTGGCCGCTCATCTGGATGTGCAGTTCATCGCGGCGACCGACGGTCAGCTGCAGCGCATCATTCTGGAAGGTGATGAAGTCAGCGATGTCATCCGCACTGAAAGCGTCGGTTCCGGTGCTTCTCAGGTGGCTGCATTGCCGGCAGTCCGCGAGGCGCTGCTGCAGCGCCAGCGTGCTTTTCAGGAGGTACCGGGCCTGGTGGCCGATGGTCGTGACATGGGTACTGTGGTTTTTCCTGATGCGCCGCTGAAGATTTTCCTCACCGCCAGTGCCGAGGAACGGGCGCGCCGCCGATATTTGCAGTTGAAGGGCAAAGTCGAGGGTGTTAGTCTGTCGAGTCTGCTAGATGAGATCCGTGCACGCGACGAGCGTGATACCCAGCGCGCAGTAGCCCCGCTCAAACCGGCGGCAGATGCGATACAGCTGGATTCCACGGAGTTGTCCATCGATCAGGTGCTTGAACGCATCATGAGCGAGATCGCCATTCGCGATATCGCCGGGTGACCAAGAAGGCCGCAGGGGACCAGTCATAGTCCTGCAGCGCTTCTTTTAAATGAAACTAACCCACGCCGTCTGGGGTGTGGAGATGGGCGTATTCTTCGCCCTCATCTACAGGAATTAAAATGAGCGAAAGCTTTGCGGAACTCTTTGAAGAAAGCCTAAAGACCCTGAACCTTCAGGCAGGCTCCATCATCACCGGTGTTATCGTTGATATCGATTACCAGGCTCGCTGGGTAACCGTTCACGCTGGTCTGAAGTCTGAAGCACTCATCCCGCTGGAACAGTTCTACAACGATGCTGGTGACCTGACTATCAATGTCGGTGACGAAGTTCACGTTGCTCTGGATTCGGTTGAAGACGGTTTCGGTGAAACCAAGCTGTCCCGTGAAAAAGCCAAGCGCGCTGAATGCTGGATCGTTCTGGAAGCAGCCTTCGCAGCTGAGGAAGTGGTCAAGGGCGTTATCAACGGTAAGGTTAAAGGCGGCTTCACTGTCGACGTTAACGGCATCCGTGCGTTCCTGCCAGGTTCCCTGGTTGACGTCCGTCCAGTGCGCGACACCGCGCACCTGGAAGGCAAAGAGCTGGAATTCAAGGTCATCAAGCTGGACCAGAAGCGCAACAACGTTGTCGTTTCCCGTCGCAGCGTCCTGGAAGCCGAGAACTCCGCCGAGCGTGAAGCTCTGCTGGAATCCCTGCAGGAAGGCCAGCAAGTCAAAGGTATCGTCAAAAACCTCACCGATTACGGCGCATTCGTCGATCTGGGTGGCGTGGACGGCCTGCTGCACATCACCGACATGGCCTGGAAGCGCATCAAGCATCCTTCCGAGATCGTCAACGTTGGTGACGAAATCGACGTCAAGGTTCTGAAATACGATCGCGAACGCAACCGTGTTTCCCTGGGCCTCAAGCAACTGGGCGAAGATCCATGGGTTGCTATCAAAGCCCGTTACCCAGAAAGCACTCGCGTTACCGCTCGTGTAACCAACCTGACCGACTACGGCTGCTTCGCTGAGCTGGAAGAAGGCGTTGAAGGTCTGGTACACGTTTCGGAAATGGACTGGACCAACAAGAACATCCACCCTTCGAAAGTCGTACAAGTCGGCGACGAAGTGGAAGTCATGGTTCTGGACATCGACGAAGAGCGTCGTCGTATCTCCCTGGGCATCAAGCAGTGCAAGTCGAACCCTTGGGAAGACTTCTCTGGCCAGTTCAACAAGGGCGACAAGATCTCCGGCACCATCAAGTCGATCACCGATTTCGGTATCTTCATTGGTCTGGACGGCGGCATCGACGGTCTGGTTCACCTGTCCGACATCTCCTGGAACGAAGTGGGCGAAGAAGCCGTACGTCGTTTCAAGAAGGGCGACGAGCTGGACACCGTCATCCTGTCGGTTGACCCAGAGCGCGAGCGCATCTCCCTGGGCATCAAGCAACTGGAAAGCGATCCGTTCTCCGAGTACGTCTCGGTTAACGACAAAGGCGCTATCGTTACTGGCACCGTGAAAGAAGTTGACGCCAAAGGCGCCATCATCGTTCTGGCTGACGACATCGAAGCGACCCTGAAAGCCTCCGAAATCAGCCGTGACCGCGTTGAAGACGCGCGCAACGTTCTGAAAGAAGGCCAGGAAGTTGAAGCCAAGATCATCAGCGTTGATCGCAAGAGCCGCGTAATCCAGCTCTCGATCAAGTCGAAAGACGATGCTGAAGAGAAAGAAGCTATCCAGAGCCTGAAATCGGCTCCGGCAGCTGAAGGCGAAGCAGACACCACTATGGCTGCACTGCTGCGTCAAGCAATGGCCAAACAGAACTAAGTTCTGCTTGATCATGAAAAGGGCGACTTCGGTCGCCCTTTTTTGTGCCTGCGATTTGGTGGAGAAGGGTGCTTGAGATGTATCCGGTTTGTTGTGAAACCAATCCTTCTGCCTGGTTGTCTGTTTCTTTAATCGGATCAATCGCCTATTCGCGACTAAGCTGGGTATTAGTCGTGCAGTAGTCGGGCATTGCCTGGCATAAGGAAGTGGATGAACAGATTTATTGTCTTGATGGCGTTGTTGGTATTGGCTGGCTGTACCACGAGTGCCAAGACTCATGCTGTGCGAGGTGCCAGTGGTATAGAAATTGACTGCTCTGGTCTGGGGTCAGGGTGGGAAAAATGTCAAAGGCGCGCGGCGAAGGAGTGCAAGGGGGCGGGTTACAGGGTGATCACCCGATCTGATCAGGCGAAGGATGAAGATGAGTATCCGTTCGGCTTCAATCCCGCAGGCTACGTCACTCGAACCATGCTCGTGATGTGTCGCTGAATGCGCTCTGACCCGGTTTGGTGCTTTTTTGAGTAATGAAAACGGGTGTAACGATGCCGAGAAAGATATGTCAATCCCTGGGCTGTTCAAAATCTTCCGGGCGTGCTAAAACCTTTCAAGCGCTGATCTAGCTGCTTGAAAAAGAAGGGAAAAATATGACGAAGTCGGAGTTGATCGAACGAATTGTCACCCATCAAGGGCTACTCTCATCCAAGGATGTGGAGCTGGCCATCAAGACCATGCTTGAACAAATGTCCCAGTGCCTGGCTACCGGTGATCGCATCGAGATCCGTGGGTTTGGCAGCTTTTCTCTGCACTATCGTGCGCCGCGCGTCGGTCGCAATCCAAAGACCGGTCAGTCTGTCAGCCTTGACGGCAAGTTCGTTCCGCATTTCAAGCCGGGCAAGGAATTGCGTGACCGGGTGAATGAGGAAGAGGAGGAGGGGGTTTGACCCGCGCTGCTTATTATCAGGGGGGGGGTGTAGATGCGTAATCTCAAACGTATATTTCTTGGTGTTTTCGTTCTTTTGTTGGTGCTGGTGATCCTGGCGTTCGTGCTGGAAAATCAGCAGTCAGTGTCGTTGTTGTTTCTCGGATGGTCGGTGCCTCAGCTGCCTGTCTCCCTCGTTGTGATCGTGGCATTGCTGATCGGAATGATTGTGGGGCCGATGCTCGCCTGGTTTCTGGGGCGTTTTGCTAAAGGGGCGCGCAAGCGTTTTGTTTAAATTGTGACAATGCACTGAGGGCTGACTAAGCTCGAGGTGTGAATGATTGCTTAACGGTTGAGGCGCTCCTCTGAGTTGGTTTTAGTGGTCGTGATCTCCCGTTACGATGGCTCCGTTTTTGATCAACTGCAAGTCAGCGTTTTACGTTCTTCTATGCTAGCGGTATTGAGGCTCGCTGCTGTGTGCACGCTATGCGCATTTAAATCTTCGGAAAGTTCCTGTGCGGGCTTGTTGTCTGAGGTTTTCAGTTTTCAAGTTTAACGTTACAAGTGGGATGGCATGTCAGGAAAATTACCAAAAGTTGCGGTTTTGTTGGCCGCTTACAATGGCATGCAGTGGATTGAAGAGCAAATGGCTTCAATTTTTGCTCAGTCAGGGGTGGATGTTACCGTATATATCAGTGTCGATCCTTCCATTGATGGTACGGAAGTTTGGTGTGCGGCGTTGGCAACGAAAGTATCGAATGTCATTGTACTGCCCGAAGCTGGAAAGTTTGGGGGGGCGTCGCGCAATTTTTTTCGACTGATTCGTGATGTTGAATTCGACGGGTTTGATTTTATTGCTTTTGCTGATCAGGATGATATCTGGTGCGTAGATAAGTTGCAGCGTGCTGTGGCTGGTCTTGAGCAGCAGGAGGCTGATGCATATTCCAGTAACGTCACTGCTTTCTGGTTAGATGGTAAGACGTGTTTATTAGATAAGGCTCAGCCTCAAGCTAAATGGGATTATCTGTTTGAAGCGGCTGGTCCGGGTTGTACCTATGTCTTTAGCAACAGGTTGTCACAGTCCATTAAATCTTCGGTGCTTGCCAACTGGGAAGTTTTGCAGGGGGTGACTCTGCATGATTGGTTTTTCTACGCATACGCACGGAGCTGTGGATATCGTTGGTATATCGATCCAGTGCCCTCTATGCTGTATCGTCAGCACGATCGTAATCAAGTAGGTGCCAATACGGGGCTTCGGTCTTTAATTTCTCGATACAAAACTATCCATGATGGTTGGTGGTTCAGTCAGGTGCAATTCATTGCTCGACTAACGGGGCAGGAGTTTGATCCTTTTGTAGCGAGTTGGCTCCCACTGCATGGTATGCAACTGTTCAGGCTGTCGTTCAGTGCGTGGAGTTGCCGGCGTCGGATGCGCGACAAAGTATTATTCTTTTTTGTTTGCTGGTTAAAGATACTGGTAAAAAATAAAGGTTGAAAGTTTAAAAATCATTGTGAGCTCAGTGATGGCCTCCAAGGTGATCCGTGGTGGTGGCTCCCTTTAATTGTGCGGTGTACGTGACAGAGATGATTTATGCCTCCGCGTCCCGTGCGGCCTGTCTTTTTTGCTATCCCTGAAAGCTGTCGGATTCTCGTGGCGGGATGCGGGATTGCTTTTGTGAGCATGGCGTGCGGGGAGGGGCCGGGCTCGATACGGCTCGTTGCGATAAAGCTGCTTTAGTCTTCGCTTGCACTGCTGAGTGGAGGGGCGAGGTAAGCGCTGATGGTGGTGGCTGTCGTCGCTTTTTTAAGTGTGCGTTGCATCAATTGATGTAGAATGTAGCATTGCTTGGTAAGAACAAAAGCAAATATTGACTGGCTTTTTTATATGTGATGGCGCTCTTTGCGGAGCGACGGTTCGTGCAAAGAGGGATTTTGTGACGGTTTCCAGCCAGAGTTTTGGTACAGATAATGCCGCCCAGGTAGCTGGTGAGCGTGTTGCGGACGTCGCAATCCTTATGTGTACATACAACGGTGCATCATTTCTCGCTGAGCAACTCGACTCACTCGAACGTCAGACGTATCGCAATTGGAAGCTATATGTTTCCGACGATGGCTCTCAGGACGAGACACTGACAATCCTGCAAGCATTCCGAGTAAAGATGGGCGCAGAGCGCGTCCACATCGCGGCAGGCCCCAAGAGAGGGTTTGTAGCCAATTTCCTGTCTCTCGCCTGCCGAGCTGATATCGATGCGGACTTCTTTGCCTGGTCTGATCAAGACGACATCTGGAGGGATTTCAAGCTCCAGAAGGCGCTTGAATCGCTGCAGGGTATCCCCGGTGATGTCCCTGCACTGTACTGTGGTCGCACAGAACTGATCGGTGAATCAGGTCATTCGTTTGGGTATTCGCCCCGGTTTAACCTTCCACCAAGTTTCTCGAACGCTCTCGTTCAAAGCATTGGTGGCGGTAACACCATGGTATTTAACAGGGCGACCCAAAAGCTTTTGCTTGAGGCAGGCTATGACTTGGATGTTCCATGTCACGATTGGTGGGCTTATTTGCTTGTTTCCGGTGCGGGGGGCGAGGTTCACTACGATCCTGAACCGACGTTGTTGTATCGCCAGCACGACGAAAACCTGATTGGTGGAAACTCCGGTTGGTCTGCGCGTCTCAAGCGCATACCGCTGATTTACCAGGGCCGGTTCAGCAAGTGGAATGATCAGATCATCAAAGCGCTCGAAGCAATGCATCATCGTCTGAGCCCTGAGCACCAGGTGACGTTGGATCGCTTCAAAAAAGCACGCAAGCAGAAACTCTTCTCAAGAATCCTGGGATTCCAGCGGGCTGGTATTTACCGGCAGACACTGCTTGGAAATCTGGGGCTTATTCTCGTAGTTCTACTGAAAAAGATCTAAATTTATGACCATCTTAGTCACCGGCGGAGCCGGTTTTATCGGGGCGAACTTTGTACTGGACTGGCTGGCGCAGTCGGATGAACAGGTGATCAACCTGGACAAACTGACCTATGCCGGCAACCTGGAAAGCCTGGCCAGTCTGGACAAAGATGCGCGCCACGTATTTGTGCAAGGCGATATCGGTGACGGTGCGCTGATAGCTCGCCTGTTAAACGAGCATAAGCCTCGTGCGATCCTGAATTTTGCTGCTGAATCGCACGTTGACCGCTCTATTCATGGTCCTGAAGATTTCATCGAAACGAACATCGTCGGCACCTTCCGTCTTCTGGAAGCAGTACGTGCCTATTGGGGCGGACTCGAGTCAGGCGCCAAAGAAGCGTTCCGCTTCTTGCACGTTTCCACCGATGAGGTCTATGGCTCGCTGGCTAAAGATGATCCGGCGTTCACCGAAACTCATCAGTACGAACCGAATAGCCCCTATTCTGCAAGTAAGGCTGCTAGTGATCACTTGGTGCGAGCCTACCACCACACCTATGGTTTGCCTGTACTGACTACCAACTGCTCGAATAACTACGGGCCTTATCATTTCCCGGAAAAACTTATTCCGTTGATGATCGTCAACGCGCTCGCCGGTAAATCATTGCCTGTTTATGGCGACGGCCAACAAATTCGCGATTGGCTCTATGTCAAAGACCATTGCAGCGCTATTCGTCGCGTATTGGAAGCAGGGGTGGTTGGCGAAACCTACAACGTTGGCGGATGGAACGAGAAGCCAAACCTCGAGATCGTACACACTGTTTGCAGTTTGCTCGACGAGTTGCGTCCGCGTGCCGATGGCCAGCCATATAACCAGCAGATCGCGTATGTGACAGACCGTCCAGGCCACGATCGCCGCTACGCAATTGACGCTCGGAAGCTTGAGCGTGAATTGGGCTGGAAGCCAGCGGAGACGTTCGAGACGGGTATTCGAAAGACTGTCGAATGGTACCTCGACAATCAGGTGTGGGTAGGTAACGTCACGAGCGGTGCTTATCGAGAGTGGGTAAGCAGGCAGTACGTATGAGAAAAATTGTGCTGCTTGGAAGTAATGGACAAGTAGGTTGGGAGTTACAACGCTCTCTGTCCCCACTTGGAAACGTAGTGCCTTGTGATCGCAGCAAAGTTGACTTGACTGATCTAGAAGCCTTGTCAACTTATCTGGAGCATGAGCGCCCTGATGTTATTGTCAACGCAGCGGCCTACAATGCGGTCGACTTGGCTGAGTCTTTCGAAGATGAAGCCCAGAAAATCAATTTTGATTTAGTTAAAGTGTTAGCGGAGTATGCTTCGCTTAATAACGTTTGGCTGGTTCATTACTCAACGGATTATGTCTTTGATGGTGTGGCGGTGCTTCCGTATTCTGAGGAGGATGTTCCTAATCCTCTGAGTGCCTATGGAAGATCAAAGGCCAATGGTGAGTATGCAGTTATTACAAGTGGGTGTAATTATCTGCTGTTGAGGACGAGTTGGATTCACTCTTCGCGGGGAAGTAATTTTGCAAAAACAATACTGCGTCTAGCGGAGACCAAAGACAGTTTCTCAGTGGTGGATGATCAAACTGGTGCGCCAACAAGTGCCTCGCTCGTTGCTGATGTTACTGCACTTTGTCTTTATCGAATTGTAAATGGTACAAGCTCTGAAGATCTGAGTGGAGTTTATCACTTGGTGGCGTCGGGATTTGCAAGTTGGTATGAATATGCTTGTTATTTAGTGTCTGAAGCAATTGGATTGGGCGTTAAGTTGAGTTGTTCTGAACTCGATATCCGTGCAGTTAGCAGTTCTGAGTATCCCACTAAAGCAATTAGACCCAAAAATTCGCGACTCGATAATAGTAAAATTCAAGATGTGTTCAATATAAGTATTCCGGACTGGAAGATTTGTGTGAAAAGAACGCTTTCTGATATAGCTAGGCAGGGATGATTATGTATCGTAAAGGTATAATTCTAGCGGGTGGCTCTGGTACGCGTTTGCATCCAGCAACCCTCGCAATTTCAAAGCAGCTCCTTCCGGTTTTCGATAAGCCGATGATTTATTACCCCCTCAGCACATTAATGCTGGCGGGGATCAGAGATATATTGATTATTTCCACGCCACAGGATACGCCTCGTTTCGAGCAGCTTCTTGGCGACGGCGCAAAGTGGGGTATCAATTTAAGCTACGCTGTCCAGCCCTCTCCGGACGGGCTGGCACAAGCTTTCATTATCGGCGAGGAGTTTCTCGACGGTAGTGCATGTGCGTTGGTGCTTGGCGATAATATTTATCATGGGCATGATTTCCAGGAACTTCTGGCAAATGCCATGCAGCGTGATAGCGGAGCCAGTGTCTTTGCATATCATGTAAACGACCCTGAGCGCTACGGCGTTGTTGAGTTTGATAAGTCAGGCAAGGCTATCAGCCTGGAAGAAAAGCCAACAGTGCCCAAATCCAGCTACGCTGTGACTGGTCTGTATTTCTATGATGCCGATGTTGTGGAAATCGCTAAAAGCATCAAGCCTTCTGAGCGTGGCGAACTGGAAATCACGGATGTGAACCGCGTCTATCTAGAGCGCAACAGTCTCTCGGTAGAAATCATGGGAAGGGGCTATGCCTGGTTGGATACGGGAACTCATGAGTCTCTTCTTGAGGCGAGTCATTTCATTGCAACGCTGGAAAACCGACAAGGCCTTAAAGTCGCTTGCCCTGAAGAACTGGCATGGCGCAAGGGGTGGATTTCGGACGAGCAATTACTCGCGTTGGCGGCTCCATTGATCAAAAACGGATATGGAAAGTATCTGAAGCGTCTCTTGGAACACGAGAGTCACTGATTTGCAAACAGCAGAACAGACCAGATTTCGGCCCGTTCTGTGAAAAATATACCTGAACCAAAACTTAAAATCGCACAGCACTTGTAATTCGAGGCTAAATACATGTCAATTCAACTGTTTGTACCTAACTTTCGTGTCGACGAATGCCTTGAAGGTATTCGTGAATGTCTTGAGAAAGGCTGGACTGGATTAGGTTTTAAAACTGTTGAGATGGAAGAAGCATGGAAGTCCTACACCGGACTGCCGCACGCACATTTTCTTTCGTCGAATACTGTGGGTCTTGAATTGGCTTTCAGACTATTCAAGACAAAGAACGGCTGGGACGATGATGCAGAGGTCATTACTACTCCTCTGACTTTCGTATCCACTAACCACGCGATTCTCTGCGCAGGTCTGAAGCCTGTATTCGCGGATGTTGATGACTCGCTGTGTCTGGATCCTGCAAGCGTCGAGCAGCGTATTACTGACAAGACCAAAGCACTGATCTTTGTAGGTATTGGCGGCAATGTCGGTCAGTACCAGAAAATTGTTGAAATTTGCAAGGCGCGCAACATCGCTTTGATTCTCGATGCTGCCCACATGTCCGGTACCCGTATTAACGGACGTCACGTATGTCCGGAAGCAGACGTTGTGGTGTTCAGCTTCCAGGCTGTAAAAAATCTGGCAACCGCTGACTCCGGCATGATCTGCTTCAAAAACGCGGAAGATGACGAGCGTGTTCGCAAGATGAGCTGGCTGGGCATCAACAAGGATACTTATGCACGTACCGCCGCTCAGGGCGCGTATAAGTGGATGTATGATGTTGAAGAAGTAGGCTTCAAGTACCACGGCAACTCGATCATGGCAGTAATGGGTCTGGTGGCATTGAAGTATTTGGATCGTGATAACGCCTACCGCCGCCAAATCGCTAACTGGTACCGCGAAAACCTGGCTGGTAACGCCAAGGTACGGTTTATCGACATTAATCCAGAATGTGAATCGTCGACTCACCTGGTGCAAATTCGTGTCAAAAACCGTGAAGAGCTGATGCTCGCACTCAATGAACATCAAGTGTACCCAGGCGTGCATTACCGTGATAACACGGAATACCGCATGTACGCGCATGGTAATGGCTCTTGCCCTAAAGCAGCGCTTGCCTCTCAGGAAATCATTTCGTTGCCGGTGCATATGGGTCTAAGCAAAGCCGATGTTGACACCGTTTCTCAATTGGTAGCCAAGTACGTAAAATGAAACCTACCCTCCGCTCAACATCTGATGCAGTCGTCGGGATCCGTCTACTAGAAGTGGCTGATTTACAAGCCACTCTGGCTTGGAGAAACAGGGACGAAAACCGCCGATGGTTTATTAACTCGAACATCATTGAATGGGACAGCCACGTAAAATGGTTCGAGTCCTATCAAAAAAAGTCTGACGATTTTGTGTTTGTTATCGAGGCAGATGGTGAGTTGGTAGGGCAATGTGCTGTCTATGGCGTGGATTTGGAGAGAAAGCGAGCCGAAGTCGGCCGCTTTCTAGCTGCGCCGGACAATGCAGGTAAAGGCTATGTCAAGCGAGGGTGCCAACTGTTGATTGAAACATGTTGGCAGCAGTTGTCGCTTGAGAGTGTATTTCTAGAAGTTCTGGATGAAAACGTCAGGGCGATTAAGTTATACGAAAAGCTGGGCTTCAACGAAGTTACCCGTAACGGTAAATTAATAGTGCTTGAGCTAAATAGGCTTTAGATGATCAGTCAGAATAGTTTTATATCCGGTGCAATAAAATCGCTTCTTGAGTGGCGTGTATGGCTATACATGGGACTTCAGGATATTAAGGCTCGTTTTCGCAGATCGGCGATCGGCCCACTTTGGATTCTGATAAACCTGGCAATGATGGTTTTAGGTGCTGGTGTAGTTTATGGCGTTTTGCTAAAGCAACCTATGGAGGAATTTCTTCCTTACCTCACATGCGGCCTGATTATTTGGGGGTTTTTAGTTGCCTCGTTTGTTGAAGGTGGCTATGCGTTTGTGGGGTCTGAAGGCTATATAAAGCAGTTTTCGTTTCCAAAACAAATTTATCTGCTCCGTGTGTTGGTCGCGCTGTTCGCGGTTATGTTGGTTGGTGTTGTCGCGCTGGCGGGTACGTTATTAGTCTTTGAACGTTTCAAGCCCATAGGCTGGTTATATGCGTTGCCGGGTCTCGGAATTCTTTTGGCCGCAGGCCTGGGGCACATTACTCTCAGTGCGTATTTGTCTGCTCGTTTTAGGGATCTGCCTCATGCTTTAACTGGGATTTTTCAGGTGTTATTTTTTGTTACGCCGATTATGTTTCCTGTGACGATGCTTAAAGATCGTGGTTTGGATTTTGTTTATAAATATAATCCGCTGTATTATTTAGTGGATGTTATTAGATTTCCAATTTTAGAAGGTACATTTGCAGTCAAGCAAGACTATATTTTTTGTGCCGCTTATTTGTCGCTTCTGTGGGTCGTCTGCATTTTGCTTGCATCTAAAATGGATAAAAAAGTGGTTTACATGTTATGAGCGATATTTCTATAGATTTGCGAGATGCAAGTGTGGTGTTCACTGGTCGGACAGATTTCCTCGGACGAATGAAAAATGCAGTATTGCGTCGTCCAGGAACGGCTAATACTCAAGAATATACAATTAACGCTCTTTCAAATGTGAATCTTTCAGTAGCGCGAGGGGAGCGTGTAGGCCTGATTGGCTTGAATGGTGCGGGTAAAAGCACCTTGTTGAAGGTGATGGCTAGAATTTATCCAACTACCAGCGGCACTGCTCAAACACTTGGTCATGTATGCCCAATGTTTGAGTTCGCTACAGGCTTTGAGATGAATCAGTCTGGTTGGGATAATATAAAAATCCGGGCGCTCTTATTAGGTCTGAAACCCAAAGAAATTAAAGCCAAAATGCAAGAAATTGCGGAATTTTCGGAATTGGGTGAGTTTTTAAATTATCCAGTTCGTACCTATTCTGCAGGTATGTTTATACGTTTGGCGTTTTCTGTGTCGACAGCTATTAACCCCGAAGTCCTGTTGCTTGATGAAGTTATGGGTGCTGGTGACATAAACTTTGCTCACAAAGCCCAAGAGCGCATGAAGAAATTTATGACTCAAGGTAAAATTCTTGTTTTTTCGAGTCATTCGCCTGATTTGGTAAGTGATTTTTGTGAGCGAACAATCTGGCTGGAAAAAGGAAAAATACGCATGGATGGTGAAACTCAAAAAGTGCTAAAAGCTTATTCAGAAAATTATTCGGCAACTGTCTAAGGTTTCGAACATGAAAGTCAAAGATCTCATTCGCGAAACTCAGTGGTTGCCTGGTAGTTCTTATGTTGACGGTCCGCTCCCAATTGTCTCCGTTTTTCTTCCCACCTTTCGGCGCGCGAAGAGTGGTAAGTTTCGTAAGGCGATAGAGTCAGTATTAAGTCAAACGCTGACTGAGCTTGAGTTGATCATCGTTGATGATGCCAGTACAGACGGTAGTGCTGACATTATTGCGGAGTTCATGGAAAAAGATGGGCGTGTGAGCTGTCTTCGCCATGTAGTAAACATTGGTCTACCTGCGATTTCTGAGTATGAGGCGTATTCAAAGTCTCGCGGTCGCTACATCGCATTTGCGTTTGATGATGACGAATTCTTTCCTGATGCTCTGGAAGAGCTTTACAAGCATGCTCAAATGACGCCAGACCAAGTAGTCTATGGGTCTGTCGGTATGAGAGTAAGGGAGTTGGGCTCTGGTACTGAGCAGTTTGTGCACTTGGGCGAAAGTATTTCATCGCACAATATAAATAGCTGGAATTGCATCTCAAATAACGCAGTCTTAGTACCACGTTTCATCCTTGATGATATAGGTCTATACGATCCGCACATACTCATGACGCGCCTTTGCGATTGGGATCTGTGGAGAAGGATTTCCAGAAAGTATATTTTGCGTTATGTAGATGTTTGCGTTGGCGAAGTCGGTGGCCCTGCAACTGACGATAGTTTAGGAAAAACGTACGCGCTGGATACTTGGGCCTCGGAAGAGCAAATGAGGCAAGAGCGTGATTGGTCTCTCCGTCCAGAGAACTTTGAGGAGTATGATATCTTCGCATTGCCGGATTCAGCGGCGCATTGTACAGCTATCGCCGTGAGAGAAATGGCAGCTGCGCACGGACGAACGAGAGAAAATTTTGATATCAGTAGCTCTTTGTCCCGCTCAGATGATAATCGAAAGGTATTGGTTCTTACAGGCAATCACGATGCATGCACCAGTATATACTTCGACTTTTTGCCTGATGAATGGAAAAGCCGTGTAAGAGTTATTCGATACCCAGGTGGTTGGCCGATTTCCGAAATTGCACATGCTAGCTGTATTGTATTTGTCCGGCAACTGGATCCGTTCTTCGAATGGATTGCTGCTGCACAGAAGATGCAAATTCCTTGCTATTATTTCACCGACGATAATCTCACTCTGCTTCAAGAAAATAAGGAGATGAATTTTTTTGAGGACTTAAGCAAGAAGACGTTACGTAATAAACTGAAAGATTTTTCAGGAGTCTTGACCAGCACTCTTGAACTGCAAGAATACTTTAAAGAGCATCTTATTCATTCGAATGTAGATTTTTTTCCGCCTACATTCTGTGATCTGAAAATCACTACCAGCAAGGTTGTTCCGGTACGTGACCGGTTGGTTATCGCTTTCGCGGGAGGCAGTCATCGGCTGTCCGCTCTCCGTGATGTCATGTTGCCCGCTTTTCTCAAGTACACCGAGTCGGGTAAAACTATTCAGCTAATTGTTGGTGGAGCAGGCTCGGATTTTTCGGACGAATTCAAAAAGCATGATTTTCTTGAATTGGTAACGCTACCCTTTGAGCTGAACTGGGAAACTGCGTTATTGCAGATCTCGCGATATAGTCCAGATATTCTTATTCATGCTCCGAGCGAGTCGGCCAATAATAAGTATAAAACAACAAATGTCGCTTTGTCTGCAGATGTATTAGATGCCTTACTTGTTGTTCCAGATTACATGCCTTACTCCGACTTTAAAGAACTGAATAACGCTTATGTAGTCTCATCGCCGTTTAGCGCTCGCTCATGGCTTGAAGTTCTTGAAGGTTTGGACTTTTCCAAGTTTTCAGAAATGAAGAAAAATAACAAAAAATATTGTAATGAACACTTCTCTGGAGTTTTAACTTGCAAAGTTCTGGCGTCCATTTCTAAGCCTACTACGTTTAACGGTTTTACCACCGTAGAAGGTAGGTTGAAATTAATGTCTAAGAGCCATGGCAGCCATATATCTATTGCGGGTGGTGATGTAATAAAAGATCCACAAAAATTGCTTGAGAGTCTTGAGGAGTTAGCTCGGCTACGGCAGGCGGCTTCTAGATCTAAGCGTCTAGGGTTTTTGTCTCGTAAGCACGATTTGTGGGACAACTTGATGCCACAATTCGCAAAGTTGAAGGAGTTTTCTCAACAAGCCAAGAGCGGAAGCTCAGAGATTAAGCTGGAGCTATCCAAGTCGCTGCACGATGTTCCATATGTTGAGTACTCAATTAATTTTCCTGCGGCAATAAAGTCCGTTTTAATAGCTTTTGCCACTGATGGGATTCAGGATGGTTTAGTTGGTATTGAACTTGTTGGGGCAACCGGATCCATTGTTTTCAATGGAGTTGCATCGTTAAGCGGAGTGGATCTGTCTTTGCCTGTTGAATTCGTGGTCGATCAGGCGGCAGTTTCTTTGTCGGCTGATTATCGATTGCGAGTTTTTGCGCGTACGTCTCACCCTGTATATATGTTTGAACTGGTTAAATATCGTTATGCAGGCTTGAAGCGTTTCCCTGTGTATCCGTTCGTGGAAATATCGACTGTATAGGTATTGCCGATGAAATTAGATATAGGCTGTGGGCCAAAATGCCTTCCGGGATTTATCGGTGTCGATAGGTTTCCACTACCAGGTGTCCAAGTGATAGCGGATCTTGATAAACCGCTCCCATTTGAAGATGACTCTGTAGAGCTAGTGCATGCAGCGCACAGCTTGGAACACGTCTCAGATCTAATGTTTACAATGAGGGAGCTTTATCGTGTATGTAAACATAAAGCTCAGATCTGTATTGTCGCTCCCTATTATGAACAGAAGCTTAACGTAGCTAATCCTTATCATCTTCAGGTATTCAACGAGCACACGCCAAGATTTTGGTCTAGCTGTTCTTGGGCACCCATTGATAAAAAGGAGTATTTCCATCCCCATGCAGTCACGTGGGGATTGTCGCAGTCTGATAATTCGGATCCGGGTTTAGAAATACGACTGCTGCGGATGGAGTTTTTCTATTTTCCACGATTCAATCAGATGGAACCATCTTGTCAGCGAGAGTTGCGACAGCACTTAACTGATGTTTGCCATCAGGTTGTTTATCATCTTGTTGTTTGGAAGGATGATGATGAGAATGACTACGTTGAGCTAACAGAAAATCTGGAATCTTACCCATTTTTGGACACTCCTGCGCTGCAGGAGTCTAGGGCTGATGCAGAAGAGTATGAAGTAGAGAGTTTTTCTACCTTGTCTTTTGCTGAGGAGCGTCTAAGCGAGAGGTTGAAAGAGCAACATCATTATGTTGTTGAGTGTGAAAAAAAGCTTTTTAGAAACGAGAGGCTGATTAACTTACTTACCGCTGGGCCAGATCTGCCCGAATCTGATTCGAAGCTTTTTGATGAATATTTTTCCAAAAAATACAACACCCGCGAACCAAGGGGCTATCGGCTTGGTAAAGAAATACCGGGTACTGGATATGTTGAGTATCCAATAAGAGGGGGCGGCGAGTTCAATTCGATTTCTGTGTGTATTTACTTGGCTGCAGATACCACAGATGCTCTGTTGGGCTTGGAACTGGTCGATAAAGGCAACAATATTGTATTCAGCTCAACTGAAAGTCTGTCCGAAATAAATATTATAGGAGTTGTACGCTTTTCTATCGGAGAACCGCTTAGACAAGAAAATTTGGCCTATATTCGTTTTTTCGGTCGAAACTTGAATATCTGCGCCAAGGTTGTAGAGTGTTCGGTTGCATCTCGTTGGCCTTTACGCCCCAGCAAATTGGTTCCATACGCATGTTTTTCAAATGATGAGTGATGTTGGTTCGAGTATTGAAGTTCTACTGATTGTCGAAGCGGATATCGCGACAACGCAGTTGACTGAGCAGTTGTTGTCTGAGTGTTCTTGCCTCGGTATTAGATACAAGAAAGTATATCTTACTGAGCTCGACCAGCATGTTTTTTCAGAGTCTGCGTTACCTTTATTTGTGAGAACGGCCGATCCAGTGGCTATATCATGGATGCAATCTTTAAAGCGTAGCAATATTCCTTATTTTTACTATATTGATGATAATTTCTGGCTGATAGATGGTGATACTGCTCTGGCAAAGTATTATCAACACCCAATTATACGTCGGTCGCTAAAGTTTGCAGTTGAAAAAGCTAATGTCGTTATTACCAATTCGGTTGCTCTAAGAGAGTTCATCCTTCCGAAAAACCGCAATACCGTGCTCCTACCGGCTTTTTTTGACTTCTCGTTGCTGCCAACAGGCGACGTCAAAACTGTCTCTGAGTACCGTATCGGTTTCGCGGGTAGTGCCTCGCGTGAGGCTGATCTGGAAGTGCTCAAGGACGTCATTCCCTATTTTCTCGCACAAAGAGACGATGTGGTCTTTGAGTTCGTCGGCTGTCTGCCCAAATGGTTGGAGCAGGGCCCCAGGGTACGTTTTTTTGGGCATATGAACAGCTATGCTGACTATATAGCGTTTCAGGTGCAGCGCGGTTGGAAGATTGGTTTGGCGCCTTTGGATAACAAGACATCCAATAGATATAAGACGAATAATAAGTATCGCGAATATTCGGCGTTCCGTTGTGCGGGGATTTATACAGATTCCGAAAGCTATGTGGATTCTGTTGTAGATGGCAAAACTGGTTTGCTCATCAAGAATAATACAGCTGCATGCTGGATAGCCGCAATCGAGCGCTACTTGGATGATGAAAAGTTCAGAACTTCCATTGCTGAACGGGCGTACAGTGATGTCTACCAAAAATTTGATATCGTTGCTGTTGCAGCTCAGTGGGCCGAACTTTTCCAGCAGGGTGCGCGTGAGCTGAGTAATAGTAAAACGCTACCAGTTCGTAGTTCATTTTGGGGCGGTATTTCCAGAAAACTGACGCATTATTGGTTGTTGGTTGAGATCTCCATGTACGAGGGTGGTTGGAGACTTACATTTTCCAGAGCGTTTAGAAAATTATTGCGTCATTTTAGTCAACGAGAGAAACGCTAATCCGAAAGGTAAAATAACGATCTCCTTAACCTGGCGAGCTAGCAAGGCACGTAGTCAGCGCATATTTGTTTCTGCGCTGGATACGTGCCTTGGCATGTTCCTAGGCAACGAAGTGAAATAAATCCTCGCATTCTGCTCGCCGGTGAAGGCAATTCTGCTTGAATGATTCCCTGAGAGGACCGTGGAGCAATGTCTCCCGCCGGTTTTTCATGATAAATTGCAGTCTTGCTTTCTACAGTCTAAATTGGTTTAACATGCCAAAAAAAATACTTGTCACCGGTGCGACAGGATTTCTTGGGAGGTCCTTGGTTCGGCATTTTTGCAATTTTCCGGAGATATCTATTGTTGCTCCAATACGTAATGTAGGTGCGAGGCTATCCGAAAGAGTTGTAGTTACACATTTGTCGGATATCAATGAAAAAACAGACTGGCGCGAATCACTTGTGGGTGTAGATGTTGTTGTACACGCAGCAGCGCGAGTGCATGTCATGCAAGAGGAATCGGCGCAAGCCATTGCGAAGTTTCGGGCTGTAAATGTAAAAGGAACGCTTTGCCTTGCAAACCAGGCCGTTCAGGCCGGAGTTAAAAGATTTATCTACATCAGTTCCATCAAGGTTAATGGTGAAAGCACTCTGGTAGGTCACCCGTTCACCGCAAGCGACACGCCGCACCCTTCGGATGCTTATGGGATCTCCAAGTACGAAGCAGAGCAACAACTCATGCAGCTTGCCCAGACAGGCGCGATAGAGGTTGTCATTATTCGACCTGTACTTATTTATGGTCCTGGAGTTCGAGCGAATTTCCAGCAAATGATGCACTGGCTGGTGAAAGGGATTCCCTTGCCATTCGGGGCAATTAGTAATTCAAGAAGCCTTGTTTACGTAGACAATGTCGTCGATCTGGTGGCTACTTGTATCGATCATCCTGGTGCCGCGAACCAGGTGTTTTTGGTCAGTGATGGCGAAGACGTTTCCACGACGCAGTTAATGAGCCGTCTCCTGATTTCGCTCGGCGTGAAGACATGGCTCATCCCTATTCCTGTCGCAGTGCTGAAGCTCCTTGCCCTCTCGGTCGGACGAAGCGCTGTCGCACAGCGTCTTTTCGGGTCGTTGCAAGTCGATATCAAGAAAAATCGTGAGTTGCTTGGCTGGCGGCCACCGTTCAGTCTTAACGATGGTTTGAAAGCAACAGCGGAACATTTTTTGGAGTCTCGAAAAAGATGAGTTACGCGTGGGTCATACCTGTGGTTTTCGGTATTTCTTTTGTGATGACTGCAGTATTGCGTCGTTATGCAATATCCCGAAGTCTGATGGATGTTCCAAATGCGCGCAGTTCACATGTCGTTGCGACGCCTCGTGGCGGCGGCGTTGCAATTGCCCTGGCTTTTTTCGTATCCCTGGGTTTACTGCTTTTTACAGGCTTGATTTCTGTCGACCTGTTTTTCGCTCTGGCAGGTGGTGGCGGCACGATTGCCCTGATCGGGTTCATGGACGACCACGGTCACATCGCCGCACGCTGGCGGTTATTGGGTCATTTCGGTTCAGCTTTCTGGGTGCTGGGATGGATCGGGGGCTTGCCGCCAATCGCGGTGTTCGGTGTTTCCATCGATTTAGGCTGGACAGGTTATTTGTTGGCAGCTTTCTACCTGGTTTGGCTGCTCAACCTCTACAACTTCATGGACGGCATTGATGGTATCGCCAGCGTAGAAGCGATTTGTGCTTGTCTGGGGGCTTGTCTGCTTTACTGGTTATCGGGAATGGAAAGCCTGATTTGGGCGCCATTGTTGCTGGCTGCTTGCGTTGCGGGTTTTTTCTACTGGAATTTTCCTCCGGCAAGGATATTCATGGGCGATGCTGGCAGCGGATTTCTCGGTATGGTTTTGGGAGCCTTGTCTCTACAGGCTGCATGGATAAGTGCACCAATGCTCTGGGCCTGGTTGATTCTGCTTGGAGTATTCATTGTCGACGCGACCTTTACGTTGTTGCGCCGCATGTTTCGAGGGGAAAAGGTCTACGAGGCTCACCGAAGCCATGCTTACCAGTTCGCGTCGCGTCGATTTGGCAGGCACTTGCCGGTAACAGCGGCGGTCGGTTTGATCAATCTGTTCTGGCTGTTGCCCATAGCGTTGTGCGTCACACGCCTGGATCTGGACGGTGCCTGGGGAGTAGTTCTGGCTTACACACCGCTGATCGTATTGGCGATAAAGTTTCGTGCTGGAGATCTGGAGACTCCGGCAGTCAAGAACTAAGCAGCAATCATTGGGTCATTTAGGTTTAGAGTGATCACCGAGCGCGCCGCAAGCTGCCACCATGGTGCGTGCCGCTGAGCAGAGTGATCAAGGTAATTGAAGGGTTTATGGATAAAATCAGAGAGTACCTGGTAAGCCTGCCTCGGCGCCGCAAGAGGTTGATTCAGGTCACCACAGACATGGTGCTTGTCTGGGCCGCCCTGTGGCTGGCCTTTATCGTCCGCCTCGGCCTGGACGATATGTATAATCCCTTCAAGGTGCATTTGTGGCTTTTCGTGTGCGCACCTATCATCGCAATTCCCTTGTTTATTCGTTTTGGCATGTATCGTGCGGTCATGCGCTATTTCGGCAACGATGCGCTCATTGCAATTATAAAAGCGGTCAGTCTGTCTGCGCTGATTTTGGCGCTTGTGGTTTATTGGTACAGCAATCACGAGGCTGTCGTTCCACGCTCGATTGTCTTCAACTATTGGTGGCTGAGTCTCGTCATTCTTGGCGGATTACGGCTTTGTATGCGGCAGTATTTCATGGGCGACTGGTTCGCCGGCGCTCAACACGTGCCTTTTACAAACCGCGATGACGGCCTGGTCAAAGTCGCGATCTACGGTGCCGGTGTTGCTGGCAATCAGCTGGTGGCGGCCTTGCGCATGGGGCGAGCCATGCGCCCTGTGGCATTTATCGATGATGATCCAAGTATCTCGGATCGGGTGATAGCAGGCCTGCAGGTTTACAAACCAAAACACATTCAACAAATGATCGATGAAACCGGGGCTCAGGAAATTCTTCTGGCTCTTCCTTCATCAACCCGTGCACGCCGCCGGGAAATTCTCACACTTCTAGAGAGCTTTCCTCTCCACATCAGGAGCGTGCCCAACTTCACTGATCTGGCCAGCGGCCGTGTGAAAGTTGAAGATATTCAAGAGGTAGACATCGCTGATCTGCTTGGACGCGATTCCGTACCTGCGCAGGCGGATTTGCTTGAACGTTGTATCAAAGGCAAAACGGTTTTGGTCACTGGCGCGGGTGGCTCGATTGGGGCGGAACTGTGCAGGCAGATTTTCGCACTCGGTCCGACGACTCTATTGCTGTTCGATCACAGTGAATTCAATCTCTACAGCATTCTTTCGGAGTTGGAGAAGAGAGTGTGTCGAGAGTCGGTAGCGGTCAGGTTGTTGCCGATACTTGGCTCTATTCGTCATCCACACAAGCTATTGGATGTGATGAAAACCTGGAACGTTGAAACGGTCTATCATGCCGCTGCATACAAGCACGTACCCATGGTCGAGCACAACATTGCCGAAGGGGTGTTGAACAACGTCATTGGTACTCTCAACACTGCTCAGGCTGCGTTACAGTCGGGGGTGGAAAATTTTGTGTTGATCTCCACTGACAAGGCTGTTCGCCCGACAAATGTCATGGGCAGTACAAAACGCCTTGCCGAGCTCACGCTGCAAGCGCTGAGTCGGGAGATTGCGCCGGTACTATTCGGCGACAAATCCAATATCTCCAGAGTCAACAAGACTCGCTTCACAATGGTACGTTTCGGCAATGTTCTGGGGTCTTCCGGTTCAGTGATTCCGCTGTTTCACAGTCAGATCAAATCCGGGGGACCTTTAACCGTTACTCATCCCAAAATAACCCGTTATTTCATGACTATTCCTGAAGCTGCGCAACTGGTGATTCAGGCTGGCTCCATGGGGCAGGGCGGCGATGTATTTGTGCTCGACATGGGAGAACCGGTGAAAATTGTCGAGTTGGCGGAGAAGATGATTCATCTGTCCGGGTTGAGTGTACGCTCTGAAAAGAACCTGCAGGGCGACATATCGATCGAGTTCACTGGATTGCGCCCTGGCGAGAAACTCTACGAGGAATTGCTGATTGGCGATAACGTATCGGCGACTGAGCATCCGATGATTATGAGTGCAAAGGAAGATCATCTTTCCTGGGACTCACTCAAACTGCGTTTGACGGAATTGATGGCTGCCGTCGAGCAGGACGATTATTCCCGCGTCCGCCAGCTCTTGCGCGAAACCGTCAGCGGCTACACCCCCGAAGGCGAAATCGTCGACTGGATCTATCAGCAACGCCGTCTCGAACCCTGATTGTTTCACATCCTGTAATAGACGAATTTTTGACACCCGCCAACCATCGCCTAAGTTTGGAGAGCAGCTTCGGAAAAGCTGCTTTCTCAATCGATGTCATGGAGCGTCTATTATGCGTACCGGTTTCTTCAGTTCTCTTGTTTTTGCCCTGCTCACCAGCGCCTCAATTGCAGCTATTGCGGCACCTGCCAACGTACCTCAGGCCGACAAGGCCGTGATGGTGACGGAGAGCATCGCCCCATCTGCGAGCGAGAAAGTCGATCTCAACGGCGCCGACGCAGCAACTCTGCAAAAACAGTTGTCCGGAGTAGGCGAGGCGAAAGCCAAAGCGATTGTTGCGTATCGTGATACTAATGGGCCATTCGCCTCGGTGGATGAGCTGCTGGAAGTGAAGGGCATCGGCAAGGCGATCCTGGATCGCAATCGCGACAAGCTGGAAGTGAACTAAGCTGATAATTCAACGCCAAGGGGCCGGTCATTGACCGGCCTTTCTGCTTTCTAGTGGCAGAGATGCGACAGAGGGAGCGGCGTCGCGTTTGTCGGTGAGCTGAAAATTATGGGTATCATATTGTCGTTAGATTATGCCTATAATAATTTCCGCCGCCTTCATGCAAACAGCGCTGAGGGCCAATCCAAAAGTATTTCAGGAGCGCTCTCATGAGTTCAGTCCAGTCTCAAGGTACGGCCGTCGTCACCGGGGCATCATCAGGTATCGGTGCCATCTACGCGCAGCGGTTGGCAGCACGTGGTTTTGATTTGCTGTTGGTCGCTCGCGATCAGCAGCGTCTGGAAAACGCTGCGAGCCAGTTGCGCGAGGTCCATGGTGTTCAGGTCGAAGTGCTTAAAGCCGATCTGACACAAAAGGACGATGTCCTCAAACTCCAGCAACGCCTGCGCAGTGATTCAAGTATCACCCTGTTGGTGAATAACGCAGGGGTCGCAGCCGATGGCTTGCTGGCCAATTCCGACGCCGAGCAACTGGAGCGTCTGATCCAGTTGAACGTCACCGCCGTTACGTTGCTGGCCTCAGCAGCAGCCGCCAGTTTCGCCAAGGCCGGACGCGGCACGATCATCAACATCGCCTCGGTGGTGGCGCTGTTTCCGGAGCGCTTCAACGCGACCTATAGCGCGAGCAAAGCCTACGTGTTGAGCCTGACTCAATCGCTCAACGCCGAACTCGAAGGTACTGGCGTGAAGGTGCAAGCGGTGTTGCCCGGCGTTACCCGTACTGAAATCTGGGAGCGCTCGGGCATCGACGCCAGCGGCATTCCGGCGGAGATGGTGATGGAGGCCGGTGAGATGGTGGATGCGGCGCTGGCCGGTCTGGATCAGGGTGAGTTGATCACCATCCCGTCGCTGCCTGACGAGGGTGAATGGCAGGCATTTGTACGTGCACGGCATGTCATGGCGCCGAATCTGTCGCGCAGTTCGGCGGCTGAACGCTACAAAAATTGATCAGAGGTAACTGCGGTATGAGTCAGCGTCGAATTGTTGTCACCGGTATGGGCCTGGTTTCTCCTTTGGGCAGTGACGTCGAGGTTGTCTGGCAGCGCTTACTGGACGGGCGCTCCGGCTTGCGCAATTTGCCGGACGCGGTGAGTGCAGATCTGCCGACCCGGGTCGCCGGGATGGTGCCAACGGCGGCAGAGGACGTCGAGGCCGGTTTCGATCCGGACCTTGCCACGCCACCCAAAGAGCAGAAGAAGATGGATCGCTTCATCCTGTTCGCCATGGAAGCGGCGCGCCAGGCGTTGGCGCAGGCCGAATGGCAGCCGTCCGAGGCCAGGGATCAGGAGCGCACCGCAACGATCATCGGCTCCGGTGTTGGCGGGTTCGGTGCAATAGCCGACGCTGTACGCACCACCGACAGTCGTGGCCCGCGTCGTCTGTCGCCGTTCACCATCCCATCGTTTCTGGTCAATCTGGCGGCCGGACACGTATCGATCCAGCATGCTTTGAAAGGCCCGTTGGGTGCACCGGTGACTGCTTGTGCTGCCGGCGTCCAGGCGATCGGCGATGCTGCACGGATGATTCGTGCCGGTGAAGCGGATATCGCGGTTTGCGGTGGAGCGGAAGCCTGCATCGATCGGGTCAGCCTGGCCGGTTTTGCCGCCGCGCGAGCGTTGTCCAGCGGCTATAACGACACTCCCGAGCGCGCTTCGCGGCCCTTTGACAGCGGTCGCGATGGCTTTGTGATGGGGGAGGGCGCGGGTTTGCTGGTGATCGAGTCGCTTGAGCATGCGCTGGCACGTGGTGCACAGCCATTGGCCGAGTTGGTGGGTTATGGCACCAGTGCCGACGCCTATCATCTGACCGCCGGTCCGGAGGACGGCAGTGGTGCACGACGGGCGATGCAGTTGGCGCTGGCTCAGGCTGGTATCGCGCCGGATCAGGTGCAACATCTCAACGCACATGCCACCTCCACCCCGGTCGGCGATCTGGGAGAGTTGGCGGCGATCAAAAGTGTGTTTGGCGAGCAGAACAAAATCGCCGTCACTTCTACCAAGTCCGCTACCGGGCATTTGCTCGGCGCGGCCGGCGGGCTGGAGGCGATCTTCACGTTACTGGCCATCCGCGATCAGGTGGTGCCGCCGACGCTCAATCTGGAAAACCCTGACCCGGCAAGTGCTGGTGTGGACATCGTTCACGGCCAGGCGCGGTCGATGCCGATTGAGTATGCGTTGTCCAACGGCTTCGGTTTTGGCGGGGTGAATGCCAGCGTGCTGTTCAAGCGCTGGGAAGGCTAGTCCTGATCTTTCTTCAGGGCGTCACGTGTGACGTCGAGAATCCGTTGGGCCAACTGCGGATTTTCGACGCTGCGTGCGAGCACCAGTGCACCAACCAGTGTGGCCATGATGACAATGCTGCGATCAGCGGCGGATGGGCCTTCCAGCGTGTTTTGCACTTGTTCCAGTCGACTGTTGAGCACCGCGTCGGTGGTCGGGCTGGGCTGACCGCGCAGACCCATTTCCGAGGACATGGTCGGCAACGGGCAGCCTTCGTGCGCAGAGCTGTAGTGCCATTCGGAGAGGTAACTGTCGATGAACGCCTCCAGCGGGCGTTCCTCGGAGAACAGCATGGCGCAATGCGCGTCCAGCTGCGCGCCAGCCTCCTGCAAGGCTTTTTCCACCAATTCGTCCTTAGACTTGAAATGTGAATAGAACCCGCCATGGGTCAGCCCGAGCGCTTTCATCAATGGTTGCAAACCGGTGGCGCCGATACCGTCCTGGCGAAAGCGTGCCGAGGCTTCCTTGATGATGCGCTGATGGGTCTGGGCTTTGTGATCCTGCGAGTAACGCATTTCGACTCTCCGCGACAAGGCCACCATCTTAACCACGGAAAATTAAATGGTGACTGTACTTCTACTTCTAAAAAGCGTGCGGATAAGTCCAAAGCCATAAAAAACAAACCCCGCCGATTCAGGCGGGGTTTTTCATTCAGCGATCCTGCGCGTCCTTGATGTCCGCTTCGGCGTTGCGCTGCGCAACGCGTTTGCGTTCTTCATCGGTCAGTTCAACCTTGTTGGCGGTGTCGCGCAACATCATCAATCCGCCAACGATCGAGCCGATTGCAACGACCAGAATCAACCAGGCATACCAGGGCATAACGGCTCTCCTTAAGGGCAGTTCGACGGGCGAGGATTTCGCCGTGCGACGCTGCATACCACTTTGAGCGAAGTGAGTTCGCAGTGGTTCCATTCTAGGCTGGTTATGCCCGGTGTATCTGAAATCCCTCAGCGGCCGGTCAGCATCGCATCGGCCGGAGCGTCAGCGCGCAACTGCCCGGTGAGCAAGAAGTAGCCGAAGCCGACCGCCATGAAACCGAGGAAAATCAGCCCGATCAGTGCGTTGAACCAGGCCATGGCGATCAGGCACACCACTGCCAGCACCAGTGCGATCAGCGGAATCAGCGGGTAGCACGGCGCACGGAAAGTACGCTCGAGATTCGGTTCGGATTTGCGCAGTTTGAACAGGCTGAGCATGCTCATGATGTACATCACGATCGCGCCGAACACCGCCATGGTGATCATCGCCGCAGTGAGGGTCATGCCGCCGAGATTGATCAAGCCGTCGCTGTAAATCGCGGCGATGCCGATGATGCCGCCGGCGATGATCGCCCGGTGTGGAGTCTGGAAGCGCGAGAGTTTCGCCAGCGACGCCGGCAGGTAACCGGCGCGGGCGAGGGCGAAGAACTGCCGCGAGTAGCCGAGGATGATCCCGTGGAAACTCGCCACCAGACCGAACAGGCCGATCCACACCAGCATGTGCAGCCAGCCGGAGTTGTCGCCGACCACGGTTTTCATCGCCTGTGGCAACGGGTCGTTGATGTTCGCCAGGGTGCGCCAGTCGCCGACACCACCCGCGAAGAACATCACGCCCATTGCCAGCAACACCAGGGTCAGGATCCCGCTGATGTAGGCCTTGGGAATCGTGCGCTTGGGATCCTTGGCCTCTTCGGCGGCCATTGCTGCGCCTTCGATGGCGAGGAAAAACCAGATCGCAAACGGAATCGCGGCGAACATCCCGGCAATCGCCGGCACACCGAACACATCGGAACCGGCCCAGCCATTCAGGGCAAAACTGCTGAAGCTGAACGCTGGTGCGACCACGCCCATGAACACCAGCAATTCGATCACCGCCAGCACGCAGACGATCAGCTCGAACGTCGCGGCCAGTTTCACACCAAGAATGTTCAAACCCATAAAGACGATATATGCGCCGACCGCTGCATGTTTCGGATCGAGCGCCGGAAACTGCACATTCAGGTAGGCGCCAATCGCCAGGGCGATTGCCGGCGGCGCGAAGACGAATTCGATCAGCGTGGCCAGCCCGGCAATCAGTCCGCCTTTTTCACCGAAGGCTCGGCGACTGTAGGCGAACGGCCCACCCGCATGCGGAATCGCGGTGGTCAGTTCGGTGAAGCTGAAGATGAAGCAGGTGTACATGGTCGCGACCATGAACGAGGTCACCAGAAAGCCCAGTGTACCGGCCACGCCCCAGCCGTAACTCCAGCCGAAATACTCGCCGGAAATCACCAGCCCGACGGCGATGCCCCACAGGTGCAAGGTGCCCAGCGTGGGTTTGAGTTGTGTGTTCATGCGCATGCTCCCTGAACGGTTTGGAAAGCTCGGGGGAGGGCGTGTGCAGTGGGCGTGCCATTGCTGTGAGTCAGGTCGTAATGTGAAGAAAGCTGTCGTATCGGGGATGTTCGCGGTGGGATAGCGGCTTGCAGTGCGCCAGTTGGGTGCGATGTTGTCGGTTATGCCGTCTTCGCGAGCAGGCTCGCTCCCACAGGGGAATGCATTTCAAATTGTGGGAGCGAGCCTGCTCGCGAAGAGGCCAGCCCATACGGCGCAAAACCCACCTGTAACGCCAGCATAAACCCACTCTTTACGCTTTCTTTATGCCCAGCCGACCCCCTCGGTCTCGCGCCTTTACAGCCTCCTTTCCGACAATGCCCCGACAAGCGGCAATACGCCGTAACACGGAGATCTTCCATGAGCGTTCTGGACGGGGTGTCCCTGCTGTTGGCAGCCGGGCTGTTCATTTATCTGTTGGTTGCGCTATTGCGCGCGGATCGGGGCTAGGAGCGGCTATGCACAGTTATGACTATTGGCTGATCCTCGCGTTTTTTGCGGTGGTGTTGTTGCCGGCGCCGTTCCTCGGGCGCTTTTACTACAAGGTGATGGAAGGTCAGCGCACCTGGCTGACGCCGATTCTGGGCCCGGTCGAACGTGGCTGTTATCGCATTTCCGGGGTTGATCCGCAGGCTGAACAGAGCTGGCAGAAGTACACGCTGGCCTTGCTGGCGTTCAACCTCGCCGGTTTCCTGCTGCTGTTTGCGATCCTGTTGTTCCAGGATCACCTGCCGCTGAACCCGCAAAACCTGCCGGGCCAGGAATGGACTCAGGCGTTCAACACCGCGGTCAGTTTCATGACCAACACCAACTGGCAGTCCTACAGCGGTGAAGCGACCCTCAGCTACCTGAGCCAGATGGTCGGCCTTACCGTGCAGAACTTCGTCAGCGCCGCTACCGGCCTCGCCGTGCTGGTTGCACTGTGCCGTGGCATCGGTCGCAAGTCGGCGAAGACCCTGGGCAACTTCTGGGTCGACATGACCCGCGCCACCCTCTACGGCCTGCTGCCCCTGTGCCTGCTGCTGGCGCTGTACCTGGTGTGGCAGGGCGTACCGCAGACCTTCGCGCAATATGTGAACGCGGTGACGATGCAGGGCGTTGATCAAGTGATCCCGCTCGGCCCGGCGGCCAGTCAGATTGCGATCAAGCAATTGGGCACCAACGGCGGTGGCTTCTTCGGTGTCAACTCGGCGCACCCGTTCGAGAACCCGACCGCGTGGAGCAACCTGTTCGAAGTCACTTCTATCATCCTGATCCCGGTGGCGCTGGTGTTCACCTTCGGCCACTACGTCAAGGACCTGCGTCAGAGCCGCGCGATCATCGCCTGCATGCTCGCACTGTTCCTGATCGGTGGCGCGACTTCGCTGTGGGCCGAATATCAGCCTAACCCTGCGCTGAACAACGTTGCCGTCGAGCAGACTGCACCGCTGGAAGGCAAGGAAGCACGCTTCGGCACCACCGCCACCGTGCTGTGGTCGGTGACCACCACCGCGGCGTCGAACGGTTCGGTCAACGGCATGCACGACAGCCTCAATCCGCTCAGCGGCATGGTCGCGCTGGTCAACATGATGGTCGGCGAAGTGATCTTCGGCGGCGTCGGTGCCGGGCTCTACGGCATGTTGCTCAACGTGCTCATCGCGGTGTTCCTCGCCGGCCTGATGATTGGCCGCACCCCGGAATACCTCGGCAAGAAACTGCAGGCGCGGGAAGTGCAATTGCTGGTCGTCACCCTGCTGGTGATGCCGGTCGGCGTGCTGGTGCTCGGTGCGATTGCGGCCACTCTGCCTGGCCCGGCGGCGACCATCAGTAACCCCGGCCCGCACGGTTTCAGCCAGTTGCTCTATGCCTACACCTCGGCCAGCGCGAACAACGGTTCGGCCTTCGGTGGCCTGAGCGCCAACACGCCGTTCCACAACCTGATGCTCGGTCTGGGCATGTTGATCGGTCGCTTCGGTTACATCCTTCCGGTACTGGCTTTGGCCGGCAGCCTGGCGATGAAGAAAACCGCACCCATCGGCCAGAACAGCTTTCCGACCCATGGCCCGCTGTTCGTGACTCTGTTGACCGTGACCATTTTGCTGGTGGGCGGCCTGACGTTCTTGCCGACGCTGGCGCTGGGTCCGATTGCTGAACACCTGAGCATGGGTTTCTAAGGAATAGATCATGAATATGCCTGCAATCAAACCCGCTGCCGTCAAGGCACCGGAACAAGCGAAAACCGCGATCTCGGCCCTGTGGCGTCCGGCGCTGCTGCAAGCCTTCGTCAAGCTCGACCCGCGCCAGCTGGTGCGTTCGCCGGTGATGCTGGTGGTCGAACTGACGGCGATCTTCACCACCGTGCTGTGCTTCATCCCGGACAACGTCGTGCCGACGTTCGTCGCCGCGCAGATTGCCCTGTGGCTGTGGTTCACCGTGCTGTTCGCCAACTTCGCCGAAGCCTTGGCCGAAGGTCGCGGCAAGGCCCGCGCCGACAGCCTCAAGGCTGGCAGCGAAGGCCTCAGCGCACGACGCAAGATGGCCAATGGCAGCTTCCAGGTGGTGCCCGCCGCCAACCTGCGCAAAGGCGATGTGGTGCGCGTCGAAGCGGGGGAGATGATCCCCGGTGACGGCGAAGTCATCGAAGGCATCGCCGCGGTCAACGAAGCGGCGATCACCGGTGAATCGGCGCCGGTGATTCGCGAGTCCGGCGGCGACCGCTCGGCGGTCACCGGCAACACGCGCCTGGTGTCCGATTGGCTGCTGCTGAAGATCACCGCCAACCCCGGTGAATCGACCCTCGACCGCATGATCGCGCTGGTCGAAGGCGCCAAACGTCAGAAAACACCGAACGAAATCGCGCTGGATATCCTGCTGATCGGCCTGACCCTGATCTTCCTGCTGGTGGTGGTGACCCTGCAACCGTTCGCCCACTTCGCCAACGGCAGCCTGCCGCTGGTGTTCCTGGTGGCGCTGTTGGTCACGCTGATTCCGACCACCATCGGTGGCCTGTTGTCGGCTATCGGTATCGCCGGGATGGATCGACTGGTACGGCTGAACGTGATTGCCAAATCCGGGCGTGCAGTGGAAGCGGCCGGTGACGTGCACGTGCTGCTGCTGGACAAGACCGGCACCATCACCTTCGGTAACCGCCGTTGCAGCGCGGTGTATGCCGCGCCGGGCGTGAGTGGTCGCGAGTTGGCCGAAGGCGCGTTGTTCGCCTCGCTGGCGGACGAAACCGCCGAAGGCAAATCCATCGTCGAATACCTGCGCGGTCTGCACCCGCAAACCGAGCCGGCGCTGGATAGCCTGACAGCGGTGCCGTTCAGCGCGGAAACCCGCTTGTCCGGTATCGACTATCAGGGCCGCGTGTACCGCAAGGGCGCAGTCGATTCGCTGCTGGCGTTCCTCGGTCAACAACGCTCCGATCTGGCTCCGGCGCTGTCGCGGGAAATCGACAAGATCGCGCAGAGCGGCGGTACGCCGTTGCTGGTTTGCGCCGACGGCAAACTGCTGGGTGCGATCCACCTCAAGGACGTGGTCAAGCCAGGCATTCGTGAGCGTTTCGCCGAGCTGCGCAAACTGGGGATTCGCACGGTGATGGTCACCGGTGACAACCCGTTGACCGCTGCGGCCATTGCGGCAGAAGCGGGCGTCGATGACGTACTCGCCGAAGCCACCCCGGAGAAGAAACTCGCACGCATCCGTCATGAGCAGAACGATGGTCGTCTGGTAGCGATGTGTGGCGACGGCGCCAACGATGCTCCGGCGCTGGCCCAGGCTGACGTCGGCATGGCGATGAACGACGGCACGCAAGCCGCACGCGAAGCCGCAAACATGGTCGACCTCGACAGCGACCCGACCAAGCTGCTGGACGTGGTGCAGATCGGCAAGGAATTGCTGGTGACCCGTGGCGCGCTGACGACTTTCTCCATCGCCAACGACGTCGCCAAGTATTTCGCGATTCTGCCGGCGCTGTTTGCCGCGATCTATCCGCAACTGGGCGTGCTGAACATCATGCACCTGACCAGTCCGCAGAGCGCGATCCTTTCGGCCATCGTCTTCAACGCCCTGATCATCGTGGTGCTGATTCCACTGGCATTGCGTGGCGTGCGCGTACAGGCAGCGAGTGCCGCGGCACTGCTGCGGCGCAATCTGCTGATCTACGGACTGGGCGGGATTCTGGTGCCGTTCGTGGGGATCAAGGCGATCGACATGCTGCTCACGGCTTTGCATTTGGTTTGAGGTTGGAAGAGCCCCTCACCCTAACCCTCTCCCGGAGGGAGAGGGGACTGATCGAGGTGTTTGTAAGAGGCGTACCGACCTGGGATAGCGAGCCGAACTCAGGTCTGGAAAAGCGCAGAGATCGGCTCCCTTTCCCCTCGCCCCCTTGGGGGAGAGGGCTGGGGTGAGGGGGAAAAGATCTCCCTGGCACCCCGCAAAAGTTTGCCCAACGAATTCGAGGATTTTGCAATGTCCACAATGATACGTCCGGCCCTGAGCCTGCTGGTGCTGATGACCCTGATCACCGGCGTGGCCTACCCACTGTTGGTGACCGGCGTTGCGCAGGTCGCTTTCCCTGAACAGGCCAATGGCAGCCTGGTGCACGATGCCGACGGCAAGGTGCGCGGCTCGTCCCTGATCGCTCAGGATTTCGTCGGTGATGCGTGGTTCCATCCACGTCCTTCGGCGGGCGCCTTCGCGACCGTTTCCAGCAGCGCCAGCAACCTGGCGCCGAGCAATCCGGCACTCGCCACACGAGTGATCGACGATGCCAACAAGTTGCAGATGCCCGGCCAGGGGCCGGTGCCATTGGCGCTGCTGACCACCTCCGGCAGCGGCCTCGATCCGCACTTGCCACCGGCGGCAATTGCCTATCAACTGGCGCGTGTCGCGCAAGCGCGCAATCTCCCGGTGTCGACCTTGCAGCAACTGCTCGATGCGCACATCGAACAGCCGCTGGTGGGGCCACCGGTGGTGAATGTGCTGGAGCTGAACATGGCGCTGGAAAAACTGTAATTCTGCGGCGCTGCCATTCGCGAGCAAGCTCGCTCCCACAAGAGCAACACTGAACCTGTGGGAGCGAGCTTGCTCGCGAAGAGGCCATAACTGGCAACACATCAACATCTGACTGAAGAGATCAAGCATGAGCGACGCCGGCCGCGCCGACGCACTGTTAGCAGAACTGCCCCGTGACGGCCGTGGCCGACTCAAGGTTTTCCTTGGCGCCGCCCCCGGTGTCGGCAAGACCTACGCCATGCTCCAGGCGGCGCACACGCAATTGCGTCAGGGCGTGAAAATCATTGCCGGCGTCGTCGAAACCCATGGCCGAGCGGAAACCGAAGCGCTGCTCGGTGGTTTGCCGCAGCAGCCGCTGGTGCGCTCGGAATACCGTGGCGTGATGCTCGAAGAAATGGACCTCGACGGCTTGCTCGCGGCCAAACCGAAACTGGTGCTGGTGGATGAACTGGCGCATACCAACGCCCCCGGCAGTCGCCACGCCAAGCGCTGGCAGGATATTCAGGAACTGCTCGCCGCCGGAATCGACGTGTACACCACGGTCAACGTCCAGCACCTGGAAAGTCTCAACGATCAGGTGCGCGGGATCACCGGTGTGCAGGTGCGCGAAACCCTGCCGGACTGGGTGTTGCAGGAAGCCTACGAACTGCTGCTGATCGACCTGCCACCGCGTGAATTGCTGGAGCGTCTGCGCGAAGGCAAGGTCTACGTGCCGGAACAGGCGCGGGCGGCGATCGATGCGTTTTTCACCCAGACCAACCTCACCGCGCTGCGTGAACTGGCGATGCAAACGGCGGCCGCGCAGGTCGATAACGATCTCGCTCAAGGCTATCGCCAACTCGGTCAGGCGGCGCCGGCGGTGCGCGGGCGTTTGCTGGTCGGCGTCGATGGCGATGCGCATGCCGAACGCCTGGTGCGCCACGCCAGCCGGGTGGCCCAGCGTCGGCATCTGCCGTGGAGTCTGGTGCATGTCGACAACGGCACGGTGCGCGACGAGCAATCGCGCCTGCGCCTGCAAAATGCCCAGCAACTGGCCGAACGCCTCGGCGGCGAAGTGGTGTTGTTGCGCGCCGGCGAAGTGGCGAAAACCCTGATCCAGCATGCCGCCGAACGCCGGGCAAGTCTGGTGCTGGTCGGCCAGTCGCGGCCGAGTCTGCGCCGTCGCCTGTTCGGTGGTGGTCTGGCGGCGCGTTTGCTGCGTCAGGCCCACGGTCTGGAAATCAACGTGCTCGACAATGATCGCGAGCAGCCTGCGCCGCGCCTTCGCGTCACGCCGACGCTGGTGTGGTTCGATTACGCGCTGGCATTGGTCGCTACGGTATTGGCCAGTGCGCTGGCGTGGGCGGTGTCGAGTATTTTGCCGCTGCCGAATATCTCACTGGTGTTCCTCGCAGCGGTGTTGCTGGTGGCGGTGCGCAGCAGCCTGGGGCCAGCGCTGGCGTGCGCGGCGCTGTCGTTTCTGACCTACGATTTCCTGTTCATTCCGCCGAATTTTTCCTTCGCCATCCAGCGCGAAGAAGACGTTCTGACCTTGCTGTTCTTCCTGCTGATGGCGGCGCTCACCGGTAATCTCGCGGCGCGCCAGCGCCGCCAGTTGCAGGCCCTGCGCGACACACAGGAGGAAACCAGCGAACTGCTCGACCTGTCACGCAAACTGACTGCCGCGACGGATCGTCAGGCGGTGATCAGCGCTGCGGCGCAGCACCTCAATGGCTGGAGCGATTTGCAGTTGTGCCTGCTCAATCGGGACGGGCAGGGCGGCTGGAAAGTCGAGACCGGCGGGCCGCTGGAGTTCACCGAGTCGGAACGGGCTGCGGCCGATTGGGCCTGGCAGCACGATCAACCGGCCGGCATGGGCACCGGCACGCTGCCGTTCGGTCGCTGGTGGTGGTGGCCGCTGTCGGTGGAGGACGGGCCGCTGGCGCTGCTCGGGGTCTGCGCCAAAGAGGGCCAGACCTTGAGCGGCCAGCGCCGACGCCTGCTCACCGCGTTGAGTCAGCCACTGGCTCAGGCATTGTCCCGGGCGCAACTGGCCGATGATCTGGAGGCCGCGCGCCTGCACGGCGAAACCGAACAACTGCGCAGTGCGCTGCTGGCTTCGGTGTCCCACGATCTGCGTACACCGCTGACGTCCATGCGCGGCAGTATCGACAGCCTGTTGGCCCTCGGCGAAGCCATTCCGCTGGAGGATCGCCGCGAGTTGCTCGAAGGCACCCGCGATGAAGCCGAACGCCTTGATCGCTATATCCAGAATCTGCTCGACATGACGCGCCTCGGCCACGGTGCGTTGAAGCTGGCGCGGGACTGGGTGTCGCCGGCAGACATCGTCGGCAGTTCGCTCAATCGCCTGCGTGCGGTGCTGGCGCCGCTGCAGGTCAGCACCGACGTGCCCGCCGAGCTGCCGCTGCTGTTCGTGCACGCGGCGCTGATCGAACAGGCGCTGGTCAATGTGCTGGAAAACGCTGCGCGGTTCTCGCCGGCCCATGGGCGTTTGCAACTGCGTGCCGGCGCCAGTGACGAAGAGATTTTCTTCTCGGTCAGCGACGAAGGCCCGGGGATTCCCGAGGACGAGCGGGCGAAGATTTTCGACATGTTCTACACCGCCGCGCGGGGTGATCGCGGAGGGCAGGGCACGGGGCTGGGGCTGGCGATCTGTCAGGGCATGGTCGGCGCGCATGGCGGGCGGATCAGCGTGGCCGACGGCATCGACGGCCGCGGCACTTGCATCACCCTGCACCTGCCGTTGCAGACGCAACCGGGGATGGACAATGAAGCCTGATCGCGACTGCGCTACTCTCTTTCAATCTTTTGTGTCGATGTGAATTCATGAGCCAGACCGCGACCATTTTGGTCATTGATGACGAACCACAGATCCGTAAATTCCTGCGCATCAGCCTCGCCTCGCAAGGCTACAAAGTGCTGGAGGCCGGCACCGGCGCCGAGGGCCTCGCGCAGGCGGCGCTGAACAAACCCGACCTGCTGGTGCTCGACCTCGGCTTGCCGGACATGGACGGCCAGCAGGTGCTGCGCGAGTTTCGCGAGTGGGCCACCGCGCCCGTGCTGGTGCTCTCGGTGCGCGCCAGTGAGGGGCAGAAAGTCCAGGCGCTGGATGGCGGTGCCAACGATTACGTGACCAAGCCGTTCGGCATTCAGGAATTTCTCGCCCGGATCCGCGCGTTGTTGCGTCAGGCGCCGGCCGGCGAGGCCCAGCAAGCGGCGCTGACGTTCGGCCCGCTGACCGTGGATCTGGCTTATCGGCGGGTGCTGCTAGACGGTGTCGAAGTGGCGCTGACCCGCAAGGAATACGCGGTGCTGGCGCAACTGGCGCGGCATCCGGGACGGGTGATCACCCAGCAGCAATTGCTCAAGGATATCTGGGGGCCGACGCATACCGAGGACAGTCATTACCTGCGGATTGTGGTCGGGCATTTGCGTCAGAAGCTGGCGGATGATCCGACCCGGCCGCGGTTTATTGTGACGGAGGCGGGGGTTGGGTATCGGCTGTTGAGTGAGAACAGTCTGTAGGTTTTGTGTGGTCTGGTCTGGCCCCTTCGCGAGCAAGCCCGCTCCCACAGTGGTCGGTGTGATACACAAATTTCAATAACACCCCAGAACCCTGTGGGAGCGGGCTTGCCCGCGAAGAGGCCCTGACAGGCAACCGAGAACTTCAAGGCTCTCTGCTCTGCTCACTTTCATACCGATCCAGCGTATCCCGCGCAATCTCCCGTCCCAGTGCGATCAACTCCGGCGCCTTGTAGAACTCGAAAAACCGGCACACGCGCTTCGGCACGTTGATCAGGATGTCCGGCGGATAGCCGGCGATCTTGTATTGCGCCAGCGAGGTCTGCATCACCTCGAAACTCTGGTTGATCAGGTCCAGCAGTGACGCCGGTCCGACGTTGTCGATGATGAACGAGCCGGTGGCGGATTTCGGCGCGCCTTCGCGTTCGGGAGCCGCTGCCGGTTGCTGGCTCTCCGGTTCGCTGCCTTCCAGCCACGGGTTGATCTCGCCCGCTTCGGCGCGCAGCGCTTCCTGCTCCAGTAACAACAACTGCTCGGCCTGTTTGCGGCGGAACGGCATTTTCGAACCCAGCGAACTGAGCAGGCTGTCGAAGCGCGAACGAAAGGCTGGCGGGCGCTGGATTACCGGCAATTTGTAATGCCGCTGGTTGGTCGCGTTGAGGTTGACCGCGATGATCAGATCACAGTGGCTGGAGACCACCGGCACGATCGGCAACGGGTTGAGAATGCCGCCATCCACCAGCATCCGGTTACCCTGCATCACCGGGGTGAACAGGCTGGGAATCGCCGCCGAGGCGCGCATCGCCTGATGCAGGCAGCCTTCCTGGAACCAGATTTCCTGCTGGTTGGTGAGGTCGGCGGCGACGGCGGTGTAGGGAATGCGCAGGTCTTCGATATTGATCTCGCCGACGATCTTGCGGATCTGCCCGAAGACTTTCTCACCGCGAATCGCCCCAAGGCGAAAGCTCACGTCCACCAGACGCAGCACATCCAGATAATCGAGCGTTTCGATCCAGGTGCGGTACTCGTCGAGTTTGCCCGCCGCATAGATCCCGCCGACCACTGCGCCCATCGAACAACCGGCAATGCAGGCAATGTCGTAACCGCGTCTTTCGATCTCCTCAATGACCCCGATATGGGCGTAGCCCCGGGCGCCTCCGGAGCCCAGCACCAGTGCGACACGCTTTTTCATCAAACTTCCTCCCCCGACAAGGCACCACAATGCACCCATCCATGGGCGGGCGACAATCGCCAGAGTCGTTCGGGGCGGCAGCAGAGTCGTTTTCCGATACTGTGTGACCCGTCGGGGTTATCTTTTCGTCACCGCAGATTCACCGGGCGCCAAGGCACTTTTTTCGCGCCGTAACGTCTTACCTGCACGACTGTTGACCTATTTGAGGAGTTAGTGATGAAAGCCTGTATCTGTGTGCCGTTGATCGCGCTGGCATTGGCCGGTTGCGCTGGCAAGACTGCTTATCGCGACAGCTGCGGCAGTCAACTCGATGCGGCGTGGCATGAACTGGATCTGGCCAAGGCCGAAGGTTTCGCCGGCACGGTCAGTTACTCCAAGGCGCTGTCGTTGCTGACGGCGGCCAAGACCCAACAGCAATTCGAAGGTTTCGAGGGCTGCAGCAACAAAGCCGAGAAGGCACGTTTCTATATTCGCGAATCCCGCGCCGGGCGCTAAGCTGCTGACTTGACGCAAGGATGCGCCTGCCTTCTCACGGCAGACTCATCCTTCAAGCCATGTGAATCAGGAGCAAGCGATGTCTGCGTTGGTGGATCGGTTGGTGGCTCATGTCCTGAGCCTGGAAGTGCGACTGCTGGCCTGTCAGGCGCGCCTGACTGCGCGGACCGACCCCGAGGCGCTGCACGACTTGCGCACCACGGTACGGCGCTTGCGCAGCCTGTTGCGACCCTTGCGTGGTTTGCCGGGTGTGGAACAACTGGAGGGCGCGGCGTCGGCAGTTGGTCAATTGACCACACCGTGGCGTGATCGCGAGGTGTTGGGGGCGTATCTGCTCAAGCATGATCAACCGCAAGCGGCGCAGCGCCGCATGGCGCAGATGGCGGAAGCGTATCCGACGCTGGCGGCGAGTGCCGAGGTGGCTTCGCTGCTGATCATCCTCGACGCTTTCCCGCGATTCCTGCGCGCCTCCGAGCGCCAGGGATTGCTCAAGGGCCTGGCCAAACGCATCGAAAAACGCCTGCACAAACAATGGAAAAAACTCGACCAGGCCCTGCACGATCCTGCCCACGATCGGCATCGCCTGCGCTTGCTGATCAAGCGAGTGCGCTATGGCATCGAAGCCTATCCGGAACTGGATCGCCTGCCTGAAGCGGCGCTGGCACGGCTGAAGTCGGCGCAGGGCGCGCTGGGCGACTGGCACGATTGCTGGCAGTGGCTGGCGCGGGCCGAGCTGGAAAGCGATCTGCAACCGTGCGTCGCGACTTGGCAGGCGGGACTGATCAAGGCTGAAGCCAAGGCGGATCGGGTGCTCGACAAACTCAGCACTGCCTGCTTCAAATCCTGAATTCTCCATAGACCCTTTGTGGGAGCGGGCTTGCTCGCGAAAGCGCTGTATCACTAGACACATCGGTGACTGACACAGCGCTTTCGCGAGCAAGCCCGCTCCCACATTCGAATATCTTCCTGACCTTAAGGCCTTTCTGTCAGTCCATTTGACCGGAATAGACGCTGCGGCGCTCTCTCATGCTGGTTAAGATCGCAGCATTCAATTTTCGCTTGCTGAGGTTGTCATGCGCTTTTCCGATCTGCTCGATGCGGTCCGTCGCGATCCAGAACTGACCATTCCCGCCGAGTGGGGCCAGGGTCGGGCCAGTTTTGGTGGCCTGGTCGCGGCGCTGCAATACGAAGCCATGCGCGCGAAAGTGCCAGCCGAGCGCCCGGTGCGTTCGCTGGCGATCACCTTTGTCGGCCCGGTCGAGCCGGAAGTACCGGTGAGTTTCGAGGTCGATGTGTTGCGCGAAGGCAAAGCAGTCAGCCAGGTGTTGGGGCGGGCCATGCAGAACGGTCAGGTGGTAACGATCGTGCAGGGCAGTTTCGGCGCTTCGCGGCCCTCGGAAGTGGCGGTTGAGGCCTATCCCGCTGCCGAAATGAAACACTGGGATGAATGCCAGGAGTTGCCCTATATCAAAGGCGTGACCCCGGAGTTCATGCGGCATCTGTCGATGCGCTGGAGTGTCGGCGGCATGCCGTTCACCGGCAATAAATCGCGGCAGATGGGCGGTTGGGTGCGTTTGCGTGGCGATGTGAAGGAAGAGCCGGTCAATGAGGCGCATCTGTTGGCACTGGTGGATGCATGGCCACCGGCATTGTTGCCGTATCTGAAGAAACCGGCACCGGGCAGTACGCTGACCTGGACCATTGAATTCGTGCAGCCGCTACGCGACTTGAGCACCCTGGACTGGTGCAAATATCTGGCAGACATCGAGTACGCCGCCGACGGTTACGGCCATGTCGCCGCCAAGCTGTGGAGTGCGGAGGGGGAGTTGATCGCCATGAGTCGTCAGACCGTAACGATTTTTGCCTAAATCAATGCCGACGGTGCCGCTCCCGCCAGGCGCGCCACCAGCCACCGCTGAGCAAGAACCGCGGAAAGGTCAGGAACTGCTCGACCAGCAAGCGTGACACTGCATCCTGGCGGTCGCTGAACGGCTCGGAGGCTTGCGCCTCCAGACTGTGGCCGTGGCGCTGCAAAACCAGCGCCGCGACAATACCAATCACGCCGATGGCGACACTGGCCAGACTCAGGCTGAACACGCCAGAGACGATCAACAGAAACGCGACGATGAACAACGGTACGGCAATCAGGTGCAACACCAGATTGGTCGGGTGCTGGTGATTGTTCGGGTACGCGCGCCATTGCCACGCGGGAAGGTTGGGGTGACGTTTGCCCATGTTGGCTACTCCTCGATCCATGTTGAACACATGGTTGGAGAATAGGCCGGGGCGGGTGGGGCGGCGAATCAAGGTTGGCTATGGCGGTGATAGGCGTCATCGCCGAATTCGATGTTGACCCGGTTGACGCCTTCGCGAGCAAGCTCGCTCCCACAGGGGATTGGTGTACGCCACAGATTCCCTGTGGGAGCGAGCTTGCTCGCGAAGGCGTCGTCAGAGTTTCAACTGACCAATAGCCTTGTTGAGCTCCCCGGCCAACGTCGCCAACTCATTACTGGTGGTCGCCGAATCCACTGTCTGCTGCACGGTATTCTCGGTCACATCACGAATGCTCACCACCGCCCGATTCATCTCTTCCGCGACCTGACTCTGCTGCTCCGCCGCCACCGCAATCTGCGTGTTGCTCTCGCGTATCTGCGCCACGGCGCCAGTGATTTCCGCCAGCGCCTCGCCAGCCTCCTGCGCCTGCTGCACGCAATCGTCGGCCTTGTACGAACTCTCCTGCATGAAGTCCACCGCATCGCGCGTGCCGGCCTGCAGTGCCGAGACCATGGTGGTGATTTCATCGGTGGAGGTCTGCACACGCTTGGCGAGGTTGCGCACCTCATCGGCGACCACCGCAAAGCCACGGCCCATCTCGCCGGCGCGGGCCGCTTCGATGGCGGCGTTCAGCGCCAACAGATTGGTCTGCTCGGCGATGCTGTGAATCACGCTGACCACACCGTTGATTTTCTGGCTGTCCTCGGCCAGACGCTGAATCATCTCGGCGGTTTGCTGCACGCCGCTGGAGAGTCCGGCAATCGACTGCTGCACGCGGCTGACCACTTGCTGGCCGCTGCCGGCCAGACTGTCGGCGGTTTGCGACAGGTCGCGAGTGGCACCGGCGTGCTGCGCGATGTGATAAACCGTGGCGGTCATTTCGTTGATCGCGGTGGCGGCCTGATCGGTCTCGCTCTGTTGACCGAGCATGCCGTGGCGCACGTCGTTCATGCTCGCCGCCAGACGTGCGGCACCGACGTCCAGTTGCCGCGCGGTGTTGGCGACGGTGGTGACCACGCGTTGATAACCGGCCTGCATCGCGTTGAACGCATTGGCCATCTGCCCGACTTCGTCCTTGCAGGCCAGAGGTACGCGGGCCGAGAGGTCACCGCTTTTCTCGACGTGCAGCATCACGTCTTTCAGCGTGTTGAGCTGACTGAGCAGGAAACGGATCAGCAGCTGTGAGGCGCAAAGCATGGCGAACATCAGGATGAACACCGCCACGGCGTAGTTGGCAAAACGCTCGCTGAACACTTGCGCCAGGCTTGGGCCATAGGCAATGACCGCGACTTGCTGGCCGTCGGCGCGACTGAACACTTCGGCACCCATCAGCGGGTTGTTGCCGAACAGCGGCAGGTGATTGATCTCGTTCCAGCCGTTACTTTCGCTGATCTCCAGCACAGGTTGGTCGTTGAGGCGCGGCGCTTCACCGCGTTTGAACGTCAGCACCTGGTCAGCCTTGGGCAACGCCTGCCCGGCCGGCCAGGCCTTGAGCAATTGCGCCTGAGCCTGAGCAGACGCTTGTGAGGCTTGGCTGCGGGCTTGCTGCTCGAGTTGCACGGCGTACAGCACCAGCAGCAGGGTGGTGACGAAAGCGACCGCATTGACCGCCCAGAATTTGTATTTCAGCGAGATATTGCTAAGCCAGGCACCCATGGAGGTCTTCTCTGATAGCGGAAACAGTTTTGGCAAGGTGCCAGTATTGTGCCGCTATGCAGATATCGGGATGTTGATATGGGTCAACAGGTTCTACGCTGATCCCCTGTGGGAGCGGGCTTGCTCGCGAATGCGGTGTGTCATTCAGCTCATTTCTGCCTGACACACTGCTTTCGCGAGCAAGCCCGCTCCCACAATGGGATGTGTGGTGTGTCAGGGCAGGGTGGGCAGGTTGAAGAATGCGCGGGCGCACGCTGTGGTATGTGCTGCCAGATCTTCCTCTGTCTCGCCGCGATGCAGCGCCACTTCGCGCAGCACTTCGGTCAGATACGCTGGTTCATTGCGGCCGTTCTTCGGCTTTGGGCGCAAGGTGCGGGGCAGCAGGTACGGCGCGTCGCTTTCGAGCATCAGCCGTCCGCGCTTGATCTCCTTGACCAGCGGATGCAGGTGCGTGCCCCGGCGCTCGTCGCAGATCCAGCCGGTGATGCCGATGTGCAGGTCCAGATCCAGGTAACTGAACAAGGCTTTTTGCTCGCCGGTAAAGCAGTGCACCACGGCGGCGGGCAATTGATCGCGAAAGTCCCTGAGGATTTCCAGCAGACGCTGACTGGCGTCACGCTCGTGCAGGAACACCGGCAACTGCAGTTCTGCGGCCAGCGCCAGATGTTCTTCGAGGACTTTTTCCTGCTGCGGGCGCGGCGAGAAATCCCGGTTGAAATCCAGCCCGCATTCGCCCACGGCGACCACGTTTGCTTCTTGCAGCAGACTGCGCAAACGGCGTGCGCTGTCAGCGTTCCAGTCACTGGCCGAATGCGGGTGAATGCCGGCGGTGGCGAACAGTCGTTGGCCGCTTTGATCCAGTTGCTGGCACAGCTCCAGCGCCTGTTCGCTGCCCTCGACGCTGGTGCCGGTCAGCACCAGTTGGCAGACCCCGGCAGCGTAGGCGCGGTCGAGCACGGCCTGATGTTTTTCGGCGAAACTTGGGTTGGTCAGGTTGACGCCGATATCGATGAGTTGCATGGTTGCTACCTCGGGCCGAAGGCCGGAAAGCATACCAGAGCTGTAGATTCATAAGAAAAGCCAAGAACTACAACGAGTTATAGCTGTCTTTTGATGCCGCGAGACTGCTCGGGTTGGCGCAAATGCCATCCTCGTGCCAGTCTCTTGCACTTTGTCAGCGCTCCAGGCGCTCTGTTTTCGTCGGCGATTTCAACCGTTCAGCGGTTAGAAAACGCCCCCGTATTCTTTCCGGAGAGTGGATGCATCGTCCCTCGGTTTTGCTCCTGTTGTGTGCGTCGCTGCTGCTGCCGATAACGGCGGTTGCGCGCTTGCCCGGGCCTCTGCAAGCCGTGCCGGCCGCCAAGGTCCGCGACTTGTCGGAGATACGCAGCAGTCGCGTGTTGCGCGTGCTGGTCAACCAGAGTCGCAACAGCTCCGGTGAAGTCCAGGGCCAGGCCATCGGTGTCGAATACCATCGCCTGCGCGCCTTCGAGCAATACCTCAATGGCCACGCCCGCGATGGCCAGGAAATCACCCTCAAGATCATTCCCAAAGCCAAGGATCAACTGCTCGGCGCGTTGCAGCGCGGCGAAGGTGATCTGGTCGCGCCCGGCGAACTGCTCGATCTGCAACCCGGCCACGCGGTGGCCAGCAGCGAGCCGATCGCCAGCAACGTGCCGCTGGTGCTGGTCGGCATCAAGGGCGAGCGTCGCTACACCAAGGTCGAACAGCTTTCCGGCAAGACCCTGGCCTTGCCGACCGGCAGTGCGGCGGGGGAGGCGGTCAGCCAGCTCAATCAGAAACTGGCGCTGCGCAAACTGGCACCGATCAAGATCGAATGGGTCGATCCGACCCTGGCGGTCGAGGACGTGCTGGAGATGGTGCAGGGCGGGATTTTTCATCTGACCATCGTCGAGCAACCGATCGCCGAACGCTGGGGCAAGATCCTGCCCAAGCTGCGTTTCGATCGGCAATTGATGATCAGCGAGCCGGGTGAGGAATACTGGTTTGTGCGCCGTGATGCCTCGATGCTGCGGGCAAGCATTGATCGCTTCCTGGTCGGCTACAAGAAACCGGCGAACGAGGATGCCGAGTTTCTGCGGATCTATCGGCGCCTTTACCAAGTGCACTATCCATTGGCCAAGGCTGATCGTCAGCGTCTGGAAAAACTGCGCCCGACCCTGCAAAAACACGCCGACGCGCAAAGCATGGACTGGCTGAATCTGGCGGCGCTGGCCTTCAAGGAATCGGCCCTGCAACCCAGCGCCCGCAGCGGCAGTGGGCCGACCGGGCTGATGCAGATCACCCCGTCCGCCGCGCAGCGGGTCGGGGTGAACAACATCCAGAATCTTGATGCGAATGTGCAGGCCGGGGCCAAGTACCTGGCGATGATCCGGCGCAAGTTCTTCAACAGTCCGAAGCTCAATGAGCGTGAGCGCATGGCGTTCACCCTGGCGGCCTACAACATCGGCCCGGAGCGTGTGCAAGGCATGCGCGCCGAGGCACGGCGGCGCGGGCTGAATCCGAACCAGTGGTTCTTTCAGGTCGAGCGCATCGCCATGGAGCAGGTGGGCATGGGGCCGGTCAGCTATGTTAATAGCGTGAACAAGTATTACCTGGCGTTCGACCGGGAGCGGGAGTCGTTGGAGCCCCGGGGACAGAAAGTAGCCTCACGCAAATAATCAAATAAATCGATTGGTATGGTGGAATATTTCCGCTTTTAACATGAAATTAACTGATTAATATGGCGGCCAACCAACACACTTCTCCAAAAGGAATGACCCACATGAGCTCTCTGATCAACAAGGTACTGTTCACCCGCGCCGGTTACGGCCTGACCATTCTGCGTATCGCTGTTGGCGTGATCTTCGCCGCCCACGGTTCGCAAAAGCTGTTTGGCCTGTTTGGTGGTTACGGTCTGGCGGGGACTGCGCAGTACATGGACAGCCTCGGTCTGCACCCGGGTTACCTGATGGCCACGCTGGCCGGCGGCACCGAGTTCTTTGCCGGTCTGGCGCTGATCATCGGCCTGCTGGTGCGTCCGGCGGCGCTGGGTCTGACCTTCCTGTCGCTGGTGGCGATCTTCACCGTTCACATCAGCAACGGTCTGTTCATGGCCAACAACGGTTACGAATTTGCTCTGGCGCTGCTGGGTGGCAGTCTTGCGGTGATGATCGAAGGCGCCGGCAAACTGTCGGTGGATCGCGCCATCGCCGGTTGAGCGCTCTGGCTCAAGCAAAAGGCCCGCATTGTGCGGGCCTTTTTTGTTGCGGCCGATTCTTGACACTCATCGGTCACGTTATCTAGGATGTTGCTCATGCGCCGATTTAAACAGCTACTTGCGGGGCGCCAGGTGACTTCTACAGTTGCCGTCAGAAGCCGGAACAGGGCTTCGAAATACCGCTAAAGCGCTGGTTCGGTGTTGCCTCTCACCTGCCATGCAGACTTTTGAGGCAGAGACACGACACGATGAATGCACTACGCCCTCCAGCACGTCCCGCGCCGATCACGGCTCATATCACCCAGCGCAACCCAAAAATCCTGCTTGGCGGCAAACACCAGCCGACGCTGTTGCGTTATCTCGATGGCTGGCCACGTCGCAGCGGCGGTCCTGCCGCGTTCCTGATCCAGTTCGTTGAAGACGGCGAGTCGCTGGCGCGGTTTGCCAGTGACAGTTTTGATCTGGCAGTGATTCAGGCACCGACCCAGGAAGACGCCCCGGAAATGATCAAGCAACTGGTCCGCGTTGCGCGGCAGGGTTTGATCACCCGCCGCTGAAACGCTCAGGGATAGTCGATCGCCACGATATAGACAAATTGCTCACCGGTGGGCGTCTGCACCCGGACTTCAGCGTCCAGCGCTTTGCCGATCAAGGCGCGGGCCAGCGGTGAGTCGATGCTGATCAGGCCGAGTTTCAGATCCAGTTCATCCGGGCCGACGATGCGGTAGCGCGACTGCTTGCCGTCTTCGTCCTCGATGGTCACCCAGGCGCCAAAGTAGACCTTGTTCGGATCGCTGGGTTTTTCGCTGACGACCTTCAAGGCTTCGAGCCGCTTGGTGAGAAAACGCACGCGGCTGTCGATCTCGCGCAGCATTTTCTTGCCATAGGTGTACTCGGCGTTTTCCGAGCGATCACCCTGGGCCGCTGCCTCGCTGACTGACTGCGTCACCTGCGGGCGGCGCACATGCCACAGCTCATGGAATTCGGCGCGCATCCGCGCTTCACCTTCTGGGGTGATCAGCGCGGTGCCGGCGGTGCGGGGAGGGCGATAACGGCTCATGGCGGCTTCTTGTGGTGACGAAGACAGGAGTCTATCAACCCTCGCGCAGGACTGTCAGCGGACTCGCATTCAACGCCCGGCGTGTGCCGAATACACCCGCACCACCAATCAGTACGGCGCCGATCAATGGCAGCACCAGCAACCATGGATGTGGATGCCACGGCAGATCGAACGCATAGCGATACAGCACCAGGCTCACCACCTCCGAACCAATGGCTGCCAGCAAACCGCTGACCGCCCCGAGCAAGCCGAACTCGATGCGCCGGGCCTTGACCAGCAACTGCCGTTGCGCCCCCAGCGCACGTAACAGCGCGCCTTGGCGAATGCGTTCATCCAGGGTTGCCTGCAAGCCGGAGAACAGCACGGCCATCCCCGCCGCCAACACAAACAACAACACGTATTCCACCGCCAGGGTGACCTGGGCGAGGATGCTGCGCAGTTGTTCCAGCAAGGCTTCGACCTGAAGGATGGTCACCGCTGGGAATGCCCGCGACAACTCGACGATCTGCTGATCGTGACCGGGTGCCAGATAGAAACTGGTCAGGTAGGTTGCCGGCAGATCCTTCAGGGTGCCGGGCTGGAAGATCATGAAGAAGTTCGGCTGGAAGTTGTCCCAGTTGATCTCGCGCAGGCTGGTGACTTTCGCTTCACGATTGACCCCGCCCACGCTGAACACCATGTGATCGCCGAGTTTGAGCTTGAGGCTTTCGGCGACTTTGCCTTCAACTGAAACGCCAGGCACGTCATCCGAGGGTTGCTCGGTCCACCAGGTACCGGCGGTGAGCTTGTTGCCGGCCGGAAGGTCAGCCGCCCAGGTCAGGCTCAAGTCACGCTGCACCGCGCGGTCGCCGGCCGAATCCTTGCTGACGATCTGCTGCACCGGTTCGCCATTGATGCTGATCAGCCGTCCCGGCACCACTGGATATAGCGGCGCCGCTTGTGCGGACACCTTGATCAAATGATCGGTGAAGGCTTGTTTGTCCGCCGGCAGGATGTTCAGGGCGAAGTAGTTGGGGGCGTTTTTCGGCAACTGGTTTTGCCAGGTGTCGAGCAGCTCACCGCGCAGCAGAGCGATCAGCGCCATCGACAGCAGGATCAACCCGAATGCCAGCGCTTGCCCGGCCGCCGCCAGCGGATGACGTAGCAACTGACCCAGACCTAGGCGCCACGGCAGAGGCGCACGGGCGAGCATCCGCCGCAGGCTGTTGAGCAACAACAGCAGCAAGCCTCCCAATAGCAGCGCAGCGACCACACCACCGCCCAGCAGGGCGAAAGTCAGCAACAGATCCAGACTCAGGCGCCACATGATCAGGCCCAGCGCACCCAGCGCTGCGCCATAAACCATCCAGGTGCTCGACGGAATCGGCAGCATGTCGCGACGCAATACGCGCAGCGGTGGTACCCGGCCCAGCGCGGCGAGCGGCGGCAGGGCGAAACCGGCCAGTGCCACCAGCCCGGTGCCGATCCCGGCGAGCGCCGGAAACAGGCCGCCCGGTGGCACATCGGCGGGTAGCAGATCATGCAACAGAGCGAACAGTCCCAGTTGCGCCAGCCAGCCGAGCACGGCACCACTGAGGGCGGCGAACAGGCCCAGCACGGTCAGCTGAATACTGAACAGCAGCATGGTTTCCCGACGCGACAGGCCAAGGCAGCGCAACAGCGCACTGGCATCGAAGCGGCGGCTGGCGAAGCGGTTGGCCGATAACGCTACGGCCACGCCGGCCAGCAACACCGCGACCAGACTGGCCATGTTCAGATAACGCTCGGCCTTGCCCAGTGCACCGCCAATCTGCCGATTGCCGTCGCGCGCATCTTCGATTCGCTGGTTGGCCGCCAACCCCGGTTTGATCAGTTGCCGGTAGGTCTCCAGCGCCTGCGGTTGACCGCGCCACAGTTCGCGGTAGCTCACACGGCTACCGGGCTGCACCACGCCGGTGGCTGCGAGGTCGTCGAGGTTGATCATCACCCGAGGCGTGAGGCTGTAGAAGTTGCCGGCGCGATCCGGTTCGTAGGTCAGCACGCGGGTCAGCTTCAGGGTTTTCATGCCGACGTCGATGCTGTCGCCGATCTTCAGATCCAGGGCGGTCAGCAGACGTGCTTCGACCCAGGCTTCACCGGGTTGCGGTTCGCCGCCGGCTGTTTCAACGGCAAACGGGGCCGGGGCGCTTTTCAGTTCGCCGCGCAGTGGGTAGGCGCGGTCGACGGCTTTGATGCTCGATAACTGAATACCGTTGTCAGTGGCGATTACGCTGGAAAATTCCACCACCTGCGCATGATTCAGGCGCAGCTCGGTGCCGCTGCGGATCTGTTCGTCGCGGGCCGGCGAGCTGCCCTCAAGCACCAGGTCGGCGCCAAGGAACTCGGTGGCGCGCAGCATCATTGCGCCGTTGAGGCGGGCGCCGAAGTAGCCGATGGCGGTACTCGCCGCGACCGCCACCACCAGCGCGAAAAACAACACTCGCAATTCCCCGGCGCGGGCATCGCGCATGAGTTGACGTAGCGCGAGACTGAACAGACGCAACAGCGGCAGACGTGCCATCAAGGCTCCAGAGGGGCGACCAGCAGCCCGGCTTCAAGTCGGATCAGACGCCGGCAGCGATGGGCCAGGCGTTCGTCGTGGGTCACCAGCACCAGGGTGGTGCCGCGCTCCTTGTTCAATTCAAAGAGCAAATCGCTGATGCGCTCGCCGGTGTGGCTGTCGAGGTTGCCGGTGGGTTCGTCGGCGAACAGCACGTCCGGCTCGGCAGCGAAGGCCCGGGCAATCGCCACGCGCTGTTGTTCGCCACCGGAGAGCTGGCGCGGCGAGTGCGTCAGGCGCTGGCCGAGGCCGACCCGTTGCAGCAGTTCAGTAGCGCGCTCACGGGCGTCTTTGCGGCCATCGAGTTCCAGCGGCAGCATGACGTTTTCCAGCGCGTTGAGACTGTCGAGCAACTGGAATGACTGAAAGACGAACCCCACGTGTTCGGCACGGATGCGCGCGCGCTGGTCTTCGTCGAGGTTGCCCAGGGATTGCCCGGCGAGGATGACTTCGCCGCTGCTTGGCAGGTCGAGGCCGGCGAGCAGGCCGAGCAAGGTGGATTTGCCGGAACCGGACGCGCCGACGATGGCCAGGCTGTCGCCCTTGTTCAGTTCCAGGCTGAGTTCGTGCAGGATAGTCAGTTCACCTTCCGCGCTGGGAACCACTTTGCTGAGGTTCTTCGCGGTGAGAATGCTTGCGCCCATGGAGAATCCGATGCGTGTTTGGTTTTTGAGTGCTGGCCTGGCCTTGATGTGCATGGTCCAGAACGCAGCGGCGGGTACTGTCCTGATCGTTGGCGATAGTATCAGCGCCGGTTTCGGACTGGATACCCGCCTGGGGTGGGTATCGCTGCTCGAGCAACGGCTCAAGCAGGAGGGTTTTGACGACAAAGTGGTCAATGCCTCCATCAGTGGCGACACCAGTGCCGGAGGCCAGGCACGCCTGCCGGCGCTGCTTGCAGAGCACAAGCCGGAACTGGTGATCCTCGAGCTCGGGGGCAATGATGGCCTGCGCGGAATGCCGCCAACGCAATTGCAACAAAACCTTGCGGCGATGATCGACAGCTCGCGTCAGAGCGGCGCCAAGGTGCTGCTGCTGGGCATGCAATTACCGCCCAACTACGGCAAGCGTTACATCGATGCCTTCGCCGAGGTCTATGGCAACGTTGCGGACGAGAAAAAGATCCCGCTGGTGCCGTTTTTCCTCGACGGCGTGGGCGGGCATCCCGATCTGATGCAAGCCGATGGTCTGCACCCGGCAGCCGGGGCTCAGGGCAAGTTGCTGGAAAATGTCTGGCCGACGCTAAAACCGCTGTTATGAGGCTTTTCTAGCGGCAGGCTTTCGGCTAATGTGGCGCCCCCTTATTTGGAGCCCCCGATGCCGCGTCCTGCCTGGTCCCTGTTTGCCTACCAACTGATCGAGCCTGACGAACAGCTGGATCTGTTCGCCTGCCAGGAAGTGCGGGTGCATCTGGTGACCCGTCAACTGGAACTCGGTGGCTCGGCAGACCGCACGTTGTGTGGCAGTCTGCTGCCGGCACAACCGCGCTGGTCGAGTGTGGATCGCCGAGTGTTCCAGGATCAGCGCCTGTGTTCGTTGTGCCGGGCGATTCTTGAGTCGCAGAAACGCGGCACCTCGCCGATCTGGCCAGAGTTGCGTTTCGAGCTCTGATCTGCCCGGTCAGAAATCCCTTGTGGGAGCGGGCTTGCTCGCGAATGCGGTGTCTCATTCAACGAATGCCTTGCCTGACACGCCGCATTCGCGAGCAAGCCCGCTCTCACCCAAAGCACCTTGTCGCCTGCAGCAGGGTGGTCTCCCCGAATGCCTTGGGCGCGGTGTACAATCGCGCTCTTATACCCTTGTTGATCATGCGAAGGATTTTCCGGATGTTGCCGCGCTTTCCTGCCGTCACCCGCTGCCTGTCACTTGCCGCCCTGTGTGTGGCCGGTCCCGTTGCTGCATTGGAGTTTCCCCTGCCACCACCCGGTGAGGACATCATCGGCCAGGTGCAGGTGATCAAGGCCAAGTACGAAGATACCTTCGCTGACCTGGGCACCACCTACGATCTGGGTTATTCGGAAATGGTCGCGGCCAACCCGGGCGTTGACGCCTGGCTGCCGGGCGCCGGTACCGAAATCGTCCTGCCGACCCGCTTCATTCTGCCGCCGGGTCCGCGCGAAGGCATCGTGATCAACCTCGCCGAGTACCGCCTCTACTACTACCCGAAAGGCCGGAACGTGGTGTACACCTTCCCGCTGGGGATCGGGCGTGAAGGTTGGGGGTCGCCGATCGCGCATACCACCATCACCGCGAAGACACCGAACCCGACCTGGACGCCTCCGGCGTCGATCAAGGCCGAGCACGCTGCTGATGGTGATCCGCTGCCGAACGTAGTGCCGGCCGGTCCTGACAACCCGCTGGGCCCGTTCAAGTTCAGTCTCGGCACGCCGGGTTACCTGATCCACGGTTCGAACAAGAAGTTCGGCATCGGCATGCGTACCAGCCATGGTTGCTTCCGCATGTTCAACAACAACGTGCTGGAAATGGCTGCAATGGTGCCGGTCGGCACCTCGGTGCGCATTCTCAACGACGCGTACAAGTTCGGTCGCAGTGGCGGCAAGGTGTATCTGGAAGCGCACACGCCGATCGATGACAAGGGCAACCCGTCGGTGGTCGACAAGCACACGGCGGTCATCAATGCGATGCTCAAGCGTGAGGATATTGCCAATAACGTGCGGGTGAATTGGGATGTGGTGCGCGATGTAGTCGCGGCTGAAGACGGCTTGCCTACCGAAATCGGTACGCCGGGTGCGGCAGCGCCGATGGTTTCGAGCACACCGATCGACCTGCAGCAGTAAGTTCGATCCAGACCCGCCGATGCGTGAAGCGTCGGCGGGTTTTTTATTGCCCGGACAAAAGTACCGGCCATAAAAAAGGTTCTTCACGGAATCCCGGGAAACACAGAAACAAGAACGCCGATTTGATTGATGATGTTCGTGCGAGCAAACACATCTAACAAACCGGCGTTCTTATGCGCGATATTAATACTTTCCTTCCTTTTTGGGAGGGCTTTTCTGTTGTCACGATCAAGCCTGATGGCGACGCGCTTCAGATCGACCTGATTCCCCACGCCACCCGATTCCCTTCCTGTAGCGGCTGCCAAAAAACCTGTTCAACCACGCATGAGTATTGCGAGCGAACCGTCCGCGATTTACCGATTCTCGGCCGTGCGGTGCGCCTCAGCGTGTTGCTCAGGCGTGTTGTCTGTCGTGACTGTGGTAAACGTATGGAGGCCGTCAGTTGGCTGGACCGCTATGCCCGCATGACGCGGCGTTTGGCCGAGGCGGTCATTCAGGCCTGCGAACGCCTCCCCACACTGCATGTGGCTCAACTGTTCGGGTTGCATTGGGACACCGTTCGGTTGCTGGAGCGTCGAGCCTTGCAAGCGGCGTTGAGCGTTTTGCCAAAGGCGCAACCGCGACGTCTGGTGATGGACGAATTCGCCCTGTTCAAAGGTCATCGTTACGCCAGCGTGGTGCTGGATGCGGATACACGCCGCGTGCTGTGGATCGGTGAAGGCCGCAGCCGAGCAGCGGTCAGGCCTTTCTTCGAAGAATTGGGGCCAGAGGGTTGCGCTCGCATCGAAGCGGTGGCGATGGACATGAACACCGCTTTTGACCTGGAGGTTCGTCAGCACTGTCCCAACGCGCGAGTGGTCTACGACCTCTTCCATGTGGTGGCCAAATATGGCCGAGAGGTGATTGATCGGGTTCGCGTCGACGAGGCTAACCGGTTGCGTCACGACAAGCCGGCCCGCAAGGTTATCAAGCAGGCGCGATGGCTGTTGCTGCGCAATCCGCAGAACTTGAAAACGCCGGAACAACAGGTCCGCCTGGAGGATCTGCTGGCGGCCAACCAAGCGTTGATGACGGTCTATTTGATGAAGGCTGAACTCAAAACACTCTGGACTCCGAGTACTGCCTGGGGTTGGCGAGCGGCCTGGAAGCAATGGCTGCGCCATGCGCATGAAAGCGAAATTCCAGCTCTGATCCAGTTCGCCACACGGCTAAAGGGTTACTGGCGGGGCATCGTGAGCCGGGTTCGCTGGCCGATGCACACCGGTCAGTTGGAAGGAATAAACAATCGAATAAAGGTCATCAAGCGGATGGCGTACGGTTACCGGGATAGCGAATTCTTTTTCATGAAGATCAAGAGCGTCTTTCCCGGTAATCCGTGAAGAACCATAAAAAAGCCGACCCAAAAAATGGGTCGGCTTGATAACAATCCCGAGGGATTATTACTTGCGGCTAGCTTTGTCCAGCATGCGCAGAGCACGCTCGTTAGCTTCGTCAGCAGTCTGTTGTGCTTTTTGAGCAGCAGCCAGAGCTTCATCAGCTTTACGGTAAGCTTCGTCTGCACGAGCCTGGGAGCGAGCAGCTGCGTCTTCAGTAGCGGTCAGACGTGCTTCGGTTTCTTTCGATGCGCTGCTGCAACCGGTAGCCAGAACTGCGGCCAGAGCCAGAGCAGAGAATTTCAGAACGTTGTTCATCGTGTTCCCCTTCAAGGACTTTCAATTAAGTGGCTTTCTCCTCCGATTGAGGAAATAGCCGGCGTACATACTACCCATTACTTGTAGTAAGTAAACTGACCTAACGCAAGAAGCAAAAAAAATTGTAGGCGCTGATTCTTTTTCGAGCAACTTTTAACTGGGGTGTATAAAAAATATCCAGCTGCAAGCCCCGGCTTGAGCGTGTTAATGAGAAAAAGTTCCCTTGGTCCGATGCTGTTTCTGCGTCTTGCACCAAGTCTGCCTAGATGAATTCGTCTACACTTTTGTTCCGATTTTGCATGACGCCTCACATATCTTTGTCGCTCTTGAGGTGACTTTAAAGAAGCGCCCGCGTCTTAAGTCTCGACATTCGGCAATGTTCCGGTGAGCGCTTCGGGAAGATCTTCCCCGCGCCCGCCGCTGCGTCCATCGAAGTCACCCGGTCAACGAGCACGATGACGAGCGCACCTTGAGCATTTTCGCCAATGGTGCCTACTATTTATCACGTGCTCGGTTGCGCGAGATCGGTGTGGTTTTTCTCGGTGTCCATCAGGCACGGGGTGGCGTAGATGTTCCTTCGCCGGAAAAACATCGGTAAGGTAGGGGTCAGAATTCAAGACCCGCGAGGAGTAGTGATGAGCGAGGCGTTGTCCATCCACCATGACCAGGCTGGTCATCAGTTCGAGACCAATGTGGACGGTCATCGTGCCTACCTGACCTATATGGATCTGGGGAAACAGACCCTGGATATCTATCGCACCTTCGTGCCCAACGCCCTGCGCGGTCGAGGCATTGCAGCTGCGCTGACCGAAAGTGCGCTGCAGTACGCCGAAGAAATGGGCTACACGGTGATCCCGTCGTGCTCCTACGTCGAGCGCTACATGGAACGTCATCAGCGTCGCGCCGCCAAGATCTGAATCGCACACACAAAAACGCCGGGCAATGCCCGGCGTTTTTTTATGCCTGTGAAACGCTGATCAGCTGCGCTGACGCTTCGGCAGAACATCCTTGAGCTTGGCGTGCATGCTGCGCAGGGTGTTCTCGGTGGCGGACCAGTCGATGCAGGCATCGGTGATCGACACGCCGTATTGCAGGTCGGCGAGGTCTTTCGGGATCGCCTGGCAGCCCCAGTTCAGGTGACTCTCGACCATCAGGCCGATGATCGACTGGTTGCCTTCGAGGATCTGGTTGGCGACGTTCTCCATCACCAGCGGTTGCAGGGCCGGGTCCTTGTTGGAGTTGGCGTGGCTGCAATCGACCATGATGTTCGGCTTGATCTTCGCCTTGTTCAGCGCCTGCTCGCACAGGGCGACGCTGACCGAGTCGTAGTTCGGCTTGCCGTTGCCGCCACGCAGCACCACGTGACCGTAGGCGTTGCCCTTGGTGGTGACGATCGACACGCCACCTTCCTGGTTGATCCCCAAGAAGCGGTGCGGGCTGGAAACCGACTGCAGGGCATTGATCGCCACGGTCAGGCCGCCATCAGTGCCGTTCTTGAAGCCGACAGCCGAGGACAGACCGGAAGCCATTTCACGGTGGGTCTGCGATTCGGTGGTACGCGCGCCGATGGCCGACCAACTGATCAGATCCTGCAGGTACTGCGGGGAGATCGGGTCGAGGGCTTCGGTGGCGGTCGGCAGGCCTTTCTCGGCCAGGTCCAGCAGCAACTGGCGACCGATGTGCAGGCCGTCCTGAATCTTGAACGAGTCATCCAGGTACGGATCGTTGATCAGGCCTTTCCAGCCGACGGTGGTCCGTGGCTTCTCGAAATACACGCGCATGACCAGATACAGGGTGTCGGAGACTTCCTCCGCCAGCACCTTGAGGCGATCGGCGTATTCGTGGGCAGCCTTGATATCGTGGATCGAGCACGGGCCGATCACTACGAACAGACGGTGGTCGGTGCCATCAAGAATGTTGCGAATGACTTCGCGGCCCTTGGTGACGGTGCGCAGCGCAGCATCGCTCAGAGGGATATCACGCTTGAGCTGATCGGGAGTGATCAGGGTCTCGTTAGAGGCGACGTTTAGGTCGTTGATCGGTAAATCAGCCATCGTTTACTCGTCAGGTCACGGGTGCCGGCCGCCAGCGATCCCCGCGCGGCGGAGCACAGCAGATTTAAGCGCGTCGGGGAGCCGAACCTTAGCGCGTCAGACGCGGCTCGACAATGGGCAAGCGCCGCTTTAATCCAGCACTGGCTGGGCAAAAGCCTTGCGCACGCTATCGTGGGAGAACTCGTCGGCGTGTTGTTCGACCCATTGCAGGGCCAGCGCCTGGATATCCTGCAGATCGTCGTGGGCCTCGTTCATGCGGCAATAACGCTCGATCTGGCACACCTGTTCGCCCATTCGGGCGCTGAACAGCGTCTGCTCATCGGTGAATGCGATCCCCACCAGATAGCCCTTCTTGCGCCGCAGGCACCACGCGACATAGCCCGGATAACAGATCTCGGCATTGAGTGTCGGCATGCGCACTTGCAGCGCCGTGCCGTGGCGCCACGCGCGGTGATAATTGCAAGCGATCCCGCCGAGGCTGATAGTGTGCAGCTGTTGCCTGGAAATACACTCGGGCTTGAGCAAGGTTAATTCAACCGGCACTTCGTCCGGATGAGGAATGAAACGTCCCATGAGCACAGACTCCCTGTGTCGGCCATTTGACATTGTTTCCCCCAGTATAGTGGTCGAATCCGAGCTGACCGATTTCGACGCCGACCAGCGGTTGCTGGCGATGAGCGGCGTTTCGCTGGTGATTTTCACCAGTGTCGGGTGTTCCAGCTGCCGCTATGCCAGAGAGGTTTTGCCGGGGTTCGAGCTGGCGGTTGATCGCCTGTGCTGGATCGATGCCGGCAACAACGGCGGGTTGGTGGAGCGTTATCAGGTCTTTCATTTGCCAGCGCTGTTTGTAGTGCGCGACGGCGAGTTCTTTGGGGCATTGCACACGCGCCTGACCGCCGATGCGCTGAACGCAGCAGTGGCGCAGGCGCTGGGTCGAATTGCAGAGGAGTTGCCATAGATGGTGGGAGCAGACAACAGACCGGTGATCGGGATTATCGGCACCGGTGCAATTGGCGGGTTCTACGGTTTGATGCTGGCGCGGGCCGGTTTCGATGTGCACTTTTTACTGCGCAGTGAATTCGCCGCAGTGGCCGAACGTGGTTTGCAGGTGGACAGTGCCGTGCATGGCACGCTGACGTTGAACCCGGTGCAAGCCTATGCCAATGCCGAGGACATGCCTGCCTGCGACTGGTTGCTGGTCGGCGCCAAGACCACCAGCAGCACCGGCCTGGCCCCGGCGATCATTGCCGCGGCCAGGCCCGGCGCGAAAGTGCTGGTGCTGCAAAACGGTCTGGACGTCGAAGACAGCCTGCGCGAGTTGTTGCCCGACTCCCTGCATCTGCTCGGTGGCCTGTGTCTGATCTGCGTGCATCGCGAAGGTCCCGGGCACATCACCCATCAGGCGCTGGGGGCGGTGAACATCGGCTATCACAGTGGCCCGGCGGCAGGCGACGCGGCGCGCCTGGCGCTGGTCGAGGAGGGCGCCAGTCTGTTCCGCGCGGCCGGTATCGATTCGCAGGCGATGCCCAATCTGCAACAGGCACGCTGGCAGAAACTGGTCTGGAATATTCCCTATAACGGTCTCTCGGTGCTGCTCGGTGCCGGCACCACGCCGCTGATGGCCGACGCGGACAGTCGCGCGCTGATTCAGGCGTTGATGGCCGAAGTGGTGCAGGGCGCCAAGGCTTGTGGTCACGACATGCCGCCCGGTTACGCCGAGTACCTGTTCATGATGACCGAAAAAATGCCCGACTACTGGCCGAGCATGTACCACGATTTCCTGCACAAGCGGCCGCTGGAACTGGAGGCGATTTATGCCCGGCCACTGGCTGCGGCCAAAGCCGTGGGGTTCGAATTGCCGCGGATCGAGGCGCTGTATCGCACGTTGAGTTTCATCGACCGACGCAACACCTGAGTCGGTTTTCTGGGGGAGTGGGGGAAGGCATGGCCAAGAACATCGATGACAAACTGGTGCTGGCGATTTCGTCTCGTGCCCTGTTCGACCTGAGCGAGAGTCACAAGGTCTACTTGGCGAGCGGTGTCGAAGCCTATCGGCAATATCAGATCGAACACGAAGACGAGATCCTCGCGCCCGGTGATGCCTTTCCTCTGGTGGAAAAACTCCTCAGCCTCAACAGTCGCCTCGACCGCGCCCGGGTCGAGGTGATTCTGGTTTCGCGCAACAGCGCCGACACCGGCCTGCGCGCCTTCAATTCGATTCACCACTATGGACTGGATATCTCGCGGGCGGCATTCGTCGGCGGGCGCAGTCCGTATCCCTACCTCAAGGCTTTTGGCTGTGACTTGTTCCTGTCGACGCACGCAGAAGACGTGCGCGCCGCGCTGGACGCCGGTTTTGCCGCCGCGACGATTCTCTCCGGTGGCGCCAGTCGTGCCGCCAGTGACGAACTGCGCATCGCCTTCGACGGCGACGCGGTGCTGTTTTCCGATGAGTCCGAACGCGTATATCAGTCCGGCGGGCTGCTGGCGTTTCAGGCCAAGGAACGTGAATCGGCGCGCGAGCCGTTGCGCGGTGGGCCGTTCAAAGGTTTTCTGGCGGCGCTCAATGCGCTGCAACGCGAGTTCCCCGAGGACGACTGCCCGATCCGCACGGCGCTGGTCACCGCGCGTTCGGCACCGGCACATGAGCGGGTGATTCGTACATTGCGCGAGTGGGACATCCGCCTCGACGAGTCACTGTTCCTTGGCGGGCTGACCAAATCGGCGTTTCTCGAAGCCTTCGCTGCCGATGTGTTTTTCGACGATCAGGCCGGCCACTGCGAGGCCGCCCGCGAAGTGGTCGCCACCGGTCACGTACCGCACGGCATCAGCAACGAACCATCGATCTAAAGCCCCTGTGCTTCAAGACGTTGCGTCGCACGTCGTACTCGCCAAGGCACTGCTAAGCTGAATCAATCTCCGCCATGTTGGCACGCGAGGAGGTCATATGATTCGTTCGATGCTGTATGCCACTGACCTCGGTCTGTACGCACCTTTAGTGATGCAGCATGCCCTGGCACTGGCGCGGACATTCAATGCCGACTTGTATGTGGTGCATGCAGTGGAACCCATGGGACTGTTCGCCGAATCGGTGTTGCAGAGCTATCTCGACGAACAGGCATTGAACGAATTTCACAGTCAGGGTCTGAAAACAGTCATCGCCAGTATCGAGCAACGGGTGCTGGACAGTTTTCGCGAAGAATTGGGGGAGGACGGCGAACAGGATCTGCAGCGGATTCGTGCGGTACGGGTACTGCAGGGCGATCCGTCGCAGGTGATTCTTGACCAGGTGGAGAAACTCTCTGTGGATTTGCTGATCGTAGGCACTCACAGCCACGGTGTCGGGGCTGAAACGCCTTTGGGGCGTACGGCGACCCGGGTCCTGCAATTGGCCAAGGTGCCGGTTTATCTGGTGCCGTTGGTGGAGCGCCGGCGTCGGGAGGATCGCTGAAGCGGGAATAATGGCGTTTTGATAAAAAAGTTCTAGATTTATTCATCAAACCATTAATATAGTTATATACCGTCGCTGATGCCCGTGGCGTCTACCTGCTTTGAGGGATACATATGAAGCTTCAACAATTGCGCTACATCTGGGAAGTGGCGCACCACGACCTCAACGTTTCCGCTACAGCCCAAAGCCTTTACACCTCGCAACCGGGTATCAGTAAACAAATCCGCCTGCTGGAAGACGAACTCGGCGTTGAAGTGTTTGCCCGCAGCGGCAAGCACTTGACCCGCGTCACCCCGGCCGGCGAGCGCATCATCACCACCGCAGGGGAAATCCTGCGCAAGGTCGAAAGCATCAAGCAGATTGCCCAGGAATTCTCCAACGAGAAGAAAGGCACCCTGTCGATCGCCACCACCCACACCCAGGCGCGTTATGCATTGCCGCCGGTGATCAGCAATTTCATCAAGCAATACCCGGACGTGGCGCTGCACATGCACCAGGGTTCACCGATGCAGATCGCCGAGATGGCCGCTGACGGCACCGTCGATTTCGCCATCGCCACCGAAGCGCTGGAACTGTTCGGCGATCTGGTGATGATGCCGTGCTATCGCTGGAACCGTTGCGTGGTCGTGCCGCAGGGGCACCCGCTGACCAAGCTGCCGAAGCTGACCCTTGAAGCGCTGGCCGAATACCCGATCGTGACGTACGTGTTCGGTTTCACTGGCCGTTCGAAACTCGACGAAGCCTTCAGCCATCGCGGCCTGACGCCGAAAGTGGTGTTCACCGCTGCCGATGCCGACGTGATCAAAACCTACGTGCGTCTGGGTCTGGGTGTGGGCATCGTCGCCAAGATGGCGGTCGACACCAAACTCGATAACGACCTGGTGGTGCTGGATGCCAGCGAACTGTTCGAGTCGAGCATTACCAAGATCGGTTTCCGTCGCGGTACTTTCCTGCGTGGTTTCATGTGCGACTTCATCGAGAAGTTTGCCCCGCACCTGACCCGCGAAGTCATGGCCAAAGCCATCCAGTGCCACAACAAGCAGGAACTGGAAGAGCTGTTCGACGGCGTCGAACTGCCGGTCCACTAAGACCCTGCCTCAAAGCACCTCGGTGACAGCGAACTGTTGCCGGGTGCCCGCCACCAGAATCTCCACCTCATCGCCCTCGAACTTGCCCAGCAGGCTTTTGCCCAGCGGCGAGCGCGGGGTGATGACGGTAATCGGCTGACCCACCACATCGACTTTCAGGCCCGCCGCATCCGGCGCCAGAAACAGCCATTGCTCGCGACCCTTTTCGTCTTCCAGGCCGAGCAGGGCGCCGATCTCGATGCCGCGATTTTCGTCATAGGCGCGCAGTGTCAGGTTCTGGCACAGCGTCAGTGACTGGCGGATTTCCTCGACCCGTTTCGCCTGACCTGCTGCCAGATAGGAAGCCTCAAGTCCGAGGGTGTCGTACTTGTTCTCGGCGATGTTCTCTTCGTGAGTCGCGGTTTCGTAAGCGGTCTGCGCGGCGCGCTCGGCGATGTCGAGGTCGACGCGCAGTTTGTCGAGGATCAGTTGGTGGACGGTGTGTTTGTTCATGATCAATCGCAGAATTGCAAAACGTTGGCGCGGCTCTTCTCGCTCGGCGCGGTCTGGTCCTGTTGCAGCCAGAACTGGCACTTGGGATTCGACTGGTTGCGACTGCTGTTGCGTGCCTGATCCAGGCGATTCTGCTGTTCGTTCTTGCGCAGGTTCTCTTCGTACTGCTCGAACAGCGGACTCTGTGGCGGAATGTCCGGTTGTACCTGGACGGCCGCCGGGGGCTTGGCCAGTTGCTGCACGGCCTGAGCGACAGGCGCCAGTTGCTCGGTAAATACAAAGCGTGAAAGCAACCAGCAGGTCAAGGCAATGGCCAGAAAGCCCAGCCACATGCCCAGGGCAATGCTGCCGGTCAGTCGCAGCGCGCTAAGCTGAACAGGCAAGGGACGACGCGGGGTGGGGCGATAGGGCATGGCTGCCTCCTGGCGGATGATTACGGGCAAGTCGCGATTGTCGCACGAAGATTAATCGCCGTCGGCTCTTCTGCGCGAGGTCATTTATGCGGACAATCAGCCCTTTTGCCAACGGGAGTCTTGCATGTCGGTACCGAAAACCCGCTGGGATATTTTTTGCACCGTGGTCGACAACTATGGCGACATCGGTGTGACCTGGCGTCTTGCCCGCCAACTGGTGGCCGAGCATGCGCTGGCGGTGCGTCTGTGGGTCGATGACCTGCGCGCCTTCGAACGTATCTGCCCCGAGATCGACATCAACCTTGCCCAGCAATCGCAGCAGGGCGTCGAGGTGCGGCACTGGCCGAGCGACTGGCCGCAAACGGAAGCCGCCGATGTGGTGATCGCCGCATTTGCCTGTCAGTTGCCACCGGCGTACATGGACGCCATGGCCGAGCGGCAACGGCCGCCACTGTGGATGAACCTCGATTACCTCAGCGCCGAAGACTGGGTAACCGGTTGTCATGGCTTGCAGTCGGTGAAGTACAAGTCGGTACAGAAATTCTTTTTCTTTCCCGGATTTCAGCCGGGGACCGGCGGCCTGCTGCGTGAACGCGGTCTGCTCGAGCGTCGTCGGCATTTTCAGCAGGATGCCGCTGCACAGCGACAATTCCTGCAAGGCCTGGGTGTCGATCGCGCAGCGGATTCGCAGCTGATCTCCTTGTTTGCCTACGAAAATGCCGGGCTGGCCAGTTGGCTGGATGTGCTGGCGGCCGATAGCACACCGACCCATTTGCTGGTGCCGGAGGGGCGGATTCTCGGTGATGTCGCGCGCTGGCTCGGAGTCGATTCGCTGGCCGTCGGCGATTTGAACGTGCGTCAGGCGCTGACGGTGCAGGTGCTGCCGTTCGTCCGTCAGGATCAATACGATCAGTTGCTGTGGTGCTGCGATTTCAACGCGGTGCGCGGGGAAGACTCGTTCGTCCGCGCACAGTGGGCCGGGCGACCGATGCTCTGGCACATCTATCAGCAGGACGAAGACATCCATCTCGACAAGCTCGACGCCTTTCTCGCGCTCTACACCAAAGGGCTTTCACCGGCCGCTGCCGAGGCGATCAACGGTCTGTGGCGGGCCTGGAGCGCCGGACAACCGATTGGCGAGCACTGGCTGGAGGCCCGTAAACACTGGTCGCAATTGCAGGACAACGCCGAAGCATGGTGTCTGGAACAAGGCTTGCAGGCGGATCTTGCCACGGCGCTGGTAAGGTTTTACCTAAATTGGATATGATACGCGGCCTAGATTTTTGTAAATCCCATCCAAATTCGGATATTCGCAATGAAAACTGGTAAAGAACTCAAACCCGGTACCGTGATCCGTATCGACAACGATCCTTGGCTGGTTCAGAAAGCTGAATTCACCAAATCGGGCCGTAACAGCGCGATCATGAAGACCAAGCTGAAGAACCTGCTGACCGGTTACAAGACCGAAACCGTTTACGGTGCGGACGACAAGCTGGACGACGTGATCCTCGACCGCAAAGAAGCGACCCTGTCCTTCATCAGCGGCGACACCTACACGTTCATGGACACCACTGACTACACCATGTACGAACTGAACGCCGAAGACATCGAAAGCGTTCTGCCTTTCGTTGAAGAAGGCATGACCGACGTTTGCGAAGCCGTGTTCTTCGAAGAGCGTCTGGTTTCCGTAGAACTGCCGACCACCATCGTGCGTCAGGTTGACTACACCGAAGGTTCCGCTCGCGGTGACACTTCCGGCAAGGTGATGAAGCCTGCCAAACTGAAGAACGGTACCGAGCTGTCGGTTGCTGACTTCATCGAAATCGGCGACATGATCGAGATCGATACCCGCGAAGGCGGTTCCTACAAAGGCCGTGCCAAATAAGCACTGCTTTTCGCGGAAAGAAAAAGCCCGACCATTGAGTCTAATGCTGTTCACTTAAGCATTTGAGTCTCAGCAGGGCTTACTTGAAAATCCGATGCCAGACCTCTGGCATCGGATTTTTTATGTCTGTTCAGCAAGACCTGCTCGACCTTGGCGATCTTTTTAACTTCTGCGATCTGAGTACCTTTACCCAACATATTCCGGTTGAGTGGGTAGCGTCTGCACTGGATCTCTCCAGTCAGGCGACCATTCGCCGACGTCGCTTGCCCGCCGATCAAGTGCTTTGGCTGGTACTCGGCATGGCGCTGTTTCGTGACGAGCCGGTCCACGAAGTGGCCAGGCGTTTGAACATTTGTGCCCAAGGGCTGGCCTCTGACCAGCTATTAGCACGAAGCGGTGTAACCGAAGCGCGTAAGCGGCTCGGTGCCGATCCTGTTGAATGGTTATTTCGCAAGACAGGTCATCAATGGGGCGCGGAGCGTTATACCGATGATGCTTGGCAGGGCCTGCAAGTGTTTGCAGTGGACGGTGCGCTTTTGCGTACTCCGGATACGCCCGAACTTCGAGATCATTTCGGGTCGGGAAACACCCGGACCGAGCGCCAGACTCCGTTCCCCATGCTGCGCTTGGTGGCGTTGATGAATGTGCGTTCGCACGTAATCCTGGATGCCCAATTGAGCCCTTACCGACGCAGTGAAATGCGCTTGGCCGACGAGTTTTTGCAGCAGGTTCCCGATCACTCGGTGACGTTATTCGATAAAGGGTTCTGGGGTGCCGAACTACTGTCGAATCTGAATAAAGCCGGTACACATCGGCACTGGTTGATTCCAGCCAAAAAAGGCACGGTTTGTGAGGAAGTGGCTCGTTACAACCCGCATGATCGCCTGGTGCGCATGAAGGTCTCACCGCAAGCCAGAGCCCGAAATCCGGCCCTCTCAACACATTGGGAGGCCCGCGAAGTCAGCTATGAAATTCAAGGCAAACTCAAGACAGTCATGACGTCACTGCCGGCGAGCACCTACAGCACCGAAGCCGTTGCCCGGCTTTATCAGGAACGCTGGGAAATCGAGTTAGGCTTCAGAGACATCAAAAGCTCAATGCAGCAGAACGCAGTGACCTTGCGTAGCAAAAAAGTCGACTTGATCTATCAGGAAGTCTGGGGACTGTTGCTGGCTTACAACGTGGTTCGTCGGGAAGCCAGTCAAGCGGCAGTTGCATTGGGTCGCCTCCCTTCGGACATCCGCTTCAAACCAGCCTGTCAGTACATCGCGGTCCAACTGATCGTAATGGCAGCAGCCAATCCGATTTCAGCGACAGGGAGGCGGCTATCAGAGTTGAGGGCAGGTATTGGAGGATTGTTTCTGGATCACCGCCCAAGGCCTTCAAGACCTAGGACGGTGAAAATTTCAAAGACCCGGTTTCCTGTGGATCGTAAGGCTGCTCCACTTAAGTGAACAGCATTACGACCATTGAGTCGGGCTTTTTTGTGCCTGCGATTTCACGTTTACCGCTGAACCCTGTGGGAGCGGGCTTGCTCGCGAATTCGGTGTGTCATTCAACGAACAGGTTGTCTGATCGGGCCTGTTCGCGAGCAAGCCCGCTCCCACAGTGGTTTGGTGTTGTTCTCAAACGGTGGTGTGCAGACGCACTTCAACATTGCCGCGAGTGGCGTTGGAGTACGGGCAGACCTGGTGCGCCGCTTCGACCAGGCTCTGTGCATCCGCTTGCTCCAGGCCTGGCAGGCTGATGTGCAGATCGATATCGAGACCGAAACCGCCAGGGATCTGGCCGATACCGACGTGGGCGGTGATCGAGGCGTCGTCGGGGATTTTGCGTTTGGTCTGGCTGGCAACGAATTTCAGTGCGCCGATGAAGCAGGCCGAATAGCCGGCAGCGAACAGTTGCTCAGGGTTGGTCGCTGCACCACCAGCACCGCCGAGTTCTTTCGGGGTAGCGAGTTTGACGTCGAGGATGTTGTCGCTGGAGATCGCACGACCATCACGGCCGCCGGTGGAGGTTGCGATTGCGGTGTAGAGAGTTTGCATGGTGTGAGCCTCGTCGAGTTTTTTTATTTGCGCTAATTGTTTGCGCGCTAAGTAAGTGCGAGGTGAATGTAGCTCGCTAATGTTTAGCGCGCAAGATAATTTTTGAGAAAGCTGAATCTCGGTCCTTTAAAGGCACTGTCGATCAGCTTGAAAGTGAAGATTTAGAGCGGATGTGGGGGGCGGCGGGGGCTGAAGAATATTTTCCTGGTGAACCGATCCTTTGTAGGAGTGAGCCTGCTCGCGATAGCGGTGGGACAGGCAATACGCAAGCTGACTGAACCACCGCTATCGCGAGCAGGCTCACTCCTACAAGGGGGGCAGCGCTGTTATCCGGTCAGGCTGTCTTGCAGATGACTGCGCAGCACTTGCAGTTCCGCTTGCAAATTTTGCAGGCGCTCGACGGTAAAACCACTGGCGCCGAGGATGCACTGCGGAACACTTTTGGCTTGCTCACGAAGAGCGCGGCCCTGCGCGGTCAGTTCGACGATCACCACCCGTTCGTCTTCACGGCTGCGGGTTCGACTGAGCAGACCTTCGCCTTCCAGACGCTTGAGCAACGGCGTCAGCGAGCCTGGATCGGTCAGCAACCGTGTGCTGATTTCGCCCACGGTCAAACCGTCCTTTTCCCACAGCACCATCATCGCCAGATACTGCGGGTAGGTCAGGCCCAGCGCTTGCAGCAGGGGCTTGTAGACCTTGGTCATCATCAGCGAAGTGGAGTGCAGGGCGAAGCAGGCCTGGTTATCCAGCAGCAGGTGATCGCAGTTGTCGGGGGTGTCGCGTTCGGTGGTCATGGCAACGCCTTGTTCGATGATGGGCTTGAATCTAGCGCCCGAATGTTTAATGCGCCAGATAATTATCCAGAATCTAGTGCCGGCCCAGCTCTCGCTGTAGCGCCAGATCCCACGGCGGCACCGGGCTGAAACGGGTCTTGAGATATTCCAGAAGCAAACGGCTGCGCGAGTTGGTTTGCTGTTCCATGCGCAGCGCATAGATACCGGTGGTTTCCGGTTGTGGCAGGCCGGTCTCGCAGAACAGCGGCAGCAACTCTCCGCGCAGCAGGTACTCACTGGCCAGCCAGGTCGGCAAATGCGCGATGCCCAGCCCGGCCAGTGCGCCGCACACCAGGGCTTCGGCATTGTTGGCGCTCATGCGGATTCGTGAGGGGCGATGCAGTTGCATTTGCCCGTCCAGCTCGAAGCGCCAGGCGAAGGGCGGGGCGAGGCCTTCCCAATCCAGTCCGTCGTGTTCGCTCAACTGCGCAGGATGGCTCGGCGCGCCACGGCGTTTGAGGTAGTCGGGGCTGGCGCAGGCGATGCGCACCATGCTCGCCAGCGGGGTGGCGACCAGCCGCGTATCGGCCATTTGCCCGGCGCGCAGCACCAGATCAACTTTTCCCAGATTCGAGCCGTGCATGTCGATGAAGCTGTCGATCAGGTGCAACTGCACATCCAGCCCCGGGTACAGCACCAGAAAGTCGGCGATGACCGGCGCGAGATGGCGGCGACCGAACGCAGCGGGGGCATCGATGCGGATCAAGCCTTCCGGCGCACTGCTCAACGACACCGCTTCGGCACGGGCCAGTTGCAGTTCGCTGACGATACGTCGCGCCCGCTCGGCAAACGCCAACCCGGCCGGGGTTGCCCGTACAGCGTGGGTGCTGCGGATGAACAACTGGCTACCGACGGCGCTTTCCAGGCTATCAATGCGCCGCGCAATGGCGGAAGGCGTCAGCGGATGACGACGGGAAACCGCGGAAAAACTGCCGCTTTCCAGAACATCGAGAAATAAGCCGAGCTGATCGGTCAACTGATTGGGATTCATGAGAATTCAATGCTTGTGCGAATTTGGCATAGCCATTGTGCGTTGCTGTGCGTTTCCCCGCCAGCCTGTACTGCGTAGGATGAATCGCCTGACGGATGAGGAAATCGCTGTGATCGAGTTTTTGTTGTACCTGCTGTTTGGCGCGGCCCTGGGCACACTGGGCGGGATATTTGGCATCGGCGGTGGTTTGATCGCCATTCCGCTGCTGGGTGTGTGGTTCGGCCTGGATCAACAGATCGCCCAAGGCACGGCGCTGGTGATGGTGGTGCCGAACGTGATGCTGGCGCTGTGGCGTTATCACCAGCGCAATCGCATCGAACTGCGCCATGCGCTGCCGCTGGCGGTCATGGGCTTCTGCTTTGCGTGGATCGGCTCGATCTGGGCGGTGGGCATCGATGCGCAAACCATGCGCATCGGCTTTGTCGCGTTCCTTGTGTTGCTCTCGGCGTACAACCTGCTGAAGATGTTCGGTAAAAAAACCGCGGTGACCTCCGAGATGCGTTACTCATGGCCATGGCTGGGTGTGCTCGGCGCAGCGTCGGGGACCATGGGAGGCTTGTTCGGCGTTGGCGGGGCCGTGGTGGCGACGCCCGTGCTGACCAGTCTGTTCGGCACCACGCAAGTGGTTGCCCAAGGCCTGTCGCTGGCGCTTGCATTGCCGAGCACCGGCGTGACGCTGGTGACCTACGCGGTGCATCACGAAGTGGACTGGATGATCGGTCTGCCGCTGGCCATCGGCGGTCTGGCCAGCATCAGTTGGGGCGTGAAAATCGCCCACGCGATGCCGGAAAGGCTCTTGCGCGGGCTGTTCTGCGGTTTTCTGGTGCTGTGTGCGGTGATGCTCGCCTTTAAAGTTTGAAGCCTTCGACGATGTGCTCGGCGAGGCATTCGGTGATCGGCGACGGATTGTTCAGGTTGCGGATCAGCATGATGCTGGCCTCGGGCAGCAATGGCAGGTCCTCGGCGGCGCCGAGAATGCGCATGTCCGGGGTGATCAGGCTCTCCAGTTGCGCGGTGATCGCCAGACCCGCGCTCACCACCGCCATCAGCGCCGACAGGCTGGTGCTGTTGTAGGCGATGCGGTAGTCGCGGCCCATCGCGTCCAGCGCATTGCACGCCCACAAGCGGCAGAAACAATCACTGTTGAACATCGCCAGTGGCAGCGGCGTCTGCTCGTGGGCGCTGAAGTTTTGCGCTTCGGCCCAGACGAATCGCTCCTTGCGCAGCAACTGGCCGATCTCGTTGCCCGGCTCGCGGGTGACGATCGACAAATCCAGATCGGTGCGTTGCAACAGCTGTTTGCTGGACTCGCAATGCACTTCGATCTGAATCAGCGGATAGAACTGGGCGAATCGCGACAGGATTCCCGGCAGAAACCGCATCACGTAGTCGTCCGGCGTACCGATGCGCACGGTGCCGACCATGTGTGGCTCGCGCAAAGTGTTGAACACTTCGCTGTGCAATTTCAGGATGCGCCGCGCATAGCCGAGCAGCACCTGGCCTTCGGCGGTCAGGCGTACCTGGCGGCCATCGCGCTCGAACAGCTGGCGTTGCAGAACGTCTTCTTCCAGACGCTTCATCTGCATGCTCACGGCCGATTGCGTGCGGTTGACCATCTCGCCAGCGCGGGTGAACCCGCCTTGGTCGGCGATTGCGACGAAGGTGCGCAGGACATCGGTATCGATACTGGGATAGGCCGACAATTCATCAATCTCCGAGATGCATGGCATCAGAAACATTCGTTGGATTGATCTTAGCTCCGGGGCGAGACTTTAGTCATCCCACATGGAGGGCAACACGATGAAAGGTCAAAAAGTCTATGTCAGTGATGAAAGAGTGCCGGTGCACCTGATCTCGGATCTGCTGCACAAGTTTAGCCGCTGGTACGAATTGCACCGTGAACGTGAGCTGCTTGCCAGTCTGAGTGACGAAGCGTTGAAGGACATCGGGGTCAGCCGCGCTGACGTTGAACACGAGGCCATCCGGCCGTTCTGGGACGATCCGATGCATAAATGATGAGGGTATCGCTACACAAACCCCTTTTGACTGAGGTAGGTTGCGAGCAGACAAGGAGATGTTCATGCCCGCGACTCTGGCCTTTTCCCTCAAACAGGCGCGACGTCTGGCGCTGGCTGCCCAAGGGTTCAACGGGCGCCAGCCGCTGACCGTCAAGGCGCCGCACGTCAACCGGCTGATTGAACGGCTGGGGCTATTGCAGATCGACTCCGTCAACGCGGTGGTGCGCTCGCACTACTTGCCGCTTTTTTCTCGTTTGGGTTCATATCCATCCACTCTGCTCGACCAGGCCGCCTGGAGCTCGGGGCGCCGTCGCACGCTGTTCGAATACTGGGGCCACGAAGCATCGTTGCTGCCGCTGGCGATGTATCCGTTGCTGGGTTGGCGGATGCAGCGCGCGAAACGTGGCGAGGACATCTATCAACAATTGGCGAAGTTCGGACGCGAGCAGCAAGACACGATTCGTCGGGTTATCGCAGCGGTCGAAGCGCAGGGCGCGTTGGGCGCGGGCAGCCTGTCGACCCGCGAGGACAAGGCCGGTCAGTGGTGGGACTGGAGCGCGGAAAAGCATGCGCTGGAATGGTTGTTCGCCGCCGGTGAAGTGACCGTGGCCGGGCGCCGCGGTTTTGAGCGTTTGTATGATTTGCCGGAGCGGGTCATCCCTGCGCCGATTCTGCAGCAGCCGTTGCCGGATGAAGCCGAGGGCCAGCGTGGTCTCCTGCTGCACGCGGCCCAGGCACTCGGCGTCGGCACGGAAAAGGATCTGCGCGATTACTTCCGTTTGAACCCGGCCGATGCGCGACCGCGTCTGGCGGAGCTGGTCGAGGACGGGCAGTTGCAGACCTGCGAAGTCGCCGGCTGGCGACAGATCGCCTACTGTCTGCCGCAGCCGAAAGTCCCGCGTAAAGTCATCGCCAGTGCGCTGTTGTCGCCGTTCGATTCGCTGATCTGGGAGCGCAGTCGTACCGAGCGACTGTTTGATTTCCGCTATCGGCTGGAAATTTATACGCCGCAGGACAAACGGGTCTACGGTTATTACGTGCTGCCGTTCCTGCACAACGAGCGGATTGCTGCGCGGGTCGATCTGCGCGCCGAGCGGGCGTCGGGGCGGTTGGCGGTGCATGCGGTGCACGAGGAAGAGCCGGGGCTGGATGATCAGGGGATGTTGGCGCTGGCGCTGAATTTGCGGCAGATGGCCGATTGGCTGGGGCTTGCGCGGGTGCAGCTTAATTGTCAGCGCGAGAGTGCAGGGCGATTGCGGGTGGCATTGATTGAAATCTGTAGTGACTGAGCTGGCCCCTTCGCGAGCAAGCCCGCTCCCACATTGGTTCTGCGTCGTTCACAAATCCAGTGTGGGAGCGGGCTTGCTCGCGAAGACGGCCTGCCAGACGCTAGAAACCTGACTGATTCAACGCCGAACCTGCTTCAGGGTTTCCGCAATCAAAAACGCCAGTTCCAGCGACTGATCGGCGTTCATCCGCGGGTCGCAATGGGTGTGATAACGATCCGACAGCCCGTCTTCAGTGATCGGCCGCGCACCACCGATGCACTCGGTGACATTCTGCCCGGTCATCTCGATGTGAATCCCGCCCGCGTAGCTGCCTTCGGCTTCGTGCACCTGGAAGAACTGCTTCACCTCGCCAAGTATCTGTGCGAAGTCGCGGGTCTTGTAGCCGCTGCTGGCCTTGATGGTGTTGCCGTGCATCGGGTCGGAACTCCACAGCACCTGCTTGCCCTCACGCTGCACCGCGCGAATCAGCGCCGGGAGATGATCGCCGACCTTGTTCGCGCCCATCCGCGCGATCAGGTTCAGGCGGCCCGGATCGTTGTCCGGATTGAGCACGTCGATCAGGCGGATCAGGTCGTCCGGGTTCATGCTCGGGCCGACTTTGACGCCGATCGGGTTGTTCACCCCGCGCAGGAATTCGACGTGGGCGCCGTCAAGCTGACGGGTGCGGTCGCCGATCCACAGCATGTGCGCCGAGCAATCGTAGTAATCGTTGGTCAGGCTGTCGCGACGTACGAAGGCTTCTTCGTAATTCAGCAGCAGCGCTTCGTGGGCGGTGAAGAAACTGGTTTCGCGCAGTTGCGGCGAGCTGTCCATGCCGCAGGCGCGCATGAACGCCAGGGTTTCATCGATGCGGTCGGCGAGGTGGCTGTATTTTTCGGCCAGCGCCGAGTTGGCGATGAAATCCAGGTTCCACTTGTGCACCTGATGCAGGTCGGCAAAGCCGCCTTGGGCGAAAGCGCGCAGCAGGTTCAGGGTGGCGGTGGACTGGTGATAGGACTGCAGCAGGCGCTCCGGATCCGGCACCCGGCTCTTCTCGTCGAAACCGATGCCGTTGACGATGTCGCCACGGTAGGCGGGCAGGGTCACGCCGTCGATGGTTTCGTCGTTGGCCGAGCGCGGCTTGGCGAATTGACCGGCCATGCGCCCGACCTTGACCACCGGGCAACCGGCGGCGAAGGTCATGACGATCGCCATCTGCAGCAATACTTTGAACGTGTCGCGAATCTTCGCCGCCGAGAACTCGGCAAAGCTTTCCGCGCAATCGCCGCCCTGCAACAGGAACGCCCGGCCCTGAGTCACCTCGGCAAACTGTCGGCGCAGCTCGCGTGCTTCACCGGCAAACACCAGCGGCGGATAGCTGGCCAGGGTCTGCTCGACCTGGCGCAGGTGCGCGGCGTCGGGGTATTGGGGTTGTTGCTGGATCGGCAGGGCGCGCCAGCTGTCAGGGCTCCAGGGTTGGCTCATCACAGTCTCTAATTCGGTTCTACGCTCGGGATGCCCATGGTAGCAGCAATTAGTGCGTGACCTGCTCCCGCGCCTCGTCGACAATCGCCGCTTTGCCACGGCGCCTGAGCGGCGTCATCGCGTCACCGCGCCCGGTGACCATCAGGAGACGAAATGACTGAGGAGCGCGTCGAGCTGTTGCTCGCCGAGGTACAGGATGAGTTCGGCGTGATTCGCGTGCTGGAAGTGGCCGATTACCGCTTTCTGGAATTCGGCGATGCCATCGAACAGAGCTGCGTGTTCACCGCCGATCCGAGCTGGCTCGAATACGACTACACCCGGGCGATGCTGATTGGCGCGCTGTGTCATGAGCAACCGGAGAGCGCACTGTTTCTCGGCCTCGGTGCCGGCACGCTGACCCAGGCCTGCCTCAAGTTCCTGCCGCTGGAAGACGTCGAAGCCATCGAACTGCGGCCGGACGTGCCGCGCCTGGCCATCGAGTATCTGGGGCTGGATGACGATCCGCGCTTGTACATCCGGGTCGGCGATGCGCTGGAATTGCTGCCGACGGCCGAGCCTGCGGATCTGATCTTTGTCGACCTCTACACCGACGTGGGGCCGGGTGTCGGGCATCTGGCCTGGAGTTTCCTCGGCGACTGTCAGAAGCGTCTGAATCCGGGCGGCTGGCTGGTGATCAACCAATGGGCCACCGATGATGGCAAACCGTTGGGCGCCGCATTGCTGCGCGGGCTCTATCACCGGCATTACTGGGAATTGCCGGTGAAGGAGGGCAACGTAATTCTGATTGTGCCGGCGGATCTCGATCAGGAGCTGGACCTGCAGGCGCTGACCGCCCGGGCCGAAGCGCTGGCGCCGCGGTTGGGGTATTCGTTGCAATCGTTGATCAAGGCGATTCGCCCGGCGACTTGAGTTGTCATTGATGGCCCCTTCGCGAGCAAGCCCGCTCCCACACTTGAAATGCATTCCAAATGTGGGAGCGGGCTTGCTCGCGAAGAGGGCCTGAAGAGCACCAGATTTCTCAGACCCCTTTGAAGATGCCCGGCCGCCGCTCCACCAGCGACCTGATCCCCTCCTTGGCATCCTCACTCCCCAGCAACTTCTTCACCAGCGCCGGCAACCCCTGCGCCGCCGCTGTCTCACCTTCATACCGCGCCTGGCGCGCCGACATCAGTGTCGCCTGCACCCCCAACGGTGCCTGGCGAGCAATCCGTTCGGCCAGTTCGATCGCCCGTGGCAGCAAATCCTCGCTGGCCATCACTTCCTGCACCAAGCCCAAACGCAACGCATCATGCGCATCGAACTCATCACCGGTCAGCAACCAACGCATCGCGTTGCCCCAGCCCGCCACCTGATGAAAACGTAACGTCGCGCCACCAAAGGGAAAAATCCCACGCTGCACTTCCATTTGCGCAAAGCGCGTATTGCTCGCACACAGGTTGATATCGGCAGCCAGCATCAACTCGATGCCGATGGTCAGGCAGTAACCCTGCGCGGCAACAATCACCGGTTTGCTCACTCGCGGTCCGACGAAAACACCCCAGGGGTCGCAACCGCCGGTCGGAACTTGCCAGCCTTCGGCGAGGGCGGCGCTGGCGTTGAGCAGGTCCAGGCCGGCGGTAAAGTGCTCGCCGTGCCCGAACACCACGGCCACCCGCGCCTCGCTGTCTGCCTCGAACTCACCGTAGGCCAGGCTCAGGGCATTGAGCAGATCGAGGTCGAACGCGTTGCGCTTGGCGGCTCGGTCGAGGCCGATCAAGTGGACATGACCACGACGTTCACGGCTGACGCGGCCGGGGCAGGGCTGGTTCATGGGGAGATCCTCGGGCGGGAAGGGCGGGTGCAGCGACGGTATGCCGCACATCGGTGAATCGTTTAAGCGTCATCGCCCGCAGGGCCGGGCCTTTGAAAAATAGACCTTCGCACGATTATCCGCAAAACCCCGTTACACAGCGGTGACACACCGATTCAGACGATAAAAAAAGCTCCCTTTTCGGGCAAAATCCGGTATAGTGCGCGCCGGCCTTTAACCGGGCCGCGTTTAGGTAGCGCAATTTCCCGAAGTCAGCTTCGGCTGCACGTCCGCATTGCGGGCTCTTCCCGGACGATTCTTTTTTTCATTCATTCGTTTTCGCAAATCCCCGCCGACAAAGCTGCCAGGGCGACTCTTGAGTCTCAACACGGCATGCGCAGCTTTGGAGCATGGGTCTTTGCGGATGCACTTAGAGGCAGACCCATGACCCAGGAAACCGGCGGATTCGCCGCTTTTAATCTTAACCCGAATATTCTTGCAGCCGTCGCAGCGACCGGCTACGAAGAGCCTTCGGCGATTCAGCAGCAATCGATCCCGATCATCATGGCCGGCCAGGACATGATTGGCCAGGCGCAAACCGGTACCGGTAAAACCGCCGCGTTCGCACTGCCTATTCTGCACCGCATCGATCCTGCCAAGCGCGAACCGCAAGCCCTGATCCTGGCGCCAACCCGAGAGTTGGCGCTGCAAGTAGCAACCGCTTTTGAAACCTACGCCAAGCAAATGCCTGGCGTCACCGTTGTCGCCGTTTACGGCGGCGCACCGATGGGCCCGCAACTCAAGGCTATCCGTAATGGCGCACAGATTGTTGTCGCTACTCCGGGTCGTCTGTGTGACCACTTGCGTCGCGACGAGAAAGTCCTGTCGACCGTGAACCACCTGGTTCTCGACGAAGCTGACGAAATGTTGAAACTGGGCTTCATGGATGACCTGGAAGTCATCTTCAAGGCGCTGCCATCGACCCGTCAGACCGTTTTGTTCTCGGCTACCCTGCCGCAGTCGATCCGCGCCATTGCCGAACGCCATCTGCGCGATCCGCAACACGTCAAGATCCAGACCAAGACCCAAACCGTTACCGCGATCGAACAGGCTCACCTGTTGGTTCACGCTGACCAGAAGACCTCTGCCGTTCTCAGCTTGCTGGAAGTGGAAGACTTCGACGCGTTGATCATGTTCGTGCGCACCAAGCAAGCGACCCTGGATCTGGCCAGTGCCCTCGACGCCAAAGGCTACAAAGCCGCTGCGCTGAACGGTGACATCGCCCAGAACCAGCGTGAGCGCGTCATCGACTCGCTGAAAGATGGCCGTCTGGACATCGTTGTCGCGACCGACGTAGCTGCCCGTGGTCTGGACGTTCCGCGCATCACCCACGTATTCAACGTGGACATGCCGTACGATCCGGAATCCTACGTGCACCGTATCGGCCGTACCGGCCGTGCTGGTCGCGAAGGTCGTGCGCTGCTGCTGGTGACTCCACGTGAGCGCCGCATGCTGCAAGTGATCGAGCGTGTAACCGGTCAGAAGGTTGCCGAAGTGCGTCTGCCGGACGCTCAGGCTGTTCTCGATGCACGCATCAAGAAACTGACCAACAGCCTGTCGCCGCTGGTCGCTGATGCCGAATCGACTCACGGTGATCTGCTGGATCGCCTGACCGCTGACATCGGTTGCACCCCGCGTGCCCTGGCTGCAGCCCTGCTGCGCAAGGCTACCAACGGTCAAGCGCTGAACCTGGCCGCGATCGAGAAGGAACGTCCACTGGTGCCGAACAACGCACCGCGTGGCGACCGTCCTGAGCGTTCCGGTGATCGTCCTGATCGTGGTGACCGCGAGCGTCGTGCGCCAATGCCTTTGGGCGAAGGTCGTGCCCGTTGCCGTACCGCGCTGGGTGCGCGTGACGGTATCGCCGCCAAGAACCTGCTGGGCGCCATCCTCAATGAAGGTGGTCTGGCCCGCGAAGCGATCGGTCGCATCCAGGTGCGTGACAGCTTCAGCCTCGTCGAGCTGCCGGAAGATGGTCTGGACAAACTCCTGACCAAACTGAAGGACACTCGCGTCGCTGGCAAGCAGCTGAAACTGCGTCGCTACCGCGAAGATTGATCCGCCCTCGGGCTGATTGATCGAACATAAAAAATCCCCGACTGGTTCGGGGATTTTTTTTGCCTGTCTGAAAGAGCAAAGATCGAAGATCAAAAGATCGCAGCCTGCGACAGCTCCTACACAGGGTGTACTCATTCCCCACTGTAGGAGCTGCCGAAGGCTGCGATCTTTTGATTCTGCGTTTATCCGAAGCGATAGATATCCATGCCTAACGCACCCATCGTGAATCCCCTGTGCGCCACGCTGAACTCGTCCCCCGCACCGCGTGCGAAATACAACGGCAGCAAATGCTCATCGCTCGGATGGCTGCGTACGGCGTTCGGTGCCTGCTGACGGTAATCGTGCAGCGCCGCCTCATCGTTCGCCGCCAGCTTGTCGATCATCCAGTCACGGAAGTCCCGTGCCCATGGGTCGACGCTTTCCGGTCCGGCATGCCAGTCCAGTTCGCGCAGGTTGTGGGTGATGCTGCCGGAGCCGATCAGCAAAATGCCCTGATCGCGCAGGCTTGCCAACGCGCGTCCGACACGGGTTTGCAGCGCCGGGCCGCTGCGGCTCGGCAGCGACACCTGTACCACCGGGATATCCGCCTGCGGGTACATCAGCGACAGCGGCACCCACACGCCATGATCGAACGGTCGTTGCGGATCAAGGCGTGCCGGCAGATGGGCAGCGTTCAGCAATTGGGCAACTTCGGCCGCCAGTTGCGGATCCCCCGGTGCCGGATATTGCACTTCAAACAGGGCACGGGGAAAGCCGCCGAAGTCGTGCCAGGTCTCTGGTTGCGGATTACTGCTGACCAGCAGTTCCTGACTTTCCCAGTGCGCAGAAACGATGACGATGGCTTTGGGGCGGGGCAGTTCGGCCGCCAGACGCGCCAGAGCCGGGCCACTGGCACCGGGTTCCAGGGCCAGCATGGGCGAGCCGTGGGAGATAAACAGGCTGGGAAACATGGAGAGGTTCCTGAGCGGTAAGATGGCCCATCTTCAGTCAGTTCATTGATCTAAATCTAATATAAGTTTTAACGCCTTTTGATCGATTTTTTTGGGGTGATGCATGCAGCCTGAGTTTTGGCACAAGAAGTGGGAATCCAATCAGATCGGCTTTCATCTGCCTGAGGTGAACCCGTATCTGCAGCGTCACTGGCCGCCGCTGGCTATCCCGGCCCGCGCGCGGGTGCTGGTGCCGTTGTGCGGCAAAAGCCTGGATCTGCTGTGGCTGGCAGGGCGCGGCCATCAGGTGCTCGGGGTCGAGTTGTCGCAGAAGGCCATCGAGGACTTTTTCAGCGAGCATCAGGTAACGCCGCAGGTCAGCGACAAAGGGCCGTTCAAGGTCTATCGCGCGGACTCCATCGAGCTGTGGTGCGGTGATTTCTTTGCGCTGACGGCAGACGATGTAGCGGACTGTGCTGCGTTGTACGACCGGGCAGCGCTGATCGCCTTGCCGCCCCCCATGCGTGAGCGCTATGCAGCGCACCTGCAGCAGATCCTGCCGCCGGGCGTGCAAGGGTTATTGATCACACTGGATTACGATCAGGCGCAAATGTCCGGGCCACCGTTTGCAGTAGCCGATGATGAGGTGCAGCGCTTGCTGGGTGGTGACTGGCAGGTGCGGATGCTGGAAGAGCAGGATGTGCTGGGGGAGAGCTGGAAGTTTCTGCAGGCGGGAGTGACGCGGTTGGAGGAGCGGGTGTATCGGGTTTCTGGCCGATAGGTTTTTATTGGCCGGGCTGGCCTCATCGCTGGCAAGCCAGCTCCCACAGGGATCGTCAGTGTTCTAACAATCTCGAATACACCAAAAACCACTGTGGGAGGGGGCTTGCTCCCGAAGAGGCCAGAACAGGCAATCCATAATCCCGAGTACAAAAAAGGCCCGCATCACTGCGGGCCTTTTCGTTACTGCGTCAAACCGATCAACCGCGACGACGCAACGCGTCGATACGTTCTTCCAGCGGCGGGTGGCTCATGAACATGCGGGCAAAGCCCTGTTTGATGCCACCGTTGATGCCAAAGGCATTCAGGGTGTCCGGCATGTGCACCGGCAGGCCCTGCTCGGCACGCAGACGTTGCAGTGCGCCGATCATTGCGTTGGTGCCCGCCAGACGTGCGCCGGCTTCGTCGGCACGGAATTCGCGCTTGCGCGAGAACCACATGACGATGGCGCTGGCGAGGATGCCCAGAACCAGTTCGGCGAAGATCGTTGCCACGTAGTAGGCAATGCCCTGGCCTTCTTCGTTCTTGAAGATCACCTTGTCGACGAAATTGCCGATGATCCGGGCGAAGAACATCACGAAGGTGTTCACCACGCCCTGGATCAGCGCCAGGGTGACCATGTCACCGTTGGCCACGTGACCGATTTCGTGGGCCAGCACGGCTTTCACTTCATCCGGCGAAAAGCGCTCGAGCAGGCCTTGGCTGACCGCGACCAGCGCGTCGTTCTTGTTCCAGCCGGTGGCGAACGCGTTGGCCTCGTAGGCCGGGAAAATACCGACTTCGGGCATCTTGATCCCGGCTTCGCGGGACAGTTGCTCGACGGTTTGCAGCAGCCATTGCTCATGCCGGGTGCGTGGCTGGGTGATGATCTGGGTGCTGGTACTCATCTTCGCCATCCACTTGGAGATGAACAGCGAGAACAGCGAACCGGCGAAACCAAAGACCGCACAGAAAACCAGCAGCTGACTGAGGTTGAGATCAACCCCGTTGGCCGCCATGAACCCGTTGAAGCCGAACAGGCTCAGGGTGATGCTGGCTATCAGCACGACCGCCAGGTTAGTGGCCAAAAACAGCAGGATGCGCATCATGGTTGTAGAAATCTCCTCAAGCTAAAGATGTAGCGTACTGCGGGGTATATAAGGTGCGGCACCGGGTGATTCAACCGAGTGACTATTTCAAACTGTGTCCTACAGCGGATTCCTGGGTCTGCAGGTCGTTGCCCACGACCGAAACCGAAAGGGCTGACAGGCGGCCGCCACCCGCCGCCATTACGTCAGGCGCGTGTAAGCCATATCAATCGCAAGTGTAGAAGGCGCAGTGAGGCGGGGAGGGCAGAAGTGTTGCTGAATCAGACAGCGCGCAACGCAGGACACGTTGCGCACTGTCGACCGGTTACTGGCGGTAGGACTTGAGGAAGTTGCCGATGCGGCCGATGGCCATTTCCAGATCATCGACACGGGGCAGGGTCACCACGCGGAAGTGATCCGGCCACGGCCAGTTGAAGGCCGTGCCTTGCACCACCAGCAGCTTCTCGGAGAGCAGCAGGTCGAGGACGAATTTCTCGTCGTTGTGGATCGGGCAGACTTTCGGGTCGATCCGCGGGAACGCATACAGCGCGCCCATCGGTTTGACGCAGCTGACGCCCGGAATGTCGTTGAGCAACTCCCAGGTGCGGTTGCGCTGCTCCAGCAGGCGACCTTGCGGCAGCACCAGATCGTTGATGCTCTGATAGCCGCCCAGGGCGGTCTGGATTGCATGCTGGCTCGGTACGTTGGCACACAGGCGCATGTTGGCCAGCATGTCGATGCCTTCAATGTAGCTCTGGGCATTGTGTTTCGGCCCGGAGATGGCGATCCAGCCGGAGCGGAAACCCGCCACGCGGTAGGATTTCGACAGACCGTTGAAGGTCAGGCACAGCAGGTCCGGCGCCAGCGAAGCGGCGCAGATGTGCACGGCATCGTCATACAGGATCTTGTCGTAGATCTCGTCGGAGAACACCACCAGGTTGTGCGCGCGGGCGATTTCCAGCATGCCCAGCAGCACTTCCTTCGAATACACCGCGCCGGTCGGGTTGTTTGGGTTGATGATCACCATCGCTTTGGTGTTCGGGGTGATCTTGGCCTTGATGTCGGCCAGATCAGGGAACCAGTCGGCCCCCTCGTCGCACAGGTAGTGCACGGCATTACCGCCGGCCAGGCTCACGGCGGCGGTCCACAGCGGGTAGTCCGGGGCCGGCACCAGCACTTCGTCGCCGTTGTTGAGCAGTGCCTGCAGCGACATCACGATCAGCTCGGACACGCCGTTGCCCAGGTAGATGTCTTCGATGCCGACACCTTCGACATTTTTTTGCTGGTAGTACTGCATCACCGCTTTACGTGCGCTGAACAGGCCTTTGGAGTCACTGTAGCCCTGGGCCGTCGGCAGGTTGCGGATCACATCCTGGAGAATTTCGTCCGGCGCCTCGAAACCAAACGGTGCCGGGTTGCCGATGTTCAGCTTGAGGATGCGCTGGCCTTCCTCTTCCAGACGTTTGGCGTGCTTGAGCACCGGGCCGCGAATGTCGTAGCAGACGTTGGCGAGCTTGTTCGATTTGCTGAACTGCATGGCGATGTGATCCCGAAAATGAACGATCCAGACGGCGAATGGCCAACCGTACTGGGATTCCTGCGTCTTCGCACAGGCGGAGTCTTGCGCCGTGGCGCCGAGAATCCGTTTGAATGCGCCCGGTCTGGCTGCCAGACTGGCGTGTGACGAGGCGCAATCATACGTGCCACCCGATCCGTGGAAAAGGTACAGATCGGGCTTTTTCAGCCGCTGAGGTGTGATGATGGAAAAGTTGGAAAAAACCCTGGAAGAATGGCGTGCGATGCTCGACCCCGAGCAGTACAACGTGTGCCGGCTCAGTGCGACCGAACGGCCGTTCTCCGGCAAATACAACGCCACCAAGACTGACGGCGTCTATCACTGCGTCTGCTGCAACGAGCCGCTGTTCGACTCCACGACCAAATTCGATTCCGGCTGCGGCTGGCCGAGCTTCTACGCGCCGATCGGCGAAAGCGCCATGACCGAAATCCGCGATACCAGCCACGGCATGATCCGCACCGAGGTCAAATGCGCCCGCTGCGATGCGCATCTGGGCCACGTGTTCCCCGATGGTCCGCCACCGACCGGCCTGCGTTATTGCATCAACTCGGTGTGCCTGAATCTCGAGCCGCGCGAGTAATCGAACGGGCGACCTGCGGGTCGCCTTTCGGATAATTAAATTGCACACAATTTAATTGCTCGCTATGTTTGGCCTTTGCCGATAACCCGTGGAGCCGTCTCATGAGCGACAACCTGCTGAATATCCCTGTCACCACCATCAAGGGTGAGCAAAAGACCCTGTCCGATTTCGCCGGCAAGGCCGTTCTGGTGGTCAATACCGCCAGCAAATGCGGCTTCACCCCGCAATACAAAGGCCTGGAAGAGCTGTGGCAGACCTACAAGGATCAGGGCCTGGTGGTGCTGGGGTTTCCGTGCAATCAGTTCGGCAAGCAGGAGCCGGGCAACGAGGGCGCGATCAGCGAGTTCTGTGAGCTGAACTACGGCGTGAGTTTCCCGCTGTTCAAGAAGATCGACGTCAACGGTTCTGATGCGCATCCACTGTTCGTACAGTTGAAAAAGCGCGCTCCGGGTCTGCTCGGCTCCGAGGGCATCAAGTGGAACTTCACCAAGTTCCTGATCGGCAAGGATGGGCAACTGGTCAAGCGTTTCGCCCCGACCACCAAGCCGCAGGACATGAGCGGCGAGATCGAAGCCCTGCTCAAATGAACAGCCTGCCCGACGATTCGCTGAAGCTCGACAGTCAGTTGTGCTTCAAGTTGTATGCCGCGTCCCGGGCGGTGATTCGCGCTTACAAGCCGATGCTCGATCAGCTTGGCCTGACGTACCCGCAGTACCTGGCGATGCTGGTGCTGTGGGAGTGGCAGGACAAAGCGCCGGAGCAACCGACGGTCAAGGCCTTGGGCGAGCGGCTGGCGCTGGACTCCGGCACCCTGACGCCGTTGCTCAAGCGTCTTGAGCAATTGCAGTGGGTGCAGCGCCAGCGTTCGGCGCGCGACGAGCGTGAAGTGCATCTGAGCCTGACCACCCAAGGTCAGTCGCTGCGCGAGCAGGTCGGGCCACTCAAGGCCCGGTTGTTGTGCGACAGCGGGGTGGATCTCGATCGACTCAACGATTTGCGCAACGGCCTCGATCACCTGTTGGGGCAGATCAAAGCACTGACGTAGTCGGAATCCACTGGTCGAGCACCGCCGCCAGCTCTTCGCGGCGGAACGGCTTGGCCAGGTAATCGCTCATGCCGGCCGCACGGCAGCGTTCGCGTTCTTCGGACATGGCGTTGGCGGTCAGTGCGACGATCGGCAGGTGTGGCCAGCGCCCGCTCTGGCGGATCTGCCGGCTCGCTTCGTAGCCGTCCATCACCGGCATGTTGCAGTCCATCAGCACCAGATCGAATTCATCGTGCTCCAGTTGATCGAGCGCCTCGGCGCCGTGAGCGGCGACCACCACATCGCAACCGAGCTTGCCGAGCATGCCCTTGGCCACCAACTGGTTGACCGGATTGTCCTCCACCAGCAGTACCCGTCCGCGCCGTTGTACGGGCACGCTCTCGAGGCGCGCATCGTTGATCGTGGTGATGTCGGCCAGCAGAATGCGCCGCAGGATCTGATACAGCGCGTTGCGCGCCAGCGGTCGGGCCTGTTGCTGCAATGGCGCCAGCGCTGCGGCTTCTTCGCTGGGCATGAAGCTGCCATAAGCGGTCACCACCAGGATCGGCGTGCTGAGCGTCGGGCGCAGGCTGAACAGGCATTCCGGGCAGTCGGTGATCACCAGGTCGGGAGACAGGCCCAGCAGCGGATCGTCCATGGTGCGCTGTTCATAGGTCACGCCCCACACTGGCAACAGCGTCTTGAGCAGTTCCGCCAGGCCGCTGCTGGCAGCGGTGATCGCCAGAACCTTGCCCTGCAACGGCGGCGGCATCACCGCCCGGGTGTGGCACGGCAACGGCAGGTCGGCACAGAACTGACTGCCGAAACCGGCCTCGGAACTGATGGTCAATCGGCCTTGCATGGCTTCACACAGATTGTAGGTCAGCGCCAGGCCGAGGCCGGTGCCGCCGTACTGGCGGGTGATGCCGGCACCGGCCTGGGTGAACGGCTGGAAGATCTTCACCTGGGCTTCCTGGGCGATGCCGATGCCGGTGTCGCAGACCTCGATGCGCACCCCGTCGTTATGCGCTGACAGACGCACATCGACCCGGCCGAACCGGGTGAACTTCAGGGCATTGGACAGCAGGTTGCTGACAATCTGCCGTACCCGGGTTGGATCCCCCAGCACCAGCGCGGGGAAGTGCGGGTCGATCAGGCACGTCAGTTCGACGCTGGGTGCCGCGTTCTGCGACAGCAGGTTGGCGGTGTCCTCGATCAGCGAGCCGAGGTCGAACGGGATGTGTTCCAGCTCCAGTTGCCCCGCATCGAACTTGGACAGGTCGAGAATATCGTTGAGCAGTTCCACCAGCACCTTGCCCGAGTCGTGGGCAATCGACAGCTGTTGCTGCTGCTCGGCATTCAGTGGCCCGTCGAGGGACAGGGCGATCATCCCCAGCAGGCCGTTGAGCGGGGTGCGGATCTCGTGGCTCATGTTGGCAAGGAATGCCGAGCGCGCTTCGGCCATGTCCAGTGCGGTGCTGCGGGCCACCTCCAGTTCCTCGTTGGACTGGCTGAGCCGGGTGTTGATGGCCTTGAGCTCGGCGGTACGGGCCGAGACGATGTGTTCCAGTTGTCCGAGGTAATCGGTCAGGCGGTTTTCGGCGTTGCGGCGTTGCTGGATTTCCGTGGCGATGTTGTCGAACTGCTGGTTGGCGACTTTGACCAGCACGCCGATCTCGTCGTTGGCGTGGCCGGCCGGGCATTCCAGAGTCGTCGGTTCTGCGCTGCGTGCGTCGCGCGCGCTGAGCTCACGGATCAGACGCACCAGTGGCTTGGTCAGCATCACATAGAACAGCGCCAGCAGGATGCCGGTGAGGATCAGGCTGCGCGCAAAACCGTTGAGCAGGGTGACTTCGGCGCGGCGCAGGAACCGGCTGCCGAACGCGTAGGTGTCGACTTCCAGACTCAGCGTGCCCAGCGATTCGTTGGGCAGGTGGTCGAGGTACAGGCGGTCTTCGAACTGGCGTTTGGCGCCGAACAGGAAATCGCTGATCACCCGATAACCGCTTTGCAGTTCCGGGCGTTTGACGTTGGCCAGGACGTTACCGTTGTTGTCGGTCATTTGCGCCGAGATGATCGCCGGCGAACGCAACAGGCCCAGGGTCAGTTCCTGCGCCAGTTCCGCGTCGATGTTGTAGGCGATGCGCGATGCCGGATTGTGGCTGATTTCCAGCAAAGACAGGATTTCACGGTTGATGGAGGCGTCTTCACTGGCATAATCGATGCCGATTTGCAGCAGGCTGAGCAGCGTGCCCAGAATGAACCCGACCAGCACAGTGAATCTGGCTTGCTTGTAAGACAGCCGGTGGGTGAATTTGATATCCATAGGGTGTTGAACCACTTCCGTTTCCCTTCGCTGCTCAAGCATAGTCGATCATGTATGGATACCGAGGTTCCCGAATCGCCTTGTAACAAGGCCTGAGCGGGGGTTGTTGATCTGATTGTCGTCGCTGAAGCACCATCATTGCTTTGAACGTGCCCGAGGAGAAGACGTGGATTCCCGATTAAATGCTTTTCTTGAGCGCGCCGAGTCGGTTCTGGCGCGGATCGAACCCTTGTTGCCGGCGCCGCGCCCGGTGATCGACTGGGAAACATGCCTCGCGGCGCGCTGGCAGCGTGACGGGCGCAGCGGGTATTTGCTGCCGCTGGAAGTCAGCCTCGACATGCGCCTGTCCGACCTGATCGGCGTTGATCGTCAGTTGGAGCAACTGGGGCGCAACACGCAACAGTTTCTCGACGGCATGCCGGCCAACCACGCGCTGCTCTGGGGCTCGCGCGGCACCGGTAAATCGTCGCTGGTGCGTGCGCTGCTGGCCGAACACGCCAGTGCCGGTCTGCGTTTGATCGAGATCGAGCGTGACCATCTGGCCGACCTGCCGCGCGTGGTCGAGCAGATCGCCAAACTGCCGCAGCGCTTCGTGCTGTTTTGCGATGATCTGTCATTCGAATCCGGTGAAGGCGACTACCGCGTGCTGAAAAGCGTGCTCGACGGCTCGCTCGAGCAGGCACCGGACAACGTCTTGCTGTACGCCACTTCCAACCGCCGCCATCTGGTGCCGGAAAAGGAAAGTGACAACGAAAACTGGAAACGCGTCGACGGCGAACTGCATCCGAGTGAGGCGGTGGAAGACAAGATCGCGCTCTCAGACCGTTTCGGTCTGTGGCTGTCGTTTTATCCGTTTACCCAGGAACACTTCCTCAACGTCGTCGAACACTGGATCGGCCAGTTGGCCGCCAAGGCTGGCTTGAACTGGCAGCGCGATGAAGAGCTGGACATCCTCGCCGTGCGCTGGGCAACCGGGCGCGGCAATCGCAACGGACGTTGCGCGTACCAATTCGCCCGTTACTGGGTGGGACTGAAATTGCTGGAGCACAAGGCATGATTGATTTGCAACAAAGCGGCCAGGGGCTCGAAGGCTATGGCCTGTTGGCCGCACAACTGGAATCGCTGCTGGCGGATGAGCGCGATTTCATCGCCAACGCCGCGCAGTTTTCGGCGTTTCTGTTCAACCAGCTCGATGATTTGAACTGGGCCGGTTTCTACCTCAATCGCAACGAAGAACTGGTGCTGGGTCCGTTCCAGGGCCAGATCGCCTGCGTGCGCATTCCGTTCGGGCGCGGTGTGTGTGGTGCGGCAGCGGCCAGTCGGCAAACCCAGCGCGTTGAAGACGTGCATGCGTTCCCCGGTCATATCGCTTGCGACAGCGCCTCCAACAGCGAACTGGTGGTGCCGCTGGTCAAGGACGGTCGGTTGATTGGCGTACTCGATCTCGACAGCCCGAAACTCGCGCGTTTCGGCGCGGACGATCAGGCCGGTATCGAGCAACTGGCGTCGATCTTCCTGCGTCTGACCGACTGCTGATCAGGCGCTCAGGCCAGCCTTGCGCAGCAGGCTGGCCGAGTCCACCGCATCGATCTGTCGCGGATCGAGAAACCGCGCGGCGTACTGCATGTACACCCCGTCGTTGATGAACAACGCAAACAGCTCGGGGTCGATGTGCGCCTCGCGGGACATGGTGGCCATGATCCCCAAGGCTTCACTCAAGGATTTGGCTTTCTTGTACGGCCGATCCGCCGCTGTCAGCGCCTCGAAAATATCGGCAATCGCCATCATCCTCGCCGGCAGGCTCATGTCGTCGCGCTTCAGGCGTTTGGGGTAGCCGCTGCCGTCCATTTTTTCGTGATGACCACCGGCAATTTCCGCAACGCTGCCCAGATGTCCGGGGAAAGGCAGGTGGCTGAGCATCAGGATCGTCTGCACCATGTGGTGATTGATGATGTAGCGCTCCTCACGGGTCAGCGTGCCCCGGGCAATGCTCAGGTTGTAGAGTTCGCCGCGATTGTATTTGTAGCGCGGCACATCCAGTTTGAACCCCCACGGGTTGTCTTCCGGAATCAGTTCGCTGTCGGCGCGCTTGATCAGGTGTTCGGGTTTGTCCGCCAGCAGTGCCTCGCTGACCGGCAGATTCGCAACCGGCGTTTGCGCCTGACGGCGGTTTTCCTCCCATGACACCCCCAGTCGATCATCGAGGGTGCGCGTCCAGCGTCGCTCGGCAATGCGCTCAAGACGCTGCAGATCGGCTGGCGCCATGGCCTCGCCGCCCAGATTGCAACGGGCAACAAAGGCAAAGTCGTCGTCCAGTTCAGCCAACGTGGCGTCACGCAGGGCGCTCAGTTGCGCCTCGTTGCCGCTCAGCGACAGTGCCTGCCAGTAACTGATCCAGGCATCGCGCTTGAGCACCTCGAAACGCGTGCGGATTTCGTGGATGCGATCGTTGAGGGTTTCCAGTTTGGTGGCCTTGTCGACGACATATTCCGGCGTCGTGACCTTGCCGCAATCGTGCAGCCAGGCCGCGATGTGCAGGGCTTCCCATTCGTCTTCGGTGGGCTGATAGCTCTGGAACGCCGGCGCCTGACTGGCGGCCGCGGCCTGCGCGAGCATCAGGGTCAGTTCCGGCACGCGCTGACAGTGGCCACCGGTGTACGGGCTCTTGGCGTCGATGGCGCCGGCCAGCAACTGGATGAACGCATCGAGCAACTGCTTCTGCTTCGCTTGCAGGCGCTGGCTTTCGATACTCACCGCCGCCGCGCCGGAGACTGCTTGCAGGAAGGCGATGCGGTCCGGGCGCAGTTTTTCCAGGTCCTGAGCGCTGCCGCTGTCGTTGATCAGCAGAAGCAGCAGGCCGATGGTTTCGTTGTGGCGGTTGCGCAGGCGGATACCGATCAGGTGGATGCGCGGCGACTGCATGGCCAACAAGACTTTCTGCAAGTCCCCGGCCTGTTCAAAGCCAAGGCTGCTGACCACGTTGTCAGCGGTGATCAGTTGCTGGAACCACGCCGGCCCTTGATCGGCCAGAAGATCCCGGCCCAGCACAGCGAACTCGCCGGGTTCCTGCGAGACGCCATCAATTACCAGTCCGTAAGGCTCCATTCGGTTGCCATCGTTTTCGCGCAGATAGATCAACCCCGCTTGCGCCTGGGCGATCTGCACCGTTTCGAACAGCACCCGTTGCAGCAACGGGGCAAAGCGGGTTTCGGCGCACAGGCTGTCGGTGATGCGGAAGAAACTGGCGAGTGTTTCCTTCATGCGGGCCATCGACAGGCTCAACTGATCAACCTCCAGAACCGGCGAGCGACGGGTAACCGGAAAGTTGAAATCGAAGCTGCGAATCGCATCGGCTTCCTTGACCAGCGCATGCAACGGCTTGACCAGAATCCGCGAGGTCAGCCAACCCAGCGGCAGACACAGCAGCAAGGTCGCGAGGGTGATCAGTGCACCTTGCCAGCGCATGCGGTAGGCGTCGGCCAGCAACTCGTCCTCCGGCACCAGCAGGGCCATCTGCAGTCCTCTCGGACCGCCCTCTTGCAGATTGCTGCGGGCGAAGATCCAGTGGCGTCCATCGACGTCGAGCCGTTTGCCCTGATGCGTGGTGGACAGCAACGCGTGCAGGTTCGGGCTCAGGTCGGCAGCCTTGGCCAGGTGCGCGCTGCTGTCGTCAACAATCAGCCGGCGGCTGTCCGGATAGGCCACCGCATTGCCATCGGCATCGAACAACACGATTTCGGTAGACGGGGTGACCACGTGTTTGAGCAAGGTGGCCGAGAGTGCTTCCAGCGTCAGGTCGGCACCGATCACACTGGTTGCGCTGCTGCGTCGGGCCAGGGTGGTGCCCACGTTGTGCGTGGAGAAAAACACATAGGGTTCGGTGGTGATCTGATCGCCCTGCTGCAGGGCGTTGATGTACCAGTTGCGGGTGCGCGGATCGTAGCGGTCGTCGGGATTGTCCTGGCGCCCGACAGGCATCAGCGCCTGGTCGAAGAACAGTGACTGCGACGACGCGATGCCGCTGGCGTCGTGCTCGATGCTCCAGACCTGATAGGCCGCGTCCGGCGGCGCCTTGAGCAGGGTTTTCAGGGCGCTGGTACGCAACGGCCGGACCATGAAGAAGTCGCCGTTGCCGTAGCCCAGATACAGCGAAGCGAGATCGGTATTGTCCTTGAGTGATTGACTGAACGGCTTGAGCAGCGCCAGACGCTGTTGCAGGTTCGAGGCCCCGGCTGCCTGGTTGTCGGCCAGCAGGCTCAGCAGATGACGGATCGGTTCATACGTTGAATGCAGGTCGAGGCGCACGTCCTGTTCGATGCGATTGAACAGGTTCTCGCTGCTCGACAGGATGATTCGGGTGGTCTGGCGATAATTGAACAGTCCCAGTACCACGCCGGTCAGCAACAGCAGAAACGTGAACATGACGCTGATGTGCACGTGCAACGGGAACCGGCGTTGATCCGGGCGCAGTGGGCTGGGCATTGCTGACTCTCCATTGAAGTAAACACACTGCTCAGCGCCCAAGCATAGTTAAGGCTCGGTCATTGTGCTTTCTGCGAACGGTTCCAATTGTTGCTGCAGCGCCTGCTCCAGTTCGACCATCGCCGCGTCGGTGGCCTCGATGCAGCGCACGATGGCCGCCACAGACGTGGTCTGCAGGCAGGCCTGTTCCAGGGCATCGCAGCGCACGATCAGACGCGAAGCCTGGGCGATTCGGGCGGCGCCCTTGATCTTGTGCGCCACCGCCGCCAATGCCTCGCGATCATTGTGCGGCGCCAGGGCCAGCAGCTCCTCGCGATCGAGGCGGCTGCTCTTGAGCAATTGCGTGAGCAGGCGTTGGGCCTGAAGCGGGTTGCCGCCCGTCAATTGATTCAAACCCTCGAGATTGAACGCAGGTTCAGGCGTTGCCGGTTGCAGGCCGTTGACCCACTGGCTCAGCGCACTGAGGCTCAGGGGTTTGAACAGGCAGTCATTCATGCCGGCCTGTTTGCAGCGCTGCACTTCCTCGGGTTGCGCATTGGCTGTGAAGCCCAGCACGGTACAAGGAGCACGCCCGGTACTTTGTTCGTGCTGGCGGATGGCCTCGGTCAGTTCGTAGCCGTTCATCACTGGCATATTGCAGTCGGCGATGACCAGATCGAATGCGCCGCGCTGCCACTTCTCGAATCCGCTTCGCCCCTCTTCGGCAAGGCTGAAGCGGTGCCCGAGGAACTCCAGTTGCTGGCACATCAGCAGACGATTGGCGGGATGGTCGTCGACCACGAGGATGTTCAGCGGCGTACCCGCGGCGTGGATCGGTGGCGCGGTTTTCGTCGCGGCGACCTTGCACGGCAGCGTTTGCAGCGGCAGCGACAGGCAGACCTGAGTGCCGATCCCGGGCTGACTGCTCAATTGCAGCTGACCGCCCATCATTTCACAGAGGTTGCGACTGATCACCAACCCCAGACCCGCGCCGCTGCGCGCGGGCTGTCGGCCACTGTCAGCCTGGGCGAACGGTTTGAACAGGCGCTGTTGATCTTCGATGCTGATGCCGACCCCGGTGTCCTGGATCGTCAATTGAATCAGCGAACACTGGCCCGCGCCATCGGGCACCACGTCCAGATTGACCCGGACCTGCCCGGACTCGGTGAATTTGATGGCGTTGCTGATCAGGTTCGACAGGATCTGCTTGAAGCGCAACGGATCGAGCTGCACGTCGACATTGAGGCCCGGGGGAGTGAGGGTCAGGGGCAGGGCGAGGTTTTTCTGCCGGGCCAGACCGTCGAAGATCCTCACCACCGAAGAAACGGTTTCCACCAGATTGACCCGCTCGGGACTCAGGCTCAGGTGCCCGGACTCGATCCGTGCGATATCAAGGATGTCGCCGATCAGGCCCAACAGGTCCTTGGCCGAGCAATAGGCGGTTTCGATGGACGAGCGATCCGGAGCCTGATCGGTCATGCGTTCGAGCGTCAATTCGAGCATGCCGATGATGGCATTCATCGGCGTACGGATTTCGTGGCTCATGGTGGCCAGAAAGGTACTTTTCGCACGGTTGGCGTTGTCCGCCTGTTCCTTGGCCGTACGCAGTTCATCGAACAATTGCCGGCGCTCACTGATGTCGATCCAGCCACCGATGATCCCTTGTACATCGCCGCTGGAATCGCGGTACGGCAGGATCCAGTGGTAGATCGTCAGACGCCGGCCACCGATGTGCAGCGGTCGGTCGAGTACCATCGGTGTCCCTTCGGCCACAACCCGCTGGTAATCCGCCTCGAAGGCCTGGGCTTCGAAGGCATTGCTCAGGGTGCCTTGCATGACGCTTTTGCCGATCACGTCTTCGCGTTTGGCGTTGAAGGCTTCGAGGTAACTGTCGTTGCAGCTTTGCAGCAGCCCCCGGCGGTCGCGCACATAGATCGGGTGAGGCGTGCCGTTGACCAGTGAACGCATGAATTCGAACTGATCGTTGAGTGCCCGCTCGGCGGCCTGGCGTTGCTTGATCTGGCGCCGCATGTAGGCATTCCACAGCAGTGACAGCAACAGCAGCAGGCAGGCTGCGCCGATCAGTTGGTAAAACAGGCGCTGGTAGTGATGCCAGTTGCTTTGCGCCGCATTGGAAAAACCGCGCCAGCGGCTATTGATCACCCCCAGTTCTTCGGGGCTGATGCTCAGCAGCGCCTTGTCGAGGATCGACCCCAGCTCGCTGTTGTCGCGGGCCGTGGCCAGCGAAAAGGCGGCCTGACGGGTGCCGAGGGTGGTGGTGATCTGCAACTGATGCTCGAAGATCCGCGACGAAATCAGATAGTTGGCGATCACCAGCGAAGCGACGGCGCCATCGGCCTTGCCTTCGGCGAGCAAGGTCGCGGCGCCAAAGGTGTCGGAGGTTTCGGTCAGGTGGATATTGGGGAACTCGCGGCGCAGGTAATCGGCCATGGGACTGCCCTGGGCAATCGCCAGGTATTTGTCCTTGAGCTGCGTCGGATGCGTCGGGCTGTCGGTGGATTTGCGGGTCAGCAGGACGAATGAGTTTTCCAGGTAGGGACGGCTGAATTGCAGGGTCTTTTCCCGTTGCGGGCTGGGTAGCAACGCCGCGATCAGATCAGCCCGGTGCTGATTGATCTGCTCGACCATGTCGCCGTCGCTGCGGCTGCGCACCAGTTCGAAGCGCATGCCGGTGCGCAGGCGCAGCAGTTCGAGCAGGTCAGCGGTGATGCCACGCAGATTGCCGTCGCTGTCGAAGAACGTCAGCGGCGCGAAAGCCTCGTTGACGACGACGCGCAGCACCGGATGCTGTTTGAGCCACTGCTCTTCATGGTGGGTCAATTGCAGCTTCTGGTCGGTCAGCAGGATGTCGCTGCCAGCGCTCCAGCGCTTGGCGATGCGGTCGCGTTCACTGGCCGGTATGGCCTGGAGCGCGGTGTTGATGATCGCGAGCAGTTGCGGATTGTCGGTGTGCACGGCGAAGCTGAAACCGTGGGCTTCCTGTTTGCCGAAATTGGCCATGCGAATGTTGTTCAGATAGCCCTTGTTGATCATGTAGTGGGTGGAGATGGTATCGCCCAGAAACACGTCGGCCTGATCGAAAGCCACCGCATTGATTGCGTTTTGATAGGAAGGGTAGGACGTCAGGATGGCCTTGGGGTACAGCGCCTTGACTTCCTCCTGCGGCAGATAGTGATAGACCATGCTCAGGCGCAGACCGGCCAGGCCCTCGGTGAGCGTACGGGTCTCGTCTTCACGGGTGACCAGTACCGGCTGATCGATGGCATAGGGGGTTGATAGCAGGATGTCCGGATTACTCGCCTCGAAACCGTTGGCCGTACCGAGCATATCGACCTGTCCGGCTATCAGTGCGCGCAAGGCGGCTTCCCGTGAGGCAAAGCGCTTGACCCGGATTGGTAAACCGACAGCCTGTGCGAGGAGGCCGGCGTAGTCGGCGGTAAAACCTTCGTAATCGCGGCCGCTGGCGGTCATGTCGAACGGCGGATAATCCGGTGCGGAGGTGCCCAGTCTCAGTTCGCTGCGAGTCTGTAACCATTGCCGTTGCGCGGGCTGCAGAGAAATGGACAGCGCTTCGTGGCTCGAACGGCTGCGCAGCACATAATCTTGCGCTGTGACGAGGTCGGCATAGGCCTGAGAAGTCAGGCACAGGCTCGCACACAATATGACGAGATAGATCTTCAAACGACTGGGCATTCAGGCTCTCACACTAGCGCGTTGCGTTTGGCCATCTCGATAAGTTCCACCAGGGATCTGGCTTTCAGTTTCTGCATCAAGCGTTTTTTGTAAGTGCTGACGGTTTTGTTACTGAGAAACATGCCTTTGGCAATTTCCTTGTTGGTCCGCCCCTGTGCAAATAACTGCAGGACCATGAGTTCGCGGTCATTCACGGCTTTGAATAATTCCAGTTCGGCGTAACGTACATCGTCACTGCGTACCGGATTCAATGCCTGACTTGGGAAATAGTTGTAACCGGAAAGTACCGCTTTTATGGCGCTGACCAGTTCACTCAAGTCTTCTTCCTTGCACACATAACCGGACGCGCCGGATTGCATGCAGCGAATACCGAACAGTGTCGGGCATTGCGCCGTCAGTACCAGGGTCTTGAGCGGAGTGCCCATGGCGTTGAAACGGGCGAGGACTTCCAGACCGTCGAGCTTGGGGATGCTGATATCGAGGATGATCAGGTCGGGCATGCATTCGCGAACCATCTGCATGGCATCGACCCCATTATCGGTTTCGCCGACGACCCTATAACCTTCATGCTCGAGCAGCATTCGAACGGCAAGTCGGATGACGGGGTGATCATCGACAATAAAAACGGAGTTCATAATCAAATCCCATACGTGCGCGAATAAAGCGCGCACCTTAGCTCAGATAAATGAGCGGCCGCATGAACTCACATGGCTCTAGCAGCAATATAGGATAAGTCCTACACACTAAAGGGAAATTGACTACGACCAAACTCAATGTCGCGTAAGGAGGTGTTTAGAGTATTTGTTTATCTGAATGTTTTAAGTTGCTTGTAGAGTATTGAAGAAACAGCGTTTGTCTCTGTTGTTTTGAAGTTAACGGATTACGTTTGGTCTGCGCGGTCATTGAATACCGCAGAGCCGCTTTATTGGATCAGGCACTCAACCGGGCAGTCGCGCTGACCCGGTTGAGGAAGATGCTCCGTCAGTGGCTGGAGCGCCCGGTCATTTCCAGCGCCATGTCGCTGGCGTAGCTGTCGGTCATCCCGGCGATAAAGTCGATCATGCGCAGGAACGAGGTGTGCAGCGGCCCGTGGGGGTCGGGTGCATTGTTGCCCAGCAGATCGAGAATGCGTCGGCTCTTGAACGACGGCGTGCGTCCACCGTGTTGTTCGAGTGCCGCACCGCAGAACGCGTTGAGGAGGATTTCCAGCGTGGTGTAGGCGCCGATTTCATGCAGCGTCTTGCGCTTGTCCTGGAAGATTTTCTTGCGGGCGATGTCCTTGGCGTTGAGCACGCAGCGTTTGGCCGGGCCGTGCATGTGTTCCACCAGGTCGCCGTGCAGCGTGCCGGCCAGCAGCGCGTCCTGTTGCTCGACGAATGCCCGGGCGGCAGCATTGGTCAGGTGCTCGATGGCCTTGCCGCGCAGGATCGCCAGTTTGCGTCGGCGCGAATCCTGCGGGCCGAGCTGGCGATAGGTTTCCGGCAGGTCGTCACCCACAAGGCCGAGCAGCAGCGATTCGACTTCCGCGTATTCCAGCAGCTCCATTTCCAGGCCGTCTTCGAGGTCGATCAACGCATAGCAGATGTCGTCAGCCGCCTCCATCAGGTACACCAACGGGTGCCGCGCCCAGCGCTGGTCTTCCAGTTGTGGCAGGCCGAGTTTGTGGGCGATCTGCTCCAGCAGCGGCAATTCACTCTGGTAGCAGCCGAACTTGTGTTTCTTGTAGCCCAGCGAGTCGGCGTGACGGGCCGTCCACGGATACTTCAGATAGGTGCCGAGGGTGGCGTAGGTGAGTCGGGTGCCACCGTCGAACTGGTGATACTCAAGTTGAGTCAGCACGCGAAAGCCTTGCGCGTTGCCTTCGAAATTGAGGAAGTCACCGCGCTCGGCTTCGCTCATGCCGTCGAGCCAGCCGCGCCCGGCCGCCTGCTGGAACCAGTGGCGAATCGCGTCTTCCCCGGAATGACCGAACGGTGGATTGCCGATGTCATGGGCCAGGCAGGCCGATTGCACGACCATGCCCAGGTCGCTCGGGTCGCACCAGTCGGGCAGGGCGCTGCGCAAGGTTTCACCGACGCGCATGCCCAGCGAGCGTCCGACGCAGCTGACTTCCAGCGAGTGGGTCAGACGGGTGTGGATGTGGTCGTTACTCGATACCGGGTGCACCTGGGTCTTGCGTCCCAGGCGGCGGAAAGCGCCGGAGAAAATGATGCGGTCGTGGTCTTTGTGGAACGGGCTGCGGCCCAGCTCTTGCGGGCTGTGCAGCGGTTTTCCAAGGCGTTCGCGGTTAAGCAGGGTCTGCCAATCCAAGGCTGGTTCTCTCCGTCGGTGACTGGAATGATCAATGCCCTAGCTTCCCGGTTCGGCCACGCCCCTGCAAGCGGAACTACAAGCCGGCTGCATCAATGTCGATCAGCAGCAGGCGTTCGCCGTTGTCGAAGAACTGGCCGGCGGTCAGGCAATACTGGTTGCTGGTGGCATCGCGGTAGGTGCTGGACAGGGTCAGGCGCCGTTCTTCCCAGCCTTCGGCGAGCAAATGATAAAAGTACGGACGCCATGACCAGTTGTGCCCCAGGTAGCGGTTGTCGGCGACCCAACGGTTATGCCGCCATTCAAGGTTGGGCGTGAGTTGGGTGCCATGCCGGTCGCATTGGTAGAACCGCAGCAACCACGGGAAGGCTTCGAGTTGCGGCAGCGCACTCAGCGGCGCGTGGGCCTGAGCCCAGCTCTGGAGGATCGCCATCAGTTCGCCGAGCTGCTGGCGCATCTGCATCAAGCGCCCGCGTTCGGCCAGCTTCTGCCGCACGTACCGCTGACGCAGTTCGGCGAAGCGCTGCACGAAGGCATCGGTCGGATAGAAGGCTTCCTGCGCCCGGGCGAACAGGAAACCCTGAACGTAACGTGATCCGCATTCCAGGGCGAAATTCAGCTGCGCTTCGGTCTCCACGCCTTCGGCAATGATCCAGCAGCCGGTTTTCTCAGCCATTTGCGCCAGGGCCTTGACCACCTCGCTGCTCGGCCCGCCCAGCGCCGCCGCCTGAAACAGGCGCATGTCGAGTTTGAGAATGTCCGGCTGCAACGCCAGCACCCGATCGAGCTGCGAGTAACCGGCACCGAAATCATCAATGGCAATCCGCGCGCCGGCCTCACGATAACGGCCGACCACGTCGGTCAGACGCTGACTGTTGCCGCCCAGTTCAGTGATCTCGAACACGATGCGTTGCGGATCGACGCCGTGTCGCAGCATTTGCTTGAGACTGGGCAGGGGCTGATCCGCGCGCAGGCGACTGATCCAGCGCGGCGACATGTTCAGGCTCAGAAACCATTCGGCAGGGGCCTCATGCAGTCGGCTCAGGGCGTGGTCACGGATCTGGCGGTCGAGGCGGCGCAGGGCGATGGCAGGTGTGCGCGGGTCGGCGAACAAGGGCCCGACCGAGGCCAATTGGCCGTCAGGCTGGCGCAGTCGACCGAGGGCTTCGACGCCTGCAATTCGTCCGGTGGCGGTATCGATGAAAGGTTGAAAGCAGGCGAGCGGTTGCCCGTCGATCACGGGGCCTCCTTAGTCGTTCTTGTTCGAGGTAAACCCTGCCGGCCGGATAGGCGTGCGGGATTGAACCTCGGGGTGAGGAGGTTCAATCCCGGATATTGCAAGAATGCAGCCAGATACGTCGGTTCAGCGTTTGCCCGAACTCTGCATCACCAGTCTGATCAGCGGCCCGAGGCTGGTGCCCAGACGGATCAGCCGGGTCAACCCGCCGACGCCGCCGCTTTTTGCGCCTTTGCCGGTGATGAAACCCAGCAGGGTGACGGCGGCCACGCCCCATAGCGGCGCATGCTTGATGCCGAAGCCGTCTTGCAGGTTTTGCTTCATCCCCCGCATGCGCTGCAAGGGTTGCAGCACTTGCCCGGCTTCGTGGCGGATTTCCTGACGATGCATTTCCATGCGCAGGCGGATCAGCGCCTTGCGCATTTCCCGGCGCGAGCTGTTGTGTGGCAGTTCAGGCAGGCTCATGGCAGCAGGCGCTCCCGATCGTTGGCCAATTCTTCCAGGGTGCCGTGGAAGGGCGAGGATTCATCGAAGACCGCGGCCTTCAGACGCAATCCACAGAACCCCGCCGCCAGGACGTAGAACACGCACAGGCCGATGATCCCGGCCAGGCGATAAGTGTCCCAGAGCAGGATCAACACCAAGGCAGACAGGCCGATCAGCAACAGCAGCGCAAACACCAGCGCCAGCCCTGCGAACAGCAACAGGCTGACGGTGCGTGCTTTCTGTTCCTGCAGCTCGATGCCGAACAGTTCGACATGGCTGTGCAGCAGGCCGAGAACGGCGGCGCCCAGGCGCCGCGTAGAGGAGGTGGTGCCCGACCCCAGGCCGGATTCGCCGATCGACATGATCAGCGCCGAGTGGCCAGCAGGCCAATCAGGAAGCCCACCCCGGCGGCGATGCCCACCGACTGCCAAGGATTGGCGGACACGTAGTCTTCGGTGGCGGTGACCGCCGCCTGACCGCGATCGCGCAGAGTGTCTTCGGTCAGCTTCAGGGTTTCCCGGGCGCGCAACAGGCTGTCGTGGATCTGATCACGCAGCTCATCGGCCTGATCGCCCGCGAGGGACGCGGTGTGTTCGAGCAACCGTTCGGTATCGGCCACCAGAGTCTGGAAGTCGTTCATCAGGATTTCTTGAGCAGTCTTTGCCTTGATGCTGGCCATGGGTGGATCTCCGTAAGTGACGTCTGAAGCGTTCGAGTATGAGCCTTGCGCGAAGGTTCAGTACAAATGACTGGTACAGCTTTTGCTATGTCGTGGTGCGTCCTGCCGCCGTCGTGCGCTGTTGGCGGGCGTACATGCAGCAAAACCTTAACTCAAATAATCCTGGTTCGTGTCAGGACATCGACCTTGTGCGCCAAAGCGGTTCATCGCAGCGTCGCTGCGCAGACCGACCGGTCGCAACTTGGTGCATGAATTGTCCGCGCGAACCGCTTTGGTGCCTTTTTAGCCTTCAGGTCTGCCTCTTTATGGAAAATCTGCAAAGCGCTGTGGACACACTGGTTCACAGTTCCAACACGTTGTTCATTCTGATCGGTGCGGTGATGGTGCTGGCGATGCATGCCGGTTTCGCCTTTCTTGAAGTAGGAACGGTTCGCCAGAAAAACCAGGTCAACGCGCTGTCGAAAATTCTCAGTGACTTTGCGGTCTCGACCCTGGCCTATTTCTTTATAGGCTATTGGATCTCCTACGGGGTGACGTTCATGCAACCGGCGGCGGTGCTGAGTGCCGATCACGGTTACGGTCTGGTGAAGTTTTTCTTCCTGCTGACCTTCGCCGCGGCGATCCCGGCGATCATCTCCGGCGGGATTGCCGAGCGCGCGCGATTCGTTCCGCAACTGTGTGCAACGGCGCTGATCGTGGCGTTCATCTACCCGTTTTTCGAGGGCATGATCTGGAACGGCAACTTCGGTCTGCAGGCCTGGCTGACCGCGCGCTTTGGCGCGGCGTTCCATGATTTCGCCGGATCGGTAGTGGTGCATGCGATGGGCGGCTGGCTGGCGCTGGCGGCGGTGTTGCTGCTCGGCCCGCGCAACGGGCGTTATCGCGACGGGCGTCTGGTGGCGTTCGCGCCGTCGAGCATTCCGTTTCTGGCGCTGGGTTCGTGGATTCTGATTGTCGGCTGGTTCGGCTTCAACGTGATGAGCGCACAGACGTTGCAAGGCGTCAGCGGTCTGGTTGCAGTCAACTCGTTGATGGCCATGGTCGGCGGCACGGTGGCGGCGTTGATTGTCGGGCGCAATGACCCGGGCTTTCTGCACAACGGTCCGTTGGCCGGACTGGTAGCGATCTGCGCCGGTTCCGACCTGATGCATCCGGTGGGTGCCTTGGTCACCGGCGCGATTGCCGGTGCGCTGTTTGTCTGGTGCTTTACCGCCGCACAAGTCAAATGGCGCATCGACGATGTGCTCGGTGTCTGGCCGTTGCACGGTTTGTGCGGGGTGTGGGGCGGGATCGCCTGCGGCATCTTCGGCCAGACTGCGCTGGGTGGTCTCGGCGGTGTCAGCCTGATCAGTCAGGTGATCGGCACCGCGCTGGGTGTGTTGGTGGCGTTGCTCGGCGGCTTCGTCGTATACGGTGTGATCAAGGCCTTGCACGGCCTGCGCCTGAGTCAGGAACAAGAGTATTACGGCGCTGACCTGTCGCTGCACAAGATCGGCGCGGTGAGTCAGGACTAGGCTTCCTTGTCTTCGGCGCCGGGATAGAACCCGTGCAGCAGGCGATAGCGGTCGATGCGCACTTGATCGATCTTCTCCTGCACCTGATGCGCCGGCAGGCCGAGCATGATCAAGGCGTGGGAGGCGAGCATCAGGCTCGATTCCAACAGCTCCGGCACCACTTCGGTGGCGCCGGCCGCTTTGAGTTCAGCCCATTGGCTGTCGTCGCGGGTGCGCACCAGAATCGGGATCTGTGCATTGAGCCGGCGCGCTTCCTTGAGAATGCGCAGGCTGACTTCGCTCTGATCCACGGCGATCACCAGCAGCCGGGCGCGCAACAGTCCGACGGCGGTCAGCAGGTCGCCGCGTGACGAGTCGCCGTAATGCACCTCGCTTTCGCCGGACGCGGCTTCCTGCACGCGCACCGGATCGTTGTCCAACGCGATATAAGGCTGATTGGCATTGCGCATGAAGCGGCCGATGGACTGGCCGACTCGGCCGTAGCCACAGATCACCACGTGTTGATCCAGATCGGCGTTGAGGGCGCTGATTTCCTCGATTTGTGCCTCCTGGTTCGGCTTGCGGTGCAGGCGCGCGGCGATTTTCGGCGCGGCGCGCAACAGCAACGGTGTCAGCAGCATCGAGCAGAAGGTGGCCGCGAGCAGCAGGGCGCCCAACTCGGCAGGGAGCAATTGGTTCTGTTGCATCTGCGCCATCAAGGCGAAGCAGAATTCCCCGCCCTGCGCCAGGGCCAGGCCGCTGCGCCAGGCGGTTTCATGATCGCTGCCGCGCCACTTGATCAGGAGTGCGACGACCGTGCCCTTGATCAGCATCAGGCCGAGGGTCAGGCCGAGAATCAGCACGCTGTGACTGATGAACAGTTGCAGGTCGATCAGCATGCCGATGCTGACGAAAAACACCCCGAGCAGGATGTCGCGAAACGGCCGGATGTCGGCCTCGATCTGATGGCGATAGTGGCTCTCGCCGAGCAGCATCCCGGCCAGAAATGCGCCAAGGGCAGGGGACAGGCCCAGCAGGTGCGTCAGCCATGCGGTCAGCAGCACAATCACCAGCGCCAGCAGCACGAACAATTCCGCCGAGCGCGACGCGGCCACTTCATGGAACAGGCGTGGCAGCAGCCAGCGGCTGGCCAGCAACAGACCGAAAAACAGCACCACGGTCTTCACCAGCGTCAGCGGCAAGGCCCAATACCAGGCTTGCGCGCTGCTCCCGGCGAACACTGGCACCAGGGTCAGCAACAACACCGCGACCACGTCCTGAAACAGCAAGACCCCGACCGCGTTCTGCCCGTGGCTGCTGAACACTTCGCCCAGGCTGCTCAACTCCTTGGTGACAATCGCCGTCGACGACAACGACAGCCCGGCGCCGAGCAACATTGCCGGGGCCAGCGGCATGCCAAGCAGGATCAGCACCAGCCCGAGCACCCCGGTGCTGAGCAATACCTGCTGACTGCCCAGGCGAAACACTACCTGGCGCAGCGCGATCATTTTCGACAGGGAAAACTCCAGACCCAGTGAGAACAGCAGGAACACCACGCCCAACTCGGCCACGTCCGGCAGGTGTTCGCTCTCGTTGACCCAGTTGAACGCGGTCGGTCCCACCATCAGGCCCACGCAGAGATAGCCCAGCACCGGCGGCAAACGCAGGCGGCGGAACAGGGCAATCATCACCAGGGATGAGGCGAGGATGATCAACAGGTTGGCAAACACAAGACACTCCGATGTCAGGCTCAGGCTTCTCAAGCGTAGAGGCAAAAAGCCCGGGAGCATCGCCTGATTGGCTTTTCCGTGGACTGATTTGCGTCAGGGTTTTGCGTGTTTCCCGCCGTGTTCGGGTCTTCGGGCAGCAGTCGCTCGACGGGTTTTCGAGGCAGGCCTAGAATGAACGCTCACTTTTCCGGTTGAGCGATCATGCCTCCTGAATGTCAGTTGTTCGGCACCTTGGGATGCCATTTGTGTGAGTTGGCAGAAGACGAACTGATGCCGCTTGTCGAGCACGGTCTGCTGGTCGAACTGGTGGACATCGCTGAAAGTGAGCCGTTGGTTGAGGCTTATGGGCTAAGAATTCCGGTACTGCGCCGAATTGATACCGGGGCCGAGTTGGACTGGCCTTTCGACGCCGATCAAGTGGTTGCTTTCCTGCGTTGATCCTCGTTCCGCTGGTCACTCCTGCACAGGCAGTCCTTGGCACTCTAGGGTTTATTCGGTTACTGTATGTTCATACAGTAATTGGAAAGACCTGCTGCTTTTGATGACTTGAGCAGGTGAATCCGGCAGTCAGAGGGACGAACCGTGGTCAATGTCGAACAGTTGAAGAACAGCGTGAACCGGATGTCGGTTGACGTGGTGCGCGAGGCGGTCCTCGAGTTGCGCCTGGACGGGCTGGTCACGGAGGGCAAGACGCCTTTCAACAAACTGCATTTCAACACCTGTTTTGCCGAGATCGAGGCGCTGTTCCAGCGTGCCGGTTATCACAAGCAGCTGGATGTGGTCGGTTATCAGGGCTTGCTGTACGCCTTGTATGACCCGGGGCGCTGGGAGGCGGTCGATGTGCTGCGCTGGCTCAAGGAGTTCACCGAAGCCGCGGCGTTCAAGTCGATTCCGGCCTGAGCGGGCCGCAGATTCTGCGCTAGGTTCGTTGCGCTCAGTGTTGGATAATGCCGGCCTGCATTGAGGGTTCGAATTTCCGTATGTCCACACCAACATTTTCCGCTGCTCAGAATCAGGCCAGCACCCTTTACCTGCCTCCGGGTGCGTGGCTTACCGTGCTGGATTGCCTGTGTGAGCATTTCAGTGCGATCAGCCGGGAGCAATGGCTGGACAGAATCGCCCGGGGCCGGGTGCTGGATGGTCAGGGGCAGCCGATTGCGGTGGATCTGCCGTACAAGGAAGGTCTGCGCATTCACTACTTCCGCGAAGTGCCGGATGAAAAACCGATTCCGGTGCTCGAGTCGATCCTGTATGCGGACGAGCATCTGGTGGTGGCGGACAAACCGCATTTTCTGCCGGTGACACCGGCCGGTGAATACGTCGAGCAGACGTTGCTGCGCCGTCTGATCCGTCGCCTCGATAATCCGCATCTGGTGCCACTGCACCGCATTGACCGGCACACGGCGGGGCTGGTGATCTTTTCCGCCAACCCGCAAACCCGCTCGGCTTATCAGTCGTTGTTCCCGACCCGGCAGATCGATAAACGTTATGAAGCGATCGCCCGTGCGCTGCCGGAACTGGAATTTCCTCTGGTGCACAAAAGTCGCCTGATCGACGGCGAACCGTTCTTTCGCATGCAGGAAGGCCCAGGTGTCGCCAATACTGAAACGGCGGTGGAAGTCCGGGAAAAGAATGGTGATCTGTGGCGCTACGGCCTGTACCCGGTGACCGGCAAGAAGCATCAGCTAAGGGTGCATATGACCGCGCTAGGGGCGAGTATCTGTAATGATCCGTTCTACCCGGATGTGTTGAAAGACGTTGAGGATGACTATGCCAATCCGTTGAAGCTGTTGGCACAGGGGCTGCGGTTTGTCGACCCGGTGACCGGCGAAGAACGCGAGTTCGAAAGTCAGATCACCTTGCAGTGGTGACGCCATTCACTTTCCCCGCTCCCATGAAAAAGCCCGCATTAATGCGGGCTTTTCTGTATTCGGTGTCGACGTAAAGCTTACAGCTCTTTAACGGTACGAACCTGATCCTTGTTGATGCGGGTCTCTTTGCCGTCGAGTTGTTTGAACTCGTAGAAGCCCGAATCTTCATCGTATTTCGGGGTGTCGACGGCCTGGATTTCGCGACCGTCATTCAAGGTGATCACTGTTGGCGACGAGCAACCAGCGAGAGTTGCCAGGCCCAGTGCGAGCATGAAAGTGGCGAGGGTCCGTTGAGTCATGGGTGTGTCTCCGAATGGGAATACTTTGGTTACTGAGCTTGAGACGTGTACAAGGCGTGAGAGTTCCTTGAGTGCTGTCAGTCTGACACAGTGTTATGCGCATTTAACAGTTCGGGGGTGTTCAGGTTGGCCAGTCGCGGGTCATTGTCGGGGCATTGCAGGGCCGTCGCGCCGAGGTTGCGCATGACCCGGCCAGGGCTGCGTTCGCCGGTATTCCAGGCGGTTTCGAACACGGGCAGCAGCGCGACCGGAATCACACACAGCAGCGGTTCCCAATGGTCATCGTGACGCAGCATTAAAGGTTTGTCAGGAAACCGGCCGGCGGTTTCACGCATGTCCTGCAGCAGTGCTGCGTCGATTCGCGGCACATCGCAGGGCAGCACCAGCAAGTGCGGCAGGAGGGCGGCTTTGAGTCCGGCAAGGATACCGGCCAGAGGACCGGGAAAATCGCCCTCTTCATCGCTGACCAATTGATCGGCGTACGCGGCATAACGCTCACGATTGCGATTGCAGGAGATGATCAGATCGTCAGTCAGCGGCCGGACCTTGCGCTGCAGGTGCGCAATCAGCGGCTCACCCTGCCACTCGATCAGCCCTTTGTCCTGGCCACCCATGCGCTGGCCGCGTCCGCCTGCCAGGAGCAAAATGGAACAAGGGGGCAATGGCGTATTCGAGGTCATGGCAGCTCTCCAGCAGGGCGGCGAAAAATTCGGGCGCTGTGATATAACACCGGGCTGTTTCTCCTACAACTGGACGAGCCTAATGAAAGCCAAGGCCGATGTACCTTTTGCACCGCTGAACATTGCGGTGCTGACTGTCAGCGACACCCGAACCCTGGAAACCGACACATCAGGCCAGGTCTTCGTCGACCGTCTGACCGCTGCCGGCCACCGTCTGGCCGAGCGGGTCCTGCTCAAAGATGATCTGTACAAGATCCGCGCGCAAGTTGCCCACTGGATTGCCGAGGACGTGGTGCAGGTTGTGTTGATTACCGGCGGCACCGGTTTTACCGGGCGTGACAGCACGCCTGAAGCCGTGGCTTGTCTGCTCGACAAGCAGGTTGACGGATTTGGTGAACTGTTCCGCCAGATCTCGGTGGCTGATATCGGTACGTCAACCGTGCAGTCGCGAGCACTGGCCGGTCTGGCCAATGGCACGCTGGTGTGCTGCCTGCCAGGTTCAACCAATGCGGTGCGCACCGGTTGGGACGGGATTCTCGCCGAACAGCTGGACTCTCGGCATCGCCCATGCAATTTCGTACCTCACCTGAAACAGGCGGCGCCTTGTGAATCCCGTGGGTAAGCCGGGCAAGACTGGCAGTCTGATGCCTGTCGAGGAAGCGCTGGCCCGCCTGCTGGAAATGGCTGACGCTTCGCCGATTGTCGAGCGCGAGTTTCTGCCGTTGGCTGAAGTAGAGGGGCGGGTGCTGGGCGACGACCTGATTTCGACTCTGGATCTGCCGCCCTGGCCAAACAGCGCCATGGACGGTTATGCCCTGAATCTGGCGGACTGGACCGGCGAACCGCTGCCGGTCAGCCAGAAAGTATTCGCCGGGCAAGCGCCTGAGCCATTGAAGCCCGGTACCTGCGCGCGGATCTTCACCGGTGCGCCAGTGCCAGCCGGGGCCGATTGCGTGGAAATGCAGGAGAACGCCGAGGTTCTGACCGACGGCAGCGTGCGCTTCATCGAAACCATGAGTGTCGGTCAGAACATTCGCCCGCAGGGGCAGGAAACCACTGTCGGTGAGTTGATCCTGGCGGCAGGTACCCGACTGGGACCGATCGAGCAAGGTGTGGCGGCGTCGCTGGGGTGTGCCGGCCTGAATGTAGTACGCAAGGTGCGAGTCGCGGTGCTGTCCACCGGCGATGAACTGGTCGAGCCGGGTCAGCCGTTGGGGCCGGGACAGATTTACAACAGTAATCGGGTGGTGTTGTGCAGTTGGTTGCAGCGCCTGGGTTGTGAAGTGATTGATGCCGGCATTCTTCCGGACGATCTGGCCACTACGCGGGCGCGTTTGGGCGACTTGCGGGATGTCGACCTGATTCTGTCGACCGGCGGCGTTTCGGTGGGCGAAGCGGATTTTCTTGGCATCGCGTTGAGGGAAGAGGGCGAGCTGGCGCTGTGGAAGCTGGCAATCAAACCGGGCAAACCGCTGACCTTCGGGCATTTTCGCAAAGTGCCGGTCATCGGCCTGCCGGGTAACCCTGCTTCGACTCTGGTGACCTTTGCTCTGCTCGCGCGGCCCTATTTGTTGAGGCGTCAGGGCGTACAGGATTCAGAGCCTCTGAAGTTTACGGTGCCGGCAGGTTTCGTCTGGCCTGTGGCCGGCAATCGGCGCGAATACTTGCGCGGTCGACTCGAACAGGGGCGGGCAGTCATTTACCGCAATCAAAGTTCCGGTGTGCTGCGCAGTGCAGCCTGGGCGGATGGCCTGGTAGAAGTGCTGGAAGGCCGTACGCTGGCAGAAGGCGATGAGGTTGGGTTCATTCCATTGAGCGACCTGCTCGGCTGATCCGCGCCTGGTGACTGCAGGCTCGACCGATACCGAGTCGATGCCTGCATTTCTTCCGTCAATGGCTCATCAGTGTGACCAACTGATCGAACCGGCTGTTGGCAACCCATCCCAACAGTCCCAAGACCACCGCCGTAGCACCCGCCGAATAGGCGAGACGGTGCTTGATGGTCTTTACATCCCCGCGGACTTCGTCCATATCGCGACGAATGTATTTGAGGTGGGTTTCCAGTTCGGTCACGCGCGGTTCCATATCAACTTCTCCAGCGGTTCTGGCGTTTTTTTTGAAATCGGATTTGTGACTGGTGCGACTTTCACCGAGAGGGACAATCGGACTAGTTGGAATTTTGGCTTCATGGCTGGACATGGAAATGTCCATCGGCTGTTTCAAATGTAAGCGCGCTGGCCTTCCCGTCATTCCAACTGTCACCAGCACCGAGGGTGTATCCACTCATTACCTGCACGTCCTTGTGTTGTTAAATCGAAGATTGATACCACCTGCACACGGTGAATCAATGATCGAGTCTGGTCAATTGAGCCGATTCCTCACATATCGTAAGAAAAAATACCGCTGTGTAGGACTGCAACAGGCAATCGTTTGAATTAAATGGGATTGCCATGGCTTTTTTGCGGGTGCCAGAGGTCAAGATGTTTCATACCGATTCAACCGTGGGGAGTGACCGTTATGAGTGAGCGCAGGGCGCTGTTGATTTTGCATGGCAAGCAGGCACTCAATGAGGCGGTGCGCGCCGCCGTCGAAGCAAAGCGCGAGCAGGGCTGGGAGCTGGCAGTGCGTCTGACCTGGGAGGCGGGTGACGCTCAGCGCCTGGTGGAGGAGGCGCTGGCAGGCGGTTATCGGCAGATCATCGCCGGGGGTGGTGATGGTACGTTGCGGGATATCGCTGAAGCCCTGGCGGCGCATGCGCACAAGGCCAGTCTGGTGCTGCTGCCGCTGGGCACGGCCAACGACTTTTCCCGTGCCGCGGGGATCCCGCTGGAGCCGGCCGAGGCACTTGAGCTTCTCGATGTACCGCCGCGTGATATTGATCTGGGCGAAGTTGGCGGGCAGATTTTCCTCAACATGGCGACCGGCGGTTTCGGTAGCCAGGTGACGGCCAATACGTCCGAGGATCTGAAAAAAGTGTTGGGTGGGGCCGCCTATCTGTTCACCGGTTTATCGCGCTTCAGTGAGTTGCACGCGGCCTATGGCGAACTGCAGGGGCCGGACTTTCACTGGCGTGGCGAGCTGCTCGCGCTGGGTATCGGCAACGGCCGCCAGGCGGGTGGTGGACACGTATTGTGCCCGGAGGCGCTGGCGGATGATGGCCTGTTGGACATCAGTATTCTGCCCGCGCCACAGGAGTTGGTGGGCACGCTGAAGAATCTGCTCAGCGATGGTTTCGGCCTCGATAACATGTTTGTGCGCGCCCGCTTGCCCTGGGTCGAAATCAAGGTCGCCGAGGGCTTGAGCATCAATCTTGACGGCGAGCCGCTGACAGGCGAAAGCCTGCGCTTCGAGGCCCGTCCGGGAGCATTGCGGGTGCACTTGCCCGAGCATTCGCCGCTGTTGGGCAGTGCCCGGTCGGTCAGTCGTCCAGGCTGATGATCTGCTCGCGTACCGCGAACAGTACCAGGCCCGCCACGTCGTAGATCTGCAGGCGTTTCATGATCTGCGAACGATGGGTTTCGACAGTCTTGATGCTCAGGCCCAGACCGTTGGCGATTTCCCGGGTGGATTTGCCGCGCACGATCAACCGCAGGATTTCCAGCTGGCGTGCCGTCAGGTTGTGCGAGTCGGCCACTTCCGGCTGGTTTTTCTGCGTGCGGGTCAGCGCCTGGTTGATCACGGTGTGGGCGATCGCCGGGCTCAGGTAGCGTTCGTTGTTGCGCAGTGCTTCGAGGGCATGTTCAAGCTCGGTGGCCGTCGTGTCCTTGAGCAGATAACCGTGCGCCCCGGATTCCAGTGCCTGCATGATCAGCGCCGGATCGGTATGCATCGACAGGATCAATACCTTGCTTTGTGGCCGCACGCGCTTGAGCCGTTGCAGGGCTTCCAGGCCTCCGGTTTCCTTCATCGAGATATCCAGCAACACGATATCGGGTACCAGTTGCTCGACCATTTCGAGCAGCTGCGAGCCATCGCTGGCTTCGCCAACGACAGCGTAACCGGGAATGTCGAGCACCAGAGCACGCACGCCGGCCCTGATCAGCGAGTGGTCATCCACCAGAAGTAAGTTACAAGTCAACGCATAACCTTATTCGTACTGGCCCGCTCGAGTGCACGGGGCGCCCAGGGGAATAGTGCTTCGATTTGAGTACCTTTGCCCGGCTCGCTGATGACGTTCAGCGTGCCGCCCAACTGTTCGATCCTTTCGGCCATCCCGGCCATGCCGCGCTGTCCTTCCCGGCCCGGATCCGCAGCAGGCGCAAACCCTTGGCCATCGTCGCTGATCAACAGCGTCAGGCCTTGCGGCAGTCGTTGCACGCGGATCAACAGGTTGCTGGCCTGCGCGTGACGCAGAATGTTGGTGACCGCTTCCTGGGCAATGCGAAAGGCGGCGACTGCCATTTCTTCGGGAATCCCGTTGAGCCGCTGCTGGCAATCGAGGCTCCAGTGCACCGGCGTGTTGGCCAGAGTCTTGAGCAAGTGCGCACGCAGACTGGCCTCCAGCCCGAGGCTGGTCAGTTGGCGCGGATTGAGGATAGCCGACACGTCGCGCACCTTGTTCAGGGTTTCCTCAAGGGTGTCGCAGAGTGTCGAGCATTGCTCTTGCAGGTCTTGCGGCAGACGTCTTTTCAGCCATTCGCTTTGCAGCTTGGCCGCCGTCAGCAACTGACCGATATCGTCGTGCAGTTCGCGGCTGAGCCGGTGCCGTTCGTTTTCCTGGACTTCCAGCAAGCGGTCGGCGAGCTCCTGAGGCTGGAACTTGATCGATTTGCGTGACAGCCGATATTGCACCCAGACACAAGCGGTGGCGGCGATGTTCAACAGCAACAGACCGAGTGAGAGTGGCGCCGAAAAACCGTAGGTCAGCAAGCTGCCAACGGCTGCGCTGACACACAATATGAGAGTGAACCGGCGTGCATTTTCCCGGGAGGGTGGCCATGTGGTGATTGACTTGAGGCTGGCGTACATAACGGATGGAGCCAATAGATGTTCGCTGCGGGCAGACCGGCCGGTGGCGGGCGGATCTCTGTCTGAAAATGCTGTCAATTATGTTATTGATTTTAACCGGGGTCAGTGAACGACATTTGACCGCAAACTTCGATGGATGCCTGTCACTGAATCACTGTGCCATTAAATTGAAAGCAACTAATGGCCGGCATAATACCACTTAAGATACCGTTGGTCGCGTTTGCCATATATGTCCATTGAGTCATGAAAGAGGCCATGTTGGACGTGAGTTCCATAATGGAAAAGTCGCTTTATTGTGTTCGATAGATATCGATGTTGCTCGAAGTTGATCGTTACACGGACACAGGCAAACCCTGAGGCCGCAGGAAAATTTCCGCTGGTGTCAGGTGTGATTATTTAATTCGGTTTGTCGCTGGCAGGTATGAACTATTCAATTGCGACATTCAGCGATGCGGATCAGCTATCTGGATTCGTGCAATTTCAGCACTGAATCAGGCCTGCCGCTCCGAATAAGACATGAGTGACAACGGTTGAGTCGCAAGTGACGGCTGAAATTCGCCTTGACCTACCTGGAACGCGAAGGCTTCGATCAGGGAGGTCTGTTCGCTGGCATCCAGGCTCAACTGGCCAGTGTTCTGATCGACCAGTTCGATTTGCCAGGCCATCAGGGTGAAACAGTCTTTGAGCGCATCCAGAGCCTGTGCATGCAGGTCGATATGTTCCGGCGCGTGGTCGAGCAGGCTGTGAATATGCAGGGAAAACTCGGAGATCGCCTCCAGTGCCAACGCTTCTGCACGGCTCGCGAGCTTGAGCAGGGTGCTGCGCATGCAGTCGATGGCGTCCTTGTCGTTGCTGATCAGTTGCAGGTGGCTCAGGCATTCTTCGGACTTGGCCAGGAGTGTTTCAGCTTCGACGAGAAATTCGGGGAAGCGTTGTGCCCAGTCTTTGCGGTCGATTGGCATGCTTATCTCCACAGCGTCATGTCTGATGAGGGAATGCCGTGTGTGTCGACGATCATGAATCGTCGGGAGATCGCGCCCCACCGTGCAAGTGCACTGGCTGAGGTTTTCCAGAGGGTAAGGTTCCACTGACCTGCGATCGCACACAATAGCCTGACTCCGTTCATGCAATGAGAATGGCGTCACATTAATGGCTATTGGATATTGCGAACATCAGGTTGGGCCTGATTGTTACTAGGGGATTCCCTTACACGCGGGAACCTGTGACGCCAACCGTGGTCGCGCCAGAAGAGAATGTAGCAGATGAAAACACCGAGCCAGTAAAGCATGATGTTAATGTGACATCAATGCCTGTGTATGGCATTTTGATACTGATTTCTATGGGGATCAAGAATCGCCATAAACAGCCGATAACCCCTCAATAGTGAATTCATCAGAACAAGCCCAGGAGTCATTGATGGCCGGCATTCTCGACACGGTAGACCAACGCACGCAACTGGTGGGTGAGAATCGCCTGGAAATTCTCATGTTTCGACTGGCCGGACGCCAATTGTTCGCGATCAACGTGTTCAAGGTTCAGGAAGTTCTGCAATTGCCGAAGCTGACCCTGATGCCGCAGCGCCACCCGTTTGTCTGCGGCGTGGTCAACCTGCGCGGCCAGACGCTGCCGGTGATCGACCTGTCCCAGGCGATCGGCATGCGTCCGCTGGTGCCGGGCCCGAACAGCACCATCATCGTCACCGAGTACAACCGTTCGGTGCAGGCTTTCCTTGTCGGTGGCGTGGATCGCATCGTCAACATGAACTGGGAAGCCATCCTGCCGCCGCCGACCAGCGCCGGGCGCCAGCATTACCTGACCGCGATCAGCAAGGTTGACGATCAACTGGTGGAAATCATCGACGTCGAGAAAGTCCTCGCCGAGATCGTCCCGTATAACGCCAAGGTCTCGCGTGACAAGCTCGACGATCCGGTGCTGGAACGTGCCCGCGGCCGCGAAGTGCTGCTGGTGGACGACTCCAACGTAGCGCTGTCGCAACTGCGCGACACCCTTGGCCAGCTCGGGGTGAAGATGCACATCGCCAGTGATGGCCTGAAGGCACTGAACATGCTCAAGGCCTGGGCCGATACCGGGGTGAACATGACCGACAAACTGCTGATGGTGTTCACCGACGCGGAAATGCCGGAAATGGACGGCTATCGCCTGACCACCGAGATCCGCAACGACCCGCGCCTGCGTGGTCTGTATGTGGTGCTGCACACCTCACTGTCCGGCAGTTTCAACGACTCGATGGTGAAGAAGGTCGGCTGCGACAACTTCCTCTCCAAGTTCCAGCCGGACAAACTGGTTGATGTGGTGCGTCAGCGCCTGATGCTCGATGAAGTGCCAGCCTGACGAAACCCTGTAGCGAGGGGATTTATCCCCGATGGACTGCGCAGCGGTCCCGCTTCTTGATTCAGGTGGGGCCGCTTCGCGCCCCATCGGGGATAAATCCCCTCGCCACAAAGTTATCTTTTCAGGGGGGCGCGCATCTGTCTTTGATTCACAGATAAAGCTCGTATAGGGTGGCTTTTTTGCCCTTCAGGAAGCTGGACATGCTGCGTCTGAGTGCGCTTTATCGTTACCCGTTGAAATCCGGCAAGCCCGAGATTCTGCAATCGATTGGCCTGGATAAACTTGGCCTGGAAGGTGACCGACGCTGGATGCTGGTAGACGAGGCCAGCGGCCGCTTCCTGACCCAACGGGCCGAAGCAAAAATGAGCCAGCTGTCGGCGCTGTGGAATGCGCAGGGCGGTCTGACCCTCAGTGCGCCTGACCACACCGCGCTGGATATCCCGTTGCCCGAGGACGATGCCGAGCTGCGCGGCGTGACCATCTGGCGTGACACCCTGCGCGTGCCGGATGCCGGTGATGAAGCGGCCCGCTGGGTCAGCGATTTCATCGGCAAGCCGACCCGTCTGGTGCAGGTGCCACTTGATCGCGCGCGCATGACGCAGGCCGGTTATGGCCGCGAGGATGATCAGGTGGCATTCGCCGACGGTTTCCCGCTGTTGCTGATTGGTGAGGCGTCGTTGCAGGATCTGGTGCAAAAGGTCGGACGACCGCTGGAGATGTTGCGTTTCCGGCCCAATCTTGTGATCGAAGGCAGTACGGCGTTCGCCGAAGATGGCTGGAAGCGCATTCGCATCGGCGCTGTCGAATTCCGGGTGGTCAAGCCGTGCTCGCGCTGCATCCTGACCACCATCGATCCGCAGACCGGGGAGCGCAGTGCCGATCGCGAACCGCTGGCGACCTTGCAGAAGTACCGCGCCCAGGCCGATGGCGCGATGTTCGGGCAGAATCTGGTCAACGACAGCAATGGGCGACTGGAAGTCGGTATGCCAGTGGAAATCCTCGAATAATCGAGGCCAGAAATGAAAAATGCCCGTGTCCATGGACACGGGCATTTTTTTGCACCGGGAAAAGCCGTGGGCTTAGCCGCGGTATTCGCACAGGTAAGCGGTATCAACAGCGACTTTCAGCTGGAACTTGCTGTTGGCCGGTACGTTGAACTGGCTGCCGGCAGCGAAGGTTTCCCAGTCGCTGCTGTCCGGCAGCTTGACGGTCAGTGCGCCGGAGACCACGTGCATGATTTCGCGCTGAGCGGTGCCGAATTCGTATTCGCCCGGGGCCATGACGCCGATGGTCGCCGGACCTTCAGCGGTGCCAAAAGCGATCGACTTGACGGTGCCGTCGAAGTACTCGTTGACTTTGAACATGGGCGATTCCTCTTGAATGGGGCTTAAAAGGGTTAAAAAGGGCCGGCCAGTATGCACAAGGCTCCCGGCGCCGTCACCTGCCCGGGGCGTGTCCGGCGAGTTCTCGCCCTGACTTCAGAGTGGCAAGACCAGCGGCAGCAACCGCGCGGTGTTGCGCGCATCTTCCAGGGCCCGATGCTGTTGACCGCTGAACTGCATGCCGGCCAGTTGCAGCGCGCCGTTCAGGCCCAACGGTCGTTCCAGTCGCCGCGCCTTGGCAAAGCGCTGTTTGAGGTTCATGTGCTGCACCCGGCTCAGTACGCTGTCGAGTTGCAGGCGTTGCCATTCCTGAAGCAATTGCTTGCGGTCGTAATCGCCCCAACTGGCCCAGCCCTCGAGGCGCGTCTGGTGTTGCCCGAGCCAGCGTTCGAACGCCGGCCAGACTTCGCTCAACGGCTGCGCGGCGTCGATGTTGGCCTGGGTGATATGCGTGAGTTCCCGACAGAACGGCGTCAGCAACGGCCGCCGGGTCGGTTTGACGAACCGCTGAAAGTGATCCTGCTCGCGACCGGCACGATCGACCAGCGTCGCGCCGATTTCGATGATTTCCATTTCCGTAACCGGCCAGCCACCTTCATCTGTGGTGGCTTCCAGATCAATGACCAGCCAATGGGGCATCGCAGGTTTCCTGATTTACGCGTCCTGATAGATCAGAGCGTAGTCAAACCTCGCGTTTGCGCCTGGCGACTCACTCGACCTGCAACAGAACCTGACGATTTTTTACCTGATCGCCGACCTTGACCTGCACCCGCTTGAGCACGCCGTCGATGCCGGCCTTGAGCGGGTGCTCCATTTTCATTGCCTCCAGCACCACCAGCAACTGACCCTTGCTGACCGTGCTGCCTTCGCTGACCAGCACGTCGACGATGGCACCGTCCATCGGCGCCTTGAGTGTGCCGGAGCTGACGCTGCTCTGACTGCTGATGAGCGCATGAGTTCGATCCTCCAGGCGCAGGCTGCCGGGGTGGGTGAACAGCCAGAGTTCTCCACCATCGACCCGATAGGCGTGACGCTGGCGCAGGCCGTCGACTTCCAGCGTCACCGCGCGCTCGTCGCAATCGATGACGGTCAGCGCCAGCGCGCGCTGCATCACGTTCACGGTGAATCGGCCAGCGCCGTCCGCAAGCAGCTGCAAGGTCCAGTCCCGTTCTTCCACACCGAGACGGTAATTGAGCGGCACGCCGGCATTGTTGCGCCAGCCCTTGAGTGGCGCACGATGCGCCCGCGCGCCAGACTGATAAAACAGCACGGCGGCGATGGCCAGTTCCTCCGCACCGGGGGCGTAGGCGTGCAGGCAAGGGTGGTCAGTGAAGTGCTGAGCAATGAACGCGGTGCTGAACTCGCCGCTGATGAACTCCGGATGTTGCAGCAGGCTGACCAGCAAACGCTGATTGGTCTGCACGCCGAGCAGCACGCTGTCCTGCACTGCGCGCAACAGTTTGCGCCGCGCTTCTTCGCGGGTGGCGCCGTGGGCAATCAGTTTGCCGAGCATCGGGTCGTAGAACGGACTGACCCACTGACCTTCGCGCAAGCCGTGATCGATCCGCGCACCCGGAGTGACTGCCGGTTCCCAGGCCTGGACACGACCGGTCTGCGGCAGGAAATTCTGCGTCGGATCTTCGGCATACAGACGCACTTCCATGGCGTGGCCGTTCAGCGCGACCTGATCCTGAGTCAACGGCAGCGGCTGCCCTTCGGCGACGGCCAATTGCCAGGCGACCAGATCCTGCCCGGTGATCAACTCGGTCACCGGATGCTCGACCTGCAGACGCGTGTTCATTTCCAGAAAGTAGAACTGCCCACGGGCATCGAGCAGAAACTCGACGGTGCCGGCACCTAGGTAATTCACCGCTCGACCAGCCTTGAGCGCCGCTTCGCCCATGGCTTGGCGCAACTCGTGGGTCATCACCGGGCAGGGTGCTTCCTCGATGACTTTCTGATGGCGGCGCTGCACCGAGCAATCGCGCTCGCCGAGGTAAATCAGGTTGCCGTGGTGGTCGCCGAACAGTTGCACCTCGACGTGCCGAGGTTCGATTAGCGCTTGTTCGAGGATCAGTTCATCACTGCCGAAACCGTTCAGCGCCTCGGAGCGGGCGGTGCGCAATTGCGCCGGCAACTCGTCGCTGCTGTGCACCAGGCGCATCCCGCGTCCACCGCCGCCAGCGCTGGCCTTGATCATCAGCGGGTAGCCAATGCGCTCTGCCTCGCGCAGCAAGGTGGCGTCGTCCTGCGCGGCGCCTTGATAGCCGGCAATACACGGTACGCCGGCGTCGAGCATGGCGATTTTCGACAGGCGCTTGCTGCCCATCAGTTCGATGGCCTCGGCGCTGGGGCCGATGAAGGTCAGATTGGCCGCTGCGCAGGCGCGGGCGAATTCGGCATTTTCCGAGAGGAAGCCATAGCCGGGATGAATCGCGTCGGCACCGCTGCGGCGGGCGGCGTCGAGGATCGCCGGGATGTTCAGGTAGGACTGCTGCACCGGTGCGGCGCCGATGTTCACCGCTTGATCGGCCATCTGCACGTGCAGGGCATTGGCGTCGGCATCGCTGAATACGGCAACGGTGCGATAGCCGAGGGCCTGGGCGGTGCGCTGGATGCGGCAGGCGATTTCACCGCGGTTGGCGATCAGGATTTTGTGGATGGCGGGCATGGTCTTGTTCCTGAAATTGTGGCGGTGAATGTGTTGGCCTCATCGCGAGCAGGCTCACTCCTACAGGTTTTGTGAACGACCCAAACCCCCTTGTAGGAGTGAGCCTGCTCGCGAAGCTTTTAAGGGGCCCACCCAGGTTTACGCTTTTGCACAAAAGCCATGGTGCCCTCGATCCCTTCGGCCCCGGTCACCGCTTCGCTGAACCACCGCGCCGCTTCATCCAGCAATTCACTCGAAGGTTGCCCGGCACTGGCCAGCAGCAGCTTTTTGGTTGCCGCATTCGCTTCGGGCGCGCAGCACAGAACATGGTCGATCACTTCATCAAGACGTTCTGCCAGCGCCTGCGGATCCTGCTCGACAAAATGCACCAGCCCCAACCGCCGGGCCTGATGGCCATCGAAGCGCGCGGCGGTCAGTGCCAGGCGACGGGTTTCGGTCAGCCCGATGCGTTGCACCACGAACGGAGCGATCTGCGCCGGCAGCAAACCGAGGCTGGTTTCCGGAAGACCGAATTGCGCTTGATGGTCGGCCATTGCGATATCGCTGACACATGCCAGCCCGAAACCACCACCGAGCACTGCGCCCTGTAAAACGGTGATCAGCACTTGTGGTGCATCCTGAGCTTCTTGCAGCAGGGCTCCAAAGGCGCGGTTCAACTCGCGGTAAGCGTCGGCCCCTTGGGCACGGGCATTGGCCATGTCCTTGATGTCGCCACCCGCACAGAAATGCCCACCGGCACCGCTGAGGACCAGAGCGCGCACCCCGCGGTCATCACGCACTGCCGCCAGCACCGCACGCAGTTCGCTGACCATTTGCAGGCTCATCGCATTGCGGCTTTCCGGGCGATTGAGGGTGATGTGCAGCACGCCGCCGTGCTGTTCCAGCAGCAGCGTCTGGCAGTCGGGCAGGGCGCTCATTTCTTTTTCCCCGGCAGGATGCCCATCAGTTTGCAGATGATCCCCAGCATGATTTCGTCGGCGCCGCCGCCAATCGACACCAGCCGCACATCGCGATAGGCGCGGGCCACCGGGTTGTCCCACATGAAGCCCATGCCGCCCCAATATTGCAGACAGCTGTCGCTGACTTCACGACCGAGGCGTCCGGCCTTGAGCTTGGCCATCGACGCCAGGCGCGTGACGTCCTGACCTTTCACATATTGCTCGGTGGCCTGATAGACCAGCGCCCGCAGGCATTCGATTTCGGTCTGCAATTCGGCGAGGCGGAAGTGAATCACCTGATTGTCGATCAGCGCGTTGCCGAAGGTCTTGCGCTCCTTGCAGTACTCGATGGTGCTGTCGACGCAATATTCCAGGCCCTTGATCATGTTCGCCGCGCCGAACAGGCGTTCTTCCTGGAACTGCAGCATCTGCATCATGAACCCGGCGCCTTCGTGGCCGATGCGGTTGCGCTGCGGCACACGCACGTTATCGAAAAACACCTGGGCGGTTTCCGAGCTGCGCATGCCGAGCTTGTCCAGGTGCGAGCTGAGGCTGATGCCCGGGGTGTTCATCGGCACCATGATCAGCGACTTGTTGATGTGCGGCTTGTCGTCCGAGGTGTTGGCCAGCAGGCAGATGAAGTCGGCACTCGGTGAATTGGTGATCCACATCTTGCTGCCGTTGATCACGTAGTCGTCGCCGTCCTTGCGCGCGCTGGTCTTGAGCCCGGCGACGTCGGAGCCGGCACCGACTTCCGAGACTCCGATGCAGCCGACCTGCTCGCCGCTAATCGCGGGGCGGAGGAATTCGTCGCGCAATTCATCGGAGCCGAAGCGGGCCAGCGCCGGGGTGCACATGTCCGTCTGTACGCCGATCGACATCGGAATGCCGCCGCAGTGGATGGTGCCAAACTCTTCGGCGGCGACAATCGAATAGCTGTAGTCGAGGCCCATGCCGCCGAATTTTTCCGGCTTGGAAATCCCCAGCAGACCGAGGTCGCCGGCCTTGCGGAAAATCTCGTGGATCGGAAAGCGTCCGGCCTGTTCCCATTCATCGACGTGCGGGTTGATTTCGTGCTCGACGAATTGGCGGACGGTGCGGCGCAGTGCTTCGTGTTCCGGGGTGAAGATCATTTTTATTGTTCTCCTTGGGATCCGTGGCAGTCAGAAGCGGCTGACGCCGAAGCTGTTGGGTTGCAGCGTGCGGATGTCGGCTTCGTGGCAGATATCCAGCAGGTAACCGAGCAGGGTGCGGGTATCGCGTGGGTCGATCAGGCCGTCGTCCCACAGGTTGGCGCTGCCGTAGAGCGCGGTGGACTGGCTGTCGAGTTTCTGCGCGGTGACCTGTTCGAGCATGTCGAGCATTTTCGGGTCCGGCACCAGGCCTTCCTTGAGCTGTTTGGCCTCGGTGACGATGCGCAGCACCTTGCCGGCCTGCGCGCCGCCCATCACCGCGGTGCGGCTGTTGGGCCAGGCAAAAATGAAGCGTGGATCGAGACCGCGTCCGCACATCGCGTAATTGCCGGCACCGTAGGAACCGCCGACGACAATCGTCAGTTTAGGCACTCGGGCATTGGCCACCGCTTGAATCAGTTTCGAGCCGTGCTTGATCACGCCTTGCTGCTCGGACTCGGTGCCGACCATGAACCCGGTGGTGTTATGGAAAAACAGCAGCGGCGTCTGGCTCTGGTCGCACAGCTGAATGAACTGCGCGGCCTTGCTCGCCCCGGCGGGGGTGATCGGGCCGTTGTTGCCGATCAAACCGCAGGCGCGACCGTGGATTTTCAGTTGGCCGCAAACGGTGTGTTGATCGAACTCGCCCTTGAATTCAAGGAACTCGGATTCATCGGCAATCCGCGCAATGATTTCGCGCACGTCGTAGGGTTTTTTCGGGTCGTCGGGGATCAGTCCGAGCAGTTCGTCGATCGGGTACAGCGGCGCCTTGTATTGCGGCTCGGGCAGCCACGGCAGTTGCTCGTTCCACGGCAGCATGCGCAGGATCTCGCGCACCAGGCGCACGCCGTCGGCATCGTTCTCGGCCAGGTACTCGGCGGTGCCGGCGACCTGCGCGTGCATCTCGGCGCCGCCCAGCTCTTCATCGGTGGCGACCTCGCCCGTCGCGGCTTTGAGCAGCGGCGGCCCGGCAAGAAACAGCTTGGCCTTGCCGCGTACCACCACCACGTAATCCGACAGCCCCGGTTGATACGCGCCACCCGCCGTGGCCGAACCGTGCACCACGGTAATTTGCGGCAGGCCCATGGCCGACATGCGCGCCTGATTGGCAAAGCTGCGCGCACCCTCGACGAAAATCTCCGCGGCATAGTTGAGGTTGGCGCCGCCGCTTTCGGCGAGGGTGATCACCGGCAGTTTGTTTTCCTGGGCGATCTGTTGCAGGCGCAGGGACTTTTTCAGGCCAGTCGGGGAAATGGTGCCGCCCTTGATCGCGCTGTTGTTGGCCACCACCATCGCGCGTATGCCGGACACGTAACCGATGCCGGCAATCAGGCCACCGCCGGCGGCGCTGCCATCCTTGTCGTCGTGCAGTTTGTAGCCGGCCAGGCTCGCCAGTTCGAGGAACGGTGCGCCGGGGTCGAGCAGCAGATTCAGGCGTTCGCGGGGCAGCAGTTGCCCGCGCTTGTCGAATTTGGCCTTGGCTTCGGCAGCCTTGTTCAGCAGGTTCTGTTCCAGTTGCTGGACGTGCTCGATGGCCTTGAGCATCGCCGCCTGATTGCGGGCGAAGGCCTCACTGTGCGGATCGAGTTGGGACTGGATCTGCGGCATGGCTTACTCCTTGTCCTTGAGGACGTCGGGCAAGTACGCCCGATGGAAACCGTTGAACGACTCGCTGTGGCTCGCCTTGTGCAACGGCCATGCGCGGCTGCCGAGACTGGCCGCGCCATCGATTTTCAAGGTGCTGCCGCTGATGAACGCCGCCGCCGGACTGAGCAGGAAAACGATCGCCGCACTGACTTCCGATTCGGTACCGATGCGCTTGAGCGGCACATGTTCGCGCAGGGTCGGGATCACTGCTTTGAACGCGCCTTCATAAGTGTCCATGCCACTGGATGCGATCCAGCCCGGCGCCACTGCATTGACCCGCACCCCGGCGTAACCCCATTCGAACGCGGCGGTCTTGGTGAAGTTGTCCATCCCCGAACGTGCCGCGCCGGAATGGCCCATGCCGGGCATGCCGCCCCACATGTCGGCGAGCATGTTGACGATGTTGCCACCGTGCTTGCTCATCGACTGGTTGAACACTTCCCGGGCCATCAGGAAGCCGCCGACCAGATTGGTCCGCAGCACGGTTTCGAAGCCTTTCTGATTGATCGAGGCCAGTGGCGACGGGTACTGGCCGCCGGCATTGTTGACCAGACCGTGGATCGGCCCGTGTTCGGCGATCAACTCAGTGACCAGTTGTTTCACCGCTTCCTCATCACGGATGTCGCAGGCTTGCCAGTGCGCGCGGCCACCGTCTTCGGTGATTTCAGCGGCGACCTTTTGCAGTTTTTCCGGCTTGCGCCCGACCAGCAATAGATTGGCCCCGAGCGCCGCCAGTTCATGGGCGGTGCAGCGCCCGATACCGCTGCCGCCACCGGTGACGATGATGTTCTGGCCGCTGAACAGATCGGCACGGAAAATTGACTCATAAGCCATGACGCGAATCCTCTAGTCGAGCTGTTCGGCGATGCTCTGCGGCACCGGGATCTGGATTTCCAGCAACTGCTGGGCGAAGGCCTTGCCCTGTGGATCGATACGCAGACTCGCGACACCGCCACCACCGAGGGCGTTTTCCAGCAGGAAATTCAGGCTGTGGGTGCCGGGCAGGTACCAGCGCTCGACCCGGCCATGAATCGGGTCGAGCACGTGGCTCATCCAGTCGACAATCACTGCCGGGGTCAGCGCTTCGGCGATCCACGGCAGGTATTCGGGGCGACGTGGCAGGACGCCGATGTTGCTGTGGTTGCCCTTGTCACCGGAGCGCGCCACCGCCAGTTTCACCAACGGCACACTGGCGTCGGCACGGCCCTGGGGTTTCGGTGGCTGGTCGGGGGTGGGCAGATCGTGGCTGTCGAGTGGTGTTTGCGCGGGCAGGGCGCAGGGGTGCTGTTCACCGGCCATATCGACTTGCAGGGTGCAGGCGTTTTTATCGATCAGGAACGAAAACAGGCGAATCAACGGATATACCGTCGGCCGTCCGCCGACGATGCCGGTCAGCCCCGGAGCCATGCCGGTGGCAGCCTGGGCGATTTCCCGGGAGAACAGGATCAGCGCCGGTTTCAGTGGATGGCGCACCGCGAGTTTGATCACCACCTCGCGGCTGTCACGACGCTGGCCGTGCGGGCCGTAAGTGGCTTCGCTGCCAAGCAGTTCGATGTCGACTTCGCTGTACGCTGGCCAGCCGCGTTGGCTGAACATTTCCGAGGTCTTGGCGATGATCGCCTGGCTGACGCGCCGCGCCTTGTCCACCGCATCGATACCGGCGATCAGGCAACTGGCGGTGCAGCGGAAACCGTCCGGCCAGGTCGCGCTGACCTTGTATTTGTCGCTGGGCGGCAGGCCTTTGGCGCCGTGGACGTGCACGGCGTTTTTGCCTTGTTGCTGCAGTTTGACCTGAGTGAAATCGCAGACCACATCCGGCAACAGATACGCCTGCGGATCACCGATTTCATAGAGCATCTGCTCGCCAACCGTCAGCGGCGTCACCAATCCGCCGGAGCCTTCGGGTTTACTGACGATGAACTGGCCGTCGGCGCTGACTTCGACGATGGGGAAACCGATGTGTTCGTAATCCGGCACGTCGCGCCAGTCGGTGAAGTTGCCACCGGTGCATTGCGCGCCGCATTCGATGATGTGCCCGGCCAGCGCGGCCTGGGCCAGTTTGTCGTAGTCGTGCCACGCCCAGCCGAACTCATGCACCAGCGCCGCACTGACCACCGCGCTGTCGACCACGCGCCCGGTGATGACGATGTCGGCGCCCAGGCGTAGGGCTTCGACGATGCCCGGTGCGCCGAGGTAGGCGTTGGTCGATACGCACATCGGCGGCAGCGGCGTGCCGTTGAACATTTCGTGGATGCCTTGGGCGGCAAGTTGCTTGAATTGCGGTTGCAGGTCGTCGCCGAGCAGCACGGCGATTTTCAGCTTGACCCCGGCCTTGTCGCAGGCGGCTTGCAGAGCGGCTGCACAGGCTTTTGGATTGATCCCGCCGGCATTGCTGATGACGCGGATTTTCTGTTCAGCCAGTTGCGGCAGCAGCGGCGCGAGCACTTCGACGAAGTCCCCGGCGAACCCGGCCTGCGGGTCCTTCATACGGGCGCCGGCCATGATCGACATGGTGATCTCGGCCAGGTAATCGAACACCAGATAATCCAGCTGTCCGCCGGCCACAAGTTGTGCGGCGGCGGTACTGGTGTCACCCCAGAATGCGCTGGCGCATCCGATCCGAACGGTGGTGGGCATTTTTATCTCCGACTCAGGAACCTGCGACAGAAGTGTCTGGAGGCTACCAAGCAAGCGCTTGGTTTGTAAACCACTGAAATATCTTCTGCCCAAGCGCTTGCTTGGTTGCGGCCCGCGGCTTAAATTGCGCGCAACCCTGCGTGTTCAGGGGGCAACAGACTGATCGACTGTAGGAGAGAACGGGTGGACGAGCAAAAAGCCCTGAGGGTCATGCGCGAACTGGTCGACCAGGGCCAGTTGACCGACCCTGACAGTGCCCGCGGCAAACTGCTGCAAGTGGCGGCTCACCTGTTCCGCAACAAGGGCTACGAGCGCACGACGGTGCGTGACCTGGCGGGGGCGGTGGGGATTCAGTCCGGGAGCATTTTTCATCACTTCAAAAGCAAGGATGAAATCCTCCGTGCGGTGATGGAGGAGACCATCCGCTACAACACCGCGCTGATGCGCGCCGCGCTGGCCGAAGCCACCCATGTGCGCGAGCGGGTTCTGGCGCTGATCCGCTGCGAATTGCAATCGATCATGGGCGGCAGCGGCGAAGCCATGGCGGTGCTGGTCTACGAATGGCGCTCGTTGTCCGAAGACGGTCAGGCCCGCGTGCTGGCCCTGCGGGATGTCTACGAAGACATCTGGCTGCAGGTGCTGGGGGAAGCCAAGGAGGCCGGTTTTATCCGTGGCGATGTGTTCGTTACCCGACGTTTTCTCACCGGCGCGCTGTCCTGGACCACCACCTGGTTCCGTGCCGGCGGCAGCCTGAGCCTCGATCAGTTGGCCGATGAAGCGCTGATTCTGGTGCTCGAAGAGCGTTAACCCACTTTTCTATAAGGTCGGGAAACTGGCTAACTGGGCGAAACCGCCTAGCTTGAATGCATTGATCGGTATTTTTTCGGGGAGTGGGGTGTTTTGAAGTCTTCGCCAATTCGGACGGCCACGGGTCTGGTACTCGTCGCGCTGACGGCATTTTCAGGGTTGCCTGCGCAGGCGGCGCAACTGGTTCGAGTGGGCGCCGCGCACTTTCCCCCTTACACCATTCGCCCGGAAAGCGGCGCCGATACCGGGCTGCTGCCGGAATTGGTCGAAGCGCTCAACGCGTTGCAGACGGACTATCAGTTTGTCTTGGTACCGACCTCGATTCCCCGGCGTTTCGGCGATCTGAAGGAAGGTCGCACCGACATGGCCATCTTCGAAAACCCCGAGTGGGGCTGGAAGGACATTCCACATACCACGGTCGATATGGGCCTGGAAGATGCCGAGATTTTTGTCGCGCAACGCAAAGATGCTCGCCAGGAAAACTATTTCGCCGATCTCAAGGGCAAGCGCCTGGCGCTGTACAGCGGTTATCACTATGAGTTCGCCAACTTCAATGCCGATCCCAAATACCTTGCTGATACGTTCAACGCCACGCTGACCTATTCCCACGACAGCAACCTGTTGATGGTCCTGCGCGGGCGCGCCGACATTGCCTTGGTGACGCGCTCATACCTGTTCGATTATCTGAAGCGCAATGAAAAGGTTAAAGACGAACTGTTGGTGTCGCAGCGCATCGATCAGATTTATCACCACTACGCCATTTTGCGCCCGACTGCACCGATCACCGGCGAGGCGTTCAGCAAGTTACTGCAGGGTTTACGCAACAACGGCCAGATGCTGAAAATCTTCGAGCCGTACAAGATTGCCGTGGTGCCGGTGCCGCAGCCCTGAGCGTTTTTCACCCCGGCGGCTAAATTTCCTCCCTTGGCTCACGTCCCATCGTTGAACTGTCGACGATTATCGTGAGCCCGACCCATGTCCAATCTGAATGACCTGCCTGCCCTGGCCTTGCCTTCGGGCAGCCAATTGGTAGCCGATGCAACTGAAAGCCGTCTGAGCCTGAGCCTGGACGGGCAACCGCTGATTCGCCTGCGTATGGATCGTGACGGCAATGGCCCGATTCAGCTCGATGAGCGTTTTGCCCTGCCGCCCGGCCTGGCGTTGTGGGCGGCCTGTTACTGGTTGTTCGCCCGTGAGCCGGAGCGCCAGCAATTGCTCTGGCAGCTGGATCAGCCACCCACCGAAGCCTTGCTCAGCGGTTTGCTGGTGAGTACCGAGGTGGCCGGTGAGTATCGCTGCGAACGCACACTGTTCTGGCAACTGCCGCAGCCATGGCTCGGCACCTCGTTGAGCGGCAGTTACCCGCAGCAAATGGTGGTCAGCCAGGGCAAGCGCCATCCGCTGCGCCCGGTGAAGCCGCGCGGTGAAGTCTATCGGCGCTTCGATGCGCGTCTCGGTGCGTGGATTTCCCTGCGCACGGTGGAAATCGAGCAGGATCTGGCGCGTTTCAACCGTTGGCAGAACAGTCCGCGGGTCGCCAGTTTCTGGCAGGAGGAGGGCAGTCTTGAGCAGCATCGCGAATACCTGAGCAAGCTCGACGCCGATCCGCACACCCTGACGCTGATCGGGTGTTTCGACGATCAGCCGTTTGCCTATTTCGAAGCCTACTGGGCCAAGGAAGATCGTATTGCGCCGTTCTACGACGCCGACAATTACGACCGTGGCATTCACATGCTGGTGGGGGAGGAGAATCACCGTGGCCCGCACAAAGTCGCGAGTTGGTTGTCGGCGCTGGTGCACTACCTGTTTCTGGATGATTCGCGCACTCAGCGCGTGGTTGCCGAACCGCGTGCCGACAACGCGAAGATGATCGGCCACATGCACAACCAGTGCTTCCACTGCGAGAAGGAATTCGACTTCCCGCACAAGCGTGCGGCGCTGATGATTCTGGGGCGTGAGCGGTTTTTCGATCGGTGCAAGCTGGCCTGAGGTGACAAGGCCTGGGATCTATTGCGGTCTCAAGTCTGCCTTCGCGAGCAAGCCCGCTCCCCCATCGACCTGTGTACGCCGGTCAAATGTGGGAGCGGGCTTGCTCGCGAATGGCTTGACGCCGAATTCAGGGCTTAGCGACGACCCATCGAAGCCGCATCCCCGCGACTGCCCGACACCTTGCGGCAGTGCACCAGCGCATCACGAATCATGAAATTGACCAGGGTCGGCGAGACGCCGAGTTCCTTGGCGATGTCCTTTTGCGGCACCCCGTGCAGGCGGTACATCTCGAAGGCGTAGCGGGTGCGGCTGGGCAGTTCGGTGAGGGCGTCGGCGATGTGTTCCAGTGTCGAGAAATTGATGTGCGAGGTTTCTGGCGAAGCGCCTTGAATGACCACGTTCAACCCTTCCTCTTCCGGGCCTGCGTATTTCTGCTCCAGCGCCTGTTTGCGGTAGTGATCGATGGCCAGATTGCGCACGATCTGGAACAGGTAACTCAATTGAGCCTTGATTGACGACGTGATCGGTGGAGCCGACTGCAGCCGGAAGAACGCATCCTGAACCACGTCTTCGGCGCGCGAACGGCAGCCGGTAATGCGGGCTGCAATCTTCACCAGAATCAGTCGATTGTCGACGAAGGCCTGAAGTAGCGGTGAATCGCACCTGCTTGTGGATACTTGTTCCGTCATGGAAATCACCTTGCTGCCAATAGGTTAGTGGGACGCCTGGGGGACGGGGCCGTCCTACACATCGAGCGACAAATTATGTTGAATGATAATGATTGTCAATTGAGAAAGAGAACTAATGCTCCGTAAAGGTGCGAATCGAGAACTGCGACACACCGCCACACCTCGGCCCCCGTTGGCGATCCTGCGCGCCGACTAATTATTTCCAGACTTCATCCGTTCTCATTGGTGAATGGCTTCGGGCGCACAGCCCCGGCCAGACAGCATTCCGATGCCTCGCGCGGTCGGCACAGACCGCGCCCTGCACGCCCTCGACCGGCGTGACGCAGCAACCCGATTCCACTTAGCAAGCCGAATTCAGGCAGGAAACCTCATGACCGACGCGTTCGAACTCCCCAGCACTCTGGTCCAAGCCCTCCAGCGCCGTGCGGCACAGACGCCGGATCGCCTGGCCCTGCGCTTTCTCGCCGAAACCGAGGAGCAGGGCGTGGTGCTCAGTTACCGCGAACTCGATCAGCGCGCGCGGACCATTGCTGCCGCGTTGCAGGCCCAGGCTGAATTCGGTGATCGCGCGGTGCTGCTGTTTCCCAGCGGCGCGGATTACGTCGCGGCGTTTTTCGGTTGTCTGTACGCCGGGGTGATTGCGGTGCCGGCCTATCCGCCGGAGTCCGCCCGTCGTCATCATCAGGAACGCCTGCTGTCGATCATCGCGGACGCCGAACCGCGCCTGCTGTTGACCAGCGCTGACCTGCGCGATGCCTTGCAGCAAATCGAAGGTGCGCCGCCGCTGCTGTGCGTCGATACGCTCGACAGCGCGCAGGCTGAACGCTGGGTTGAGCCGGCTCTGCCGCAAGATCACATTGCCTTCCTGCAATACACCTCCGGCTCCACCGCGTTGCCCAAAGGTGTGCAGGTCAGCCACGGCAATCTGGTGGCCAACGAGCTGCTGATTCGTCACGGTTTCGGCATCGACGTGAACCCCGATGACGTGATCGTCAGCTGGCTGCCGCTGTACCACGACATGGGCCTGATCGGCGGCCTGCTGCAACCGATTTTCAGCGGCGTGCCGTGCATCCTGATGTCACCTGCGTACTTCCTTGGCCGCCCGTTGCGCTGGCTCGAAGCGATCAGCCAATACGGTGGCACCATCAGTGGCGGGCCGGATTTCGCCTATCGTTTGTGCAGCGAGCGGGTCAGCGAATCGGCGCTGGAACGCCTTGATCTAAGCCGCTGGCGCGTGGCCTATTCCGGCTCCGAACCGATCCGCCTCGACACCCTTGAACGCTTCGCCGAGAAGTTCACCCCGTGCGGCTTCAGTGAAGACAGCTTCATGGCCTCCTACGGTCTGGCCGAGGCGACCCTGTTCGTCGCCGGCACCCCCCGTGGAACCGGAATTCCTGCGCTGCGCGTCGATGATCAGGCGCTGGCGCAAAATCGTGCCGAGCCGGGCGACGGCAGCCCGATCATGAGTTGCGGCATCAGTCAGCCGGAGCATGCGGTGCTGATCGTCGATCCGGTAACGCTAAACGAACTGGCTGACAACCTCGTCGGTGAAGTCTGGGCCGCCGGCCCGAGCATCGCCCACGGCTACTGGCGCAATCCCGAGGCCAGTGCCAAGACTTTCGTCCAGCACGCCGGCCGCACCTGGCTGCGCACGGGTGACCTGGGCTTCAGCCGCGACGGTGAACTGTTCATCACCGGTCGCCTGAAAGACATGCTCATCGTGCGCGGCCACAACCTGTATCCGCAGGACATCGAGAAGACTGTCGAGAACGAAGTGGAGGTGGTGCGCAAGGGCCGCGTTGCAGCATTCGCGGTCACTCAGGACGGCGAAGAAGGTATCGGCATCGCCGCGGAAATCAGCCGCAGTGTGCAAAAAATCCTGCCGCCGGAAGCGCTGATCAAAGCCATTCGCCAAGCGGTGGCCGAGGCCTATCAACAAGCGCCGAGCGTGGTGGTGCTGCTCAATCCGGGCGCGCTGCCGAAGACGTCCAGCGGCAAGCTGCAACGCTCGGCGTGCCGCAATCGTCTGGCCGATGGCAGCCTCGACAGCTACGCGGTGTTCCCGTCCGCCGAGGTGCAAAGTACCGAGTCGACCCTGGCAGCCTCCGAGCTGGAAGCCTTGATCGGCAAGATCTGGGCCGAACAACTCAACGTCATGCAGGTCGGTGCCGACGACCACTTCTTCCTGCTCGGCGGCAACTCGATTGCCGCCACGCAAGTGATCGCCCGAGTGCGTGAAGAACTGGCGCTGGAGCTGAATCTGCGCCTGTTGTTCGAAGCCCCGACCCTGTCCGCGTTCGCCGCTGCCGTGGCGCAGCAGCAACAGGACGGCGGCAGCGCTCAAGGTGCAATAACCACCTTGTCGCGCAGCGAAGCACTGCCGCAATCGCTGGCGCAAAACCGGCTGTGGATCACCTGGCAACTCGACCCGCAAAGCAGCGCCTACAACATTCCCGGCGCCCTGCGTCTGCGCGGCGAGCTGGACGAAGACGTGTTGCGTGCGAGCTTCCAGCAACTGATCGAACGCCACGAATCCTTGCGCACACGTTTCTTCGAACGGGACGGCGTCGCGCTGCACCAAGTCGACGTCGCGCCCGAGTTCAACCTGCAACTGATCGACATCAGCGACCTGCCGGCGCACGAGCGTGAAGCCCGCGCGCAACAGATCCGCGAGGACGAAGCGCGCACCCAGTTCGACCTGGAAAAAGGCCCGCTGCTGTGGGTGACGCTGGTGCGTCTCGACGACGAAGATCACCAGTTGCTGGTGACGCTGCATCACATCATCGCCGACGGCTGGTCGCTGAACGTGCTGATCGACGAATTCTCGCGCCTGTACGCTGCCGCCTCTCAAGGTCAGCGCGCCGAACTCGCGCCGCTGCCGACCCAATACGCCGACTACGGCAGTTGGCAGCGCCAATGGCTGGCGCAAGGTGAGGGCGAGCGGCAACTGGCCTACTGGAAAGCCCAACTGGGCGACGAGCATCCGGTGCTGGAACTGGCCACCGATCATCCGCGTTCGGCCAAACAATTGCACAGCGCTGCGCGCCACAGTGTGCGCCTCGGCGTCAGCCTCAGTGATGCGATCAAGCAGACCGCCCAGGCTCACCAGTCGACGCCGTTCATGCTGTTGCTCTCGGCCTTCCAGAGCCTGCTGCACCGCTATAGTGGTCAGCGCGATATCCGCATCGGCATCCCCAACGCCAACCGTCCGCGCCTGGAAACCCAGGGCCTGATCGGCTTCTTCATTAACACTCAAGTGCTGCGGGCCGAGGTTGATTCACGGCTGTCATTTGTCGAGTTGCTGGCGCAGACCCGCGACGCTGCACTGGGCGCTCAGGCGAATCAGGATCTGCCGTTCGAACAACTGCTCGAGGCGTTCCCGCAGGCCCGCGAGCAGGGTCTGTTCCAAGTCATGTTCAACCATCAGCAGCGCGACTTGAGTGCGCTTAAGCGCCTGCCGGGTCTGCTCGCCGAAGAGTTGCCGTGGCACAGCCGCGAGGCCAAGTTCGACCTGCAACTGCACAGCGAAGAAGATCGCAACGGGCGCCTGACCCTGTCCTTCGACTACGCCGATGAGCTGTTCGACGCAGCGACCATCGCGCGTCTGGCCGAGCACTTCAGCAACCTGCTGCGCACCGTTTGCGAACAGCCGCAACAGGCGATCGGCGACCTGCCATTGCTCACTCCGTGCGAGCACGAACAGCAGCAGGCATGGAGCATCGCCCCGTGCACCCCGGCGCAACAATGGCTGCCGGAACTGCTCAACGAACAGGCGCGGCAGACCCCGGAACGCACCGCGCTGGTGTGGGACGGCGGCAGTCTCGACTTCGCCGAATTGCACGCCCAGGCCAACCGCCTCGCGCATTATCTGCGCGACAAAGGTGTCGGCCCGGATGTGTGCGTGGCGATTGCTGCCGAGCGTTCGCCGCAACTGCTGATCGGTCTGCTGGCGATCATCAAGGCCGGTGGCGCGTATGTGCCGCTGGACCCGGATTACCCCGCCGAGCGCCTGGCTTACATGCTCAGCGACAGCGGTGTCGAGCTGCTGCTGACCCAGACCGCATTGCTCGACCGTCTGCCGGCCAGCGACGGCGTCAGCGTGATCGCCATGGACGCGCTGCATCTGGAGAACTGGCCGAGCCAGGCGCCGGGTCTGCACCTGCATGGCGACAACCTCGCCTACGTGATTTACACCTCCGGCTCCACCGGGCAACCGAAAGGCGTCGGCAACACCCACGCCGCGTTGGCCGAACGTCTGCAATGGATGCAGCACAGCTACCGCCTGAACGACAGCGACGTGCTGATGCAAAAGGCGCCGATCAGTTTCGACGTGTCGGTGTGGGAGTGCTTCTGGCCGCTGATCACTGGCGCACGTCTGCTGATCGCCGGCCCCGGTGAACACCGTGATCCGCATCGCATCGCCCAACTGGTTCAGGAATACGGTGTGACCACGCTGCACTTTGTGCCGCCGCTGCTCGCGCTGTTCATCGACGAGCCGCTGAGCGCCGAATGCACCAGCCTGCGCCAGTTATTCTCCGGCGGTGAGGCGCTGCCGGCGGAACTGCGCAACCGCGTGCTGGCGCAACTGCCGGCGGTGCAACTGCACAACCGTTACGGCCCGACCGAAACCGCGATCAACGTCACCCATTGGCACTGCACCAGCACCGACGGCGAGCGCTCGCCGATTGGCCGGCCGCTGGACAACGTGATCTGCCGCGTGCTCGACGCCGATCTCAATCCGGTGCCGGCCGGTGTGCCGGGTGAACTGTGCATCAGCGGCATCGGTCTGGCCCGGGGTTACCTCGGTCGCCCGGCGCTGACTGCCGAGCGCTTTGTGGTCGATCCACTGGGCGAGCAGGGCGCACGTCTGTACCGCACGGGTGACCGTGCACGCTGGACCGCTGATGGCGTGATCGAATACCTCGGGCGTCTCGATCAGCAGGTCAAACTGCGTGGTTTCCGCGTTGAACCGGAAGAAATCGAAGCGCGCCTGCTGGCCCAGGATGGCGTCGCTCAAGCCGTGGTACTGGTGCGGGAAACCGCCGCTGGCGCGCAATTGATCGGCTACTTCACCGCCATCGATGTCAGCGAAGATCAGGACGCTCAAATCGCTCGTCTGAAAACCGCACTGGCCGCCGAACTGCCGGAATACATGGTTCCGGCGCAACTGATGCGCCTCGACGCAATGCCCCTGAGCCCGAGCGGCAAGCTCGACCGCCGCGCCTTGCCCGAGCCGCAGTGGCAGGTGCGTGAACACGTCGAACCGGTCACCGAACTGGAGCAACAGATCGCCGCGATCTGGCGTGAAGTGCTGGGTCTGCCGCGGATCGGCCTGCGCGACGACTTCTTCGCCCTCGGCGGACACTCGTTGCTGGCCACACAAATCATCTCGCGCAGCCGGCAGGCCTGTGACGTCGAGTTGCCGTTACGCGCGTTGTTCGAGCACAGCGAACTCGGTGACTTCGCCGAGCAGATCCGCCTGATCCAGGCCAGCGGCCAGACCAACCAGCAGCCGCCGATTGCCAAAGTCGATCGCAGCCAAGCGGTGCCGCTGTCGTACTCGCAACAACGCATGTGGTTCCTCTGGCAGATGGAGCCGGACAGCCCGGCGTACAACGTCGGCGGCATGGCGCGCCTGCGCGGGGTGTTGCACGTCGAGCATTTCGAGGCGGCCTTGCAGGCGCTGATCCTGCGCCACGAAACCCTGCGCACCACGTTCCCGAGCGTCGATGGCGTGGCCCGTCAGCAGGTGCATGCCGAGACCGGCGTGCGCATGGGTTGGAAAGATTTCTCGAAACTGCCGGCGGACCAGCGCGAGCAACAGGTCCAGCAACTGGCCGACGAAGAAGCGCATCTGCCGTTCGATCTGGAAAGCGGCCCACTGCTGCGCGCCTGTCTGGTGAAGACCGCCGAGCACGAGCATTACTTCGTGCTGACCCTGCATCACATCGTCACCGAAGGCTGGGCGATGGATATTTTTGCCCGCGAACTCAGCGCGTTGTACGAAGCCTTTGTCGATGACCGCGACTCGCCGCTCGAAGCGTTGCCGGTGCAGTATCTCGACTACAGCGTCTGGCAACGGCAGTGGCTGGAGTCCGGTGAACGTCAGCGTCAACTCGACTACTGGACCGCGCAACTCGGTCGCGAACATCCGCTGCTGGAACTGCCCGGCGACCGTCCGCGTCCACCGGTGCAAAGTCACCAGGGCGAGCTGTTCCGTTTCGACCTGAGCGACGATCTTGCCGCCCGCGTCCGTGCGTTCAATGCGCAAAACGGTCTGACCCTGTTCATGACCATGACCGCCGCGCTCGCCACCTTGCTCTACCGCTACAGCGGTCAGACCGACCTGCGCATCGGCGCGCCGGTGGCCAACCGTATCCGCCCGGAAAGCGAAGGGCTGATCGGTGCATTCCTCAACACTCAGGTGTTGCGTTGCCAGCTCGACGGGCAGATGTCGGTCGGCGAGTTGTTCGAGCAAGTGCGTCACACCGTGATTGAGGGCCAGTCGCATCAGGACCTGCCGTTCGATCATCTGGTCGAAGCGTTGCAACCACCCCGCAGCGCGGCGTACAACCCGCTGTTCCAGGTGATGTGCAACGTGCAGCGCTGGGAATTCCAGCAGAGCCGCATGCTCGCCGGGATGACCGTCGAGTACCTGGCCAACGATGCGCGAGCGACCAAGTTCGATCTCAACCTGGAAGTCACCGACCTCGACCATCGCCTCGGTTGCTGCCTGACGTACAGCACCGATCTGTTCGACGAGCCGACCATCGCACGCATGGCCAAGCATTGGCGCAACCTGCTGGAAGCGCTGATCGCCGATCCGCAACAGCGTTTGAGCCAGTTGCCGCTGCTCGACCAACCCGAGCAGCAACAACTGCTCGACAGCCTCGGTGTCGAACCGGGCGAACGTCGTCTCGATCAATGCCTCCATCACCTGTTTGCCGAACAGGCACTGGCGCGCAAAGACGCCCCGGCCCTGACCTTCGCCGGCCAGACCCTGAGCTACGCCGAACTTGATGCGCGGGCCAATCGCCTGGCCTGGGCCCTGCGTGAGCGTGGGGTCGGCCCGCAAGTGCGGGTCGGTCTGGCGCTGGAGCGTTCGCTGGAAATGGTCGTCGGCCTGCTGGCGATCCTCAAGGCGGGCGGCGCTTACGTGCCGCTGGACCCGGAATACCCGCTCGACCGTCTGCACTACATGATCGAAGACAGCCGCATCGGTCTGCTGCTCAGCGACCGCGCGATGTTCAATGCGCTTGGCGATCTGCCGTCGAACGTGGCGCGCTGGTGCCTGGAAGACGACAGCGCGGCGCTGGCGGATTACCCGGCCACTGAGCTGCCCTTTATCAGCCTGCCGCAGCATCAGGCGTACCTGATCTACACCTCGGGTTCGACCGGCAAGCCGAAAGGCGTGGTGGTGTCCCACGGTGAAATCGCCATGCATTGCCAGGCCGTGATCGAACGTTTCGGCATGCGCCCGGACGACTGCGAGCTGCACTTCTATTCGATCAACTTCGACGCCGCCACCGAGCGTCTGCTGGTGCCGTTGCTCAGCGGCGCGCAAGTGGTGCTGCGAGCGCAAGGGCAGTGGGATGCGGAAGAAATCTGCGGGTTGATCCGCACCCATCGGATCAATGTGCTCGGCTTCACCCCGAGCTACGGCAGCCAGCTGGCGCAGTTCCTCGCCACGCAGAATGAAACTCTGCCGGTGCGGATGATCATCACCGGCGGCGAAGCGCTGACTGGCGAGCACCTGCAACGGATTCGTGCTGCGTTCAAACCGAGTCTGTTCTTCAACGCCTATGGCCCGACCGAAACCGTGGTCATGCCATTGGCCAGTCTCGCCCCGGAAGTGCTGGAAGAGGGCGCCGGCAGCGTGCCGATCGGCAGCGTGATCGGTGACCGCGTGGCGTACATTCTCGACGCCGATCTGGCGTTGGTGCCGCAAGGCGCGACCGGTGAATTGTTCGTCGGCGGTGCCGGTCTGGCGCAGGGCTATCACGACCGTCCGGGGATCAGCGCCGAGCGTTTCGTGGCCGACCCGTTTGCCGCCGATGGCGGACGCATGTACCGCACCGGCGATCTGGTGCGCCAGCGCGCCGATGGTCTGGTGGAATACCTGGGCCGGATCGACCATCAGGTGAAAATCCGTGGTTTCCGCATCGAACTGGGCGAGATTGAAACCCGACTGCTCGATCACCACTCGGTCCGCGAAGCGGTGGTGCTGGCGCTGGATGCGCCGAGCGGCAAACAACTGGTGGGTTATCTGGTCAGCGAAGTCGCCGAGCAGGGCGAAGCGCAACAAGCCGAGTTGCGTGAAGCACTGAAGTCGCACCTCAAGGCACAACTGCCGGACTACATGGTGCCGACGCACCTGATCCTGCTGGCGAGCATGCCGCTGACCGCCAACGGCAAACTCGACCGCCGCGCCTTGCCGGCACCGGATCCTGAGCTGAACCGTCAGCACTACGTCGCCCCGAGCAATGAGCTGGAGCAGACCCTGGCGCAGATCTGGTGCGAGGTGCTCAACGTCGAGCAGGTCGGTCTCAACGACAACTTCTTTGAACTTGGCGGCGACTCGATCCTGTCGATTCAAGTGGTCAGCCGGGCGCGGCAGCAGGGCATTCATTTCAGTCCACGGGATCTGTTCCAGCATCAAACGGTGCAGACCCTCGCCGCTGTCGCCAGCCGCAGCGAGCAAGTCACTGCCGAGCAGGGACTGGTGGTCGGTGAGTCGGCCATGACGCCGATTCAGCACTGGTTCTTCGACACTGATATTCCTGAGCGTCAGCACTGGAACCAGGCGCTGCTGCTGGAGCCGAGCGTGGCGCTGGAACCGCATCGTCTGGAGCAAGCGCTATTGGCGGTGATCGAACAGCACGACGCCCTGCGTCTGCGCTTCACTCAGGCCAACGATCAATGGCAGGCAACGCATCAACCGGTGTCCGACGCCGAGGTGTTGTGGCAGGTGCGGGTGGCGGCGATGGACCAGTGCGCAGCGCTGTTCGCCGATGCCCAGCGCAGTCTCGATCTGCAGAACGGCCCGCTGCTGCGCGCCTTGCTGGTGGATGGTCCGGAAGGGCAGCAACGCCTGTTTATTGCGATCCATCACTTGGTGGTCGACGGTGTGTCGTGGCGCGTATTGCTCGACGATCTGCAAACCGTGTACCGCCAGCTCGATGCCGAGCAGTCGGTAAAACTGCCGGCGAAAACCAGTGCCTTCAAGGACTGGGCGGCACGTTTGCAGGCCTATGCCGGCAGCGAATCGCTGCGCGAGGAACTGAACTGGTGGCAGACCCAACTGGCCGGATCGAGCGCCGAGCTGCCGTGCGAAAACCCGCAGGGCGGACAGCAGAATCGTCACGCGCAAACCGTCAGCGTGCGCCTCGATGCCGAGCGTACCCAACAACTGCTGCAACAGGCGCCGCGCGCCTACCGCACGCAGGTCAACGATCTGCTGCTGACCGCGCTGGCCCGTGTGCTGTGCCGTTGGAGCGGGCAGCCGTCGGCATTGATTCAACTGGAAGGCCACGGCCGCGAAACCCTGTTCGACGAGATCGACCTGACCCGCACCGTCGGCTGGTTCACCAGCGCCTATCCATTACGCCTGACCCCGCACAACATCGAAGAGGCCGCCGGGCAGGGCGCTTCGATCAAGGCGATCAAGGAACAACTGCGCGCGGTGCCGCACAAAGGCCTCGGTTATGGCGTGCTGCGTTATCTGGCCGATGACCTCAGCCAGCGCAGCATGGCGGCGTTGCCGAATGCTCCGGTGACCTTCAACTACCTCGGCCAGTTCGACCAGAGTTTCGCCAGCGATGCGCTGTTCCGTCCGTTGGACGAGCCGGTCGGTGCGGCCCACGATCCACAGGCGCCGTTGCCCAACGAGTTGAGCATCGACAGTCAGGTGTATGGCGGCGAACTGCTGTTGCGCTGGACTTTCAGTGCCGAGCGCTACGAGGCGCAAACCATCAATGATCTGGCCGACGCCTACCTCAGTGAGCTGCAAAGCCTGATCGAACATTGCCTGCAAGAGCAGGCCGGTGGCCTGACACCGTCGGACTTCCCGCTGGCGAAATTGACCCAGGCGCAACTCGATGCCCTGCCGGTGCCGGCGGCGCAGATCGAAGATGTCTACCCGCTGACGCCGATGCAGGAAGGCATGTTGCTGCACACCTTGCTCGAACCGGGCACCGGTCTGTACTACATGCAGGATCGCTACCGCATCAACAGTGAGCTTGATCCCGAGCGTTTCGCCCAGGCCTGGCAAGCGGTGGTCGCCCGTCACGAAGCGCTGCGTGCGTCGTTCTGCTGGAACGTCGGCGAAGACATGCTGCAAGTGATCCACAGCCCGGGGCGCACGCCGATCGAGTACCTGGACTGGAGTGCCGTTGCCGAAGAAGAGCAAGAACCGAAGCTGCAGGCGCTGCTGAAAAGCGAGCGCGAGGCCGGGTTCGATCTGCTCAATCAGGCACCGTTCCACCTGCGCCTGATCAAGGTCGGCGCGGCGCGTTACTGGTTCATGATGAGCAACCACCACATCCTCATCGATGCCTGGTGCCGCTCGCTGCTGATGAACGATTTCTTCGAGATCTACACCGCCCTCGGTGAAGGTCGCGAAGCACAGTTGTCGGTGCCGCCGCGTTACCGCGACTACATCGGCTGGCTGCAACGCCAGAGCCTGGCCGAGGCACGCCAGTGGTGGCAGCAGAACCTGCAAGGTTTCGAACGCACCACGCCGATCCCGAGCGACCGGCCGTTCCTGCGCGAACACGCTGGCGAAAGCGGCGGCATGATCGTCGGTGATCGCTATACCCGTCTCAACGTTGAAGATGGCGCCCGTCTGCGTGAGCTGGCCCAGGCCCATCAACTGACCATCAACACCTTCGCTCAGGCGGCATGGGCCTTGGTGCTGCGACGCCTGAGCGGTGATCGCGACGTGCTGTTCGGCGTGACCGTGGCCGGGCGTCCGGTGGAAATGCCGGAGATGCAACGCACCGTCGGCCTGTTCATCAACAGCATCGCGCTGCGGGTGCAGATCCCGGCGGACGATCAGCGCGCCAGTGTGCGCCAGTGGCTGAGCGCGCTGCTCGACAGCAACATGCAACTGCGCGAGTACGAATACCTGCCGCTGGTGAACATTCAAGAGCAGAGTGAACTGCCGAAAGGCCAGCCGCTGTTCGACAGTCTGTTCGTGTTCGAAAACGCCCCGGTGGAAGTCTCGGTGCTGGACCGCGCGCAGAGCCTCAATGCGACTTCGGACTCCGGTCGCACCCACACCAACTTCCCGCTGACGGCGGTGTGCTACCCGGGTGATGACCTCGGTCTGCATCTGTCGTATGACCAGCGCTATTTCGACGAATCGACCATCGAGCGCATGCTCGGCGAGTTCAAGCGCCTGCTGCTGGTGCTGGTCGAGGGTTTCCACGGCGACATGGCTGACCTGCCGCTGCTGGGGGCCGAGGAACAGGACTTCCTGCTGCACGGTTGCAACCAGAGCGCCCACGACTATCCGCTGGAGCAGAGCTACGTGGCGCTGTTCGAAGCGCAGGTCGCGGCGCACCCGCAGCGCATCGCCGCCACTTGCCTCGATCAGCAACTGAGCTATGCCGCGCTCAACCACAATGCCAACCGTCTCGGTCATGCACTGGTTGCGGCCGGGGTGCAGATGGATCAACCGGTGGCATTGCTGGCCGAGCGTAATCTCGATCTGCTGGGGATGATCATCGGCAGCTTCAAGGCCGGTGCCGGTTACCTGCCGCTGGACCCGGGCCTGCCGAGCCAGCGTTTGCAACGCATCATCGAGCTGAGTCGCACGCCGGTGCTGGTGTGCAGCGAAGTCTGTCGCGAACAGGCGCAGACCTTGCTCGATGAATTCAGCTGCGCCAACCGTCCACGGCTGTTGGTCTGGGAAGAGGTGCAGGCGTTGGCGACGGCGCTGCACAACCCGGGCATTTACAGTGGCCCGGACAACCTGGCTTACGTGATCTACACCTCGGGTTCGACCGGCCTGCCGAAAGGCGTGATGGTCGAGCAGCGCGGCATGCTCAACAACCAGTTGAGCAAGGTGCCGTACCTGAAACTGACGGACGCCGACGTGATCGCGCAGACCGCCTCGCAAAGCTTCGATATTTCGGTCTGGCAGTTCCTCGCCGCGCCGTTGTTCGGCGCGCGGGTGGACATTGTGCCGAACACCATCGCCCACGATCCGCAGGGCCTGCTGGTGCATGTGCAGGCGCAGGGCATCACCGTGCTGGAGAGTGTGCCGTCGCTGATTCAGGGCATGCTCGCCTCCGATCGCCTGAGCCTCGACGGCCTGCGCTGGATGCTGCCGACCGGTGAAGCGATGCCGCCGGAACTGGCGCACCAGTGGCTGCTGCGTTACCCGGACATCGGTCTGGTCAACGCTTACGGCCCGGCGGAATGCTCGGATGACGTGGCGTTCTTCCGCGTCGACCTGGCCTCGACTCGCGGCAGCTATTTGCCGATCGGTACGCCGACCGACAACAACTTGCTGTACCTGGTCGATGGCGCGCTGGAACTGGTGCCGTTGGGCGCGGTGGGTGAGTTGTGCGTAGCGGGGACGGGTGTCGGTCGCGGTTACGTCAGCGATCCGCTGCGCACCGTGCCGGTGTTCGTGCCCAACCCCTTCGGCGCGCCGGGCGAGCGTCTGTATCGCACCGGTGACCTCGCGCGGCGGCGCAGTGACGGGGTGCTGGAGTACGTTGGCCGGGTCGATCATCAGGTGAAGATTCGCGGTTACCGGATCGAACTGGGTGAGATCGAGGCGCGCCTGCACGAGCAACCGGAAGTCCGCGATGCGGCGGTGGGTGTGCAGGAGGGTGTCAATGGCAAGCATCTGGTCGGCTACCTTGTCGCGGCGGATTCGGCGCTAAACCCGAGCGAACGTCTGGAGCGAATCAAGCAACGCCTGCGCAGCGAACTGCCGGAATACATGGTGCCGCTGCACTGGTTGTGGCTGGATCAGTTGCCGCACAACGCCAACGGCAAACTCGACCGCAAGGCCCTGCCGGCGCTGGAGATCGGTCAGTTGCAGAGCCAGGACTACCTGGCCCCGCGCAACGAACTGGAGCAGACCCTGGCCGACATCTGGGCCGAAGTGCTCAAGGTCGATAAGGTCGGCGTGCGCGACAACTTCTTCGAACTGGGCGGGCATTCGCTGCTGGCCACGCAGATCGCCTCGCGGGTACAGAAAACCCTGCAACGCGATGTGCCGCTGCGGGCGATGTTCGAGTGCAGCACGGTGCAGGAACTGGCCGAGTACATCGAAGGCCTGGCGGCCAGTGACATGACCGAGGACAAGGTGGATCGCTTGAATGATCTGATGGCGGAGCTGGAAGGCTTGTAATTCCGGCGTCTTCACCGGCCCCTTCGCGAGCAGGCTCGCTCCCACATGGGTTTTGTGTCGATCACAGATCCCCTGTGGGAGCGGGCTTGCTCGCGAAAGCGTCAGTGAATTCAACACAAATAAACCGGCATATTCACGTACATATCCAGGGTTGACGATCAACAACCGGCAGCTCAGTCTGCCGGTTCTCTTTTTTGTCGCGGGGGTGGTCGATGCCTTTCTTCACGGTTGACGGACAAGCGCTGCACTACATTGATCAAGGCACCGGCCCGGCCGTGTTGCTGGCGGGCAGTTATCTGTGGGACACGGCGATGTGGGCACCGCAGATCGCTGCACTGTCGCCGCACTACCGGGTGATTGCCCTGGACCTGTGGGGCCACGGTGAATCCGGGCGCTTGCCGCCAGGCACCACCTCGCTGGATGACATTGCGCGGCAGGTCGAGGCCTTGCTCGATCACCTGCAGATCGAGCAGATAACGCTGGCGGGGCTGTCGGTCGGCGGCATGTGGGGCGTGCGGCTGGCCTTGTCGGCACCGCAGCGGATCAACGGGCTGGTGCTGATGGACACCTACGTCGGCGTCGAGCCTGAGCCAACCCGTCAATACTATTTCTCGCTGTTCAAGCAGATCGAGGAAAGCGGCGAGATTGCGCCACAGTTGCTCGACATCGTAGTGCCGATCTTCTTCCGTCCGGGCATCGATCCGCAGTCGCCGCTGTATCAGGACTTCCGCGCCAAACTGGCGGCCTACACCACGGATCGCCTGCGCGAAAGCATTGTGCCGATGGGCCGAATCACGTTCAGCCGTGATGACCTGTTGCCGCGTCTGGGCGAGCTGAACGCCGCGACCACCCTGGTGCTGTGCGGCGACCAGGACAAACCACGACCGCCCTCAGAGGCTCAGGAAATGGCCGAACTGATCGGTTGCCCGTGGGTGCTGGTGCCGGAGGCGGGGCATATCTCCAGTCTGGAGAATCCGCAGTTTGTGAACGAGGTGTTGTTTACTTTTTTGGCTGAGCGCAACCGTTAAACCGTGTCATCGTTCTTTTCGCGAGCAAGCCCGCTCCCACAGTGACCGCGGTGATCCCTGTGGGAGCGGGCTTGCTCGCGAAGAGGCCCGATCAGGCAATAAAGAAGCCGGACTCACTTTGGTCCGAGAATCTTCGCCAGTTTCTCCGGCGAAGGTGCCCCTTGCTGCTGTTGCAGCTCACCCTTGTCATCCATGTAGAAAATCGCCGGAGTCGCCTGCAATTCCAGGTCTTCCATCAACTGCATGTTCGCCGCGAGTTTGGTCTGCACTGCCGCCGGGATGTCTTTCAAGGGTTTGAGTGTGCTGGCCTTGCCAGCCTTCTCATGGTCTTCCAGGGCCTTGGCCGGATCTTTCGCGGCCAGCAGTGCAGCGGATTTGGCCGGGCTGTCTTCGCGGATGATCCCGACCATGATGTGCCGCAGTTGTACCTTGCCGGCCTTGACCCATGGCCGCGCCTGTTCCCAGAACATGTTGCAGTACGGGCAGTTCGGATCGCTGAACAGGTACACGGTGCGCGGTGCATCCTTGTTGCCGTCCTGAATCCAGTTGCTGGCTTCGAACTTGCCCCAGATTTCCTTGGCCATCGGCGCGTAGACCAGTTTCTGCAACGGCTCACTGCTCAAGTCCTTGCCGTCGGCGTCGTACAGATTGCCGAGCAAGACGTGCTGGCCGTCCGGTGTCAGGTACAGCGCCATGCCACGGTTCTGGTACTGCGCCGCATAACCGCGCAAGCCGTCCGGCGCGTCGAACTGGCCGACGATTTTCGCGCCCTTGGCTTCGATCTGCTTGATCGCGGCGGGCAATTCTTCGGCGGCCTGAACCGACGGCAGGTGCAGCAGGGCAGTGCCCAGAGTCAACGTCAGCAGGTGGCGGAGGCGGGGCATGGCAGTTTCCTTGCAGAGGTGGCCGGTGCGGCGGTTGGATTCGGGATGTCGAAGTTTTCCAGGGCGCGGGCCAGGCTGGCGTTCGACAGTTCGCCCAGGTGGCTGCTCAGCAAGCGACCGTCAGGGCTATAGAACAGCGTAGTCGGCAGCGCCATGGAACCCACGGCTTGACCCAGTCGGCCGCTGCGGTCGAACAGTACGTTGTTCAGGCTCAGGCCCTGGGTTTCGAGGAAGGTGGCAACGCTTTGCATGCTTTCGGCCTGATTGACGAACAGAAAGGTCAGGTCCGGGCGTTGTTGTTGAGCGTTTTCCAGCACCGGCATTTCACGCCGGCAGGGCGGGCACCAGGTTGCCCAAAGGTTGATCACCAGTGGGCCGCCCTGATAGTCGCTGAGCTGGATGGTTTCACCGGCGGCGTTACGCAGGGTGATTTCCGGCAGGCGCGTGCCTTGCTCGTAGATGTTCAGCGACAGGGTCGCCAGCAGCCAGAACAGCACGCCGCTGGCCACACCAAAACCCAGTGGCCGACGCAGGCCCGGGCGGCGCCAGCCGCGATAAAGTGCAGCCAGCAGCAGTACGATCACCCCCGGCCAGGCGAGGAAACCGCCGTCGCGCAGGTCGATGATCTGCCACGGGTCGTTGCGATAGTGCCCCCAATACAGGGCGACGAACGCCACGCGCGCCGCAAGTATGCCCAACAGGAACAGGCTGAACAGCGCCGACTCGGGGTTATCACCGCCACGCTTGGCCACCCGCCAGCCGACAAAGGTCGCCAGCGCCAAGGCACTGATCAGCAGCAGGTGGTTAAGCGCGATGGCGAAGGTGCCGAGGGTGAACGTCAGCATCAGTTGGCGTCTCGAGTGGTGGTCCAGCGTTGCAGGAATGTATCGGCATCGACCTCGCCGGTGATGCGCTGGCTACGCCGTTCTTCGCCGTCGGCGCCAATCCAGACAAAACTCGGTGGCCCTGGGACTTTGTAGCGGCCGAGCAGCTCGCGGCTGGCGGCATTGTCGGCGGTGACGTCGAGGCGCAGCAGGCGCACATCGCTCAGCGCCTGCATGACCTTGTCCTTGCCGAACACCTGTTTCTCCATGACTTTGCATGACACACACCAGTCGGCGTAGTAATCGAGCAGCACCCATTGGCCCTGAGCCTTGGCGCTATCCAGTTCGCGTTGCAGGGCTGCGGGATCCTTGATCGTGGTGAACGCCTCATGTCCGCTCGGCGTGGCGCTGGCGACCCGGCCGGCGCTGTACACCTGCAACGGCTGATACGGGTCGTCACTGCCACCGGCAGCACCAATTAGCAGCAGACTGCCCCACAGACCGAGCAGCAACGAACTGGCACCGAACACCTGGGCGACCCGGCCGAAGCCTTCCGATTGCTTCCAGGCACAGAACGCGGCGATCAGCAGCAGCGCGCCGCACAGGCCCAGCCACAACGAAGCGTCCAGCACCGGGCGCAACATCAGCAGTGCAGTGGCCAGGAACAGGAAACCGAAGATGCCCTTGAGCAGATTCATCCACGCGCCAGGTTTCGGCAGGAAGCGATTGCCCACGGTCACCAGCAGCAACAGCGGCACCCCGATACCGATGCCCAGCGCAAACAGAATCAAGCCACCGTGCAGCGCATTGCCGCTTTGCGCGATGTACAACAAAGCGCCGGCCAGTGGCGCGGTCATGCACGGGCCAACCAGCAGACCGGACAACGCACCGAGTACACCGGCACCGATCAGGCTGCCACCGCTGCGACTGCGCGAGGCGTGCTCAAGGCGATCCCGCAGGGCCACCGGCAACTGCAATTCAAAGAAGCCGAACATCGGCAGTGCCAGCACCACAAACACTGCGGCAAACGCACCCAGCAGCCACGGATTTTGCAGCCATGCCTGCAGGTTGGCGCCGAGCAGGGCGGCGATCACCCCCATCGCCGCATACACCAGTGCCATGCAGATCACATAACTGCTGGCCAGGGCGAAACCGCGGCGCGGGGTGGCACCGCTACCGACAATCATGCCCGCCAGAATCGGCAGCATCGGCAACGAACATGGGGTAAACGCGAGCAACAGGCCGAGGCCGAAGAACACCAGCAGGCTCCAGCCCAGCGCCCGTTGTTGCAGGCTGCTGGCCAAGGCCTGATCCGGCGCTTCGGCACTGGCTGTCGGCGTCGCTTTGCCGCCCAGATCGATGACCCGGGTCTGCGGCGGATAACACAGGCCGGCATCGGCGCAGCCCTGGTAACTGACCTTGATCTGACCGCTGGCCGAGGCCGGGACTTTGACTTCCAGCCCCTGGCGATACACCGGTTGTTCACCGAAGAACTCGTCACTGTGCGACTCGCCCTCGGGCAATGCCGGCTGTTGCTCGGGCGGCAAACCGTCGAATTTCAGACGTTTCTGGTACAGGTAATAGCCGTCGGTGATTTGCCAGAACAGCTGGGTTTCCCCGGATTCAAGGCGTTCGGAAGTCAGCACGAAGGCTTTGTCGACCGGCAGGAACTCCGGTTTGGTCTCGAATGGATTGTTCCCGGCCTGGGCCAGGCCGGAAATCAGCAGTGCAAACAAAAGAAAAAAATGACGCATGGAGGAGCCTTGTCCCTGTGCAAGTGTGGGCACCATGGTGGATGGCGATTAACCGATGATTAACCGCCCCGCACGCTGTCCGATGGACGGCCCGAAGCAGATGCGCTGATGCCTGCAAAAGGTCTCGGTTTATCAGCAACCCGGGCCAGCGGATTTCGGAGATTGTATACGCGCCACATGTTTTTTTCGCGTCTTGATCATATCGGCGGGCCGGTTGTCATTCAGATAAACATAAAGACAAGATTTCGTATCTCGGAGTTATTCGTTGCCGCTGACATCTTGCTGTTTGCCAATGGCTCAACTTCGCTTGATAAAGCTTATTAATATGATTGCGGGTTTGACTGTTCTGGCGGGTAGGGACAAGGTGCGTAGTATTGTTGGCGATTAATCGATGCTTAATCGCCAACAATCATTCACTTGAAAAAAGTGTTTTCAGCCGCGCAGCAGTCCTGGCCAGGATTCGTCGTCAATCTGGATGGGATCGGACTCAACCTGATTTTCCTGAATGTTGTAGCGGATGTATTCATCCTTGTCCAAGAACAGATACCAGTAACTGTCCGCCAGCGTACGATCGTTTTGCGCACCCGTCATGATTCGGTCCTGATACTGGGCCAACCCAGGCCATGTTTCATCATTAATGGTTTCTTCGACAAGTGTCTCATAACCAAAATCAAGCCTGAGCGCCTTGCCGTTGTCCATCAGGAAACGGAACAACTGTGCTCGGCCCGGTATGGTTTGCCACCACGTTCCTGCAATGATCCGGTCGAAGTAAGGCACAAGTTTATGCCAGCGTGATTCCTGAACTGGAACCGTGCTGATGCAGCGTTCATCGTCCTGATCATATTTGGTGACATAGGGAGTGAGTCGATCCTCTCCATAATGAAATAGCCACAGGATGTCTCCGTCTATCCTGTCAGTGTCGAGTCCAGTGGTCGTAAAACCAAACCGCAACTGATAGGCGTCATGAAAGTCATCCCAATTTCCGGATACCTCCAAAGGATATTTTTCAGGTACTTTGTTTTCTGCCAGGCTGAAGCGCGAGTATATGTTGTAGTGCGTGAAAAAGAAGTAAATCTGGTCTTTGCCTGAGCGCCAGTCAACAGCGACGGACTTTCCTAATCGAGACATGTTTAGTCCTTTAGTGGTTGTTGTAAAAAGCGTTGTTGTTAATCGTGTGCAGTCGATGTTAGTTGCACAGCTTGATTTTTAATATGCCCGGTATGTTTCAATTTGAAAGTTGCGCCTGGCGGTTGTCGATCAGATTGGAACGCAGGTAGATGACCTGACTCTTTACCTGACGTACTGCGGCGATGGGGCGGCTACGCAGCGTTTCTCTCGTTAAACGGTACACTTGGCATAACTGCGGCTTAATCTTCGGCTGCTTGAATGGCGTTTTTGCTCATGGAGCCCCCATGCACGTACTGGTTTGTGAAGACGATGAACTGATCGCCAGCGGTATCGTGGCCGGTCTCACGGCGCAGGGCCTGACGGTCGAGCACGTCAACACCGCCTCGAAAGCACGGGCGATGCTCAAGGTCGCCGAATTCGACGTGATGGTGCTCGATCTCGGTCTGCCTGACGAAGATGGCCTCAAGTTGCTGCAACAATTGCGTCAGCAGGGTCTGGAAATTCCGGTGCTGATCCTGACCGCGCGCGACTCGGTCACCGATCGGGTCGATGGCCTGCAGGCCGGGGCTGACGATTACCTGCTCAAACCGTTCGATTTGCGGGAGCTGTTCGCCCGTCTGCAAACCCTGTTGCGCCGGGTCGCCGGACGCAGCGTCAACCTGATTGAACACGGTGCGCTGACCTACGATCCGAGCAGCCGTGAAACTACGCTGGCCGGAAAACCGGTGGAATTGTCGCGTCGCGAGCAATCGCTGTTGCAGGCGCTGTTGCACAACCGTGGCCGGGTGCTGTCCACCGAGCAGTTGAAGGACAGCGTCTATGGCTTCAATGACGAGCTGGAAAGTAATGCGCTGAACGTGCACATCCATCACCTGCGCAGCAAGCTCGGCAAGGGTATTGTCGAAACCGTGCGCGGTCTGGGTTATCGCCTCGGGCCGGCCGATGGTGGAGAACAACAGAAGTGATGAGTCTGCGTCTGCGCCTGAGTCTGACCCTCGGCGCCGCCTTCGCCCTGATCTGGGCGCTGGCCGCGGCCTGGATGCTCAGCGACTTGCGCAATCAGATGATGTTTTCCCTCGACCAGCGTCTGGTAGCCTCGGCGCGCATGGTCGCCGGGTTGCTGGAGCAATTGCCGGCGCTGCCGAGCAAGGGCGAGGGCACCCATTTCAGTGCCGAACAATTGAACATTCCCGGCGGCATGGCCTGTCAGGTCAGTTCGCTGCGCGGAGAGATTCTGGCCCGCAGCCACAGTAGCCCCGAGCAAACCCTGGAAGCGGAAAAAATGGGCTTCCACGACCAGATGATTGACGGCGCGCCGTGGCGCAGTTTCACCCTGGCCCGGGGCGATGTGCGGATCACCACCGCCGATCGGCAGATCGAGCGCGAAGCCCTGAACATGTCGATCCTGCTGGCGGCTTCGGTGCCGGTCGGCGTGGCATTGCTCGGTTGTCTGTGCCTGTTGTGGCTGGGTATCGGCCAGGGCCTGGCGCCGCTCAATCGACTGCGCGAAGCCTTGATGCGACGGAATGCCGACTCGCTTGAGCCGTTGCAGTTGCAGTCGTTTCCCAGCGAGCTGAAACCCTTGCTCGATACGCAGAACCAGCTGTTCCAGCGCATCGGCAAGACCATCGAGCGTGAACGCCGCCTGACCGGTGACGCCGCCCACGAACTGCGCAGCCCGCTGACGGCGATCAAGACCCACCTGCAGGTGGCGCGCATGACCGAAGGCAGCGCCCGCGATCAGTCGCTGGCGCGGGCCGAGGAGGGCGCCGACCGCATGCACCGCACGCTGGAGCAATTGCTCTTGCTGGCGCGGGTCGAGGGCAGTCTGTCGTTCGACGACGGTGTGCAGTGCAGCGCCGAGCAGGTGGCGAAACTGGCGATGCAGGATGCGGCCGGCGGTGAGCGTCAACGCATCAAGCTGCAATTGCCCAAGCAGCTCTCCAGTGCGCCGGTGCAAATGCCGGCGGTGCTGTCGATTGCCGCGCTGCGCAATCTGCTCGACAACGCCCTGCGCCATACCCCGGCGGACGCTAGCGTGGAATTGAGTCTGGAAACCGTCGGCCAGCGCGCACGCTTTGTGGTACGCGACCATGGGCCGGGTATCGCCGCCGATGATTTGCAGCACCTGACCCAACGTTTCTGGCGCAACGGCCAGAGCACCGGCTGCGGCCTCGGCCTGGCCATCGTGCAAGCCATCGTCCAGCGCTGCGCTTGCTCCCTGCATTTCGACAGCCGCCCGGATGGCTTGCGGGTGGAACTGACGATGCCGCTGCAACCTGCCTGAACCACCAAAAATCCCCTGTGGGAGCGGGCTTGCTCGCGAAGGCGTCCGGTCAGTCGATAGGTTGCTGACTGGCACGCCGCCTTCGCGAGCAAGCCCGCTCCCACAATTGGGATTTGTGGTGGGGCACATCAAATGTAACGTCTGTGCATTGGTGATTCGCCGGCCCTGGCGTTAAGGTCGGGGCTGCTCTGACTCAATGGATTGAGGGAACGCGCCATGGAAGCACCGATCTGCATTTGCCCGGCCAGGCCGGCCGACGCCGGCCTTATCAGCCGCATCATCGAGCGCTCGATCCGCGTCGGTTGTGCGCTCGACCACCGCAACGACCCGCAACTGCTCAGCCGCTGGATTGACCTACAGTCCGCCGACGTCATCAGTGCGCACCTTGCCGATCCGCATTTCTATTTGAACATCGCCTTGCTGCAGGACAAGCCGGTGGGCGTCGGCATGGCGGCGGGCAGCGGCGACATCGGCTTTTGCCATGTGCAGCCGGAATGGTTTCGCCGTGGTGCAGGGCGCGCTCTGATGACTGATCTTGAAGGTTGGCTGCGGATTCGTGGCGTGCCACAGGTGAGCGTTTCCAGCACCCGTATCGGTGCGGCTTTTTATCGGCATCTGGGTTACCGCGAGACGGCGCTGGCCTTCACCGACCAGGGCCTGCACCGCGTTGCAATGCACAAGCCATTGGCGGTGCCCGACTGACAACTCGATCTGGGGTCTAAATCCTCGCCCCGCTTAAGCGTTTCCAGAACAGGAAAACCTGCATGTGCGCCCCGCGACCGGAACGCGCACCTGTGCGGTGTGCTGTTTTGGTCACTATCCATAGCGTATTGAGGGGTCGAGAGATGTCAGTCGCCACCAGCCTTATCGAAGAGTCGTCGGCCCGGATCACCTCCGCGCCGGCCGAAACCCTGTATCAGTTCAACGAGTCGCCACTGCTGGCCCGGCAGAGTCAGCAGGAATCCAATGCCCGCAGCTATCCGCGGCGCATTCCGCTGGCGCTCAAACGTGCCAAGGGCCTGTATGTCGAAGATGTTGAGGGCCGTACGTTCATCGATTGCCTGGCCGGTGCCGGCACCCTCGCGCTGGGGCACAACCACCCGGTGGTGATCGAGGCGATTCAGCAAGTGCTGGCCGATGAACTGCCGCTGCACACCCTCGACCTGACCACACCGGTCAAGGATCAGTTCGTCCAGGACCTGTTCGGGCTCCTGCCGCCGGCATTGGCGGCCGAGGCGAAAATCCAGTTCTGCGGCCCGACCGGCACCGATGCGGTGGAAGCCGCATTGAAACTGGTGCGCACCGCCACCGGGCGCAGCACCGTGCTGTCGTTCTCCGGCGGTTATCACGGCATGAGCCAGGGTGCGCTGAGTCTGATGGGCAGCCTGGGGCCGAAGAAACCACTGGGTGCCTTGCTCAGCAACGGCGTGCAGTTCATGCCATTCCCGTATGACTACCGCTGTCCGTTCGGCCTCGGCGGCGCGGCCGGGGTGAAAGCCAACCTGAGTTATCTGGAAAATCTGCTCAACGATCCTGAAGCCGGCGTGCAGTTGCCGGCGGCGGTGATCGTCGAAGCGGTGCAGGGCGAGGGCGGGGTGATCCCGGCCGATATCGAGTGGCTGCGTGGCTTGCGCCGGATCACCGAGAAGGCTGGCGTGGCGCTGATCGTCGATGAGATCCAGAGCGGTTTCGCCCGTACCGGCAAGATGTTTGCCTTCGAACACGCCGGCATTGTCCCGGACGTGGTGGTGTTGTCCAAAGCCATCGGCGGCAGCCTGCCGCTCGCGGTAGTGGTCTATCGTGACTGGCTCGACACTTGGCAGCCGGGCGCCCACGCCGGCACGTTCCGTGGCAACCAGATGGCGATGGCGGCCGGTTCGGCGGTGATGCGTTATCTGCTCGAACACAAGGTCTGCGAACACGCCGCCGCCATGGGCGAGCGTCTGAGCGAACATCTGCGGATCCTGCAACGCGACTTCCCGCAACTGGGCGATATTCGTGGTCGTGGCTTGATGCTGGGCGTTGAGCTGGTTGACCCGAACGGCGCGCCGGACGCCCTCGGTCATCCGCCGGCATTCGCGCGCCTGGCACCGCTGGTGCAGCGTGAATGCCTCAAGCGTGGGCTGATTCTGGAGCTGGGCGGCCGGCATGGTGCGGTGGTGCGCTTCCTGCCGCCGCTGGTGATCACCGCTGCCGAAATCGATCGTGTCGCCGAGATCTTCGGCCGCGCCTTGGCTGCCGTCACCGCCGCCGAGTAAATTTTTCGCAGCGTCGAACGTTCTATCTACATACCCGGCTGCACCCCAGGTGCAGCCTACCCTTACACCGATGGAGAACCAGCATGACGTCAGTATTCGACCGCGAGGACATCCTCTTTCAGGTCGTGGTCAACCACGAAGAGCAATACTCGATCTGGCCGGATTACAAAGCCGTGCCGGAAGGCTGGCGCACCGTGGGCAAGAGCGGCCTGAAGAAGGAATGCCTGGCCTACATTGAAGAAGTCTGGACCGACATGCGTCCGCTGAGCCTGCGTCAGAAGATGGAAGGGCAGGCGGCGGCTCAGTAATTTATCCGCCAAAAACAAACCCGCTGGACTGGTGACAGGCAGCGGGTTTTTTCATGGCTGGCATTTGTGTTGCCTGGCAGTGCCTCATCGCGAGCAGGCTCACTCCTACATTTGAAATGCATTCCCCTGTGGGAGCGGGCTTGCTCGCGAAGAACGATAACGCGGTATTACTGAAACTACGCCCCGCTCAAGCCCTTGAGCAGCAAATCCACATTCCCCTCCAGCTCCGCCACCGGATCCGCCGCGTCGGTACTCAACACCAGCAGATGACTCCCCGAGGCGGCAATTGCTGCTTTCACTGCCTTCGATGGCTGGCGATGATGCAGCACCAGCGCCACGTCGTTGTCCTTCAGCGTCGCCGTGAGTTTCTTCAGATCTTCGGCTGTCCACTCGGCATCTGCTCGTGCGTCCTGACCGATCAGCTCCAGATTCAGGCTGCCGATCAGGTAACCGAAGTGATCGCTTAGGGTCATCACGCTCAGGTTGTCAGCCTCGGCCAGGCGCGCTTCGCTGTCGGCGCTGAGCTTGAGCAGGCGCTGTTTCAGTGCCGCCAGATTGGCCTCGATCTTCGGCTTGGCGGACGGCGCCAGACGCACCAGGTCCGCCGCGATCACGTCGGCCATCCGCCCCATGTTGTTGCTCGCCAGCCATGGCTGACTGTTCAAACCATCGACCTTCAGCCCCGGCTGCAAGGCAATCCCCGGCAGGGCGCCGTCGACCGGACGTGCCGCATCGACTTCAACGATGCGAATGTTGCTGCGCCGCGCGATCGGGTACAGCGGATCATCGGCCCACAGCGAGCGCACGCCGATCACCGCGTCGGCATTGCTCGCCAGTTTGCCCAGCGCCGGAGCGCCGCGACCGGTGAAGTATGCGGTCTGACGGCTGCCCGGCAGATTCGCCGGAGCTGCGCGCTCGAGGCTGACGTCAGTGCCCTTGAGCAGCACTTCGCCCAGACCGTAAGTGATGGGCAACGAGGCCAGCACGCGCAGCGGTTCAGGGTTTTCAGCCGCCATCAGCGGGCTGCCGACCACGCCGCACAGGGCCATGGCCAGGGTCAGTTTTCGCAGTGAGAAAGTCATTTATCCAAGGTTCCCTTTCAGACTCGGGACGACCCCGCGCGCAATGGCGGCGAGGGCGAAGGCAATGCCGGCGACCAGGATGATCGCGGCGCCGGAGGGGATCGGCAGATCGAAGACGATCGGCGCGAGAATCCCGCATAGCGTGCTGACGGTGGCAATCAGCACCGAACACCAGAAGAAGCCCTTGAGCGACTGGCTCAGTAACCGCGCTGCCGCCGCCGGAATCACCAGCAACGCGCCGACCAGAATCGCGCCGATGACCTTCACCGCCGCGACGGTGATCAGCGTCACCAGAATCACGAACAGGTAATCCAGGGTCTTCACCGCCACGCCGCGCACCGCTGCCAGTTGCGGGTTGAAACTGGCGAGCATGATCCGGTTGTACAACGGCAGCGCCAGCGCCATGACCAGCGAACCGACGATGGCCAGCACCAGCAGATCGTTGCCGTTGACGGTGAGCACCGAACCGAACAGCACGTTCTCCAGAATGTGCACGTTGATCTTGCCGGCCAGAATCAACAGCAGGCTCGCGCCGAGGGCCAGCGATACCGAGAGGAACACGCCGATCAGGGTGTCCGGCGCCAGGCCGGTGCGGTTGCGCAGGTAGTTGAGCAGGATGCCGAACAGCAGGCAGTAACCGAACAGGCTGCCGTACGGCCCGGTGTAGGGTTCGCCAAGCAGAATGCCGATGGCCACACCGGTCAGCGCCGCGTGCCCGACCGCTTCGGAGAAAAACGCAAAGCGCTTGACCACCACCAGCGTGCCGAGGCCACCGAGCACCGGGCCGATCAACAGGCCGGCAAGCAGCGCGTTGACTACAAATCCGTAGGCCAGCGCCTCCGGCAGGTAACCGGACGACGCCCAGCCCTGAACCATCAAACGAAAGGCTTCGTAACTCATCAGACCGCGCTCCGTGGATGGGTGGAAAACAGACTCAACAGGCGTTCCGGAGTCAGCGCCTGTTGCGGCGTAGCGTCGAACAGCACGCGGCGGTTGAGACCGGTGACTCGGTCGGCCAGACGCTTGACCGCTTCCAGATCGTGCTCGATCCACAGCACGGTGATGCCGGCCGCGCGCCAGTCGCCGAGCAGGCGTTCGAACACCTGGATCCCGGCTTCGTCGAGGGCAGACATCGGCTCATCCAGCACCAGCAATTGCGGGGCCGGGATCAAGCCTTGCGCGAGCAACACGCGCTGACGTTCGCCACCGGACAACGCGCCCATGCGCCGCTTGCGTTTGTCCTGCATGCCGACCCGTTCCAGCGCCTCGCCGATGGCGTTGGCGTAGTGCTTGCTCAAGCCGAGAAACGCCGGTCGGCGCTGGCACATGGCGGCCATGAAATCGTCGACGGTCATTGGCAGGCCGCGATCGAATTCCAGCGCCTGCGGCACATAACCGATGGTGCCGGGTTGGCCGGGCCAGTGCAGGCTCAGTTGACCCTGATGCGGCATCTGCCCGAGCAGGGTCTTGATCAGCGAACTCTTGCCGCCGCCGTTGGGGCCGACCAGCGCGTGCACGTGGCCGGGTTGGACCTGGAAGGTGACGTTGTCGAGAATCGTGGTGCGCCCGAGGGTCAGAGAGACTTCCGCAAAATCCAGAGTCGGCCCATTTACCCCTTGTGGGAGCGGGCTTGCTCGCGAATGCGGTGTGTCATTCGATAAAGATGTTGGCTGACCCGGCGCCTTCGCGAGCAAGCCCGCTCCCACAGGGGGTGGCGGGGTGTCAGAGAGGGTTTCTTTTGCCGTCATGCCCCGGACTCCTGAATCGCCCGCACCACGGTGTCGAGGTTGCCGGTCATTTCCTTTTCGTACTTGTCGGCGGTGTATTCGCCGTAGGAAATGTGCGACAGCGGATACAGCTTCACCCCCGACTCTCGCTGGATGGTTTCGACGTAGGTGGAGGGGAAATCCATCTCGGAGAAGATCACCTTGACGTCGAGTTCGCGCAGTTGATCGATGGTCTTTTTCAACTGGCTCGGGCTGGGTTCGATGCCGTGGGCCGGCTCGACCACGGCCGTCACTTCCAGGCCGAATTCGCGCAGCAGATAGTCGTAGGCCGCATGCACCGTGGCCACACGCAGTTCGGCGTTGGGCGCCTGGGTCAGTTTGGCCAGCGCATCGGCGCGCATCTGCCGCAGGCGTTTGCCGTAGGCGCGGGCGTTCTGGGTGTAGGTCTTGGCGTTGTCCGGATCGAGTTTGCCCAGCTCGCGGGCGATGTTGTTGACCTGGGCAATCGAGGCGCTGATCGACAGGAACGTGTGCGGGTTGACCACTTTGCCGGCGCCGCGCGCAGCGGTTCCGGTGGCGGCCAGCAGCGGCACGTTTTCGTTGGCTTCGATGGTCTTGATGTTCGGCGTTTCGCTGGCGGCGATCATCCGGTCGGCGAAATCGTCATGGCCGACACCGTTGAGCACGATCACATCCAGGCCGCTGATGCGCTTGATGTCTTCGGCGCGCGGCTCATAGGCGTGCGGGTTGAACCCGGCGGGAATCAGCGGCACCACATCGGCCTTGTCGCCGACGATGTTCGCCACATAGCTGTAATACGGGTGCAGGGTGATGCCGATGCGCAGGCGTTTGCCCGGTTCGGCACTGGCCAGTGGGCTCAGCAGGCACGCGCACAGGCCTATCAGCAGAGTGCGCAGGAGGGGACGGCGAGTCAGTGAAATAAGCATGGGCAAGCGGTCTTCTCTCGGGTGAAGGCGAAGGTTCAGTGGCGATGTTCGCGGGTCACGCCGGCATCGAACTGCGCGACGATCTGTTTCCAGCCGGCGGCGGACAGCGCTGCGTCGGTCAGCTCGGCAGGCGTTTGCAGATCGGCGTCGCGGTTAAGCCAGATGTCCGGCGCGGCACTGGCGTCGGCGCTCAGCAACATCACGAACGAACCGGCGACGGCGGGCGACTGGCTGTGGCCGTAATAGGCGCTGTCCGCCAGTAACTGCCAGGCATGGCCGCCACGGCTGACCGAGCTGGCGTCCTGAGCGAACGGGGCGAAACCTTCCTCGGCCAGATTTTGCGGAGTCGGCAGGCTTTGCTGCTCTTCACGCAGCAGGCGGATCTCGTCGAGGGTCACCCGCAGGTCGGCATAGATGCCTTGCTCGGCGGCACTCAGGTCGCGCCGTGCATCGAGTTGATGGCTGGAAACCGGCTCCGGCTCATGGGACACCCCGCGCCATGCCACCACTGATCCGGCGACGGCAAGGATCAGCAAACACAAGATCAGGACATTCAGGGTTTCATGCCCGGCGCCGGCCGGACGTACGACTTGGGTGGTGGGCGTGCTCATGGGGCCTCGATGTCGGCTTGGTCGATTTCCACGACGTGCCCGGGGCCGGCGTCGAACAGCACATAAAACTCGGCCGCCGGTTTCTTGAAGGTCAGGCTCGAATCGGCGCCGAGCTTGCCCGGCACCAGAATGGTTTCGTCGTAACCGATCACGTCCAGGGTCACCCCCGGCGCGCCGCTGCCATCGGAAAAGCCGCCGGTGCATTTGATCTGCTCGGCGTCGACGGCTTTGCATTCGCACATCGGGTTATGGGCCAGGGCGCCGGCGCTGAAGCCTGCGCACAGCATCAGCAACGCGGCGCGCAACCGCAGACGGGAAGGGCGTTGAACGCAGTTCATGGTTTGGCTCCTTGTTGGTTCAGCCAGGCGAGGGTCGCGGGGGAGGCCTGGCTCAGGGGAATCGAGGCCTGATGCATGCTGCCGTCCCAGCCTTCCATGGTGATCCACAGTTCGGCGTCGGGACGGGTCTTTTCCGGAATCGGCATTTGTGTGCCCATGCGGTACGGCGTACCGAAGAAGATAGTGCCAGCGGCGCGCAGGCTGCGCGGCTTGCCGATGCGCAGGTAGGTAGCCTTGACCTGTTCGATACAGGTATCGCACAGGGCGGCGCTGAAATCCTTCATATAGCCGGCCGGCCCGGTGAGAGTCGGTGCTTCGTTGCGCAATTCGGCCAGTCGCAGGCTCCACGGGCCGACCTGGATGTTGCCAATCTCCCGTTGGCCCAAACCGCTGTCGCCGCGAAACAGCGAGGCATCGGCGAAATATTTGGGCATGAAGCCCAGCGGAATCAGCAGGAGCAGGACGTTGAGGTGAAAGCGCCATTGGTGCCAGAAACGGGCCAGTCGGGAGGGCGGTGTGATCGTGCCGGACTTGCTCACAGGCTCACCTCCGAAGGCACACGGGTACGGGCCGGTTGTGCCTGGATGCGGTTTTTCTTTTCCTCGCGCTTCAGCGCATTGGCGGTGGCCAGCGCCGTGCGCTTGGTCCAGATCAGCAAGCCGCTGAGTACCATCATGCTCAGCAGCAGGCCGAAGAAGAACCAGATCAACTTGATCCAGATACCGCCGAAATCACCCGTGTGCAGCGGTCGCATCGACTCGGTGACAAACTCCAGCGAGGAGCGATCGGACAGCAGGCGGGACGCGGCGATGTCGCCGTTGTACGGATTGAGCGTTGCGGTCTGGAACATCAGCGGATACCAGCCGCGACCGCCGACGCTCATGTGGCTGTAGGCGTTACCTGGAAGGCTGACGAAACTGGCCTCCAGCCCTGGGATCTTCTGCTGGGCGATCTCGACGGCGCGGTCCAGGCTGATACGTGGCGGTGGTGTGCCGGCGGCCGAAATCGGCACGCTCTCCCGGGACATGGCGGGAATGATCGGCTCACTGGAAATGGAGATCTGGTTATCGAACAGGATCGCGCGGATCAGAAACCAGATGCCGGTGATGGAGATCACCGCGATGAACCAGATCGACCAGATGCCGCACAGTCGGTGGAAGTCGCCCCAGAAGATCCGCGCGCCGTGGCGTATGCGCAGGGTCGGGCGCAGAAAACCTTTCCAGAATTTTTTGTAGACCACCAACCCGGTGATCAACGACACCAGCATCGGCACGCCAAGAAACGACACCAGATACCAGCCCCAACTGAAACCGTTGGTGAACGGCACCAGCCACCAGCCGTGCAGGGCGCGGGTGAACGCCTTGAAGTCGAAGCTGGGGGCGGTGCCCTGAATGACTCCGGTGTACGGATTGACATAGACCGTCAGCGAGCGACCGTCCGGGTAGCTGACTTCGACGTCCAGGGCAAAGTGCGACTCATCGGGACGGCTGATGCTTTGTACCAGGGTCTGCGGCTCGGCTTGTTTGATCGCCGCCAGTACCTGGTCGTAACTGAGCAGCGGCGCGTCGTCCGACGGCGGGCTGGCACGCATCTGCGGGTTGGCCAGCCAGACGATTTCCTGGCTGACCACCGCCAGCGTGCCAGTGACACAGACGATCAGGACAAAAAACCAGATCGGCAACGCGAGCCAGCTATGCACCAGGAACCACAGTTTCGAGCGGGATTTCTTTGACATGATTGCGCGTCTTGATTCGGTGAGAGGAGCCTCTGCTACGGGCTTCGCAGCATGGTTCTCCGTAAAAGGCGCGGTCGTGGCTGTTGCCTACGCGAACGGCCTGCATCTCTATAGGACGGATGAGCCGGACAAATCCCGAAAGACGATATGAAAGTAAATGTTTCGCACTTCCGCCCAGACGCCACCACCCCCCCTGTGGGAGCGGGCTTGCTCGCGAATGCGGTGGTTCATTCAATAAGGATGTCGACTGAGAGGACGCTTTCGCGAGCAAGCCCGCTCCTACAGGGGGTGTTTGGTGATCAGCCGATCAAACACGATTCATGAATGCCGCACTCACTGTCAGGCAATTGATGGCCGGTCGGCGCTCCCTATGATGGAGAGCACCGGATTTCCCTGAGTGAGCACCCTGATGAACCCCAGAACCCTCTACGACAAACACATCGATTCGCACACCGTGTGCCGCCTCGACGACCAAGGCCATGTGCTGCTGTATATCGACCGTCAGGTGATCAACGAATACACCAGTCCACAGGCATTCAGTGGTCTGCGCGCTGCCGGGCGCAAGGTCTGGCGGCCGGCCACGGCGCTGGCGGTGGTCGATCATGTCAATCCGACCACCCCCAAACGGGTGGCGGCGATGCCTGATGCGGGCGGTGCGCGGCAGGTGTCGTATCTGGCGGAAAACTGCCGGGACTTCGACATCGAACTGCTGGATATTCTCGACAAGCGCCAAGGCATCGAGCATGTGATCGCCCCGGAGCAGGGTTTCATCCTGCCGGGCATGGTCATCGCCGCCGGCGACAGCCACACCACCACGTACGGTGCGCTGGGGGCGTTCGGGTTTGGCATCGGCACCTCGGAGATCGAGCATCTGCTGGCCTCGCAGACGCTGGTCTACAAACGCCTGAAAAGTATGCGCGTGACGGTGGATGGCGAACTGGCGCCGGGGCTGACCTCCAAGGACGTGATCATGGCGCTGATCGGCAGGATCGGTGCGTCGGGGGCCACGGGTTATGCGATCGAGTTCTCGGGTTCGACCATTGATGCGCTGAGCGTCGAAGCGCGGATGACCATTTGCAACATGGCGGTCGAGGCGGGCGCGCGCGGCGCGTTCATGGCGCCGGACGAAAAAGTCTTTGCTTATCTCAACGGTAAACCGCGCGCGCCACAAGGCGAGCTCTGGGCGCGCGGCGTGGAAAAATGGCGTGAATTGCGCAGCGATTCCGGCGCCGTGTTCGACCGCGAAGTGTACCTCGACGCCAGTCTGCTGGAGCCGATGGTCACTTGGGGCACCAGCCCCGATCAGGCGGCGGCGATTGGCGCACGGGTGCCGGACCCGCAGACCGTCGATGATCCGATCCTGCGACAGGACATGCGCCGCGCCCTTCAATACATGGGCCTGGAGGCGGGGATGGCGCTGCGCGATATCGTCATCAGTCACGCTTTTATCGGCTCCTGCACCAACGCGCGGATCGAAGATTTACGTGACGCCGCCAGCGTCGTGCACGGGCGGCGGGTGGCCGGGCATGTGCGGGCGATGATCGTGCCCGGCTCCAGTGAGGTCCGCGCCCAGGCCGAAGCCGAAGGGCTGGCGCAGATCTTCATTGATGCCGGGTTTGAATGGCGCCAGTCCGGCTGTTCGATGTGCCTGGCGATGAACGATGACGTGCTGGCCCCCGGTGACCGCTGCGCCTCCAGCACCAACCGCAATTTCGAAGGCCGGCAGGGCGCGGGGGCGCGCACGCACCTGATGAGCCCGGCCATGGTCGCCGCTGCGGCGATCAACGGCCACCTGACTGACATCCGCCACTTCGGAGAACGCCCATGAGCCTGCAACCCTTTACTCAGGTCAGCGGTCAGGCTGCGCCAATGCTCGCGGCCAACGTCGACACCGACGTGATCATGCCCAAGCAGTTTCTCAAGGGTATCGACCGTCAGGGTCTGGATCGTGGGCTGTTTTTCGATCTGCGTTTTCTTGCCGACGGTACGCCCAACCCTGAATTCGTGTTGAACCAGCCGGCCTGGCAGGGCGCGAATTTTCTGGTGGTCGGGGCGAATTTCGGCTGCGGTTCCAGTCGCGAACATGCGGTGTGGGGGTTGCAGCAGATGGGCATTCGCGCGCTGATCGGCAGCAGTTTTGCCGGGATCTTCTACGACAACTGCCAGCGCAACGGCGTGTTGCTGATTACTCTGGATGAGGCTCAAGTGCAGCGCATTGGCCGACTGGTGAGCCAGCCTGACACGGCGCAGATCAATGTCGATCTAGAGGCGCAGCAGATTCGACTGGCGGACGGTGAAGTCATCGATTTCCAGATTGATGGCTTGCGCAAGACTGCGCTGTTGCTGGGGCTGGATGCGATTGGCAGTACCTTGCAGCGGCGTGAGCAGATCGAGGCGTTCGAGCGCGAACACCTGGCCGCCAACCCGTGGCTGAGCTAACACCCAACTAGCCCTCTGTAGGAGTGAGCCTGCTCGCGATGGCGGTCATTCAGTCAATGATGATGTCGACTGACACGGCGCCATCGCGAGCAGGCTCACTCCTACAAAGGGTTTTGTGGTGTTTGGGCTAGAGAGAAAGATCCTTGAAATGCCCCTGCAAAAACTCCACACACGCCCGCAGCTTGCCGGAGTTGGCCAGCCGCGTCGGGTACACCGCCCAGACATTGGCGCTCTGGCTGTAATCGGTCAGCACCGGCAACAGTCGGCCCTGCTCCAGCAACGGTTTCACATCCCACAATGAACGCAGCAACACGCCGCGGCCGTCGAGCGCCCATTGCAGGACAATCTCGCCGTGGTTGGAAGACAACGGCCCACTGACCCGCACACTTTCCTGCGTGCCGTTGCGGTCCAGATTCCAGACGCCGAAGGCGTTGTCGCGCTCCTTGATCACCAGGCAGTCGTGTTGTTGCAGATCGTCCAGAGTCTGCGGGGTGCCTCGGCGCTCAAGGTATTCGGGGGCGGCGCACAGCACACGGCGGTTGCTCACCAGTTGCCGGCCGATGTGCTGGCCGGGCAGGTCGTCGCCGACGCGGATTTCCAGATCGAAACCCTCGTTGACGATGTCCACTGCGCGGTCGAACAGGTCCAGACGAATCTGCAATTGCGGGTGCCGTTCGGCCAGCCGCGAAACCGCAGGCGCCACATGGTTGCGACCGAAGCCGAAACTGCTGCAGATGTGCAAACGCCCGCGCGGGCTGTCGTGGGCGTCGGCGAGGTCGTCGTGCAGTTGCTGGAAATCATCGAGGATGCGCAAGGCCCAGCGCTGTACCCGCTCGCCGTCCTCGGTCAGCGACACCCGACGACTGGTGCGGTGCAGCAGGCGGGTGCCGAGGGTCGATTCGAGAATCTGGATGCGTTTGCTGACGTAGGCCGGGGACAGCCCCAACTCATCGGCGGCAGCGGCGAAACCGTTCTTGCGGATCACGGTCAGCAGCACGCGCAAGTCTTCGGGCAGGGGCACGGTGTCTTTGTTCTGGGACATGTGGGAGCGAGCACTGGCGGCACAAGCCGCCAGCATAGCATCGGCCAGGAACGGCTCGGTTCAGCGCAGGAAATCCAGCGCCTCGGCGAGCAGCAGTTCCGGCACTTCTTCCGCCAGATAATGCCCGCCCGGCAGCGCCTTGCCGCTGACCCTGGTTGCCACTTGCTGCCATTCCTTGAGCGGGTCGAAACAGCGCCCGACCGTGCCTTCCGCGCCCCACAATACGCGTAGCGGCAGTTCAAGCTGATTGCCGGCGGCGATGTCGGCACGATCATGTTCCAGATCGATGGCGGCGCTGGCGCGGTAGTCCTCGCAGATGCCCCGGGCGCTGCCGGGACGTTGCAGACAGCGCAGGTATTCGCCGAACGCTGGCTCGGTGAACGGCGTGAGCCCGGCGCTGCGGCTGCCCATCACACTGCGCAGATAGGCTTCGGGATCGGCCTCGATCAGGGTTTCCGGCAACGGCGCCGGACGGATCAGGAAGAACCAGTGCCAATAGGCGCGGGCGAACGCTTCGTTGGTCTGCGTGTACATCGCCAGAGTCGGGGCGATGTCCAACAGCAGCATCCGTTGCACCGCAGCGCGGTGGTCGAGGGCCAGGCGATGGGCGACCCGGGCGCCACGGTCGTGGGCCAGAATCGAAAACTGTTCGAACCCCAGCGCCTGCATCAACGCGACGTTATCTCGGGCCATTTCGCGTTTTGAATAGTTGCGGTGTTGTTCATCGGCAGCCGGTCGGGCGCTGTCGCCATAACCGCGCAGGTCGGCGGCGACCACGGTGAAATGCTCGGCCAGTTGTTCCGCGATCTTGTGCCAGATCACGTGGGTCTGCGGATGCCCGTGCAACAGCAACAGCCCCGGGCCGCTGCCGCCGAGGCGGTAGGCGATGTCGACGCCGTTGACGTGGCGCTGGTCTTTGACGAATCCGGCAAACATCGGGCTGATCCTTGTTCAGGTGCGGGTGGGATGCATCCTGGAAGTGTTCGGCATTCGGGGCAAGGGTTGAAGCGTGGTGTGGTGGTTCATGAAGTGTGATGTGTCCGCACTGGCCTCATCGCGAGCAGGCTCACTCCTACAGTTGAAACGCGTTCCAATTGTAGGAGTGAGCCTGCTCGCGATAGGGCCAGCCCAAACCCTGAAAATCTCAACCCTGACTGAACATCGCCATCGCCCGCTGCTTGATCTGCTCTTCCGTCAGATCCTCCTTGCGCGTGGCGAGAAACCACACGTGCCCATACGGATCCTTCAGCGTGCCGCTGCGATCACCATAAAACTGATCCTTGACCTCGGACACCGCACTCGCCCCGGCATCCAGCGCTCGCTGGAAGGACTTGTCGACATCGGTGACATACAGATGCAGACCGACCGACACCGCATTGTCCGGGCCGCTCAACGGTCCTTGATCGCACGGTGTACCAAGCATGATCGCGCTGTCGCCAATGCGTAGTTCGGCGTGGCCGATGCGCCCGTCGGGCATGTCCAGGCGCATGACTTGGGTCGCGCCAAAGGCTTTCTTGTAGAACTCGATGGCCTCGGCGGCCTTGAGGATGCCGAGGTACGGGGTAATGCTGTGATACCCCTCGGGAATGGGTTTGACGCTCATGACGTTCTCCCTGTTCTTTGTTTTCGGGGTGGAACTCCACCGGATTTGTGGAGGATTCACTATAGAACTGTCTGCGCGGCCAGCATTTTTCCCCGACGAGCCGTCAGTCCGGAAAATGCGCCCCCGGCCCCTGCTCACCGAGCACATCGCCCTGGTTGCGCAACGGGCAGGCCTCCATCGACAGGCAACCGCAACCGATGCAACCGGTGAGCCGGTCGCGCAACAACGTCAATTGATTGATTCGCTCGTCCAGCTCGCGCCGCCATTGTTCGGACAGGACTTTCCAGTCCGCCGCCGTCGGGGCACGGTCGTCCGGGAGGATTTTCAGTGCCTCGCCGATTTCCGCCAGCGGAATGCCCAGGCGTTGCGCGACCTTGATCAACGCCACCCGACGCAAGACTTCCCGTGGATAGCGCCGCTGATTGCCGGCATTGCGCTGGCTCTTGATCAGGCCTTTCGATTCATAAAAGTGCAGGGCAGTGACCGCGACACCGCTGCGCGCTGCGACTTCGCCCACGGTGAGTTGCTTGTGCAGGTTTTCCTTGGTGATCATTTTGCAAAATGACTCTTGACCTTGACTTAACTAGAGGTTTTACCCTGCAGGCCTTCGAGTCGCAAGACTCGTCTTACGATGAGTGGGGACTTCTCATGCAAACTTCAGTGAAAAATCGCAGTTTTACCCAGTTGATCGAATTCGAGATCGAGCCGCGCCAGCAACCGGCATTGGTCTCGGCGCTGTCGCAGCAGAGCGAACATCTGGCGCAGCGCTACGCAGGCTTCGTCAGCGCCAGCGTCCAGGTCAGCGACGACGGTCGGCGGGTGCTGAGCTTGCTGCAATGGCAGAGCCGTGAGGCAGGAGAGGCGGCGTTCTGTCGCTATGAAAGCGGCGAGCAGGATTTCTGGCAGCTGATCCGCGCCCATCAGGCGAAAACCGTGACCTTCAATTCATTTCAGGTGTTGAGCAGCATCGCCCGCAGTCATGACGATGCGCTGCACTGCAATCTGGTGGGCTAGATCGACAACTGAATCAGGCGTTCACCGTGCAGGTTCTCCGTGAGTCGCCGCTTGTTCACCGCCAGTTCGCCGATCTTGATCAATCGCGTGCGGGTGACGTTGCGGCTCAGACCGAGCAGCGCGGCGGTATGTACCTGGTTGTAATGGCAGAAGCGATAGGCGGCGCGCAGCAGGGCGTCTTCGACTTTTTCGTGGAGGGCGCCGGCCTGTTGTTCGAAGAGCTTTTGAAAGGCCCGCTCCAGCAACGCTTCCGGTGAGTCGTCGGCGTTCGACTGCTGATCGTCCGGGCGCTCGATGCGCAGGTTCGACAGGCGCAAATCGTCGCGCTCGATCACGCCGTTGCGGCAGATCAGCAGGGTGTGATGGATGACGTTTTCCAGTTCGCGGATGTTGCCCGGCCAACTGTAGCTGCGCAGTTTCTGTTCGGCGCCGGGGCTGATGCTGACCCGTCCGTAACCCAGGCGCTGGCTGTAGGCCTCGATGAAATGCCGGGTCAGCGGCAGGATGTCACCGGGCCGCTCGCGCAACGGACTGAGTTCCAGATTGACCACGTTCAATCGGTAGAACAGGTCTTCGCGGAAGTTGCCGGCATTGATCGCTTTCTCCAGTTGCACGTTGGTCGCGGCCAGCACGCGCACATCGATCGGAATGCTTTTGCGCGAACCGAGGCGTACCACTTCGCGCTCCTGCAACACCCGCAGCAACTTGACCTGAATCGCCATCGGCAAATCGCCGATTTCGTCGAGGAACAAGGTGCCGCCATCCGCCTCTTCGAACCACCCGGCCTTGGCGCTGAGGGCGCCAGTGAAGGCGCCTTTTTCATGGCCGAACAGCTCGGCTTCCACCAGCGATTCGGAGAACGCACCGCAGTTGACCGCGACAAACGGCCGATGCCGGCGGTGGCTCAGATTGTGGATATGCCGCGCCACCAGCTCCTTGCCGGTGCCGGTCTCGCCAATGATCAGCACGCTGGCTTCGCTCGGCGCGACCTGTTGCAGATGCGCGAGCAGGGCCTGGGACTTGGGGTCTTCGAAGACCTGCGCGGTGGCGCGGATCGACGTCGCCAGAGCGGGTGAGGGCGGAAGGGTCAGCAGTTGCATGGGACTCGCTCCATTAAAGGCAAGATCAGGAATAGAACGTCGGCACCGGCAGCGCCTGATTCAGCGCCCAGTCGCCCAGCTCATGAAGTTTGTAATCGAGCGGGTCGTGCAGGGTCTGCGTGCGCAGGTTGCGCCAGTGCCGGTCGAGGCGCAGCGAGGCGTGGGTCGAACGCGCGCCAGTGACTTCGAACAAGCGGCTGCAAATCTCCAGCCCCTGACGACTGGCGGCGACCTTGGCGGTGGCAATCGCCGTGGCCAGATGTCCACGTTCCTCTGCGGTCAGGTTCGGGCCTTTGGCCCAGGCCTCGTCGAGCAGCGCGGCGGCCCGTTCGACCAGCAGGCGAATGCCTTCCAGCGCGACCCAGAACTCGCCGTAATGCGCGAGCACGTACGGGTCTTCACGCACATTGCGGGCTACGGATTTGTGCCAGAGACGGGTTTCGCTCAGGGTGTATTGCCGGGCTTCTTCAAAGGCACCTTCGGCGATCCCGATAAACATATGGGTGAAGGTCAATTGCGCAATCAGCGGACGCAGGCAGGCGAACGGTGTGCTCAACGGGCCGGGATCAAGCAGCAGCTCGGATTCTTCGACCCGCACCCGTTCGAACGTGGCGCTGCCGCTGTCAGTCTGGCGCTGGCCGATGTTGTTCCAGTCGTCGTGCAGGGTGATGCCGCTGCGACCGCTGGGGATCGCCGCGATCAGCAATTTGCCGCCGGCACTTTCGTCGACGGCCGAGGCGATCAGCATCTGTGAGTCGCTGGCGCCGGAACAGAAGCTTTTCTTCCCGGAAAACTCGCGCCAACCGCCGAAATCCTTGACCACGGTGCGGGTGTCGAGCGGGTTGAGGGCGTTGCCCCAGAACCAGTTCTGTCGCGCGGTCTGTTCGAACCACGGCTGCCATTGTTCGGGCCGCGAGAACAGACGCACGGTGGCGAGCATCAGGTGATGAAAGCCGAAGACGTGGGCGATGGAACTGTCGACCTTGGCGAACTCGCGCACGATCTGCAGGGTTTCGCTCCATGTCGCGCCGAGCCCGCCGTAGCGGGTGGGAATGCTCAGGGCCAGCAGGCCGCTGTCGCGCAGGGCATCGCGTTCGGCCTTCGGCGTGCCGCCGCGCTCGTCACGCTCGACGGCGGTGAGGGCGAATTCAGCGGCCAGCTGGCGAGCAGTCTGCAGCGGGGAGAGCAGGGTGCTTTGTGGTTTGGCGGTCACACGGTGTTCCTCAAAATCGATGCAATCCTCTGTAGGAGTGAGCCTGCTCGCGATGTGGTCAGCACAGTCGACATCACCGTCGCAGATACACCGCTTTCGCGGGCAGGCTCACTCCTACAATGGGCGTTTTCAGGCCTTGGCTTGGCCGGGCAACACATCGTTGGCAATCATTTCGCCAAACGGCCCGGTGAGATTGGTCACGCCGCGTCCGGCCAGACTTGCGTACGGCTCGGGCAACAGCGGGAACACCAGTTCGGCAAACCGGTACGCTTCTTCCAGATGCGGATAACCGGAGAAGATAAAACTCTCGATACCGAGGTCGGCGTACTCCTTGATCCGCGCGGCCACTTGCTGCGGATCGCCCACCAGCGCCGTACCGGCACCGCCGCGTACCAGACCAACGCCGGCCCACAGATTGGGGGCGATTTCCAGGTTGTCGCGACGACCATCGTGCAACGCCGCCATGCGCCGCTGACCTTCGGAATCGAAGCGCGAGAAGGACTTCTGTGCCGCCTCGATGGTCTCGTCGCTGATGTGTTCGATCAATTTGTCCGCAGCCTTCCACGCCTCTTCGGCGGTCTCGCGAACAATCACGTGCAGGCGAATACCGAACTTCACCTTGCGCCCGTGGCGTGCTGCACGCTCGCGCACATCGGCGAGTTTTTCGGCGACGGCGGAGGGTGGTTCGCCCCAGGTCAGGTATACGTCCACCTGCTCGGCGGCCAGGTCGTGCGCCGCGTCGGACGAGCCGCCGAAATACAGCGGCGGATAGGGTTTCTGCACTGGCGGATAGAGGGCCTTGGCGTTCTGTACTTTCAGGTGCTTGCCTTCGAAATCCACTGATTCGCCCTGCAGCACGCGGCGCCAGATCTTGAGGAATTCGTCGGTGACTTCGTAGCGTTCGCTGTGACTGAGGAAGCTGCCGTCGCCACGGTTTTCGTCAGGATCGCCGCCGGTCACCACGTTGATCAGCAGACGACCGTTGGACAGTCGATCGAGTGTCGCCGCCATACGTGCCGAAACGGTTGGCGAAATGATTCCCGGACGGATCGCCACCAGATAACGCAGACGTTCGGTCAACGGTACCAGCGCCGAAGCGATCACCCACGAGTCTTCGCAGGAGCGCCCGGTAGGAATCAGCACGCCGTGATAGCCGAGGCTGTCGGCGGCTTGCGCCACTTGTTTCAGATAATTCAGGGTGACCGGGCGCGCGCCTTGGGTGGTGCCCAGGTAATGGCCGTCGCCGTGGGTCGGCAGGAACCAGAAAACATCCATGAGCAGCTCCTTAAGCGATTTTCAGCAACGGTTTGATTTGCGTACCGAACAGTGGCGCGGCGCGTTCGGCAGCCAGGCGAATCCGCGCTTTCAGCGGTTCGCTGGTGATCTGGTAATCGGCGAAGTCGGCCTCGGTGGCGTACACGCCAATGGGCAGGGTCACGGCCTGGAAGAAACTGAACAGCGGACGCAACTGGTGATCGAGCACCAGCGCATGGCGCTCGCTGCCACCGGTGGCGGCGAGCAGCACCGGGGTGTCGATCAGCGCGTTGAGGTCGATCAGATCGAACAAATGCTTGAGCAGGCCCGGATAGGAGCCGCGATACACCGGCGCGGCAACGATCAGCAGATCGGCCTGTTCAATGGCTTGCAGTTCGGCCTCGACCTCGGCGCTCAGCTCCTGACGCGACAGAGCGCTGCCCAGTGGGCGGGCGATATCGCCGAGCTCGATCAGATGACTCTCGACCGGCAAGTGCCCAGCCAACTCGGCCAACAGCGCCTGGGTCAGCACCAGAGTGCGCGATGGACGCCAGGTGCCGCCGGAGAGAGCGACGACTTTCAGGGGACGCGACATGATGAGTTCCTTTTTATCAACAGTTGCTCAGCGAGCAGTGAGTAAGTGCCAAGGCTTGAGCAAGCGCTGTACCAATTCCTGAGAGGCCCGGATTACCTGGGCTTGAGCGTTCTGGCGGGAGTCGGTTGTGCAGATATCAGGCGGGTTTGTTGATCTGCTGTTGCCTGGGCAACAGTTGCTGGAGCAACAGTTGTTCGCCGCGTGCAGGGATTTATAGCGGCTGCTGGTTATTCCGTAAAAGAACGTTAATCGATATTTATAGATCGTTAGGAGATATGAGAGCGTTAAAGCTGAAATCCTGATAGCCACTATTGAGAGCGTTGATTTTTGCCCGCACGGGCGCGGGCGTAGCCTTTGTCCATCGACTACCACCGCTCGCCAGGACGCTCCCCATGAATCGTTTACTGACTGTTTCGCTGCTGCTTGCTGTCTCCGTACTTGCCGGTTGCGCGACCCACGTTGCCCCCGAACAACGGCCATACACTGCCGAAGAAACCCGCGAACTGGCGATGGAAGCGCTGAACCGCAGCGGCTTGTCCTTCGACGAATATCACGCGAAGAAAGCGGCACTGCTGGGCGAATCGCAATTCGACAAGAAAGCTGAAATGAGCGCCGGACGTGCGATACAGCTGCACGGTCGTCCAAGTTAATCGAAAACTGTACTGCTCGTATTTTCGCGTAACTGTCCGTGGGTTTGCGGGCTGCCGTGCGATAGGGTCAACACCTGAATGACCCCCGACGGATTGCTCCCATGACCCTCTCGCTTGATCTGCTGTTGGGCTTTGCCCTGTTTGCCCTTGTCACCTCGATTACACCGGGGCCGAACAACACCATGTTGCTGGCATCGGGCGTGAACTTCGGCTTCAACCGCACCATTCCTCACATGCTCGGCATCACCTGCGGTTTCTTCGTATTGGTGGTCGCAGTGGGCTTTGGCCTCGGCGCGGTGTTCCAGACTTACCCGATTCTTTACACGGTGCTGCGCTATCTCGGTGCCGCGTATCTGTTGTACCTGGCGTGGAAAATCGCCCATTCGGGCCCGGTAGGCGAGGGCGTCGAAGGTGAGGCCAAGCCGATCAGCTATCTCGGTGCCGCCGCGTTTCAATGGGTCAATCCCAAGGCCTGGATCATGGCCATCGGTGCCATCAGCACGTACACGCCGATGCAGGGTTATTTCACCAACGTGGTGGTCATCGCCGCCGTGTTCGCCATCATCAACCTGCCCAGCGTCGGCGTCTGGGCGGCGTGCGGCACGCTGCTGCGCAATGTGCTGAAGGACCCGCGCTGGTTGCGCGTGTTCAACTGGGGCATGGCGGCGCTGTTGGTGATTTCGCTGTACCCGCTGCTTCTCGAAAGCTTTCACTGACGCATTGCTTCAACCGCCGGCCCGATGCCTGTTAAGCTCGACTTCAGGAGCGTTCCTACGCACTTTTAAATGAAGTTGTTCTTCTTTAACGGCATCCGATCAGGTATTGATGACGGTCTCGAACCCAGGCGCAGCTCACAAGGCTGCGCTGTGCCGTTTGCAGACACGAGCCTCCTGATCCCGGAACACGCTCTGCGAGTCTTTTATGAATAAACGTCCGTTGTATTTCGATTACGCCGCCACCACCCCGGTGGACGAGCGGGTCATCCAGGTGATGATCGACTGTCTGGGTTTTCACGGTAACTTCGGCAACCCGGCTTCCAGCTCCCACGCCTTCGGCCAGCAGGCCCGGCAAACGGTCGAGCAGGCCCGTCGGCAAGTCGCCGAACTGGTCGGTGCCGAGGCTGCGCAGATCGTCTGGACCTCCGGCGCCACCGAATCCAACAACCTCGCCCTCAAGGGTGTGGCCCAGGCGCGCGGCGTTGCCGGTGGCCACATCATTACCAGTCAGATCGAACACAAAGCCATTCTCGATACCGCCCGGCAATTGCAGGATGCCGGCGTCGCGGTGACCTATCTGGTGCCGGACGCCGAAGGTCTGATCACCCCGCAGGCGGTCAGCGAAGCAATGCGCGACGACACCTTTCTGGTGTCGTTGATGCTGGTCAACAACGAACTCGGCACGCTCAACGATATTCCGGCCATCGGTGAAGTGGTGCGCGGCCGTGGGGCGTTGTTCCATGTCGATGCCGCTCAGGGCGCCGGCAAAGTGGCGATTGATCTGCAGCAGTGGCCGGTGGACCTGATGTCGTTTTCCGCGCACAAGCTTTACGGCCCCAAAGGCATCGGCGCGTTGTATGTCGGCCTGCGCGCGCAACAGCGTTTGCAGGCGCAGATTCATGGCGGCGGCCACGAAGGCGGGCTGCGCTCCGGGACTCTGGCGACGCATCAGATCGCCGGCATGGGCGCGGCATTCGCCTTGGCGGCTGCCGAATTCGATGCCGAGAAAAAGTCCATCGTGGCGCTGCGTGAGCGGTTGCTTGAACAGTTGCTGAGCCTGCCGGGCGTGCGCCTCAACGGCAGCGCCAGCCAGCGCATCGCGCATACCTTGAGCCTGACCTTCAGCGAAGGTGAGTTCAACAGTGCAGCCTTGAGCCATTCGATCGCTTTTTCCGCGACCTCGGCCTGTAATTCGGCGAGCAACACACCCTCTCACGTGTTGCTGGCGCTGGGGCACGACGCACGGCTGGCCGGTCGCACGATTCGCCTGAGCCTTGGCCGCTTCACCACCGCCGACGATATCGATCAGGCGGCAGAACTGATCAAAAGCGCCTGCGCCAGTGCTCCGGCATTCTGGGCGACAGGGCTTTAACCAGCCGTTTGCACGGCTACGAACAATAACGATGAAGTGATTGGCAGGAGACATGATGAGTACCCAGACTTTGACCGAAGGAACGGTTCCCCAGCGCCTGGCGCACACCCGTGAACTGATGCGCCGCGAAGGCATTCATGCGTTGCTGGTGCCATCGGCCGACCCGCATCTGTCGGAGTACCTGCCGGGCTACTGGCAGGGGCGGCAATGGCTGTCGGGCTTCCATGGTTCGGTCGGCACTTTGATCGTGACTGCTGAATTCGCCGGGGTCTGGGCCGACAGTCGCTATTGGGAACAGGCGACCAAGGAACTCAAGGGCAGCGGCATCGAACTGGTCAAGCTGCAACCGGGGCAGCCGAGCCCGCTGGACTGGCTGGCCGAGCAGACCCCGGAAGGTGGCGTAGTCGCGGTCGACGGTGCGGTGATGGCTGTCGCTTCGGCGCGCACCCTGAGCAGCAAGCTTGAAGCCCGCGGCGCGCGTCTGCGTACTGACATCGACTTGCTGAATGAAGTCTGGGCGGATCGCCCGAGCCTGCCGAACGCGCCGATCTATCAACATCTGCCACCGCAAGCGACGGTCAGCCGTGGCGAAAAACTCGCCAAACTGCGCGAGACCCTGCAGGAACGTGGCGCCGATTGGCACTTCATCGCCACCCTCGATGACATCGCCTGGCTGTTCAACCTGCGTGGCGGCGACGTGTCGTTCAACCCGGTGTTTGTTTCTTTTGCGTTGATCAATCAACAGCAAGCAACACTGTTCGTGGCCTTGAGCAAAGTCGATGCCGAGCTGCGTGCGGTGCTGGAGCGGGACGGCGTGACCCTGCGCGATTACCGTGAAGTCGCCGACGCCTTGCGCGCTGTACCGAGCGGCGCGAGCCTGCTGGTGGACCCGGCGCGGGTGACCAGCGGTTTGCTGAATAACCTGGACAGTGCGGTGAAACTGATCGAAGGCTTGAACCCGACCACCCTCGCCAAATCGCAAAAAAGCGAGGCCGATGCGCAGCACATCCGCAAGGCCATGGAGCAGGATGGCGCGGCGCTGTGCGAATTCTTTGCCTGGCTGGAATCGGCCTGGGGCCGCGAGCGCATCACCGAACTGACCATCGATGAAAAGCTCACCGCTGCCCGTGAGCGCCGTCCGGATTACGTGTCGCTGAGTTTCAATACGATTGCCGCGTTCAATGCCAATGGTGCAATGCCGCACTACCATGCTACCGAAGAAGAACACGCGGTGATCGAGGGCGACGGTTTGCTGCTGATCGACTCGGGCGGCCAGTACTTGGGTGGCACCACCGACATCACTCGAATGGTGCCGGTGGGTACGCCGACGGCTGAGCAGAAGCGTGACTGCACTCGCGTGCTCAAGGGCGTGATCGCTCTGTCTCGAGCGCAATTCCCGAAAGGCATTCTGTCGCCGTTGCTCGATGCCATCGCGCGTGCGCCGATCTGGGCGGAAAGCGTGGATTACGGTCACGGCACCGGTCATGGGGTCGGCTATTTCCTCAACGTGCACGAAGGCCCGCAGGTGATCGCCTATCAGGCAGCACCGGCACCGCAAACGGCGATGCAACCGGGGATGATCACCTCGATTGAGCCGGGCACCTATCGTCCGGGTCGTTGGGGCGTGCGGATCGAGAACCTGGCAATGAACCGCGAGGCGGGAAGCAGCGAGTTCGGCGAGTTCCTCAAGTTTGAAACGCTGACCCTGTGCCCGATCGACACGCGTTGCCTGGAGCCATCCTTGCTGACGCAGGAAGAGAAGCAGTGGTTCAACGCCTACCATGCCGAAGTGCGTGAGCGACTGAGTCCATTGCTTGAGGGGGCCGCGCTGGAGTGGCTGAACACGCGCACAGCGGCGATCTGAATGGTTGAAGCTCAGGCGCTATTGGCAGCGCCTGAGTTCTGCTGCTGATTCAGGCTTGGCGCAGGGCTTCTTCGACGAAGTCGAGCCGGTCCTGTCCGAAGAACATCTGGTTGCCGATGAACATGCTCGGTGCACCAAACACGCCGCGTTTTACCGCTGTCTCCGTATTCTCCTTGAGTACAGCCTTGACCGACTCGTCGTTGGTCAGGGCCAGTACTTCATCGGGGGCGAAGCCGTGTTCGCTCAATACCGCAGCGACGGTGGCCGGCTCATCGAGAGGGCGCCCCTCCACCCACAGCGCCTTGAAAAGACAATCGATAAACGCCTGAAAGCGTTCTGGCTGGTGCAGTTGTATCCCGGTGACGGCACGCATCAATGTCAGCGTGTTGATCGGGAAGTGCGGATTGAACTTGAGCGGCACGTCATAACGTTTGGCGTAGCGATCCAGATCCTGAAACATGTAGCGGCCCTTTGCCGGAATCATTGCCGGTGAGGCGTTGCCGGTCGCCTTGAACACACCGCCCAGCAGCATCGGGATGTAGGTCAGCTGGCTGCCGGTCTCGGCACAGATCTTCGGCAACTGGGTGTAGGCCAGGTAGGTGGCAGGGCTGCCGAGGTCGAAATAGAACTCCACGGTTTTCGTCATCTTCGCTGCTCTCTGGTTATTGTTATGGAGGAGGGGCTTACCAGCGTTCGTTCCAGGGGCGCAGGTCCAGCTCGAATGTCCAGGCATCCCGTGGCTGACTGTGCAGGTACCAATAGTTTTCGGCGATATGTTCGGGGTTGAGAATGCCGTCCTGATCCTTGGTCGCGTACTTCTCGGGGAAACTGTTGCGGATGAAGTCGGTATCGATGGCGCCATCGACCACTACATGGGCGACATGGATGTTCATCGGGCCCAATTCCCGCGCCATGCTTTGCGCCAGTGCACGGATACCGTGTTTGGCGCCGGCAAATGCGGCAAATCCGGAAGCACCACGCAGCCCGGCGGTAGCGCCTGTGAACAGGAGGGTGCCGCGTTTGCGGGTGACCATGCGCTTGGCTACTTCGCGGGCATTGAGAAAACCCGAGAAACAGGCCATTTCCCAGATCTTGAAATACTTGCGTGCGGTTTCTTCAAGAATGCTGCAAGGCACGTTGGCGCCGATGTTGAAGACAAACGCTTCGATCGGGCCGAGGCGGGTTTCGATGTCTTCAATCAGGGCAATGACGTCTTCTTCCTTGCGCGCATCGCAGGCAAAACCGTGTGCTTCGCCACCCTCGGCCTGAATCGCGTCGACCAGCGGCTGCAATTTGTCGGCGCTGCGGCGGGTGACGCAAGCGACAAAACCCTCTTTGGCAAAACGCTTGGCAATCGCTCCGCCCGTGGCATCACCGGCACCAACCACTAACACGACCTTCTTGTTATTCATGGGTGAATCCCTTTAGTAAACGATCGTTAAGTGAACGAACGTTATGCTAGGATCCGGATAACGTCAAGGCGGTCGATAAAGAGGGCAAGTACATGCGGTATTCCGCTGGTCACAAGCTGGAAACCCGAGAAAAACTGCTGAACAGCAGCGCGCTGTCAGCCAAGCGTTCGGGCTTTTCGACTGTCGGGGTCGATGGTTTGATGAAGGCTATCGGCCTCAGTGGCGCTGCTTTCTATAGTCACTTCTCTTCGAAAGACGCGCTGTTCACGGCCATCGTCGAGCGCGAACTGTGTCAGAGCCTGGAGCGACTCGGAGGGCAGGGAGCACAGGATCGTGAGCGGCTGGAGCGCTGTCTCAAACAATACCTGAGCATGGCCCACGTAGAGCAGCCAGAATCGGGCTGCGCCTTGCCGACGCTGGGCGCGGAAATTGCCCGTTCAGATGATCAGGTTCGTGAGCAGGCAGAGTTGTGGATTTGTCGGCTGCAAGCCAGTTGGGCACAGATTCTGGAGAGCGACAGCCTGGCATGGGCGATTCTGTCGCAATGTGTCGGGGCACTGGTGGTAGCGAGGATGCTGGTGACACCGGACATTCAACGGACGGTATTGAAGTCCAGCCATGAGGAGATCGGGCGTCAGCTGGCTGCTCGACGAGGCGAGTAGCCAGAATGATTCATTTGCAGATGACGATCATGCTGCGGCTGGTATAGCCGGCCGGATTGAGACCGAATGGGTAGTCGCCTGGCTCTTCCACGGCGTCCCCTGATTTGGCGATGACTTTGTAGCCCTT
>NZ_JAEKFL010000001.1:3665000-3792784 GCF_016650625.1 Pseudomonas sp. TH49
GGTTTCCTGCGCAACGTTAATCGACGCAGGGTTAGTCGGTCCCTAAGGCGAGGCTGAAAAGCGTAGTCGATGGAAAACAGGTTAATATTCCTGTACTTCTGGTTATTGCGATGGAGGGACGGAGAAGGCTAGGCCAGCTTGGCGTTGGTTGTCCAAGTTTAAGGTGGTAGGCTGAGATCTTAGGTAAATCCGGGATCTTAAGGCCGAGAGCTGATGACGAGTTACCCTTTGGGTGACGAAGTGGTTGATGCCATGCTTCCAAGAAAAGCTTCTAAGCTTCAGGTAACCAGGAACCGTACCCCAAACCGACACAGGTGGTTGGGTAGAGAATACCAAGGCGCTTGAGAGAACTCGGGTGAAGGAACTAGGCAAAATGGCACCGTAACTTCGGGAGAAGGTGCGCCGGTGAGGGTGAAGGACTTGCTCCGTAAGCTCATGCCGGTCGAAGATACCAGGCCGCTGCGACTGTTTATTAAAAACACAGCACTCTGCAAACACGAAAGTGGACGTATAGGGTGTGACGCCTGCCCGGTGCCGGAAGGTTAATTGATGGGGTTAGCTAACGCGAAGCTCTTGATCGAAGCCCCGGTAAACGGCGGCCGTAACTATAACGGTCCTAAGGTAGCGAAATTCCTTGTCGGGTAAGTTCCGACCTGCACGAATGGCGTAACGATGGCGGCGCTGTCTCCACCCGAGACTCAGTGAAATTGAAATCGCTGTGAAGATGCAGTGTATCCGCGGCTAGACGGAAAGACCCCGTGAACCTTTACTATAGCTTTGCACTGGACTTTGAATTTGCTTGTGTAGGATAGGTGGGAGGCTTTGAAGCGTGGACGCCAGTTCGCGTGGAGCCATCCTTGAAATACCACCCTGGCAACTTTGAGGTTCTAACTCAGGTCCGTTATCCGGATCGAGGACAGTGTATGGTGGGTAGTTTGACTGGGGCGGTCTCCTCCTAAAGAGTAACGGAGGAGTACGAAGGTGCGCTCAGACCGGTCGGAAATCGGTCGTAGAGTATAAAGGCAAAAGCGCGCTTGACTGCGAGACAGACACGTCGAGCAGGTACGAAAGTAGGTCTTAGTGATCCGGTGGTTCTGTATGGAAGGGCCATCGCTCAACGGATAAAAGGTACTCCGGGGATAACAGGCTGATACCGCCCAAGAGTTCATATCGACGGCGGTGTTTGGCACCTCGATGTCGGCTCATCACATCCTGGGGCTGAAGCCGGTCCCAAGGGTATGGCTGTTCGCCATTTAAAGTGGTACGCGAGCTGGGTTTAGAACGTCGTGAGACAGTTCGGTCCCTATCTGCCGTGGACGTTTGAGATTTGAGAGGGGCTGCTCCTAGTACGAGAGGACCGGAGTGGACGAACCTCTGGTGTTCCGGTTGTCACGCCAGTGGCATTGCCGGGTAGCTATGTTCGGGAAAGATAACCGCTGAAAGCATCTAAGCGGGAAACTTGCCTCAAGATGAGATCTCACTGGAACCTTGAGTTCCCTGAAGGGCCGTCGAAGACTACGACGTTGATAGGTTGGGTGTGTAAGCGCTGTGAGGCGTTGAGCTAACCAATACTAATTGCCCGTGAGGCTTGACCATATAACACCCAAGCAATTTGACTACTCGAAAGAGCATCAGATTGCGGTGTGTGAAGACGCAATGAACCGAAAGTTCGCTATGCTCACAAGACACCTGTATCACATACCCGATTTGCTGAAGCGAGGCCAACAGGTCACGAGTCAGTACCCGAATTTCTTGACGACCATAGAGCGTTGGAACCACCTGATCCCATCCCGAACTCAGAAGTGAAACGATGCATCGCCGATGGTAGTGTGGGGTTTCCCCATGTGAGAGTAGGTCATCGTCAAGATTAAATTCCGAAACCCCAATTGCGAAAGCAGTTGGGGTTTTGTTTTGCCCGCAGGAAAGTGGTTTGATCGTCAGAATCACACGATACGCGTGCTCCAGCCGTCGCTAGGACTGCCGTTGGGCAAAATCCTTCTGAAGTGACCACTCGGTTTTTGGTATGGTGCAGCTCGTTTTTTAACGGACTGATGTCATGCCCATGGATCGGCACTCAAATTATGTCAAAGAGTCGCTGTAGAAATGCCTGAACCCATCCCCATCAAGGATCACGAGAAAGAGAAGCGGTTGGTCAATAAACGGTTGATCGCCTGCGCTCTATTCGTCTTTGCTATCAGCTGCGCGCTGGTGGTGCGCCTGTACATCCTGCAAGTGGTTGAGTACGACTACCACTCGACCATCTCCGAAAACAACCGCGTGCACATTTTGCCGATCCCGCCGACACGAGGCTTGATCTACGACCGCAATGGCGTGCTGCTCGCTGATAACCGACCCAGTTACAACCTGGTGATCACCCGCGAACGCGCCACTGATGTCAATCAGGAACTGGACGAGGTGATCAATCTCCTGCATCTGCCCGCTGAAGATCGCACGGTTTTCGATAAGGCAATGAAGCAGTCCCGTCATCCATTTACCCCGGTGACACTGTTCTACGAACTGACGGAAGAACAGATCGCCGTGTTGGCAGTCAACGAGTTCCGTTTGCCGGGCCTCGATGTCGAGCCGCAGTTCGTGCGGCATTACCCGCTGGGGCCGCACTTCGCGCATTCGATCGGCTACGTTGGCCGGATCAACGAGAAAGAGTCCAAAACCCTCGACTCGGTGGAGTATCGCGGCACCCAATCCATCGGCAAAACCGGCATCGAACGCTTCTACGAAGCACAGCTGCACGGCCACGTAGGCTATGAAGAAGTTGAGACCAACGCCCAGGGCCGAGTGTTGCGGGTGCTCAAGCACACCGATCCGGTCCCTGGCAAAAACATCGTGCTCAGTCTCGACGTCAAGCTGCAGGAAGCTGCCGAAGCGGCACTGGGGGATCGTCGTGGTTCGGTGGTGGCGCTTGATCCGTCCACCGGTGAGGTACTGGCCATGGTCAGCAACCCGAGTTTCGACCCGAATCTGTTCGTCACCGGCATCAGCTCCAAGGAGTATTCGGCGCTACGCGACTCTATCGACCGACCGCTGTTCAACCGCGTGCTGCGCGGCCTGTATGCGCCGGGCTCGACCATCAAGCCGGAAGTGGCGATTGCCGGTCTCGATGCCGGCGTCGTGACCCCGCAGACCCGCGTTTTCGACCCGGGTTACTACCAACTCCCCGACTTTGATCACAAGTACCGCAACTGGAACCACAGCGGCGATGGCTGGGTGGACATGGACGCGGCGATCATGCGTTCCAACGACACCTACTTCTACGATCTGGCGCACAAGCTCGGCATCGATCGCCTGCACGATTACATGGCGATGTTTGGCCTTGGCGAAAAAGTCTCGCTGGATATGTTTGAAGAGTCGCCCGGTTTGATGCCGTCTCAGGCCTGGAAACGCGCAACACGCCGCCAGGCCTGGTTCCCGGGGGAAACGGTAATTCTCGGCATCGGTCAGGGCTACATGCAGGTCACGCCGCTGCAACTGGCTCAGGCCACCGCACTGATCGCCAACAAAGGCGTATGGAACCGACCGCACCTGGCGAAGACAGTCGATGGTGTGGCGCCGGTTGACGAGCATCCGATGCCCAACATCCTGCTGAAGAACCCGCGTGACTGGGATCAGGTCAACCACGGCATGCAGATGGTGATGCACGATGCCCGGGGGATCGCTCGTGCTGCAGCGGTGGGTGCGCAGTACCGTATTGCGGGCAAGAGTGGTACCGCGCAAGTGGTGGCGATCAAGCAGGGCGAGCGCTACAACCGTGAGAAAACCCTCGAACGCCATCGCGACAACGCCTTGTTCGTCGGCTTCGCTCCGGCGGAGCACCCGAAGATCGCCATCTCGGTAATGATCGAAAACGGCGAGGCTGGTGGTCGCGTCGCCGGTCCGGTGGTGCGGCAGATCATGGACGCCTGGCTATTGGATCAGGACGGCCACCTCAAGCCGCAATACGCTGCGCCTGCCAAGCCGCCGGGTGATCCGCACGTTTAACCTGAGACGTCTCCCGGCACAGGCTCGCGCACGCTGAGCAAAGCCGGGAGACGCCCACGGAAACGTACTACTTGCAGCGGTAACCCTCGGGCATCGTCACGGTGTAGTTGCGCTGCACGCGATCCTCGAAACTCAGGTTCTGCAGGCCTTGTTCCACCAGAAAGGTTTCGACCTTGGCGGCCTGGCAGTCGTCGTTATAGGACGAAGCCCGAAGCAGGTAGACGGTACGCTTGCTCACTTCATCCCGGGCGGTGGCAACGAATGTGCTGAGAGTGGTGTAACCGATTCGCTCCGAGGTACCCACCGGACCATATGTAGTGTTTGGGGTACTGGTGCAGGCCAGCCGATCGTCTTTCTTCTTGATGTTTTTGCACACCGTCGAAGTGCTGGTTACGACCTGCCCGTAATCGGTGGCGGTGTAACGGTAGGACACTTGCCGGCTGCCGATATCGAGGGTGATGGTCATTTTCACCGGAGCATGGTTTCTGGGCAGATCAGCGTCGGTATAAACCTCCTGGAATCCCCGATCCTTCAACGCATTCACCATATTGCGAAGATAGTAGCGAGCATTCAATGCATTTTCAGCAGTGGCGCTTGCCGAGGTCACAAGTACTGTTGCCTTGCGGTCGAACTGATAGTCCGGATCAGGTATCGCGTTGAGCGCTACGTCCAATTGTGTGGCGCAGCCGCTGAGTGACGCTGTCAGCAATAACAGCGCGCATGACAAATAACGGGACATGAAATAGCCGCCTTGAAACTAAGGATTGAATGAGAGTTAAACGATTGCGACTGGCGATAAACAACTCGCCGTCAGGGGAAAGTCCTAGTCTTTCTGATATTCCAGCAGATCGCCCGGTTGGCAATCGAGCGCCGCGCAGAGCTTGTCGAGGGTTGCCATTTTCACGCCTTTGACTTTGCCGTTTTTCAGCAATGACAGATTGGCCTCGGTGATCCCGAGCAGGGCGGCCAGCTCTTTCGAGCGAATTTTTTGCGTGGCCATAACAACATCAAGGCGGACGATAATGGTCATTATATTGTTCTATATGTATTGACTTTGCTCATCGCTGAGCACTTTTGCATCGCGCATGATAATTGAAAACGAACACAGCAATACGCCTTTGATAATTTCGTAGGCAGAAGAGGAGGACAGGCCGATAGAGAACTGAAAAATGCGATCCCCCGGCGGCAGATCTATCGACAAGGCAAGACCTTGCAGGGTCTCTACCAGCGGATAGGCGGCCGGAGAAACGATGCACAGTACCCCCACTCGCCACAGGACCCCGATATTGCGGTCGGTCCAGGTTTCGCCGCGCGACAAGCGCAGGAAAAATAACCCTGTCAGCCATAACGTGTACGCCGACAGGACAACGGGCAGGAAGTCCAGGACAACGATCAGCGCAGTGGCGAATGACGACAGCCAGGTGTCGGGATCGAGCAGTGCGCCTTCGACAAACGGGTCAAGCAATTGTGGTGAGCCTTCAGCGAACGCATAGAGCAGGCTTGCCAGCATTTCATCCTTTTTGAAGATCCAGATCGTAGTGTTGCCGCCGACCTCCGTTACACCCAGAACCCAGACAAGTATCGCTGCCAGCAGCCCGATCCAATGCATGCGCTGCAGCGCCAGTCCGTTGTTGTGAGTACTCATGAAAATTCCTGGTTGTTTCAGTTGGGTAGCGAATTTTCGATGAATAATTATCTAATTACAATAATTTATTTTGATTTATTTCTGCGGCTGCCTTTTCTGCGGTCAGCATCGCATTGCTGCTCGAAACGTTGATAAGAAGACGATCCGCCAGCCGCATACACCCAATCGCCCCGTGGTGCTTGCCATCGTCCTGACGAAAAGGTCAGGCCCCCGGCACCGGGCAACTCATGTCGCCTTCTTCACACTTCAAATACTGCTTCAACGCCTCGACCCGCACTTTGGTGACCCCCGTCAGGCAATTGCTGTAAATCAGCGGATAAACACTGCCGCCCGCGACTCCGGATGCCGAAAACTTGCACTCGGCATCGCGAAACCCGATCCACGCCCGCTGCGCACTCACCAACAGCTTTTTGGCGTCGGCGTTGTCTTTCAAACGGGCGGTGATTTGCTGATAAACCGCATTCAGTTCCTTGTCGGCAGCCTTGAATTCCTGCCCGGCACACTGGTTCATGGTGGCCTGATCGTTCGCGTTGGCACAGTCGACGGCGGCATGGGCGAGGGGCGTGAACAGAAAGGGCGTCAGGGCCAGCAGCAGGCGTGGGGACATGGGGGATCTCACTGTGTCAGATGGAAGTACCGAGCAGTTTAGCGGCTCTGGGGCTTCTATTCAGGTACGCGTAGCCGGGATGCTTCGAGCAGGCGATCTGCGGTGGCCGCAATCTCCTCGCCGTCATGGAGCATTTCCAGCCAGTGGGTGGGAATCGCCCGAACGCCGTAGTAAGCGCCGGCCACCTGACCAACGATAGCGGCAGTGGTGTCGGCGTCATCGCCAAGATTGGCGGCTTGCAGAATCGCCGATGAAAAACTGTCGGTGCGGTGAAAACACCACAGCGCCGCTTCCAGTGACTCGACACTGTAGCCGCTGCCACGGATTTCGCTCGCCGACTTCGCGAGGTAATCGCCTCGAGCGATGGCTGCGACTTTCGGTTGAGCGAAGGTTGAGTCCGGCAGTTTGCGCAACTCTGTTTTGGAGGCGCCAAGCAGGGCTTTGCTGATCAGTTCGGCAAACAACTGACAGCATTCGATGGCTTCGGGGGCTGCATGGGTTGTCCGCGAACTGTCGGTGGCGAACTGGCGGATCTGCCGGGCATCAGGAAAGTAAAACAGCACCACCGGCACCAGGCGCATCAGTGAACCGTTGCCGGCGGTAAACGGGTCGGTAGATCCCGCAAAGGGCTGACCGGTTTGCTGATACTGCGACAGCGCCTGGCTGACCGTCATGCCGATATCGAAACAATCACCGGTGGAGCTGAGATAGCCCCATTTCCACCAGTTCAGATAGCGCCCCATCTGGTCAGCCGCATCGAAGGTGTTTTTGCTCAGCAGACTTTCCGCCAGGCACAGCGCCATCGAAGTGTCATCCGTCCATTGCCCTGGCTTCAAGTGAAAGGGGCCGCCACCGACCATGTCCGTCAGTGGCTGGAATGAGCCCCGCGGCTTGAATTCCACCGTGGTCCCGACAGCATCGCCACAGGCAAGGCCGAGCAGAGCGCCGCGATAACGTTCGGAGAGGGATGGCTGCATGGTTCGTCCTTGTTTGTTTCCATTTCGCAGGAAAAGGTAACAGGTTCATCGGCGGAGAGCGCTCGATTCAACCAGCGGAAATGCCGCCGAATGTTTCCCCATGCTGCACAGTTGCACTGCTTTGATACAACTTCAGGTTGGACATGTGGTCATACAAGCCTACTGTTCAGAACAGGAGGTGACTTATGAAACCGGTACCCAATAGTTTCGAACGCAAAATCAAGCTGAAGGCGCCGCGTTCCTATGTCTGGCGCGCACTGGTCGATGCCGAGGCGTTTGGCCAGTGGTTTGGCGTGGCGCTGGAGGGCAGGCGGTTCATTGCCGGGGAATGGACGCAAGGGCAGGTCACCTATCCGGGTTATGAACATGTGTTGTGGAACGTGCTGGTCGAGCGGGTCGAGCCGCAGCAGCTGTTTTCATTTCGCTGGCACCCCTACGCGGTCAACCCGAGCATCGACTATTCCCAGGAACCGACGACGCTGGTCAAGTTCGACCTGCAGGATTACGAGGACGGTACCTTGCTCAAGGTGTCTGAGTCCGGTTTTGCGCATATTCCCGACGTGCGCCAAAAGGAGGCGTACTACATGGACAGCCGCGGCTGGGAGGAACAACTGAACCGACTTGAACAGTTTCTCGCCGAAAGCGCCAAGACTCGCGAGCGTGACGGTGACTGACTGCGCAATCTTCGCACCCTGGTTGCAATGCTGGGCGCTGGTACCGGACGGTGAACCGATCATTACCCCGGGCAGCCGCCTGTTACCGGTACGTTTCGGCGACACGCCGGCGATGCTCAAGGTTGCGCTGGATACAGACGAGCAATTCGGCAATCAGCTGATGACCTGGTGGGGCGGTGACGGCGCCGCGCGAGTGCTGGCCCATCACGAGGAAGGTTTGTTGCTGGAACGGGCCATGGGCCGGCGTTCGCTGATGCACATGGCGCTCAACGGTGAAGACGACGAGGCCACGCGGATCATGTGCGCGATACTGGCGCGCTTGCATGCGCCGCGTTCAACGCCGCCACCGCCGCTGGTAGAGCTGACGCCGTGGTTCGCCTCGCTGCGGGAGGCCGCCGCCGAACAGGGCGGGACCTATGCCCTGAGCCTGCAAACGGCTGAAGCCTTGCTCGCTGACCCGCAGGACGTAGTGGTGCTGCACGGTGATATGCACCACGACAACGTTCTCGATTTCGGTGCACACGGCTGGCTGGCGATTGATCCCAAACGGGTCCGTGGCGAGCGTGGTTATGACTACGCGAACCTGATCTGCAATCCGGATCTGCCGACGGCTGGCGAGCCGCAGCGTTTGCGCCGTCAGCTCGAAGTGATTGTCGAGGCTTCCGGGCTTGATCGCCGACGCTTGCTGCAGTGGGTGCTGGCGTTCGCCGGGTTGTCCGCGGCGTGGTTTCTCGAAGACGACGCGCAGCAGCAGGCCGCCGGGCAGCTAGAGATCGCGCGAATCGCGGCTTGCCTGCTGGATGCCTGAAGGGGGTAAGGGTTTTCGGAAGTGCCTGTATAGCGAATGTCTTACACGCGTTGGTAGCTTTTGCGACTATTGCCGATTGGATCCACGGCGTAATCTACACCCATCAACTGAGACACAGGGAGTGTTTCAGGATCACGGATGATCGACCATTAGCAAGGATCGCTGCCGACAGGGAGTCGATAATGGTCTTGGGAAAAACCCGCTTCGGCGGGTTTTTTTTCGCCTGGAGAAAAGTGCTGAAGGCTTGTGTCGGGCACCTGTAGCGAGGGGATTTATCCCCGATGGGTAGCGAAGCGACCCCAAAAAAGGGCCTGCTGCGCAGTCCATCAGGGATGAATCCCCTCACCACAGGAGTCAAGCAATCAAGAGGCAATCAGCTGCCGCAGCACGTAGTGCAGGATGCCGCCCGATTTGAAGTACTCCACCTCATTCAATGTATCGATGCGGCACAGTACTTCGATTTTCTCCTGCCGCCCGTCTTCACGGGTGATCACCAACGTAAGGTTCATGCGGGGCGTCAGCTCGACGCCGGTCAGGCCCTGAATATCCAGGGTTTCCTTGCCGGTGAGGTTAAGGCTCTTGCGGTTCTGATCGAGCTTGAACTGCAGCGGCAACACGCCCATGCCCACCAGGTTGGAACGGTGGATGCGCTCGAAGCTTTCAGCGATAACCGCTTTGACTCCCAGCAGGTTGGTGCCTTTTGCTGCCCAGTCACGGCTGGAGCCAGTGCCGTACTCCTGACCGGCGATCACCACCAGCGGCGTGCCCGAGGCCTGATACAGCATGGCCGCATCGTAAATCGGCATTTTCTCGCCGCTCGGGATGTAGATCGTGTTGCCACCTTCTTCGCCGCCAAGCATCTCGTTACGAATGCGGATGTTGGCGAACGTGCCGCGCATCATCACTTCGTGGTTGCCGCGCCGTGAGCCGTAGGAGTTGAAGTCCCGCGGTTCCACGCCTTTCTCGCGCAGATAGCGCCCGGCCGGGCTATCAGCCTTGATGTTGCCGGCAGGTGAGATGTGGTCGGTGGTCACCGAATCGCCCAGCAGCGCCAGAACCCGAGCGCCTTTGACATCCGTGATCACCGGCAACGGGCCGGAAATGTCGTCGAAAAACGGTGGATGCTGGATGTAGGTCGAATCGTCCTGCCACACATAGGTGGCGGCTTGCGGCACCTCGATCGCCTGCCATTGCTCGTCGCCGGCAAACACTTCGGCGTATTCCTTGTGGAACATCGCGGTGTTGACCTGACTGACCGCGTCGGCGATTTCCTTGCTGCTCGGCCAGAGATCCCGCAGGTACACCGGATTGCCTTGTTGGTCGTTACCCAGCGGCTCGCTGCTGATGTCGGTGCGTACGCTGCCGGCCAGGGCGTAGGCGACCACCAGCGGTGGCGAGGCCAGCCAATTGGTCTTGACCAGCGGATGCACCCGGCCTTCGAAGTTGCGGTTGCCGGACAGCACCGACGCCACGGTGAGGTCGGCTTTCTGAATGGCTTTTTCGATCGGCTCCGGCAACGGCCCGGAGTTGCCGATACAGGTGGTGCAGCCATAACCGACCAGCGAGAACCCGAGTTGATCAAGGTATTGCGTCAGCCCCGCAGCCTTGTAGTAGTCGGTGACCACTTTCGAGCCGGGTGCCAGCGAACTCTTCACCCACGGCTTGCGGGTCAGGCCTTTCTCCACGGCTTTTTTCGCCAGCAGACCGGCCGCCATCATCACGCTCGGGTTCGAGGTGTTGGTGCACGAGGTGATCGCGGCGATCACCACTGCGCCGTTTTTCAAGCGGTAGGTGTGGCCTTCGTATTCGTACTCGGTTTCGCCGACCAGATCGGCGTTACCCACGGCCACGCCACCACCACCCTCGCTTTCCAGGCGACCTTCTTCCTTGCTGGTGGGCTTGAATTGCAGGTCCATGAAATCACTGAAGGCCTGCGCCACATTCGGCAGGGAGACCCGGTCCTGTGGGCGTTTCGGCCCGGCGAGGCTGGCTTCGACGCTGCCCATGTCCAGCGCCAGGCTGTCGGTGAACACCGGTTCCTGGCCGGGCAGGCGCCACAGGCCCTGAGCCTTGGTGTAGGCCTCGACCAGTTTCACCACTTCGGTCGGGCGACCGGACAGGCGCAGGTATTCCAGAGTGACGTCATCGACCGGGAAGAAGCCGCAGGTCGCGCCGTATTCCGGGGCCATGTTGGCGATAGTCGCGCGGTCGGCCAGTGGCAGATCGGCGAGGCCATCACCGTAGAATTCGACGAATTTGCCGACCACACCTTTCTTGCGCAGCATCTGCGTGACGGTCAGCACCAGATCGGTGGCGGTGATGCCTTCCTTGAGCTTGCCGGTGAGTTTGAAACCGATCACTTCCGGAATCAGCATCGACACCGGTTGGCCGAGCATCGCGGCTTCCGCCTCGATCCCGCCAACGCCCCAGCCGAGTACGCCGAGGCCATTGATCATGGTGGTGTGGGAGTCGGTGCCGACCAGGGTGTCGGGGAACGCGTAGGTGCGGCCGTCCTCATCCTTGGTCCACACCGTGCGCCCGAGGTATTCGAGGTTGACCTGGTGGCAGATCCCGGTGCCCGGCGGCACCACGCTGAAGTTGTCGAAGGCACTCTGGCCCCAACGCAGAAAGGCGTAGCGTTCGCCGTTACGCTGCATCTCGATGTCGACGTTCTGTTCGAAGGCGCTCGGGGTGGCGAATTTGTCGACCATCACCGAGTGGTCGATCACCAGATCCACCGGCGACAACGGGTTGATCCGCTGCGGGTCGCCGCCGGCCTTGGCCATCGCCGCGCGCATGGCGGCGAGGTCGACCACGGCGGGTACGCCGGTAAAGTCTTGCATCAATACCCGGGCCGGGCGGTACTGGATTTCCCGGTCGGAGCGTCGCTCCTTGAGCCACGCGGCAATGGCCTTGAGGTCGGCACCGGTGACAGTTTTTTCATCTTCCCAGCGCAGCAGGTTTTCCAGCAGGACTTTCAGCGACATCGGCAACTGGTCGATATTGCCCAGGCTTTTCGCGGCATCCGGCAGGCTGAAATAGTGGTAGGTTTTTTCGTCTACTTTCAGGGTTTTAAGGGTTTTCAGGCTATCGAGGGACGGCATTACGATCACTCCTTTGAGTCCGCACGGCTACGGACTGAGGGGACGGGCAGAGCTATCAACGTAGCCCTGTTTTCAGTAGCTGGCTAATAACTGGACTCTATTGACGGAACCAAGGTTCCGACATCGGCTATCATGCGCCGGTTTTCGTGACAGGCTTTGCTTCACCGCAAGGCTTGAGCAGCGCGCAGGGGCCGAATGTCCGCCCTCTGCCCAGGAGTAAGAATGAACACCCTATTCATGCATTGCCGGCCAGGCTTCGAAGGCGAAGTCTGTTCGGAGATTTCCGACCTCGCCGCCCACCTCAACGTGGCCGGTTACGCCAAGGCCAAACCGGCCACCGCTTACGCCGAGTTTGTCTGCACCGAAGAAGACGGTGCCGAGCGTCTGATGCGCGGCCAACGTTTCGCCGAGCTGATTTTCCCGCGGCAATGGGCGCGTGGCGTCTTCATCGACCTGCCGGAAACCGACCGCATCAGTGTGATCCTCGAGCACATGGCGGACTTCCCGGTCTGCGGCAGCCTGTGGCTGGAAGTGGTCGACACCAACGACGGTAAAGAGCTGTCGAACTTCTGCAAGAAATTCGAAGGCCCGCTGCGCAAGGCACTGACCGGCGCCGGCAAATTGGTGGACGACGCGAACAAACCGCGCCTGCTGCTGACCTTCAAGAGTGGTCGCGAAGTGTTTCTCGGCATGGCCGATGCCGGCAACTCGGCGATGTGGCCGATGGGCATTCCGCGCCTGAAGTTTCCGCGCGAGGCACCAAGCCGTTCGACGTTGAAGCTGGAAGAGGCCTGGCACCACTTCATCCCGCGTGATCAGTGGGACGAGCGCCTGCACAGCGACATGACCGGCGTCGACCTCGGCGCCGCTCCGGGTGGCTGGACCTGGCAACTGGTCAACCGCGGCATGCTGGTCACCGCGATCGACAACGGCCCGATGGCCGAGAGCCTGATGGACACCGGGCTGGTACAGCACTTGATGGCCGACGGCTTCACCTTCAAGCCCAAGCAACCGGTGGACTGGATGGTCTGCGACATCGTCGAGAAGCCGGCGCGTAACGCGGCGATGCTCGAAGAGTGGATCGGCGAGGGGCATTGCCGCGAAGCGGTGGTCAACCTCAAGTTGCCGATGAAACAGCGCTATGCCGAAGTGAAGCGCCTGCTCGAGCGCATCGCCGATGGCTTCAAGGCGCGCGGGATCAAGGTCGATATTGGCTGCAAGCAGCTGTATCACGACCGTGAAGAGGTCACGTGCCACCTGCGCCGGCATGACGTGAAGAAAAACAAATCCCGCTAAGTCACCAATAAACCCTGTGGGAATGATCTCTGCGGTGAGGGGATTTATCCCCGATGGGATGTAGCGCATTCCCAGTCTTTGGGGCCGCTTCGCGTCCCATCGGGGATAAATCCCCTCGCTACAGATGACTGAGCACCCGGCATGCGCGACAATGCCGGCCAGTTTCAGGAGTGAATCATGAGTGAAATGATCGACACGCCGGTCGACGGCACCCTCGACGCCACCGGTCTCAATTGCCCGGAACCGGTGATGATGCTGCACCAGCACATCCGTGACCTGGTGCCTGGCGGCCTGCTCAAGGTGATCGCCACCGATCCCTCGACCCGTCGCGACATTCCCAAGTTCTGCGTGTTCCTCGACCACGAACTGGTGGGCCAGCACGAAGAGGCTGGTACTTATCTGTACTGGATCCGCAAGAAACAAGCCTGATCCTCAGGCAAACGCAAAACCCAATGTGGGAGCGGGCTTGCTCGCGAAAGCGGTGTGTCAGTCACTGTAAATGTCGACTGAAACACTGCTTTCGCGAGCAAGCCCGCTCCCACTTTTTTGTACTGTGTTATTGGTTTAACCCGCGCTGCGACTCATCCGGATACGCTTGCGCGCACTGCGCGTCAGGCGAATCGACAGCATGAACGCCGCGCAGCTCAGACCAACGATCAAACCCTGCCACAAGCCGCTCGGGCCACGCGGCTCGCCGAGCCAGTCGGTCAGGCCGAGGGCGTAACCCACCGGCAGGCCGATGCCCCAGTAGGCGAACAGCGTCAGGATCATCGTCACCCGGGTGTCCTGATAACCGCGCAGGGCGCCGGCAGCCGTCACCTGGATTGCGTCGGAAAACTGGAACAGCGCCGAATACACAATCAGCATCGCCGCGATATGAATCACCGTCGGGTCGGCGGTGTAGATCGCCGCAATCGGCTCGCGCAGCAACAGCATCATGCTCGCCGACAGACAGGCGTAGGCCAACGCAGTGCCCATGCCGACGCCGGCGGCGAAGCGTGCCTCACGCGGTTCTTCACGGCCCAGTGCCTGGCCGACACGCACGGTGACCGCCATGCCCAGCGAATACGGAATCATGAACACCAGCGAGCTGACGTTCAGCGCAATCTGGTGCCCGGCCACCACCGTCGCGCCGAGGCTGCCGATCAGCAGGGCGATCACGGCGAAGATGCTCGACTCGGCAAACACCGCGATGCCAATCGGCAGACCGATCGCCAGCAGACGCTTGATCACCGCCCATTGTGGCCAGTCGAAACGGCTGAAGATCTCGCTCGAACGATAAGCTGGCGCCCAGCGCTCGTAACCGGCCAGACCCAGCGCCATGACCCACATCACGATCGCCGTGGCCCAGCCGCAGCCGACGCCGCCCATGGCCGGTACGCCGAAGTGGCCATAGATGAAGATGTAGTTCAGCGGAATGTTCAGCGCCAGACCGCACAGGCCCAGCACCATCGCCGGACGGGTGCGGCCGATGCCGTCACTGGTGCAGCGCAGCACATGATAGAACGCCACCGCCGGCAGGCCGCTGGCAATGCCGTGCAGGTATTGCATGCACGGGCCGATCAGCTCGGGATCGACTTTCATCAGGTGCAGCACCGGTTCGGCGGCGACCAGCATGCAAGTCGCGATCAACCCCACCACCAGCGCCAGCCACAACGCCTGACGGACGATCGGGCCGATTTCACTGTGGGTGCCGGCGCCGAAACGCTGGGCGACTTTCGGTGTGGTGGCCAGCAGGGTGCCGGTCATCAACAGAAAAACCGGGACCCAGATCGAGTTGCCCAGCGCCACCGCCGCCAGATCACGTGGCCCGACGCGGCCGGCCATCACGGCATCGACGAAGCCCATGGCGGTGGTCGCCAGTTGCGCGATGATGATCGGCAACGCCAGGGCGAGCAGGTTCCTGAACTCCAGGCGAATTCGCGCGGGGCGGGTGAGTGAGGCAGCGAGAGGTTGATCAGTAACAGAATTCACAGGCAAAGCGTCCACAGGTGTTGATGCGCAAGGCGCCGCATTCTACGCCGCTGACGTGACAGTCAGGAAAAATCCTCTGTTGCGGATTTGTAATCATCAAGGCCATCCACTGTGGCGAGGCAGCTTGCTCCCGCCGGGAAGCGAAGCGCCCTCGCCACCGTGCAGTCTGCGCTGGCTCAACGGTGGATCAGCACCTAAACTGCCGATCCCCCCAAGGAGCCCGCCATGCTGATTGTTGCCGACGAAAATATCCCGCTGCTCGATGCCTTTTTTGCCGGTTTCGGCGAGATCCGCCGGGTCCCGGGCCGCTCCATCGACCGTGCGACGGTCGAGCAGGCCGACGTGCTGCTGGTGCGCTCGGTGACCAACGTCAATCGCGCGCTGCTCGAAGGCAGCAAGGTGCGTTTCGTCGGCACGTGCACTATCGGCACCGATCATCTGGATCTCGATTATTTCAACGAGGCCGGCATCACCTGGTCCAGCGCACCCGGTTGCAATGCGCGGGGCGTGGTCGATTACGTACTCGGCAGCCTCATGACTTTGGCGGAAATTGAAGGCGTCGATCTGCCACAACGTACTTACGGCGTCATCGGTGCCGGTGAAGTCGGCGGCCGGTTGATCAAGGTCCTCAAGGGCCTGGGCTGGAATGTCAAAGTCTGCGACCCGCCGCGTCAGGCGGCCGAGGGCGGCGATTACGTCAGCCTCGAGAAGATCATCGAGCAGTGCGACGTGATCAGCCTGCACACGCCGCTGACCCGTACCGGCGAAGGCGCGACCTGGCACCTGTTTGATGAGCAGCGTTTGCAACAGCTCAAATCCGGTACCTGGCTGATCAACGCCGCCCGTGGTCCGGTGGTGGATAATGCCGCGCTGCGCAAAGTGCTGCTGGCGCGCGAAGACCTGCAAGCAGTGCTCGACGTTTGGGAAGCCGAGCCTGAAGTCGATGTGGCCCTCGCCGAACTCTGCGTGCTGGCCACGCCGCACATTGCCGGCTACAGCCTTGATGGCAAGCAGCGCGGTACGGCGCAGATCTATCAGGCTTATTGCGAGTTTATCGGTCAGCCGCCGAGCATCCAGCTCAGTGACCTGTTGCCGGCACCGTGGCTGTCAGAAGTGACCCTGCACGCCGACAGCGATCCGGCCTGGGCGCTGGCGATGTTGTGCCGCGGGGTGTACGACCCACGTCGCGATGACGCGGATTTTCGCCGTAGTCTTGTAGGCAATGTCGGTGAGCAGCGTGCGGCGTTCGATGTGTTGCGCAAGCAGTATCCGGTGCGACGCGAGATTGAAGGGCTGAAGGTGCGGGTCAACGGGAATTCGCCGCAGTTGCAAAAGATTGTGGCGGCGCTGGGGGCGGTGGCTGTCTGAAGATCCTGTAGGAGCTGCCGGAGGCTGCGATCTTTTGATCTTGCCTTTGAAAAACAAAGTCAAAAGATCGCAGCCTTCGGCAGCTCCTACACAGAACAGCAGAGAACGGCAGGCAGAAAAAACCCGGCCAAACAGGGGCCGGGTCAGGAAGACGGTGGCTATATCACTTTTGTTCGGCAGGCTTGACCAATCGTTTCTCCAGTTCGCGGCATGCTTGCTGGATCATGTCTTCAGTGATCGGTACTTCACGCCCGTCCTTATCAATAATCGAGCAACCCAGAGGTTGGCCGGGCTTGGTGCGGATCACTTGAATCTTGTCATCGCTGCGGTGTTGCAAGGACATGGCCTGTCTCCTCATCAGGTTGTGCACGTAGATTAAAACCGCCACGTGACCAGGCTGTGACAACACCTTTGGGTCTGTCAAAAGCGGCATCTCCACTCCAACAGAAATGACCGCTCGTCTCAACCGGGACATTAGACCAATAGCAACTATGGCCTAGTCTTTGGGGGCATATTTAACCTGACTCATTGTGATTTACAGAGTTCCGCCCCATAGAAGGTTTAGGCTAGCCCTTTCACCAACACGGATGTGTACCTGAATGATCTCGAAGCTTTCTTCCCGGCACCGTCGCGCGCTGAGTCTGACCAGCCGATTTCTGGCGCCTTATCGTTGGCAAGTCTGCGCTGCGCTGCTGGCGTTGATCGTCACCGCGGCCGTCACTTTGTCGATGGGGCAGGGGATCAAATTGCTGGTCGATCGGGGCTTCATGACCCAGTCGCCGCACCAGTTGAATCAGAGCATTGGGATCTTCATGCTGATGGTACTGGGCCTGGCGATCGGCACGTTTGCGCGGTTTTACTGGGTATCGTGGATCGGCGAGCGCTGTGTGGCGGATATCCGGCGCGAGGTGTTCAACCATCTGGTGTATCTGCATCCCGGTTTTTACGAGAACAACCGCAGTTCGGAGATTCAGTCACGGCTGACTGCCGACACCACATTGCTGCAATCGGTGATCGGCTCGTCACTGTCGATGTTTCTGCGCAACCTGTTGATGGTGATCGGCGGGGTGGTCCTGCTGTTCGTCACCAACCCGAAACTCACCAGCATCGTGGTGATTGCCTTGCCGTTCGTAGTCGCCCCGATCCTGATTTTCGGTCGGCGCGTGCGCAATCTGTCGCGGCTGAGCCAGGACCGGGTCGCCGACATCGGCAGCTATGTCTCCGAGACCCTCGGCCAGATCAAGACCGTGCAGGCCTACAACCATCAGGTGCAGGACGAGCGGCGTTTCGCCACGACGGTCGAGGACGCATTCGACACGGCGCGCAAACGGATTTTTCAGCGTTCCTGGATGATCACTGTGGTGATCGTGCTGGTGCTGGGCGCGGTGGCGGTGATGTTGTGGTTCGGTGGCATGGACGTGATTGCCGGGCGCATTACCGGTGGCGAACTGGCGGCTTTCGTCTTCTACAGCCTGATCGTCGGCAGTGCGATCGGCACGTTGAGCGAGGTGATCGGTGAGCTGCAACGTGCGGCGGGTGCCGCCGAGCGGATCGCTGAATTGCTCAGTTCAAAAAACATCATCCAGCCACCGACCATCGGGCTGGTGACGTTGCCAGAACGGATCAAGGGCGAACTGCAATTGCAGAATGTGCACTTTTCCTACCCGTCGCGTCCGGACAGCTACGCCGTCAACGGCTTGAGCCTGACCATCAGGGCCGGCGAGACCCTGGCCCTTGTCGGGCCATCCGGTGCAGGCAAGTCCACGGTGTATGACTTGCTGTTGCGCTTCTACGACCCGATTGAGGGCCGGATCCTGATCGACGGCGTACCGCTGACCAGTCTCGACCCGCTGGACCTGCGCCGCAATTTCGCCCTGGTCTCGCAATCGCCCGCGCTGTTTTTCGGCAGCGTCGAAGAGAATATTCGTTACGGCAATGCTGGCGCGACACTGGAGCAGGTCAAGGAAGCGGCAAGAATTGCCCATGCCCATGACTTCATCGAGAAGATGCCCAACGGCTATCAGACCCATCTGGGGGACGCCGGCCTCGGCCTTTCCGGCGGCCAGCGTCAACGCCTGGCGATTGCCCGCGCGCTGCTGGTGGATGCGCCGATTCTGCTGCTGGACGAAGCTACCAGCGCCCTCGATGCGCAAAGCGAACATCTGATTCAGGAAGCCTTGCCCAGCCTGATGCAAAACCGCACCACGCTGGTGATCGCACATCGACTGGCCACGGTGAAAAACGCCGACCGGATCGCCGTTATGGATCAGGGCCAGTTGGTAGCGATCGGTACCCACCAGGAGCTGATCGTGAGCAATCCGCTGTATGCGCGGTTGGCGGCGCTGCAGTTCAATGATGGGCACGCCGTGGCGGTTTAGAACTGGCGCAGGCCTTTGCTGACGACAAAAAAATGCCCGCATCGATTGATGCGGGCATTTTTCATTTCAGGTAATCAGCACCGGTCATTGGTCGTCGAAATACCGCTCATGCCAATCCACCAGCGGCTGCGGTGAATTGAGTTTCTGGCCGTAGATCACCGAGTACGACAGCACGTTCTGCACGTACTGGCGGGTTTCGTCGAACGGGATGCTTTCCACCCAGACGTCGAAGCTCAGGTGATCGGCGCCGCGCAGCCACTGACGCACGCGGCCGGGGCCGGCGTTGTAGGCGGCGGAGGCGAGCACGCGGTTGCCGTTGAACTGGCTGTGCACCTGACTCAGGTAAGCGGCGCCGAGCTGGATGTTTTTATCAGGATCAAGCACTTGCTGTGGCGAGGCCAGCGGGATGCTGAACTTGCGTGCGGTTTCCTTGGCGGTGCCGGGCATCAACTGCATCAGACCGCTGGCGCCGACGCCGGAGCGGGCATCGTCCATGAAGGCGCTTTCCTGGCGGGTGATGGCGAACACCCAGCTCGAATGCAACCCGCGAACCTTGGCTTCACGCACCAGCGTGTCGCGGTGGGCCATCGGGAAGCGGATGTCCAGGTCGTCCCAGTACTGCGCCTGGCTGATGGTGCGGATCGCCGGGAAGTACCATTTCAGGTCGTAGGCCAGTTTGGCCTGGGCGACCATTTCGTCACGATTGAAATGGCGGCTTACGTGATACCACTCGCGACGCCCGTCGACGATCTGCCCACGGGCATGGAATTCCAGAGCACGGCGTATGCCCGGTGTATTGCGCACCTTGTTGATGGTGGCCTGGCTGAGCACAAGCGGCTTGTTCATTAGCGAATAAGGCGATTGCGAACGGTCGGCGGCGAGGAAACCGTAGAAATCGCGTTCCTTGGCCAGATTCTTGTACAGGGTCTGCGCTTCCGGGTTCTGCGGTTGCGCCAGTTCCAGGCTGCGTGCCTGCCAGTAGCGCCAGCGGTTGGTGGTCGCCAGATCCTGTGGCAGGCGACGGGTCAATTGATAGGCATCGTCCCAGCGTGCCAGGCGCAACAGTAGACGCAGGCGCCATTCGGAAACGGTGTTGTCACGCAGCTCGGGATCGTATTGAGTCATCACGTCCAGCCCGCGGCTGTCGAAACGCCGGGCCAGGGTCAGGCCGATTTCCCGGGCAATCGCGACCTTCTCGTCACGGGAGAAATGCATGCTGCTGGCGTAACCGTCGAGCAGGGCCATGGCCCTGTCCGGATCCTGACGGGCGAGGCGACGCAGGCCGAGGCTGACAATGTCGGACATCGGCTCGTCGTTCGGGGTGAAGCGCGAAGGCTGATTGAGCAGTTCAGGTTTTTGCGCCACATCGACCAGCAGACGGCCGCGCGGCGCGAGGGTGGTCAGGCCGTTGACCAGGCTGTTCGCCAATGGATAGTTGCGCGCCTGAGCGGCGAGTTTGGTGCGCTCCCAGCGTTTCTGTTCGGTCAACTGGCCATCGGCAGCCCAGATCCCGAACAGCCCGTCACAGGCGGCCGGTTGCGATTTACCAGTCAGCCACAGTTTGTCGGCGTTGGCGTAACCCTCGGCCTTGTGGCCGCTGCTGATCTGGTACTGCGCGTTGAGGCAGTCCAGTTCGGTGAAATTGAGTTTCGGGTCGTAATACTTGACGAAAGTCGCCCAATCGCCACGGTCGGCGAGCCAGCGCAACCAGCGCAATTTCATCCAGTTGGCCTGTGGCAGGTCACCGTGTTCGGCGAGGAACTTCTCGATTTCCTCGTTACTGGCGGTCTTCAGGCGCGCGGTCAGTTCGTCGTAGGCCAGGTACGGTTCCAGCGGATAATCGGCCAGGGCCTGGCTGTAGCGGAAGTATGGGCCGGTATCGCCCTTGGCCAGTGCGCGCTTGGCTTCATCGTAATACTGGCGTTGGGTGGACAGATCCACCGCCTGGGCGGATTGAGCGGCAGCGGCGGTGAGTAGCAAACAGGACAAGACACTGAAAAGGCGACTGCGCATGAGACATCCGGGCAGAGAAATCATGACAAGTGCCGACCTCGATCAGCACTGAATTGTCTGTAGCTTAGCCTTTTGCCAGCGAGCGGCGAAAGCTTTGCGGGTCTCGCAGCACAAGTTCGCAACAAATGTTGTGCAGAGTGCTTCAGCAGACAAATTGCCGGCCTGCTGAGGGCCTAACTCAGGTAGAATGCGCGCCCGGTTTTTGGAGAAGCTCATGACCCTGCTCAAATTCAGCGATGTGTCCCTTGCATTCGGCGCGATGCCGTTGTTGGACAAGGTGTCCTGGCAGATCGCCCGTGGTGAGCGGGTGTGCATCATCGGCCGCAACGGCACTGGCAAGTCCAGCATGATGAAACTGGTCAAGGGCGACCAGAAGCCCGATGACGGCTCGGTGTGGCGTGCCCCCGGTCTGAAAATCGGCGAATTGCCGCAAGAATTGCCGGTGGCCGACGAGCGGACCGTATTCGACGTGGTTGCCGAAGGCCTCGACGGCGTTGGCGCCTTGCTCGCCGAATACCATCACCTGAGCCAGAACATCGTCACCGACGCCGATCTGGACAAGCTGATGCACGTTCAGCACGACCTTGAAGCCCGTGACGGCTGGCGCTTGCAGACCCTGGTCGACAGCACCCTGAGCCGCCTGCAACTGCCGGCCGACAAGACCCTCGCCGAGTTGTCCGGCGGCTGGCGCCGTCGCGTGCTGCTGGCGCAGGCGCTGGTCTCGGAACCGGATCTGCTGCTGCTCGACGAACCGACCAACCACCTGGACATCGGTGCGATTGCCTGGCTTGAAGAAGCGCTGAAGGATTTCCAGGGCGCCGTGCTGTTCATCACGCACGACCGTTCTTTCCTGCAGAACCTCGCCACGCGCATCCTCGAACTGGATCGCGGCGGCCTGATCGACTGGAACGGCGACTACGCCAGCTTCCTCGTGCACAAAGAAGCTGCGCTGGCCGCGGAAGAAACTGCCAACGCGCTGTTCGACAAGCGTCTGGCTCAGGAAGAAGTGTGGATCCGTCAGGGCATCAAGGCCCGTCGTACCCGTAACGAAGGTCGCGTTCGCGCGCTGAAAGCCCTGCGTGTTGAGCGCAGCGAGCGTCGCGAGCGTACCGGCAAGGCGAACATCCAGCTGGAAACCGCCGACAAGTCCGGCAAGCAAGTGATGGTGTTGGAAAATGTCAGCTTCCATCACCCGGACGGTCCGTACCTGATCAAGGACTTCTCGATGGTCCTGCAACGCGGCGACCGGATCGGCCTGCTCGGTGCCAACGGTACCGGCAAGACCACCTTGCTCAAACTGATGCTCAACGGTCTGCAACCGACCAGCGGCAAAGTGGAAGAGGGTACGCGCATCGACGTGGCCTACTTCGACCAGTTGCGCCATCAGCTGGATCTGGAAAAGACCGTGATCGACAACGTCGCCGAAGGTCGCGACTTCATCGATATCGACGGCCAGAGCCGCCACGTCCTGAGCTACCTCGGCGACTTCCTGTTCAGTCCGCAGCGTGCCCGCACGCCGGTCAAGGCGCTGTCCGGTGGCGAGCGTGCGCGCTTGCTGCTGGCCAAACTGTTCAGCAAACCGGCGAACCTGCTGGTACTCGACGAACCGACCAACGACCTCGACGTGGAAACCCTCGAACTGCTCGAAGAAGTGCTGCTGACCTTCAACGGCACTGTGCTGATGGTCAGTCACGACCGGGCATTCCTCGACAACGTGGTCACCAGCACCCTGGTCTTCGAAGGTGAAGGCAAGGTGCGTGAATACGTCGGTGGCTATCAGGACTGGATCCGTCAGGGCGGTTCGCCGCGCCTGCTGGGCGTGACCGAGAGCAAGTCGGGCAAGGCTGACCTCAACTCGGCGGTGGTCACCGCTGAGCCTGCACCGGTGGCCGTACCTGCTGCGGCACCGGCGGCCAAGAAAAAGCTGAGCTACAAGCTGCAGCGCGAGCTGGAAGCATTGCCGGGCGACATCGATGCCAAGGAGCAGCAGATCGCGGCCGTCGAAGCCGAAATGGCCGAAGCCGGCTTCTATCAGCGTCCGCCGGCAGAAACGGCCAAGGTGATTGCTTCGCTGGAGCAGTTGCAGGCTGAGCTGGATGCACTGGTGGAGCGTTGGGCCGAGCTGGATGCCTGATTGATCCGGCCATGAAAAAGCCCGGCGTTCAGTGATGAGCGCCGGGCTTTTCATATACGGGTGGAGACCTAATGTGGGAGCGAGCCTGCTCGCGAATGCGGTGTGTCAGGCGGCATTAATGCTGAATGTTCCGACGCCTTCGCGAGCAGGCTCGCTCCCACACTGATCAGTGTTTCAGCGTTTGACCAGATGCACTGCGAGCACATCGCAGGGCGCGCCGTGCAGCACGTCGTTGGCGGTGGAGCCGAGCAGCAGCGCCAGACCATGGCGGCCATGGCTGCCGACCACGATCAGGTCGCACAGTTGCTCCTTGGCGAAGTGATGGATTTCCTGGCGTGGCTGGCCGTAGGTCAGGTGGCAATTGGCGCCTTCCAGCTCGGGGTATTTGTGCTTGAGCGTATCAAGGCGTTGCTTGGCCTGATCGAACTGCTGCTGTTGCAGTTGTGACAGATCCATCGGCACATCGCCGCCGAATGCCATCGCCATTGGTTCGACGATATGCACCAGCGACAGCTTGGCGCCATTGCTCGCCGACAGCTCGCGGGCGCGGTGAATCACAGGGTCGCACTCTTCGGTCAGGTCTACGGCGACCAGGATATGGTGGTAGGGCATGAGGTGCTCCTCGTGACGGATCAATATTGTTAAGTATGGCTGGTTTCAAGCGCATTGGTTCCAAAGTGACGCAATGCGCTCACCTATAAGTCGGGAGTAGAGATATGACGGTCTGGTTGGTGGTGTCAATCCTGCTGGTGGTTCTGAGTCCACTGGCATGGTTGCGCCCATCGCGCGTGCAGAGCGGCCGGATGGCCCTGCGCATGGAGGCTCGGCGCATCGGACTGGCCATGCAGTTAGCGCCTCAGGAGTGGCCGCACTGGCTGTCTCAGGAGCCGCCCAACCCGTGTGCGCAATATCACCGGCCACGGCGTGGCAGTCAGCCGGCGTGCTGGACCTACTGGCAGAAATCGCCGGGCGTGTGGGTCAATCAGTGGCAGGAAGTCTGCGAAGACCGGTTGTTGCTCAATCATTTCGAAAAGTTGCCGAGCAACGTGTTCAAGGTCGAGGCCGACAAGCAGATGATCGCCTTGTACTGGGGCGAGAAGGGCGAAGCCACGGTTCTGCAGGATATCGATGCGACTCTGAAAGCACTGGCATGACTCGCGGACTTTTCCCACTGCAAGGGTGGGGAGCGTCCGGCAGACGAGCAATAAAAAGCCCGACATGATTCATCGGGCGGGGTGGCCAGGCAGGCCGGTAACTGTTTTTGTCGCTGATTCGTCTTTTTGCAGTCAGCGGATATCCCTGTAGTCCAGCCAGCGTAGCCTTTTAAACAGGGCTCGTTGCGAATTAGGGCGACTTTTCTAACTATTGATTCTATGAATGGCTTTGCATGCAGAGGCGTATTGCAGCTCTGCGTGCGACGGAAGTGACCGCAAAGTCGCATTTCCACCCGTATTTTGGGCGATTGACAATTGTTGGAAATTCCGTGAAGGTGACGTACCCAAATCAAACGGGCGTATGAATTGAGCGTTTGTCTTACAGACTGCTCCTACAGAATCCCGACTATCGCGTTGGCGGGTGTGCCGGGTGGATTGGTGTCAGCATCGACGAAAAAGCGTCCTGCCGAGCCATTTACCTGCGTCCGACGTGTACTGTTCAGCTTCCATATCGTGGAGATCAGTTGATGATTTACGAAGGTAAAGCCATCACGGTTAAAGCTCTTGAAAGTGGCATCGTCGAATTGAAATTCGACCTCAAGGGTGAGTCCGTCAACAAGTTCAACCGTCTTACCCTGAACGAACTGCGTCAGGCCGTGGACACCATCAAGGCAGATGCTTCGATCAAGGGCGTGATCGTCAGCAGTGGCAAGGACGTGTTCATCGTCGGCGCCGACATCACCGAATTTGTCGACAACTTCAAGCTGCCGGATGCCGAGCTGGTTGCTGGCAATCTCGAAGCCAACAAGATCTTCAGCGATTTCGAAGACCTCAACGTTCCGACCGTGGCCGCGATCAACGGCATCGCTCTGGGTGGCGGTCTGGAAATGTGCCTGGCTGCGGACTACCGCGTCATGTCGACCAAGGCCAAGATCGGTCTGCCGGAAGTCAAACTGGGCATCTACCCGGGCTTCGGCGGTACCGTGCGTCTGCCACGTCTGATCGGCGTCGATAACGCCATCGAGTGGATTGCCGCCGGCAAGGAAAACCGTCCTGAAGACGCGCTGAAAGTCAGCGCCGTCGACGCCGTGGTTGCTCCAGAGAAGCTGCAGGAAGCTGCCCTTGAACTGATCAAGCGTGCCATCTCCGGCGAGTTCGATTACAAGGCCAAGCGTCAGCCGAAGCTGGAAAAGCTCAAGCTCAACGCCATTGAACAAATGATGGCTTTCGAAACCGCCAAAGGTTTCGTGGCCGGTCAGGCTGGCCCGAACTACCCGGCGCCGGTCGAAGCGATCAAGACTATCCAGAAAGCCGCGAACTTCGGTCGTGACAAGGCGCTGGAAGTCGAAGCAGCAGGTTTCGTCAAACTGGCCAAGACCTCTGCCGCGCAGAGCTTGATCGGTCTGTTCCTGAACGATCAGGAGCTGAAGAAAAAGGCCAAGGCCTACGACGAAATCGCCAAGGACGTGAAGCAGGCTGCCGTACTGGGCGCCGGCATCATGGGTGGCGGCATCGCCTATCAGTCGGCCTCCAAAGGTACGCCGATCCTGATGAAGGACATCAACGAGCACGGTATCGAGCAGGGTCTGGCCGAAGCCGCCAAACTGCTGGTTGGCCGCGTTGATAAAGGCCGCATGACTGCTGCGAAAATGGCTGAAGTGCTCAACGGCATTCGTCCGACCCTGTCTTACGGCGACTTCGGTCACGTCGACCTGGTTGTAGAGGCTGTGGTCGAGAACCCGAAGGTCAAGCAAGCGGTACTGGCTGAAGTCGAAGACAAAGTCAAAGAGGACACCATCCTCGCGTCCAACACCTCGACCATTTCCATCAGCCTGCTGGCCAAGGCCCTCAAGCGTCCGGAAAACTTCGTCGGCATGCACTTCTTCAACCCGGTGCACATGATGCCGCTGGTGGAAGTGATCCGTGGCGAGAAGTCCAGCGAGCTGGCGATTGCCACCACCGTTGCCTACGCCAAGAAAATGGGCAAGAACCCGATCGTCGTCAACGACTGCCCGGGCTTCCTGGTCAACCGCGTTCTGTTCCCGTACTTCGGCGGCTTCGCCAAACTGGTCAGCGCCGGCGTGGACTTCGTCCGCATCGACAAGGTCATGGAAAAATTCGGCTGGCCAATGGGCCCGGCGTACCTGATGGACGTGGTCGGCATCGACACCGGTCACCACGGTCGTGACGTGATGGCTGAAGGTTTTCCGGATCGCATGAAGGATGACCGTCGTTCGGCCATCGACGTGCTGTACGAAGCCAAACGCCTGGGGCAGAAGAACGGCAAGGGCTTCTACGCCTACGAGGCCGACAAGAAAGGCAAGCAGAAGAAAGTCGCCGATCCGTCGGTACTCGAAGTGCTCAAGCCGATCGTTTATGAGCAGCGCGAAGTCACTGACGAAGACATCATCAACTGGATGATGATCCCGCTGTGCCTGGAAACCGTGCGCTGCCTGGAAGATGGCATCGTTGAAACTGCCGCCGAAGCCGACATGGGTCTGGTCTACGGTATCGGTTTCCCTCCATTCCGTGGCGGTGCGCTGCGCTACATCGATTCGATCGGTGTTGCCGAGTTCGTTGCCCTGGCTGACCAGTACGCTGATTTGGGCGCGCTGTACCACCCGACCGCGAAGCTGCGCGAAATGGCCAAAAACGGCCAGAGCTTCTTCGGTTAAGCGCCCCCAACTAGAGTGAGAGTGAACTTATGAGCTTGAATCCTAGAGACGTCGTGATTGTCGACTTCGGTCGTACGCCGATGGGCCGCTCCAAGGGCGGCATGCACCGCAACACCCGTGCCGAAGACATGTCGGCACACCTGATCAGCAAACTGCTGGAACGCAACGCCAAGGTCGATCCTGCTGAAGTCGAGGACGTGATCTGGGGCTGTGTAAACCAGACCCTGGAGCAGGGCTGGAACATCGCACGCATGGCGTCGCTGATGACCCAGATCCCGCACACCTCGGCCGGCCAGACCGTCAGCCGTCTGTGCGGCTCGTCGATGAGTGCTCTGCACACGGCGGCGCAAGCGATCATGACCGGCAACGGTGACGTATTCGTGGTTGGTGGCGTCGAGCATATGGGCCACGTGAGCATGATGCACGGTGTTGATCCGAACCCGCATATGTCGCTGTACGCGGCGAAAGCCTCGGGCATGATGGGTCTGACTGCAGAAATGCTCGGCAAGATGCATGGCATCACCCGTGAGCAGCAGGACGCCTTTGGCGTGCGCTCCCACCAGCTCGCCCATAAAGCGACTGTGGAAGGCAAGTTCAAAGACGAAATCATCCCGATGCAGGGCTACGACGAAAACGGCTTCCTGAAGCTGTACGACTACGACGAAACCATTCGTCCGGAAACCACCCTGGAAAGTCTGGCGGCCCTCAAGCCTGCCTTCAATCCAAAGGGCGGCACCGTGACTGCCGGTACTTCGTCGCAGATCACCGATGGTGCTTCGTGCATGATCGTGATGTCGGCGCAGCGTGCGCAGGATCTGGGGATCCAGCCGATGGCCGTGATCCGTTCGATGGCGGTGGCGGGTGTGGATCCGGCGATCATGGGCTATGGTCCAGTTCCGGCTACACAAAAAGCTCTGAAGCGTGCGGGCCTTGGCATCAACGATATCGACTTCTTTGAGCTCAACGAAGCTTTCGCTGCACAGGCCCTGCCAGTGCTGAAAGATCTGAAAGTGCTCGACAAGATGAACGAGAAGGTTAACCTGCACGGCGGCGCGATCGCCCTGGGTCACCCGTTCGGTTGCTCCGGTGCCCGTATTTCCGGCACCTTGCTGAACGTGATGAAGCAGAATGGCGGCACCTTCGGGGTGGCTACCATGTGCATTGGTCTCGGCCAAGGCATCTCCACCGTCTTCGAACGCGTTTAAGCGTCTCGTCGATGGAAGCCGGGGCCAAGTGCCCCGGTTTTTGTTTTTGTGGATTTATTTTGTATTTATTTTGAAAAAATTTGAGTGAGGGCCGAAGCATGCCGATACAACCTGGGCTCTACCAACATTACAAGGGTCCGCAGTACCGCGTATTCAGTGTTGCGCGGCATTCCGAGACCGAAGAAGAAGTGGTGTTTTACCAAGCCCTGTATGGCGAATACGGCTTTTGGGTGCGCCCCTTGAGCATGTTTCTGGAGTCGGTCGAGGTTGACGGCGAGCAGGTGCCACGCTTTGCTTTGGTGCAAGCCGAACCGAGCCTTTTTTCCAAGGTATGAGACGAGTGCGTGCAGAACCCTGCGCTTGACCTCACCTTGTATCAACTATATATAGCGGTGCCGCGTCAGGCGCCAACCGCCTTTCACTTCTAGAATTCAGGAATTTTCTGATCCATGGGCAAATCGCTGGTCATTGTGGAATCCCCGGCTAAGGCCAAGACCATCAACAAGTATCTGGGTAACCAATACGTGGTGAAGTCGAGTATCGGCCATATCCGAGACCTGCCCACCAGCGGTTCGGCTAGCGCCAGCAAAGAACCAGCCGCCAAGCGCGGCAAGGCTGCCGCAGGTGAAGGGCCGGTGCTCACGCCGAAAGAGAAGGCGCGCAAACAGCTGGTCTCGCGTATGGGTGTCGATCCGGAACACGGCTGGAAAGCCAAGTACGAGATCCTCCCGGGCAAGGAAAAGGTCATCGAAGAGCTGCGCCGGCTCGCCAAGGATGCTGACACCATCTATCTCGCAACCGACTTGGATCGCGAGGGGGAAGCCATTGCCTGGCACCTGCGCGAAGCCATCGGTGGTGATGACAGCCGCTACAAGCGCGTGGTGTTCAACGAAATCACCAAGAAGGCGATTCAGGAAGCCTTCTCCGAGCCGGGCGAGCTGGACATCGATCGTGTAAATGCCCAGCAGGCGCGTCGTTTCCTCGACCGCGTTGTGGGTTACATGGTCTCGCCGCTGCTATGGGCCAAAATCGCCCGTGGTCTGTCGGCCGGTCGCGTGCAATCGGTTGCCGTGAAGCTGGTGGTCGAGCGTGAGCGCGAGATTCGTGCATTCAACCCGGAAGAATACTGGGAAGTGCACGCTGATCTCGGCACCGCCAAAGGCTCGACCGTACGCTTCGAAGTGGCTCGCGAGAAGGGCGAAGCCTTCAAGCCGCTCAACGAAGCCCAGGCCACGGCCGCGCTGGAGAAGCTCAAGTCTTCCAGCTACAGCATCGTCAAGCGCGAAGATAAACCGACCAGCAGCAAGCCGTCGGCGCCGTTCATCACGTCAACCCTGCAGCAGGCGGCGAGCAACCGCCTGGGCTTCGGCGTGAAGAAAACCATGATGATGGCCCAGCGCTTGTATGAAGCCGGCTACATCACTTATATGCGTACCGATTCGACCAATCTTTCGGCTGATGCCGTGGCGATGGCGCGCACTTACATCGAAGAAGAGTTCGGCAAGAAGTACCTGCCGGAAACGCCGAACGTCTACAGCAGCAAGGAAGGCGCACAAGAGGCTCACGAAGCGATTCGTCCGTCTGACGCCAACACCACGCCGAGCAAACTTGCGGGCATGGAGCGTGACGCAGAGCGCCTCTACGAACTGATCTGGCGCCAGTTCCTCGCTTGCCAGATGCTGCCGGCGCAGTACCTGTCGACCACCGTCAGTGTCGCCGCTGGGGATTTCGAGCTGCGCGCCAAGGGCCGCATTCTCAAGTTCGACGGCTACACCCGCGTCATGCCGCAGATCGCCAAGCCTGGCGATGACGATGTTCTGCCCGATATGGCGCAGGGCGACGTGATGAAGCTGATCAAGCTTGATCCATCGCAGCACTTCACCAAGCCGCCGGCCCGTTACTCGGAAGCCAGTCTGGTGAAAGAAATGGAAAAACGCGGCATCGGTCGTCCTTCGACCTACGCGGCGATCATTTCGACCATTCAGGATCGCGGCTACGTGACCCTGCACAACCGTCGTTTCTATTCGGAAAAGATGGGCGACATCGTCACCGAGCGTCTGTCGGAGAGCTTCTCGAATCTCATGGACTACGGCTTCACCGCCGGCATGGAAGAGAACCTCGATGACGTGGCTCAGGGCGAGCGCGACTGGAAAAACGTGCTGGACGAGTTCTACGGCGACTTCAAGAAAAAGCTCGAAGTGGCCGAAAACCCGGACAACGGCATGCGTGCCAACCAGCCGGTCATGACTGATATTCCGTGCACCACGTGCGGTCGTCCGATGCAGATTCGTACCGCATCGACTGGCGTGTTCCTCGGTTGCTCGGGTTACAGCCTGCCACCGAAAGAGCGCTGCAAGGCCACCGTCAACCTGGTTCCGGGCGACGAGATTGCGGCGGACGACGAGGGTGAATCGGAGTCGCTGGTGCTGCGCGGCAAGCATCGCTGCCCGATCTGCAGCACGGCGATGGACGCTTACCTGCTAGACGAGAAGCGCAAGCTGCACATCTGCGGTAACAACCCGGATTGCGCCGGTTACGAAATCGAAGAGGGCAACTACCGTATCAAGGGCTACGAAGGTCCGAGCCTGGAATGCGACAAGTGCGGCAGCGAGATGCAGCTCAAGACCGGCCGCTTCGGCAAGTTCTTCGGTTGCACCAATCCGACCTGCAAGAACACCCGCAAACTGCTCAAGAGCGGTGATGCGGCGCCGCCGAAGATGGATCCGGTGAAGATGCCTGAGCTGAAATGCGAAAAGGTCAACGACACCTACATCCTGCGCGACGGTGCTTCCGGTCTGTTCCTGGCGGCCAGCCAGTTCCCGAAAAACCGCGAGACTCGTGCTCCGCTGGTGATCGAGATTCTGCCACACAAGGACGAGATCGATCCGAAGTACCATTTCCTCTGCGAAGCACCGCAGAAGGATCCTGATGGTCTGCCAGCGGTCATCCGTTACAGCCGCAAGACCAAGGAGCAATACGTGCAGACCGAGGTCGACGGCAAGCCTACCGGCTGGAAGGCTTATTACGACGGTGGCAAGTGGACTGTTGAAGACAAGCGCACGAAAGCCAAGGCCGAGTAAGCGTTAGCCTGATACACAAAAGGCCGCATGATGACCCTCGGGTTTTCATGCGGCCTTTTTGTTTTGTGCTTGCGGTCGGATCCGTTGATCCATGACACTGTCGGGTCTGTGTGACGCAATTATTTCGCTGTGGAGACTGCCGGCATGGCGCACGAACTCTATACCCGCACCAATCAGAAGATCTATTTCGCCGGCCTGTCGCTGGACGCTCTGGCTCGCGCCGAAGAGGGGCGGGCGATGAATTCGTTGGCGTTGATTCAGGCTGGGCGTGAATCGGCGTTGTTTCACCTCTATGGCGCGCTTCTGGGGCTGTGCCATGAGATCGCCGGTTTCTACCGTCTGCCTCAGGCCAATGCGTCGCGAGCGGAAGCGTTGCTGACTCGCGAAGTCCTGGAATCGATTGCGATCCCTGAGCTGGCCGAGATGATCGAGTTGGCAGGCAATCCTGAAACCTGGCTGGCGAAACTGCTGGCGGCGCACTCGGCGTTGTTTCAGCCGCCACGGGTGCCACACAAGCCCAAGGGTGATGTGACGCAGCCATTGATTCAGGCCGTTAATCTGGATGAAGAAGAAACGCCGCAAGAGTTGAGTCGCGAAGAGCTGGAGAGCTGGCGGCAGAATCTCAAAGGCCTGGCCATCCGCTTTCGCGAAGGCCTGAACGAATGCTGAGGACAATTGACACGGTGGCAATCTGAAACATGCTGCTGGTCAAGATACCGAGCGAAGCCTGAATGATGTCTATATAATCCCTGCCTTTCGTGGAGAACAGACCTATATGCCAACGTCCTTTCTAGAAATTGTCGAGTTACCTGACGGCCGAATCGAACTGCGCAGGGCTGAGGACGAGGGGTCTCTGGTGACGCTGGATTTCTCCGAGGATGCCAAGGCGTTCCTGCAAGGCCAGCACGTGGAAATCGCCAAGGCGATGTTGAGCGTCGGCGTGCAGATGGCCGGTCGTATGGTTGAAGGCGAATTTGATAAGGAAGAAGGGCCGCGGGTTCTTCACTGAGCCCCGCCTGTCGGCGTTTGCTGTTACCGCATCAGATCGGCTTCTCTGTCCTTGGAGAAGCCATGCGCTTCACACAGCGCGTGTCACAAGTGAATCAACCCAATCGAATATTCAGGCTCTGAGCGTCGCCCGTGCGCGCAGCGCTGATCAACTGCTGCCGTGAGCTTGTGTTCAGCGGGTTGAGCCAGGTCACCACCGTGTGGCTACGACCCAGACGCAGTGCTTCGCAGGCCAGTTGCTGGGCGCTCTGCGCGCCACGTGGTTGCAGCAGCAGAATGCGTTCACGGTTCAGGCCGGCCTCGCGCAGCCAGGTCTGGGTCAGGCTGGCAGGAGGGGCAATCAGCGTCAGCCAGCGCGCGTCCTGATCTTCGCTCAGTTCGCGCAGGATCGGGGCTAGCAGGTTCAGGCAGTTCCCGGCTGCACCGCGCAGTGACAGCTCGCTGAATACTTCCGGTTCGGCAATCCATGGGCGCTCGACCACATCTTTCAGGATCGGCGCCATCGGTTGTGCCAGAAACGCTTCGAATAACGGCAGTTGTGTTTGCTGAGGTGTGTGTGGGAACTGCATAAAGCCTCCTTTAGCGGCGGATTACGCCGACACTCAAGCCTTCGATCACCAGTTCCTGATCTTTGAGGTCGACTTCGATAGGGGCGAACTCGGGGTTTTCGGCAATCAGCCAGACTTTGCTGCCTTCGCGCTTGAAGCGTTTGACGGTGACTTCGTCGCCGATTCGCGCAACCACGACCTGACCATTGCGTGCTTCGCGGGTGGTGTGAACCGCCAGCAGGTCACCGTCGAAAATACCGATGTCCTTCATGCTCATGCCGTGTACGCGCAGCAGGTAATCAGCGCGAGGGTGGAAGAACGCGGGGTTGATATTGCAGGACTCTTCGATGTGCTGCTGGGCAAGGATCGGTGCACCAGCGGCGACCCGGCCAATGATCGGCAGGGTAGAGTCGTCAGCCTTGGCTTCAAACCCGGGAATGCGAATGCCGCGGGAGGCGCCCGGGGTCATCTCGATCGCACCCTTGCGGGCCAGGGCCTTGAGGTGTTCTTCCGCCGCGTTGGGCGACTTGAACCCCAGTTCCTGAGCGATTTCCGCGCGGGTTGGCGGGTAGCCGTTGTCTTCGAGGCAGCGTTTGATAAAGGCCAGAATCTCGGCTTGGCGTGGCGTCAGCTTTAGCATATTGATCGCTCTGTCTTTTTATACAGTGACTGGGATTATATACAGTGAAGCGGTCTTGGCAATGCCCGTTTTTTTGCAGGCCGCCGGACGGTCGGCAGCCGTGCTTATTAAAGGAGCGGTCCAGTGTGGTTAAATAGCTGACCGACCATTCCCAAAACGGACTGGCAGGCTTGACAAGGCACAGGCTGAAACGTATGTTTCAAACAAGTGTTTGTCAGGCGGAGTAGCCATGGCCCAGTCGGAAACCGTTGAACGCATTCTTGATGCTGCCGAGCAGTTGTTCGCGGAGAAAGGTTTCGCCGAAACCTCATTGCGTTTGATCACCAGCAAAGCCGGAGTAAACCTGGCGGCGGTGAACTATCATTTCGGCTCCAAGAAAGCGCTGATCCAGGCGGTTTTCTCGCGCTTCCTCGGGCCGTTCTGCATCAGCCTCGATAAGGAGCTGGAGCGTCGCCAGGCCAAGCCTGAAAACAAGCCGACCCTTGAAGAACTGCTGGAAATCCTCGTCGAACAGGCGCTCGTGGTGCAGCCACGCAGCGGTAACGATCTGTCGATCTTCATGCGTTTGCTCGGCCTGGCGTTCAGCCAGAGTCAAGGCCACTTGCGTCGCTATCTGGAAGACATGTACGGCAAGGTGTTCCGCCGCTACATGCTGCTGGTCAATGAAGCAGCTCCACGCATTCCACCTATCGAACTGTTCTGGCGCGTGCACTTCATGCTCGGCGCTGCGGCGTTCAGCATGTCCGGGATCAAGGCCTTGCGTGCGATTGCCGAGACCGATTTCGGCGTCAACACCTCGATTGAACAGGTGATGCGTCTGATGGTGCCGTTCCTTGCCGCCGGCATGCGTGCCGAAACCGGTGTCACCGACCCGGCCATGGCGACTGCGCAACTTCGTCCGCGCAGCAAATCGACCCCGGTAGCCGCCAAGGTTTAACCGCACACGGGTGGGCGCGGCAGTTTACATCCGCTAAGCTAGCCGCCCATGCCGACTCTCGTTCTGAACCCGTTTCCTATCGACATCGCCAACCTGCCGGGCACCGCTCTCGGTGGCGATGTCGTGCGAATCGGGTTTTTCGTTTTCAAGGAATCTCTATGACTGCTGGCCTGCAAGGCTCGTTGATGGTGGACGTCGCCGGTACCTGGCTGACGGCCGAGGATCGCCAATTGTTGCGTCAGCCCGAAGTGGGCGGCCTGATCATTTTTGCCCGCAACATCGAGCATCCGCGCCAAGTGCGTGAGTTGAGCGCCGCCATCCGCGCCATTCGCCCGGATCTGCTGCTGGCGGTCGACCAGGAGGGCGGTCGCGTGCAGCGTCTGCGTCAGGGCTTCGTGCGCCTGCCGGCGATGCGCGCCATTGCCGACAACCCGAACGCCGAATACCTCGCCGAACAATGCGGCTGGATCATGGCCACCGAAGTGCTGGCGGTCGGCCTCGACCTGAGTTTCGCCCCGGTGCTGGATCTGGATTACCAGCGCAGCGCCGTGGTTGGCACGCGTTCGTTCGAAGGGGATCCCGAGCGCGCAGCGTTGCTCGCCGGGGCCTTCATCCGCGGCATGAACAGCGCGGGCATGGCGGCTACCGGCAAGCATTTCCCCGGTCACGGTTGGGCCGAAGCCGACTCCCACGTCGCGATCCCGAATGACGAGCGCAGTCTCGACGAGATTCGTGCCAACGACCTCGTACCGTTCGCCAGACTCAGCAAGCAATTGGCAGCGGTGATGCCGGCGCACGTCATCTATCCGCAAGTCGATTCGCAGCCGGCCGGGTTCTCCCGCCGTTGGTTGCAGGACATCCTGCGCGGCGAGTTGCAGTTCGACGGCGTGATCTTCAGCGACGACCTGTCGATGGCCGGCGCCCATGTGGTCGGCGACGCCGCCAGTCGCATTGAAGCCGCGCTCAGCGCCGGTTGCGACATGGGCCTGGTGTGCAACGACCGCGCTGCGGCCGAACTGGCCCTGAGTGCTGCGCAACGGATGAAGGTCAAGCCGTCCGCACGCATTGCGCGGATGCGCGGGCAGGCGTTCGCCAGCACCGACTACCGTCAGGATCCGCGCTGGCTCACCGCCATCGGCGCGCTAAAAGACGCTCAATTGATCGATTAAGGACTCTTCGTTATGACGGTTTACGCAATCATCGGTGGCACCGGCCTGACCCAGCTCGAAGGCTTGAGCATTCGTCAGTCGTTGGCGGTGGACACCCCTTACGGTGCGCCTTCGGCCGAGGTGCAAATCGGCGAGTACGCCGGCAAGGAAGTGTTGTTCCTCGCCCGTCACGGCCATCCGCACCGTTTCCCGCCGCACAAGGTCAACTACCGCGCCAACCTGTGGGCGCTGAAGCAGGCCGGCGCCGAGGCGATCATCGCGGTCAATGCGGTGGGCGGGATTCATCCGGCGATGGGCACCGGCCATTTCTGCGTGCCGCATCAGATCGTTGATTACACCAGTGGCCGCGAACACACGTTTTTCGCCGATGATCTGGAGCACGTCACCCATATCGATTTCAGCTTCCCTTACAGTGAGCCGCTGCGTCAGCAATTGATCGCCGCGCTGGCTGCCGAAGGCTGCGAATACAGCGATCAGGGCGTGTACGCCTGCACCCAGGGCCCGCGTCTGGAAACCGTGGCGGAGATCGTGCGTCTGGAGCGTGACGGTTGCGACATCGTCGGCATGACCGGCATGCCGGAAGCGGCATTGGCCCGTGAGCTGGATCTGGATTACGCCTGCCTGTCGCTGGTGGTGAACCCGGCGGCGGGCAAGACCACGGCGGTGATTACCATGGCCGAAATCGAGCAGGCGCTGCATGACGGGATGGGCAAGGTGAAATCGACGTTGGCGCGGGTGTTGGCCAGCTAAGGACTGTCCATGAGCATTTTCATCGAGCGGCTTAAAGGGCTGGCATGGACTGACGCATTCAGTAGCAAGGCGTTGGCCAAGGCCCGCGCTTATGCTGCCGATGATCGGGTAGAGATCATCGAGATCGATGACAGGAAAATCGAGGCGTTCTGCGTCGGTTCGGAAACTCAGGCATATGAACAAAGCATCTACCTGTCCGAAGATCGCCTGGGATCGGTTAATTTGCGTTGCTTGTGCACCTGCCCCGTCGTGATTGATTGCAAGCACTGCGCGGCGGTGCTCTATCACCTGCAGGGCATTGACGACGATACGTCCGAAAGTGACGCACAGATCCCCTTGGGTCGGGCGCTCGAGCATTGGCTTTCGACAGTCCCCGTCCCGGCCAGGCCCGTCGACGAAGGCGCGCAAACCGCGGGCACGCGCCTGTTTTACAAACTCAAAACCACGTCTGCGAACGGCAAGTGGCTGCTCGATATTTTCAAAGTCTATCAGCTCAAGAGCGGCGAGTTACGCGAAGTAAAACCGATGTATTCGCTGTCGGACATGCTCATGCGCCAGCCCGGTTACCTGTCCGAACTGGATCTGCGCGTCGCCAGGCTGTTGGTCGCCATGCATTCCCATCACGCCTATTACAGCGGCTATCCGCTGGAAGGCAGCAGTGGCGCGGAACTGCTGGAAATGCTCCTGCGCACCTCGCGCCTGTTCCTCGACTTCGAAAACTTGCAGCCACTGACGCCGGGCGCGAAACGCATGGGTCTGTTCTCTTGGGCCGAGCAGGCCGACGGTGGGTTCCGCGCCCAGTGGAGCAGTGCCGAGGCTGCGCAGGAAACCGTGCTGGCGCTGGAGCCGCTTTATTACCTCGATCGTGAGCAGCGACAGGTGGGCCCTCTGTTCAGTGAGCTGGAAGAAAAACTGGCCTGCCATTTGACCCTCGCCCCAGACATCCCCGCGCGTCAGGCGATGCAGTTCAGCCATCGCATGAGCGCGATGACCAAAATCCCGCCGCCGCACAAACTCACCGAACGAATCCTCGATGACGTGCTTCCGCAGCCGCAACTGACCTTGGTCAGCGGCCGGGAGCGTTCGCGCTGGGAATACGTTCTGGAGCACCGCGCCGCTCTGGTGTTTACCTACAACGGTCATCCGGCGGTGGATCGTAATCCGGAAGTGATGATCCTCAATGGCACTGAAACCCAGCGTATTCGGCGCCAGCCTGCGATGGAAAAGAAGCTGCGCCAGAGCCTACAAAAGCACGGCTTTAAAAAAGCCACGCGCAAGAGCGCTATGGATCGCGCCGGCGAGATGTTCACTTTGCCGGATGATTCCGCCTGGCTCGGATTCATGCACGAAGGGCTTGCCACACTGCGCGCCGCGGACTGGGAAATCGAAATCAGTCCCGGCTTCCATTTCGATGTGCAGCCGGTTGAACACTGGTACGCGGAGGTCGAAGAAGAGGCCGGGCATCAATGGTTTGATCTGCAACTGGGCATCGTCGTCAATGGCGAGCGCTACAGCTTGTTGCCGATCCTTCTGCATCTGTTGCGTACCCAGCCACGTTTGCTCGACCCGGTGAATCTGGCGCAACGCAGCGACGACGAAAAACTCCTGATCGAACTCAAGCCCAGCGGTTTTGGCGACCCGGCAGGCGCCAAGGTGGCGTTGCCGCTGAGTCGGGTCAAACCGCTGATGGCGACGCTGGGCGAGCTGTACCTGGGCGGACATCAGGGCGATGCGCTGCGCTTGACTGCTCCAGACGCCGCGCGCCTGAGTATGCTCGATGGCGTGCCACTGGAATGGCAGGGCGGCGAACGCCTGCGGACTTTTGCCAAGCGGCTGCACAATTCCAGTCACACCCACATTGCTGCGCCGGCCGGCCTTAATGCGCAACTGCGCCCGTATCAGCTCGAAGGCCTTGGCTGGATGCAGACTCTGCGGGAGCTGGAGGTCGGCGGCATTCTTGGCGATGACATGGGCTTGGGCAAAACCCTGCAGACCCTGGCGCATCTGCTCACGGAAAAGCACGCCGGGCGCCTCGATTGCCCGGCACTGGCGGTGATGCCGACGAGCCTGATTCCCAACTGGCTCGACGAGGCCCAGCGCTTCACGCCTCAGTTGAAGGTTTTGGCGCTGCATGGGGCCGGGCGGCAAAAAGACTTCGCCAATCTCGCCGAATACGACTTGGTGCTGACCACTTACGCCTTGCTGCCCAGGGATCTTGAAACGTTGCGGCCGCAGTCGTGGAGCGTACTGATTCTCGACGAAGCGCAGAACATCAAGAACCCGCTGAGCAAAGCGGCGCAGGCCGCACGTGACTTGCAGGCCCGTCAGCGCTTGTGTCTGAGCGGCACGCCACTGGAAAACCATCTCGGCGAGCTGTGGTCGCAGTTTCATTTCCTCATGCCTGGCTGGCTGGGCGACAGCAAATCCTTCAACCGCGATTACCGCACACCGATCGAGAAGCATGGCAATGTCCAGCGCATGCAGCACCTGACGGCGCGCATCAAGCCGTTTCTGCTGCGTCGCAAGAAAGATCAGGTCGCCACTGAGCTGCCGCCGAAAACCGAAATCATCCATTGGGTTGAACTCAGCGACGGCCAGCGCGACGTCTATGAAACGGTGCGCGTGGCGATGGACAAAAAAGTGCGCGACGAAATTGCCCGCAGTGGTGTGGCGCGCAGTCAGATCATCATTCTTGATGCCTTGCTCAAGCTGCGTCAGGTCTGCTGCGATCTGCGCTTGATCAACATGCCGCTCACAGCGAAGGCATTGCGCTCGGGCAGCGGCAAGCTGATCAGCCTGATGGAGATGCTTGAAGAGTTGCTCGGCGAAGGTCGGCGCATCCTGCTGTTCTCCCAGTTCACCTCGATGCTGGCGTTGATCGAGCAGGAGTTGCAGCAGCGCGCTATCGATTATTCGTTGCTGACTGGCGACACCACCGACCGGCGCACGCCAGTCAAGAATTTCCAGGGCGGCAAGGTGCCGTTGTTCCTCATCAGCCTCAAGGCTGGCGGTACCGGTCTGAACCTGACGGCTGCGGACACGGTGATCCACTTCGACCCGTGGTGGAACCCGGCGGTGGAGAGTCAGGCAACTGATCGCGCTTATCGTATCGGGCAGAACAATCCGGTGTTTGTTTACAAGTTGATTGCCAAAGGTACCGTGGAGGAAAAATCCAGGCGCTGCAGCAGGAGAAGGCTGCGCTGGCCGGGGCGGTGCTGGAAGGGGGTACGACAGGTGGGTTCAAGCTGGAGCAGAGTGACATCGAGGCGCTGTTTGCGCCGCTGCCGGTTTCCAAGGGTTGACTGTCCAGGTCAGAGTTCGACATCTGATGGCCCCATCGCTGGCAAGCCAGCTCCCACAGGTTTTGTATTGTTCACAAAATAGTGCTCTACGCAAAGCACCGTGGGAGCTGGCTGGCCAGCGATGGCAATTTATCGGAAAAAACACATCTCAACGCTTGTCGAACTTGTCCGGTAACGGCGCAAACAGCGCTTCAATATCATCGCTCTGCAGTTTCCAGTCCCCGGCCTTGCGCCCATCCAGTACGCCCGCTGCCAGGTCAGACTTTTCCTTCTGCAGGTGCTGAATCTTCTCTTCCACTGTGCCCCGGGCGATCATCTTGTAGACGAACACCGGTTTCTCCTGGCCGATTCGATACGCGCGGTCAGTCGCCTGGTTCTCGGTGGCAGGGTTCCACCACGGATCGTAATGGATCACCGTATCCGCTTCGGTCAGGTTCAAGCCGACGCCGCCGGCCTTCAGGCTGATCAGAAAGATCTGACGCTTGCCGCTCTGGAATTCCTTCACCGGCGTGCGCCGATCGCGGGTCTGGCCCGTCAATAAGGCGTAGGCCACGTTGCGTTTTTTCAGTTCGTCTTCGATCAGTGAAAGCATCGAGGTGAACTGCGAGAACAACAGAATCCGCCGACCTTCTTCGAACAGCTCTTCGAGCATTTCCATCAGGCTGTCGAGTTTGCCCGAGGTGCTGCCACGGGCGGGCAGGGTGGCGTCGTTGACCAGGCGCAGATCGCAGCAGACCTGACGCAGTTTGAGCAGGGCTTCAAGAATGATGATCTGGCTACGCGCCACGCCTTTGCGAGTGATCTCGTCGCGGACTTTCTTGTCCATCGCCAGGCGCATGGTTTCGTAAACGTCGCGCTGCGCCTCATTGAGATCGACCCAGTGGATGATCTCGGTTTTGGGCGGCAGTTCGGTGGCCACCTGTTCCTTGGTGCGGCGCAGCAGAAACGGTTTTATCCGCCCATTGAGGTGCTGCAGCCTGACTTCGCTGGCGCGTTTTTCGATCGGCACGCGGTAGTCGGCATTGAAGCTTTTGACATCGCCCAACCAGCCCGGCAGCAGAAAGTGGAACAACGACCACAACTCGCCGAGGTGGTTTTCCAGCGGTGTGCCACTCAGGCACAGGCGCTGGCGCGCGTTGAGTTCGCGAGCGGCCTGCGCGGCCTTGCTGTTGGGGTTCTTGATGTACTGGGCTTCGTCGAGCACCAGAACGTGCAAGGGCTGTTGTGCCAGCCGTTCGACGTCCTTGGGCAGCAGCGCGTATGTGGTGAGGATCAGGTCGAAGTCGGCCAGATGATCGAAATGCTTTTTGCGGCCGGCACCGTACAGCGCGACCACTTTCAATTGCGGCGTGAAGTGCGCGGCTTCGTCGAGCCAGTTCGGGATCAGGCTGGTGGGCATCACCACCATGCACGGTCGATCCAGGCGTCCGGCGTTTTTCTCACTGAGAATATGCGCAAGGGTCTGTAGGGTTTTGCCCAGGCCCATGTCGTCCGCCAGAATCCCGCCCACCTCAAGCTGACGCAGCGACTGCATCCAGCTCAAGCCTTCGAGCTGATAAGGACGCAACGTCGCGTTCAAGCCCTTCGGCGCTTTGGCCGTGTAATCGCGAATGTCGCGCAGGCGTTGGGCGAAACTGCGGATCTGCTCGCCGCCTTCCCACAGCAGGGGAATGCCTTCCAGCGAATTGAGGCGCGTGGCGTCGGCCTTGCTCAGGCGCAGGGTGGTTTCGCCCGGCTCCTGCAAGTAGAACTCGCCCAGCGTTGCCAGTACCGGTTTTAGTCGGCCAAGGGGCAGCGCCACTTGCAACGGCCCGTGCTCACTGTTGCGTTGCGGCACATTGACCAGAATCAGCTCGTCATCGCGGCGCCGCGCCAGGCGTTCCGGGTTGAGGATTTCCGTGTGCGAACGCATCAGGTTGAGCAGGATCGGCAGCAGGCTCAGGCGTTCACCATTGACGATGATCCCCAGTTCCAGATCGAACCAGTCGCGCTCCGGCGCCTGTTCGACGGTGGCGTACCAGTCGTCGACGGCGGTCAGGTCGAAACCGAACTCGTCGTCGATCTGCAATTCCCAGCCTTGGGTGCGCAGCTTCGGCAGTTCGTTGAGGGTAAACGTCAGCCAGGCGCTGTCGTTGACCATCTCGTACAGCTCGCCGGCGCTTTCCGGCAGCGCTTTGCTCTGGCGCGTGGCGATACGGAAGCCGAGGATTCTTAACTGTTCGCGGTAGGACTGTTCCACTTCCGGATGGCGTTTTATCCGCAGGGTCTGGTTTTCCTGACGAATCAGAATGTCGCTGTTTTTCTGTCCGCTGACGTATTCATCCAGATAGCTGAACGACAGCGCCGCTCGATGCTGAATGTAACGCTGCATTTTGCCGTTGCGCGGCTCGAACGCGCTGAACTCGACACTCGCCAGCCACAGGCGCGGCAGCGGTTGCACGTTGTCCACCAGCACTTGCGGCGGCGCCTTGGGGCTGCGGTTTTCCAAAACTGCCTGGAGCTTTTCCAGCAGCTCGGCGTCTTTCGCAGCGGCAGGGTATTCGAGGGTTTCCTGCACTTGCAGCAGCACCGCGGCGCAGTGTTTGCAGTTGTTGCGCACCGGGCAGGTGCAGGTGGCGTCAACCAGCAACAGGGTGTCTTTGGCTGACTCGCGCAGGTGAATGGTCTGACGGTAGACGTTCCCGCCAGAGCCTTCGCAACTGGCGGTAATGGTCGCATCGCCGACCTGTGCGATGCGTACCCGGTTCTCCAGGGCGTAGCGGCGGCCACGCTCCAGGCTCTGTTCCTTGAATCGGCTGACCCAGGAGGGTGCCAACGGTTTACTCAGGGGCGGGGACATAAGGACTTCGATCAGTCCGGAATCGCTTCAGGGGCTTGCCGAGGGGCGGGCGCCGTCAGGGAGGTGATCTTGATCAGCAGCGCCAGGTGGCCGTTATCGAGATAGTTAAGTTGGCCGTTCTTGGTGTGGCTGTCCTGTTTCAGGCGTTCGCTGGCGGTGACCATGCCGTTGGCGTCGATCTGGTTGACCCAGAAGTCGGCGTTCACGTCGGTGAAGCGCCCGAGTTTCAATTCCAGGGTGCCCTCGATCGGGAACTGGCCGAACTGTTCCTTGCCGTCGCTGACGGCCACCTTGGTCGGCGCTTCGCCGAGGGTCTGCTGCCAGGCCTTGTGCATCAGCACGCTGTAATCACCGCTGGCGCTGAGTTTGCTGGCAACGTCGCCGAGCGCGGGTGTGCGCAGGCTGTCATCACACAGGCGTTGAGCGCCGGCGGCCCAGTCTTCCGGGGCGGCACGGCTGACAATCGCTGGCACGGCGTTCTGGCGCACCAGAATCATTTCGACCTGATACAGGTCATCGGCAAAAACCGAAGGGGCTACCAAGGCAAGTAGCAAAGTCAGTGAGCGAAACAGGCGCATGCGGCGTCCTTCAAACAGTTTTCGGGAGGAGGCGCTCGAACAGCGCCTCTACAGTATTAAAGCGCTCTTCCGGGCGTTCCATCGGCACCTGGAACTTGAACATCGTGGCGCCTTCGAATTTGTAGCGTTTTGGCTGAGTCTGGATCAGTTTGATCAGGGTCATCGGGTCGACCGGCGTCTGCGCGGCGAACTCGATACGTCCACCCTGCGGCCCACCGTCGACCTTCTTGATGCCCAACTGCTCGGCCTGCAACTTCAGTGCGGTAATGCGCACCAGGTTCTTGGTCGGCTCAGGCAGCAGGCCGAAACGGTCGATCATCTCCACTTGCAGATCCTTCAGGCCTTCCTCGTCGGTGGCCGAAGCGATGCGCTTGTACAGAATCAGACGGGCGTGAACATCCGGCAGATAGTCTTCCGGAATCAGCGCGGGCACCCGCAGGTTGACCTCCGGGCCTCCGCCGAGCGGTTGATCGAGGTTCGGCTGTTCGCCCTTGCGGATCGACTTCACTGCGCGCTCGAGCATTTCCATGTACAGGGTGAAACCGACTGCCTGAATCTGCCCGCTCTGGCCATCGCCCAGCAATTCGCCGGCGCCACGGATTTCCAGATCGTTGGTCGCCAGCACGAAACCAGCGCCAAGATCCTGGGTATTGGCGATCGCTTCCAGACGCTTTTCCGCATCAGACGTGATTTGTTGGCGCGGCGGCGTCAGCAGGTAGGCATAGGCCTGGTGGTGACTGCGCCCGACGCGTCCACGCAACTGGTGCAATTGCGCCAGGCCGAACTTGTCGGCGCGCTCGATGATGATGGTGTTGGCGCTTGGCACGTCGATGCCGGTCTCGATGATGGTCGAGGCGATCAGCACGTTGAAGCGCTTGTGATAGAAGTCGCTCATCACCTGTTCGAGTTCGCGTTCGCGCATCTGCCCGTGGCCGATACCGATCCGCGCTTCCGGCACCAGTTCGGCGAGATCCGCCGCGCATTTCTCGATGGTCTTCACGTCGTTGTGCAGGTAGTAAACCTGACCGCCACGCAGCAGTTCACGCAGCAGGGCCTCTTTGACCGTGCTCTTGTTCTGCTCCATGACGAAGGTGCGCACCGACAGGCGTCGCGCCGGCGGCGTGGCGATGATCGACAGGTCGCGCATGCCCGACACCGCCATGTTCAGCGTGCGCGGAATCGGCGTGGCGGTCAGCGTGAGAATGTCGACTTCGCTGCGCAGGGCCTTGAGCTGTTCTTTCTGCCGCACACCAAAGCGGTGTTCTTCATCGATGATCACTAGACCGAGGTTTTTGATCTTCACGTCGTCGGACAGCAGCTTGTGCGTGCCGATGACGATATCGATCTTGCCTTCCGCGAGATCGGCGATCGCCGCGTTGACTTCCTTGGCCGATTTGAAGCGGCTCATCACTTCCACGGTCACTGGCCAGTCGGCGAAGCGGTCGCGGAAGCTGTTGTAGTGCTGCTGGGCGAGCAGGGTGGTCGGCACCAGAATCGCTACCTGGCGTCCGCCGTGCACGGCGATGAACGCGGCGCGCATTGCCACTTCGGTCTTGCCGAAACCCACGTCGCCGCAGACCAGACGGTCCATCGGCTTTGGCGCGAGCATGTCTTCGCGCACGGCTTCGATGGTCGCTTGCTGGTCCGGCGTTTCTTCGAACGGGAAACCGGCGCTGAACGTCGCGTAATCGGCTTTCGGGTCGGCAAACGCGTAGCCTTCGCGGGCGGCACGACGGGCATAGATGTCGAGCAGCTCAGCGGCGACATCGCGCACCTGTTCGGCGGCTTTGCGCTTGGCTTTCTGCCAGGTCTCGGAGCCGAGGCGGTGCAACGGCGCCAGCGCGTCATCGCTGCCGGTGTAGCGGGCGATCAGATGCAGGTTGGCCACCGGCACGTAGAGCTTGGCGTTCTCCGCGTATTCCAGGGTGAGGAATTCCGCCGCCTGATTGTCGATCTCCAGAATCGTCAGGCCGAGATAACGTCCGACGCCGTGGTCGATGTGCACCACCGGTGCGCCTTCGCGCAGCTCGGTGAGGTTCTTGATCACCGCATCGTTGTTGGCGTCGGCGCGCTTTTCGCGACGGCGGCGCTGCATGACTCGCTGACCGAACAGCGGGCTCTCGGCCACCAGCGCCAGCGCCGGGTCATCGAGCATCAAGCCTTCGTCGAGCGGCGCAATGGTGATCGCCAGACGATCCTTGCTCGAAACGAAGTCCGGCCAGCCGTCGACGGTTTTCGGCCGCAGCTTCAGACGTTCCAGCAGTTCCAGCAGGACTTCACGACGGCCCGCGGACTCGGCGGTGAACAGCACACGCCCGGGGAATTCATCGAGGAACGCCGAGAGCGCCGCCAGCGGTTGCGTGGCCTTGGCTTCGATCGCCAGGTTTGGCAGTGCCTGCGCCGGGAAGCGCTCGCGGCCGGCACCGGATTCGACGTCCTGCTGACTGGCGACGACCCGTGGCCAGCTCTTGAGGCGGGCGAAGCAGTCTTCCACCGGCAGGAACAATTCCGCAGGCGGCAATAGAGGGCGCGATGGATCGACGCGGCGCTCTTCGTAGCGATTGCGCACGTCGTTCCAGAAGTTTTCTGCTGCTTGTTCGATGCCCGGCAGCGAGAACACTTGAGTGTCCTGCGGCAGGTAATCGAACAGCGTCGAGGTTTCGTCGAAGAACAGCGGCAGGTAGTACTCGATACCGGCTGGGGTGATGCCGCTGCTCAAGTCCTGGAAGATCGGGCAGCGTCGGAAGTCGACATCGAAACGCTCGCGAAAGCGCGCCTTGAAGCGCGTGACTGCATCTTTCTGCAGCGGGAACTCGCGGGCCGGCAGCAGCTTGACCGAATCGACCTTGTCGATGGAACGCTGGTTTTCCGGATCGAAGGTGCGCAGGGTTTCGATTTCGTCGTCGAACAGGTCGATGCGATAGGGCAGTTTGCTGCCCATCGGGAACAGGTCGATCAGCGCACCGCGTACGGTGAACTCGCCGTGCTCGTAAACCGTATCGACGTAGCGATAGCCGCTGGCTTCCAGGCGCGAGCGCATCTGTTCGACATCGAGCTTCTGGCCGACATCCAGCACCAGACTGCTGCCGAGCAGGAATTTGGTTGGCGCCAGGCGGTGCAGGGCGGTGGTGATCGGGACCACCAGCACGCCGTGCGCCAGTTCCGGCAACCTGTATAGGCTGGCGATGCGCTGGGAAATGATGTCCTGGTGCGGCGAGAACAGATCGTACGGCAGGGTTTCCCAGTCGGGAAAATGCAGAACCGGCAAATCCGGGGCGAAGAAGCTCAGCTCCTGCTCCAGCCGTTCGGCACTCTGGCTGTCGGCGGTCAGTAGCAGCGTGAAGCGCTTGGCTGCGCTGGCAGCCTCGGCAATCGCCAGGCTGAGGGCGGCACCGGGCAAGTTGCCCCAATGCTGTTTACCTGCCGCGGCAGGGAGAAGCGGTAGACGCAGAACAGGCACGGAAGGTTGAGCTCCAGGCGTTGCGACAAAGTCGGTAATTGTAGCGGCGTCCGGTGCCGCCTGTCAGTTGCAGACTGCGTCTATCTTCGCGGTTTGCGCGAAATGTAGTGGTAACCATAAAAACGAGCACTTTTTTAGTGGTTATGTAGTGCCGAAATCGACTGGTGTTACGGAGGGTTACAGACATCGTCTAACAGTCGTCGAAAAATTGACTGCGCTGAAAGCCCCGGTTTTACTGGGCTGGCGCGGGGCGTAATTTTTTTGAACGGTATTTTGTTACCGATTGCGCGACAAGCGCGCATTGCTACAAGAGGTTCTCGGCGGCATAATGTAGCCCCTTTTTTCTGCCCCTACATGTGGAAGGTTCCCGTGACTCAGAAGCCCGACCAGTGTCTTGGTGAATGGATCGACCGTGAAGCACTCGCAGAAGCGATGATTCCGCTTATCGGTCAGCTCTACCGCAATAACAACGTGGTGAGCTCGATCTATGGCCGCAGCCTGATCAACCAGTCTGTCATCGCGATTCTCAAAGCTCACCGCTTTGCTCGCCACCGTTCCTCCGACGATAGCGAACTCTCCGTCCACGAAACATTCCCTCTGCTTAAAGCCATGAGCGAGCTCAAGCTCGGCGCGGCTTCGGTAGACCTGGGCAAGTTGGCGTTCAAATTCCGCAGCGAAGGCAATGGCCGCAGCGCCGAGCAGTTCGTTCGTGAAGAACTGGCTGACGTGGTTGGTCAGCAAAACGCTTCGGCCCGTAAAGGCACTGACGTTGTGCTGTACGGCTTCGGTCGTATCGGCCGTCTGCTGGCGCGCATCCTGATCGAGAAAACCGGTGGTGGCGACGGTCTGCGTCTGCGTGCCATCGTCGTGCGCAAGGGCGCTGAAAACGACCTGACCAAGCGCGCCAGCCTGCTGCGTCGCGATTCGGTACACGGCCCGTTCAACGGCACCATCGTCATCGACGAAGAAAACAACACCATCACCGCCAACGGTAACCTGATCCAGGTGATCTACGCGAAGAACCCGACCGAGGTGGATTACACCCAGTACGGCATCAAAGACGCGCTGCTGGTGGACAACACCGGTGTATGGCGTGACGCCGATGGCCTGGGTCAGCACCTGCAATGCCCGGGTGTTGCTCGCGTTGTTCTGACCGCGCCTGGCAAAGGCAAGCTGAAGAACATCGTTCACGGTATCAACCACAACGAAATCACCGCTGACGACAAGATCGTGTCCGCCGCTTCCTGCACCACCAACGCCATCGTGCCGGTGCTGAAGGCTGTGAATGACAAGTTCGGCATCATCAACGGTCACGTCGAAACCGTTCACTCGTACACCAACGACCAGAACCTGATCGACAACTTCCACAAGGGCGATCGCCGTGGCCGTTCCGCCGCGCTGAACATGGTGATCACCGAGACCGGTGCTGCCACCGCTGCTGCCAAGGCCCTGCCTGAGCTGGCTGGCAAGCTGACCGGTAACGCGATCCGCGTTCCGACGCCAAACGTGTCGATGGCCATTCTCAACCTGAACCTTGAGAAAGCCGCCAGCCGTGAAGAGATGAACGAGTACCTGCGCTACATGGCGCTGCACTCCGATCTGCACAAGCAAATCGACTTCGTCAACTCGCAGGAAGTGGTGTCCACTGACTTCGTGGGTTCGCGTCACGCCGGTGTGGTCGATGCTGAAGCAACCATCGTTCAGGACAACCGCGTTGTTCTGTACGTCTGGTACGACAACGAGTTCGGCTACAGCTGCCAGGTGGTTCGCGTGATGGAAGACATGGCCGGTGTAAACCCGCCAGCGTTCCCGCGCTAAGCCTTAGCTGCAAATGAAAACGCCCCGACTTTGGTCGGGGCGTTTTTTTATGCCTGCTGAATCTCTATTGCCTGTACCGGCCTCTTCGGGAGCAAGCCCCCTCCCACAGGTTTGGCGGTGTTCACATCATCGTGTTGGCACCACCGGACACTGTGGGAGGGGGCTTGCTCCCGAAGGCGTCCTATCGGGCGCCACCGACTATCGAGGCCTGCGCAGTCCGCAGCTCATGCTTGTTGCCACGGAACAGCACCAGCGTCGCAATCAGCCCCAGCACCGCCGCACCGCTGAGCCAGATCCCCGGCGCAGCCTTGTTGTCCAGCACATGGATCAGGTAAGTACAGGCCGCTGGCGTAAAGCCGCCAAAGGTCGCCGTCGCCAGGCTATAGGCCAGCGAGAACCCGGTCGTGCGCACTTCCACCGGCATGATTTCGGTCAGCGCCACCACCATCGCCCCGTTGTACGAGCCGTACAGGAACGACAGCCACAGTTCGACGATCAGCAAATGACTGAAGCTCGGGTTCGCCACCAGCCACGACAATGCAGGATAAGCGGTCAGGATTGCCAGAATGGTCGCCGCCAGCAGTAGGGGTTTGCGACCGATCTTGTCAGATACCGAGCCCATCACTGGCAGCCAGAAGAAGTTCGACAGGCCGATGCACACGGTCACCAGCAGCGCGTCGAAGTCCGACAGATGCAGTTCGGCCTTGCCGAAGGTCGGGGTGTAGGCGGTGATCAGGTAGAACGAAACCGTGGTCATCACCACCAGCGCCATGCCGGCGATGACGATGCCAAAGTTCTGACCGATCGAACGGACGATTTCGCGCAGGGTAGGGCGATGTTTACGCGCCTGGAATTCCGGCGTTTCTTCCAGCGAGCGACGAATCACGAAGATCACCGGAACGATCATGCAGCCGATCAGGAACGGCACGCGCCAGCCCCAGTCACCCATCTGTTCCGGGCTCAGCCAGTGGTTGAGACCCACCCCGAGCAGGCCGGCAAAGACCACCGCTGCTTGCTGGCTTGCCGACTGCCAACTGACGAAAAAGCCCTTGCGGCCCGGTGTGGCGATTTCCGCCAGGTACACCGAAACACCGCCCAGCTCGACGCCGGCCGAGAAGCCTTGCAGCAAACGACCGAATAGCACGATCAGCGGGGCGGCGACGCCGAGGGTGGCGTAGCCGGGGACACAGGCAATCAGCACCGTACCGGCAGCCATCAGCGCCAACGTAATGATCAGACCCTGGCGACGGCCATGGCGGTCGATATAGGCACCGAGGAAAATCGCTCCCAGCGGACGCATCAGGAAGCCGGCACCGAACGTCGCCAGGGAGAGCATCAGGGAAGCGAAGGCGCTGTCGGCCGGGAAGAAGGTTTTGGCAATGGCCGTGGCGTAGAAGCCGTAGACCATAAAGTCGAACATCTCGAGAAAATTGCCGCTGACAACGCGAAAAATCGCTTTGCCTTTGCCCGTGGTGGAGGACATTGGTTCGTACTCTCTGTTGGCTGTCTTATTGGAAATCCCTGAACTAGACACGTCCTCGCCGTCACGCGGCAAACTCAGGCAGTACCCGTGAACAGTTTTGTAACCATATGTGTATAAAGAACGTTAGGCAACAATTGGTTAGGGCACTGCTTAAACGATATAGCCATTAGCAGGGGCGTTTGGTGCCTGACTGGCGAATGAAGAACTCATGTAGGAGCTGCGGAACGCTGCGATCTTTTGATCTTGATTTAAAAGGTCAGGATCAAAAGATCGCAGCCTCGTTTCACTCGGCAGCTCCTACAGGTTCTGGCGCATAATCTTCAGCTTTGTGTGGGGAGTAGGGGATTTGTCTATAGGGAGGCTGATTGGCCTTTTGCTGCTGGTGGGCACTTTGTCCGGCTGCGGCAACGGCGATTCCATGGAAAGCTTCGGCGGCCCGACCATGGGCAGCACCTATTCAATCAAGTATGTGCGCCACGCCGGTCTTCCCGAGGTCGCGCAGGTCCAGCTTGAAGTGGAAAAAATCCTCACCGACGTCGATCAGCAGATGTCGACCTATCGCAGTGACTCAGACATCGAGCGCTTCAATGCTTTGCCGGCGAACAGCTGTCAGACCATGCCGGCTGCCGTGCTCGAATTGGTCCGTGTCGGCGAACAGCTGTCAGAGCAAAGCGAAGGTTCCTACGACCTGACCGTCGAGCCGCTGATGAACCTGTGGGGGTTCGGCCCGCAAGGGCGTGAAGAGAAAGTCCCCAGTCCCGCCGCACTGTCCGAAACCCTTGAGCGGGTCGGCTACCACCATTTGCATATCGACGGCGACCGCTTGTGCAAGGATGCGCCGGTCGAAGTCGACTTCAACAGCATCGCCGCCGGTTACGCCGTCGACACCATCGCAGCCAGGCTCGAGTCGATGGGGATCCATGACTATCTCGCCGAAGCCACCGGTGAGCTAAAGGCCAAGGGCAAGAAGCTTGATGGCTCCTCCTGGCGTATTGCGCTGGAAGAACCGCGAGACGATCAACAGGTGGCCGAACGGATCATTCGGGTCGACGGCTACGGCGTTTCCACCTCCGGTGATTACCGCAACTATTTCCTGCAGGATGGCCGGCGCTATTCCCACACCTTCGATGCGCGTAGCGGGGCGCCGGTCCTACACAACCTGGCGTCGGTCACGGTGATTCATCCTTCAGCGTTGATGGCCGATGGACTATCGACGCTGTTGCTGATTCTCGGGCCTGAAAGGGCTTGGGACTATGCCGAAAAACATGACATTGGTGCATTCTTCGTCATTCGTGCCGATACAGGTTTCGTTATCCGCACCAGTACGGCTTTCGAGCGCCTCAATCACGCAAAAGTTGACTGAAAACAGTACGAAAGCTGGCGTTGTAGTGCAGGCAAAAGTAGCCTACGACGCGACCAAGGGTTAATGTGCGCGGCGTTGACGCTTCTATAGACTGTGTCCGGGTTCTTTACTGACCCCCAATTGTTCCTTCGCGCCGCGATTCGGCGTGATTTAGCCGCCGGTGCTGCTGGCACCGCGGCCTGTTCTGAGGAGTACGCATGGCTGTCTACAACTACGACGTGGTGGTGTTGGGTTCCGGCCCAGCGGGAGAAGGTGCGGCAATGAACGCCGCCAAAGCAGGGCGCAAGGTGGCGATGGTCGATAGCCGTCGTCAGGTCGGCGGTAACTGCACCCACCTGGGAACCATCCCGTCCAAGGCCCTGCGTCACTCGGTCCGGCAGATCATGCAGTTCAACACCAACCCGATGTTCCGGGCGATCGGCGAGCCGCGCTGGTTCTCCTTCCCGGACGTGTTGAAAAGCGCCGAGAAAGTCATTTCCAAACAAGTCGCTTCGCGTACCGGCTACTACGCCCGTAACCGCGTCGACGTGTTCTTCGGCACCGGCAGCTTCGCTGACGAGCAAACCATCGAAGTGGTCTGCGCCAACGGTGTGGTCGAGAAGCTGGTGGCCAAGCACATCATCATCGCCACCGGTTCGCGCCCGTATCGTCCGGCGGACATCGATTTCAATCACCCGCGTATCTACGATAGCGACACCATCCTCAGCCTCGGCCACACCCCGCGCAAACTGATCGTTTACGGCGCCGGCGTGATCGGTTGCGAATACGCCTCGATCTTCAGCGGTCTGGGGGTACTGGTTGAGCTGGTGGACAACCGTGGTCAGTTGCTGAGCTTCCTCGACTCGGAAATCTCCCAGGCGTTGAGCTACCACTTCAGCAACAACAACATCACTGTGCGCCACAACGAGGACTACGATCGCGTTGAAGGTGTGGACAACGGTGTGATCCTGCACCTGAAGTCCGGCAAGAAGATCAAGGCCGACGCCTTGCTCTGGTGCAACGGCCGTACTGGCAACACCGACCAGCTCGGTCTGGAAAACATCGGCGTCAAGGTCAACAGCCGTGGCCAGATCGAAGTCGACGAGGCCTACCGCACTTGCGTGCCGAACATCTACGGCGCCGGCGACGTGATCGGCTGGCCGAGCCTGGCCAGTGCGGCCCACGACCAGGGTCGTTCGGCTGCCGGCAGCATCGTTGATAACGGTAGCTGGCGCTTTGTGAACGATGTGCCGACCGGCATCTACACCATTCCGGAGATCAGCTCGATCGGCAAGAACGAGCAGGAGCTGACCCAGGCCAAGGTGCCGTATGAAGTCGGCAAGGCGTTCTTCAAGAGCATGGCGCGTGCACAGATCGCCGGCGAGCCGCAAGGCATGCTGAAGATCCTGTTCCACCGTGAAACCCTGGAAGTGCTGGGCGTTCACTGCTTCGGTTATCAGGCGTCGGAGATCGTGCACATCGGTCAGGCGATCATGAGCCAGCCGGGCGAGTTGAACACCCTGAAGTACTTCGTCAACACCACGTTCAACTACCCGACCATGGCCGAAGCCTATCGGGTAGCGGCGTACGACGGCCTCAACCGGCTTTTTTGACGGGCTCCGGCCGGTGGCCTGAGCCGGCCGGGGAGACCGATTTCAGCAATTCTCGAGGGTGGCAGTGGCCAAACCGGGAAAGTCTGTAATCAGGCTGTCAACGCCGAAGTCGGCGAGTCTGCGCATCAGCGCAGGCTCGTTGACGGTCCACACCGAGACATGCAGCCCCTGACGCTGCGCCTTCTGCAGGCGTTCCGGCGTACACAGCGTCCAGTTCAGAGCCAGAATCTCACAGCCATAGCTGGCCGCGACCTTTAGCGGGTCGAGCCAGGCGTATTCGGCCACCAGCCCCCGCGACACGTCCGGCACCAGATCCAGCGCCGCCTTCAGCACTTCCCGCGAACTCGAAGTAATGGTGACCTTGTCCAGCAAACCATGACGCTGGGCCATCTCGCGAATCGCCAGCACGGTGGTCGCCGCGCGGGTGCGCGATGCACTTTTGACTTCCAGCTGCCAGTGCTCGAAATCACACTTCTCGAACAATTCTTCCAGTGTTGGAATCGGGCACGGCTTGATCCAGCCCGGGCCGCCCTTGCGCGCGTCGTAGGTCACCAGTTCGGCGGCGGTGTGCTCGACCACCTTGCCGCGCCGGTCGGTGGTGCGCTTGAGGGTCGGGTCGTGGATCACCATCAGCTCGCCGTCCTTCGACAGGTGCAGATCCAGTTCGCAACGGCGTACGCCGTGCTTGAGACATTCCTGAAAACTGGTCAGGGTGTTTTCCGGTGCTTCGCCCTTGGCGCCGCGGTGGCCGTAGATGAGGGTCACGGTGCTTCCTTAATTTAAATGCCTGATTCGTTCTGTTCACGGGCCAGGCGTCGTTCCTGGGCCTGTTTCTGCAAGATATAGCGGGCGAGCAACTGGCGCTGGGCGTCGGTCAAGTGTTCGAACTCGGTGCCGACGTCGTAGCCATCGCCCTTGCGGTCGCAATGGGTGACGCGGGCGCGCAGCAGCAGGCCCAGCGCCTGCGGCATCAGCACCAGTTTCACCGACAGGTGTGCGCCAGTGGCCAGCGCGGTCGGGTGCTGAAAATCGATCCCGCCTTCGGAGATGATCACCGGTTGCGGCTCGCCGATATGGCCGAGCACGGTCAGGGCGACCACCTGGCTGAGCAGGTCGATACGTTTGTTCTGGGATTTGAGGAACGCGGCGATGGCCCGGTCGCGCTCGCTGATCTGGCGCAACAGGTGCTGCGACTCGAATTCGCTCAGGTGCAGTTCGCTGAGCAGGTTGAACAGCGGGGAAGCATCCTGCAACACTTCCTGGCCAGCGGCTTCGGGAGCGGACAGGGGCCGAATTTCCAGTGCGATCGTGTCCTCGATACGGTAGTATTCGCGGCGATCTTCTTCATCTAATGTCGACATGGCGAACCCATGGTAGCGGCGGTGGTCTGAGTGTAAAGCTGGTTATCGACCCCCGCCACAAGGACGTTCCTTTTCCCTCCGAACAAGCCCCGACATGTTCAGACCTCTCTTCGTATTTATCGGCACGCGTTATACCCGTGCAAAGCGTCGCAATCATTTTGTGTCATTCATTTCCCTGACTTCGATGATCGGGCTCGCCCTTGGCGTGGTCGTGATGATCGTGGTGCTATCGGTGATGAACGGCTTCGATCATGAGATGCGCACCCGCGTGTTGGGCATGGTGCCCCACGCGACTCTTGAAACCGGCGAACCGATCAACGATTGGCAAAGCCTCGCCGCCAAGGTCAAGCGCAACCCGGAGGTGACGGCTGTCGCGCCGTTCACTCAGATGCAGGGTTTGCTGACCAACAACGGCCAGGTGTCCAAGGTGTTGCTCAACGCCATCGACCCCGCGCTCGAGCGCAATGTGTCGATCATCGACAACTTCATGAAGCAGGGCAAACTCGACGACCTGACGCCGGGCAGCTTCGGCATCGTCATCGGCGACAAGGCTGCGACCAAGCTCGGCGTGGGCCTCGGTGACAAGGTCACCTTCGTCGCGCCGGAGGTCAGCGTGACCCCGGCCGGGATGTTCCCGCGCATGAAGCGTTTCACCGTGGTCGGCATTTTTCATGTCGGCGCCGGTGAGCTGGACGGCTATCTGGGCGTCACCAACCTGCAGGATCTGGCGAAGATGCACCGCTGGAAACCTGATCAGGTGCAGGGCATCCGGTTGAAGTTCGATGATCTGTTCCAGGCGCCGCGCGTGGCCTGGACCATCGCCCAGCAACTGGGCGAAGACCATTACTACGCCCGCGACTGGACCCGCACCCACGGCAATCTGTATCAGGCGATCCGCATGGAAAAAGCCATGATCGGGCTGCTGTTGCTGCTGATCGTCGCGGTGGCTGCGTTCAACATCATTTCCACGCTGGTGATGGTGGTGAACGACAAGAAGAGCGACATCGCCATTCTGCGCACCCTCGGCGCTACGCCGGGGACGATCATGCGCACGTTCATGGTGCAGGGCACCGTGATCGGCGTGGTCGGCACCGCCATCGGCGCGGTGGTCGGGATTCTCGCGGCGTTGAACGTCAGCGCGGCGATTTCCGCCCTCGAAGGGCTGATCGGCCACAAGTTCCTCAACGCCGATGTGTATTTCATTGATTACCTGCCGTCGCAGGTGCAGAGCCAGGACGTGGTCATGGTCTGCGCGGCTGCGTTGGTCCTGAGTTTCCTCGCCACCCTGTATCCCGCCTGGCGTGCCGCGCGCACCCAGCCGGCGGAGGCGCTACGTTATGAGTGAGTCGGGCATGAGTGATAAAGCAATCTTGAGCTGCCGCAACCTCGGCAAATCCTACGAGGAAGGCCCGGAGTCGGTGCAAGTGTTGGCCGGTCTGCAACTGGAGTTGCACCCGGGCGAGCGTGTCGCGATCGTCGGCAAGTCCGGCTCGGGCAAGAGCACCTTGCTCAACCTGCTGGGCGGTCTCGATACGCCGACCGAGGGCAGCGTCTGGCTCGACGGTGAAGAACTGTCGGCCCTGAGCGAGAAGAAGCGTGGCCTGCTGCGTAACCGCGCCCTTGGGTTCGTGTACCAGTTCCACCACTTGCTGCCGGAATTCACCGCGCTGGAAAACGTCTGCATGCCGTTGCTGATCGGCAAGACTGCGATCCCGGAAGCACGTCAGCGCGCTACGGCGTTGCTCGAGCGCGTAGGTCTGGGTCATCGTCTGGAACACAAACCGGCCGAGCTGTCCGGTGGTGAGCGCCAGCGTGTGGCCATCGCCCGTGCACTGGTGAACAATCCAGGCCTGGTGATGCTCGACGAACCGACCGGTAACCTCGATTCGCACACCGCCGAAGGCATTCAGGACTTGATGCTGGAACTCAGCACTTCGATGCGCACCGCGTTCCTGGTGGTGACTCACGACATGAACCTGGCCCGCCAGATGGACCGCGTCCTGCAATTGCAGGAAGGCTGCTTGACCACCATCTGACCGACCGAAACCCGGTGCCTGAAAAGGCATCGGGTCTTTTATTTTTATACGGTGCCCCAGCGAATGTTCAGACCGTTATCGATCTTTATCGGCACGCGCTATACCCGCGCCAAACGCCGCAATCGCTTTGTTTCGTTCATCTCGATGACTTCGATGATCGGGCTCGCCCTCGGCGTGCTGGCGATGATCGTGGTGCTGTCGGTGATGAACGGTTTTCAGCGTGAGATGAGCTCGCGCATCCTCGGCATGGTGCCGCACGCGACCATCGTTGGCGTCAAGCCGATCGATGACTGGCAGCCAGTGGCCGCTGCCGCGCTGAAAAATCCCGAAGTGACCGCCGCCGTGCCGTTCACCGAGATGGAAGGCATGCTGTCCTACAAGGGCTCGATGCAGCCAATCCAGATCAGCGGTGTCGATCCGGCCCAGGAAGGCAAGGTGTCGATCGTGGCCCAGCACATCGTGCAGGGTCGTCTTGATGATCTGAAACCCGGCGAGTTCGGTGTGGTGATCGGTGAAATCACCGCGCGGCGCTTCCGTCTCAATGTCGGCGACAAGATCACCCTGATCGTCCCGGAAGTCAGCACCGCACCGGGGGGGATCACCCCACGCATGCAGCGCTTGAACGTGGTCGGTGTGTTCAAGGTCGGCGCCGAGCTGGACGGTTCGATGGGCCTGATCCACGTGGCCGATGCCGCGACCATGCAGCACTGGCAGCCGAATCAGGTGCAGAGCGTGCGCCTGGCGGTGAAGGACCTGTACGCCGCGCCGAAAGTCTCCTCGGACATCGCCGCGGGCCTCGGTGCCGACTTCAAGGCGGATGACTGGACCCACACCCAGGGCAGCCTGTTCAGCGCGATGAAAATGGAAAAAACCTTGATCGGCCTGCTGTTGCTGATGATCGTCGCCGTGGCGGCGTTCAACATCATCGCCACGCTGATCATGGTGGTGAACGACAAGGGCGCGGACATCGCGATCCTGCGCACCATCGGCGCCACGCCACGGCAGATCATGGCGATCTTCATGGTGCAGGGCACGGTGATCGGCATTGTCGGCACACTGATTGGCGGCGTGCTCGGGGTGATCGCGGCGCTCAACGTCAGTGAAATGGTTGGCTGGGTCGAGCGTGTCACCGGCCAGCACATCTTCAGTTCCGATGTGTACTTCGTCAGCAACCTGCCTTCGGAATTGCAGGGCGGGGATGTGCTGTTGATCTGCTCGGCAGGCTTTATTCTGAGCTTCCTGGCGACGGTGTACCCGGCGTTGCGGGCGGCGAAGATCGAGCCGGCTCACGCGTTGAGATATTCGTAAGCGCCAATACCGCCTTCGCGAGCAAGCCCGCTCCCACAGGGGATTTGTGTACGACGCAGATCCAATGTGGGAGCGGGCTTGCTCGCGAAGGGGCCGGACCTGCTGGCCTCAGACTCCCTTGGGCAACTCAATCACAAACCGCGTCCACCCCGCAGCCGATTCGCAATGAATCTGCCCTCCATGCGCGCGGACTATCGATTGGGTAATCGCCAACCCCAACCCAGCATGTTCACTGCTGCCTTCCTGCCGCGCCGGATCCGCCCGATAAAACCGGTCAAACAGCCGTGGCAACAGTTCTGCTGAAATGCCTTCGCCACTGTTCTCCACCGACACCTGCACCCTGTGCGGCTGATCGACGATGGACAAGCGCACGCTGCCCGTCGCCGGAGTAAAGCGCAGCGCGTTGTCCAGCAGATTCGACAAGGCCCGGCGCAACATATTGCGATCACCTTCCATGCGCGCATGACCTTCGCGGCTCAGCGTCACCCCGGCGTCCTCGGCCAATGGCGCAAAAAACTCCAGCAGCACATCGCTCTCATCCGCCAGTTCCAGCGCCTCACGCTTGGGCATCAGCAAACCGTGGTCAGCCTTGGCCAGATAAAGCATGTCATTGATCAGTTGCGCCATCCATTGCAGTTCTTCGAGATTGCTGTGCAGGGCTTCGCGGTAATCCTCGATCGGTCGCGGGCGGGTGAGGGTGACCTGGGTGTGGGTCAGCAGGTTCGACAGCGGTGTGCGCAGTTCATGGGCGATGTCGGCAGAGAACGCCGACAGCCGTTGAAACGAGTCGTCGAGGCGTCCGAGCATGGCGTTGAAGCTGTGGGCCATTTCCGCAAGTTCTGGCGGCATTTGCGCTTCCGGCAGTCGGGCGTTGAGCGAATGTGCGGAAATCCCACGCGCCACTGCACTCATGCGCCGCAGCGGACGCAAGCCGCTGCGTGCAGCCCAGGCGCCGAGCAGCGCGGTGGCCAGCGCCGACAGCCCGACGGTCAGCCAGATCAGGTGCTGCATGCGTTGCAAAAAGTGCTGGTGATGGGTGATGTCCAGCAGCAGTGTCAGTTGGGGCGTATCGGGTTTGTCCGGGTAGAGCGGAGCGTTGAGCACGCGATAGTCCATGCCGTCATTGCTGATGGTCGACAAGCCGGGCTGTTGCGGCAAGTCCTGTGGCACCTTGATCGAGCTGTCGTACCAGCGCTGGCCATCGGCCCCGGTGATGCGCAGCGAAAGATCGGCCTGCCGGCTGAGTTCATCGGCCAGCCGCGTTTCACTCTCGCTGGCCTGAACATCCTGCAAGGCACGGCGCAAACCGATCAGCTTGCCGTCGAGCAATTGCTGGTCGAGCTCAATGAAGTGCGCCTCGCTGGCGCGGTTGAACAACACCCCGGCGAACAGCGAGACCACGGCGGTGCAGGCGGCAAACAGCAAGGCCAGGCGCGAACTCAGGGACAGACGAGGCATCAGGCCGGACGCTCTTCAAGCACGTAACCCATGCCGCGCACGGTGTGGATCAGTTTGTTGGTGAAGTCATCGTCGATCTTCAGGCGCAGGCGCCGGATCGCCACTTCGATCACGTTGGTGTCGCTGTCGAAGTTCATGTCCCAGACTTGCGAGGCAATCAGCGATTTCGGCAGCACTTCACCCTGACGGCGCAGAAGCATTTCCAACAGGGCGAACTCCTTGGCGGTCAGGTCGATGCGCTGACCGCTGCGTTCGACCCGGCGGCGAATCAGGTCCAGACGCAGATCGGCCAGTTGCAGACTGGTTTCCTGGGGCAGGGCGCTGCCCCGGCGCAGCAGGCTGCGCACCCGGGCCAGCAGTTCGGAGAAGGCGAAGGGCTTGACCAGATAATCGTCGGCGCCGAGTTCGAGGCCGTGAACCCGGTCTTCCACGGCATCTTTGGCGGTCAGAAACAGTACCGGCGTGTCGAGGCCGGCAGTGCGCACCGCATGCAGGATCTGCCAACCGCTGCGCCCGGGCAGCATCACGTCGAGAATCAGCAGCGCATAATCGCCGCTCAAGGCCAGTTGCTGACCGCTGTTGCCGTCGGCCACCAGCTCTGTGTTGAACCCGGCCTCGGTCAGGCCCTGGCGCAGATAGTGGCCGGTTTTCGGTTGGTCTTCGACGATCAGCAGTTTCATGGGCGGCTCGGGTTGTAGAAACGAAAGCGTTATACCGTGAGAGCAGGCGACAGGCGCCAACCTGACAAAGTTGTAATCTGTCTGTCAGGTAGCTGCCAGCGCAGGCGGGCTAGAGTTTCCCACAGGCTGAACCTTTTCTTGTTGGAGTATGACTATGTTTTTGCGCAACCCTCTGGCCGTCGCCGCCTGTTTGCTGGCGCTGAGTTCACCTGTCTGGGCCGCACCCGCGCACAGCTATGACTTCGGCCAGCCGGCGCCAGCGGCCAAGGCCAGCCGCAACATCGAGGTGGTGCTGAACGACATGTCGTTCGAGCCGAAGGCGATTCAGGTCAAGGCCGGTGAGACGGTTCGCTTTGTGCTGGTGAATAAAGGCCAGTTGTTGCACGAATTCAACCTCGGCGACGCGGCGATGCATGCCAGGCATCAGCAGGAAATGTTGCAGATGCAGCAAAGCGGCATGCTCACGCCTACCGGCATGAAAGAAATGTCCCACGACATGGCCGGCATGGATCACGGCAGCATGGACCACGGCATGAAGCACGACGACCCCAACAGCGTGCTGGTCGAGCCGGGCAAGACCGCCGAGCTGACCTGGACCTTCAGCAAAGCCACCAGCCTGGAATTTGCCTGCAATATTCCCGGTCACTACCAGGCGGGCATGGTCGGCAAACTGACTGTCAGTCAGTAAGCACTCAAAGGCGGGCGCAAAGGCTGATAGAATCCGCTGATTCTTCAGTCAGGTTTCCGCCATGCATCCCGCAGCCGAACATTCGCCGCTGGGCAAATCCAGCGAATACATCGCCACTTACACGCCGTCCCTGCTGTTCCCGATTCCGCGTACCGCGAAATGGGCCGAGCTGGGCCTGACCGCCGAAACCTTGCCGTATAAAGGCGTGGATTTCTGGAACTGCTTTGAACTGTCGTGGTTGTTGCCATCGGGCAAACCGGTGGTGGCGATCGGTGAATTCAGCATTCCGGCGGATTCGCCGAACATCATCGAATCGAAGTCGTTCAAGCTGTACCTGAACTCGCTGAACCAGACGCCGTTTGCCGACATCACCAGCCTGGAAGCGACGCTGGTCAAGGACTTGTCGGCCGCTGCCGGCAAACCGGTCGGCGTGCGCGTGCGCAGCCTGAAAGATGTCGAAGCCGAAGGCGTCGTGGCGTTGCCGGGCGTGTGCATCGACGATCTGGATATCAGCGTCAGCAACTATGAGCATCCGCGTCCGGAACTGCTGCGTTGCGATGATTCGCGGATTGTCGAAGAGAGCGTGCACAGCCATCTGCTCAAATCCAATTGCCCGGTGACCAGTCAGCCGGACTGGGGCAGCGTGGTAGTCGAATATCGCGGCGCGGCGCTGGATCACGCGAGCCTGCTGGAGTACATCGTCAGTTTCCGCCAGCATTCGGACTTCCACGAACAGTGCGTGGAGCGGATCTTCCTCGACCTGCAACGTTTGCTGAAGCCAGAGAAACTGACGGTGTTTGCGCGCTATGTGCGTCGGGGTGGGCTGGATATCAACCCGTATCGCAGCACTGAAACGGTACAACTGCCGAACCATCGCCTGGTGCGTCAATGAACATCTGAAGGGTGGGAGCGGGCTTGCTCGCGAAAGCGGTGTGTCAGTTGATGATGCATTGGCTGACACACCGCTTTCGCGAGCAAGCCCGCTCCCACAATGACCGTGTTCACATCACGAATATGAAAAAGCCCTGCCAGACATGGCAGGGCTTTTTTGTATGGCGCGGGAATCAGATCCCCATGCTGCCCAGCGCATTGACGATATTGCGCAGGGTGCCGGCAATGGCCGGGTGTTCGACTTCGAAGCGTTCCACCGCCAGGTTCACACCGTCGGCGATGCTCGCGTCCTGAGTGGCAGTTTCCAGTTTGATTTCCGATTCAATCTGCGCCATCAGCGCACGCAGATCTTCACGCTCGGCTTCGGACAGCGGCGGATTCTGCTCCAGTTGCTCGCGCAGGGTATTGAGCTGTTCTTGAAGTTCACGGGCGGGCATGGTGTGGTTCCTTTTATCTAGAGGCACTGGCATTGACCACAGCCGCGCGCCAAAGGTCTATGGCTGACCTTTAGATTAATCCACTCTGCTGCAACCTGCATGATCCCGGTCAGGGCTTTTCGCCTTTGAGGCGGCGCAGGCTGATGTCGGCCAGGCAAGTGTCGAGTTCGCCCAGATGATCGATCACCGAGTGCACGCCGAGGCCAAACAACTGCATGGTCGCCTTGCCGCGCAGCTGCTCGCGTTCCTTCTGGCTCAAGGCTTGCCACTCGCTCGGCGCCAGGCCGCACAACGAGCCGCAGGACGCCAGGCCAATGGTCCACAACCCGGCGTTGAGGCCCGATTGCAGCAAGCGTGGCTCGCCGCTGACCAGCACGCAGCCATCCAGACGGCTGACGTTCAACCCCATCAGCGCCTGCCAGCAGGCGTTCGGCGCTGGCCATGGATTGATTGTTGCTGAATATTGCGTCGGTTTGATCCAACCCGGCAGCGAGGCCGCCAGCGGTTGCGCGAGGGCCGGGGGCAGCTCATCGATCCACGCACAGGGAATCTGCTGGCGCTGCAGGCTGAGCAGGCTGTCGAGGGCGCCGGGCGTGGCGTCGGCCTGTTCGGGCAGTACGCTGGCGTGTTGATGGGCGCGGGCACCGAAATCCACCAGACAGCCACTGAGTCCGAACAGCACGGCGGTCAGACCGGGTGCGGCGACAGGCAAGGCTTCAGCGTGTGTCATGGCAACGTCCCTGAAATAGTCATGAGGCTAGGGGACGGCGGTGACAGTTGGATGACAGACGTGTGAAGGGGCTTGGAAAGGTCCTACACGACTCTTCATTGGTAGACTGCCCAAAACGGCTTTTGCGCTTATACTAGCGGTCTTAACGCCTGGGCCCGGGTGCCCGCGCCAGTAAAAATCCAAGGAGTTTTTCTATGCGCTGGAGCAATCCTCTCGCTCAGCTATGTGTATGTGCCAGCGTCTTGCTGGTTCCGTTCGCCGCCAACGCCGCAACGGAAGAAGACCCTTGGGAAAGCGTCAACCGCCCGATCTTCCAGTTCAACGACTTCGTCGACACCTACGCGCTCAAGCCGCTGGCGCAGGGCTACGAGTACGTGACGCCGCAGTTCCTCGAGGACGGCATCCACAACATGTTCCGCAACGTCGGTGATGTCACCAACCTGGCGAACAACATTCTGCAGGCCAAACCGGCAGCAGCCGGTGTCGATACCGCGCGTATCATTTTCAACACCACCTTCGGCCTGCTGGGCTTCTTCGACGTCGGCACCAAAATGGGCCTGCATCGCAGCGACGAAGACTTCGGTCAGACTCTCGGTTACTGGGGCGTTGGCAGCGGTCCGTATGTGATGCTGCCGTTGCTCGGCCCTAGCACCCTGCGTGACGCACCGTCGAAGTACGTCGACAGCTACACCGCTCCGTATCGCTACATCAACGACATCCCGGTGCGTAACTCGACGTTTGGCCTGAACATCGTCGACACCCGCGCCAGCCTGCTGTCGAGCGAGAAGCTGATCAGCGGCGACAAATACACCTTCATCCGCAACGCCTACCTGCAGAACCGCGAGTTCAAGGTCAAGGATGGCAAGGTCGTAGACGATTTTTAATGTCGATCCATGACCAGAAGGCGGCCTCTTGAGGCCGCCTTTTTTGTGTGCGCTTATTTCATCTTCAGAATGGTCAGACCGAGTTTCTGGCTGTCACGGTCCTGGGGCTTAACCCAGACCACTTCAGTCTCGGCCTCCAGTCCGCTCAGCGCCGCGTGCTCGGAGTCGATGCGCACGCTCAAGCGGTCGCCGACCGCGAACTGGCGCGGTGCTTCAACCTGCATGCCACTGCTGGAGAGGTCGATGCACACGCCCGACACCTGATCCCCTTCATGAATCAACACCACATCGGCATCGACCCGCATGCGGATGAAATCGCGCTTTTCGCTGTAGTCCCGACCGGTTTGACTCATGGCTTTGACCTTCCATTGGGTTACGGTTTGAGCTGTTCTTATAACTCTCGGTGATTTGACAAGTAAAGTCGTCAAGCGACCATCGGCGCATGCTTGAAACGCCCCGCGGATGGGAGTACCGTCTGCGCCTTAGAAGGGCACCTCTGGTGCAATCGCGTTCCGGCTCAGTGCTCGAAAGCGGTGCAGCAGAGAGGCTAGAAAGCGAATCCAGTAGTCTGAGCCGGGCCGATGCCCCGCCTGCTACGCCAACCTAATTCTGGCGCCGTTTGCCCACATGCCAAAAACCAGTGCCACGCTGCTGATAATCGATGATGACGAAGTAGTGCGCGCGAGCCTCGCGGCCTATTTGGAAGACAGTGGTTTCAGCGTCCTGCAGGCCAGCAACGGCCAACAGGGTCTTCAGGTATTCGAGCAAGACAAGCCCGACCTGGTCATCTGCGATCTGCGCATGCCGCAGATGGGCGGTCTCGAATTCATCCGTCAGGTCACCGAGCGGTCACCGCAAACGCCGATGATCGTCGTTTCGGGGGCGGGCGTGATGAACGACGCGGTCGAGGCGCTGCGCCTGGGTGCAGCGGACTACCTGATCAAGCCTCTCGAAGACCTGGCCGTGCTCGAGCACTCGGTGCGTCGCGCGCTTGATCGTGCGCGCCTGTTGCTGGAGAACCAGCGCTACCGCGAGAAGCTGGAGAAGGCCAACCGCGAGCTCGAAGCCAGCCTGAACCTGCTCCAGGAAGACCAGAACGCCGGTCGCCAGGTGCAGATGAACATGCTGCCGGAAAGCCCGTGGCGCATTGACGAGTTCCAGTTTGCTCACCAGATCATCCCGTCGCTGTACCTGTCGGGTGATTTTGTCGATTACTTCCGCGTCGACGAGCGTCGGGTGGCTTTCTACCTGGCCGACGTCTCGGGCCATGGCGCCTCTTCAGCGTTCGTCACCGTGCTGCTGAAGTTCATGACCACGCGCTTGCTGTTCGAGTCCAAGCGCAACGGCACGTTGCCGGAATTCAAGCCTTCGGAAGTGCTTGGTCATATCAACCGGGGGCTGATCAGCTGTAAGCTGGGCAAGCACGTCACAATGGTCGGTGGAGTCATCGACGAGGAGACCGGTTTGTTGACCTATAGCATCGGCGGCCATCTGCCGTTGCCTGTGTTGTACACGCCTGACAGTGTTCGTTACCTCGAAGGCCGCGGTTTGCCGGTGGGCTTGTTCAATGAGGCCACCTACGAAGATCACGTGCTTGAGCTGCCTCCGACTTTCAGCCTGACGCTGATGTCCGACGGCATTCTGGATCTGTTGCCAGAACCGACGCTCAAGGAAAAAGAAGCTGCTTTGCCTCAACGGGTGAAGGCGGCGGGCGGCAGCCTGGATGGTCTGCGGCAAGTGTTTGAATTGGCCACGCTAGGGGAGATGCCGGATGATATCGCCCTGTTGGTGTTGAGCAGGAATCTTCAATGAGTACCGGTAGAATCCAGTTCGCCGAGCAGGACGGCACCTTCGTCCTGAAGTTCGTCGGTGAAGTTCGCCTGACCCTGTGTTCGGCGTTGGATGCGACTATTGAGAAAATCTTCACCGCGTTGAATTTCAACGCGATCGTGATCGATTTGACCGAAACCCGTAGCATCGACAGCACCACCCTCGGTCTGCTGGCCAAACTGTCGATCCTGTCGCGGCAAAAGGTCGGCCTGCTGCCGACCGTCGTCACCACCCACGAAGACATCACCCGTCTGCTGCAGTCGATGGGCTTCGAGCAGGTGTTCAACATCGTCAACCACCCGGTGCCTTGCCCCGAGTGCCTGGACGACCTGCCGGATCAGGATCAGTCCGAAGAAGTGGTGCGGATCAAGGTGCTCGAAGCGCACAAGATCCTCATGGGCCTGAACGACTCCAATCGTGAAGCCTTCCATGATCTGGTGAATGCCCTCGAAAGACACTGAGTGGCCTCTGTGGCGAGGGAGCTTGCTCCCGCTTGGCTGCGCAGCAGCCATAAAACCTGCCGGCACGGTGTTTCTGAAGAACTCGGATAGCCAATTGGGCCGCTTCGCAGCCCATCGGGAGCAAGCTCCCTCGCCACAGGGACACCACCTGCCATAAGTCATCATTTGCACTGATCAACACCAACAAAAAAGGGCGAACCCAACCGGGTTCGCCCTTTTTGCATTTCAGCGACTCAGATCACAGCTTGGCCTGCAGCAGCGCCTCAAGTTTCTCCTGGTCACGGGCAAACTGACGGATGCCCTCAGCCAGTTTCTCGGTGGCCATCGCGTCTTCGTTGGACAACCAACGGAACTGCGCTTCGTTCAGGATCAGGCGGGCTTCGCCAGCGTGGCCCGGGGCGAGTTTGCGCTCCAGTTTGCCGGTGTCTGCCGCGAGCTTGTCGATCAGGTCCGGGCTGATGGTCAGACGGTCGCAACCGGCCAGTTGCTCGATCTGGCTCAGATTTCGGAAGCTGGCGCCCATGACCACGGTCTTGTAGTCGTTGGCCTTGTAGTAGTTGTAGATGCGAGTCACCGACTGTACGCCCGGATCATCGGCACCGGTGTAGTCGTTGCCGTTGGCCTTCTTGTACCAGTCATAGATGCGGCCCACGAACGGCGAGATCAGGAACACCCCGGCGTCAGCGCAAGCGGCAGCCTGAGCGAAGGAGAACAGCAGGGTCAGGTTGGTCTGGATGCCTTCCTTCTCGAGAATTTCGGCAGCGCGGATGCCTTCCCAGGTCGAAGCGATCTTGATCAGCACGCGGTCACGGCCGATGCCGGCCTTGTCGTACAGCTCGATCAGACGATGCGCACGCTTGAGCACGGCGTCCTGGTCGAACGACAGGCGCGCATCCACTTCGGTGGAAATCCGGCCCGGGATCACTTTGAGGATTTCCTGGCCCACGGCGACGCCAAAACGGTCGCTGGCCAGGCCCACATCGCCCTTGCAGTCGCTGACGCAGGCGTTCAGCAGCTCGGCGTAAGCCGGGATGGCGGCGGCCTTGAGCAGCAGGGAAGGGTTGGTGGTGGCGTCGACCGGCTTGACCCGGGCGATCGCTTCGAAGTCGCCGGTGTCGGCAACCACGGTGGTCATCTGTTTGAGTTGTTCCAGCTTGGAAGTCATGGGTGTGCTCTGTCCTGTGGGTTTGACGACATTACCCGAGCGCTGACAGTCACTCAAGGGTATCCGGGCGTATCGGAGGCCCCGCTGGCAACAACCTGAGAACGGCTGCTTGATGGGCGGGGCGCGGTATCGATGAATACGATGCCAAAAGCGGTCACAGGTTCAAAGCAACTGACGGCCAGCGCCCTTTGGGCACATCAATGGAGGTTATTGCTGGCTCAGTTGGGTTTTGACCGCAGTTTCCGCCGGTTTCGGCTGGCCGTCGGCGGTCAACAGACCGAAGTTCTTCTCGCGGTCATTGCTGCCGGTGTCGCTGTTTTTCCATTCGTAAATCGAGGTCAGGGCAATGTTGCGGGTTTTGATATCGGCCACGAATGCACTGATTTTACTGGCTTGGCCTTCGGTGCCGCCGTTGGAGGGGAGCGCCGAGATACCCCATTCGCTGATCACCCCCGGCAGGTGGAAGTTCTGCTGGATAAACGTCTGGGCGTTGCTGATCTGCGTGCCGGTCATGCCATAGGGATGGTAGGAAACCGCGCTGAGGCATTTGGGGTATTCGCTGACGATTCGGTTCAGTGCCACGGTGGACGCCGAGCCGGCAGTCGGCGGGCGGGCAAAGCCAAAACCGATCACCGGGATGGCTTGCGGCTTGTCCTGCAGGGTTTTGCACGCCGCGCTCATGAACGGCACGAATGTCGTATCGAAATTGCCGGTCGGCCAGTAGGTGTCGAGGTCTGGCTCATTCCACAGCTCGACTGCGACCAGTTGTGAGCCATAGGTCGCTGCCAGGCTGGTCAGCGCGTTGGCATACGCGACCCCCGCGTTCGCCAGATCATTGGCCGGTAACGGCTTGGTCGCGCGCAGGGTCATCAGCACCGGCAGACCGGCTGCGCGGGCCACGGCGAAGGCATCGCTGATCTGCTTCTGGTAGGCCGCGCTGGGCAGGCTGTCAGTCCATACGCCAAAACGCACGAAACTGAATCCGGTGGCTTTGACGCGCTCGGCGTCGGCAGCGGAGAAGGTCTGGACTTTGACCTGAACTCCGATGGTCTTGTTGGTGGGTAATGCCGGGAACAGTTCATTGGCCTGACTCTCGCCGGTTGCCGCCAGCAGTAACAGGGTCAGGGCGCTCAGGTGTTTGAGATGGACTGACTTCATGTCGGTTCTCCAGGTGAGAAATGACAACGGCGAAAAGGTATCTCGTGATAACTGCTTCGAAACTAACATTGGCACTAAGTGCGCCAATGTTATTTTTTGTCAGGAAAACCAGACCTGAAAATCACAGTTATTTTTAGTCCGGTAATTCTATTTTGGCGACTTTTGGCGCTGTGGTACTTAATACACTGGTACTGACAGGGCGAATCTATTTCTGAGTGCGGAATGATCTAGTGGGTTCATTAAGATCCGCTCTAGATGTTGGCAGAATGATATTACACAGGAATGTAAACCTTGTTCAAAAAGATCCTTGTCGTGTGCGTTGGCAATATTTGCCGAAGTCCGACAGCAGAACTTCTGCTGCGTAACGCGCTGACCCCCTCAACCATCTCTGTGACTTCCGCAGGCCTCGCGGCGCGGGTTGGCGAGGGCATGGAAGCGTCGGCGCGCCAGGTGCTGGAAGACCACGGGCACAGCGCCGAGGGCTTCCAGGCCCGGCAATTGACCGCCGATATCGTCAATGAATCAGACTTGATTCTGGTCATGGAAAAACAACATGTGAATCAGGTACTGAAGATTGCCTCGCACGCCCGAGGCAAAGTGTTTCTTCTTGGCAAGTGGCAGAGCGAAAGAGAAATACAGGATCCGTATCGTCAAGGTAAGGCCGCTTTTATTCATGCCCATGCATTGATTGAAGATGCTGTTAGCTCGTGGGCGCAGCGCCTCGGACATTGATGAATATTCTTCAGATCAGTGAATGGTAAGAAAGACTTATGCAGTTACCGTCAGTAATCGCCAACCGTGATAACGATCAAGACAGTATTGATCTTCTGGGTATATTCGGCAGTTTGATCGACCAGAAATGGCTGATCGGTGCATTCACCGGTGCCTTCATGGCCGCTGGTGTTGCCTATGCGGTATTGGCGACGCCGGTGTACCTGGCGAACGCGCTGGTTCAGGTCGAACCGAAAAAGAACGACATGCTCGGCTTTTCCGACCTCAGCAGCATGCTCGGCGGGCAATCGCCGTCGGTGACCGAAATCGGCATCATCAAGTCCCGCGCGGTGATCGGCAAAACCGTCGACGATCTGCGCCTGGACATCGACGTCACCCCCAACACCTTCCCGGTCATCGGCGGTTTTCTCGCACGGCGTTATCGCGGCGAAACCGAATTCAGCGTGGCGCCGCCGCGTTTTGGCCTCAACAGCTACGCCTGGGGCGGCGAGCGTCTGGAGTTTACCCGCCTCAACCTGCCCAAAGAACTGTTGGGCAAGAAGCTCACCCTGGTGGCTGGCGAACAACAGCACTTCCAGTTGCTCGATGACGACGACAACCTGCTGGTCGAGGGCGTCGCGGGCGAAGCCTTCGCCCAGGACGGCGTCGAGGGTTTGATCGAACGCCTGCAAGCCAACCCAGGCACGCGCTTTGAAGTGGTGCGCTATCCACGGATTGTGACCATTCAGGGTTACCAGGATGCGCTGGATATTTCCGAGCAAGGCAAGGAGTCGGGGATTATTCGCCTGGCGCTGGCCAGTTCCGATGCCGCCGAGGCAGTGAAGATCCTCAACAAGATCGCCGCGCTGTACGTCGATCAGAACGTGCGCCGCACCTCGGCGGAAGCGGCGCAAAGCCTGGCGTTCCTGCAAAGCCAGCTGCCGCAGGTCAAGCGTGATCTGGCCAAGGCCAGCGATGCGCTCAACGCGTATCAGACCCGTGGCAAGACCGTGAACATTTCCCTGGAAACCCAATCGGTGCTCGGTCAATCCGTGGCGCTGGAAACGCGGATTTCCGAGCTGAAAATGCAGCAGGCGGAAATGGATCGCAAGTTCACCAAGCAGCATCCGGCGTATCGCGCGCTGATGTCGCAGATTGGCGAATTGACCCAGCAGCAGAAATCGCTGGAAGGCAAGGTCGGCGATCTGCCGGCGACGCAACAGGAACTGCTCAACCTGACCCGCGATGTGGAAGTCGCTTCGCAGATCTACACGCAGTTGCTGAACAAATCCCAGGAGCTGGACATCGTCCGCGCCGGTGCGGTGGGCAACGTACGCTTGATCGATCCGGCGGATGTCGACCTGAGCAGTCCGGTCAAACCGAAAAAAGCCCTGATCGTGTTGATCGCGACGTTCCTCGGCGCCTTTCTCGGTGTGGCGCTGGTGCTGTTGCGCAAATCCCTGAGCAAAGGTCTGGAAGGCCCGGAAGCCATCGAACAGCTCGGGCTGCCGGTGTACGCCTCGATTCCCTACAGCGCCTTGCAGCGCGACGAGGACACGAAAAAGGGCCGGGCCAAAATCACCGCCGAAACACCGGCCTATCTGCTGGCGCTGCGCAACCCGACCGACCTGTCCATCGAGTCGATTCGCAGCCTGCGCACCTGCCTGCATTTCGCCGCGCTGGATTCGACCAACAACCGCATCATGATCTCCGGCCCCAGCCCGCAGGTCGGCAAGACCTTCGTCTCGTCCAACCTCGCGGCGGTCATGGCGCAGAGCGGTCAGCGCGTGTTGCTGATCGACGCCGACATGCGCAAGGGCCACCTGCACAAGACGCTGAATGTACCGATCGCCAATGGTCTGTCGGACCTGCTGGTAAAGCGCTGCAGCATCGAGCAGGCGATCAATAAGGTGGAAATCGACAACCTGCACTTCATCAGCCGTGGCCAGGTTCCACCCAATCCTTCCGAGCTGCTGATGCACGCCAACTTCCGCGATCTGCTCGCCGAGCTGAGTCAGCGCTACGACGTGGTGATCATCGATACACCGCCACTGCTGGCGGTGACGGACGCGGCGATTGTCGGGCGTGAAGCCGGGATCAGCCTGATCGTCACGCGGTTTGCGGTGAACCCGGCCAAAGAGATCGAAATGACCATTCGCCGCTTCGCGCAGAACGGCATCGAGCTCAAGGGCGCGGTGTTCAACGGCGTCGAGAAGCGCGCTGCCAGTTACTACGGCAACGGCAACTACGGTTACTACAACTACGAATACGCGTCCGACAAATCCTGAGTGTCAGCGATTGTCCTTACATGCAAGGAAGTGGGTGGGTTGTGAAGAAAATACTGCACGTGGCTGAAACGATAAAAGGTGGGGTCGCCACCGTTATCCGCACCATCTCGGCCTCTCCCGAAGGCCAGGACTCGAATTACGAGCTGGTCTATCTGGTGCCGCTCGACCAGAAAAAAGAGCTGCACGGTATCGATGAGCAGCAGATTCGCACGTTCGAACGCAGCGGGCGCGATGTGCGTTCGCTGCTGCGTTTTGCCTGGCAACTGACCCGAGTGATGCTCAAGGAAAAACCCGATGTGGTGCATTTGCACAGCACTTTTTCCGGGGTGATCGGCCGCGTGGTCTGCGTGCTTCTGCGACCGTGGCGCAAACCGAAAATCGTCTACTGCCCGCACGCCTTTTCGTTCCTGATGGAAAGCTCGCCGACCAAGCAGAAGCTCTACGCGTGGATCGAGCGCGTCCTGCAGCGGGTCACCGACGTGATCATCTGCGTCAGCCGCTACGAGATGGACAAGGCCGCGCGGTTCGGCATTCAGCGCTCGCGCATGAAGCTGATCTACAACGGCATTCATCAGCGCGATGAGGCGCCGAAGGCCGAGAGCCCCGCGCCGATTCATCTGCTGTTCGTCGGTCGTCTCGACTACCAGAAAGGCTTCGACGTGTTGCTCAAGGCGTTTGCCAAGGTGCAGCGCAGCGATCTGAAACTGACGGTGGTCGGCAGTGCGGTCAACGAGGACAAGGTCGAGTGTCCGCAGATGGACGCCGTCGAGTACCTGCCGTGGGTCACCCCGGCCGAGGTGCAGGCGCTGTATCAACAGGCCGACGCGCTGATTGTCCCGAGTCGCTGGGAGGGCTTCGCCATGGTGCCGCTGGAAGGCATGGCCATGGGTTTGCCGGTGATCGCGAGCAACTGCACGTCGCTGCCCGAACTGGTCACCCATGAGGTGTCCGGCTACGTCTTTCCTACCGGTGATCACCAGGCGCTGGCCGATGTGCTGGCGCGAATCCAGAAGCCGCGGTTGCTCGACCTCGGCAGCGAGGGCCGGAACATCGTGCGCGAGCGTTTCAGCGCCGCGCTGATGATCCGCCAGACCTACGACGTGTATTGCGCTCCCACTTATTAAGTAGAACTCAAGCTTATGAACGTAACGATTTTGCATGGCTACAGTGCGTCCAACTCCGGTGACGGCTTGCTCGTCGATCTGGCCATCGCGTTGGTGCAGCGCAACTTTGGCGACGACACCGCGATCAATGTCGTGGCGTCCGATCCGCAGTCTTTCGCCTACTTGCCGCACCCGCGTTTCGACGCGCCGGTGATGGCGGCCAAGGGGCTGGGGCGGGTCAAGCAGGCGGTGTTCCTCAATCAGTCGTATGCCGGGCTGGCGGATCTGTTGCGCAAGACCGATCTGATCGTCGGCGTCGGTGGCGGCTACATGCGCTCGAAAAGTGCCTTCGAACACATCAAGCTGAAACTGGGCCACGCCAAGCAACTGGAAACGGCGATTCTCAGCAAGGTGCCGTCGGTGTACCTGCCGCAAAGCATCGGGCCGTTCCATGGCGAGAGCCGCAAGATCGTCGAGCACTACGCCAGCGCCGATGCGGTGTTCGTGCGCGATAACCGTTCCTCGGCGATGTTCGATGCCTGCGAAAACGTCTACCGCGCGCCGGATCTGGCGGTGCAGTCGCTGGCCAGCAAGATCCTTCAGCAACCCAAGTTCACCCGCTGCGCCGCGTCGCCGGCCACCGTGTGCGTGGTGCTGCGCAAACCGCCGGAGTGGAGCAAGGAAAAGAAGGTCGCTTACGTCGCCAACCTGAAGTTGCTGCTGCAGCGCCTGAAGAACAAAAGCAAAGTGGTCTGCGCCGTGCAGAGCGCCGTTCGCGGCAACGATGATGGTGCGTTCTATCGCGAGTTGGGCATCAGCGAAGACCTGCTGTCGTTGAAGGCGACGATTGCCAAATATCAGCCGGACCTGGTGATCTCGGTGCGCCTGCACGGCGCCATCGAGTCGCTGCTGTCCGGTGTCCCGGCGTACCACATCAGCTATGAGCGCAAGGGCTTTGGCGCCTATCAGGACATGGGCGTGGAAGACTGGGTGATCAACGGTGGCGACATCGATGTCGAGCAGATCATCGACACCGTTTACGCGCCGAATGCCCTGTCGAATTTCGGCAAGCGCCTGACCGACACCTGCCGCGAGATCGAGGCAAAAACCGTGGCCATGGACGAGATCATCAAAGGGATCGTTCGATGATATTTCGCCTGCTGCTGCGCGGCGGAGCTCTAGGCGCGAAGTTCTTGCTGGTGTTGGCCATCACCCATTACCTGGGCTACGAAGCGCTGGGGTTTTATGGCGTGGTGGTCGCAGCGTCGCTGATCGCCTCGAAGTTCTACAGCGTCGGTTTCAGTTCCGAGATCAATCGGCTGATCAGCGTCGGCGGCAGCTCGCGGCGGGTGGTCGACAAAGTCCTGCTGCTGTATCTGGCGGTGGGGCTGCTGCTGTCGCTGGTGACGGTGGGGATTTACTCGCTGTTCCAGCAGGTCGAGGCGGGCACCGCGTTGATTCTTTGCGTGACGCTGGTGCTGCTCACCGAACACCTGTCGTTCGAGATCAATTCGTTCGTGTTTTCCGCGCAGAAAGCCACCGCGGGCGCGCTGCTGTTCTTTATCAAGACCGGCCTCTGGGCGCTGCTGGCGGTGGGCGGGATGATGCTCGACTGGGTGTCCGGCATCGCCAGTGTGCTGTGGCTGTGGGTGGCCGCCAACGTGCTGGTGATCATCGCCGGTTACCTGATCGTGGTGAATGTGCACAAGGGCCGGGTCAGCGAAGCACTGACTACCGCGACCGTGTGGAAGGCCGGGCTGCCGTTCTACTTCGGTACGGGGTTGATCGCGCTCAGTCAGTACGCCGAGCGCTTCCTGATTGCCGATCTCGAACCGTATGCCAATCTCGGTAAATACGTGTACGCGTGGTCGGCGGCGAACACTTTGCAGGCGCTGTCCTACGCGGTGGTGGCGGTGGTGGGGATTCCGGTGCTGGCCAAGCGGTTTCAGGCGGATCAGCAGGCGTTCACGGTCAGGCATTTGTTCGTCAACAAGTGGGTGATGCGCTCGCTGCTGGTGTCGGCGGCGGTGGCGGTGCTGATCTATCTGTTCTTCAACGTGGTACTCGATTACGTCGCCACCAGCGTGCCGCGTCCGGATAACGCGATTCTCGGCGTGCTGATCTTTTCCTTTGCCTTGCGGGCCATTGGCGACATCGTCTGGGGCGGTCTGATTGCCTCGAAAAACAGTCGAGTGTCATTCGCCAGCGCGGCGATCTGCCTGCTGGTGTCGGTGCCGGTCAGCTACCTGCTGATCAAGCACTATTCGATTTATGGCGCGGCGTGGGGCAATGTCTTCGCGATCATCGTCCAGCTCGGGGTGATCGCCGTGTTGACTCGGGCGACCCGTGCAAAAGGGGCGCTGGCATGGGGTTGAAGTTGCCGTGCATCGAGTTTCGCGGACGCAAACTCGATTCCTCGCTGTCGTTCCTGATTCTGTTCACCGGGCTGTTTCTGTCGGTGGCGATGCCGCTGCTGATCCCCCGCGCTCCGGGCCCGGATGCGATGACGTTGTGGTCGTCCTATGCGCGCGCCGACAACTGCAATTTCTGGAACCCGTTCTCGCCGGATCGCTCCTCCTACGAGTGTTCGGCGTTCCTGCTGCGGCCCACCGGGATCAACCTGACCAACGCCTGGGCCTACGGGATGTTCTGCAATTTCTTCCTCACGGCGATTCCGGTGGTGGTGTTCCGGCGCATGCCGCTGGCGATCTTCGGCACCCTGTGTCTATGGGGGATTGTGCGTTCGTTTTTTCTGGAAAACCTGACCAAGGAAATCATCGTTTCGGTGGCGGTGCTGAGCATCTTGTTCAGCTCGCTGACGCGCAAATACCGCGGCGGATTTTTTCTGTCGGCGGTGATCTACGGCGTGCTGATCCGCCCTTACTGGATTCTGTTTTCGCTGTCGTGGGTCGGCGTCTGCGTGATGAAAAAGTACGTGTCGCGCTTCACTTTCTTCCTGATGTTGTTCCTGTTTTATCTGGCGGTGGCCATGGCGATTCAGCTGGCGCTGGGGTTTCCGGTGTCGTCGATTCGCGCCAGCAACAACGAGTTGCGTACGGCGGGGGAAGAGGGCTCGAAATCGCTGATCGTCTCGTGGCTCAGCGGCAGCGACTTTGTTTCCCAGGCGTTGGACTCGATGATCATCTTCTTCCGGCTGTCGTTCCCGGTGGAGCTGATTCTGTTGTCCGGGCCGGGGCAGGTGATCTTCGTTGCGTTGATGATCATGACCGCGCTGCTGCTGTTCAAAGTCATCACTTCCACCGACTACAAAGGCGCACCGATCGAAACCAAACCCAAGGAACTGATCGCGATTCCGCTGGCGTTCCTGCTGGTGCAGGGTTTGTTCGAACCGGACTTCGGCTCCTTCGCCCGGCACTTTTCCATGGTGGTGCCGGTGCTGTTTGTCGGCCTGGGTTTGATGTTGCGCGCCAACAAACCGGTGCGGGTTGAATCAAGAGTTCTGAATTAAGGCGGGTGCTGTATGTCGAGCAAGAAAAAATCGCTGGAGATCGAAACCCTGCGTGGCCTGGCGTGCCTGCTGCTGGTGCTCTATCACGTCATCGGCCCGTTGGGCGGGGGCTTGAAGATCGATCTCGGCTCGCCGTTCCGCGTCATCGCCGACTCGATGGTGTACGTGCGCATGCCGCTGTTCACCTTCATTTCCGGCTACATCTATTCGATCTACAAAATTCGCGGCAATGACTTTTCCGCATTCTTCAGCGGCAAGGTGCGGCGGCTGATCGTGCCGCTGTTTTGCGTCGGAGTGCCGTTCTCGGTGTTGCAGGCGGTGGGGCCGGGGGTGAACAAGGACGTCGGGGTGATCGATGCGTTGTTGTCGTTCTGGGTGCCGGTCAATCACTTCTGGTTCTTGCAGGCGGTGTTCATCATTTTCATGTTCGTCGGCCTGCTCGAATGGCGCGGGCTGCTGCGCTCGATGACGCGCTTGTATCTGCTGTTCGGGTTCGCTGCGGCGGTGTTTCTGCTGCCGCCGTTCAAGCTTGATGCGTTCGGCATCAATGGTGCGATTTACCTGCTGCCGTTTTTTGTGGCGGGGATGATCGGCCAGGAAAATGTCGAGGCGCTGAAGCAGCGCTTCAAGGTGATCGGGCCGCTGGTGTTTGTGTTGATCTCGCTGACGCTGCTGTACGTGGCGGCGATTGATCGCGAGTTGATTGTCGACCGCCGTAGCCTGATCGGTCTGACCGTGGGCTGCGTGTCGTGCATCGCCTTGCTGTCGAGTGACATGCGCTCGAAATGGCTGACCTGGCTGGGCGGCTACTCTTACGCGATCTTCCTGTTCCACGTGCTGTTCGCCGCGACTTCACGGTTTGTCATGGGTCGGCTGGGGATAAAGGACGAAAGCATTCTGGTGCTCAGCGGCGTGCTGTTCGGCTTGTTGGGGCCGGTGATGTTGTCGATGATTTTCAGCCGCTTCAATGTCACTTCGGTGCTGTTTCTCGGGGAGCGCGCGGCGAAGAAGAAGCCAGCGGTTGGCGTTACTCCGGTGGTGCCGGCCAATAGCTGAAAAGCTTCGCGAGCAAGCCCGCTCCCACAGATTTCGGTGCTGGACACAGATTCAGCAGATGACCGCAATTCCTGTAGGAGTGAGCCTGCTCGCGATAGCGGTATGTCAATCAGAGTTGCACCGTCTGAATCAACGCCATCGCGAGCAGGCTCACTCCTACAATGGATCTGGGTCGTACTCCAGTCCCCTCATTCCAGACTGAAGGAAATAACGCATGTTGGCAGTAGATGACGCTCAGCCCGTCGCGGCGTCGGTGGTGGAAGTGGGCGATGCCCGCGAGCGCTTTGCGCAGTGGCGCGAAGGCAAGAACGGGAAGGTGTTGTCGGTCTCGGTGATCGGCGACAGCTACAGCGCCGGGCAGAATTTTTATCTGAACAAACTGGTGCAGCGCGTGGCCGGCGAGGTCGGTTTTGCCGGCCCCGGTTATGTCGGTTTCAACCATGGCGCGGCGCTTGGTGGCACGCACTTCAAATACACCCGCAGCAGCGAAAAATTTTTCGGTGGTGGCTGGCAAGTGTCCGGCCTCGGCCAGGCCAGCCCCGACAGTCGCACGGTGACCGGCAAACCCGGCGCCTGGCTGCAAATCGATGCCAGTCCGACACCCGCCATCGACACCAAAGTCACTCAGGCGAACCTGCTCTACCTAGGCAACGGCGAGCCCAGTGAGCTGCGTTACCGTTGGACGCCCGCGCAAGACTGGCAGCCCTTGAAACTTGAAGGGGCAGGCGTACAGGAAGTACCGCTCGCAGGTCTCTCTTCGGCGGCAGACTGGTCATTCAAACTGGAAGTGGTGAAGGGCGCGCCGACCTTGTTTGGCCTGTGGCTGAGCAACGATCAGCACGGCGTGCGGGTCTCGAAACTGGCGGCATCGGGCGCGGCATCGGCGGACTTTTATCACCAGGATCCGCAATGGCAAATGCAGTGGAAAGCCGCCGTATCGAAGATTCCCGCCGACGTTTACCTGATCATGCTCGGCGGCAACGATCAGGGCTTCGGGGTGAAACCCGCGGAGTATCTGCAGAACGTTCAAGGCCTGGTGGCGATGATCCGCGAGATTCAACCGGCGGCGAGCATCAACCTGATCATGCGTCAGGACACCACGCGTTCCAGTGCCTATCCGATGTCAGCGTATGCGCAAGTCTTGCAGCCGTGGGCGCATGAGCAGCAGTTGGGCTTTGCCAATCTGCAATGCGCGTTCGGCCCTGACGTCAAACGCTATGCGGCGGCGATGATCGGCCCGGACAGGATTCATCCGCAGCCGGCCACGGGCGGGAAGGTGATTGCCGATTACTTCTATCGCTGGATTGTCAGTGGCATCAACGCGGACAGTTGCGACCCCACCAAACCTATGTAGGAGCTGCGGCACGCTGCGATCTTTTGATCTTAAAAACAAGATCAAAAGATCGCAGCGTGCCGCAGCTCCTACAGGGGGAGCGTTTATTGGAATTGGTCTATCTGGCTCAGGAGCTCGGCAGTCTTCTGCGGCATCAACTGCGTCGCACACCGCGTCTCGACATTGATGATGATCGCCGGCTCGTTGCAGCACAGGCGTACGCGGAAGCGCCAGTCGCTGAAGATCACTTTCAGGCCATCACGGTCATCCATTTCCAGCGCCTGATCGGCATAGCGTTGTTTCAGATGGGCGAGCAGGGGATAGGGATCCGCCAGCGCTCGGCGAATGTCGCCGGACGCCGGAAACATGCCGATGCGCTCCACCAGCAGAATGCTGCCCAGCCATGACTCGTTGGCGCTGGGCAACGGCTGATGGCGTGGCAGCCAACTCACCGCCCCGAGGTTGCCCACCTCCCGTTCAATGTCGGCTGAATGTTGTGCCATGTTCATGCTGGTCTCCTGAATAGAGAAGTGGGCGGGGGACCGTCTCAGCGGCCCTTGAGGTAAACGTTGTCGTAACAGAAGTTGGTCGCCTGCAGGTAACCCTCGGCGTCGCCGCAGTCGAAGCGCAGGCCCTTGAACTTGTAGGCCAGCACGCAACCGTTCTGCGCCTGTTTCATCAGCGCGTCGGTGATCTGGATCTCGCCGCCCTTGCCCGGTTGGGTGTCGGCGATCAGGTCGAAGATGTCCGGGGTGAGGATGTAGCGGCCGATGATCGCCAGGTTCGACGGCGCGTCCTGTGGCGCGGGTTTTTCCACCATGTTGTTGACCCGATAAATGCCGTCGGACATCAGCTCGCCGGCGATCACCCCGTACTTGTGGGTCTGGTCGGCCGGGACTTCCTGGATGGCGACGATCGAGCAGCGGAATTTCTTGTACAGCTGGATCATCTGCGACAGCACGCCGTCACCTTCCAGGTTCAGGCACAGGTCATCGGCCAGCACCACGGCGAAGGGTTCATCGCCGATCAACGGGCGGCCGCTGAGAATCGCGTGACCGAGGCCCTTCATTTCCACCTGACGGGTGTAGGAGAAGGTGCAGGTGTCGATCAGTTCGCGGGTGCCGGCGAGGAATTTTTCTTTCTCGGTGCCGCGAATCTGGTGTTCGAGTTCGTAGCTGATATCGAAGTGGTCTTCCAGCGCACGCTTGCCCCGACCGGTGACGATAGCCATGTGTTGCAGGCCGGCGTCCCGTGCTTCTTCAACGGCGTATTCGATCAACGGTTTGTTGACGATCGGCAGCATCTCTTTCGGCATGGCTTTGGTGGCCGGCAAGAAACGCGTGCCGTAACCGGCAGCGGGGAACAAACATTTACGAATCATAAAAGTATCCTGGACAGTCATGGAACACAGGCAACGGATGCGCACACTTACGAAGGCGCACAAGTTTCAATGATTATTGAGCGAGTACTTTAATACCTGAGTCAGGTTGTTAATGGCAATTAGCGCGAAGGCTAAAACATGACAATGTTATGAGATGTCGGTAATAACGTTATTAGTTATTTTTAGTCGGTATCTGTTGATAGTGATGAGTGTACTTGGAGTGCTAATAAGTACCGGGCAATACAGTTTGACCTGCAAAAATATTTATTGCCAGTGGTTGAACCAATTTTGTTTGAGGCTGTTGTCGTCCTTATTTGTGTGGTGCGCCACAGATTGAATAAAAGGGACTTGACACGCTACTTGTCACTTATCCAATGACGGACCGCGCTATGAAGATTCTGGTAACGGGTGGCGCCGGCTATATCGGCTCGCACACCACACTTGCGCTGCTTGAAGCAGGTTATGAAGTTGTTGTACTGGATAATCTTTGCAACAGCAGCGATGCGGCACTGCACGCGATAGAAGGTATTTGCGGCAAAAGCGCGCTGATGATTCGCGGCGATGTCTGCGACCGGGCGTTGCTCGACCGGATTTTCCGCGAGCATCAAATCGACGCGGTGCTGCATTTTGCCGGGCTCAAGGCCGTCGGCGAGAGCGTGCGCAAGCCGCTGGATTACTACGAAAACAACGTCGGCGGCAGCATCACCTTGTGTCAGGCGATGGCCGCAGCGGGGGTGTTCCGTCTGGTGTTCAGCTCGTCGGCCACGGTGTACGGCGAGCCTGAGCAGATGCCGATCCGCGAGGATTTCCCCACCGGCATTCCGACCAATCCTTATGGTCAATCCAAGCTGATCGTCGAGAACGTGCTGCGCGACCTGAGTCAGGCCGAGCCGCGCTGGAGCATCGCCTTGCTGCGTTACTTCAACCCGATCGGCGCGCATCACAGCGGGCACCTGGGCGAAGACCCCAACGGCATTCCCAACAACCTGCTGCCTTACATCAGCCAGGTCGCGGTCGGCAGCCTGCAGGAGTTATCGATCTTCGGCGACGATTACCCGACCATCGACGGCACCGGGGTGCGCGATTACATCCACGTCGTCGACCTCGCCGATGGCCATCTGAAGGCCTTGCAATCGATTGCCGGACGCCCGGGCATTCACACCTGGAACCTTGGCACCGGCGACGGCTACAGCGTGATGCAAGTGCTGCACGCCTTCGAACAGGCCAGCGGGCGACCAGTGCCGTACCGGGTGATGCCGCGTCGCAGCGGTGACATTGCCGAGAGCTGGGCCGACGCGTCCAAGGCTGCCAAAGAGCTCGGCTGGAAAGCCACGCGCAGTTTGCAGGACATGGTCACCGACACTTGGCGCTGGCAATCCAATCATCCGCGCGGTTATCTCGAATGATGTCGTTCTAATACTGAATGTTAGTTTCGGTCAGCTGTTAGATATCGTCGGGAAAATACGCTGGAAATGCCTTTTGCAAGTCCGTAGATATAAACCTGCCGTTCGACTTTTATCAGTTGGGTAAGACTGTGAAAGAACGACGGATCTTGTTCGCGCATTTTGCGGACTTGAACGCTACCACCGCTAACACAGGCCGGTTTTTAACAGGCCGAATGTTAGAAAGGAGTTGATATGAAAAAAGTGATGGCGATTGCCCTGTTGACGATGTTGAGCAACTGGGCGTCCGCTGCTGAAGCGCCGCTTACTGCGGTAACCAATGTATCTGGCAGTGTCGCGGCTTCTACCGCGCCTGCTGCCAGTACGGCAATGGTTGCCAGTGCAGTAGCGGCGTCCAACAGTGGTGGAAGTGCCAACGGCGGTACCACCGGTACTACGGGTACCACCGGTACAACCGGCACGCACAACTAACAGGAACATTTGTTAGTGCAGTACAGGGTCGCCCGACGCAAGTCGGGTGACTTTGTTTTTAGATTCGCCCTTGAATAGCGTAGTGCCATTATGACTCGTAGTTTTTCTCTTTTGCTGTTGGCAAGTATCGCTTTGCAAGGTTGCATGTTTTCCCCCGGCCAATACCTGAGCACCGGCGACATCACGCGCCAGGGCGCCAGCGAAAGCAGTCGGGTCGAGCTGATTCCGATCACGCCCAAACTGATCTCGATGACCCGCGCCACGCAAAAGCGTGAGACGGTGCCGGCGGAATTGTTGGCGACGCCGGCGGAATACCGCATCGGCAGCAACGATGTGCTGTACATCACGGTCTGGGATCACCCGGAGCTGACCGCGCCATCGGGGGCACAACAGCAGATCGACGCCAACGGTCGACTGGTGCGCTCCGATGGCACGCTGTACTACCCGTTCATCAAGGAAGTGCAGGCGGCCGGCAAGACTATTCAACAGTTGCGTGCGGACATCGAATCCCGCCTGTCGGCGTTCATCGCCGAGCCGCAAGTGGATGTCGCGGTGCTGCGTTTCGCCAGTCAGAAAGTGGTGGTCTCGGGCGCCGTGGCCAAGGCCGGCCCGCAGCCGATTTCCACCAACCCGTTGAGCGTGGTCGAAGCCCTCGGTACTGCCGGTATCGACACCAACAACGCCGATCTGTCGGGCCTGTTGCTGACCCGCAATGGCCGGGTGTATCCGCTCAATCTCGACTCGCTGAACCATCAGGATTCCGAGTTGCAGCACGTCTTTCTCAAGGGCGGCGACCAGCTGTATCTGCCGTACAACGACAACAAGCGCATTTACGTCATGGGCGAAGTCAATCAGCCCCGTGCGCTGAGCTTCAAGACCGCGACGATGAACCTCTCCGACGTGCTCGGTTCGGTCGGCGGCTTGAGCCAGACCACTTCCAACGGCAACGCGGTGTACGTGATTCGCGGGGTGGAAAACCTCGATGTCGAGCCGGCGAAGATCTATCAACTGGAAGCCCAGTCGCCGACCGCCATGGCACTCGCTTCGCACTTTGAAGTGCGTCCACAGGACGTGGTGTACGTCGGCCCGGCCAACGTCACGCGCTGGAACCGCTTCATCAGCCAACTGGTGCCGTCGGCATCGATTGTCGGGACCGGGGCTTCCGCTGCGAAGAACTGGAGCGAATTCAGTAACAACAGCAAATAAGGCCGACCGTGAAAACCTTGAAAGTTGGCGTCTGCCTGATGGCGGCCTTGATGTTGTGTGGCTGTAACCCGCTGATGACCGCTTCGGTGCGCAACCTCAAGTCGGCGGTGATCGGCCCGGATGAGCTGGACGTGAGCGCGGCCCAGGTGGCCGAGGTCAAGTATCCGCAAGTCAAACTGACCACGCCTTCCGGCTCCGGGGTGCTGGCGCTGGTGCGTGAGCGTGATGATCTGCAGTTCTGGGTCGCTTCCGGCAAACAGGTGTTGCTCCTGCGTGACGGCCTCGCCGTGCGCACCATCGGCCTCGGCGTCGAGGGCGATCTGGACGGCACGCGGTTGGCCGACAACGCGCCGTTCAAACGCGGCCTGCATCAAGTTGCCGATGGTTTCACCAGTCAGCGCTGGATCGACCTGTACAAGGGCCAGGAGGTTGGCTTGATCGTCAACAGCCGGTTCTCCCGCCGATCCACGCAAACCCTGGACATTCTCGACAAGCAATACACCGTGTTGCGTGTTGACGAACGTATCGACGTCCCGGCCATCGGCCTGCGCGCGACCAACCATTACTGGGTCGATCCGGTGGACGGTTTCATCCTGCAGAGCGAGCAGCAACTGACCGCGCAAATGCGCGTGCGCATCGTGCAATTGACCCCCGATCGCAGGCACCTGCCATGAAGCGCTTACGGATGTTATCGGCGGTTTTGCTGTTGCTCAGCGGCGTCAGTCAGGCAGCGGTCACGGTCAGTGGCGATGTGGCCAATCCGGGGCCGGTGGAATTGCCGCCGGGCGGGCGCTTGCTCGACGTGATCAGCGTGGCGGTGCCGAATGCCGAAGGTTACTGGCTGGCCGGTGAGTTGCTGCGCCAGTCGTTGCTGGAACAGCAGGCCCGGCTCAAGGCCGGGGTGCTGTTCGATCTTGATGTGTTGCAACGCATGGCTTCGTTGTTTGACCGACCCAGTCGCGCGGCGCTGGCGTTGCGCCTGGCCGAGCAGGTGCGGCAGATGCCGGTCACCGGGCGCCAGGTCGCGGATCTCGATCCGGTCGCGGTGGAAGTCGGTTTTGCGCGCAACATTCGTCTCGACGATGGCGATCGCCTGATTTACCCGAAACGGGTCGACGAGGTGCAAGTGTTGGGCGCCGTCGCCGAGACCTGCCACCTGCCTTATCAGCCTCTGCTGGAGGCGCGCGAGTACCTGGAAAGCTGCACGCCGCTGGACGATGCCGAGGCCGATTACCTGTGGCTGATCCAGCCCAATGGTGCGGTTCGGCGCGTGGGTATCGCCCACTGGAATCGCGAGAGCGGGCAGTTTCCCGTGGCCGGCAGCAAGATTCTGGTGCCGGTGAAAAACGATGATCTGGATCCGCCTGTTCCTGAACTGAATCAGCAGTTGGCCGAATTGATTGCCACGCAGCTGGCTGAGGTGGTTCGTTGAAGTTACGTGTTGCAGCTGTGTTGTTATTGCCGTGCGGTCTGGTGCATGCCGAACCGCGTATTACCCAGAATGATTTCGGTGGCACCGGTCTGTTGCAGACGCCGACCGCACGCATGGCCCCGGCCGGCGAGCTGAGCGTCAACGCCAACCGCACCGAGCCTTACAGCCGCTACAGCGTGTCGCTGCAGCCGCTGGACTGGCTCGAAGGCTCGTTCCGCTACACCGCCATCACCAACCGCCCGTACGGGCCGGAGTCGATGAGCGGCAGCCAGAGCTATAAGGACAAGGCGGTCGATGCCAAAGTCCGGCTGTGGCAGGAAACCCACTGGGCCCCCGATGTCGCTTTGGGCTTCCGAGACATTGGCGGTACCGGCTTGTTCGCCAGCGAATATTTCGTCGCCAACAAGCGCTTTGATAATTTCGATTTCAGCGCCGGCATTGCCTGGGGTTATCTCGGTAATCGCGGCGACCTCGACAACCCGCTGGGCTACCTCGATGATCGCTTCAAGACCCGTCCGGCCCTGGAAGGCACCGGTGACGTCAACGCCGGTTCGTACTTCCGTGGCAAGCCCTCGTTCTTCGGTGGTGTGAGCTATCAGACGCCGTGGGATCGACTCAGCCTGAAACTCGAATACGAAGGCAACGACTACAAGCACGAGCCGAAGGACAACGTGATCAAGCAAGACTCGCCGATCAACTTCGGCGCGGTGTTCAAGGTGGCGGATTCGGTGGACGTCAGCGCGGCGTGGGAGCGGGGCAACACGGCGATGTTCGGCGTGACCTTTCACACCAATTTCGTCAGCCGCAAGGCGCCGGCCAAGACCTACGATCCGACGCCTGAACCGCTGCCGGCGAAGATGCCGACCACGCCGATGGAACAGGTCAACTGGGCCGACGTGTCGCAACGCTTGCAGCAAAATGCCGGGTACAAGGTCGAGCGCATCAGTCAGCGTGATTCCGAGCTGATCGTCTACGGCGAGCAGCAGCGCTACTTCCATTCGTCCAAGGCCGTTGGCCGCGCGAGCCGGATTCTCGACAACAGTGTGAACGACGACATCAATTGGTTCACCGTGGTCAACAAGCGTTACGACCTGCCACTGGAAGAGACCAGCGTGCCGCGTCAGACCTTCCGCGAAGTGATCAACAATGAGGAGCCGCTGGAGTCGTTGCACCGCACCACCGAGATCAACCCGGCGATGCCGCACAACGAGAAAACCCTCTACAGCGAAGCGCCGCAGCACTTCAGTTATGGCGTTGGTCTGGGCTTCAAGCAAAACGTCGGCGGCCCGGATGGTTTGCTCTATCAATTGAGTGCCGATGCGGACGCCGAGTACCGTTTCAACCGCAACACCTGGTGGAGCGGGCTGGTCAGTGCCAACCTGGTGAACAACTTCGACAAGTTCACTTACGATGCGCCGAGCGGTCTGCCGCGGGTGCGTACCGATTTGCGTCAGTACCTGACCACCTCGGAAGTGACCATGCCGTTGTTCCAGATCAGCCATGCCGAGCAGTTGGACAAAGACCTGTATGGCATGGTCTACGGTGGTTATCTGGAGTCGATGTTTGCCGGCGTCGGCGGTGAGGTGTTGTTCCGTCCGACCGGCGAGCGCTGGTCGGTGGGGGCGGATCTGAACTATGTGCGTCAGCGCGAGTTCGACCAGGGTTTTGGCCTGCGCGACTATTCGGTCTGGACCGGGCACATCACCGGCTACACCGACTTGCCGTACGACACGCTGGCGGCGGTCAGCGTCGGTCGCTACCTGGCCGGCGACTGGGGCGGCACGCTCGACATCTCTCGCGAGTTCTTCAACGGCGTGCGCTTCGGCGCCTGGGCCACGATCACCACCGCCGGCAGTGCCGAGTATGGCGAAGGCAGTTTCGACAAAGGCCTCTACCTGTCGATCCCGTTCGACGAAATGATGAGCATGTCGACCATGCGCCGCGCCAACCTCGTCTGGGCCCCCCTGACCCGTGACGGCGGCGCCAGGCTCAATCGCAGCTTCCAGCTGCACTCGATGACCGATAGCCGCGAGGGCGACATGTTCTACCGCAACTTCTCGAAGATTACCGAGTAATCCTTGGGAATCGGTGGGAGCAGCTGGCCTGCTCGCGATGGTGCCGGCACATCCAACATTTGTGCAGCCTGACCCAACGCTTTCGCGCGCGAGCCACGCTCCCACAGTGGTCCGAGGGTGAAGCAAATATCTTGGTCCACACCCCAATCCCTGTGGGAGCGAGCTTGCTCGCGAAGGCGTCGGCACATTCAACATATGTGCTGCCTGACCCACCGCTTTCGCGGGCAAGCCACGCTCCCACAGTGGTTCGAGGGTGAAGCAAATATCTTGATCCACACCCCAATCCCTGTGGGAGCGGGCTTGCTCGCGAAGGCGTCGGCACATTCAGCATATGTGCTGCCAGATCCACCGCTTTCGCGGGCAAGCCACGCTCCCACAGTGGAACGGGATGAACTGGATATCCTGATCCCCCCCGATCCCTGTGGGAGCGAGCCTGCTCGCGAAGGCGCCAGCCCATTCAAAATCCATGTTGCCTGATCCACCGCTATCGCTTGCAGGCAAGCTCCCACAGTGATTTTGTGGTGTGCCCGATTTGAGTGAACGCCGCCGGACCCTGTGGGAGCGGGCTTGCTCGCGAAGGCGTCGGCACATTCAACATCTGCGCTGCCTGACCCACCGCTTTCGCGGGCAAGCCACGCTCCCACAGTGGTACGGGGTGAACCGAATACCCGATCCATACCCCGATCTCTGTAGGAGTGAGCCTGCTCGCGATGTCGTCGGCACATTCAACATCCCTGTCGCCTGAAACACCGCCATCGCGAGCAGGCTCACTCCTACAATGGGGTCGCGGTGAGGCCACACATCCCGATGCGATCCCCAATCCCTGTGGGAGCGGGCTTGCTCGCGAAGGCGTCGGCCCATTCCAGCATATGTGCTACCAGACACACCGCTTTCGCGGGCAAGCCACGCTCCCACAGGGGAACGGGGTGAAGTCAATATCTCGATCCACACCGAGATCCCTTGTGGGAGCGAGCCTGCTCGCGAAGGCGTCAGTCCATTCAAAATCCATGTTGCCTGATCCACCGCTATCGCTTGCAGGCAAGCTCCCACAGTGATTTTGTGGTGTGCCCGATTTGAGTGAACGCCGCCGGGCCCTGTGGGAGCGGGCTTGCCCGCGAAGGCGCCGGCACTGCCACCATCGCAACAGCCTGATCCACTACCCAAATCCCGCCCACAAAAAAGGGGACTTTCGTCCCCTTGCGGTATCGCCTGGCTTGTCACCAGTCCATCAATAAATATCTTTCGACAACAACGTAAACGGCGTCTTCACCAGGATCTTCAGATCCAGCCACAACGACCAGTTGTTGATGTAATGCAGGTCCATCTCGACGCGGCGCTGCATCTTGTCAATGGTGTCGGTCTCGCCACGGCAGCCGCTGATCTGTGCCAGCCCGGTAATACCCGGTTTGATTCGATGACGAGCCATGTACGCGAGGATTTTCCCCGAGTAGTAGTTGTTGTGCGCCACCGCGTGCGGACGTGGACCGACCAACGCCATTTGCCCCTGCAGCACGTTGAACAACTGCGGCAGCTCGTCCAGCGAAGTGCGGCGGATGAAGCGCCCGACCGCAGTAATACGCGAGTCATTGCGACTGGCCTGAACCACTTCGCGGTCATCGTGCACGCGCATCGAGCGGAATTTCCACACCTGAATCACCTTGCCGTTCCAGCCGTGGCGATCCTGCTTGAAGAACACCGGCCCCGGCGAGTTGATCTTCACTGCCAACGCAATGAACAGCAGCACCGGACTCAACAGGATGATCGCCAGCAACGCCACGCCTTTTTCCAACAGGCTCTTGCTCAGCGCAGCAGTAGGGCGGCTGGTCAGCGGGCTTTCGTTAAGGCAGATCGCCGGCAGACCGTCCACGACCTTCACCGAGTGATTGAGCAGGGTCAGACTGTTCAAGTCCGGCACCCAGACCACATCGACGTTGGCGCCGAGCAAATCGACGTACATCGCTTCGATTTTCGCCGCCTCCGCCAGCGGCAGGGTGATGTACAGACGACGGATGTCATGGTCTTTGATCAGCTCGAGCAAATCTTCCTGATCGCCGACCACACGCGGCGCATTCGCATCCAGATTCGGCGTCGGGCCATTGCTGACCAGGCCTACCAACGGCAGGTTTTCCACCTGACTGATCTTCTTCGCCAAACCCAGTGCCAGCTCGCCGGTACCAACGATCAGGGTCTTCTGCGCGCTGGTGCGGGAGCGCTGGTAGTACTTGGAAAAGGCGTGCAACGGTGCGTACAGCAACGCCTGACCGAGGAAACCGTACACCGCCCAACTCAGCGTCACCTCGCGGGAGAACACCTCGTCGGCCTTGCACACGAACGCGATGCAAGCCAGCGCGACCATGGTCATCGACCAGCCCATGAACAAACGTCCGAGCCCGGTCAGGTAATTGTCCTGCTTGCGATACACGCCGCTGAACGTATACGCCGGTACCGAGGCCAGTACCGCCAGTGTCGCGCACATGCGGTAATAGAACTCGACGGTGCCTGTGTGCCGTTCAGCCAGTATGAATAACAACGCAACAATGAAAGCCTGCGCCAATGCCCATTGGCCCCAGAAGGTAAGTCCCTTGAGGCCGTTATTTCGATTGATCCGTAGAGAAAGTTCCATGAGATATCCCCAGAAATACGTCCATTCAGGTTTCGACAGTTGAAGTCCGAGTTGCTAGATAGGCTTGTTGTTGTTATTGGACGAGTGTCCTGAGGTAACAACGTCGATAGGCCGAACTGTCGTCAATCAATAGACTAAGTTATTGCCGGAGAGGGTGTCTGACGAGTTCTAACAAGATGGCACAGTGCCAACTTTTTAATAATCAAATACAAGGTTGTTAGAAAAGGTCGCAGAGCAGGGGGTGAATAAATTATGTTGTGTTTGTTACTGTAGGAGGGGTGGAGGCAGGGAGCTATTATTACCAGGGAGGTGAAGTCAAACAGAGTGCTCTTGTTGTTTTTGTAATCGCACTGTTTTCTGTTTGTTTTGTTCGTGGATATCGTACGTGTTTACGCAACGATTTCCTGGATGAGGCAATAACCGCGGTTTCTTACGGCACGAAACAATCGCTCACCATTACTCGCGCTTTTGAACTTGTCCTGCAGTCGACTCAGGCACATCTCCAGGCCACGATATTGCTCCGGCTCGCGGCCGATGCTGAGGATCAGGTCATCACGACTGACTACGCGTTCCTCGTGATGGAGCATTTTGCGCACCAGTGCGGTTTCCAGGCCGGTAAGGCTGATCTCGACGCCTTCCTTGACCAGAGCGCCCTGATCGTTGTCCAGGTGCCAGGTTTCGCTGCACGGAGTGCCGTCTTCATTGGCTGAAGTCTGGTGGCTGGTGTCCGCGTTCATTGTCGGGGATTGGTGAAACGGGTTTGCCGATTGTGCGGCGAGCCATTCCGATTCGAGGGTGGCCAGTATGCGCTGGGTATCGTGTTCAATCGTGCGGGCGACGTTTTTCCGAGTGCCGCTTGGGTAAGAAAACTCCATCAGCATCGGGGCGGAAGAGGGCGAAGTAGCACCTTCAATAAACATTTGTGCCTGAGACGTGCCAAACGAATTGAAGCGCTCGCTGGACAGAATGCTCTCAAGTTCACGCTGCGACGTTGTACTGTTGGTCACGACGACAAAATATTTTCTTGGGAGGGTTGTACTAGTTTCCATGTCTCTCTCCTAAAATGTGCACCAAAATGGGCGAAAAGATAAATCGGCAGGCGAGCAATAACTTCCTTGGAAGTAATCGACAGGCAGGGTCTGGGCCCAAAATGGCCCTCGATAAGTTCCACTCGTTCTGCTGCTATGTTGTTAAGTTTATTGTTATGGTTCGGTGTAGCCGTGCTCATTCAATTGCTTGATTATAATTAGGTATGAAGTACAACTAGAGCGGTATGGTTGCATATGACGATCCTTCGTAAGTATGCAAAGAGGATGGCTGCCCGAGAGTCAGGCAGTCGATATCAGACCCCGCATCAGGCGATAGCCGTAGCCGCGGATGCTCTGAATCGCGTTCGTACCATACATGTCCTTGATTTTTCCACGCAAGCGGCTGATGGATTTTTCCAGCGCCCTCGGGTCGTAGAAATTGGTATTGAGCCCCATGATGCTGGCGATTTCATCATGGCTGAGAATGTGATTGCTGGTCTGCGCAAAGGCTTCCAGGATCTTCATCTCGGCAAACGAGATGTCGAGTTTCTGGCGGGTGCCGCCCAGCAGGCAGATGCGCGTAGGGTCGAGTGTGAGGTTGATATCCCGCTGCCATTCTTCACTGTTGAAGAACTCACCGAGCAACTCGTCGCCCTCGTCGGAAAGGGTATTGAGCTTGATACAGAAGTCGGCCCCGGCCAGGAAATACTTGATCTTGTTGAACGCGCCGCGACCGGTAATGACCGCGCAAATGATCGGCTTCAAGTTATTGACGCGCAGGTTCTCGATCAGCGCAAGATTGTCTTCCAGCGCTTGCGGAGTGTCGATAACGATGAAGATGGCTCGATACGAACCAGAAAGTTCATTGTGCTTAAATGAACTAGTGTATGAACTGGCCTCAAGTGCCATATCAGTGCGTACGTGCTTTGCGACCAGCGCTCTAAAATGTTCGGCCACGCCACAGGTTCGGCCCAGAGTGAGAACACCGGGTACGTCGTTTGTCGGGCGCGGACTTCTAGTCGCCAAGTTCCCTGAGAGCATCATGCATTGACTCGAATTAGGTGCTGACATCGGGATGTTAAAGCACCGGTTCTCATCTGTGACTGACAATTGGTAACATTCACGCGATTTTTAGACGTGGCTCCCGAGTTTTCTAACAATAATTAAGCATTTCAAGCTTTTAGTTGATTTTCTCGGGGCTGTGAACTAGTCGTTACATGGTGGCAATGTGGAATTGTGCCACTATTTTGAATCTATGGCCACGGCTTTATTCATGTCCAATTGCCACTGTCCGTGATCAAGAGATAGTGTGAGCTTGATCACACTTTATTGGCTGATCCAGATTTTTTCTACTAAATGCCTAAATATTTTTCGAGCGGTTCGTAGGCGGACGATTATTAACATGGCTTGAGTGTGTCTTTTGATAAGACATATTCTCCGTCGCCTGATCAGGCAATGGGTGTCGCGTTATACCGATTGTTTAACTTCAGATACTCAATTCCTGAATACAGTTGACCGGTCGCTCATCAAGAGCGCTCTGACGGAGGATTAATGGATTTCTGGACCTTTATCCAGGTGTTGATTTTAGGCGCAGTGGAAGGCCTGACCGAGTTCTTGCCGATCTCCAGTACCGGCCACCAGATCATCGTCGCCGACTTGCTGGACTTCGGCGGCGAACGCGCGATGGCGTTCAACATCATTATTCAACTGGGGGCAATCCTGGCCGTAGTCTGGGAGTTCCGCCCGAAGATCTTCGACATCGTCAAAGGCCTGCCCACCCAACGCAATGCGCAACGTTTCACCCTCAACCTGCTGATCGCCTTCCTGCCGGCGGTGGTCCTCGGCGTGCTGTTCGCTGACAAAATCCATCAATACCTGTTTAACCCGATCACCGTGGCCATGGCTTTGGTAGTGGGCGGCATCGTCATGTTGTGGGCCGAGCAGCGCAACCATGTCGTGAGCGTCGATCACGTCGACGACATGCACTGGTCAGACGCGTTGAAAATCGGTTTCGTGCAATGCCTGGCAATGATCCCCGGCACTTCCCGTTCCGGCTCGACCATCATCGGCGGTTTATTGTTCGGCTTGTCCCGGAAAGCCGCCACAGAGTTCTCGTTTTTCCTCGCCATGCCGACCATGGTCGGCGCCGCGGTGTACTCCGGTTACAAATACCGCGACCTGTTCCAGGCCAGCGACCTGCCGGTGTTCGCCCTCGGTTTCGTCATCGCCTTCATCTTCGCCATGATCGCCGTGCGCGGCCTGCTCAAATTCATCGCCAACCACAGCTACGCCGCGTTCGCCTGGTATCGGATCGCGTTTGGCTTGTTGATTCTGGCGACGTGGGTGTTTGGCTGGGTGAACTGGACGGAAGCGGCGGCGTGATCACTGACTGCTGATCAATGTCGCAACCGCGAGGTCGTTCAACTCCGAGTTGGGCGACTCTTGGCGGTAGCGCTGCAAGGCTGATGTGAAATACGCGGCTTGCAGCATGCCGTCGCTGGCGAGGTAATAGCGCGCCGCTTCGATTTCCTCTGGCGAGTAAACACGTTTCTTGAGTCTGGACACATCCGAGGTCGCATCGAACGAGGCCACCGTCGCCGTGAAAACCAGAAAGCCGGAAAGCTGAGTCGACTCAAAAGGACCACCGTCCCCCTTACCACACCCCTTCACAAAGTCGCAGGAGGCGACGGCGTTGGAAGAGATGGTCGAGATTAAAGCTAGGAGGATAAAGCGCTTGAACGAAACGCAGCGAAACGCGGGCATAAACAAAAGACATCCTGTCAGCACATCAAAACTCCGGGCAACGCTCATTCGTTGCCCGCACATTCAAACCATCTATCAACGGCCTTGCAGCAACTCGCCAGCCTGATCCAGCAACGCCAGCGGATCCTTGGCCTTGTGAATATCCACCGACAACAACTGGCGGAACTTGCGCGCCCCCGGGAACCCGGTGCCCAGCCCCAGCACATGTCGGGTGATGTGATGCATCGCGCCGCCTGCCTGCAAATGCTCGGCAATATACGGCCGCAACTGCGCCAGCGCCTCGGCACGGCTGATCACCGGCGCGCTGCTGCCGAACAACTGCTGATCCACCTCCGCCAGCAAATACGGATTGTGATAAGCCTCGCGCCCGAGCATCACACCGTCAAAGGTCTGCAAATGCTCATGGCAGGCCTCCATCGTCTTGATCCCGCCGTTCAGCACAATCTCCAGCTCCGGAAAATCCGCCTTCAACTGCGCCGCCACGTCATACCGCAACGGCGGAATGTCGCGATTCTCCTTCGGCGACAACCCCTCCAGAATCGCAATCCGCGCATGCACGGTAAAACTGGTACACCCGGCATCCCGCACCGTACCGACGAAATCACACAACTCGGCGTAACTGTCCCGCCCATTGATCCCGATCCGATGCTTCACCGTCACCGGAATCGACACCGCATCACGCATCGCCTTCACACAATCCGCCACCAACTGCGGATGCCCCATCAGGCACGCACCGATCATATTGTTCTGCACCCGATCACTCGGGCAGCCAACATTCAGATTCACCTCGTCGTAACCATGCGCCTGCGCCATGCGCGCGCAAGCGGCCAGATCCAGCGGGACACTGCCGCCCAACTGCAACGCTAGCGGGTGCTCGGCTTCGTTGTGACGCAGGAAACGTTCGTGATCGCCGTTGAGGAGAGCGCCGGTGGTGACCATCTCGGTGTAGAGCAGGGCGTTCTTCGACAGGAGGCGCAGGAAGAAACGGCAGTGGCGGTCGGTCCAGTCCATCATTGGCGCAACGGAAAACCGCCGAGATAGCGCAGGGCTTGAGTTTACTGGGCTGGAGTGGGTATTTGGTACCATTTGGCTCAACGTATTTATAGCGTGTTTTTAGGCGTTTTCAGGCGTTTTTTCGATGGCGCTGGTACAATGTACCAATCACTTTCGGAATTGTACCAGTCGATTATGGCAACGATCAGAGCACGAAAACGCACCGATGGCTCAGTCAGTTACACGGCACAGATACGCCTGTTTCGCGATGGAGCGCAAGTCTACCAAGAGAGCCAGACCTTCGCCCGGAAACAGGCGGCACAAGCGTGGGTGCGGCGACGTGAGGCAGAGCTAGATCAGCCTGGTGCGATTGAGCGGGCGAACCGCAAGGGCGTCACCATTCAGGACATGATCAAGCAGTACCTGGATGAAATGGAGAAAGTCCGGCCGTTGGGTAAAACCAAGGAAGCCACTCTAAATGCTATCGCGGCGACGGAGTTTGGCCAGACCGTTGATTCGGCTATCAACAGTCAACGATTGGTGGATTTTGCACTCTGGCGAATGAGTAAAGAGGGCGGCGGCGTCCAGCCGCAGACGGCTGGCAACGATTTGGCGCACCTTGGGGCTGTCCTTTCGATTGCGCGTCCCGCTTGGGGGTATGAGGTAGACCCTCACGCGATGCCGGACGCTCGGAAGGTGTTGAGGAAGCTCGGCTACAACATGAAGAGCCGGGAGCGCGATCGTCGTCCAACGAAGGACGAGCTGGATAAACTTCTGGAGCACTTCGTCAGCATGCAGCAGCGTCGGCCTAGTTCGATCAACATGCTGAAGGTGATTGGCTTCGCGATTTTTTCCACGCGTCGGCAGGATGAGATAAGCCGAATTCAGTGGGAGGACGTCGATGAGTCGAATCAGCGGGTGCTGGTGAGAGATATGAAAAACCCCGGGCAGAAAATTGGCAATGATGTTTGGTGCCACCTACCCGACGAAGCCTGGAGAATTCTGCAGAGCATGCCAAAAGAGCGTGGGGAAATTTTCCCGTACAACTCGTCGTCGATCTCCACGGCCTGGGCGAAGGCGTGCAAGTTTCTAGAGATCGAAGATCTTCACTTCCACGATCTGCGACACGACGGAGTGAGTCGGTTGTTTGAGATAGATTGGGATATTCCGCGGGTGGCCAGTGTGTCTGGGCATCGTGATTGGAATTCATTGCGTCGATATACCCATCTGCGCGGGCGAGGTGACCACTATGCCGAGTGGCCGTGGTTAAAGAGGATAATTCAGGCGCCCGTGAAGTTGGGCGCCTGGGGTAAGCAGTGATTTAACTGGCTCGGCGGTACCCGTTGAGCTGGTTGCACTCTTTCACCGCAGCTTCCCGTTGCAGATCAAGGTAGGCTGCCAGATCAGCGATGTGGATGCCTTTAGCGCTTTTCTGACTCGACTCCAGCCGTGTGATCGGGATTTTGATCTGTCCTGCCATAACCTTGCGCTGGAACATATCGGTCGTCAGGTGCGTGAAGTAATCCTTGCAGACCTGCTCAAGTGGGATAATGGCCCGGCCATTGTATTGGGCCATTAGAATGAAGGAAGTATTCATTCAATCTCCTCGCGAATAGCCACTTTTCTTCTGCTGGCCGCAGATAGGTTTGGTATTAATGCTGGTGCGGGCCTTACAGTAAAACATGTTCCACCCACCTCGACTGTTTGAACACCCCTAAGAAATCCAGTTATGTCGATATCAATGCCATTCTTTAAACGACGTTGATGAGCCGCTACCAAGTGTAGTATCGGTCGTTTTCGTCCTGTCTCGGTTAGTGGAACTGATCTCGCGTACAGCAAGGATTTAATTTGCTCGGGCATTGAGCCCAGGCGGGCGAGGCAGTTGGATTCGCGGGCCTCTATAGTCCAGCAATGTCGGCTATCGGCTATGAATTGCAGAGCGATTGAAGCCCTGGCTTCACGATCTTTGAGCTCCTTTTCGGGAGTGGTGAAATAATGATTACTTTTGTATCGATCAGATAGCTCAAAGCGTTGATCACAGGCAACCACTTTGCCTTCTTTCGTTATGCAAAAGAATGATCGCTCACCTTCTACAAATTCATTTTCCGATGCGGCAATTATAATTTCATACAACTGTCCACCTGACCGTCTATACCAGGTCTTGGGTAAGTTGGTGACTTTCCGAATATATGTGGCTTGAAAGAAACCACCATATTCATCGGGCCGGGCTTGATGAGTTCTCGTAAACCCAATGCATCCAATCGAAGGCATAGGGTCATTGATGACATCAAACTCCCAATCTCCAACGCACGTTGTATTGGGCGCGATGATGACTCTGTCGTTGCTCGGAATATACGGCCCGATCCGTCTGATAAGGTTCAATCGCTCATCAGTAAGCGTGTTAGGACCCGCTCCTTTACTTTTTTTGATTCTGGTCTCAAAACAGGTAATTAAGGCAGCGGCGACACAGTCTTCAAAAGAATCAGTTGTCCATAAATCTTGGGTGTCTGTCGCCTGATATCCATCGTTTCCAGAAAGGTGCGTATACCCCACTGCAGGCTGCGCGGGCGGGCGATCCTGAGCGATTAGCGTTGCATTGGGTGTGGCTGCCTCGCGCAGCTTTTCGTGGGGTATAAGTACCTCTGCAGTGGCGCTGGAAGAAGCAATAATGCCTGCTGCTGCGCAGCAGAGACTGTTGTTTACAGGCGTGTCGATCCCACTGTCATCGCGAAGCAAAGCGGCCTGCATTTGCGTGTTGTCCTGTGAGTGCGTCATGCCGCTTTCCTCCGATGTTCGATAGCAAGTTGATCCATCAGGCGCTGGTGGTAAGTGTTGCGCGCCTCTGCGGCAGACCACGGACGGATGGTTTCAACCATGGGTTCAATGCCGACCAAGCAATCCCAGATAGCCGGTTCGGTTGGCATGAGGTCGCGACGTTCGGTGGCCAGTGCTATCAGGTCGGCCTGATGGATGCAGGTCGGGAGTTCTGGGGCGATGTCGAACCGCTCGCAAACGCGCCACCAAATGCAGTCCTCGAAGTGTTGGTAGGCACTAATCCACTGCTTAAGTGGCCGTGTTATATCGCCCAAGTACGCCTCGGGAGCGTCATGGAGCAAGGCCACAAGTTTGTGTTCTTCTGGCACCAGGTCGGCGACGATGCAGCTGTGCTGAGCCACGCTGTAAAACTCGCGGGTGTGGCCGTTGAAGCGGCACAAATGAGCCAGCGAGTGTGCAATATCTCGCGGATCGATCATTTCGGCGTCCGGCTCAAGCAAATCAAAGCGCTTGCCGGTATGGGTGAGGATCCAGCTCATGCTGCACCTCTCGATTGCGCGGCGGTCGCAATAGCCTGGTGTTCTTGTTGGAAAAAAACGGCAGCGTTCTCCGCATCGTCCGTGCTGAGAGCAATACGAAGAGGAACCACCTCAACCTTTGCAAGGCCTGTTAATTCGGCGGGTTTCAGTAAATCGGCCATGGCGAGCGCTTGGTCGATCAGGGCGCGGGTTTCGCGTTCGAGTTTTTTCCCCGTGCGGAAGGCGGCGAACGTATCGGCGGCAATGCGGAGCTTTTCGGCGATTTCGAGCAGCGTCTGGCGTTCGGGATTGCCGAGCGTCAACGCTTGCTGAAGGCGTTTGCTGAATTGCGCCAAGTGGGCGTGGTCAGCCTTGATGAATTTGAGGGAGGCTCTTAACTCGCTAATGGTCTTGGCGCTTTCGGCGCGCAGGATGTCGTCGCTTTGTTTCATGCCAGCGGACATGCCGTCGGTACGGCCCATGATGTAGCCGGCCCAGACTAATAGTCCGGCCAGAATGATTAGGGCGATGAGTGCCCAGATTTGAATTGCAGTCATTTGGTTTGCTCCTGGTTCAGTGTCGGACTGGTGGTGGCAGTCCTTGAGATAAGGCTTACTCGGTTGGCTCGTCTTGCTGGCTCTGCATGTCTTCGTCGGCCTGGTAGGCGCGGATATCGATGAGCGATGCAACGTGTCGAATGTGGGCGTACTTGGGCGCTTTCCGACTTGAGTCCAGTGTGGTGATCGGAAGCTGGATCCGACCGCTGTTGATTTCAATCACAAACTTTTGCTCGTTGAGGTTGCGGAAATACTTTTCGCGTACGGCCTCCAGCGGAATCAGCACATCACCGAAGGTGCGGTACAGCAGCTCGATGGTCGTGGATTCAGGAGCGGGGCGTAGCCGCAGTGGGGCTTGGGCTGCATTACTCATGGCTTTATGTGGCCTCCTTGCGTTTGCTTCTTGCTGGATGGTTCCAGGCGTTCAGGCAATGGCGTTTGGTCAACTCCCGCAGATGCTCGGGCACCTCAAGGAGCGCGGCATTGCGCTCCTCTCGTGTCCGCATTGCGATGATCTGTCGGGCGTATTCCCTAGGCCACGTCACGGCGGTCTGCCGGAATTTCAGGTAGGTCGATGCCGAGTTTTTCAGCCAGCCAACGAATGCCGGCTTGCTTGACCCGCGTCGACTGGCTGTATTGCAAGCCGTACTTTTCGTCATACCAGGTGCCGTCCTTGACCCGCAGATACTCTTTGTCCCGTTTTGGGTAAGCCGGCAGGTTGCCCTTAAGCAGGTCTTTTTCCCGCATGAGTGCAATCAGTTTTGGACGTGTGAGGCCTAGTTGCGAGGCTGCTTGGGCGAGGGTGCGTTCCATGTCGTCCACCTCATGCCGCATGTGCGGCAGGTGTTGCTGCGGCCGCGAGATGGTTGATGGACTCGATAACCATCAGGTAAATCTCGGCATCGGTGTCGCTCACGGTGAAGCATCGGGTGTTGGGGCTTTTGTTCCCGATGCTCAGGATGATGGTCGCCCCTCGGCGCGTGTGTGTGCGGTGAATGGCAACGTGCAGGGGGAGATCAAACCCCATGTCGAGGCTCAGCACGCCGCCGGTGCGCACCAGCTCAAGCACGCGCTGCTTGTCTTGGGTTTCAAAGCGGCCGTATACGCGGCTGGCATGCGGGAGATGAACCGGATCGCTGCTATTGCTCGGATCGAACGGTCCGTTAGCGATCTCTTCAATGAAGTCGGCCAGCTTAAGGTGAGTTTTCTTGTCGCTTGGGAGGGTCAGCGTGTGACGCTCAGTCCCCAGCTCGACACTGAATGCGGTCTCAGTTGCGCCCCGTTCTACTTTGAGGCGGAACGCAAGGCACTCGCGCGTGGGAGCGGTTCGTAGGACATGATTGAAGGTTTCGGTCAGGTTGACCTGAGCTTTGAGCAACTGCAGGGTGCGGTTGTCGATTCGGTATTTGCTCATGCCGCGTGCCCTCCGCCATTTGGATCAAATGGAGAGGCTTGGGGCTTGGCAATAAGCTTCGGTTTGTTGTTGTGAATGATGACCAAGCAGCCGGTGATGGACTGCAGCTGCTCGATCATCTTTTTATTACTGACGCACGCCGGGTGGACGTGGAGGGTTGCACTGGTTTGCATAGGTGATGCCTCGCTCTGTGGTGTGAGAGTGAGGCAAATATCACGCAGTGTGTTTTTTAAGTCAACACGGTATGTGATTATTTTTCACGGCGCGTGCAAAAAACGAGATGACTTTAGGATGCCGCCGACCAGGTGGATCTCAATTACGTCGGCCGCGGCGATATGAATTGGTGGGTGTTCGGCATTCACGCTATCCAAGCGGTACATCCCATCTCTCAGGTAAATGAACTCCTTGATCATCGTTCGGCCTTCTGTGGTTCTTACCACGACCTCATCGCCGCTGAAGTAGTTCTTGTTGGGTTCGATCAGCACGTACTCACCATTTTTGATCCTGGGAAGCATGCTGTCGCCGGTAACCTTCAATCCGTACGCATCTGGGTCATCGCTGTGGATACTTAAGTAACCATCGCCGTGGCCTGGAGGAAAATCAAGCGCTTCAAAATATCCTTCATTGCCCAGCTGTGCGGTTCCAACCACCGGAACACTCCCTGTTTTCGCTTGTCCTGCCGATGTCAATCCTTCGCTCTGGCTGCTCTTGAGTCGAGGAGGATATCTGATGTCGTAAATGTTGCCGTGCGCATCACCAGATAGGTGAGGTAACGGCCCCTCGACATCTTTGACCAACTGTGTGAGCGATGTTTTTAGGGCAGCAGCAATTTTCCCTAGATCCTGAAGGTTGGGCTGGCGTTGGTCCTTCTCATAGTTACCTATGCGAGATTGTGATTCCCAGCCACAGGCAAGGGCCAGATCTTTCTGGCTCATACCCTTGGCTTTTCTAAGTGATTTGATGCGTGAGCCGAGTGTGTTCATTTGCATTTTTTACCACGCATTGAAATAAATTTATCGCACTTTGCGTGTTGTAAAAATCACGAATCGTGTTTATTCTGCGCTTCAGTTATAGGAGTTCGTTATGAACAGGATTGCTGACCATCGAGAAAGGGCGGGTATAAAGCAGCGGGATTTGGTTTCGACTCTTGGATGGACGCAGACACGGCTTAGTAATTATGAGTCCGGACGACGTATAGCTGGACTTGCAGAATCTCGTGCAATTACGGCTGCGTTGAATCAGCTCGGAGTCAAATGCTCGCTTGATGATGTCTTTCCGCCAGAGATAGATTTCAAAAAAGTAGCTTAGAAAAAAGGCGACCCAAGGGTCGCCCAGTTCCTCCCGACACGCACCACCACAGCGCTGTCGGGCCACGATTGGGATTGGCGGGCAAACCAAATGCAAAACCGCCCATACCTCTCGCGTTTTCCAGAGCTCGGAAGCTTTGGTGTTGCTGCCTTTTCCACCACAGAGCTGGCAGCTTTTGCGCCAGGGGTGAACAACGGATTGTTCGCCCCGGCACGGTGCCGGTGTTGGTCATAGGGACCTCGCCGGCGTTTGGGCCTATCAAGCCACACGACAAATGTATCACTACTGCCTGTCGTGCGGCACTGGCAACATTCAAGGATTAATGCCATGAGCCGAATCGCTCTGAGTTCTGTAGATCGAGCCCAGCGGGAAGTCCTGCCGCTCGATCTTGCGCTTTATCACGCTGCACGCGACTACCCAGGCGGCGCCGCTGCTATCGCAGCCACCACTGGCCGCAACGCCACGACGTTGCAGCACAAGCTTTCCCCAACCCATCCAAGCCACACCGTGAACATCCAAGAGTTTGGCGAGATCCTGGAACTGACTAAGGATCGCCGCATTCTGGATGCGGTGCATGCGCTGGTCGGCGACACGACTTGGCAGGAACTGGCTGAGGCCTACACCAACGACATGCCCGAGACATTGACGACCGGCATCGCGGAGTATTTCCGGCAAGTGGCGGATCTGGCCGAGACCTGGGCTAAGAGCATCGGTGACGGCGTCGTCACCGACCAAGAACTGGCGGCGATTCGTCTGCAGGTATTCCGTGGGATTCAGGGTCTGCTCGGATTGTTCAACCGCGCCACCTACGTCAACCAGACGACGCGAGGTGCTGACCATGGCTGACATCGCAGACTTCGCTAATGATCTGGTTCTAGAGCGTGTTGACCAAGCGCTCGCAGCACGTCGAATCGCCGCCAAACCTGCCTTGGCGGCGCACTCGTTTCAGTTCTGCGAAGAGTGCGATGAGCCAATTCCGGAAGCGCGCCGTGTGGCGCAGCCTGGCTGCACGCATTGTGTGGATTGTCTTTCCCTCGTGGAATTGAAGGGAGCTCGTCATGCTCGATGAAGTATTGGCGCAGTTCGCGGACTACGGTCTTTTACCAGCGCAGCCGCTGGTGTTCGGTAAGCTCACTCGGTGCAAGACAGCGCAGGATAAGGGCACAGAGAAAAACGGCTGGTATGTCGCCCATGAACATCGCACCGAGAAAGGCGAGACGCTTATTTTCGGCTCATTCGGCGATTGGCGTTCGGGCGAAACGCAGAAGATCAAGGTTAAGGCCGGTCGGATGTCTCCCGAAGAACGCGAGGTTATGCGCGCCCGTCAGGAGGAGGGCAAACGTCGTGCTGCTGAGGTGGCAGCCAATTCGGCGCGCCGGGCGGCGAAGCGTGCGGGCGGCTTATTCCAGCGCATGCCGGAGAAGGGTCGCAGCGAGTATCTGGACCGCAAGCAGATTGTCGGTTTCCGGGTTCGCTACGCGCCGCGCTCAGGTGCAGTCTTGGTTCCCATGAGCAATGCGCGGGACGAAATCGTCGGGCTTCAGGTGATTTACCCGAGCAAACAGGAAGACACCGGTCGGGACAAGTCCTACTGGCCCTACGGGATGTCGAAAGAGGGTGCTTTCCACCTTATCGGGCCGGATGCTGAGCCAGGTGATCCAGTGCTGGTATGTGAGGGCTACGCCACCGGCGCCAGCCTGCACATGGCGACTTCGCTGACCGTGGCGGTGGCATTCGACGCGGGTAACCTGCTGGCCGTGTGTAAGGCCATGCGCGAGCGGTTTGCCGGTTGCCCTCTGATCATTTGCAGGGACGATGACTGGAAGACCACGAAGCCAAACAGCGACGCCTGGAACCCAGGTGAAGAGAAGGCCAATAACGCGGCACTGATCGTCGGTGGCCAAGTGGTTGCGCCGATCTTCTCCAGTGAGCGGGAAGTGAAGTGGACCGACTTCAACGATCTGCATGTCGCCGAGGGTTTGGAGGCGGTGCGCCGTCAGGTATTGGCTGTGGTCAAGCCACCGGCTGCAGGTGGTTGGAAAGATCTACTAGCTCGCAGCGATAGCGGCGCTCTGATCGCACACATGCAGAACGTTGAATTGATACTGGCCAATGATCCACGTTGGGCTGGGGTCATCAGCTACAGCGCCTTCAGTTCGAAGCTCGTCAAGCTACGTGCGGCGCCTTATGGCGGCGGCACGGGAGACTGGGCGGATATCGATGACGTGCGGGTGATGAAGTGGCTCGCGCAGCAATACAACCTTCGGGTCAAGGCGTCCCATGTGATCGAGGCGGTCAGTGTGGTCGCACATGATCATGCGTTTCATCCGGTGCGGCAGTACCTGCGCAAGCTCGAATGGGATCGCGTGCCTCGTCTGGAAAGCTGGCTCACCGATGTCATGGGTGTGAAGGCCACCGACTACTCGTCCAAGGTTGGCAAGCGCTGGATGTTGTCGGCCGTGGCGCGAGTGATGAAGCCTGGCTGCAAGGCTGACTCGGTGATGATCCTTGAGGGTGCGCAGGGCGCCGGTAAGTCGACGGCTATGAGCATTCTTGGCGGCGAGTGGTTTATGGATACGCCGTTCGCGCTGGGCGACAAGGACGGCTTTCAGGCGATCAGGGGCAAGTGGATTGTCGAGCTGGGCGAGCTGGACAGCTTCAACAAGGCCGAGAGTACCAAGGCCAAGCAGTTTTTCTCGGCGTCCACGGACACTTATCGCGAGAGCTACGGCCGTCGCACCATGGACGTGCCGCGCCAGTGCGTGTTCGTGGGTACGACGAACCAGGACGAATACCTCAAGGACGCGACTGGTAACCGCCGTTATTGGCCTGTGGCATGTACCAAAGTGGATCTGGAGTTGTTGCGCTCGATCCGCGACCAGCTTTGGGCCGAGGCGGTTTTCTGCTACGACGCGGGCGACCTCTGGTGGGTAACGCTGGATGAGGCGGCATTGTTCGCGGAGGAGCAGGACGAGCGCTTCGTAGTGGACGAATGGGAAACACCAATCTTGACCTGGTTGGAAGAGTCGCAGATTGGTGAGACCACGACAGGCAGCGAGGTGCTGACTCAGGCTCTCAAGCTCGACCCGGGACATTGGGGTAAGCCGGAGCAAATGCGTGTCGGTGCAATCCTGCATCGGTTGGGCTGGAGACGTTTCCGGCTCGGTGCAATGACCAAGAGTCGGCAGCGGTTGTGGGGCTACAAAAAGCCAGCGGACTGGGGGAAGGCGCCTGCCTTGGAATTAGAAGCTTCAGAGGAGCCTTGTTTCGGTGATTAAGGAGATCGATTCGCTGCTTCGGTTGTGGGCGCAGGAGCTGCATTCCGAACATTCGAAAGGGGGGCTTGCTGGGGGGAACATGGTTGCCATGATGATGGAGAGCAATGGGCAACTGATTCGTGGACGGCGGGCCTTTCGTGCGCCGCTGGAGAGTTCTCTCGACATCGAGCTGATCGTGAACAAGCATCTTCCGCCTGAGCTGGTGACGGTTGTGCGGGAGCATTACTGCACGCTCGACGTTGATATGCGCTTGCGGTACGCGCACTGCGGTTGTGGCCGTGACACGTACTACCAGCGCCTGCATGAGGCACACCTGCGGATCTTCGGCGTAATGATGGGGATGGCTGCGTGACCCCAGGCTTTCGTCCGGCTGTTGCTGTACCACCGGCCCGCCTTGTCCCACTATGTTTAGACGTAGTGGGACAGGTGCGGGCCTTGTCTTTGCTGGGCTGTCCCACCGTCCCACCTTGCAACGTCACCCGCCCGCATATGCGTAGCAGACACAATGCACGCGCGCTTCACGCGCAAGCGTGTTTATAAATTTCTCTCTTTACACGAGAAAATAGATAAATAAGTAGGACGGTGGGGCAAAGCCCCGAATCTAGGCGCTCTCAGGCGTCCCACCTCAATTCTAAAAGGTGGGACAGATGGGACGCCGCCGAAACAACAGAATGCCGTGGTGAGTTATTCGCTTACATTCGCTAGACGTTCACACCACATTGACCACTTATTCACCGGGTGGCATTAAACCGGGGTTGCTGCCACCGGAATCGACCTGTAAAAAGTAGTCATCTTCGATAGGTGCGACCGCAGAGAGCGGCACGTACCAACTACCAAACCCGGCCATTGCGCCGGGTTTTTGCGTTTAGGGGTTGGCGATGACAAGCGAGCAACAAGCACTGGCAGAAATGCCGATCTGGTTAGTGATCGTCCTGGCCCTGGTCGGTGGCGTATCGGGGGAAATGTGGCGGGCCGACAAGGACGGGGCGCGAGGCTGGGCATTGTTGCGCAGGCTGGCACTTCGGTCCGGTGCCTGCATTGTCTGCGGGGTGTCGGCGATGATGTTGATGATCGCCGCCGGCATGACGATCTGGACGGCGGGCGCCTTGGGTTGCCTGACGGCAATGGCCGGCGCGGACGTAGCCATTGGGTTGTACGAACGATGGGCCGCCAAGCGATTGGGCGTGTGCGAAGTTCCGCCGAATGGGGGCGGGCCAGCCTGAAACCGCCGGGGACCCTGGGGTTATTCGGTGGGTACGGGGTCGGAAACCCGCGGGAAAGTGTTAGCGGGAGCGCCCCCAGCTTACTGAAATTTCAATCATTGAAATCTTGAAAGGATTCATTGAAATACGTTGAAAAAGGAGGGCTCATGACAGAACCAACCTACCTGTCGAAGAGTGCCTTCGCGGCCCGGCTCGGCAGGTCGCCGAGTTACATCACCTGGCTGAAAGACAACAACCGTTTGGTGCTTTCGCCTAACGGCAAACAGGTTGATGTACATGCCACCGAAGCGCTGATTCGCGACACCGCAGACCCGAGCAAGGTCGCCGTCGCCGAACGACACCAGCAGGACCGGATTCAGCGTGACGTTTACAGCCAACTGTCCACTCAGACCGAGCCGACTTCCACGGCTGCGCCGCCGCAGGTGCTTTCCAGCGACGGCAAGCTACCGGACTTCCAAAAGGCCCGCGCTCTGCGCGAACACAACATGGCCAAGTTGGCGGAGATCGAGCTGGGCAAAGCCCAAGGCTCGCTGGTGTCCAAGGAGGCGGTCGAAACCGGTGCCTACAACGCCGGCCGCTTGTTGCGCGATCAGCTTTTCGGTCCGCTACCGCAACTGTCCCATGACCTGGCGGCCATGACCGATCCTTGGCTGATCGAAAAACACCTGACCGCCACTTTCCGTCGAACGCTGGAGGAAGCCGAGCGCCTCTCTTCAGCAGACCTTGAACATGCCATGACAACGGACTGAACCCATGCACACGGAATTTCCTGACGGTGCAGAGGTGTACCGTGAGGCTTATTTCCGTGGACTGCGCCCCGACCCAGATCTCTGGATCGACGAATGGGCCGACGAGTACATGCGAATCCCGCGTGACACCGGTGCCCCTGAGCCCGGCCAGTACCGCACCTCTCGAACACCTTATGCCCGCGAGCCGATGCGCTGCCTGTCGCCGGCTCACCCTTGCAGGCGCGTGGTCACCATGGTGGCCTCGCAGTTGATGAAAACTCAGATCGCCCTGAACTGGATAGGCGGCCTGATCCACATGGCGCCGTCCAACATTCTGGCGCTGCTGCCGAGCCTCGGCTTGTCCAAGCGGGTGTCGGGGCGGATCAGCAAGACCATCAAAGCAACGCCCGTTCTGCGTGAACGTGTTGCGGCAACTCGTTCACGGGATGCGCGCAACACGATGGACACCAAGGAATTTGAGGGCGGTTCGCTGTACGTCACCACCGCCGGTTCTGCGGCTAACCTGTCTGAGCTGTCGGCCCGTTACATCTACGGCGACGAAGTCGACCGCTGGGAGAACGACGTCGGCCAAGAGGGTGACCCCATCAAGCTGGCAGAAACACGAGCGACCAACTTCGGGCGTAACGCCAAGATCTACTTTTCCAGTTCTCCGACGATCAAGGGCGCCTCGCGGATCGCAGACCTGTTTGAATCCAGCGACCAGCGGCATTACTACGTGCCTTGTCCCACCTGCGGTCATATGCAGGTGCTGGAATGGGAGCGGATGCACTACAGCAAGGACTTCAGCACTGTGCATTACGAGTGCGGAGCCGCTGAGTGCGACGTGCTGATCGAGGAACACCACAAGAGCGACATGCTCGCCCGGGGTGAGTGGCGCGCACATGCTGGTGGCGACGGCAAAACCGTTGGCTTTCATCTCAATGCACTGTACTCGCCGACCGGTTGGATGGACTGGGGATCGCTCGCCGTTGAGTTTGAAGACGCTAAAAAAGCCCAGGCCCAAGGCGATACGAGCCTGATGCAGGTGTTCTACAACACCCGTCTGGCCAAGGTTTGGGATAGCGCACTCGAACAGACCAAGGCGGAAGTGCTGATCGCTCGGGCGCGGCTGGAGAACTACACCCTCGGTGCGATGCCGGCCGGTGTGCTGATGCTGACCGGCGCCGTCGACGTCCAAGCCAACCGTCTGGAGTTGATGGTGATGGGCTTCGGCGTCGGCATGGAACGTTGGGTTGTTGACCATCAGATCATCTGGGGTGATCCCGCAGACGAACGCACCTGGGCGGTTCTGGACGAGAAACTCAAAGCCCGTTACCGGCATCCTTGTGGTGTGGGTCTGGCGATTCTCGCCGTGGGTGTCGACTCCGGTGGTCACCACACCGATGAGGTCTACCAGTTCTGCCGCGTTCGCCGCTGGCGCAACATCTTCGCCATTAAAGGCGCGAGCAAGCCCGGCAGGCCGGTGATTGCACAGCGCCCGTCCATGGTCGACGTGACATGGAAGGGCCAGACCGAACGCAACGGCGCCGAGCTGTGGTTCGTCGGTACCGACACCGCCAAAGACTGGATTTACAACCGCTATCCATTCCCGGACGGTCCGGGATCGCTGCACTTTGCCAATGACCTGCCGGACGAGTTTTTCGCCCAGTGCGTCGCCGAACGCAAAGTCGTGCGCTACGTGCGCGGACACAAGCGCATCGAGTGGGTGAAGGGCAAGGCTGAGCGCAACGAAGCGCTCGACCTGATGGTGTACTGCCTCGCGATGGCGCATTACCTCGGCATCAACCGCTACCAGGAACACGATTGGGACAGGGTGCGACAAGCCCTCGCTCAGTCCGGCTTGTTCGATGACGCCCTGAGCATCAAGCCTGTTCAGGGCGAGCGACTTGATGTTGAGCAAACACCGGCGCCTGCTGCTGTGCGCCAAGCCCAGCCCGCACCACCACCCGCTGCACCGGTTACGCAAGCGCGACCGGCAGCACCCCCTCAACGCCGCAGCTCAGCCAGCGGCTACTTGAAGAGACGCTGATATGTCCTTTACAAAAAAGCACCTCGACGCGGTTGAGGCGGCCATTGCTCGCGGTGAGAAAACTGTGCGCTACACCGACCGTACCGTGGAATACCGCACGGTCGATGAACTGCTCAAGGCGCGCGAAGAAATACGCTCGTCACTTGCCAGCGCCGCCGGGCCACGCTCACGTGTGGTCCGGCTGTACCACGCAGGGAAGGGGGTCTGATGGCCCGACACTTCCCAACGCTGACCCGTAACGGATTTGTCCTGCCGTCCAACATCAAGGCCAGTTACGAAGGCGCTGGAGAAGGGCGCCGCTCCACTGGCTGGGACGCTCCCGACAATGGTATCAATAGCATCAACACCCCGGCGCTGCGTAACCTGCGGTCGCGTTCCCGGGCGGCGGTTCGCAATGATCCGTATGCCTTTAATGTGATCGACAAGCGCGTCAGCAATCTGATCGGCACGGGCATCACTCCTCGGCCTACAACTGACGACGATGCTTTACGCAAGTTGTTGCAAGAGCTGTGGGGTGATTGGGTCGATGAGTCGGACGCGGATGACCGCACCGACTTTTACGGCCAGCAGGCGCTGGTGGCGCGTACGGTGGAAACTTCGGGCGAATGCTTTGTCCGGTTGCGTCCTCGCAGTCTGGATGAAGGTTTGGCGGTTCCGCTGCAGCTGCAGATCTTGGCACCGGAATTCGTGCCGCACGACAAATTCGAGACCACCAAAAATGGCAACGTCATCCGCGCTGGCATCGAATTCACCCCCGGCGGTAAGCGGGTGGCGTACTGGATGTACCTGTCGCATCCGCGTGATGCAGCCTCGCTGAACGCCGGCTACAACCAACTGGTCCGCGTGCCTGCCGCCCAGGTGCTGCACATCTTCGAACCGGTAGAGCCTGGCCAGTTGCGCGGTGTGCCGCGATTGTCGCCTGTGCTCAAACGCCTGCGCAGTCTGGACAACTACGACGACGCGGTGCTGTTCCGGCAGGAAGTGGCCAACCTGTTCGCCGGTTTCATCAAGCGTCCGGCGCCGGACTCGGGACCACTTCCCAGAGATCCGGTGACCGGTCAGCCACTCGATCTGGATCGAGACGGCTTCACCCCGATGGTCGCTCTCGAACCCGGCACCATGCAGGAACTGGGGGCAGGTGAGGAAGTTGAGTTCTCCAAACCACCAGACGCCGGCAACAACTACCCGGACTTCATGCGGCAGCAATTGATGGCTGCGGCAGCGGGTAGCGGCACGCCTTACGAGATCCTCACTGGCGACATGCGCGGCATCAACGACCGAGCGCTACGCGTAGTACTTAACGAGTTTCGCCGCCGCCTGGAACAACTGCAATTCAGCGTGTACGTCCATCAACTCTGCCGCCCGGTGCGGGCAGCTTGGATGGATATGGCTGTGCTGTCCGGTGTCCTGGTACTGGACGATTACGCGCAAAAGCGCCGCGAGTACCTGCGTATCCGCTGGGTGCCGCAGGGCTGGGCCTACATCCAGCCAGTGCAGGACGTGCAGGCCCGCCGCATGGAAGTGCAGGCCGGCTTTTCTTCGCGCAGCGAGATGGTCCTGCGCACAGGCTACGACGCCGAAACGGTCGATCTGGAAAACGCCGCCGATCTGGCACGGGCCACAAAACTCGGCCTCAACTACAACACCCTTGATGCCGTCGAAGACAACGACGACAAGGAGCAAATATGAGCAAAACCGCGAAACCGCGTATTTACAACTGCGCTGGCAAACGCGTCGAGGTTCAGGACAAGACCTGGTACGCCCTGCAGGCCAGCGGAGAGACCACCGAGCGAGTGATCGAGGTTTTCGTCTATGGCGAGATCGGCGCGTGGGGCATCACTGCCAATCAGTTCGTGCAGGATCTGCGCGCCATGGATGATGGTGTGTCGCCGGTGGTGGCCGCGTTCAATAGTATCGGTGGCGACCTGTTCGACGGTCTGGCCATGCACAACGCGCTGTCGCGGCTGGGCGAGCGCTGCACCGGGCGGATCGATGCACTCGCCGCCAGCGCCGCCAGCGTGGCCGTGTGCGGTGCGCACCGGGTGGTGATCGCTTCCAATGCGATGTTGATGATCCACAACCCATGGACCTATGCAGCAGGTGATGCGGAAGACTTCCGCAAGGTGGCCGACGTCCTCGACCAGACCATGGAAGCGATCATCGCGGCGTACAAGGCCAAAGCACCCGACATTGATGAGGTGGAGCTGCGGCGTTTGGTGGCGGCCGAGACTTGGCTCACTGCAAATGAAGCCGTGGCGTTGGGCTTGGCTGATGAAGTGGGCGACGGCGTCAAGGTCAAGGCCTGCCTCGGCCAAGGCGCGGTGCTGCAGCGATTCCAGAACGCACCGGCTGAATTGTTGGCCCAGCTCGACGAGCCACCTGAACCAGATCCCGAACTCGAACCTGTAGATCCGCCGCTGGTGCCGCCTGTAGTCGACTCGGCCAAGTTGGCACTGATGATCACTCAGCGCTGCACGGCGGCGGGCATTAGCAATTTGGTCGAGCCGCTGCTCAGTTCCACCCAGCTCGAAAGCGAAGAGATCGTACTGGCGGGTCTGGCGCGTGCAAAGGCAGTAAACGATCTCTGCGTGGCCGCACGACTGCCTGAGTTCAGCGCCGAGTATGTCGCGGCCGGTCTGGATGCACCGGCGGTGCGGGCGCGTCTGTTCGACAAGATTGTCACCAGCGGCAAAGGCTTTGAAATCGACAACAGCCTGCCACTGGACGATGACCCGGCACCTAAGGTGCAAGCCAAGAAAATTGATCAGCCATCTATCTGGTCGGCCCGCCAAGCTGCCCACACAGGTAAATCCCATTCCGCTACAGGAGCAAGACGATGACGATCCAACGAGAGCCGATGCATGCAGGTGAATTTCTCCTGTCCGAAGCGGCTGGCACCATTTCCCGCGAGGCAATCAATGTCGCTGCCGGCCCTGCATTAGAGCCGGGGCAGATCCTCGGTTTAGTTAGCCTAACCGGCGAATTCGCCCCGTACAACTCAACGGCCGAAGACGGCAGCGAAAACGCTATCGCCATTCTCTACGGTCCGCTGGGTGAATCGGACGTGGTTCGTCGCGGTCGTGCTGTGGTGCGGCTGGCCGAAGTCAGCGAAGCGCACCTGACCGGCCTGGATCCGGCAGCCGAAAAAGCGCTGGCCACCCACTTCCTGATCGTCCGCTAAAGGCGACCGCCACCAATTATCCAGCCCGCACTGTGCGGGTTTTTTGTTTTCTGGAGATAGCTTCATGGCTGACATTGAAATCTTTAACGATGATGCGTTCTCGGTCTCTTCGCTGACCGCCGCCATCAACGAACAGGAATACCTCCCGGGTCGCATCAGCAGCCTCGGTCTGTTTCAGGAGGAGGGCATCACCACCCTGACGGTCCAGATCGAAAAGGACGGCGACACCCTGGCCCTGGTACCAGCCGGTGAGCGTGGTACATCCGGCTTGGTCGTCGGTGGCAGCAAGCGCAACCTAATCCCGTTCAACACCGTGCACCTGCCGCAACGCTTCGCCATCAAGGCCGATGAGATCCAAGGCATTCGCGCCTTCGGCACCCGTTCGGAACTGCAAGCCGTGCAGGACGTGGTCAACAAACGTTTGGGTAAAGCTCGTCGACAGCTCGACGCTACGCACGAATTCCAGCGCATGGGTGCGCTGAACGGCCAGATCCTGGACGCGGATGGCAAAACCGTGTTGCTCGACATTTACAAAACGTTCGGTGTGACCCGCAAAAAAATGTCCATGGGACTCGACAATCCTGACACGGAATTTCGCGTTAAGTGCGGTGAAGCGCTGGATTTGCAGGAAGAACAGCTAGGCAGCATTACCAGCAGTGGTTCGAGAGCGTTCTGCGGTAAGAATTTCTGGAATCAGCTCCTAAAGAACGTAAAGGTGAAGGAGACTTTCCTCAACACCCAGCAAGCCGCAGCGTTGCGCGGTGATGCCCGTGAAAGCTTCGAGTTCGGCGGCATTGTCTGGGAGCGTTATCGCGGCAAGATCGCTGGTGTGTCGTTCGTCCACGACGATAAAGCACTGCTGATTCCCGAAGGCGTACCAGACCTGTACATCTCGGTGTTTGCACCGGCTGACTACATGGAAACGGTCAACACCGAAGGCGTACCGTACTACAGCAAGATCGAACCGATGCCGTTCAACAAAGGCATGGTGGGCGAGGCTCAATCGAACCCGCTGCACCTGTGCACGCGACCGCTGGCGCAGATCCTGCTGGAACTCTGACCATGGCCTTTCGAGATCTGGTCGCCGAGGTGGACGCGGTGGTGTTCGAGACGCTGGGTGATACCGCACGGATCGAGGGTCGCGAAGAACCAGTGTTCGGCATGTTCGCCGCGCCCTGGCTGCAACCCAAGTTCGGCAAGCTCAATACCGGGTTGCGCGAGCCTCGCTTCGAGATCCGCGTCAGCGATTCGCAAGGTCTGGAACAGGGCATGCTGGTCAGCGTTGACCTGCCTGCCCTGGATGGCGGCGGTGACTACGACTTGATACAGCTCGAGCCGAGCGGCGACGGACTGGTCGCCCTGATTCTGAGGTTGCGGCCATGAGTGTCGGCAGCTATTTCAAACCCTCGGCCGGGGGCGGGATGATCTCTATCCAGTCCTCGGCCGCAGATTTTCAGGCGTTCCAGGACTTTGCCAAGGTGTTGCCGAAAGCGGCTGCTGCGGCGCATCGGCGCGCGATCAACAAGACGTTGGGAAGGTTGCGCACGCACATCGCCCGAGCCGTCAGCCGGTCAGAGCGCATTGCCGTAGCGGCGGTGCGTCAGCGGTTGCGCAGCTATCCAGTTTCCGGCGCTGCCGCGAGCGGCAAGCTGTGGTTCGGGTTGAACACCATCGAATCCAGCCGAATCGGCCGGGCGCGGCAGACCGGGAGCGGTGTGTCGGTGGCGGGGCGGCGTTACGAAGGTGCCTTTCTCAAGAAGGTCTACGGTAACAAGCCCGACATCTGGATCCGCACAGCCAGCAAGCATTTCAACGCGGATGACTACCCCGACAGCACGGTGTCCCCCGGTCGCGGGCCGAGTTCGGGTTGGGTCGCTGAAAACGGTAGTCGTTTCCCGCTGGCCAAAGCCAAGGTGTCGCTGGAGCAAGCCCGGCCGCATTTCGACAGCTGGGTCAAAAAGGCAGACGAGATCCTGTTGGCGATTCTCAAACAAGAACTCAACTTTGAGCTGCAGAAATACCTCAAGAGGATCGGCAATGTCTGAAGAACCGTTCAGCCTGGACCAGCTTTATCGGGCGGTAGAACAGCATCTGCGTACCCACTTGCCTGGCGTGCAGGCCGTCACGGCCTGGCCAGACATTAAGGATCGCGTGTTGCTGCCAGCGGTGTTTCTGGAGGTGGCCGAGATCGAGCCGGGTACCGATATCGGCACCGGCGAAACCTCGCTGGTCTGCAAGTTCGAGGCTCGGATCATTGTTGACCCGATCAAGGCGCACCATCATCAACAGGCCGTGCAATTGGCGACGCAGTTGGCGGTGTTGCTGCGTTCGCAGACGTGGGGGTTGGCAGTTGAACCCGCCGAGTTTGTGCAATCGCTGCAGGACTGGACCCAGCCGCATCTGGATGGATACACCGTGTGGCTGGTGGAGTGGACTCAGCAGGTTTATCTCGGCGTTGAAGAATGGCCATGGTCGGACGAACCGCCGGGGACGTTGGTGTTGGACGTTGATCCGGGTGACGGGCCATTCAAGCCCGAGGATCTGCCATGAGTTATGCCAGCGCCCAGCATGACCGCATGATCGCGGGGGCGGTAAAGGCTTGCTACGTGGTCGCAGTGGATCTGTCCGCTTCACCGCCGGTATGTCGCGTGTCGGATGGCAGTGAATGGGTCAGCGCTTGGGTGCGGTGGCACAGCATTGCAGCGGGCAAGGCCAGGCACTGGCGGGCACCGTCTTTGGGCGAGCAGGGCAGTTTGATCAGTCCCAGCGGTGACGTGTCGCAAGGCACGTTTGTCCCGGGCCTGTATGGCAATGCCGGACCCCCGCCAGATAATCGCGATCACGTCGAGGTCTGGCGTTTCGATGATGGCGGGTCGCTGATCTACGACTGGCAGGCCAAGAGCTACAGCATCACGCTCCCGAGCGGTACGGTCACCATCAAAGTGGCCAGCACGGAAGCGGTTGTAACCGATAGCGCCGTGAGCGTGACCACCGGCAACATCAATCTGAAAGCGGCGGTGATGATCGACGGTGCGCTACACGTGACCAAGGGCATCACCAGTGCCGGCGCGATCATTGACGCCACTGGCAACAGTAATCACCACACGCATTAATTCATTCACGACAGCCCGCCCAGTGCGGGCTTTTTCATGCCTGGAGAAATACATGGCCAAGAACGATACGACCGCCACTGAGGTGCAAGCGTCCTCGGAACCGGCACTTCCTTCCTCAACTTTCTCGTCGCCCGAATTCTTGAAATTCCGCGACAAGCTCTACACGTCGCGACTGTTGATCGTGCCCGGTACTGACCGTTCCTATCCGGTCGACAAGGCAACGGTCGTGGTGCCGGCCTCCGACATCGAAGCGGTCAAGTTCCTGAAAGCCAGCGAAGAATACGAGCCGTTCAAGGAGTGACATCGATGATCGGAATGGATCGCCACACCGGCCTACCCATATCCGGCATCGAGCATCTGCGGCAATCCATTGCCGACATCTTGAACACGCCGCTGGGCAGTCGCCGGCACCGTATGGAATACGGCAGCAAGCTACGGCGGTTTGTCGATTTACCCATCAACGAAGGGTGGAAAAGCGCCGTACAGGCTGAGGTTGCCCGCGCTCTGGGGCGCTGGGAGCCGCGTTTGAAGTTGGATCAGGTGCGCGTCATTTCCGTCATTGGCGGGCAAATCAATTTGCAAATCGTCGGGAAGTACCTGGGCGACGGCGTCACGTTGGAGGTGGCTGTATGAGTACCGTTGATCTGTCGTCGCTGCCAGCGCCGACCGTGCTGGAGCCTCTGGACTTCGAAGAGGTTTATCAGGACGGTTTAGGCGTCTTTCGTGGGTATATGGGTGGCAACTGGACGGCCGCGCTGGAAAGCGATCCAGTGGTCAAAGTGCTTGAGGTCGGGGCCTACAACAAGGTCGGCAACCGCGCCCGAGTTAATGACGCCGGCAAGGCGCTATTGCTGGCGCACGCCATTCGCGGCGACCTCGATCACTTGGGGGCCAACGTCAATCTGCAGCGCCTGGTCATTCAGGCCGAGGATCTGCAAGCGGTGCCACCGGTGCCCGAGGTCATGGAAGACGACGACCCGTTTCGCGAACGCATCCAGTTGGCCTATGAGGGCTTGACCACAGCCGGCCCGCGTAACAGCTACATCCTGCATGCGCGTAACGCCTCGGGGCTGGTGGCAGATGCCACGGCCGAAAGCCCAAAGCCTTGCTACGTTACGGTAACGGTGCTGGGGTTGGACGGGGAAGGCGAAGCGCCGCCGGATCTGCTGGCGACGGTGGCCGCAGCGCTGAATGACGAAAACGTTCGCCCGGTCGGTGATCGGGTGACCGTGCAGAGTGCGCAGGTGATCCGCTACGAGATTGACGCCATCTTGCATATGGCCGGCGCCGGCCCGGAAGCGGATGCCAGTTTGGCCGAGGCCAAGAGCCGCTTGGCTGCCTGGATCAACCCACGCAAGCGGCTGGGCGTCGAGGTCGCCCGCTCCGCTGTTGACGCTCAGTTGCACGTTGCCGGCGTTGCCCGGGTTGAGTTGGTCGGGTGGCAGGACTTGGCCCCGACCAAGGCTCAAGCGGCGTTCTGCACGCGTTACAACGTGAGGCTGGCGGGCTGATATGAAAAGTCTACTGCCGCTCAATAGCACGCAACTGGAACGGGCCATGGAGGCCGCGTTTTTCGAAAAGACGATTGTCCCACTGCGCGACCTCTACAACCCCGACACCTGTCCGGTGCATCTGCTGCCGCATCTGGCCTGGGCATGGTCGGTCGATCGCTGGGATTACCGGTGGTCTGAAGCAACCAAGCGCGCGGCCATCAAGGCGTCTTTCTACATTCACAAACACAAGGGCACCATCGGTGCTCTGCGCCGGGTGGTCGAGCCGCTTGGCTACCTGATCGAGATTGTCGAGTGGTTCCAAACGGTGCCGGAGGGCGTGCCGGGCACCTTCGCGCTGAAGGTTGGCGTGCTGGACACCGGCATCACCGAGGAGATGTATCAGGAGTTGGAGCGCCTGATTGACGATGCCAAACCCGTCACACGGCAACTGACCGGGCTGGCGATCAGCCTGGAAACCCAAGGCAACTTAGATATCGCCGTATCCCTCTACGACGGCGACGAAATCGACGTTTACCCACCCGTCATGCGTGACATTGAGGTCACTGGCAGCTTTGGCGTGGTCGGCCGCGAACACACCATAGACACCCTGGACGTTTATTATGATTGATGCGAACTCGCAGTTTTTTGCGATCCTCACGAACGTGGGGATGGCCAAGCAGGCGAACGCCGACGCGCTTGGCATTCCTTGGAAACTCACCGAAATGGGCGTGGGGGATGCCAACCCGGGCGGGTTGGCCGATCCGCCTAATCCAGTGCCGTCGGCCGGTCAATCCAAGCTGCTAAATGAGTGGCGCCGCAAGCCGCTCAACCAACTAAAGATCGACCCGGTAAATCCGGCGGTGATCATCGCAGAGCAAATCATCCCGGCCGATGAAGGTGGTAAGTGGATCCGCGAAATCGGCCTTTATGATGCCGACGGGGATTTGGTGGCGGTGGCCAACTGCGCGCCAAGCTTCAAGCCTCTGCTGTCGCAAGGCTCTGGCCGCACGCAAGTCGTGCGCATGAACTTTGTGGTCAGCAACGCCGGGAATATCACGCTCAAGATTGACCCCGCGGTGGTACTGGCTACCCGCGAATATGTTGACTCGCGTCTTCTGGACGAGTTGAGCAGGCTCGACATCAAGCAATCTGTACGCGCCGCAACGACGGCCAACATTGCTCTGCTCGGTTTGCAGGTGGTGGATGGTGTTTCGCTGAACGCCGGCGACCGGGTGTTGGTAAAGAACCAGACGATGGCGAAGGATAACGGGCCGTATGTGGTGGCGGCGGGTGCCTGGGCGCGGGCAAGTGATGCCGACAGCAATGCCAAGGTCACGCCGAATATGACGCTGGCAGTTGAGGTGGGTGCTACTCAGGCCGACACGATTTGGCAGTTGGTGACAGATGGCGCGATTGTTGTAGGCGTCACTGCCTTGACGTTCAAGGACATTACCGACGGTCTCGCCCGTTTGTTTTCTCCGATCTTTGTCGGAAGCCCCAAGGCGCCGACACCGGCGCAATTTGACAGCAGCAAGTTGCTGGCTACGGCTGAGTTCGTGAAGCGCAGCGGGGTCGAGTTTTCGGGCTTCACCACAAACAGCGCGAACTTGGCGCTTACTGCTGCGCACGTAGGCGGTCTTCACAGCTTTTCGGGTGCGGCACAGCTCACCGCGACCTTGCCGCCTACGGCTGGAATCGCGCAGGGCGCTACTGTAGCGCTTGTCTGTGCGGGCTCTGGCGGCCTGAGAATTATCGGGGATGGGGCCGATCTGGTTTACACCTCAACCGGTATTGCTGGCCCTCTGGTCTTGAGCCTGGGTGACACCGCCGAATTCATTCGACTGCAAGATCAGTGGCGGCTGATCGGTGGCACTGTTGCGCTGCGTTTTGCCGGCATCATGGCGGGGGAGAGCTTCACAACTCGGCCTCAGTTCGACAGCACCAAGGCGCTAGCAACCACTGAATTCGTGCAGCGCGCGGCGGGTAGTTTGGCCGGGTATGTCGCCTATCCGGCAACTACGGTTTTGACGGCGGCGGATGTCGGCAAGTACGTCTATACAAGCGGGGCGACTGTCACTCTCACGCTGCCTGATGCCACGCTGTTGCCCGGCGGAAGTCGCATTTACATTCAGGCGGGAGCAAATACCGTCTGCACTGTGAGATCCATCAACGGCAATATTACCGGGCCGAATGGCGTTATAACTGGCTCGCCCAACGTGGTGCTGGTTCAAGGCACCGCGACGGAGTTCCTTACGTCGGGAATTGGTTGGCTTGCTGTTGGGGGTTCGGGCCTCGCATCGTTATCAAGTAATGGCTATAAGAGGGATCCTTCGGGCCTAATCGAACAATGGGGATCTGTAGCTGTTACGGATAATGCGGAGGTGACCGTTATTCTCCCAATTGCGTTTCCTAACGCGATTTTTGGGGCGGTGGCCTCAGTGCCGTTATCTGCTCAAGCGGGGGCGGCAGAGTTTTCTATTGCTGGGGTGAGGAAGAACGGCAGTTACCTCAATAGCATTTTAGTCAATGCGAACTCGGGGCCTACCACGTCGGTTAACCCGGTCATTTTTTGGCATGTATGGGGGTACTGATCGTGATTTTCTTTAGTGCAGCTGAGCTGGGCTTTTATGAAAGTGGCATTAATGATGTGATTCCGGGTGATGCCGTTGAGGTGTCCGATGTGCATCGCCGCGCCATTTTGGATGGCCAGACTGCCGGCATGGTCGTCGCTGCTGACGAGTTCGGCGGGCCTATCCTTGTCGAGCGGCCGGCGCCTAGCTCTGAGGTGCTGGCCGCCGCTGAGCGTGTTTGGCGAGATCGGCAATTGGCAGCTACTGACCCTCTGGTTTCACGCCATCGCGACGAGGTCGAGGAGGGCGGGTCGACCTCGATCACGCCAGAGCAATATACCGAGCTGCAAGGCTACCGCCGGCTGTTGCGCGACTGGCCGCAAGGCGAGCAATTCCCGCTGATCGATCACCGCCCGATCGCGCCGCCTTGGCTGATCGAGCCGATCCAATAAACGCCCCGCACTGACGGGGCGTTTTCTTTTCCGTTACGCGTAACACCAACACCCTCACAGCCTCGCTTATGCGGGGCTTTTTCGTTTCTGGAGACTGACCCTTATGAGTTTTTTCCACGGCGTCACGACCACGTCGGTCGACACTGGCGCGCGCACTATCTCGCTGCCGTCGTCGTCGATTATTGGTCTGTGCGACACGTTCACCCCGGGTGTCCTCGGCGGTGGTACGGCCAAGGCGGGCGAGCTGAAATTGATCACCACCGAGCGTGAAGCCATTGCCGCCTTCGGCGCCGACTCGGCGATCACCAAGGCGTGTAAGGCGATCTACGTCAAAGCCAAGGCGGTGATCGTCGCCATCGGCGTGCCCAAGCTGGAAGACGCGGCGCTGCAAACCTCGGCGATCATCGGCGGCGAATTGGTCTCGGGTCAGCGTACCGGCCTGCAGGCGCTGCTCGACGGTAAAAGCCTGTTCAACGCGCAGCCGCGGTTGTTGATCGCACCGGGTCACACCGCGACTCAGGCGGTGGCCACGGCGCTCGATAGCCTGGCGCAGAAACTGCGCGCCATCGGCATCATCGACGGACCCGGCACGACCGACGAGGCTGCCATGGCCTACGCCGATAACTTCGGCAGTCGCAACCTGTTCATGGTCGACCCGGGCGTCAAGTACTGGGACACCATTACCAGCAAGACCGTCGATGCGCCTGGTTCGGCTTGGGCGGCGGGGTTGTTCGCCTGGACGGATGCTGAATACGGTTTCTGGGCCTCACCGTCGAACAAGGAGTTGACCGGCATCACCGGCACCGGCCGTGCGGTCGAGTATCTGGACGGCGACGAGACCTGCCGGGCCAACCTGCTCAACAACGCCAATATCACCACGATCATTCGCGACGACGGTTATCGCCTGTGGGGTAACCGCACGCTGTCGAGCGATCCGAAGTGGGCATTCGTTACCCGCGTTCGCACGCTGTTCATTCTCATGGACGCGGTGCAGGCCGGGCACAAATGGGCGGTCGACCGCTCGATCACCAAGACCTACGTGACCGATGTCACCAACGGTCTGGATGCATTCATGCGCGACCTGAAAGCTCAGGGCGCGATCATCAACTTTGAAGTGTTCCCCGACACCGAACTGAACACGGCCAGCCAGATCGCCCAGGGCAAGGTGTATTGGCGTATTCGTTTCACCGACGTGCCGCCGGCAGAAAACCCGAATTTCCTTTTTGAAGTCACCGATCAGTGGATGACCGAAGTGCTTGAAGCAGCCTAAGGGGGCGTAGCAAATGATTCCTCAGACTTTGTACAACACCAACCTGTTCGTCGACGGTGTGAACTTCTCCGGCGACGTGCCTAGCCTCACGCTGCCCAAGCTGACCACTAAGACTGACGAATATCGTGGCGGCGGCATGGCCGGCCCCATCGATATGGATCAGGGGCTTGAGAAAATGGAAGCCTCGTTTGTCACCAAGGGCGTGCGCCGCGAGTCGCTGAAGTACTTCGGCCTGGCTGACGGCACGGCGTTCAACGCCACGTTCCGAGGTGCCTTCAAGGGCCAAAAGGGCGCGGTGACAGCGGTCGTTGCCACCCTGCGCGGTCGCCTCAAAGAGGTCGATCTCGGTGACTGGAAAGCCGGTGATGCGGCCGAGATCAAACACGCCGTTGCGGTCACGTACTACAAGCTCGAAATCGACGGGCGCCTGATGTACGAGATCGACATGGTCGCCGGCATTCAGGTGATCGACGGCAAAGACCAACTCCTCGAAGTGCGCCAGGCGCTCGGCCTGTAAGGAATAGATTCAGATGACTCAAGCAATCGCTAAAAACCTGCCAGCCTGGCTGTCGCTCAGTGCAGACGGTGCCGTCGTAACGCTAACCCGCCCAAGCCAAGCCAATAGCATCGACGTCGAGACGTTGAATCTGCGCACCCCGACCGTGCGTGAAGTGCGCGCGGCTGATCGTGCTGCCAACGGCGATGATGAACAGCGCGAACTGATGCTGTTCGCAGGTCTCGCCGAAGTCGGACTGAAGGATCTGGAAGGCCTCAAGCTGACGGATTATCGCCGCGTGCAAACGGCGTATTCGCACCTGGTACCGAAAACCGATTATTCGGACTCGATGCCGGCGTGGTTGTCGCTGACCACCGATCAGGTGCTGGTAACGCTGTCGTGTCCGAGTGAAATCAACGGCGTGACCGTCGACAAGCTGGCCTTGCGTTCGCCGACCGTGGGCGACGTGCGGGCGGCCAACCGTGAAGTGGGTGGCGATGATGAGCAGCGCGAGCTGGTGTTGTTTGCTGCATTGTCCGGTGCGCGTGTGGCGGATCTGGAGGGGCTGAAGCTGGTGGATTTTAACCGCTTGCAGGCCGGCTATTTTCGCATGGACAACGACGACGGGCTTTAACCCCAGCGTGATCAAGTCGGCGGCGAAACGTCTGGCGGCGGAAACTGGATTTTCCGCCGCCGAGATCCAGTCGATGCCGTTCGCGGATATGGTGTGGTGGCTCACGGATTGAGCCGCCATCGGTAGTGCTGGGCACATGGGGGCCATGACATGGCAAACAAACTCGCCCTCGGGCTGGTGATCGGCGGCGCCGTCAGTTCCACGGTCGGCGCCGCGTTCAAGGATGTGACCGGGCGCATCAAGCGCCTTGAGGCTGAAGGCAACAAAGCGCGCGTGCTGCAGCGCACGATTGGCGACACCATCCGCCTGCGCGAAGAATGGAAAAAGGCTCACGACACCGGCGCTGCCGGCGCGTCCAAATTACTCAACCGTTTGAACTCGAACCTCGACAGCTTGAAGAAGCAGGGGATCGAGGTCGGCCGGCTGGAAAAAGCCTATCGCTCGATGGGGCAGACGGCCAACAAAGCCGAGCTGAAAGCCAAGGGTCATCAGCAGATTGATTCTGGCGTGAAGGGCATGAAGGGCGCCGTCGGTGCAGCGGTGGTCGGTGTCGGTGCCATGGTGGTACCGACCAAGGTCAGCGCTGATTTTGGCGCGATTGTGCGAGACATCGCGATCAAGGCCGGCATTGCCAACAAGCCGCAAGAGCAGGAGATGTCGCGCAAGATCATCGACACTTCACGCGACACCGGCATGGCGCGCAACGATGTGGCCGACGTGGTCAATCAGTTGGTCGGCGCCGGTATGGACCTGAGCAAGGCGCTGGAGTACGCGCCTGTCGCGGCCAAGTTTGTCGTGGGGCAGGGATCCAGCGGCGTCGACACGGCGAAGATGATCAACGCCCTGGGGCAGAACGCCAAGATCACCGACCCTAAGCAGATGCAGCAGGCGCTGGAGGCGATTGCCTACCAAGGGCAGGCGGGCAGCTTTGAAGCGGCTGATATGGCCAAGTGGTTTCCGGAACTCCTAGCCAACATGGCCAGCAACGGCATCACCGGCTTGGACGCGGTGACGCAACTGGGCGCCATGTTGCAGGTGCAGATGAAGCAGGCCGGCAGTTCGGACGAAGCGGCCAACAACCTGAAAAACTGGATGGGCAAAATCGGTTCGACCGATACGGTCAAGGCTTACGAAAAAGCCGGGATTGATTACAAGGGATCGATGCAGACCGGTTTGCAAAACGGTATGTCGACGCTTGAGACCAGCATGGCGTTGGCTCAGAAATACATTCAGGCGACCGATCCGAAGCGTGCGGCGGCCATGGCCGAAGCGACGTCAAAAATCAGCAAGGAAGCTAACCCCGATAAGGCCAAGGCCATGATGGCCTCGCTGGAAGAATCCCTGCGCACCGGTGACCTTTTCGCCGACATGCAGGTCAAGGCCGCACTGTCGGCCTACATGCAGAACAAGGGGCTGTACAGCCAGCTCAAGAACGATTCGCGTGACGCCACCGGGATCCTCGACAAGAACCTCGCCGAGCGGCGCGAGTCGTCATCGCAGAAATGGGCGGAAATGGCCCAGTCGATGGATGACGCCATGCGCAGCGTCGGCGATGCGCTGCGCCCGGTGACGGACACCGTGGCCGAGTTGTTGACCAAGGTTACTAAAGGCATTACGTCGCTGACGGATAGCGCGCCCGGGGTGGTTGCCGGTATCGCCACGGTCGGGGCGGGGCTGATCGCCTTAAAAGGTATCTTCAGCACGATCAAAATCAGCAAGGGGCTGCTAAACCTTGCGCGTGGGTCGCGCGGTGGCAGGAATGGGAGCGAAGCCCCAAATAAAAACCCCGGAGAACTTGATCTAGTAGCGACTGGCCTGGATGTTGTTTCGCGGGTGAAGGATGCGGCAACAGGCGGTGGCCTTGGTACTGAAAGTGGTGCAGGTAACGACGGCGTCAAGAAGGTTTTTGTCGTCAATGCCGGCGCAATGGGTGGCGGTGTGGATGCGTCGGGCGAATCGAGCCGACGTGGACGTGGGTCAAGGCGCAGCGCTCGGCGCCGGTCGTTGCCGAGTTCGAGAGGTCCTCGCCCTTTTGTGCCTCGTCCCCCTGTTCCGGTTTCACGTCCCCCTGTTTCGATCCCATCGCCATCAGTCCCTTCCGTTCCAAGTGGGGCGTTGTCCAAGCTCGGCGTCGTCGCAGGAACCGTCGGTAAGGTCGGCAAGGCGGCCAAGATCATTCCTGGCGGCACGCTGCTGGAGTCCGGCGCGATGGCGCTTGAAACCTTTCAAAACGCCAAGACCAAGGACGAAAAAGCCGAAGGTTACGGTTCGGCCGCTGGCAACCTGGCAGGCACCATGGCCGGTGCAGCAGCAGGCGCCGCCATCGGTTCGGTTGTGCCGATCATCGGCACCGCTATTGGCGGCATGATCGGTGCTTACCTGGGCAGTCAGGGCGGTGCGGCGCTGGGCGGGTCGTTGGGTAAGTCGCTGTTCGGTGGAGAGGATGAAAAGCCCGAACAAACGGCAAAGGCGCCGGTGCCGACCACGCCGCTCATGATGGCGTCAGCGGCGCAGCAAGGCCCGGTGCTGGGGGATGTCGCGCGCTCGATGGCAGTGACGGCGCCGCTCAAGTCGGCGGCGATGGCCATCCAGCCCAAGGAGGCGGCGAAGCCGGAGCCGGCCAAGGTGGATCAGCAGTTCCAGTATTCACTGAGCATGCCTGTCACGGTGCAAGGTGATGTCAAAGACCCGCAAACCTTGGCGCAGGATCTGCTGCCGCACATGCAGCGAATGATGGAAGGCGCTGCGAAGCAGAATGCCGCCAAGCTGTACGACGAACCCCATGTGTAAGGAGGCCTCATGGCTTATATGGAGAGCATGCAATCGAGCCTGAAGTATCTGGTCGAGGCAGCGGAAACCGGGCGGCGCAGTGCTGACGGCATGCTGACTCCGGTCAACGGCGCGATTCGCGAACTGACCGGCGCTGCGTCCGAGCTGGAGAACATCCCATTTGTTGGTCCAGCTATTGGCGCCAAACTTCAGCGGGTGATGCGTGGCGTCGATGCGGCTCAGGCCAAAGTCGGTCAGGTGGTGGCGGTGTACGGCCGCGCCACCCGGGCGGCGGCTGAAGTGCAGGATCGGCTGGGCACGTTGAAGGAGCAGGCGGGCAAGGCGGCCACGGCGATCAACAACGTCGCCGGCAAGGTCAGTCCGTCGCTGGCCAACATCGTGCCCACCAGTTCCTTTGCCGGTGAGGCTACGCCGGCGCCGGAGGCGGTGAAGCCGTTCCCCCACCTGATGATCATTCAGCCGCGCGATCCGAAAATTGAGCCGTATTACTTCAACCTGGACACGGCGGCCTTTGATGAGCTCAGTCGTTCAACCGAATTCCGGTGGGCTTCGCAGGAGCGGCTGACGCGCCGCCCGGCGAAGCAGGCCATCGGTATGGGTGATGAAAAGTTGACGCTCAAGGGCACGATCTACCCAGGCTTCAAAGGCGGATTGAAGCAGCTCGACACGCTGCGTTCCATCGGTGCCAGGCTTCAGCCGCTGACGTTGACCACTGGCTATGGCGAGGTGATCGGTACGTGGTGCCTGAAAAACATCAACGAGGAACAGTCCGCGCTGCTGCACGGCGGGATTGCTCGCAAACAGGGCTTCACTTTGGAGTTTGAGCGCTATGGCGACGACATGCAGGACGTCTGATGGCGACATGCTCGATGTCATTTGCAACAACGTTTACGGCCATCTGAATGGCAGCGTCGAGGCCGTACTCGATGCCAATCAGGGGCTAGCCGATGAGCCTCAACCGTTCCGATTGGGCGTGATCATCGTCCTGCCGGATCTGCCGAGTCCGACCAGTGAGGGCGTCAGCTTGTGGGATTGATCCCGGGCGATGTCGTCACTCACGCGCCGCCGCGTTATGCGTTACGACACGTTGTTTTCTGACCCGCCCTGTGCGGGCTTTTTATTGGGAAAAATCCATGACACCGATGTTTCGAATCGTCGCCGATGGGGCCGATGTCACGGCCAAGATCAATGATCGGCTGTTGCAACTGCGTACCTCTGACAAGCCGGGCATGGAGTCCGACGAGTTTGAACTGCGCATCGATGACCGTGACGGGCAAGTGCAATTGCCACGACGCGGCAGCTCAATCGAGATTTACCTGGGCTATGCCGAAACGACCTTGGTGCGAATGGGCAGTTACACCGTGGACACGGTCGAGGTGTCAGGCCCACCGGACACCATCGTGATCAAGGGCAAGGCCAGCGATATGCGTGGCAGTGGCAAGACCATCCGTAGCGGAAGCTGGGAAGACGTGCCGCTGTCGAAGATCGTGGCTGACGTCGCCGCGCGCAATGGCTGGACGCCGGTGTGTCCGGTATCGACCAAGGTTGCCCGGGTCGACCAGCTCAACGAGTCCGATTTTAATTTCATCACCCGGCTGGCCAAGCAATACGACTGCACAGCCAAGGTCGCCGACGGCAAGCTCTTGGTGATGCCGCGCCAAGGTGGCCAGACTGCTAGCGGCAAGGCGTTTGGCGCCATTACCCTGACCCGGCGCGACCTCAGCCGCTGGCAATTCAGTCTCGGCGATCGCAATTCGCACAAGGCGGTGGCGACCAAGCATCAGGACAAAAAGAACGGCAAGCTCGCGGTGGTTACCATCGACAACGATGACGCTCCGGACGGATTGCCGGCAGTGCATACCGACCGCCATATCTACCCAGACAAGGGCGCTGCTGAAGCGGCGGCCAAGGCACGTCTGTCGGCGTTCAACCGCTCGACCGCCGATGTGCGGCTTGAAATGCCCGGCCGGACGGACATCTTCGCCGAGCGTCCGATCATCGCTCAGGGTTTCAAGGTCGGGCTTGATGGCGAATACCTGGCGGATTCGGTCGAGCAGGTGTTCACCCAGTCCGGCTGGTCGACCACAGTCGAATGCAACGCCGGCAAAGCCGGTAAATCCAAGGGCAAGAAAAAGAAAGGGCCAAAAGCACCGCTCAAGGTGGTGAACATCGAGAAACAGTAACCGCATCCCATCGCCGCCTGAGTGCGGTTTTTTTATGTCTGGAGTTTGTAATGTCCATCACTGAACAACAGCTGCAAAGCATCATGCCCAACGCCCGCCGCCAAGCGGGCGTTTTTGTATCCGCCCTCAACGCAGCCATGGCCCATCGACAGATCAACACGCCGAAACGCCAAGCCGCGTTTCTGGCGCAAGTCGGTCACGAGTCGGGTCAGCTACAGTACGTCCGGGAGCTGGGCGGCGACCAGTACCTGAGCAAATACGACACCGGCAATCTGGCTGCGAAACTGGGCAACACGCCGGCAGCGGATGGTGATGGCCAGCGCTATCGCGGTCGCGGCCTGATCCAGGTCACCGGCCACGACAATTACCTGCGCTGCAGCTTGGCGCTGTTTGGCGACGAGCGATTGCTGCGCACGCCTGAACTGCTGGAGCTGCCGCAGTGGGCTGCCGAGTCGGCCGCGTGGTTTTGGTCGGTGAATGGGCTGAACGCGCTGGCCGATCAAAACGAATTCAACACGATCACCCGCCGGATCAACGGCGGCCTCAATGGCCTGCAAGATCGGCTGGAGTTGTGGGGGCGGGCGAGGGCGGTGCTATGCGTCTCGGCGAACTGATCCCGACGCCGTATCGGCTGGTGGCCAAATGTGTGCTGCTGGCCGTTTTAGTCGGTGGTTCCACGGCCATTTCTTGGCAAGTCCAGGATTGGCGTTACGGTAAACAGCTCGCAGAGCAGGCCCGACTCCACACCGAAACCCTCAACCAACTGAATCAGGCCTCGGCCGCGCAGCAGCGTGCCGAACAGGATAAACGCCTCGCGCTCGAGCAGCGCCTGGCTACCAGCGAACAAACCCATTACCGAGCCTTGAGCGATGTCCAACGTGATCAAGGTCGCCTGCGCGACCGCCTTGCCACTGCTGATCTGCGCCTGTCAGTCCTACTCGACGCCGCCACCGGCGCCGGCAACGGATCGATGTCAGCCACCACCGCCACCGGCGGCGTGGTTCATGGCCCCGCAAGAGTCGAACTTGACCCAGCGCATGCTCAACGAATTATCAGCGTCACCGATGACGGGGACCGAGGGCTGATTGCCCTCGCGGCCTGTCAGGCATATGCCAAAGAAGTCTCAACACTGAAGTGAAAAAGAGCGGCCGGTCCGGATGCGTCAACATCCGGATCGACCGCCGTCCCTGCAGATGGTCCCTGCAAGTCCAGCCAAGGCTCTTGCTCCGTGCACAAAGCGCGGCGAGCCTAGCACCTGTTTATCCATACAGTAAAGGTCTTGCTTTTTATGTCTACACCCATCATCCCTTGGATGGGCGGCAAACGCCGCCTGGCCGACCGCCTCATTCCGCTTTTTCCGCCACACGAATGCTATGTCGAAGTCTTTGCCGGCGGTGCCGCGCTCTACTTCATGAAGCCCCAACCATCGCCGGTCGAAGTCCTGAACGACATCAACGGCGACTTGGTCACGCTTTACCGCGTCGTGCAGAACCACCTTGAAGAGTTTGTGCGCCAATTCAAATGGGCGCTCAGCTCGCGGCAGGTGTTCGAATGGCAGAAAATGACCCGCCCCGAAACCCTCACCGACATCCAGCGCGCCGCCCGGTTCTTCTACCTGCAGCACCATGCCTTTGCCGGCAAGGTCTCGGGTCAGACGTTCGGCACGGCGACGACTGCCCCGGCTATCAATCTGCTACGCATCGAGGAAAACCTCTCGGCTGCGTGGCAGCGCCTGTCCGGCACCTACGTCGAAAATCTCCCCTGGCTTGAATGCGCCGAACGTTACGACCGCGCCCATACCTTCCATTACATGGACCCGCCTTACTGGCAGACCGCAGGTTACGGGGTGGACTTTCCGTTCGAGAACTACGAGCGGATGGCCGACTTCATGCGCCGTTGCAAAGGCAAGGTGATGGTCAGCATCAACGACCACCCTGACATCCGGCGAGTATTCGAAGGCTTTCATTTCGAGACGCTGGACATTCGCTACACCACTACCAACCAGCGGCAGGGGAAGGCCGAAATCAGTGGCGAGCTGGTGATCATGAATTGGGAGCCGGTAGCGTTGGGCGGATTGTTTTAACTATCACCATGGACTTTTCTTAACGAGAAGCTGCAGCAGTCGAACTAACTCAATTGCGAAAATAAGGCAAAGGCGTGCATAGCTAATGTATTTCATTGGCTTCTCGTAATGTAAATAAGGTCGCGACGTTGGGAAGCGCCGTTTGATATTGCAGTGGTGATTTGCTTGGGTGGCACCTTAGTTTTAATTGTAGCGTCTCGTCAAGTCTCAGCTCGTTAAGCTGATCTTGTAAGGTGTTATAGGGCAATGGGTGTATAGGAGAGCTTTGTACTAGGGTGATGGGTGTATAAAACGCCCTGTCATAGGGCAAAGGGTGTATAGGGGCGCGATATCTTCACGCTTGCACTAGTGCTTTTGCAAATCTGAGTATCAAAAGGATATCGGAAGGATATTTATTTAATGGTGGATTAACGAATTAGCGAATTAGCGAATTAGCGAAATGACGAAATGACGAAATGACGAAATGACGAAATGACGAAATAAAGAAATAAAGAAATAAAAGGTGTTTTAAGTCGCCGAAAGCGCTCGAAAATCGACCGCTAGTCCTCTTTAGGGTTTAGTAAGTCTTTCCCTTGATTGCGCACATTGCCAATGGCCCGGTCGACCTTGAACCATTCGAAAGCTTCTGTGGGTTCGCCTTGTTGTAACACCAGTGGCTCGGCGCGGTCCTT